>NZ_AP031498.1:635000-1882481 GCF_042854845.1 Maricurvus nonylphenolicus | reverse complement strand
AATCCTCCTTCGCCGACAACTGGATCTATCCGGTGCCACCATGGCAGACGTGACACGCTTGATTGAGACTGAACGCGGGAAAAACCTTATTGAAACTATTCAGTCACAGATTAAAGCGTTTATCGAAGTTGAGCATCAGCTGATCAATATACGTTCCCGTGAAGCAGAAGCTGCCGCACAAGTAACACTGTACCAAACAGTTATCGGAGCCATCACCACCATTTTGGCTGTTGTTATAGCCGGGTTTTACCTGCTGAAAACCATTCTAAACTCCTTACTTAAACTGAATGAAGGTACACAGCGGGTTGCCGACGGAGATTTCTCCCAGAGCATTGAAATCGAGAGCAATGATGAAATTGGTAAATTGGCCGACGCCTTCAATCAGATGACGTTGAATTTGAAAGATTCGACCGAAAGTATGAATGCGTCCAACGCGATGTTAGAGGAACAAAAAGAACTGCTGACCCAGCAAAAACGTGAAATTCAACTAACCAATCAGGATTTAATTCAAACACAAAAAGAGCTAGAACAAAAAGCCTATGATCTTGAGAAATCAAGTCAGTATAAATCAGACTTCCTGGCCACTATGAGCCACGAAATTCGCACTCCCATTAATGGTGTACTCGGCATGCTGGGGCTACTGATAAAATCAGATATGAATCATGAGCAACACAGAAAAGCAAAAATCGCTTATACAAGCGCACAATCACTGCTTAACATCATTAATGATATTCTCGATTTCTCTAAAGTTGATGCTGGTAAGCTGGAACTTGAAATTATTGATTTCAATCTCCAAAGCCTGATGGAAGAACTTATCGAGAGCATGGCACTGCGCGCCCAGGAAAAAGGCATAGAGATTATTCTTAATATTATTGAAGTCAAGCAAACCATGGTGAAAGGCGACCCTGGTAGGGTACGCCAGATACTCACTAACCTGATTAGTAACGCCTTGAAGTTCACTCACGAAGGTGAAATTGTTATCACCGCCAATCTGAAAGCACTGGACAACGAAAAACTACATCTAACCTGCAAAGTCACCGATACGGGCATAGGTATTCCAGCCGACAAACAACACAGACTGTTTAATACCTTCACCCAAGTCGATGCATCAACTACCAGGAAATATGGCGGCACCGGCCTGGGTCTTTCCATCGTCAAAAAACTCTGCAATTTGATGAATGGTGATATACATGTGTCCAGTGCCCCTGATCAAGGTAGCAGCTTTACCTTTACCATTGATCTCGAAAAGAGCCAACAAATCCCCCCCCCCGAAAACCACCAACCAACATATCAAATCTTAAACTGTTGCTGGTTGATGATAACGATACCAATTTGGAAGTTATCAGCACTCAACTTGAGCAGTGGGGATGCGATGTCACTCAAGCTAAATCTGCCTCAGAAGCACTGGCTATTTGTCAGCGGCGCAGCAACGACTGCCAGGACGAGATAGATGCAAACTGGGCTCCCTTTGATATAGGTCTACTGGATTACAGTATGCCCGATATGGATGGCGCAGAGCTGGGCCAGGAACTGAAAGCTAACCCCCGCTTTCGCAATATAAA
This sequence comes from Maricurvus nonylphenolicus, assembly GCF_042854845.1. Lineage (GTDB taxonomy): Bacteria > Pseudomonadota > Gammaproteobacteria > Pseudomonadales > Cellvibrionaceae > Maricurvus > Maricurvus nonylphenolicus. Next base: position 1,880,919 of record NZ_AP031498.1, on the reverse strand, counting down.
GCTAATTATGATGACCTCCTTTAATACACGAGGAGATGCACAGTACTTTTCCGATCTGGGTTTTGATGGCTATTTCCCTAAACCCGCCACACCTTCAGACTTACATGATGCTCTAGCTGTGGTCGCCCATGGGGGCTCAACGCTGGATCAGGCCAAACCCCTGGTTACCCGACACTTTGTTCGCAGCCTCGATGCCACCAAACAACCAACGACGCTAGACTGGCCTGAATCCCAACGAATACTTTTGGTGGAAGACAATCAAGTCAACCAGCAGGTAGCCAAGGAAATCCTCCACGATATCAATCTGGATGCGGATATTGCCGGTAACGGCATAGAAGCGCTACACGCTCTGAAGCACGCTGAAGGTAGTGATGTCTACTCTCTGGTATTAATGGACTGCCAAATGCCGGAAATGGATGGCTACGAAGCGACAAAAAATATCAGGGCGGGCAAAGCAGGTGATCACAATCGCAACATAACGATTATCGCCATGACTGCAAATGCCATGGCCGGAGACAAAGAACACTGCCTGGACGCAGGCATGGATGACTACATCAGTAAACCAATAGACACGGCCTTGCTGGAAGAGGTTCTCGCCAAATGGTTAACACCGGTTTCACCTAATCCTGTGCCCAAAAAAACAGACCCCTTCACAACGCCCGTAGAAACAAGCCGCAAGCTAAAACAACCCAAAAAGCCGGTATGGGATCAGCATTCTGTGTTACGTCGTGTTAACAATAAACCTGAGCGAGTCGCCAAGTTAGCGTCTTTATATATTCAGGACATGCCAGCCCGGTTAGACGAGTTAAAGGCCTTTATTGCCAGCAATAATTTCGAAGAAACACTCAATACAGCCCATGCCATTAAAGGTGTCGCCGGAAATTTGAGTGCGATGGCATTGCAGGATTTGGCAGAACAACTAGAAGAAGCCGCAAGAGATGAGGACAAGCGGTTATTGGTTAATTTGTCTAACGCGGTAACCTCTTGTCACCATCAGCTGGTGGGCGAGCTTGAGCGTTTTACAAGCTCGCCCCGGGATGATGCGGTTTAACCTAAAGAAGCGTAAGCTTTTTCCAGCTTCTTCAGCTGCTTTTTACCCAGCTCACCCACTTTCACATTCAAGGCATGACGCAAACGCGCACGGCTCATATCTGGGCCCAACAACACCATGGAATCAAATACCGAGAAGGATGCAGTAGTACCAGCAATCGCAATAAACAGTGGTGCCAGGAAGTCCTTCATCTTAATATCCAATTGCCCTGCCAGTTCTTTCAGTGTGTTGAAAATCTCATCGCGCTCCCAGGTACGCAGCGCTTCCAAGCGCCACAGGGCAAACTGCAGGGTTTGTTTGAGCTGCTCTTCGTCCAGTTTAATCTCGGCAAAGCTGTCTTCAGTCAGAGGTAATTGACCGGCCGCCAGGAAAGCCGACAGCGGCGCAAAGTCGCTGAGGGTATTCATACGCGTTTGTGCCAACGGCAGTACCTTTAACAGGTTGTCACGGTTCAGCGCCCAGTCTTGCAGACGGTCAGCCAACTGATCAACATTCAGGTCTTCACGAATCCACAGGCCGTTCAACCAGGACAGTTTTTCCACATCAAAGATAGGGCCGCCCAGAGATACACGCTGCACATCGAAGTTATCGATCATCTGTTGCAGGCTGAACTTCTCGCTTTCATCCGGCATGGACCAGCCCATACGGCCCAGGTAGTTCACTACCGCCTCAGGCAGGAAGCCCATACGCTGGTAGTACAGAATTGAAGTTGGGTTCTTGCGCTTACTCAGTTTGGACTTATCCGGGTTACGCAGCAGTGGTAGGTGGCACAGTTGCGGCATATCCCAACCGAAGTATTCGTACAGCAGCTTGTGCTTGGGCGCGGAGTTAATCCACTCTTCACCACGCAGTACGTGGGTAATGCCCATCAGGTGGTCATCGACAACGTTGGCCAGGTGATAGGTAGGCATACCGTCAGACTTGAGCAGAATTTGAGCATCCACTTGGCCCCAATCCAGCTCGATAGTGCCACGCAGCATATCGTCTACCGGGCATGGGCCCTCGCCTTCCGGTACATTCATACGCACCACATAAGGCATACCCGCTTCTTTGCGTTTGGTCACTTCCTCATCAGACAGCTTCAGCTCGCTGGGCTTCAGGGCGGTAAAACCACCAGCGGCGCGACGTGCTTCACGCAGTTCATCCAGTTCTTCCGGGGTGCGGTAGCAGTGGAAGGCATGGCCTTTGTCCACCAGCTCCTGGCAGTATTTCGCGTAGATATCGGCACGCTCGCTTTGGCGGTATGAGCCAAAGTCACCGCCCTTGTCCGGACCTTCATCCCAATCCAGGCCTAACCAGCGCAGGCTGTCGAGAATGGCCTGTTCGGATTCCGGGGTGGAACGAGCCTGATCGGTATCCTCAATACGCAGGATAAACTGGCCGCCGTGCTGACGGGCAAAACACAGGTTAAACAGGGCAATGTAGGCAGTACCTACGTGGGGATCACCGGTCGGTGACGGCGCAATACGGGTGCGAACGGTCATAGGATAGCTATCTCAGAATCCAGGGTTGTCGAGGGGACTACAGATCTCTGCTGTAGCCGCAAAGGCGGGGATTATACGCCGTTCTGGGGCGTTCAAACAGCTCTGTGACAGGGGAAAAGCCCCATAAAAAGATGCCCAACAGCACTTTGGGCGAGTAAGTACTGTTGGGCCAGGGTGGATCATGTCCCCGAGTCTGAATGAATTCGCCACACCATCGGGGTAAGCATGGCAAATAAGGTTATGCGCGGTTGTACTGGTCCTCGAAGCGGACAATATCGTCTTCCCCCAGATAGGCTCCAGATTGCACCTCAATCAGTTCCAAGGGCACCTTGCCCGGATTCTCCAAACAGTGGGTTTCACCGATAGGGATATAAACCGATTCGTTTTCACTCACCAGTTGCGAAACATTGCCACGGGTTACATTGGCGGTACCAGACACCACAATCCAATGCTCAGCGCGGTGGTGATGCATTTGCAATGAAAGCCTCTCGCCCGGGCGCACGGTGATGTGCTTAACCTGAAAACGCTCCCCACTATCAATGGAGTCAAACTTACCCCAGGGGCGGTGCACCTGACGGTGCAGTGCGTGCTCCGAGCGCTGCTGTGATTTCAACTGCTCCGTAACCAGTTTTACTGATTGCATATGATCTTTATGGGCCACCAGTACCGCATCGCTGGTTTCTACCACCACCAGATCCTCTACGCCAACCAGGGATACCAAGCGGTTATTGGCTTTAATCAGGTTGTTGTGACTCTCCAGCGCCATGGCATCACCAAGAATGGCATTGTGATTGCCATCTTTTTCGGAGATTTCCCAAAGACTGTTCCAGGAACCCAGATCGGTCCAGCCACAATCCACCGGCACCACCGCAGCGCGGCAAGTGCTTTCCATGACGGCAATATCAACTGGCAGAGATGGGCACTCGCTAAACAGAGCTTCATCAAGATAGACAAAATCTTCCTGATTTTTTTGCGCTTTGCTGACTTCCAGACAACAGTTGTAAATCTCTGGCTGGTATAACTCCAGTTCGTGCAAGAACGCTGAAGCCCGGAACATAAACATGCCGCTATTCCACAGATAGTTTTCGCTGTTGAACAGCTCATCAGCGGTTTGCTGATCTGGTTTCTCAATAAAACGCTCAATGACATAACTGTGCTCATCCAGCGATGCGCCCGGTTCGATATAACCGTAACCGGTTTCCGCACAGGTTGGCTTAATACCAAAGGTCACCAATACACCTTTGGTGGCCATGGCGGCCGCTTGCATGGCGGAGCTTACAAACGCAGCCTGATCCTGAATAACATGGTCTGCCGCTACCACAAACAGTAGTGGGTCATCTCCTTGTGCCATAGCGTTAAGTGCTGCCAGGGCAATTGCGGGAGCGGTGTTCTTGCCACAAGGTTCCAGCAAAATTCGTTTTGCAGAATAACCCTGGGTGCGCATTTGTTCTGCGACCAGAAAGCGGTGATCCTGATTGCACACCAGAATGCCTGGTTGGCTAAGAAACTCCAGGCGCTGTAGCGTTTTTTGTAGCAATGATGCATCGCCAGTCAAATTGAGAAACTGCTTGGGGTACTGGGTTCGTGACATTGGCCACATACGGGTACCACTACCGCCACACAGTACGACAGGAACAATGGCATCGTTATTCAGTTTTAAAGTCATGATTATTTCCTCGCCCGAAATAAAGTTTATATATGCCGCGGTACGCCAATATTGGCGTACCGTGTTGTTCAGCATGCTTACCAGCAAATGCCTTGATAGTTTTCACCCGCAACTACGGAGTTGGTTACACGCACCAGATCAATAATTTTCACATCATCGGATGCTTGCTTAATCATTTGTTGGGTATAAGGCGCATTGTGCGTCAGCAACAGGGCTTCTGAATCTTCCAGTAAGCTGTCAGCAAACAGGGTGTGACACGCTTGTAGCTTGGCATTCATCTCCGGATCTTTATCCAGACAGGTGAAACGCTGCACACAAGGGTCGTAGAAACTTACGTCATAGCCACATTCCAGTAGCGCTTTCATTAACGCGATAGCTGGGCTTTCACGCAAATCATCGGTTCCGGCTTTGAAGGTCAATCCCATAATACCAATGCGTTTTACACCCAGTTCAGAGACCATATCCATTGCATGCTGGATGTGCTCCTGGTTGGAATCATTGATATGTTCAATCACTGGCAGATCGAGGTTGAGGGATTTGGCCAAGTGAGAAATACCGCGGGTGTCTTTTGGCAGACAGGAGCCACCAAACGCAAAGCCCGGCTTGAGGTAGTAAGGAGAGATATTTAATTTGGTATCTTTTAAGAAGATATCCATCACTTCGTGACTATCTACACCTACGGCTTTACACAAACGACCAATCTCATTACCAAAGCTGACTTTCAGTGCATGCCATGTATTGTCGACGTATTTAACAAATTCAGCCGCTTCCAGGTTAGTGCATACCACTTCACCGGACACACCCGCATATAAACGTTGTACAGCGCGAATACTGGCAGCGTCATAACCGCCAATGACGGTTTTTGGTGGATGGTAGAAATCATCAACGGCGGTACTTTCGCGCAGAAATTCCGGATTGAAAGCCACACCAAAATCTTCGCCCACTTTTTTGCCGGATACCGATTCAATAATGGGAATCATGACATCGCGGGTTGTACGAGGCGGTACGGTGCTGCGATAAACAAATACGTGGTAGTCTTGTTTCTGACGCAGGGCTTCACCCATTTGCTCTGCGGCTTGCTTCAAATACGTCAGGTCACAGGCGCCTTCGGCATCACTTGGCGTACAAATGCTTACCAGCGTAATTTCAGTTTCCTGAATGGCCTGCTGGGTATAGGTCGTGGCAAAAAAGCGCTTGCGGCTGCGAGCATCACTCAGTAGTTCATCCAAACCTTCCTCAACAATTGGTGACTTGCCACTATTCAAAACGGCCACTTTTTGCTGATCAGGATCGACACCAATCACTTCGTGACCCAGACGACAGAAGCAAGCCGACGATACGGCACCTACATAACCCAGGCCCATAATGCTAATACGCAGCTTGCGATGTTCACGCTTCTTGGGCAGTTCAACCACATTGGTTGCTTCTGGCTCAGGTAGCACGAACTCAAATTCGGTAAAGTGTTTCTTTTCGTTGAGTAATTTGTTGCTGTACATGATTTCACCCTTCGTAAAATTTGATAACCCACAGTGGTTATTTCAGGTATCGTGCCAGCCTCGCAAAATTTATTTTTTCCTTTAATTTCAACTACTTACAAAAACTCAGTCAATATCTGCTCAAACCCGCCTTTACCCGCTTTGCAAATTGCAAAGCAATCTGCGATTGCTATTTGCACTTGGCGACAGCCCCAGCTAACCCCGTATAAACAAAAAATCCCACGCCAGGGACGTGGGATTTCAGGAGGCTTCTGCTGCAGTTGATTGTCAGAACTGATAATGAAGCCCGGTGGCCATGATCTGACGATCATAGGTAAAGTAATCATCGGAGTTATCTTCCCACTCCCCCGTAGCCCGCAGCTGCCAGCGCAAAGGGTTACCATCGATATTGATCAATGGGTAGGAATAGATCACCTCGCTGAATACCCCCTCACGTAAACGCCCGGAGTTTCCTGTTTCAGACTCAGGCGGTCTGGCTGAATCCTCCAGATAATCACGACTGTAGAGATTGGTACGCCAACTCAAGAGGCCACCATGATCGAAGGCATAGTTACCGGAAAACTCCAGTTTCTGATAATTCAGGTCACGATATCCGTCAGCATTATCTCTGGCGAAATAGCCATTGAGATACACCTTGATATCCAGACGTTTGGAGATGTTGCGTTTATACAGTATGCCGTAGCCCTGCATGGTGAGCTCAACTTCATCACCTTCGATATTTCTGCCGTCCAGATTGTCATTCATCAATTCGTCATAGTAACGAACCTTGTGATACACAAAGGCACGCACATAACTGCCATTACCCGTTTTATAGCGAAAGCTTGGTTGCAGATTCACTTCGGTATAATCGAGGCTTTCAATATCTAGATCGCTATAATCTTCCTGATAGTCACGCCGAGTAACGTAACTGTGTAAAGACAGTGACTTTTGTCGATCAAAGCGGTAAATAAATTCGCCGGCCATTTTCAGTGAATCGTAATTAAAACGGTCTTCAAGTGAATCCCCACTACTGGTTTCTGCAACCTGGCGTTGGCTTTGACTGAAATAGGTTTTACGTTCGCTACGCATATCGCCAGTCACCAAAAAGTTGGCTGTACGCTTGCCGATTTTAAAGCGATTGGCCCAACGTATACGGCCATCAAAACGGTGATTGTCTGCTGCGGTACTGCCACCTTCATAAAAGTAACTGTCGAGGCGCAGACTGTATTTAAGCTTCTGCTGTTGCTCTAATACCTTCTCGCCATTGTGCTTGATCTGGGCACGGGTAAATTGAGCACCGGAGTCAGGCGAAGATATTTTATGCGGGTTGGAATCATAACCCCATTCCACAACGGTTTCGGTTGCATGACTTGTCGCGCCCAACGCAATCAGGGGCACTGCGAGAAATGTGGATAACGTGTTCATGATTCCTCCTTAAGCAACTGCAACACTTGCTCATAAAATGCCATAGAACCCAGGGTGTAATAGCTTGGGATCTCCCATACCAAATACTTGGGGGGTTGCTGTTTAAATGCGTCACTGCGCAGAAATTGCATTAAAGAACCATCATATCCCCCGCCACTGACCGCTTCATTAGATACATCCAGATTGGTGTATTGACTCAGGAAACCGGAAAAGTTGTACCACAATTTTCCCTGACTGTTACTGGTACCAACCAGAACAATATCTGCAGCCTGTTCATCGCCAAATAAATCGGCCTCACCGGCCAGTGCGGTTTGATAAATTTTAAAAGACTCTTTCGGATAACGCGGTGTGGAATCACCGCTCTCACAAAGGATCTCAGCTGCCCGCTGCAAGCTTCCGTGATTGTTATCCTTGTCGATGTAGTGACTTAAGAACTGCTGTTTTTCCAGGTTTTCGTAGTCATGGGTACGCTGAATAGCACGAGCGGTATAGCGCGCAACGGCACGTGCTCCACGACTATTCCAATGATGATCACGCGCAAAAAACAGGGGTTTATCCACATCGGAGGCAACCAGCTTTTCCAGATCCGGGACGACAATACCCATACCCCGGAGCTGCTTTAAATACCGCTCATAAGCGCGGCGGCTACGGGAGAGGTTATAATCGATGTCTCCCAATGCCTGCGGATGCACCAATGCTCGCGTTGGAATCGGCACCATCACCAAGGTGGTTCCCTTGGCTTTTAAGGCCTGCTGCAACTCGCCAAGTTTTTGCATACCCGAACGGCCAGGACCAAATGTTAATCTCAGATCGTGATCTCTGAATAACCATCCGTCATCGCCTTGTTGCAGAGTCACAAAACTCTTAAGAAAGTCATTGTGGTAATTACCTACGTCAGTAGCGGCTTCGCATAAACGCGGATAGTTATCCTGCGTTTGTGCCTTTGCATACCCGGTCTGGGTACCGGCCAAGCCGATAACCAGGGACAGGATCGCTGCATGTGTTGATACGTTTTTCATGATTTCACCCTCCAAACTTCAACAATCTGAAAACTCAGTACATCGCCCAATGACTTTTCAGAGACTGTTCCTGTCCACAGATAAACAAACTGGACAGTACACGCGTCTGAAAAATAACCGGCGCAGAATCGTGCACACGTTGCTCGTCGGCATAAGCAGACAGCCCAATTTTGATAGGGTTAACCTGACGATATACCAACTGCCCCTTTGGTAACTCGCGAAACACCAAGCGACCACCTTCGCTGGTGCGCACCGAAATCGATTGATAATCGGAGAAGTTATAGACAGCTAATACACCTTTACGAGAGTGAGTCGCCTTGGGTTCTTTTAACAGCCAGATCTCCGCATCGGAAATTACCAGCGAATAGATACCGTCTTCTTCAAACTCACCGCTCCAACTGATATCGCCGATGGTTTGACTGTATTGTCCCGCAGGCAGATACAAAAACTCACTGGCCGAGCAATAGGACTGCGCTTGAATATTGCGATCACCCAGGCGCACGCTCATGGGCGTAGAAGACAGACTAATAACCCGAATAAAGGAAGAGCCTTTGGGTGCTTTATCATACAACGCGGCATCTTCTGCATTGGGCATCATGCAAACGGTTAACAACACCAACATAACGATCAGTTGAGTGTAAGAAATCATATTAAATGAACGGTTCATAACAGCCTCCAAAACACAACTATTGTTTACGATTAAAAGAAGCAAGGCGTTTGTCTGTATCGTCAAGCGGCTCAAGCAAACTTGCATACAGCGGCGAATAATCAAAAAGCATATAGCGTTCCGGAATCTCCCAAATCACCAGCTTTATAGCGTCTTTATCTAGATTCTCGGTATTTAAAAACTCAAGCATGGGAACCATGGGCCCCTCGCCTTCCATGGAAAGGTTTTCCACATCCATTGATAACGCTTGCTTTAGGGCACCGGCATAATTCCATTTGGGGTTTGCACTGTAACTGGTACCCACCAACGCAATTTCCACATTCGGTGCATCACCAAATAAATCATCCGCCGCTGTGGATTGAGCATACGTTGTCGTTATTGAGAGCATGTCCGGCTGCGGCATCAAACCTTCAAACCAGGGTGTTAATGGCAAGAAGTTCAACAAATCTCCTTGATGATTTTTCGCCGCCGAGATTTCGGTAATAAAGGGTTGGCGGTGCAGATGCATAGCACCAAATTCACGCTCAACCATGGCCGCCGTATTGACAGCGACTTGCTCTGCCCCCATAGGGGTCCAATGGGTATCGTTGCGCAAGAACTGCAACTCCGCCTGCCCATGTGAGGCCATCGCTTGCAGCCCATCAGCGACGACTATGCCTTGCTGATCAAGGGTCTCCAGCAATTGAGGATAAAGTGATCGCTGTAATAACGAAGGCTTGCGTTCAGCCAGTTTACTGGCCAATACACGCGCTTTTGTAGGAACCAGACTAACCACCAACGCTATTTGCTGACGCGCTAGTGCCTGTTTAGCCCAACCAACAAATGCCAGGTTTTGCTGCAGCGATTGTTCAGCCCCCGCAGTGGCGGTAAACTCTTCGCTGGAAAACAGCCAGCCGTCCTCACCGATAACCAACCCTGGACGGCCTTCGGAAAATACCGTGTAATCAATCGCTGACCAAAAGTTCACGCCAAGTGATTTAAGTGGAAAGTGATCATCGTAATCATCTTCCAGTGCTACCGTGATCTGTCCGGTAATCAGTTCCTCGAATTGGGCCTCATTGATCGCATCCGTCTTAAAATCCATTAAAGATCCCACCGAAAAGCCGGATATCAAGGCCGCAAAACTCACGCAGTAAAGTTGATCTAACAGTGGTTTTTTACAATTGTTATTCATCTTCATTTCCTCCAACCTCTGTTAAAACTGAAAGTACAGAAAAGCGCTGTAGCTCTGTGCAGAAAGCTTCAGAAGCGCGATAAAGAATAGGGGAATCAACAGAGCCGCATAGACACGAGGCATGACAATAAAGTCTTTACCCAACTCCTGAGCACGCTGCTGAAAACCGCGATAGACAATAAGCACCCAGGCCGCAGCCAGAATAGCCAGCTGAGAGTGACGAATGGTGGCGGCATACACTTCACTGATATACAGACTGGAGAAATCAAACATCGCTGCATACAGGGTCATGGCACTGGTGATAGTTTCCGCACGAAATACAACCCAACCCAACATCACCAGGAACAATGTCAGTACCCAGCGAGTGATCACAAAGCGGTCTCGCGCTGACTCTGCCGATACATTCAGGCCAACGGCTTTTTCAATGGCCAGCAAGCTACCGTGCCAAATACCCCAGACCAGGAAGGTCCAGTTAGCACCGTGCCAAAAGCCGCCCAGAATCATGGTTAACAGTAAGTTGCGATAGGTTTTGACTTTACCGTTGCGGTTGCCACCCAAAGGCACATACAGGTAGTCTCGCAACCAACTGGATAAACTGATATGCCAGCGGCGCCAGAACTCGGTGATTGATTGACTGATGTAGGGGTGTTTAAAGTTCTCCACAAACTTAAAGCCCATCATCAAGCCAAGACCAATAGCCATGTCGGCATAGCCTGAAAAATCAAAATACAACTGGGCGGTATAAGCCAATACCGTTACCCAGGTATCCAGCATGGTTGGATTTTCAAGTGCAAATCCGGCATTCACCAAAGGCGCAATGCTATCGGCAATAATGACCTTCTTAATGAAGCCCAGCATAAATCGCTGCACGCCTTCGGAAAATTTACTCACGCTATGGGTACGTGATTGAAACTGATGTGCGACATCTTTATAACGCAGCACTGGGCCTGCGATCAGTTGCGGGAACAAAGCAATGAATGCAGCAAAATCAATCAGATTGTGTGTGGCAGGCGTATCTTTACGGTAGACATCGATGATGTAACTGATCGCCTGAAAAATATAAAACGAGATACCAATCGGCAAAATAACCTGAGTGACTAACCAGGGGTCCATGCCCATTTGGTTAAACACAGCATTGACCGTAGCTACACCAAAGTTAACGTACTTGAAGTAACCCAACGTGGATAAATTCAGTACCACACCGAAGGTGACCCAGAACCTGGCGCTGCGCCTATTGTCCAGGCTCGCCTCAATACGCAGCCCTATCAGATAATTCCAGAGGGTAACGGCAACAAACAGCAGCAGAAAATCTACGCGCCACCAGGCATAGAAACAATAACTGCCAAATAGAATGATCCAGGAACGATAACGCTCCGGGGTTGCATAGTAAGCCGTCAAAAAGACGGGTAAAAAAACGAACAAAAAAACATTGCTTGAAAAAATCATGGTCGCCCACCTTTATAGATTTTTTTCAATTCATTAATAAATGCGAAATGTTTCGCCTACAGGGTAATGAGCAAGAGCTAAGCCAGCCGCCGCAAAAATCCGTTTTTCCCTTTTAAATCAGTAAGTTATCCGACACCCACAGGCATGCTCACGCCCCCGCCAGAGCGTTGTGCATTGCAATTTGCAGTCAATCAGGCAAATAGCTTTGCAAATTGCAAAAAAACGGCTGTGATCTGCAATTTCGAGGCTTTTGCACTGGCAGGAGCTCTCAAATCGCCCCCTAAAAACCCCATAACCCACTGATTAATAACAACTTTTCAATCAATGGCTTAGTTTTTGCCCCTTACCTGAAAAGCATGATCAGAAAGGGCGAATCATGAAAATCACTCGCGAAAAAGCATGTCAGCGACTACATCATCGGGTTCATACCCCGCTGCACTTGCAGATCGATGGCCGAGACTATGCGGCGCAAGACTGGAGTCTGGGAGGCTTCTGCGTAGCAGACTGGGACAGAGACATTACTGAGGTAAATTCCGGTAAGAGTCTTAGCTGCAAGTTTGAACTGCCATTCCAGGGCTTTGATATCGGTTTTGCCATTGATATTGAAGTTGTCCGTGTGGACGAAGAAAACCACACCATGGCAGCCAAGTTTGTGACCTTGGATGAACGTCAAACCGAACTGATGAGCCATTTCGTTGAACAGCTGGTTCGCGGTTCAATGACGCCTATTCAGGATACGATTTTACGGATTGATTCACCTGTGACGCCGGTATCTACCAAACCGGATCCAAGCCCAATGGAAGAAGTTCCTACGCAACGTTTGCCGGTGCGTTTAATCACCATGTCGCTGGTTTATCTTTTTATTGGCCTCGTGCTCTTCTCTCTGGCCACCATCACCGTTTATGACAACTTTTTGAGTCTGCGTGTGAACAGCGCTGTAACCAATGCACCGGTAGAGCCTATTGTCTCTCTGGTCGACGGCCGTATCCGCGACGTTAATATCGCAGTTGATGAACCTATCCTGGAAGGCCAAACCATGCTTTCCATTGAATCACCGGATTTAAAAAATCGTATCGATGAATCGAAAATCTTTGTTGAGCAGAAAAAACTGGAACTGGAAGCGTTACGTCAACGTCAGGTACTTGCTATTGAAACTTCAGGCTCTGCTGCCAGTAAAGAAGCACGCCTGTATCAGATCGATATTGATTTGGTACAAAAAGAAATCTCACTGGCCATGCAAAGCCTGGTTAACCTGTATGACTACCGGGATAACCTGTCCATTGTTTCCCCAGGCAAAGGCAAGCTGGTCAACCTCTATCGTCACAAAGGCGCTTTGGTCAAGCGTGGTGAAACCATTGCTGTCTTTGAGCGTAACCAAACGCCCAAAATACATGCGTTTTTAACCGTAGAAGAAGCCAGGCCGGTCACACTTAATTTGCCCGCACAAATTAAAATCACACATCACGATCAATTGTTTATGGGACGAGTGATTAAAATCAAGCCCGATGCTAACGGCTTGCTTAACCAAGCTGTCAGCTACCGTCCAGTGGATACATCGGGTCGAAACGTGTTGGTAGAAATTGAAGTTAATCGCTTGCCTGGCGATGTCAATTTCCGCTCTGGTTTACCCGTGGAAGTCGTGTTCCCGGTTACTCCGGTAAGCCGTGCCGTTACCCGCTTTATCGCTAAACGCCGCCAAGGTGAAATGGCTGAATTACAGCAGCTAACCAGCAGTGAATATTTGGATGCAACTGTGGGAGAAACCCTATGATCCCGCAAATGGTTACCTGGCCAGAAAAATCTGACATCCATAAAACCGTTAATTCAACCCGTGAATACAGTGCGTTAAAGAGCGGCGAGCGATACTACGACAAGCCGAAAAAGTGGAATTTACTGGTAAAAATACAAGTCGCTTTTTATCTGTGCAGTTGTTTTCTGTTGGTGATGTATATTCCTAATACCATATGGGACCCAGAACTTAAGGTGATCACTATCACCCTGGGAGGCTTGGGTATCTGGCGATATGCCTGGTGGTTTGTTCATGTTGTTCGCTCTGAAATTTACCAGCACTCGCGTTTTCCTAAAACCCGTGCTGCTGCCGAACAACGCTGGCAAGCCGGTTGGCGTCCACGTCATGCGCATTTCATGATGACTACCTTTATGGAACGCCGTGATACCACAGAACTGGTTATCCAGAGTATCTGCCGCGAAGTGCGTGAATCAGGTATTCCTACCACCCTATGGCTGGGTTCAGGCGATTCCTACGACGAAAATATCATGATGGATTATTTGCGTCAGCACGCCACGGACCTGCCCCTTGAGTTTGTCATGATTCGCCAAAACGTCCCCGGCAAGCGTATGGCTATTGGCCTGGTGCTGCGTGCCATGTCGCGCCGTGGTATTCACAAGGATGATCTGATTGTCTTTATGGATGGTGACGCGGTACTGGAACCCGGAATTCTGCGCCGCTGCTGCCCCTTGTTTGCCGCCGATGAAGAACTTCAAGCCGTAACCACTGATGAGGAAGTTATTTGTTACGGTCCCAAGTGGGTGCAATCCTGGCTGATTATGCGTTTTTCCCAGCGCCGTATTGCCATGCAATCCCATGCCATGTCCAACAAGGTATTAACCCTGACCGGACGTATGTCGGTGTTTCGCGCTAATCACCTCACCCAATACAAATTTATTCGCATGTTGGAAGCCGATCACCTGGAGCATTGGCTGTGGGGGAAATTCCGCTTTCTGTCAGGTGATGACAAAAGTACCTGGTACTACATGCTGACCCAGGACGCCAAGATGCTCTATGTGCCCGATGCACTGGTGTACACCATTGAAGAAGTAGAAGGATCCGGGTTTGAGCGTATGACGCAAAATTTCCGTCGCTGGTCAGGCAATATGCTGCGCAACGGTACCCGAGCCCTGCAATTAGGTCCCAACAAAATTGGCTACTTCATTTGGTGGTGCGTGATGGATCAACGTATAGCCATGTGGACCATGTTGGTTAGCCCCATTGTCGCGGTCAGTGCAACCATTATTAAAGACAGCACTTACATTGTGGCTTATCTGATTTGGATTGCAGTATCTCGCATGGCACTGTCTTTATTCCTGTTTCGTTACAGCTCAACAGTGCACATTGAGTGGCCTTTCATTTTGTATATCAATCAGCTGTTAAACGCGGCGGTAAAAGTTTACTGCCTGGCCCGTTTATCCAAGCAACGTTGGACTAACCGAGGTAACCAATCAGCCGGCTTGGGGGATTCGCTGGCTGATCGTTTACGTAACCTGATGGCTGCCTATATGACCGCTGTGTGGGTTACAGCGCTGATTCTATCGACACTGTTTTACACATCGCTGGTTACTCTTCCAAACTTCTCGTTTTATTTTTGATCCTTTTATTAATGAGTAATAGCAGCAATTTAACTGATGTAACTAAGTGGTAAATAAGAGGTAAACATTATGGCAAAAGCGATTCAAACCTTAATTGGTACGAACAATGACGATGTCCTCAATGGCGGTAACGCCAGTGAAGTGATCTCTGGTCGCGGCGGCGAGGATTTAATTACAGCCAACAGCGGTCACGATGAAGTCTGGGGCGGAACCGGGAATGATGTTCTTTACGGCAACAGAGGTAATGACATCCTTTACGGCGGTGGCGGCCCCAGTTTTGTCGATTTCTCCAACTTGATCGTTACTGAAAATTATGCCGGTCGTATCATTTTTGAAGGTGAAAGTGCCGGTTATCGTAACAGCCTGGGCAGTTATAAAATTGATAGCGAAGGTAACATCTACGATGTCACCATGCACTTTCCTAATGCCAGCCTGCAGGGCTCGGGTGGTGAACTGATCAGTGGTGTGAGTGAAAGCAGCCTGATATTAACCGCCGGCGAACAAGTGGGTTTCTTTATCATTGCCAACGGTTATAGCTATAACGGTGGCTATGCAGGTATGGATTTCGATACGGGCAGTCTGGCATTTCGTAACAGTGATGGTAGTCAGGCCAGCGAGACCAGTACCAACCCTGGCCTGTTGTTTACCGATGCTGACGGCAGTGAACAGCAACTGGTTTACCATCAGTACCACTCCAGTGCAGGCCCAACTCAAAACGAGTTTAATCTTAACCCCGATGGTATCGATCATACGGTGGGTTTACTGAATACCGACAAAGGTGAGATCACCCTGGGGTTTGAAGATCTGTTCAACGGTGGCGACCGGGATTTTGACGATACCGTTTTCACTCTCGACATAGGCAGTACCAATGCTCGTGGTCTTCTCTCTACCCCTCCCAGCCAGGGTGTGAGTACAAAACCCGATGATGACATTCTCTACGGTGGTACCGGTAATGACGAGCTCTACGGTCGCGCGGGAGATGATATTCACTACGGCAATAGTGGCCAGGATTTTATTTCTGGTGGCTCCGGTGATGATATCGCTTACGGCGGCAACGGTCAGGATGAAATTAAGGGTGGTTCAGGTAACGACAGTATATACGGTGATTCCGGTAACGATACCTTAAGTGGTGGCCTTGGCGATGATCATCTGGAAGGCGGTACCGGCAATGACACCCTGTCCGGCAATAGCGGCAACGATGCACTCTTTGGTGATAGTGGTACAGATACTCTGAAAGGAGGAAATGGCGATGACTCTCTCGACGGTGGTAGCGGCTCAGATACCCTGCAAGGTAACTCAGGTGATGACACACTTTTCGGACAAAGTGGTCACGACACTCTGCAAGGTGGCACTGGCAACGATAGTCTTGACGGTGGTACTGGCAATGATCATCTGTATGGTAACGCGGGAGATGACACGTTAATCGGCGGATCCGGTAATGACCACCTGATCGGTGCAAACGGTGCCGACATTCTTAACGGTGGAGCCGGTAATGACCAGCTTAATGGTGGCTCCGGTGATGATCTCTTCATCTCAGGTGCTGGCCGAGATCACATTGTTGGCGGTAGTGGTAATGACACGGTTGATTACTCTGCCCTGACGGAATCTATTCGTATCGACCTTCACGGTAAACGCACCACGGGTGGTGATTCCGACACATTGCACGCCGTAGAAAGTGCGATAGGTTCTGACTACAACGACTGGATGCGCGGCGATTTACGTGAAAACACACTGACCGGTGGTGATGGTAACGACACTATTCGTGGCCTTAAAGGCGCTGACACCCTGTCGGGCGGTGATGGTGCCGATATCTTCGTCTGGCGTACTTCCGATCTCAATGCGGTCGACAGCATCCTGGACTTCTCAGTTACGGATGATTGGCTGGACTTTGATTTCAACATTGATCAAAACCAGATTGCGGATTTCATCAGTGTGACGGAAACCGACGGCAATACATTGTTAGCGTTTGATATGGATGGCAGTGCAGAGACCTATTCTGCTGAAACGTTTGCCACGCTTTATCACGTGACTGATGTATCCCTCAGTGATTTTAACCTAATCGCTTAAGCTCAATTAAAGGTGATGATACAGGGGCGAGACCATGAATGACTTAACACAGACACAGCACAATACCTGGAGCGTAATTCGCAAGGCACTGTTTGTCTCTGCTTTGGGCATTATTAGCCTGAGTACATTGATCAATTTCACGCTGCTTGCCGTTCCACTCTATAGTTTGCAGATTTTTGATCGGGTACTTAACAGTAAAAGTGAAGAGACACTGTGGATGTTATGTACAGTCACTCTCGTGGTTTGCCTTATGGGAATTGCGCTGGATACAGTTCGCCGCCGTATCCCGCGTATTCTCAGCCATCTTATCCAGGATCGTGTTCAGCAGCTTAATCTGGAAGATTGGGCCTTGAACAGTCTATCGCCCTCAAAGAAGAGTGATAAATCTCAGTCAAGCCCAGGTGTGCTGTTAAAGCTATCACATTTATTGTCTCAACCCAGCTTGCAAGGCTTGGCTGATGCCCTGTTTATTCCCGTTTTTTTATTAGTGATGTTTTGGATGCACCCTCTGCTGGGCCTGGCAATGCTCGTCGTTAATGGACTACTGATTGCTATCACTGTAGCGCGTCATTTTACCCTCAAACGCCTGCAACCCAATCTGTCACAGACAGCACAGACAACCCAACGTGAGTGTCAGGCCTTACAGCAAGAATACAGAAATGCACTGATTATGGGGTATCACCATTTATGGTTGGCGCGTGTTAAACGTGCTGTGGATAACCAAACCCAGGGTTTAAGTCAATCAGACACCACTCAGCAATCACTCATGTCAATGTCTTACAGCTTGCGTACGCTGTCGCAAATTGCTGTACCGACTGTCGGTGCCATGCTGTTAATCCAGCAACAAATTACCGCAGGCCAACTGTTGGCCGCTATTATTATTGCCAGCCGCTGTCTCATGCCCTTTGATCAACTGATTGGCCACTGGCGAGAATTAATTGAACTGCACCAGATTCTGCAACAGATAAAAACACTGCTGGGCAAAGTTCAAGATGATAAATACCGTCCGACCGCAACCTTAAACGGTAGTCTGCGCATTGTCGGTAATGCCAACCAACATACCCGCCCTATCGACATCCGTATCAATAAAGGGGAGCATGTTACCATTATAGGCCCATCGGGTTCAGGAAAATCTTGTCTGTTACATGCCATGTTGGGAATATCGGCGAACAACAGCAGCCCCAACAATGGAATTGCAGCATCGACGCCGGATCTGACGGTATATCTGGATGGCTTCCAGTCTCATCATTTAGACAGACGCTGGCTACATAATCAGATTGGCTATGCCGCATCACCTTCTGCCCCCTTAACTCTGTCGATCAAGGATTACATCAGCCATCTGCAAACATCGACCAGCAATCGCATTGAACGAGCCGCACAACAAGCGGGTATTCACGATGATATTTTAACGCTATCAGCGGGTTATGACTCGATCAACAAAGATGAACCGAAAGCCTGCCGTAAAAGTTTTATGCAAAAACTGGCCATTGCCCGCGCCCTGTTCTTTCAGCCTAAATACTTGTTTTTGGACGAAGTGGACAACCTCCTCGACAATGACGGGCTCAATAAACTTCAGCAACTATTTCAGGAAATGCAAAACCGAGGCACAACGGTTATCAGTGTAACGCAACGTAAATCCATCATTGAAGGCAGTGACAAAATCCTGTTAATGGATAACGGCTTACCCGCGTTTTTTGGCCCACCTCAAGGCCTGTCTCTAACAAACAATCGCGTTCATCCCATACATAACCTACATACACTGCGAGGAGAATTGTCATGAAATACGAAAACCAATTTACACTGGATTTCCAAAAGCTTCTTCAGCGGACATTATTGATTCTCGTCATCGGTATCCTGGCCATAGCGGGTTGGTCACATTTCGCCCCTATTTCCAGTGCTACCCTAGCCCCAGGACATATTAGGACTGAGGGGACGCGCCAAACGTTGCAACATCATGATCGCGGTGTTGTTGAATCGGTGCTGGTTGAGAACGGAGACTATGTAGAACAGGGACAAATACTGATTCAGCTGGATACCAAAGACCTGCTGGCAGTCAAACGCTCAACCATGGAAGAATTGTTAGTGACCAGCCTGGAGTTAACACGCAATCAAGCTATCATCACTGAAACCGATGCGTTAACGATTAGCGATGATCTCAGGTCTTTAGCCAATACACTCAACACCCCGCAAGCCATAACCATCGCAGAAAAAACCTGGTTAGCCCATCGACAAGAGTTGGCCAATCAACAACATATTCTGTCCTTACAGCAGCAACAAGCCTCGCAACAAATTGAGGGGAAACAACAGGAACTGAAAAACATACACAAGCAGTTGGAGTTGGTGAATACCGATGTCAAAGCATTTGCGGCACTATCAAAAAAGGATTTTGTCTCACAAAGCCAACACAATAAAGTTCATGCCAATGCCATTATGCTCGAACGGGTGCGAACCAATGCCTTAGCAGAAGTTAATCAACTGCAAACCCACGTCATTGAGTTACAACAGCAACAAGAACATTTGCAGGATAGATATACCCTCAAAGCTATAGACAACTACCGCCAGCTGTTGAATCAACGCGCCAGATTACAAAAAGAACTGACGTTACTGGACAGTCGTTTACAACGCACCCGTATCCAGGCCCCTATCGCTGGACGCATCAGCCAATTACGCATCAACGCCGTCGGTAGCACGATCGAACCCGATATGATGTTAATGGAAATTATTCCTGCGCATGCAGAACTTATTGTCGAAGCCAAAGTAAAACCGGAAGACATCGAAAACATCAACCACAACAACACGGCTCAGATTCGCCTCAGCGCCTATAATGCCCGTCATACTCCATTGGTCGATGCCAACATCATTAGCTTATCGCCCGATACCTTGGTAGATGAACGTGGCATCCGTTATTACACCTTAACGCTAGCGATAGATAAACATGCCCTGGCACAACAGCCGCAATTGGCACTTTACCCAGGCATGCCCGCAGAAGCCATTATCCACAACGGCACACGAACCCTGATGGACTATTTACTAGGCAGTTTGCGAACCTATTCTGAACGCTCATTACGAGAGGGGAATTCATAATGCATACACACGCAAACACACAATATATTGCCCTGCTCGGCTTTGCCAAACACTGCCCCATCAACAATGTGGTCTTTGCTATTCAGGTGGGAAGACAGCTTGCTCGACGAGGTCTGGGCCTCGCTGTCGGTAATACCAAAGGTACATTTCATCACGCCCTTGTTGCCGCTAGTGGTTTGGGTGGCAGGGCCTGTGCAGTACTGGACCCCAGCCAACTTACCTGGATAAATTATACGTTGGATAGTGTAACGCGCTGCCAATCCCAAGATGTTAAACATCAGCTGCTCGCTCAAAAGGCCGATGCCGGTATTATGATCGGTGGCGGCCCCGGGACCGAAAAACTGATGAACAGACTACTCAACCAACAAAAACCGGTCGTTGCACTCCAGGGATCCGGTGGCATAACCGATGAACTGGCCACTGATCTTATCCCACAATTTGCAGCTGTGAATACAGCCATTGATCACCTGCTTAACAAGCTTGGCCATAAGGCCCCAAAAGTCGCCAGTTGATAAAAAGGTGTAGAGCGGTTATTTATCGGAGACTTGAGATTCCCATGCTTGCATCTTGCGGTAAATCGTTGACGGGCTCACCTCCAGCAACGCAGCCGCTTTGGGAATATTACCGTCACAGTGGTCAATGGCTTGTTCGATGGTTTCCCGCTCAACATCACGCAGAGGTTTAATCTTGGGAGCGCTAACGCTTTCTGATTTTATCACTGCGGTGGGAACAGCCTCTGCTATAGGTGATGTAGCTTCTACTTCAACAGGCACTGTTACAACGGATGCTGAAGATTCCGGGGTTAGATCACTGAACTGATCCAATCCCTGCTGACACAGAGTATCTGAAATAAGCGTTTCTGAACTGAGCGCGACCATACTGTGAATAAAGTTTTCCAGCTGCCTGATATTACCTGGCCACGAGTAGGATTCCAGCAAAACCATGGCTTCAGGCGTAAAACCATTTATGTCTTTACTCTGCTCCAGTGCTACCCGTTGACACATGTGCTCAGCCAGCTGAGCGATATCATGGCCTCTATCTCGTAGCGGAGGCAGATTTATCACCAGTACATTTAAACGGTAGAATAAATCTTCCCGAAATTCGCCAGCTTTCACCGCAGACAACAGGCTGGTTGAAGACGCGGTAATTAATTGTGCATGGAAAGGCTCCAAATTATGACTACCTAAGGGGGAAAACTCCCTTTCCTGAATGACCCGTAACAATTTGGCCTGGAGAGACAACGGCAAGGTTGTGACCTCATCCAAAAATAAAGTGCCTTTTCCGGCAACTTTAAACAGGCCCTTGCTGTCACTGTCGGCCCCCGTAAAAGCGCCCTTCTTATGACCAAACAGTTGGGATTCGATAAGGTTTTCTAAGAAGTTGGCACAGTTAACCGGAATAAAGGGCTCGTTGGCCCGATAACTTTCCTCATGACAGGCCTTGGCCACCAGCTCCTTACCGGTGCCGGTTTCTCCGGTAATAAAAATGGGCACATTAGCAGTAGAGGCTTTTTCTATTCGTTCAAACACACTCTGCATAAGTGGACTTGAGCTGATCATTCCATGAAAGGCCTGACCATTTTCTTGTACCTGCTTATCATTATCGAGGATGTCAGTTTCCGGTTTTGAGGTTTCCGAAATAGCCTTCTCGACAATGAAGGTTAACTCATCATTATCCCAGGGTTTACAGATATATTTTTCTATCACCTGATTGTTAAACGCGTCGGCCACGGCATCAAAGTCATGATACGCACTTAGCAGGATACATTGGCAGGCGGGCCATTTCTCCTTTATCTGAATCAGCATTTCAGAGCCGTTCATCAGAGGCATTCGTTGATCTGAAATGATAAGATGAGGTTCGTAATCCTGACAGAAATCCAGCGCCTTTTGCGGAGAATTAAAACTGAAAAGATCCGCATCAATTTCATCCAGACAACGTAATAAGGCATCCAGGATGGATTGCTCATCATCAACCAATACAACTCGCTTCATGCGTCTCTATCTCTCTTGCGCTGCTCCGTGGGAAGTACAATCGTAAATTCAGTGCCTTTACCTACCTCACTCTCTACACGTATAGAACCGCCCAAATCCTCAATAATTCCGTGTGAAACCGATAAACCCAAGCCTGTTCCCATTCCCATGGGTTTATTGGTATAGAAAGGGTTGAAGATTTGCGATAGCGTCTCTTTACTCATGCCTATGCCATCGTCAGAAATGCTGATATAGATAGCATTATCGACCCAACTGCGAATAGTAATCGTCCCCTGTTTTTTAATCGCCTGCTCTGCATTATGAATCACATTCAAAAAGACCTGACTGACTTCATTAAGGTTGCAGTAGATAAGGGGAAGCTCTTGCAAATCAACATTCAATTCACACTTGTACTTAAGCTCGTTATTAAGAATTTTCAAGGCCGATTGAATTGCTTCATTGATATTGGCATTAGATCGATCACTGGGATTTGTCCGAGCAAAGCTCTTTAAATTTAGAATAATATCCCTGACCCGTTGCAACCCGCTATCCACCTCAGAAAAAATAACCTGAGTATCGTTAATAATGTAATCTGCATCTCTACGCCCTTCCAGGGCAGATAATGCTTCTACTATAGGTTCCGGTAAAGTCTCATTGGCATTTTTAATGGCTTCGACAACGTCAATATATTTATTACAGTAACGCTGTAAACTCGAGATATTGCTTAACACGAAAGATAAAGGGTTATTAATTTCATGCGCCACTCCGGCTGCCAATGTTCCCAGTGCGGCCAGCTTCTCTGTTTTAACCAACTGCGCCTGCTGACGTGATAATTCTTCATTGGCTTTTTTTAACTCGACATTAGAAGAAAACAACTCGCGAGTCTTATCCTCAAGAATCACCTCCGCCTGCTTTCTCGCTTCTTTTTCGCGATAATAGGCATCTTCAAAAACATCACTCTGCTTCATAAAAAGCCATCTCAAAAGTGCAGTATTCATCACCACGATGCATACAAGTAGAATGCACGAGACTACATTCCTCATTAAAATACTTAGCCGCACCCTCGATTAAACCTTCAGCCAGATGACACAGTTTGCGTGAAGAGTAATAGTGCATCACCAGCTTATTGTCACCCGGGTCCTCAAAGGTGAATTTGGGTAATTCACTTTCCGGATAAAGCTTTTCAACTTCAACGTGAATATGGTGATCGACGGTTTTCAAGAACGCCTTTAAGCCATCGACTTCAAAAAAAGCAGGAAACGCTTCCGATAACTTTATGGCCAGAAACTCACCATAATTCCGGATGATAAACTCCTGAGGAATACCCAGTAGCTTTTCCAGCGTCGCAACAATAGAGGCAACCTCAGCCCCATCATAATTACCACCGGCCGTATAGATGCCCCCACTGGGTAATTGGGATGCATCAATCACATCATTAAGAAACTTAAGCCCATAACGCTCCTCAATCATGTCACATAGATTCGTCAATATGACCCCCCGCATGACGGGCCTCCTCCTTTAGTTAGTACACGCTCACAGTAAAGGTGAGCCAGTTCCCTGTTTATCGGTACCTTTATACTTTATATGACTATAAGTGTAGCTTAGCCCCTCATGTTTAGTACTAAAAGGCTATAATATTGAGCGATGGTATCGATGCTGGATTAGATATGCCCGAAGTGGAATCAAGTGACAAAAATAACACGTTCACCCCCTGCAATACGCTGGTTTTCGTTGATGATGAAACCTCTATCCTCAATGCTCTGGAGCGATTACTGGGGGACGAAGATTACAACATAGTCTCCTTTGATCAGGCAGAAAAAGCACTGACATTCTGCCAGACTCACCCAGTCGCTGTCGTTGTGTCCGATGTCCGCATGCCCGGCATGGATGGCATACAATTGATGGAGCAGTTAGCACTTCATCAGCCCTTTATTGAACGTATATTGCTGACGGGTTATGCCGATATTGATGCCACTGTTGCCGCCATCAATAAAGGCCATGTCTCCTACTTCCTCGACAAACCCTGGGACGAGGAGCAACTAAAGCGGGTAATTAAGAAAGGTACAGAACTGGCCAATATTCGGGCCAGAAACGCCTACCTTGAACAGCGGGTGCAGGAACAGAACGAACAACTCAAGCAATGGAATGAAAACCTGGAAGCCAAAGTCAGCGAACGTACTGAGCAACTTCGTGACACTTATATGATGGCCTTTCAAACGTTTAGTAGTCTGATAGAGAAACGACTTGGCGATGCCAGCTTGAATACCCAAGATATAGCCACTCTTTGCCGACTGCTGGGTAAAGCGAGAGGATTATCAAAAATTGATCTTAAGAATCTGTATCTGGCCTCTATGTTCAGCCAAGCAGGTAAAATCAGTTTTGCCGATGAACTGCTCCAACGCCCTTTTTACAGCCAATCCAGTGGAGAAAGACTGCAATTTAGCCAGCACCCCGTATTGGCGGAGGCCAGCCTGGCCTTTATTGAGCCGATGGGAGAAACGGGCAAGCTCCTGCATCAACATCGTGAACGACTAGATGGCAAGGGTTACCCCGATAAACTGACCGGCAATGACATATTGCCTGCCGCCTTGATTCTGGGCCTGGTCGTTAATTATCTGGAAGCACGCCAGGGTATGCTGTTCGATCGAGCCTATACACATCAGGAAGCGATTGAAATGCTCAGGGAAGAAGCCGATAAAGCCTTTCCGGCAGATTTGGTTGAACTGGCTGTCCCTCTATTGGATAAGTGGGTAAACCAGGCCAATGAAGTCTCGCAATGCTGTTTAGCCATTAGCGACCTGAAACCCGGTATGCGCCTGGCCAGAGATATTTGTGGCCCCAATGACATGTTGTTACTGGCCAGGTATAAAAAGCTTGATGTGAAGCTGATTGATGGACTACGCCGTATAGAAAAGAATCTTCATATAGAGCTCGAGGCCTATGTTATAGAGGCCTCGATAGACAGTATCGCAGAGTAAGCAGTATCAGGCACCGTAGTAATGGCTAAAGCCATCGGAGCTGGCGGTAGTACCACAGCGATGGCGGCTAACCTCTTCATCACGATAATGGCTATTCAGCCAGCATTGCGGCAGATGCTCACCCGATAAAAAGCACAGATCACTCTTAGCAATCGGCTCTCGGTCCTGCTCCTCTTCCCCCCACTGCATACGCCCTTCCACAGTAGTGGCATAGGGATCAAGCAATGTATGAATATCAGACACCTTGACGATGACGCCCTGATCTCGGTGTTTTAACAACATGGTGCTACCTCAAATACCTTTGACTCACTTTCAGTATAGGAACGATTCAGACCAAGGCGGTGGTTTTTTAATCAATTATTCTTATAGAAAGCCACGATGGCGAAGATATTCGCTATCTTGCTATTAATATAATCAGCCTGATTATTAAGGTTGCTCGCTAATGGAGTAATCGCGTATCCGGATGAAAATGGCTCCACACCATCCAGTAAACTTCACTAAATACGTTTAAACGCTGCAAGCGCTGGCCAGCCACATAGCCGTAAAAGTCCAGATGCTCTAACGCACCCTCGGAAACATTATCCGGCAGGTAAAAACCACCTACAGAATCAAATTGCGGATAATAAGCCAACACCACCTTTTGCCCGCCGAGCTCGGTCACGATACGAGTCTGCCTGGTAATATGTTCTCGGGTTACCGCTATAGATTCACCATTAATCTCCACAGCCCATATTTTGGTCTTATTGGGAATACGAGTATCTGCCAGTGACAGGGTTGGAAATATGGGGTTGTTACGCTCCAGGTTATCGTAACCCTGTAGAGGCAGTCCAAACATCAATTGCACCGCTTGCTCGCGTACGCTGTCAAACTCGTTATAAAACACCTTGCCGCCCGGATAGGCACGCTTGAAATCACCCCAGCGCATCATCTGGGTTGGCAGTTGTTTGAGCTTCTCGCCGGAAGAATCCAACACGCCGGTAATTTGCTGTACGGTTTCACCGCTGTTTTCATCAAAAAATACCAGGTTATTGTGTGTCTGCATCAACACTTTCATATCCATGGTCTGGTTATTGACCAAGGGGCTGTAGGCCACGCCGGAATTGGTTAACACACAGTAGGTCATATTGACTAGCTGGCCATTAGCTTCAAGCCCGGCAATATGCGGCTGCCAGATACGACTGGTTGGGAATGCGGTGGCACTACCATCATGCTCCAGTACCAACACATCTTCGCTGTCTTCAAGATAACCCGTTGAGGCTTTTACATGCACATATTCAGCACCGTTCTGCTGCGGCAGAAAAAAGAAGTACGGCATGATGAAAAAAGCGGCCAATAACAATCCCACCACAGCCAGTGACGATAGGCTGGTATAGAGCCTGGATAATATGCGATAACGCCAATCAATCACTACTGTGATCAACAGGCAAACAATAGATACTATCGCGATAGCTTCACGGGCGTTAAAAAAACCAATCGCAAAAGTGCGAGGTAAATTAACCAGCTGCCCAGCTTCGGTAAGCACGAAGGCCGCCATTGCACTTAGGAATAATGCAACCCCAAGGCTTACATGATGAATGAACTTGATCATACTACTATCTTAAAAGGCTTTGAGCATTTCTGCCGTATCGTTATATTCACGTACCGCTATAATCTTGCCATTCTCCACCGTAAACTCATGCACCCAATCCATGCTATAAGACAGGCCACTAGCTTTAACCTTGCTGGATTCATGACCGGTAACCATGACCACATCATCTTCGGCAACGACACGATGCAATTTCATCGGGCCCATATCCAAAGTATCCGCCAATAGTTGTAAGTAAGCCACTACACCAGCAACACCTTTATAACTGCCCGAAAAAGGAATTTCTTCAGGCAGAGGATTTACCCATTCAACATTCTCCGCCAGTAGAGCCAGTGAAGCCTCGATATTACCGGCTTCGAATTCGTGATAGAAGGATTGGACGATTTCTTTGGGTTTTTCACTCATAATTTTGCTACCGATTTACACCTTAAATTATCTGACACATTTACTAAATGTCATTCCTGCGAAGGCAGGAATCCAGTGACTTAACAGTGTGCTCAGACACTGGATACCTGCCTGCGCAGGTATGACAGATTAGAGTTCAACTTATCATTTGACAGCTGCGCGCTTTGGCCACTGCAGTCGTGCGGTTCTTAACACCCATCTTGGCGTAGATTTTATGCAGGTGCCATTTGACCGTTTTTTCTGAGATAAACAGTTTTTCGCCAATTTCACGATTGGTAAAGCCAGAAGAAATCAAAGCCACTAACTGGGTTTCCCGATTTGTCAGTTTCTCAACCATGCCGCCGAAGTCTGCGTATACCACTTCCGAGCTATTACCCGTGAACTGGTTACTGATTTCCTGATGCTTTTTCTTTAGCTCCTGACAGCGGGCCTGATCACGAAACGAAAATTCGTATTCCAGGAATTCACGGAATAAAGGATGTAACGACAAACTATCGCGGTTGCGATCGCATTCGATAACAAAGGCATTTTCCGTAGCAATTAATTCTTTAATGCGGGTAGTATCGCAGCGACCCATCACATGCTGGATATAGCGGTCATCAATCTGTTTACCCAAAGAGCATTCCAGTAACAGTTCGGCACAATCTTCACCGATATCGCCCATCACGTTTTCCCGGAAATAGGACACCACATCGCGATCCTTACCGCAAAAGCTGTCGACAAACTCTTTGGGGCTATGGCCGTTCATAACCGCTTGCAAACCGATCACAACACCTGCTGGCCAGCCATGACTTTTTAATAACAGAGCGTCCAGAAACCCGGCAGACTCGTTAGCGCCATAATTTTTCAGAGCCTGCATCACACTGACCAATTCAGACAGTTCCTGCGAGGAAAATGCCAGCTCTTTAAATCCAACTTCAGTCACCACACCTTCTGCTTTTTGGCGAGCAAAATCTTCTGCCAGATCATAGCGAGAGACCAGTACAAAGCGATGGCTGGAGAGACTGCTTTTGACGATCTGTTTTAACTGCTGCCATACCGGTTGGCCACGCAGCGTATCCGCATTATCAATAACGATAAGACTTTCAGTGCTGTCTGCAAGTGATGGATGAGCAATGTCTTTCGCTTCCAGCGTGTCACAGTTAAAGGTTGCCGCGTCGATATAACACGACTTATCGCTAAACTGCGCCAGGATTTCTCTGGCCAGCAAGGTTTTTCCCGATCCGGCTGGAGCAACCAATAAGGTTAGGCGAGTATTAGATGCTAAGCCCGCAACTAAACGCTCTGTAATATCACGTTTAATTATATAAGAGCTATAAGACACAGAATCCGGCTGTATCGATGCTGACTGCATAAACGTTGAATAACTCATAAGGCTCTCTCCGCTATCTTCTCTCACGACTCGCTGTGCTTAGGTCAACAGTTCTGATGACTGCTTACGTTGCATGGCTAATACGATATAGCGGATATGTGCAGTGGAGTTATCAATTCTATGCAGGTGTTAGCGGTTTTGTGCACAGCGCCTAGCACAAAACTGCAATCCCCTTAAAAAACAACAAGTTACCCGGACTAAAGTTAGCGTATATGGTCACAACTTAGGTTAGCTGGATAAATATCAACAAGCTTGTTACCTTTAATAACATGGAAACCAAGATGCCTTTGCAGAGTTACCAGTATATTGATGCCCATCATATTGATGAGGTAGAAGATGCTATTGCCAAGGTATTTGAGCCCCGCCATTACTTTCAAAGTAAGTCCGAAGGGCCGCTTAATATCAAAGCGTCTTTGGTACGCCTGCCCTTTCTCGATATCGCCTCTGCACATTTTGGTGAGGATATTCAGGAGATTTTTCAACAGCCCGCCGAGAACTATTTCCTGCTTGCCCCCATGAATGGGGACATTATCAGTAATCATTCAGGCAAAGTCGCCGTGCACAATCGCTCGGCTATTATTCTCTCCCCCGGCGAAATGGTCGATCTCTCCTGGCCCGCAGACTGTACCGTCGTCTTTGTTCGAATCCGTCCACAGGTATTGGAAAGCTTCTGTCAGACCTATTACGGCATCTCGGAAACACCCGAGATCATCCTTCCCGAGCACCTGGATATGCGTCAGGCAGAGGGTTTAAGTCTAGCCAATATGATTCACACCCTGACCACGGAACTGGAAGACGAGAACAGTTTGTTAAGTCGCGGCATAACCAGTCGCCACTTAACGGAACTGCTGATGATGGGGTTTGTGAATATGAACCAGGCGCAGATTGCCGGCCTGGCCAAAGGGCATGATAAAAAGCTCAATACCGCTGTTGATTATATTATGGCGAATCTGAAACAACCCTTAACCCTGGAAGAACTGGCCAATGTCAGCGGTTCCAGTATTCGTAAACTTCAGGCCGATTTCAGTAAACAGTTTAATGTTGGCCCTAAAACCTATATCAAACAAGCCCGCTTACGCCAGGTACGCCAAGCCCTGCAACAGGACAACAACCTCGATAAAAGTGTTGGCGATATTGCCGCGGAATGGGGCTTTTTCCATGCCAGCCATTTCTCGCGGGAATATAAAAAGCTGTTTGGTGAATCCCCTTCCGAAACGCAAAAAAACTAGATACAACCCTGCTTTGGTTAGGCGCCTTCCGCACCCTCCTCCTGCATATTGCTATACACAGCAAAAGATAATGAGGAGATCTTTATGGGCGCTGAAAGCCTGGATACCCTGTGTCAATCAACAATTAGTGACATAGCCCCGCTGATTGAACAGCAACAGTTATCCCCTGTTGAGTTAACCCATGCCATGTTGAGCCGTATTCAACGTCTCAACCCGCAATTACACGCCTACCTGGCCATCAGTGCCGAACATGCGCTGGATCGTGCACAGCAAACCGAACGCGAGATAAAAGCCGGAGATTACAAAGGCCCCTTACACGGTATCCCTATTGCGATAAAGGATCTGTTTTTCACGGACTTCGCTCCCACAACCTGCGCGTCGAAGATCCTGCAAAACTGGCACAGTGATCACAATGCCGCTGTTGTTGATAAGTTGGAGCAAGCCGGCGCTATTATTCTCGGCAAACTCAATATGACTGAGTTCGCTCAGGGCGGTTATCACCCCAGCCTTAAGGCCCCAGTAAATCCATGGAATCCAAAAGCCTGGACAGGTGTAAGCTCTAGCGGCTCAGGGGTCGCGACATCTGCGAGCCTGTGTTTTGCCTCCCTGGGTACCGACACCGGAGGCTCTATTCGCTTTCCGGCTGCTTGCAATAACGTGGTAGGGCTAAAACCCACTTACGGTTTGGTTAGTCGCTACGGCAGCTTTGCCCTTGCTCATAGTCTCGATCATATAGGCCCTCTCGCTCGCTCAGTAGAAGATGCCACCATTATGCTGGATGCCATTGCTGGTTATGACAGTCGAGATGGTGCCAGCATCCAGCAACCGCAACGAAGCATTCAGCAAGCTACTCAACTATCGGCTCAGGGCTTGCGTATTGGCATTGATGAAACCTATATCACCGATAATGTAGACCCCGAAGTTGCTCAGGCGGTATTCGATGCTGTCACTGTGCTTGAATCACAGGGTGCTACACGAGTAACTGTCGATATCACGGCGATTACTGAACTCAATAATCACTGGTACCCGGTCACGGCTGCTGAAGCCTTGAGCGCCCACCAGGATTATTACCCTTCGCAAGCCGAGGACTATGGCCCTCACTTTAAACAATTGCTGGATTACGGCAATCAGCTCAGCGCTGCAGACTATACCCGCAGCTTAGCCGCTAGAGATTATGCCAAGAGCATTTTACGCAAGGCATTTGCCGTGTGCGATGTGATTGCTTGTCCCGCCATGCCTACCCCGCCCTTCTCGTTGGACGAGGTTCCCAATGAAGCGGTACTGCCGCCTGAAGCGATTGCACCGCTAATGAGTTTTATTGCGCCCTACAACTTTACCGGCAACCCCACGCTGAATATGCCTGCCGGCAAACACAGCAGCGGTCTGCCGCTCAGCGTGCAGTTTGTGGCGGATCATTTGGGTGAAGAACAATTGATACGCACAGGACACAACTATGAACGCGTGACCGAGTGGCACAAACAACACCCCGACTTAACCCCTTTCGAGTCCAATCAACAATAATTGAGGTATGAACCATGAATGATGAACTCCTGGCCCGTATTCAACGCCTGGAAGATATTGAAGCCATCCGTCATTTAAAGGCCCGCTACTGTCTGGCCTGTGATGATAACTACAACCCAGAAGCCCTAGCGCCACTGTTTGCCGAAGATGCGATTTGGGATGGCGGTATATTGGGTTATAACGAAGGACGCTCTGCAATTAAAGCATTTTTTAGCCAATCTTCAGCCATGGTCCCCTGGGCGTTGCACTATGTCACCAACCCGATAATTGAGGTTGATAATGATATGGCGACAGGCAATTGGTTATTATGGGAGCCCATGACATTTGCCATGGGTGAGACTAAAACCGGCTGCTGGCACTGTGCGTCTTACAGTGATGAATATGTGAAGGTAAACGGTGAATGGTTGTTTAAGAAAGTGAAAATAAATATTGAGGTTTTATCGCCCTATAACAACAACTTCGGAGAAGTACCTGTGATTGATCCACAGGCTTAAGGGTAAATTACAGTCATAAAAAAGGCCGCAACGTGCGGCCTTTTTTATTGGCTGATCGTTTTTATTCTGAACCAGCGACCCGAGACGGAGTTGGAATATAATTATCCCGTTTGGAAGCGGCCAGGGTTTCAGGCCTTGCATTTTCAATACCGGTATAGGCATCCCCTTCCCCTGCTGGCGCATCGGGATACTGCTTACGCGTCATCAAATGACGCTTACGCATACGCTTGAAACCTTCCAAATGAGGCACACCATTAACCAATACCGGGTTATGTTCACGGGTATCATTAAGCAGGTTATACATAGCCGCACCAATTCCACTCTTGCTGGTGGGATCATCGTTTACCCAGTGAAACTTCCAGTGACCTTTAACCGTCGCGCCTAACACGGGGCCAGTGTAAATATGCACATAATCACGACGACTATGGGTATCACCATTCAGAATCAGCGAGGTTTGATCAACACCGTCAATCACCCTGTCACGGGGAATATGCGTGGTAGCCTGTCCAAGTCGTGCAAAGGTGGTATACAAGTCAGTCACATGGAAAATATCACCCACCAGTTGCGGTTCAACTACACCGGGCCACCAGGCAAACGCCGGTACACGCACACCACCTTCGGTAAAGTCACCTTTACCGCCACGGAAAATCGTTTCAGTCATGCCCAAACCAGGAGGCGGGTTATGGGACATGGGGCCGTTATCCGCCATGGCAATCACCAGGGTGTTTTCAGCAATCTTTAGCGTTTTTAATTCCTCCATTAAGCGACCAATAAAGGCATCCACATTGTATTGCATGCTCTCACCGAACAGACTGCGTGATAAGGTGCGCTTTTTAGGATTGGGAATAAAGCTGGTCATGTTGGGCCAGTAAGCCACATAAAAAGGTTTATCACCATCAGCATTACGACGGATAAAATCCAATGTGCGCTTCTGACTTTCGGGATCGATTTTTACATAGGTATTGTGACTGGTATCACCCCACTCTTGGGCCTGTTGGCCTTTTTTGCCTTCCAGGGTCATGACCCAGCCACTTGCGGTAAAGCCTTTATCTTTAGCGTAAGGATCTTTGACCAGCATGGGTTTAATTAAACCCTGTACCGCATTAACCCCTTCGCCCATTTTATTCCACAGACTTAACACTTGGTTGTATGGCGTAAACAATGCTTCATCAAAGCCCTGGTTATGCGGATAACTTTCTTCGATATCCCCCAAATGCCACTTACCGTAAAACGCGGTGGCATAACCGGCTTCAGACAAGACTTCGGCAATAGTTTTTTCCTGCCCGCTTAAACCTTTATATTCAATCGGAAAACCCACACCGTACATGCCATTACGCACAGGATGACGGCCAGTCATCGCTGCGGCACGGGTCGGCGTGCAGGATGGCTCTGAATACATGCGAGAATACATGGCCCCTTCGGCGGCCATTCTATTAATATTCGGTGTGGAGAAACCTCGGATAATATTGATTGCCGGAATACCCACATCGCCGTAAGAGGTATCGTCCCACAAGACGTGCACAATATTGGGTGCCTTACCGTATTTCTTGCGTAACTCCGCCAGTTTTGCATCAATGGTTTTATCTTCTTTTTGCCATTGCTCGCCATTTTGCGACAACAACACATAGTGCTCAGCATCGTGCACAATTGCTTGCTGGCTGGCATCCCTGGCGCAGGCCGACAAACTCAATAAGCAGGCAGCAAATGCCCAGAGTGGTTGAAATTTCACGTGGGTACTCCTCCAGTAATTATCCCTTCTAGACTAACTCAGCCAGAGCCCAGTCGTTATCAGCCCTGTGCACGCACTAACCCAAAAACGCATACAGCTAGCATTCTTGTGCAAAGCATCAATCTATTGAGTATAGCGACTGGCCAGTGTTGCCGAGGGCGATTCCCCAAACTCCTGTTTGTAAAGACGGGAGAAATGCCCGGTATGATAGAAGCCCCAGGCGGCAGCGATATCGCCGACCTGAGCCTGTTGCGGATCTGCCTGCAATAAACTTGCTCTGACCTGTTTAAGTTTTTCCCGCCGCACAAAGCGCATGGGGCTGACACCAAAGTGGCGATCAAACTGCTTTTGTACACTGCGTTCGCCCAAGCCGGCGGCTTGAGCTATAGCATCCAGATGGATCTCTTCCTGCAGGTGATCATAGATATAATTTACCGCCCGCCGTAGCGCGGCGTTTTGCACATAGGGACGATGACTTAGGGTAGCTTGTCGGTCACTGTCCATACTGATATGTAACCAGCTAGTTAACAGTAACTCGTCAATCAAATTGCTGGTGATACCCGCCTGCAGTAACGACTGCTGATTGGAGAGCTCCGTGACGAGCAGGCTTAATGTGCTCTGCAAACTGGCACTGTTGGTATGGGTTAAATCCAGCTGCCGCGGCAAGTCCCAAATGATGCGGTGGCGCTCGGGATATAACCGGGTAATAAAATCGCCAAGCGTGGTTTCATCAACTCGGACCACAATAGCGATACAACACTCGCGCCAGTAAAGTTCAACCGTATCACCTGGCGCAATGACCTTTGCCATACCGGGCTTAATTGTGAGGTTGGTTATCAGATCATCCACATAACCCTGTAGCGGGACCAGAAGCTGTGCACTGCGCGCCTTTTCTTCAAACACCACATGATTGTTGGACTGGTGACAGACAATACCAATACCGCTATAGGGCAATCGAATCCAGGCAGAATCGATCATGACTTCGCCCTCATCACTTTCGACATGACGCTTTTCCATCAACCGATTGACGGTCTTTTCAAACATCCCGGCATCGGTCGCATGAATAGCCTGATAACTGCTTAAAATATCCAGACACTGCTGCAACATAGCTGCCACCACTCAGGAATAACCGATAAATACTGCCACAAAGATAAATTCGCTTAAATTACTTTTAGTTCGTTTTTATGATCCCGTAAAGCGCCCCCTCCCATTAGGCTGTAAGCAAGATTCACCTAACAGGAGTGTTTTATGGTTTCTTTACGATCACTGGGCGCACTGACAATGATTAGCGCCTGTCTGGCATCATTACCGGCAATCTCTGCCAAACCCATCATCTACGAAGCGGAATTTGAACAGCTGCACCAGCAGCACCAAGCCCAATGGCAGCAACAGGATCAACAACTCGATAAGTTGCTTGCAGCACTGGAAAAGAAAAACGGCAAACGACCCAACATTATTCACGTCATGTGGGACGACAACAGCCTGGGGGAAGTGGGCATCCCCGAAATGAATAAAGTCCTGGGTATAGATACGCCGCGCATAAATCGCATGGCCGATGAAGGTATCAGTTTTACCCGCATGTATACCGAGCCATCCTGTACCCCCACGCGCACCGCCGCATTAACCGGTCGCCTGGCAGTGCGTGCCGCCATGACCAAAGTCGGCTTTCCACCCGACGGTATGGGTTTGCACGCCGATGAAGTCACCATTGCCGAAGTGTTATCCAAAGCCGGTTACAACACCGCGTTTATCGGCAAGGCGCACCAGGGAGATATCGAATCCAGCTATATGAATCACCAGGGTTTCGACTACGCTAACTTTTCCATGTACAACCAGTTCCCGTTTATGACCTGGCAACCGCAGATGATTCCCGGCGGCGGCATTCAGGGGTTCTTCCCTTCACAGTGGGACAAGCACTACACGTTGGATAAACTGTTTCGTCCTCAGGCTTACATCAACCAACTGGAAGGCCGCAAAGGCGAAAAGCCCAAACTGTTTACCGGCACCAGCGCCAAAGATTACAAAGCGTTGTTAAAAACCAATAAACAACAATTGTTGGATTACATCAAAATCAACGCCGACAGCAATAAACCGTTTTATATGGCCTACTGGCCGCACCTGTATGACTTTATGTTGGCGCCCAATGAGTTAACCACTAACGGCAATACCCCCTTTAGTGAAGGCTTAAAACGCCTGGATCGTGACATCGGAGATTTACTTGATCTGCTAACCGAACTGGGCATTGCGGAAAATACCCTAGTGGTTGCCATGGCCGATAATGGCCCTATGCATGAACTGGCCCCTATAGGTCCTCGTGAGTCCATCTTCCGCGGTGGTAAAGGTGACTACCTCGAAGGTGGAGTTCGTGTCCCCGCGTTTGCCTGGTGGCCCGGTACCATAAAAGCCAATCAGATTGTGGGTGACATGGTGAGTATTCACGATTTATTTACTACCTTTGCCCACTTGGGACAGGCGAGTAACTATATTCCCCGTGATCGAGTTATCGATGGTATAGATCAAACCGCTTTGTTACTACAAGGCGATGGCCACTCCCGTCGTGATTACTTGCATATCTATACCGGTAATCAACTCGCTGCATCCATCAAACAACAATTTAAACGCGTATGGATTGGCGACAGACCCGGGTTGGTAGGCAACGGTTTTACCGACTTATACAAAGATCCCCGTGAAGAACATATGACCATGCCACCTTACCTGTGGGCCTGGGCACCGTTTGATCATATGAAAGCCCGGCATGAACGACAGATTCAACGCTATCCACACCGTAAGGAAAATCGTGATCGGCCCTACAAAGGTATTGAGGGAATCAGCGAGGAAACCAAAGCCCTGGGTTTAAAGGTAGAAAGGGATTACAAGTAAAAAAAGACTATCAATAAAAAAGCCGGGATAATGCCCGGCCTGTTTATGATTTTAACTGTAAAAGTTTTTATACTCTTCTCGCAAAGTCAGCTTATGGATTTTACCGGTCGCACCAATGGGCAACTGATCCACTACAACAGTAGCCTCGGGAATCGCCCATTTGGCGATTTTGCCCGTAAAGAAGTCCTGCATTGATGGAGAGTCTACCGAGACATTGTCTTTACAGGTTACCACCAGCAAAGGCCTTTCATCCCACTTGGGATGTGGCACGCCAATCACCGCTGCTTGGGCGACATCAGGGTGAGACGTAGCAATATCTTCAAGCTCAACTGAACTGATCCATTCACCACCGGATTTAATGATATCTTTCAGGCGATCGGTTAACTGCATACGCCCCTGCGAATCAATAGTGGCCACATCCCCCGTCGCAAACCACCCGTCATCGGTACAAGGCTTATCCTGCCCATAGTATTGGTTAACAACCCAGTGGCCCTTTACCATTAACTCACCGGACGCTTTACCATCACGAGGTAATTCAGCTCCCGACTCATCAACAATCTTGATATCACTGCCCCAGATGGGCGTACCCACTTTTGCCTTGGCCGCGTAGTACTCATCCAATAAATCATCATCGGCCGGTGCATAGTCGGTATTCAGCGTCACTACAGAACTGGTTTCTGTCATGCCCCAACCGTGCATGGCACGAATGCTGTACTTTTCATGTAACTGCTTGATGGTATCAGTAGGACAGGCCGATCCCCCTACTCCAACGCGCTCCAGTTTCGGCAAATCCAAATTATGTTCATTCATATAATTCAGCAAACCCAGCCACAAGGTTGGTACACCGGCAGATAAGGTGACCTGCTCATCACTTAACAGTTGATAGAGACTTTGCCCATCCAGATTAGGACCAGGAAGCACCAGCTTAGCCCCCGTCATGGCACAACAATAGGGTAACTCCCAGGCATTAATATGAAACAGGGGAACGATGGGCAGAACACTATCCTGCTTACTTAAGCCTAAACAATCAGGCAGGGATGCGCATAAGGCATGCAAAGCCGTAGAGCGATGACTGTAAGCCACGCCCTTTGGATTACCCGTAGTACCAGAGGTATAACACAATGAAGCAGTGATGTTTTCATCTAGATCAGGCCAACTAAACTCATCACAGGCATCACTGATAAAGTCCTCGTAACTCACCAAGTTGGTTAAATTACTTACCGCAGGCACCTGATCTCGATTCGCCAACAGAATATATCCCTTTACTGACGGACATTTATCGGCAACACGCTCCAACAACGGCAGAAACGTACTGTCCAACAGCACATATTCATCTTGGGCGTGATTAATAATGTAAGTAATCTGTTCCGGGGTATAGCGAGGATTAATCGTATGAGTAACGGCACCAATACCGGAAATCCCATAATAGGCCTCAAAGTGGCGATGGTTATTCCAGGCCAGCGTTGCGATACGGTCGCCAGATTGAATACCCAGCCCCAATAAGGCATTAGCCAACTTACAAATACGTTGATAGGCTCGACCGTAGGTATAACGAAACTGCCCGCCCTCGGTATTCTGGGACACAATTTCTACCTCGGGGTGCCAACGATTGGCATGACGAATAAACGCAGAGGTAAGCAGCGGTAAATTCTGCATCGAACTGATCATATCTAAATCCTAACTCTTATCTATAAGATCTAATATAACCAGACTCCCCAACCAAATAACCTAACTTTAGTCAGGTTAGATTGCTAAGCTTTTTATTTACACTACAAGGGCTTTCTGTTGGTAATTCTGTTGCTATCGGAATTTACAGGCAGTTGGGTCTCTTTTGTGCGTTTTGCTCTCTCTCATAATTAACGCACAGTCTTAAGATGGGGAATGTGAGTTATCGCATTCCCCTTTTTTTGTAATCGTTTTTTTTGAGAAGTGCCACTCCCCGGCTTTCCCAAGAGTGGGGGCTACCTATTCCCGGCTGCAAGACTTGTACTGGGGCGATCGCACTTGCGGAACTCGCTGTAAAACGCTCAGACAGTCCTCGTAAACGCTCCTCGCCCCAGTACAAGTCTTAAACGCAGCCTGATTGGTCATAGGCAGCCCCCACCCTTGGGAAATCCTACCGACGAGATATTAAATAGAATAAGGAATTTGCACATAGGTAGGAGGCAGGTGGGTAAAGCTTCTCGTAGCAATCAGCCCGGCCGCTTATGGGCGCGAAGAGAAGCTTTACCCGCCTGCCTCCGAATTTAGAACTAAAGCTTACGACGCAAAATCACACCTTGAGAGCCCACAGAATATGCATAGTGCTCCCCCACAGAAACCGACTGCAACGTAACATCCAGATCAGTCTCTTCTAACAGCCAATCCAATTCTTGTTGGCGCAAAATAGTTCCCGATGAACCAACAGCAAAAACATGAGTATCATTAGCGTGGAATCCACAGTACCCAGCTACAGCATGTAGATCTGTGCGAACACCCGAAAAGGCTTTGTGCCATACCTGATCCCTAAGGTTAAGCAGCGTACCGCTAATACCTACAACGGATAATTCACTAAGAGACTTACCCCATACTCCGTAGAGATCTTGCTCAACGCCAACATAAAAGGCTTTCCAGTTATCACCGTTCCACCGGAGCACATGACCTCCAGCTGCGGCGATTAAGATGTGGTCAGGATCATGCCCCCAAATATGGTATAGCTCGCTTTTGGTTCCGGATTCTAGTCGTCGCCACATCAAACCGTCATAGCGCAGGATAACCCCTTCATCACCCACCGCGTAAATATCGTGAGGTCCAAAACCGGTAATAGATAATAAGGTGGGTGCATTGCCTTGATGTACACAGCACCATTGCTCACCATCGAAGTGAAAGATACAACCATCATCACCTACGGCGAAGAGATTGCGGGGGGAGGTACCCCATACATCATGCAAGTTAACTTGAATAGGAACTTGTTTTACTTCTGTTTCTTTATCTGAAATGTGAATACAGAAACCGCCATCCCCTACCGCAATGGCATTACCATCACTAAAGCTAAAACAGCCTCTAAGCGTTTGCTTGATCACGCCACTGAAGATGGTCTGCCACTGACTTTTAGCCTTTACGGTTTGAATGGACTCAAGGTCTTGTTCTGTTAGGGTCTGCTCTAGCAGCAGACTGCCACCATCACCACAGATAATATTGGGCTGATCGGGAAAGCAGATGATGTCGTGAAGATCATGGCGCAAGGCTGAGTGTATATTCTTAGCACCTTTGTCAGACCAATAAAAAGCACAGCCCTGGTCACCAACAACAGTCAACCTGTCGCCATCGACACGTATACGCCTTAAACGAGGAAGAGCAATATCATCAACGAGACTCGACCAGTTTTCTTCTGTATAGCGAAAAATGCAGCCTTTAAAACCCGTACTGTCCCCGTCGTAAAAACCACCCACGGCATAGATATCGCCATCAGGGATTTGCGCCATACTGAGGATATGGCAATCAGTGTTAGTTTCAATCGAGGTCCATTGACCATCGCGAAACTGTCGTAGTTCGCCATTGGCACCACCCACCAGGACAGAACCATTTTCACAAACCAGAACGGATCTCAGATTAGCGCTGGTGCCGCTATCTATTTCGTGCCATTCGCCATCACGGAAATGCACTACACGGCCTTGATCACCTACAGCCCAAAGCTCTCCGTTGGGTGCGGCATCTATATCGAATAGTGGTAAGCTTTGCTGAGCATTCTGATTGGTCTTCGAGGGATCTCTCCCGCCCTGCATATATTGCCATTGGCCCTGCCCGTTTTGCTCTTCACGACAACAAATGATTCCTGCCCAGCCCACGGCAAATATGCGATTATCACTGCCTTTACACAATGCATGTATCGGCAGATCGGTACCCAGGTTTTCCTGTTGCCATTGCTGCCCGTCGAAATAAAAGATGACTCCGTCATCCCCTGCTACCAACGCACACCCATTGTCCAAAGCCAAACCGGCCCACAGTACCCCCTGTGTTATGTCTGTAATAGCAGGGATACGCTGCAGTGAAGTTGTTGCCGGTTCAGTGTTTTTGCTATTGAGTAAACGACTAAACAGTTTCCGTTTTGCTGGATCTTGTATTGCAGTCATAAGAACACCTCTCCGCTATGACGCCAGATGCTGCTTTTCCTGTACAATCAGCCCTTCGAGTTGGGCTTGCAGCTCTGGGTTACCGTTGGAAATTTCAGCGATATCTATTTCCATTCCGGAGAATGATGCGGCCAGATCGGCTTTTAAACCTTGAGCATCAGCGACAGCTGCCTCTTTACAGCCCTTGGCAAGATCGGCAAAGATCTCTCCAATCACTGTATTTGTATCGCCAGCAGCAGGGCATCCCTTTGAAGCCCCTTGCGCTATATCTGGCGAAAACGGAATCCTCGCCAACGTATGAATACCCATGGATTCGAATTCATCGATTTCATCGGCACGAGGGAAAAGATTGATTTCTCCTCCGCAATGGGGGCAGACGGTTCCGGCATAGTTTTCCACTAAACCAAGGATGGGAATTTTTTTATCGAGGCTGAAGCGTGCAGCTTTTAAGCTGTCTTGCAACGCAATGGCATCCGCCGAAGAAACTAATAAACTACGCAGGTTTGAACCTTCCAGCATATCCGTGAGTGTGATCAATTCATTACCGGTACCTGGTGGCATATCGATTACCAGGAAATCCAATGCACCCCAGTAAAAAGAACCTATCAAGTGGTGAATATAGTCATGCTTGTAGCTGTCTCGCCATACGACTGGCGTATCAACCTGTTCCAAAAAGAAACCCAAGGAGCCGACTTGAACGGTTTTATTATCATTAAACTGATAGCGGGGTGTAGAAATACCGTTGTGACTGACTTTTACCCGTGCGTCTTGCAAGCCTAAAATTCGCGGGGCATTGGGGCCGTGTACATCAGCATCCCCCAACCCTACACTGTAACCCTGCTCTGCCAGGGCTACAGCTAAATTTGCCGCTACCGTACTTTTACCAATACCGCCTTTATTGGCCATAACCAGAATAATCCAGTTAATGCCCTGCAAGCGGTTTTGTACCAAGGTGGTATTGTGGATAGTTTTATCAAGCTGACAACTATTTTCCTGTGGACAGAAATTACAGGCATGTCCCAACCCGCAATCTTCAGGTTGGGAAGGCGTCGTATCAATGGCGTTGATAAATTGGGCAGTTTGCTGAGACATACATCACCTCACAATATGGGTAAACTTAGTGCGCTGCTACTTGCTGTGTTCCTGCACTGATCCAGCCTGGATAGATACGCTTTAAACCATCACGCTGCTTATCCTCGCCCTGCCAAATGCCCAAGCTGAAATGAATCAGCTGAGAATTTTCAAGATCAACTTGATAAGCAGTATTGCTCTCTGTTGCT
The DNA here is from genome assembly GCF_042854845.1 of Maricurvus nonylphenolicus. Lineage (GTDB taxonomy): Bacteria > Pseudomonadota > Gammaproteobacteria > Pseudomonadales > Cellvibrionaceae > Maricurvus > Maricurvus nonylphenolicus. The sequence goes on along the minus strand of NZ_AP031498.1, from coordinate 1,839,419 downwards.
ATTGGGCGAGAAAAGACCAGCATCCAACTAGCTTCACTGCCGTCATCTGAATTGGCGTGCAGGTATGCAGCGTTCGCGCTGAGGGAATCACCCGCTATGTCTGTCACGGTACCAAAGCCACTAGCCAGTAAATTCTGAGGTTCTGGTTTGGCGGCATTCCAATACCACATATTTACCGGTGCATTCACGCTGCCCATCATAAATGAGGTTTGTACACCACCATTCAGTGCAAACTGTATTGCGGCCGCATCGGCGAACTGATCAAAGCTGTGATAGCGGTTAAGCGACTTATCTTGCCAGCGCACCCTGATATAAACATTGTTATGATCAGTGGCAACACTAAAGATAACCGGAATGGAAGGCGCTAAAGAGTCATGACGTAAACTTATTGAGGGGTGTACCGGTGGTGCCGTAGCAAGTTCCACCTGATATTCTTTTGTATTGGCCCAGGCCTGGGCCGCAGGATCCTGCAAATTCGATGATGCAGGAACAACTGACATATTCACTACCTGTTCCACGCCATAAGTCTGCGCTTGTTGTTGCGGGATAGAAGATTTCAACGCGGCTTGGTGATGATGTGGATCAACAGCGTTAGTTTGAGAATTATCGCAACCGGACAAAGCCAATGCCAGGCCAAGGAAAACGAAGGAAGAGCTTAACAGGCGCATAATTTACTCCCAGATATTGACCATCGAATTGGATTCACTAACGTTATTTATAACTGTGTTTTCAGATACGGCAATCAAGTCTGGACCTAAACTTGAATCCAGTTCCTGAAAACTACGCTCTAGAACACACTGTGTTAGCGCCATAACCTCAGAATAGAATTGACCTGCATCGGTTTTGGCATATCTGACGTCGCGCATAGCTTTGTCGATAGCCTCAACTGTTGGCAGCAGTTCTCGCTGCAAAAAGTCACGCTGGGCTTTTTGGTAAGCAAGAATTTGTGGCGAGGAAACGTCCGCTGGATCGGATAACTCAACCAAAGCCTGCAGTTCCAGGTGCGCTAACCAACCTAAAAACTCTAGCTGACACTGAATATGATCTGGTGCCTGACAACCAATTTCACCATCACGGGTATCAAGGCCAAAATGACGATACCAACGACTGAAACGCAACAGGAACTCAGGGAGCCCTCCCCCCTGTAATATCTCTGAGTAACCCGATGCACACAGGGACAACATGGGCTGACCTTTACGGCCGGTATGAAACAGGTCGATATAGAAGGCTTCAAATTCTGCATAACTACAATTAACCGTAGGCAAGCTTTTCGCTTCTCCCAGCAGCAGTTCGGTCAGGTCTTCGACTTGCTGTTGCCATTCCCCACGGCACATAGTAGAAAAATCATCTGGAGAAGGATGTGCAAAAGCCGTCGCCAATAATACGGATAGTTGAGAACGGGCAGTAACTCTACTTATTGGGGATGCCATCATCTCACCTCACGCCAACTTAAACATATCGCTATGTTTGTAGCCGATCAGTACATCCATGAGTTCTGATTCTTCACCGGCAACACGCTTGTTGCGCTCTTGCTCCAGTGTATCCAATGCAGGTTTAACCTGATCACCAAACAGGCTTTCCAGATAGGTCAGGGGAATTCTGCTCTTTTCCGAAACACTGCCATCGGCATTAAAACCGGATGGTGCCGTCGGCGGGATATAGAATACATTGGGCTGCGTACCCCACTCACCGTGTAGCGGCAAAGCAACTTTGTATTTCTCCACCAGTTTGTAGATGGGGCCATCCTGATCATCACGATAGCCAATAAAACGAATGCGCCCGACACACTGTTGTGCACAAGCTGTCGGCAAACCCTTCTCAATACGCGGGTAGCAGAAAATGCATTTTTCCGACTTGGACAGTTTTTCATTAAAGTAAACTTTTTTATAGGGACATGCGGTTACACAATAGCGATAACCACGGCAACGCTCCTGATCGATCAGCACGATACCGTCTTCCTGACGTTTGTAGATTGCATTACGTGAACAGGCGGCCAGACAGGCGGGGTTACTGCAGTGATTACAGATACGCGGCAAGTAAAAGTGATAACTGTTGGGATACTCCCCTTCACCTTCATCTTCATCCCAGTTGGCACCCCAAGTGGGTTTTACATTGGAGCGTAACCAGGGATCGGTACCGGTCATTAACGCATCTTCGTAGTTGTACTCCCAGGGTACACCGTAATCTTCCGCGGCAGGTTCCTTGCCGAGCTTTAAGTTACCCGCGTCATCAAAACCACCACCCATCTCTTCAAACTTGCGAGGATAACCATCGCCTGGACGGGTTTCGACATTATTCCAGTACATATACTCGCGGCCATTACGGTTGGTCCATTGGGTTTTACAAGCCGATGTACAGGTGTGACAACCAATGCACTTATTGAGATCCATCACCATGGATAATTGACGTTTTGCCATTTCTTATTCCGCCTTTTCAATCACTACGCTTGCACGGCTTCAATATCGACGCCCGTCTCGTTGGCCAGAGAGTTGGGGTTCCACTTATAGAGCTCAAATTTCAAATGCCCCCAGTTACCCACGGTTTCCAAGGGCTGAATCAGGGTTGCTACCACACTGTTTAAACCCTGCCCGCCTTTAAACTGATGACGCTCCCAGGCGTGTTCCATCATGACTTGATTATCACGAATACCCGGCATTAATTTGGCCTGAGCCTGGAACTCGCCCAGACCGTTAAATACACGTACCTGACCACCATCAACAATGCCCTTCTCGGCAGCCAGTTTTGGGCTGACATAAACAAAAGGTTCTCCCCGCTGTAAGCGCTGCATATATTTATTACTGCGCCAGGATGAATGGATCGCCCAACGAGTATGCGGTGTGTAGAAGGTATAAGGGTAATCTGAGGCTTCCGGACCTGAGTTCCAACGCGCCGTGGGCACACAGGAATCCAGGCGCTGAAACAGCTCGTGATCACAATAGAAGGTCAAACGTCCCGACAGGGTTGGGAAAGGTTTATTGTCTTCATCCTGTGCACGCCAGGAATGAATGGGTTTGTTGGGTTCGATTTTACAATCCGCTTGCAACGGGCTGTTATTCACCACCAGAAATCCCTGCTCTACCCCGCGCTCGAAGTCACCGGGTTTGAAACCGGGTGTATGTTCGATAATCCAGCGAGTCGCCGCTTTATCGTCCGTTACCGTACCTTGCAAGGTGTATTCATCATAAATCGTGGTGAAGTCACGTTTGATGGGACCATCCTCAAACGCCTGGAAGTTTCTCTCCTGAGCACGCTGTTGCAGTTTCTGCAGGATAAGCCCTTTAATATTCCAATCGGATTTCGATTCACCTACCGGTTTTGCAGGCGCGGTAAACAGATTGGCATGACGGTGCAGCGGTGTTGTGCGTACATCCCAGGCTTCGTAATGGGCTGCGGCTGGCAGTACGTAATCGGCAAACTGCGCCGTGGAATTCAAACGAATATCAATAACCACCAACAGTTCTTCAAACAGTTTGAGCATGCGTTCGCGGTATTCAGGCCCTTTGTTTCGCACAAACTTGTTATCTGCCGTGAGGATACCGGCCTTGATGCCTTCATAAACCGGCATTTGGCGTGATTCAATACTGTGACGAATAATCTCGTCCAGCTCATCAATCGTAAAACCCGCCCGCTGCTTTAGCTTGTCACTGTTATAGTGTTTGCGAGCATCATCAATCTTTCTACCGTGAACATACTCGCCCAAACCTCCACACTCAAAACGCGGCATCTTGCCCTTCGGGAAGCACAAACCGAATACACCTTCCTGGGACAACATACTGTAAGGGCTAAAGTATCCGCCCCGCTCACCCAAGTGACCGGTGAGCGAACACATCAATACCTGTGCCCACTGAATATAAATACCGTTAAGCATTTTTGCAGAGGCAAATCCTGATACAACAAACGCTTTTTTGGCCTTGGCAAAGCGGCGAGCTTCGTCGCGGACAATACTGGGATGTACACCGGTTTTTTCTTCTGTCGATTCCGGTGTGTAATTATTGGCTTCAGCCCGCATATGTACAAAGGCAGGTTTAACAGCAATGCCGTCAACTTCGAACTCACCTTCCAGTGCTGGATCAATACCATTCAGGCTTAGGCTTTTGACGTCACTACCCATCGAACCCGGCGCAGTAACGGCCTTGCCGCTTGCCTGATCCCACATATAGAAAACATCCGCTTTGCCATCTGCCTGCAGATCACTCTGACGTAACAGCTTGTCATTGTCGTTACGAACCAGCAGGGTTAAATCGGTTTTCTCTTTAACAAATGCAGCATCCCACAGATTTTCCGCCAGGATCACCTGCACCATGGCCATATACATAAAGGGATCGGCACCGGGATTAATATTAATCCACAGATCCGAGCGGATAGCTGTAGGGTTATAATCCGGTGAAACCGATACCACTCGACAACCGTTGTATTTGGCCTCTGTCATATAATGGGCATCAGGAATGCGGGTCATCACCGGGTTATGGAACGAGTTGATAATGTAATCCGCATCAAACCAGGCATCGCTGGTAAAGTTTTGCAGGCAATCTCCGGTTGCCAGGGTTTGCCCGGATTGGCCATCACCCACATCGGTCATTTGGTCTTCAATAACACCGCCAAGCAGAGCTGCAAAACGTACACCGGCCGCTAAACGCGCACCGGACAAGGCGCCAGTACCGGTATGGGTGAGAATTTTTCCCGGACCGTACTGTTCATGAATATCGAGAATTTTATCGGCGATCTCTGTGGCCGCCTGATCCCAGCTAATACGCTGCCATTTGCTTTCACCTCGCTCACCTACTCGCTTCATGGGGTAACGTAAACGGTCCGGCTCGTACATCGCCTGAGAGTGAATAGCCCCCTTTTGGCAACCGCGGGGATTGGTATCGGGAATGCGGCTGTCAATTTGCGGGTACTGCGCCAACTGCTCTTCACGTACCACAATGCCGTCTTTTACCAATACCTTGAATGCGCAGTTTCCGTGGCAGTTAACACAGTGAGCCGCATAACCAACAGAATCGTATTCATATTCCTGACGATAAATATCTTCCCAACCGCGATAGGGGTAATCCTTACTCAGGGTATCGGTAAGTGGCTCCATGGGTTTCAGGCTGCTTAGGCCCCAACTGTTATTCGAAGCTACCATACCCGCTGATACGGCACTGCCCCACTTCACAAATTGGCGGCGATCCATTTTTCCCAGCTTGCTGCCCATAAAGCTCTCTCGCTCTGATTCTCTAAATCAATGTTCACTCCAGTGTAGGGTTTAGGGGTTTTGGCGGCGCCTAGCTTTGGTTGGGTTTTTCATAAAAAAGCCCCGTATGCACAATGCATACGGGGCTTATAGCGTTTAACGCTTATAGAGCTGGATTTAGAAACGGTAAGTCAGATCTACCCCGTAGCTGCGTGGACGACCTTCCATAAAGTAGTTAAAGCCGAAGCCACCTTGCAGGTTAATACCGTAAACGTCGTATTCCTTATCGGCGATGTTTTGCACCCACAGGGAAAGCGCATAACGCTCACTCTCATCGGTAAAGGTAGTACGGGCATTCCACAACCAGTAGGCGTCCTGCTTAATCTCTTCAAAACCTTCCTTATCGTTAAAGGCACTGAACCACTGATCATCCAGGTAGTTACCATCAATATGGAACTTACCGTAAATACCATCGGTAACAGCAAACTCATAGTCCAGAGCAATATTGAAGTTAACATCCGGAGAAGACACAGGCTCATTGCCCTTCAGGTCTACACTGGCTTGTGCCGCACCGGAATACAAATCCAATTCATTGTACTCACTATCCAGCAAACCCAGGCCCGCCTGAATAGTCAGGTTTTCGGTAGGCATGGCTAACAGTTCGAGTTCTAAACCGTAGATATCTACACCACCAGCATTTTCCAAGTTGGCTGAAACACCCACCTGGTTTACAAACTGCTGATCGGCATAATCGTAGTAGAACAATGAACCATTCAAGCGCATACGGCTGTCGAAGAACTCACCTTTAAAGCCCAGCTCATAGGCATCAACAAATTCAGGGTCAGCATATGCCGGGGTATCAGCGGTATACACCAAGCCGTTGTTAAACTGACCGGCACGGAAGCCGCGAGAATAACTCACGTAAGTCATGACATCTTCCGTTAATTGATAATCCAGCGAGATAGTCCCGGTGAATTCACGCTCGGTTTCGGTCAGCTCTTCACCGGAAGCATTAGTTAAACCATTGGAATGGGTCCACTGGAAAGTGGCTGGGTTAATGGGTGAATCCAAGCCTGTGGTATTACCCGGCAACCAACAACCTTCTGTTGGCTGCCCAGCCAGAGGCCCGAAGCCAGGATCGATACCATTGATACGACAGTAACGAATCTGATCGCGAGTAGATTCATCTTCGGTATAACGCAGGCCTACGGTTAAACCGAGGTTCTCATTGATGTCATAAGTGAAGTGAGAGTAAAGTGCCATGGACTCTTTGGTGACATCCATGGTGCGATCCACCTGCCCAAGGAACTGCAGTGCATTCACTGGAGAACCTGCCGGGATATTGGTCATACCCGGGAAATAAAACTCATCGTGCAAGACGTGTGTATTGATATCTTCATGGCCGTAATACAAACCGGCAATAAAGTTAAAGTCACCGTCAAAATCCGACACTATACGAAGATCCTGCGCATAGGCTTTGGTATCCGATTTCCAGTCAATACCCGCGAGAGGAGCAGATGTACCATCCACATCGGTTTCAGCCAGGTAATCACCATCGTAATAAGACGTTACCGATACCAGACTGAACTGCTCCATCTCGTAGCTGACCTTCAAGTTCATACCGGTCATTTCGGTTTCACTCTTACCAACCTTGTTGATAGAACCTTCACCGAAATCTACACCGTTGGTACCGGCATAGTTCGAACCGCCATTAGTGCCTTCCGCACGGTTAACCGCGGCACGTGGCGTGCTCTTACCATGGGTGATTTTCAGTACCGCATTTAAATCATCAGTCGGTTGGTAGTTCAGGGTTAAACGCGCCGCACGGTAATCGGTTTGGCCCATATCGGGACCATTACTGTTATCCCAGATGCCGTCATCTTTTTTGTAGGTATAAGCAAAACGTGCGGCCAGCTTGCCATCAATTAACGGGGACTCAATAGCTCCGGAACTCATATTCATTCCATGATTACCCACACCACCTGTCACAAAACCTGTGGTGACACCATCGAGATCCGGCGTACGTGAAATCAAATTAATAGCACCGCCGGTGGTATTTTTACCGTACAAAGTACCCTGTGGACCACGTAAAACTTCGATACGTTCCATATCAAACATGGATAAACCATGCAGATAACTCGAACCAATATAGGCTTCATCGGCGTACACACCAACAGGGCTGGAGGCGGAAGGCGTGTAATCAATCATGGATACACCGCGAATCGCAAACAACGGCTGCGCATCACCCAAAGGCGCACTCATCTGCATATTGGGCACTTGAGCGGCTACGTCCTGCGGCTTATCCCAACCCAGGGCTTCAATATCATTGGAACCAATTGCTGATACAGCCACAGGCACTTCCTGCATGCTTTCTGCACGCTTTTGCGCGGTTACGACAATCTCTTCCAGGGCGAATTCTTCCTGCGCATAAGCCTGCCCTGCTGTAAACGTAATTGCACTAACCGCCAGGGCCAGCTTGGTGTGTTGTATGGTTTTTTTCATCGTCAGCCACTCTCTTCAGTGTTTCCATTGTTTTTACCCCGCCTTAATTGTTGTTATGCGGGACTGGAATAATCATTTATCGATAGGGTTGTGATACTACGTCTGAGAAAGACGCACCTAGCCAGTTCGACGATTCGATTATAGGAAGACGAGGTTTGGCAGATACCTAACCTTGGTTGGGTTTTGGGCCTAACCTCTGTAGGGACTTTGCGGTTGACATATAGTAACGCCTAGATCGTTGTAGGCCCCGGTTCACCCAAGGGGCGGTGGTACCTGCTCCCGGCTGCAAGACTTGTCCTGAGGCGCTCGCACTGCGGAACTCGCTACAAAAACGCTCAGACAGTCCTCGTAAACACTCCCGCCTCAGGACAAGTCTTAAACGCAGCCTGATTGGTCGCTGGCACCACCGCCCCTTGGGTAAACCTACCTTCAATAAAAATTAAGCGAATTGGGTATCAACACAAACTAAATGAGGGAAAGATGGGATTGGCACAAAGGGAGGAGGCAGTCGGGGGGAGCTTCTCGTAGCAATCAGGCCATCGCTTAAGCGGCAGGAAAAAGTCAGGGTAGTCGCGGAGGTTGTTTGACCGCCAGGGAGTTTACGTAGCGCTGACTTTTTCCTGCCGCTTATGGCCGCGAAGAGAAGCTCCCCCCGGCTGCCTCCGAATTTAGAACCACAAAATTGCAGCACAAAAAAAGGGCTGCCCTATCAAGGCAGCCCTTTTCTAGTCTTCAATAAAACTGAAAACTTACAGCTTGTAACCAGACTCTTCGTGCAAAACGATATCCAGTCCAGCAGTCTCGTCTTCTTTACTTACGCGAATCCCGCCAGTCATAACACCGACCAGCTTCAGCAACACATAGGTAACAACTGCGGTGTAAACCAAAGTGGCACCTACGCCGATAGCCTGAACAGTGAACTGCTCACCGATAGAGTTGATGCCGTCGGCAAAACCGTAACCACTGAAAATACCCAGCTCAGTAGAGGCAAAGATACCGGCAAACAGGGTACCGATAATGCCGCCCACACCGTGCACAGGGAATACATCCAAAGAATCATCGATTTGCAGCTTGCGCTTGATAATCTGAGTTGCGAAGAAGCAGATGATACCTGCAGACAGACCAATCACCAGCGCACCCGCAGGGCCTACGAAACCGGAACACGGGGTAATAGTACCCAGACCAGCAACCATACCGGTTACGATACCCAGAACGCTTGGCTTGCGGAACTTGATCCATTCCATCGCCATCCAGGACAGAGAGCCTGCAGCTGCAGAAATGTGAGTCACCAGCATGGCCATAGCCGCATCGCCATTGGCTGCCAGGGCACTACCGGCGTTAAAGCCGAACCAGCCAACCCACAGCATACCTGCACCCATAACAGTCATGGTCATATTGTGTGGAGGCATAGCGGTAGTTGGGAAACCGTTACGGTTACCGATAACCAACGCAGCTACCAGTGCACCTACACCACAGGTGACGTGGACAACGGTACCACCGGCGAAGTCCAGCAGGCCCATTTGGCCCAACCAGCCACCGCCCCATACCCAGTGACATACCGGTACGTAGACTGCCAACAGCCAGAAAGCACTGAAAAGCAACATGGAGGAGAACTTCATACGCTCTGCGAAGGCACCCACAATCAGCGCTGGGGTAATGATCGCAAAGGTCATCTGGAAAATGCCAAACAGGGACTCTGGGATATCACCGGATAAGGTGTCACGCCCTACATTGGCAAAGAAGGCGTTGCTAAGACCACCGATAAAATCGTTGCCTTCACTGAAGGCCAGACTGTAACCGGCAATCAGCCACAACAGAGAAGCCACACAAGCGATGGCAAAACACTGCATCAAGACTGACAGTACGTTTTTGCTACGTACCAAGCCACCGTAGAACAGTGACAGACCCGGTAAGGTCATAAACAATACCAGCGCGGTAGCGGTTAAGATCCACGCCGTATTAGCCCCATCCAATCCTTCGGCCATGGCGCCTGGAGCGACCATCATTGCCGAGGCAATCGCTGCCCCTGTCCCCACTAATTTTTTTGTTAGTTTCATTATATTTTCACTCTAATTGCTCTAGGCTCTGACTGTTTTCTCGTGCTATGCCGTGGTTACTTTCCTTAAATAGACAAATACGCCCCATACAAAGACAACAACCACAATAAAGCCCAAAAATAGCGCCTTATAAATCAAAGACTTACAACTAAAGCACCACTTTCAGGCAAGATAAACGCCAATATTGTGCATTTTCCGGAGTCAACTCTCAAGCCCCAGGAGCTATCCCCCTGATTTTATTAAGGTTTTTATGCAAATTAAGGGAGAATAGAAAGCCCTCAGAGAGACCCGCTAGATATTATGGTGAAAAGCTGCGAACTTGGCTTTTTAGGCGCCCCAGCAGAACTCGTCGATCCTGGTAGTAAATCTGCTCAAACAGTGCGGTGATGGCTTGGGCCTGCTCCAGCAGCTCAGGCTTTTGTGCCACCAAATCAGATTCACCTAAGCGTTGGATATAATCCCTTGGCGCCTCACCCAGCTGGCGCGGGAATTGTCGGCGCGCCAGTTTGTCGGTAAAGCGTCGGTAGGCGTTAATGGCGGGGTCTTGGGGTTGGGGGCGGCGCTGCCAGTACAGGTGCAAGGCCACCAATAGGAGTATGCCGCCACCGACCAAGGCAACAAACATCACCAAGCGTTGAGGGGTAACCTCTCCCAGAATATTCCTCAGAGTCTCGGCTTGCTTTTGTGAATCGTAACCAAGCACCGAACGATGCCAGCGATAATTCAGCGCATCCAACTCTAGGCGCAAGCGATTTAAAAACGGATTCTGTCGATAACGCTGCAGTGAAAAGACTTCAGCAACTGGCAAAGCGGTATCCAAGCCACTTTCAATACGCTGAGGCGCTACAGCTGCCGTAGGATCTACCCTCAACCAGCCACGCCCTTCGAGCCAGACTTCAGCCCAGGCATGGGCATCGTATTGGTGAACTATCAGGTAGTTTTCCAGCTCATTGTATTCCCCGCCTTGGTAACCAACCACCACGCGAGCGGGTATTCCGGCAGCTCGCATCATAAACACAAAGCTGCTGGAAAAGTGCTCACAGAAACCGCGCTGACTGCCAAACAAAAACTCATCGACCGAATGCTCACCCAGCAGTGGCGGCTGCAAGGTATAAGTAAACGACTGATTATAGAATCCTAAAACACGCTGCAGGTATGCCTGGGGCGAACCCGACTCCTGGTACCACTGTTGTGCGGTAGCACGCGCTTGAGGATTGAAACCGTCTGGCAACTGTAATTCTCGACGCAAGCGCCATTGCGGTAAAGGATCAACTTCCAGCTGGTAATCCAAATAACTCTTAACCTGGTACTGGATTCGTTGCGTGACATTACCTTGTTTAACCAGGCGGAAATCCCGAGCTAACCCTATTTCCGGCTCCACAGCGACTGCACTTGGCAAAGCGTATAGCCAAGGTTGGTGGGAGGGTTCCATAATGACAGAATAAGCCAGAGCTTCACCGCTGTTTTCAATTAATCCTTTCCAACCAGGCTCTCGCTTATCAAACCAGCTCACCACCTCACCATCAAAATAATCATCTGGATCAGCCTGACGCCATTGCCTGCCATCAAAATCCGAAAAAACTAAACCACGCCAATAGAGTTTTTTTGTTGGCGGCGGCTCGCCTTCAAAGGTAACCCGAAATGCAACATCCCCGGAACGGGTCAAATTGGCAAAATCCCCTGGCGCCATGGAATCACTAACACCGGTTTTGGTAGCATGCTGCAAATTGGGCATAGCCCAGAAACTACCCAGCCGGGGCATAATAATAAACATCAACAACATCAGAGGAATACAGTGCAACAACATACGCCCCGTCAAGCGTACGCTTCGGAATGGGGCCGTATGCCCTGAAGGTTGATGCACAACCAACAAGGTTGCCGTTACCATCCACAGACACAGCCCCCCATAGAGAGCCGTTAACATAGACTGCGAAAAGAGAAACTGGGTAGCGACTAAAAAGTAGCTGAGATAGACCACCAGCAATAAATCACGATAGACACGAATTTCCAGTAATTTTAGTAAACAGGCACTGACCAATAAAGCCACCATCGGCTCCATACCCTTGAAATTACCGTAATTAAGATAAAGTGCTGCCGAAAAGAATATGACTAACACCACTTTCAAGGGTGCCTTTGGAAAATCCCAGCGACCACGAAACACCTGCAAACGCCACAACATAACGGCAGCCCAGGCCGCCCAAATAAATGCGGGTAAATGTGGAACCAAGGGGGCTATGGCAGCGGTTTGTGCACCCAGCAGCCACAGCAAGCTGTTTCGCGGTAACAGATAATGACTCATGGACGCGCCACCTTTATCATTGGCGCATGCTGGCATTCGAACAATGCCAAGGCTTTTAATACCGCCTGCTTGTGCGGTAAACCTGTGCCAGGAACTATCTCTACTCCCGGTAAACGCAAGCCATATTCTTGCTGGGTTTTACTGATTTCCAGGACCCAAAAACACAAACGGGATAAGCGTTCTTCACGCCCCATACCTTCAAGAGAATCCCAATCCAACCATAAATGCTGGTCGCGATGGGTTGCATATTCCTTGGTATAGAGATCACCACCGCGGGCGTATTGTTTCCAGGCTATTTGCTTGAGCGATTCACCGGGCTGATAGCTTTTAAAGCCGTAGAAATCCTCTGCTCCGTGCTCACAGTGAAATTCCCCCTCATCACCACTAACTTCTGATGGCGGAGGTTTTCCAGCTGCCAAGGGCTGTGGATAAACCAAAATTTGCATATCCATATCCAGCCAGGTCCAACAACGGATAATGCCAAACGGGAATCGGGATTCCACCAATAAACGTCCAGGGTTAAACCATCCGCGCTGGCAAGTAGGCACAAAGGCTTTAATACGAACCTGATCATCCTCAATCAGATCAGTGATAGTTTGCCCCCCGGTAGGAAAACCCACGAGAATATTCTCGTAGCCTTGGGACTTTCCTCCTTTTTGCATGGGACGCTGTAATAGTAATTCCACTTCACCATCATCCCCCAAAAAAACGGAGGATGAAGAGACAAACTCCAGCTGCAAACCCGATAAATTGCTGAAAGTATGCAAGATGGTGACAACAAATAATGCCGTCAACGTAAAAGCCAAACCAAGGATCAGGTTGTTTTCATAATTGGTGCCCACCAGCCATAGCAAGGCAGCAAAACCCAGAAAGCCAAAACCCGCTTTGGAGGGAAAAATAAACAGCTTTTTATTATCCAGCGTAACCTTACGCTGTGGCTGTAATCGCCGGCTTACCCAACGCCAAAAACGCTGCCTATAGAAGTCGCTGATTCGATCAGTGACTGCCACCTTTAGCTCACCACATCCACTTCATTAAGGATGCGTTCCACCAACGCATAACCACTTTGGTCGGTATAATTGGCGGCATCCCGTACCCGGTGGGCAATCACCGAAGGCATCACCGCCTGAATATCTTCCGGAATCACATGCTTGCGACCGTGAATCAGCGCCCATGTTTTGGCACAGCGCAGCAGCGCCAGTGCGCCACGGGGTGAAATGCCCAACGAGAAATCTTTTTCCGTGCGGGTAAACGCCACGATACGCTGTAGATAATCCAGCAATCCGTCACTGGCAGACACCTTCTCTACGGCATTTTGAATTTGCAGTAACTGCTCTGTCGTTACTCGCGCCTTTAAATCCCCCAAGCCGCGACTGGGGTCATTGCCTTTATAGATCTCCAGCTCCGCATGACGATCGGGGTAGCCCAGTTCGATACGCATTAAAAAACGGTCTAACTGGGATTCTGGTAAAGGGAAGGTACCGGACTGGGTAATGGGGTTCTGAGTGGCAATAACAAAAAACGGCTGCGGCAACTCGCGGGTTTCACCGTCTACGGTAACTTGATATTCCGCCATGGCTTCCAGAAGAGCACTCTGGGATTTTGGCGTGGTACGGTTAATTTCATCGGCCAATAACACTTGGGTAAACACTGGGCCGGGATGAAAACTGAACTGATTAGTGGTGCGATCAAATACCGAAACACCAAGTATATCGGCTGGCAACAGGTCGCTGGTAAATTGCACACGCTTGTAACTCAAACCCAGCACATTGGCCAGCGCATGGGCCAGCGTGGTTTTGCCCATGCCGGGAAGATCCTCAAGAAGCAAGTGACCTCTGGCGAAGAGACAGGTGAGTGCCAGTTTGATTTGTTGCTCCTTACCGAGAAGAACCTTACCAATATCAGCGATCAACTGGCTTATAAGTTTTTCCATCTACAGCGTCCTATCTCTTCTTATAATTTGTTTATGTCTTGCAGTATAAACAAATAAGGAGGCTAAAAGCCTCCTTATTTCTCACTCTGACACTTCTTTACAGCGCATCGATACCACGCTGTAAATCGGCTATTAGATCTTTCGGATCCTCCAGCCCTACCGCTACCCGAATCAGGTTATCGGTAATCCCTGCCTGGGCTTTGTCTTCATCACTTAAGCGCCCGTGAGTGGTTGTGCCTGGATGCACGATGGTGGTTTTGGCATCACCCAGGTTGGCCGTTAGCGACATAATCTGTGTGGCATCAATAAAACGCCAGGCTGCCGCCTTATCACCTTTGACACGGAACGACAGTACGCCACCAAAACCTCGCTGCTGCTTGACCGCCAGGTCATGTCCAGGGTGCGCCGGAAGACCTGCATAGAATACTCTTTCAATCGCATCCTGAGCGTCCAACCATTCGGCAATTTGCAGCGCATTGGCGCTGTGTGCGTCCATACGTAGGCGCAGGGTCTCCAAACCTTTGAGGAAAACCCAGGCATTAAACGGGCTCATGGTTGGACCAGCAGTGCGCAGGAAAATCAGTACATCATTAAGTGGTTCAGCGGGTCCAACAACCACACCACCGACACAACGGCCCTGACCATCCAGGTATTTGGTCGCTGAATGCACCACGATATCGGCACCCAGTTCCAACGGCTTTTGCAATGCCGGTGTACAGAAGCAGTTATCCACTACCAGCAGACAATCACGACTGTGAGCCATATCGGCCAGACGCGGAATATCCACCACATCACACAGGGGGTTGGACGGAGTCTCCAGGAACAATAACTGGGTATTGTCCTTAAATGCCGCCTCCCATTCACTGTAGTCAGTTGGATTAACAAACGTGGTTTCGACACCAAACTTTTGCATATAACGCGTGAACAATGCGGTGGTGGTACCAAACACACTGCGCGAACAAATCACATGATCGCCCGCTTTTAACAGCGCCATACAGGTACTCAGGATCGCCGCCATGCCGGACGATGTCGCTACAGCTGCCTCGCCACCTTCCAGTGCCGCAATACGGTCCTGGAACATACGTACGGTGGGGTTGGTATAACGCGAGTAGACATTACCCGGCTGCTCGCCGGTAAAACGTGCAGCCGCTTCTTCAGCGCTATTAAATACGTAACTGGATGTCGTAAAAATCGGCTCGCCGTGCTCACCTTCATGGGTGCGAACCTGCCCTGCTCTTACCGCCAGGGTATCAATACCGGCATCCGCAAATGGATCGTCCGTCATTGTTATTCCTTTAATTCAAAATTGTGTGACTAATACCTGCATTAACCTGCTTCGGCATTATCACCATCATTGTGCAAACCAATGACCGCATTTTCACCCTGGTCGATGGTTTTCTCTTTTGATGCTTTGGATTTATCGTTGCGCGCAGCATCCAATTCATCCAGGTAAGCCTGATCAACGTCACCCGTAACATACTCGCCAGTAAATACCGCACAGTCAAACTGGGTTACATCAACGTTACCTTCGGCGGAAGCGGCAATCAGGTCATCGAGGTCCTGGTAAACCAACCAATCGGCGCCGATCTCTTTACACACTTCTTCGTCGGTACGGCCATGAGCAATCAGCTCCTTGGCGCTTGGCATATCAATACCGTACACATTGGGGTATTTCACCGCAGGCGCAGCAGAGGCAAAGTACACCTTGGCAGCACCTGCATCACGAGCCATCTCAATAATCTGCTCACAGGTGGTACCACGCACAATGGAGTCATCGACCAGCAACACATTCTTGCCGCTAAATTCCAAGCCAATCGGGTTTAACTTCTGGCGTACAGATTTTTTACGCTGCTGTTGGCCCGGCATAATAAAGGTACGACCGATATAGCGGTTTTTCACCAGGCCTTCGCGGAATTTAACACCCAGAGTTTGAGCCAGGGCCTGGCCAGCGACACGGCTACTGTCCGGGATAGGGATAACCACATCGATATCATGATCAGGGCGCTCGCGCAGGATCTTCTCTGCCAGCTTTTCACCCTGACGCAGGCGCGCTTTATAAACAGAAATACCATCGATAATGGAATCTGGACGAGCAAAGTAAACATGCTCAAAAATACAGGGGCTCAGTGATGGATCATCGGCACACTGCATGGTTTGCAGCTCACCTTCGGTGGTAATAAATACCCCCTCTCCCGGCGCCACATCACGAATCAGTTTAAAGCCCAGTACGTCAAAGGCGACACTTTCACTGGCGATAATATATTCATCACCCTTCTCCGTGCTGCGCTTACCGATAACCAGCGGGCGAATACCGTGCGGATCGCGAAACGCAAACAGGCCGTAGTTGACGATCAGGCCAACACAGGCATAACCACCACGTACACGGCGATGTACGCTCTTAATCGCGTTGAAGATATCTTCCGCTTCCGGTTCCAGCTTGCCCTGGCGTTGCAGTTCGTGGGCGAATACATTCAGCAGCACTTCGGAATCTGAATCGGTGTTCACGTGACGCAGGTCGGTGCGGTACAAGTGCTCACGAATGGCATCGGTATTGGTCAGGTTACCGTTGTGAGCCATGGCAATACCGTATGGAGAATTCACATAGAACGGCTGCGCCAGCGCTGGGCCTGAACTACCGGCAGTTGGGTAACGTACATGGCCAATACCCACATTACCGATCAGGCGTTGCATATGGCGGGTACGGAATACATCACGTACCAGACCATTGGCTTTTTGCTGAGCAAACTTGCCTTGATGGCAAGTCACAATCCCGGCCGCATCCTGACCGCGATGCTGAAGCATGGTCAATGCATCATATAACTGCAGATTGACATCAGATTTGCCTACGATACCGACAATGCCACACATACTTGTTCTACCTCAGCTCCGAACTGGACTATTAACTATATTTACAAAAACATTCAGGCTAGCGATTTAAGTCTAGCCGCTAGAAAACTGTCTTTAAAAAAACTTAAGCACCATATCTGCCAATTGTCCCGCCAACTGACGCGACCAGGCTTCCAGGGTCATAAAATGGGGAATCAGTGATGATTGTTGCCACCAGGGATCCTGATCGATCGGAATCACAGGCGGTACCAGCAATAATACAGCCATCACCACAATGACCCCGCGGGCCATCCCAAAAATCATTCCAAACAAACGGTCGGTACCTGACAAGCCCGTCATACGGACCAACTCACCAATCAGGTAGTTAACCATGGCCCCCACAATCAGGGTTGCCGCAAAGAGAATACCGAAGGCCACCATCTCTCTGACTGAGGGTGTGCCAATAGAATTAACCAATAGAGTAGCCAGCTGGTCACGAAAGGTCATGGCGATAATAAAGGCCGCAACCCAGACCGCCAATGACAGAGCTTCTTTCACGAAACCGCGCTTAAGACTAATCAGGCTCGACACAGCCAGGATAGCGAGAATGGTCCAATCAGCCCAATTCATAGTCTTGGTCGTAGCCTGTTTGCCTGCAATATGATCAATTTAATGATCAGGTGTTATAAAAGAGGGCATTCTAACAAAGCTGGCAGCGTATAACACCAATTTGATAGACCTGTTGTTGATAGGCAGAGCATCACGGCTCAAAACGCAAAACCAGGGAATCCACCTTGAGAGATTTATCCAACTTGCGCTTAACCTCAAAGGCTTTGGCCTTCTCAATCTTGGGGCCTACATAGACCCGCGTCACCTTACCCTTGGCAGTGGAAACGGTACGGGTAAAGGCCTTATAGCCATCTTTTATCAGGCGATTGCGTAACTCTTCAGCCTGCTTTTGGGTCTTATAGCTGACCACCTGGATCATCCAGGCCTTGGGAACACCTTTATCAGTCAGGCCATCTGCTTTGCCTGGCTGCTTGGCTGGAGCCGGGCTTACCTTCTTGGATTCGTCCGCAAGGTACATCTCTTGCGGCTTTTTGGCCGGTTCGATATTCGCCGGGCGTACCGGATCAGGAATTTTAACCAGTGGCTCAACCTTCGGGGCCGGGGGAATCTGCGTGGTGCGATCGACACTTAAGCGGCCATCGCGATCGAACAATACCGGGAGAAACAGCACACCCAACGCCAACAAAACAAAGGCGCCTACTAATCGCTGTTTTAATCCGTCATCCACACGTCTTCTCCGCTGTAGTTTTGTTATAAGAGATTTTAGGGGTTTATAGCTTAATGAAGCCTTTATGCCGAGAGAGCTGTTATAGCCTCTGCCACGGTGAAGAATGACCCAAGGACCAATACCCTGTCACCCTCTTGCGCCTGCTCCAATGCCTGAGTCAAACCAGATGCAACCGTATCACAAATGGTGACTGACTGCTGAAGTCCAGTCGCCGTCAACATACGCTGGGTATCCTGGGCCAAACTGTTCGCTAAGGCGGCACGGGCATTACCCGGCAAGCTGCAGCAGTACCAGCAATCAAGCTGTGATATTAATGGCGATAAGAGACCATCAATATCCTTGTCTGCCATCACAGCCATAACGGCAAGTGTTTTACCCTGAACAGGGTTTGACGCTAAGTGCTCGGCCAACAACTTGGCCGCTGCAGGGTTATGAGCCACATCCAGCCACACAGGGATATCACCGGATTGAATAATCTGGGCGCGCCCGGTTAACGACAGTTTGGCAATCTCTGGCACCACGGATTCCAATGGCCAGCCCAGCAGTGTCGCCACCTGCAATGCCGCCGCCACACTTGGTAGCGGTAAAGATGGAACGACCAAATCTGAAACGGAAACCGCTTCACCGGTGGTCGTTTGTCCTTGCCAGGACCAGGTGTTGCCTTCCCGCTGCCAATCCCAACGCTCACCTTTTTGCCACAAGTCTGCATTGGTTTCTGCGGCGACACGGGCAATAGACGCTGGGGCATTTGGATCAGCACAGATAGCAGGACAGCCAGCACGAAAGACACCGGCTTTTTCAGCGCCAATGACCTCGCGATCATTGCCTAGCCATTCCTCATGATCAATATCGATGGAAGTGACGACGGCAATCTGGCTATCAATGATATTGACCGCGTCCAAACGACCGCCCAATCCCACCTCAAGCAAGAGGACACTTACGCCCTGTCGACGAAAAACTTCCAACGCCGCCAGAGTGCCAAACTCAAAATAGGTCAGGGAGATTTCACCACGCGCCTGCTCAATGGCCTCGAAAGCCTCACAGACCAGCGCATCATCAACGGGATTGCCGTTAACACGGATACGCTCGCAATAATGCAAGAAATGCGGCGAGGTAAAAGCACCGACCGAAATACCCTGGGCGCAGGCCATGGCCTCCAGTGTTGCCACACAGGAGCCCTTACCGTTGGTACCGGCAATCGTGATGATATTACGGGAAGGATCAGAGGCCAGATCAAGCAGGCCCATGCGGCTGGCCACCTCAGAGACGCGCCCCAGCCCCATTTCTATCTCAGAGGGGTGAAGCGCTTCAAGGCGTGCCAGCCAGTCAGCCAGTTGTGGGCTTTCTTGTGGAACGCCTTGTGGCTTGTTTTGAGAAGTGGAATTCAAACCTTAACGAATACCCTATCTATTAGGCTACAGAGCGATGGGTAAACTTGGCCAGCAAGGCACCAACACGATCACGCATTTCTTCACGAGGAATAATCATGTCGATAGCGCCGTGCTCCAACAGGAATTCACTGCGCTGGAAGCCTTTTGGCAGCTTCTGACGAATGGTCTGCTCGATAATGTTTGGACCGGCAAAACCGGCGCGAGCACCAGGCTCTGCGGCGTTGATATCACCCAACAGCGCCAGACTTGCTGATACACCACCGTAAACCGGGTCGGTCATGATGGAAATATAAGGGGTTCCCTGCTGCTTAAGCTTCTCAATCACGGCACTGGTTTTGGCCATCTGCATCAGGGAGATCAACGCTTCCTGCATACGGGCACCACCGGTGGCAGAGAAACATACCAGCGGAATATTTTGCTCCAACGCAACTTGGGCAGCACGGGTAAACTTCTCACCCACCGCGTAACCCATGGAACCGCCGTGGAAAGCAAATTCAAAGGCTACCGCTACAACAGGCATACCTTTCAGCTCACCTTTCATAGCCACCAGAGCATCTTTTTCACCGGTAGATTTTTGTGCGGAAGCCAGACGCTCTTTGTACTTCTTCACGTCTTTAAACTTCAGGCGATCGATAGGTTCAACTTCGGTCGCCAGCTCTTCGCGGTTGTCCTCATCTAGGAAGATATCCAGACGCTTGCGAGCACCGATACGCATATGGTGATCACATTTTGGGCACACATCCAGATTGCGCTCTAATTCAGGACGATACAATACAGCGCCGCATTTAACGCAGTTTTTCCACAGACCTTCTGGCACCTTGCTCTCGCCACGTGGCGCGGAGCTTTTTTTGATGGCTGGAACAATTTTATCTAACCAACTCATATATCCATTCTCTTTGCTAAGCGTTTTTTATTTTCAAATTCAGATTGCTTGCGCTTTCCCCCGAGTCAGACGACTTACAGCTCGTCCAATCCCTGACGAATCGGGGCCACCAATTCTGCCAGAGCCTGGCAGATGGTTTCCACACTTTCCCCCTGCAAACTGCCCATTTTGTCGACCAAGACACTGCCGACAACAGCGCCGTCGGCATTTGCCGCCACCGCTTTGGCTGATTCTGCATCTTTAATACCAAAACCCACACACACCGGGGTTTCAGTCAGATTGCGAATCTCTGCTAATTTATCCTTTACGGATGTGACATCCAGATGACCAGCACCGGTTACACCCTTCAAAGACACATAATAAATAAAACCGGAGGCCAGATTGACGATATCCTGCATACGATTTGGCGTCGTGGTAGGCGCCAACAGGAAGATATTTTCAATCTCTACGGCCTTCAGCTCACCGTTCAGCTCAACCGCTTCTTCCGGTGGCAGGTCAACGGTCAGCAGACCATCAACACCGGCCTCAGAAGCCAGCTGGGCAAAGGTTTTATAACCCATACGCTCAACCGGATTGGCGTAACCCATCAGTACAATAGGGGTTTCGCTATCGGTTTCGCGGAATTTCTTCACCACCTCGAAGGTGGAACGCAGGCTGGTGCCCGCAGCCAGAGCACGCTCGTGGCCCAAGGCGATCACCGGTCCTTCAGCCATAGGATCGGAGAAAGGTACACCCAACTCCAGAATATCAGCGCCAGCCTCTACCATGGCATGCAAGGCGGGAACAGTCACCTCAGATACCGGGTCACCATTCACAATGTAGGTCACCAATGCCTTACGATTTTTCTCACGCAGCTGAGCCAGCTTTGTATTTAAACGATTCATAATGAGTTTTCTTTCCTACCGCTCAATTAGACCGAGATGCCATCGATATTGGCAACAGTCAGAATATCCTTGTCACCACGACCGGACAGATTCACCAGAATAATCTGGTCCTTATCCATAGTCGGCGCCAGCTTGGCCGCATAAGCCAAGGCGTGACTGGACTCCAGCGCAGGCATAATACCTTCGATACGCGTCAGAGCGCGGAAGGCATCCATGGCTTCATCATCATTGACCGCCACATACTCAGCACGACCAATGTCTTTCAACCAGCTATGTTCAGGACCAACACCTGGGTAATCCAGACCGGCAGAGACCGAATGGGTTTCGATAATCTGACCGTCTTCATCTTCCATCAGGTAGGTACGGTTACCGTGCAGTACACCTGGGATACCGTCATTCAGTGGCGCAGCGTGCTCACCGGTTTCAACACCGTGACCACCGGCTTCAACACCGTAAATTTTTACATCAGTATCTTCCAGGAACGGATGGAACAAACCAATCGCATTGGAACCACCACCGACACAAGCTACCAATGCATCCGGCAGGCGACCGGTCATTTCCAAACTCTGGGCACGGGCTTCACGACCAATAATGCACTGGAAATCACGCACCAGCTGCGGGTACGGGTGTGGGCCAGCCACAGTACCGATAATGTAGAAGGTGTCATCAACGTTGGTCACCCAGTCGCGCATGGCTTCGTTCATGGCGTCTTTCAGGGTTTTGGAACCGGAGGTTACCGGAATCACATTGGCACCCAGCAACTTCATTCGATAGACGTTCAGAGACTGACGCTGAACATCTTCAGCGCCCATAAACACGTGACACTCCAGGCCCAAACGCGCAGCGACCGTCGCAGTCGCTACACCGTGCTGTCCCGCACCGGTTTCAGCAATCACACGGCTCTTACCGCTGTATTTCGCCAGCAACGCCTGACCAATACAGTTGTTCACCTTGTGAGCACCGGTATGGTTTAAGTCTTCACGCTTCAGGTAAATCTGCGCACCACCCAGCTCACGGGACCATCGTTCAGCGTGATACAGCGGTGAAGGACGACCAACATAGTGGGCCATATCCTTGTCGAACTCGGCCTGAAAGTTGGGATCATCTTTCAGGTCGTTATACATGGTTTCCAGTTCGTCGAGCGCCGGCATCAGGGTCTCTGATACAAAGCGACCACCGTAAGGACCAAAATGACCTTTGGCATCAGGGAATTGTGCATAATCCACTGAAGTCAGGTCGACGGTACCTTGTTTTTCACTACTCACACTGCTTCTCCGTATAAAGGTTTCAGACTAGCCTTTTGCCGCCTGAATAAACGAAACTGTTTTCTCTACATCTTTCTTACCCGGTGATGCCTCAACACCACCGCTGACATCCACCGCAGAGGGGGACGTCGCTGCAATTGCCTGCTTAACATTCTCGGAGGTCAAGCCACCCGCCAGAACCAAAGGACACGGCGCCTGATCTGGCACCCTATCCCAATCAAAGGTTTCCCCGGTGCCGCCCGGTACGCCAGGGCGATAGGCATCGAGTAAAATACCGCTAGCCGATGGGTAAGCCGCCATCGCCGCCTGAATATCCAGGTCAGGCTTCATACGCAGGGCCTTCATATAGGGTCGCGCAAACTGCTCACAGAAGGCCAGATCTTCATCACCATGGAACTGCAACACATGCAAAGGCACCTGCTGCAATATCGCATTGACCTCAGTTTCCGGGGCATTAACAAACAGGCCTACCACCGTCACGAAAGGACCGGCTGCCAAAGCAATCTCACGGGCCTGCTCAACACTGACATGGCGCGGGCTTTTGGCATAAAACACCAACCCGATCGCATCAGCACCCGCATTAACGGCCATCTGAGCATCCTCAACAGAGGTAATGCCACAGATTTTGACTCGGCACGAAGACATGTAAAACGATTCCCCAAGAGGTCAGCCGCTCTCGGAATAATTCCTTAGAACATCCCTACAATTAGCGACCGTCAAAAAACCCAGCATCTTAGCAGAATTCCAGACACCCCAGAAGCCATTTTAGCCTTGCAGACCGGCCATTTAGCCAGAAAGCGCAAGGCCGGAACAAATAGCCGGGATTGAATGATTAGATACGACTGAAACCGCCAACCGGTTCAGCGAAAAAATGCGGCCCAGGGGCCAGCTGAGGCAACTCAAAGTGCTCTGGGTAGTCCACAGCCACCAGATAGAGGCCGTGAGGTTTAGCGGTGACACCGGCCTGACGGCGGTCCTTAATCGCCAGCAGCTCACTCACCCACTGAGGCTCAGCCTCACCTGCACCAATGGCCAGTAAAACCCCTACCATATTGCGCACCATATGGTGGAGAAACGCGTTGGCCTTCACCTCCAACACAATCAACTCACCGCGCTGATGCAGATCGAAATGGGTAATCTCCCGCACCGGGCTTTTTGCCTGGCACTGAGAGGCTCGGAAAGAACTGAAGTCATGACGACCAATCAACTGCTTGGCCCCCTGCTCCATCTTCGCAATATCCAGCTCACGACGCTCCCAGGTTAACTGATCAAACTGCAACGCAGGACGCGCATAGCTATTACAAATCACATAACGGTAGGCCCGAGCGGTTGCACTAAAACGCGCATGAAACTGCGCCGGTACCTGCTTGGCCCAACGCACACTGACCGTATCAGGCAGCTCAGCATTAACCCCCAGCACCCAGGCTTTGTCGGGACGCTGAGCTAAGGTATCGAAATGCACAATCTGGCCAGTCGCATGAACACCCGCATCGGTGCGACCTGCACAGACTAAGGTAATCTCTTCATTGGCGATTTTAGACAGCGCTTTCTCCAACGCCTGCTGCACCGTAGCCACCCCACTGGGCTGACTCTGAAACCCATGAAAACAGGCTCCGTTATATTCCACAGCCAACGCCACTCGCACCATACCTTCCGGCAAAGCGCCACCTTCTAGCACCTCACAGTTGCGGTAATACTCGCCTGTTTTGGGGAAATGGTCTTTGGACATAGGAGGTCAACTTCAAATCATGTGGCCGCGTATTCTATCGATTTGCAGTAAATGTTAGAAGCTATCAAGAAAAGGGATAGCACAAAGCAAGGAGGCAGTCGGGGGAAGCTGATCGTAGCAATCAGCCCATCGCTTAAGCGGCCGGAAAAAGTCAGGGTAGTCGCCGAGGCTGTCTGAGCATCGCGAGTTTCCGAGGCGCTGACTTTTTCCGGCCGCTTATGGGCGCGAAGAGCAGCTTCCCCCGACTGCCTCCGGGTTTAAATCCACCATCTAGAAACCATAAAAAAACCCGATTGGAAAACCAACCGGGTTTTTAAGAGAAGGACTTAGTTATCCCTAGTTAATACGAGACAACAACTCCTCAGCATCCTTCTTCTGATCAGCATTACCCTCGGCAACTACCTCACCCAGGATATCCTTGGCACCGTCCTTATCACCCATATCGATGTAGGCACGGGCCAGATCCAACTTGGTCGCCGCCTCATCGGTATCAGCCAGGAAGTCCAGCTCAGCATCCAGGTCCTCGTCCATAATATCGTCAGCGGCCAAATCCTCGGCATCGCTGGTTGGGATATCAGACAGGGCTGCATCGAAAACATCATCTTCGGTTTCAGCTTCTGGCTCGGCATCCAGATCGATACCCAGGTCCGCTGCGATATCGAACTCTGGCTCTTCCTCAGCAGGCTGCTCTACAGACAATTCTTCAACTGCTGCATCCTCTGTAGACGGCTCAGCAAACTCCTCACTGAGATCCAAAGATAAATCATCAAGAGGCTCAATCTCAGCATCCAAACCCGCAGCAGGTGCTTCATCAACTACAGGCTCTTCTTCAACTACAGGCTCTTCTTCAACTACAGGCTCTTCCAGAGACAGATCACCGAAATCACTTAGCGGCTCTTCCATCACTGGAGCTTCTTCCACTGGAGCCTCATCGGCGGAATCAAGAGTTGGAACCTCTTCAGTATCCGTAACAACATCATCCAGGGATAAATCTGCCGCACTCAGATCAACAGGCTCTGCAGCATCATCACCAAATTCGTCACCGAACTCTTCAGATGCCAAATCCAGATTACCGGCTAACGCATCAACCTCTTCATCCAGTGCAGCCAGATCCATATCACCACTGTCGAGTGAATCCAGATCCATATCAAACTCATCGGCAGGCTCGGCTTCAGCTGCCTCAAGAACAGGTGGCTCAGATTCAACAGCAGGAGCTTCCTCAGGTAAATCCAGTGACAGCTCATCATCCAGGGTCAGAGCATCATCAAGCGCAGGCACTTCGTCTTCAGTTAAATCCAGATCCAAACCTTCATCCAGATCCAGACTTAAATCACCATCGTCTTCAACGATCGTCTCTGGCTCACTGTCCAGATCAAGATCCAATTCAAAACCGGTATCCGCATCATCAGCTTGAGGCTCAACATCGCCCAGATCAAAATCGATACCTAAATCTTCTTCCTCGGCAGCATCCAGATCGCCAGCTGAGTCAGTATCCAAATCCAAAGAGAATTCTTCGGTAGCCTCAGTTTCTGCTGGAGCTTCTTCTGCGGTATCGTCACCAAGATCAAAGTCCAGATCCAGAGCGTTATCATCAGCAGGTACTTCGGTATCAAGATCGGTTAAATCCAGATCCAACGACAGCTCACCCAAATCATCATCAAGCTCTTCTGTAGCAGTGTCGTCGCTAGAAGTTTCCAAATCACCAAGATCAAAATCCAGGCCCAGATCTTCTTCTACCTGATCCTCACTGCCCTCAATTGCCACATCATCCAACGCAGAGCCATCTAGCTCAGCATCGTCCAGCGAAAGGTCATCAAGGGATAGATCATCATCGCCCAACAGAGGTTCATCCAAGCTCAGATCATCGGATACGTCCAAATCCAGCTCAGCATCTGCCGATTCCGGCTCATCCAGATCCAAAGTGCTGTCTTCTGTTACAGCTTCAACTGCACTGGCATCAAAAGCAGGCGCATCGGCAAACTGGCTACGCAGCTCACTGGCTCGCTCTTCTGCAACAACATCACCTTGTACTTGCGCATACTGCTGATCGAAAGCGGTCAGGTTTTTACCTTCCACATAGACTTCCATCAGTTTCAGTCGTGCGGCGGTATTACCAGGATCAGCATCGATGGCTTTCTGCAGCATATCTTCGGCTTGATCCAGCTTGCCGTAGGCAATGTAGATATCTGCTTCACCGACAGCATCATCAGTTTCCGCTTCACCGGTTGCACCAGCGTCATCAAAGTCCAGCTCACCACCCAACAGCGGTTCAACTTCTTCTGAATCGTCTTCCAGCGGCAACTCAAGATCTTCAGCTTCAGATGGCTCATCCAGCGCCAACTCTTCAGTTTCTTCAGCCTCACCAGCAAATGGGGAATCGAAGTCATCCTCTTCCGGCAGGCGATCCAGCGCAGACTCAAGCTCTTGCTCTTCTTCGCGCTCACTGCGACGACGCAGGAAAACAACCGCAGCACCGATAATGGCTAACAGGCCTGCGCCTACCAGCAAGATATTATCGAGCAGGGTATCAATAAACCCTTTCTCAGCAGGCTTGGAAGACACCACCACATTTTTACTTGGGTCAGGCTTCTTCACTTGCGGCGCAGGTTCTGTAACCGGCGCTGGTGTTGCTTCAGCAGTTTGATCAGTTACTTCGGTTTGCGCTTCTGCTGGTTCAGCGGTTACTGGCTCTTCCGGAGTTTCAATCTGGCTGGCAGCTTCTGCCAACTGTTGATCACCCTGCTCTGCGGCTAATTGCAACGCACGTAGCTGCTCATTACTCACTTCGACCAAACGCTCCATCGTGGAGATTTGATCTTCAAGCTCGGCAACACGCTCTTTTAAATCACTGTTCTCTCGGCGGCTGCGATCCAGCTCTTCCAGCGAGATCGCCAATTCGTTTTGCAGAGCATCAACATCACCACCTTCGGCTCCGTCAGCACGACCGGCTTCGGCACCATCGGCACCGCCAGATGCCAGCTTCAAGCGCCCTTCGACGGTTTGACGCTCTTCGGAACGCTCGGCTAAACGTTTACCGGCTTCGAGTTGTGGCCCGCTAACTTGACCGTTAGGGTCACCGGACCACTGGGTATTTTGGAAAGCGACTTCATTGACCGCCTGACGCTCGGACAAACCATCAATCTGTTCAGCTTTTGGCAGGCGCAGAACCTGACCTTTACGCAATAAATTGATATTGCCATTGATAAAGGCTTCAGGGTTCAAACGCTGAATAGCCAGCATGGTCTGCTGAACAGAATACTGACGACTTGGGCGTGCTTTCAGGGCAATTTCCCACAGGGTATCGCTGGCACCAACCGGCCCATAAACCTCTCCACTCTGGCCATACTGTGGCTGACGAGGCGTTTGACGAGGTGCTGGAGCCTGTTCTTGACGTTCGGTCTGCGCAGGCGGACGAGAAACCGACTGTTGCGGTTGCTGATAGGCTGGCTGTCGAGCTTGCGTTTGAGGTTTTGGCTCTGGCTTAGCCGCGCGAGTAACCGGGGCTGCACGCTCTTCAGAGAAGACCGGCAAGTCCATCAACAAGGTGTATTCGCGCAACAGGCGACCACTTGGCCACTGGGTTTCAACCAGGAAATTCAGATAGGGCTCGCGCACAGGCTTGCGTGAGGTCACCCTGACCTTGGGCCCATCGGCACCATCAAGCACAACGCTAAATTTAAGCCCGGTAAGGAAAAACGGCCGATCCACACCGGCACGATTGAAATCATCTCGCGAGGCCAAGGCCACCAAGATCTCTTCAGGCGTCAGGTCTCTTACCTGCAGCAGTCTGATTTCTGCATCCAAAGGTTGGTTCAAAGTGGAGTTGAGCTTGATTTCGCCCAACCCCAGAGCGCTGGCCACCTCTGTGCCCAAGGCACTTGCCAGCCCAACCGCTAAAGCCAGTTTACGAAGACGCATAGGTCGATCCTTTTATTATCTCCTTGGCCCCTGGTAGCCAATATTATTCTTCCCAACCCTGCTATGTAGCGAGCTGGTGCTAATCCTGGCAACCAAGCTGACCGCTGGCGCGCATCTCCTCATGCCTGTAGACATACATCCCGAAAGAGACACCCCAAAACGCCAAAATTGAATCTGGTTAGCTCGAAAACCTCGAATATTTCTTCACTAATCCCGGTAAGTATCTATTACAAATAGCTTTTTATCAACAATTCGGCGATTTGCACACTGTTAAGTGCGGCACCTTTTCTTACATTATCTGACACAATCCACAAATTGAGACCTTTATCGCTTGACAGGTCTTGACGAATGCGGCCGACAAAGACTTCATCCTGTCCAGCTGACTCAGCCTGCGGTGTCGGATAACCGCCATCTTCATGGCTATCCATGACTTCTACGCCAGGCGCCTGCTCCAACAGTTCAGTGGCAAAATCCACACTGACAGGTTCACGGGTAACAATATGGACTGATTCAGAATGCCCATAGAACACTGGCACGCGAACACAGGTCGGATTTACCTGAATTTGTGCATCATCGAAGATTTTCTGGGTCTCCCAAACCATCTTCATCTCTTCTTTGGTATAGCCGTTATCCTGGAATACGTCGATATGCGGCAACACATTAAAGGCGATTTGTTTCGGATAGACGTTATTTTCGGCCTGTTGGCCATTTAACAAGCGCGCGGTTTGCCCGGCCAACTCATTTACAGCCGCCTTACCCGTACCAGACACAGCCTGATAGGTAGACACAGTTATGCGCTCAATACCCACCGCATCATACAGAGGCTTAAGGGCCACCAGCATTTGAATGGTTGAACAATTTGGGTTGGCAATAATGCCCTTGTCTTTATATTGGGCAATGGCTTCCGGGTTTACTTCCGGCACCACCAAAGGCACATCTTCGTGGTAACGGAAGTGCGAGGTATTGTCGATCACCACACAACCCGCAGCGGCTGCCTTGGGTGCAAACTCGGCGGAAACACTGCCGCCGGCAGAGAACAAGCCAATCTGCGCCTGACTGAAGTCAAACTCATCGAGTCGCTCAACACGTACCGACTTGCCTTTGAACATGATGCTTGCACCGGCAGAGCGTTCACTAGCTAACGGGTACAGAGTACCCACCGGGAAATCCCGCTGTTCCAGAATTTCGATCATGGCTTCCCCCACCGCTCCGGTGGCACCAACTACTGCTACATCATAGGTTTGGGTCATGGTGTCTCTCAATATCAATCCAATTCACTAAAACGAAAAAAGGCCGGCGAACCGACCTTTACAGTATAAGCCTTTGACGTAAATATTTAGGCTTCTTTCAAAATGCGCAACATACGGCGCAGCGGCTCTGCAGCACCCCACAACAACTGATCACCAACGGTGAATGCATTGAGGAACTCAGGGCCCATATTCATTTTGCGCAGACGGCCAACCGGAATCGACAAGGTGCCGGTCACTTTGGTTGGGGTCAGGTCACGCATGGTCAACTCACGATCATTGGGCACAACAGAAGCCCACTCGTTAGACTCGGCAATAATAGACTCGATATCGGCAATCGGCGCATCTTTGGTCAGCTTGATTGTCAGCGCCTGGCTGTGACAGCGCATAGCACCAATACGTACACAGGTACCATCGATAGCAATCGGATTACCGTCACGACCCAGAATCTTGTTGGTTTCTGCTTGCGCTTTCCACTCTTCACGGCTCTGACCGTTTTCCAGCTGGGTATCGATAAATGGCAGCAAGCTACCAGCCAGCGGATGACCGAAGTTATCGGTTGGGAAGCTGTCGGCACGCATGGTGTCGGCAATCTTCTGATCGATTTCCAGAATGGCACTGGCAGGATTGGCCAGCTCGTCAGCGACATTATCACGCAGCACGCCCATCTGGCTGATCAGCTCACGCATATTCTGCGCGCCAGCACCGGAAGCGGCCTGATACGTCATGGCAGACACCCACTCCACCAGACCTTCGCGGAACAAGCCACCCAGGCCCATCAGCATCAGGCTCACAGTGCAGTTACCGCCAATGTAGTTTTTAACACCCTTGGCCAGGCCGTCTTTGATCACGTCCATATTCACTGGATCAAGGATAATCAGCGCATCGTCGTCCATACGCAGACTGGAAGCCGCATCAATCCAGTAGCCATTCCAGCCACTTTCACGCAGCTTGCCAAATACAGCCTTGGTGTAATCACCACCCTGACAGGAAACAATGGCTTCCAGTTGGGCTAACTCTTCAATCGCGTAGGCATCTTTTAAGGCTGGAATATCCTTACCAATAGCCGGGCCCTGACCGCCCACATTGGAGGTGGTAAAGAATACCGGATCGATATCGGCAAAATCATTCTCAGCAAGCATGCGCTCCATCAGTACGGAGCCAACCATGCCGCGCCAGCCAACAAAACCTACGCGCATTGTGTTAAATCTCTTAGAAGGTTAGATATACCCGCCATCGGTGGCGGATCACGAAAAAATTCGGGTGCGAATGATACCACACATTCAGGCGGGAAGCTTGGTGTTAGAGGGCTTATGTAACACCAAGTCTAACACCAAGCCAAGGCTAAAGGGCGAGCCCTTTAGCCAGCAGGCTTACAGAGCTGCAACGACTGCATCACCCATTTCACTGGTGGAGACCTTGGTCATACCTTCAGACATGATGTCACCGGTACGCAAACCCTGATCCAACACATTGGATACCGCCGCCTCAACACGGTCAGCCGCAGCGCCAGCACCCAGCGAATAACGCAACATCATGGCGGCAGACATAATGGTTGCCAGCGGGTTGGCAATATTCTGACCAGCAATATCCGGTGCAGAACCGTGGGAAGGCTCGTAGAAGCCCTGATTTCCCTCGTTCAGAGAAGCAGATGGCAGCATACCGATGGAGCCGGTCAACATGGAGGCTTCATCAGACAGAATGTCACCAAACAGGTTGCCGGTTACGATAACGTCGAACTGCTTGGGATTAACCACCAGTTGCATTGCCGCGTTGTCGACATACATATGGGTCAATTCAACATCCGGGTAGTCTTTGGCCAACTCGTCCATCACTTCACGCCACAGAACAGTCACTTCCATCACATTAGCCTTATCGACAGAGCACACTTTCTTGCCACGTTTTTGTGCGGCCTCGAAAGCAACCTTGCCAATGCGACGAATCTCGGACTCGGAGTAAACATCGGTGTTGTAACCCTGACGTTCGCCGTTTTCCAAGGTGCGAATACCGCGTGGCTCACCGAAGTAGATACCACCGGTCAGCTCGCGGACAATCAGAATATCCAGGCCGGCAACCAGCTCAGGCTTCAGCGGCGAAGCATCGGCCAGCTGCGCAAAGGTAATGGCCGGACGCAGGTTAGCAAACAGATCCAGATCAGAGCGGATATCCAACAGACCGGCTTCCGGGCGCAGGTGACGCTCGGTTTTACCATCCCACTGCGGACCACCCACAGAACCAAACAGAATGGCATCGGCAGCGCGGGCTTTTTCACGGGTTTCTTCCGGGTACGGATGACCATGCTTGTCGTAAGCGCGGCCACCCAACATAGCTTCGGTAAATTCCAGATCCAGATTATCCAGCTCGTTAACTCGCTCCAGCACTTTGCGGGCTTCACGGATAATCTCGGGGCCGATACCGTCCCCTTCCATCACTAATACATTTTTACTCATGATAATCTCTCGTTAGTGTCCTTACTTGACCACGTCAAACAACCAAGGCGTTTGAGCCCTGCGTTTTTCTTCATAGGCACGGATCGCATCCGCCTCCTGCAAGGTCAGACCTATATCGTCCAAACCATTTAACAGGCAGTGTTTGCGGAATTCGTCCACCTCAAAACTGAAAGACTCACCTTTCGGTGTAGTCACGGTTTGTGCAGCCAGATCGATAGTCAACTCGTAGCCTTCTTCGGCATACATTTCGGTAAACAGCTGATCAACAATCTCCTCACTGAGGATGATGGGCAGCAAACCGTTTTTGAAACAGTTATTGAAGAAGATATCAGCAAAGCTTGGCGCGATTACCGCTCGAAAACCGTAATCGTCCAGCGCCCAAGGGGCGTGTTCACGACTGGAACCGCAACCAAAGTTCTCACGCGCCAACAGTACCTGAGCACCTTTATAACGCGGGAAGTTCAGCGGAAATTCTTCGTTTACCGGGCGATTAGTGCAATCCTGACCAGGCTGACCCTCATCCAAATAACGCAGCTCATCAAACAGATTAGGACCAAAACCACTGCGCTTGATGGATTTCAAAAACTGCTTGGGAATTATTAAATCGGTATCTACGTTGGCGCGATCCATAGGAGCCGCCACACCGCTTACTTGTGTAAAGCTTTTCATATTCTTTAACCCTATATTCGGTTAGCGACGCTTAAAGATCACGTACATCAACAAAGTGACCAGCAATGGCAGCGGCAGCAGCCATGGCAGGGCTCACCAAATGCGTACGACCTCCGTAACCCTGGCGACCTTCGAAGTTACGGTTAGAGGTAGAGGCACAGTGCTCACCGTTACCCAATTTATCGGCATTCATGGCCAGGCACATGGAGCAACCCGGCTCGCGCCATTCCATACCCGCTTCGATAAAGATCTTGTCCAGACCTTCGGCTTCCGCCTGGGCCTTAACTTCACCGGAACCCGGCACAATCAACGCCTGCTTAACGCTATCGGCTTTCTTCTTGCCTTTCACCACCTCAGCGGCTGCGCGCATATCTTCAATACGCGAGTTGGTACAAGAACCCACAAATACACGATCAACGTTGATATCGGTAATTTTCTGGCCGGCCTGCAAACCCATATATTCCAGAGCGCGAATAATGCCCTCTTTTTTCACCGGATCATTTTCGTCATCCGGGTTAGGCACATTGGCATCAACTGGCAACACCATCTCTGGCGAGGTGCCCCAGGTCACCTGTGGTTTGATGTCAGCACCGTTAATTTCTACTACCTTGTCGAAAACCGCATCGTCGTCAGACTTCAGATCTTTCCAGTTTTCAACTGCGGCATCCCACTCGGCACCTTTTGGCGCGTAGGTACGGCCTTTAACGTATTCCAGCGTGATATCGTCCACAGCCACCATACCGGCACGGGCGCCAGCTTCGATAGACATGTTACATACAGTCAAACGGCCTTCCATGCTCATATTGCGGAAGACTTCACCGCCGAATTCCATCGCATAACCGGTACCGCCGGCGGTGCCGATCACACCACAAATATGCAAAACAACATCTTTTGCCGTTACACCTTCACCCAACTGGCCATCGACTTTGATCAGCAGGTTTTTCATCTTCTTGGCGACAAGGCACTGGGTTGCCAACACATGCTCCACTTCACTGGTACCGATACCATGAGCCAATGCACCCAAGGCACCGTCAGTAGAGGTGTGTGAATCACCACAAACAACCGTCATACCCGGTAGGCAGGCGCCGGTTTCAGGGCCAACCACGTGTACGATGCCCTGACGGCGGTCGTTGATTTTAAACTCAACAATACCGAACTCGTCGCAGTTCTCATCCAGGGTTTGTACCTGAATTTTCGATACCGGGTCTTCGATACCGTCAACACCGGAAGCACGCTCATTTACGGTCGTCGGTACATTGTGATCAGGGGTTGCCACGATAGAGTCCACACGCCACGGCTTACGCCCAGCCAGTCGCAGGCCTTCAAAAGCCTGGGGTGAAGTCACTTCGTGAATCACATGACGATCGATATAGATCAGGGCGGAGCCGTCATCGCGCTGTTTAACGAGATGGGCATCCCACAATTTGTCGTAAAGGGTTTTTCCAGCCATCGGGAACCTCAAGCTATCAGGTTTATTAACGCCCTGGCTTTTCACAGGGCTTTTATCACGGTAGCTGAAGTGTAAAACCGCTCATAAGATAAAACAAATTCATCTTTTTTATAGTTTGCATTCCAAATAGGAATAGATAAGATAAAAGTATGGATACCCAGTTACTCAAGGCCTTTCAGGCGGTTGCCGAGCAATCCTCCTTCTCTGCCGCCGCCAATAGCCTGCACCTGACCCAGCCGGCGATCAGCAAGCGCATTGCCAGCCTGGAAGCCCAGTTGGAATGCCGGCTGTTTGACCGTATTGGCCGCCAGATCACTCTGACCGAGGCCGGACGCGCCCTGCTGCCCCGCGCTCGACAGATACTGCTGGCGGTGAGTGATACGCAAAGAGCCATGAGCAATCTGACCGGTAAAGTCAGTGGCGAGCTGAATGTAGCCACCAGTCACCATATAGGCCTGCACCGGCTGCCTGATGTCCTGCGCCAATTCACCCAGACTTATCCGGAGGTGAAACTGGCCTTTGAATTTATGGATTCCGAGGTTGCCTATGAGGCGGTTCGCCATGGCGATGTCGAACTGGCTGTCATTACACTGGGGCCGGAAGCCCAGCAGAGTCAGGATAAGGATGTAGAAGCTTTTGGTGTCTGGGCCGACCCATTGGAGTTTGTTGTCGCCAAGAACCACACATTAGCCAATAGTAAGAAACTGACACTGAAAGAACTCAGCCACTTCCCCGCTATTTTGCCCAATATCAACACCTACACCACTCAACTGGTTAAGCAGCTGTTTGACGCGAAATCTTTGCAACTGGATCTGACCATGGCCACCAATTATCTGGAAACCATCAAGATGCTGGTGTCTATTGGCCTGGGCTGGAGCGTATTACCTAGAACGATTATCGATGGGGAGGTGCAATCTATTTCCATCAATAATGTACAACTGCAGCGTCAACTGGGTGTCATCGCTCACAGAGAGCATACCTTAAGCAATGCGGCCGGCGCTTTTTTAGAACTACTCAAACAACATCAAACTACAACCAACTCACAATATGAGGAGCTTATATAACGCCAATCAAACAAAAGTAACCCTGTGACATAAGACACACTCTGAACGGGTCGTGTTAACAGATTAGGTCTCAGGTCGAATTTACAATAAAGAATCTGCAACACTCAAAATAACTACAAGAGCAACCGCATATGAAAACCCTTACCCTGGCAGCAGCTGGTGCAGCACTGGCTTTAAGCACCCACGTTCAAGCCGATACTGTACTGGGCGTTTATGCCGGCGTTGGCCTATGGCAAGCCGACTTCAGTGGCGATTTAGGAGAAAATCGCGTCGACACCGATGAGCTGGGTATCAAGGACGAAGACAACAACTTTTACTTTGTAGCACTGGAGCATCCGATTCCACTGCTGCCCAACATCAAGTTGCAACACACAGATATCAACACCAAGGACACCGGCACACTCACCAAGAGCTATACGGTCAATGGCACCACCTACACCGCCGGAACAACCGTCACGACAGATTTAGACCTCAGCCACACCGATGCGGTGCTTTACTACGAAATTCTCGACAACTGGGTCAATCTGGATTTGGGGCTAACACTGCGACACTTCGATGGCCAGGTAAAAGCGACTGACGGCACCAGTATCGAAAAGATCACGCTGGAAGGCACCCTGCCCATGGCCTACGGCAAGGCGCAATTCGACCTGCCCTTTACTGGCTGGTCAATCGCAGCTGACGCTCACTTCACCCGCTGGGAAGATGACAAGCTGATCGATTACAGTGCCAAGATTATGTACAACACGGACATATTACCGCTGCTCGATTTGGGCATTGAATTAGGCTACCGGGAAATGCAGCTGGAAGTGGAAGATCTGGATGATCTGCGAACAGACGTAACGCTCGACGGCCCCTATATTGCCGCCACGCTTCATTTTTAAATGTCTTACGTTCGTCCACGCGAAACCTCTTCGCGTGGACGAATAAACCTTTATTGAATACTGGTAAGTGAAATACCAAACCGGGATTCTATACGATCAATTGAGCCATCATTGATCATGCTCTGAATTGCCTCGTCAAAGTCGACCCGCATTTTATGGGCTTCAGGGTTACTTTCAGCCCAGCAAATATAGAGCCCACCATCAATATAATCCTCGCCCACGACCTCAAGACCAAATGTCTTGTCAGGGTAATGCTGCTGGAAGACGTGCTTGGCAACAAAAACATTCTCCAGAATCAAATCGATCCTGCCGCCCACCTGCATTAAATCGAGCAACTGCTTTATCCGACTAACCTCAACCCGGGTTACCTTGCCAGACTCAAATAACCCCTGCATTTGTTTGCTGGTGGTATAACCGCGCACAATGCCTACACGCTTACCTAATAGTTCCTCAGGGCGAACACCTTGAAAATCAGAACCCTTTGCCGCCAAAAAATGGCCTGAGCCGTTAGCCAACGGCGCTTTTGACATATTGTAATGGGTACGGTTTTCCAGGCTATTCCAACAACCAAACAGTGCATGGACCTCGCCTCGGCGCGTCAGGTGCTTGGCTCTTTTGAGCGGCGTAAAGCTAAGGTCCATTTTATAGCCTTTACGCCTAAGCGCCTCACGGGCGATTTCGGCCACAAAGCCATTGTGAGGTAGGTCACTGGCATAAAAAGGCGGCCAGTTTACAGTGATAAACTTGACTTCATTGGCGACACTGACTGACGACAACCAAAGAAGCGCAAAAATAAGGGTTCGTAGCACGGCAGGGATTCATTGAACAATTATTATCCGTAAATACTACTGATTCTAAAGAAACCCCTCAACCCTTGCGCCTCGTAGTAGATGGCTAGAAAAGCGAGTGATGCTGCCCGCCATCAATGACAATATTCTGTCCGACAATAAAGCGCGATAAAGGACTGCACAACAACGCCGCCATAGGCGCCATATCGTCAGCATCGGCAATAAAACCAGCAGGAATCTTGTTGTTTTCCAGGAAGTGGGTCAGCACAGCATCCTGGTCAGCAGGCAAGTTAAAGGCTTCAGCATAAACCTCTATCAATTCCTCAGCACCTTCGGTTTGGAACATACCCGGCAGAATATTGTTAATCGTAATACCGTATTGAGCGACTTCACGAGACACACTTGCCGTGTAATTTATCAATGCTGAACGTGCCGGCCCAGACATCAAACGCCACAGCATGGGATTCTTGGCCGAGAAAGTCGCAATATTCACAATGCGCCCCCAGCCCTTGTCTTTCATTACCGGGATATAGTTGCGCATAATTTCAATCGGACCGATCAGTGCAGTATCAACCGAGTTACGCCAGTCTTCTGGTGTAAGTTTAAGAAAATCACCATTGGGAGCCGGCGGCTTAATGGTAATTGCCAGGATATCTGGATCCGGACAGGCCTCGAATAATGCTTGTCTACCTTCCTCTTTCGAGGAATCAGCCACCACGGGGGTGACGCTGACACCGTATTTTGCCGACATTTCTTCGGCGGCTTTTACCAGCCGCTCCTCGCGACGCGCAGTAATCACCAGATCTGCGCCAGCTTCCGCCAAACGCTCAGCCGTTGCCCTACCCATACCGGCACTGCCGCCGGCCATAATGGCTTTTTTACCTTTAATTTGAAGATCCATAATTTCTCTCACTCTGTCATTTTTTATTTACGCAAATCACACTGATCCAAACGCCAGCGCAAGGTTTCGATACGATCCTGGCCAAAGAATGGCTCACCGTTAAATACCATAGTCGGTACGCCCCAGTGCCCCGCCGCCTCAAGCGCTTGCTGATTATTTTCGATCTCTGCCATCACATCGTATTCAGCAATAGCTGCGTCCAACTCATTAAGATCAAGCCCAGCTGAAGCAACGGCATCCTTCAGGCAGTCACCCTGGTCCCAATTTTTAGTCCCTCCCCAGATCATATGGGACACCGCATAGGCCAAATCGATACCCTTACCACGGCGCTCTGCCTCCACGCCCAATGAGGTAAGGCGATAAATGTAAGGTTGCTCTTCGGCGACTTCGAAGGTTTCCAGGTTTTGCACAATAGGATCAGGCGATGGGAAATCCATCTTCATACCCAGAAATTCTGCCCGGCGGGCGACATCCATCAGGATATAGTGGATTTTGGATTGATCCTTGGGATCAAACAGGGTTTGTTTGGCACGTATCGCAATTGGCAGCACGGGCCTGAGCTTCACATCAACGGCATAGTCTTCACGAAGCTTTAACAGATCCGGGGTAACCAGGTAGGAATAGGGGCTACGAAACGACCAATAGACATCAACAGTGGGGTTCATTTCCGATCTCTCACATTGTTATAGTGAGTTAATCGTAATCAAGCCCTGGAATACCCGCTACTCAATGCTGGCCAATCACCGGTCAGTTTTGACCGCTCTAGCTGATAGCTTTATCTCTATACTCTTGCGGGGACATGCCAACCCAGCGCTTAAAACTGCGGGCAAAGTTTGAAGGGTCACTAAAGCCCAAATCATAGGCAATCGTGGTAACGGGTAAATTGGCGACTTCAAGCAGCTCACGCGCCCGCGCCTCACGCATCGCGTCGAGAATTTTCTTCACCGATGTATCTGCCTGACTGAGCTGACGACGCAAACTTCGCTCTGACATTCCCAGCTCGGCAGCAATCTCCTCAGCGACGATATTGTGATAATGACGGCGCGAAATCGAACCTCTGACGCGCGCCTCCAAGCTACCCGTCGGCACCGTTTCAGCCAGCTGTTTTTCACACAAGCGCAGCATATGCTGATGCACCACAGGGTCCGTGCCCGCTAACGGTCGCAGTAAAAACTGTTTTGGCAGCAGAATACGGGTCGCCTCGGTATTGAAACGAAACGGCACCCCCATAGCTTCGCTGTATGACTCCCAGCCGGGAACTTCTGCCATGGCAAACTCTGCACAAGCGATCACTTGCGACTCACCCAACAAGAGCTTAAAGAAGTTTTCTGTCACAACCAAACTACTGCCCAGAACAAAGTATTCCATCTCCCCCACATCCACAACAGGTTTACCCTGCATGACTACCACATCCCCCTCTTCATGGGATTCGAAGGTGAGAATAGAAAAATTCAGGGAAACAAATTGCTGCAGAATATCCAGCGCAGTGGCAAAGATATCACTGCTGATTGCAGCGGAAGCTGGCAAGCCGATATTTATCGGGTTAAAACGATTACCAAGCCACAACCCCAAATGCGGATTGCCCGTTTCACGAATGGCATTTAAGACAAAGGTTTTATGCTGATCGAAGCTGCAACGAAAATCCGGGTTTAGCAAATCACTTTCGCTCAACCCTGTACCGTCAAGTAAACGGTCGGCAGCATACCCCTCTGCTTTCAGTGTCCGTAACGCAAAACCAATATAATTAATGGTTAAGGCGGCATCCTGCGATGTAATACCCTGCTGACTCACACGCTTACTCTTGGCTTCTCAACACTCTTCTGTAGATGCCAAAGTCTAATTCAAGCCTCGCAGGAAACCAATCCGATTAACCGCCAGCGACCTGTTTGGCATCAACACCCAATACACGTAACGCCTGCTCTTGTGCCATTTGAGCATCTGCAGCCAATTCCGCTTTGCTTGCTGTCAGTGCCGCCCGGAACCATCTCGCCGCAGCCTGCTGCTGGTAAAAGTGAATATGACTGGCTTTGGCCTTTACCGACTGCTGCCACTCCACCAGCTGTTCGGCTTTTTGCGCGGCCTGTTGCCACTGGTTTACCGCCTCTTGTGGTTTACCGGCCATGCTGAAGGCATAGGCAGTTTGTTCCAACAGGGCTCCCGCATTAGACATCATCCGGGCGGCCAGACGCTGCTGTAACACACTGCGTTTTTTATCGTCTATATTCTCCGCATCCAACCACAACTTGGTCGCCGACATCACCATCGCCTCCACCTGCGCCAGCTTATTTTCGGATGCCTCAAGCCAGTAATCTACCAACTCATCAATATCATTTTCTGTCGTCCACAATGCGCCAAGAGCCAACTGTGTTTGGTAGATTTGCTTGCGAGTTTTGTGCTCACGTTTGCGTAATAACAACGCCTGACGCAGCTTGCCTTGCTGCTGGCTATTTAATGCTACCTGATTGTCATCAGTCGCCGACCACTGCAAATTTTTGATGCGCTCACGCAGCTCTTTCTCGGAGCCACGCGCTAACGGTTGTGATGAAGGCTTTACGCTTAACGCCACCGGATAGGCACTGGGGCCTGAGACATAGCAAAAGCCCGTCAATTTGCCCTGATTGGCCTCACAGGATGTTTGTAATCGTGATTGTCGTTGCTGACAACGGGCCTGCCAATCGGCTTCCATCAAGCTATCACAATCGCAATCAATTAATGGGCACTGGCTTTCAGCAGCGGCAAACACAGGAAAGATCAAGGCACAAGCAGCCAGGACAGAGCCCCAAATCGTAACAACGCTACGCATCACACACCTCCAAGAATTTAGAAGCGGAAACACAGGGTTAGGACCCAATAGGAAGAGCAGGCCAGCCCTGCATATTATTCAATGCTTAGTCCCTGCCTTTGTTATGGCTATTAGCAACGACTCAGTACTGAATCACTAGCTACCGGTTATTATTGTTATAACCTTAACCGGCAACGCTCACCCCTAGCATAGTCCTGCTGGACCTAAAGCTCAACCATATGTAAATAGCGCCATACCAGCCACAGTGCTAAAGCGGCTGCAAATGCACTGATAGCAAAGGCCAGCACCGGACTCGCGCCCCATACCATACCACTGATAAAAGCCCCCAAAGCGCCACCCAACCCGAAACTGGCAGCACTGTACAGCGCCTGCCCCTGGCCATGTACCGAACCGGAAAAGAACCGCCGAATCAATTCAATGGCCACAGCATGGGCAGAGCCGAAACTGAATGCATGTAAAAGTTGGGCGATCAGTAATACCGTTAGAGAGTCGGCATAACAGCCAATTAACCACCACCTCACCACGGTAACAACCAAGGTAAAGATCATTATGCGACGCAAGCTGAGCCATTCAAACCAGCGCGGCATAATGATAAAAATCAGGACCTCTGCTACCACCCCCAGTGCCCACAAAATACCAATGGCAGAGCGACTGTAATCCAATGACTCTAGGTAGACACTGTAAAACGTGTAATAAGCGCCATGACTGACTTGCAACAAGCAACTGCTGAGTAAAAAAGCGATCACCGCAGGCTGTTTTAACACCCGCCATAAATCACCTTTACTGGGTGGTACGTGCGGCAACGGTTGTTCACGAATGGTGAAGTGGCTCAGCCAGATACACACCAAAAAACCAATGGCAACAAACGGCAGATAACGAATACTTAACCAGTCAAATAGCCAACCCAGCCCTGCTACAACCAGGACAAAACCGACCGACCCCCATAAGCGGATACGACTGTAACGGTGCGGCTGATTACCTAAATACCCTAGCGAGATAACTTCAAACTGCGCCAGTACGGCATTCCAGAAAAAACTGTATGCAGCAACGGCCAGCGCAATTGGCCAGAAATCTTCGGTAAAGAAAATTATCAGAAAACACAGACATGCCAGGAAACTGCCCAAACGGATAATAGCCAGGCGTTTACCGGTCCTGTCCCCAAGCCATCCCCAGAGGCTCGGCGCCACGATTCGGGTTGCCATCATAATGGCACTGACAATACCAAT
Source organism: Maricurvus nonylphenolicus (assembly GCF_042854845.1). Lineage (GTDB taxonomy): Bacteria > Pseudomonadota > Gammaproteobacteria > Pseudomonadales > Cellvibrionaceae > Maricurvus > Maricurvus nonylphenolicus. The sequence goes on along the minus strand of NZ_AP031498.1, from coordinate 1,797,780 downwards.
TTCCTGGGCAGAGAAAGACAGGGACTGCAGGTAGAGCCCCCAAAAGGGCATCAGGGTGCCAACGACGGCAAAGTAGAAAAAATAGAAGCTGGATAGCCGCCAGTATGGCAAAGCATGACTGGCGGTATCAGGTGCAGACATCAAGGGTTACTGATCGGCCTGCGCAGGAATTACCGGGATATTATGCTCAACCCCGCCGTTTTGCGCACGATGACGCAGCAAGTGATCCATCAGGGTCAGCGCCATCATAGCCTCGGCAATAGGCGTTGCACGAATACCGACACAGGGATCATGGCGACCTTTGGTGACCACTTCCACCGGCTCGCCATGTACATTCACGCTGCGACCTGGAAGATGCAAACTGGAGGTAGGCTTAAGGGCCAGGTGTGCGATCAGGTCCTGACCACTGGAAATACCGCCTAATACTCCGCCAGCATTGTTGGACAGGAAACCCTCAGGGGTAATTTCATCGCGGTGTTCAGTGCCCTTCTGTGCAACCGAATCAAAACCTGCGCCAATCTCAACACCCTTAACCGCATTAATGCTCATCAGGCCATGGGCCAAGTCGGCATCCAAACGATCAAAGATAGGCTCACCCAGGCCCGGAATCATACCGGTGGCGGTAACGGTAATTTTGGCTCCAACAGAATCGCCCTCTTTATTGAGCGCCTTCATATAATCTTCCATCTCGGTCACCTTGCTGGCATCGGGACAGAAGAAGGGGTTGTTGTGAACCTCGTTCCAATCAACGGATTCGATCTTGATTGGGCCCAGTTGTGACAGGTAACCACGCACTTCAATACCGGCAACCTGCTTAAGGTATTTCTTGGCAATTGAACCGGCGGCGACACGCATAGCGGTTTCACGGGCAGAGGAACGACCGCCACCACGGTAATCGCGGACACCATATTTCTGCATATAGGTGTAGTCCGCATGGGCTGGACGGAACTGGTCTTTGATATTGGAGTAATCTTTCGAGCGCTGATCAGTGTTTTCAATCAACAGGCCAATGGGCGTGCCCGTGGTTTTGCCTTCGAAGACACCCGACAGGATCTTAACCTGATCCGGCTCTTTACGCTGGGTGGTATAACGAGAGGTGCCTGGCTTGCGACGGTCCAGATCTTCCTGCAGATCTGCTTCAGAGATCTCTAACCCCGGCGGACAGCCATCAACTATAGCGCCCAGGGCCAGACCATGGCTTTCGCCAAAGGTGGTGACAGTAAACAATTTACCAAAGGTATTACCCGACATAGATCTCTCGTACTCACTAACACGTAATTCAAGGCGTAGCCGCCAAAGGGACGTGATTATACATCATGTTGTCCCATAGGGGACGGGGTTAAGGGAGCTGATCAGCCGTCAGGGCAAATACGCCATGACCACCGCGTTCAAACTCCAGCCAGGTAAAGGGCACATCAGGATAAGCCGCTTCCAGCGCCGGCCAGCTATTGCCTACTTCAACAATCAGCAGGCCCTGCTCGGTAAGGTGATTGCGCGCCTGCGCCAATAGGCGACGGGTAAAATCGAGGCCGTCGCTACCACTACCCAAGGCAATTTCCGGCTCAGCATGAAACTCCGCCGGCATAGCCGCCAGATCCTCTTCGTTAACATAGGGAGGATTGGAGACAATCAAATCAAACCGCTCGCCCTGCAGATTGGCAAACAGATCGGATTCAACCGCATGCACCTGGTCGGTTAGATGATGGCGTTCAATATTGGATTGAGCCACAGCAAGAGCGTCTGCCGAAATATCGCTGACCACCACTTCGCTGTCCATGAACTCCGCCGCACAGACAATACCTATGCAACCACTGCCACAGCACAAATCGAGAATACGGGAGGGATAATTGGCCAACCAGGGCTGAAATTGCTGCTCAATCAGCTCGATAATCGGCGAGCGTGGCACCAATACCCGCTCATCCACATAAAAAGGCATACCTGCATACCAGGCCTCACCGGTTAAATAAGGTGCTGGGATACGCTCACTAATACGGCGCTCAATCAAGTTGATCACATGTTTGCGCTCTTCCAGTGTCAGCCGGGCATTGAGCAAATCCGGAGAACTGTCCCAGGGCAAATGCAGGGTACTCAATACCAGATGACTGGCTTCATCCCAGGCATTGTCTGTGCCGTGCCCAAAAAACACCCCGGCAGCACTAAAGCGAGTGGCACCCCAGCGAATGTAATCACGAATAGTCAGCAGTTCAGCCAGCGGAGACTCGCGCCTTTCAATCATTGATACTTACCTTCCTCAAGCACACCTTCATCAATTGCCCTCAGTAGGGGCTACCCTTTTCAAAAACTGCGCCATTGTACTGCGCAAGCGACGGTTTTTCTGTCTTTTTCCCGCTCGTGGGCCTAAATTTCAGTTTAAACCCTTTACCTGCCAGACGCCTTGGCGTAGGGTAGCGCCCCTTATATGACATAGCTGTCATAAACGCCGCATCAGACAGAAACCCCTATATTTCATAGGGTATAGCGAAGGGTTACAGGTTAGGACACGATGAAAGAACATTACGCCGAGATCATTAAAGCCGTTGGTGAAGATATCAATCGCCCAGGCCTGGTTGATACACCGGAACGTGCCGCCAAAGCCATGCAATTCCTAACCCGTGGCTACCAGCAAACCGTAGATGAAGTGGTAAACGGCGCCCTGTTCCCGTCCGATTCCAGCGAGATGATCATCGTTAAAGATATCGAGCTCTACTCCATGTGCGAGCACCATATGCTGCCCTTTATCGGTAAAGCCCATGTCGCCTATATCCCAACCGGCAAGGTACTGGGCCTGTCAAAGATCGCACGCATTGTGGATATGTTTGCTCGCCGTTTGCAGATTCAGGAACAGCTGACCGTTCAGGTTGCTGAGTCTGTGCAGCAGATTACCGATGCCGCCGGCGTTGGAGTGATTATCGAAGCCAAGCATATGTGCATGATGATGCGCGGTGTGGAGAAACAGAACTCGGTGATGAAGACCTCGTCAATGCTGGGCTCCTTCCGCGATAACCCGGCTACCCGCACTGAATTTTTGTCCCTGATCCGCTAATCAGGTTCTGGGTAAGGGGAAGCAGCACTGGCCTCCCCATCAATACGGCGGTTTAAATGACATCCTCGCCCTGCAAGCCACTCATAATAAACTTCATCAAATAAGCCCGCACTTCATCTTCGGTATAATCCTGCACACTCCAATAACGCAGGGACCAGACATTACAGAAGAAGTACACCATATTCGCTGCCAGGCGGGACTTCTGAGCATTGAAGTCACTGCTCTTGTTACCGGAAATAATGATCTCTTCCCACAGGCGGGTAAAACGGCGTTCGATATCAAAGATCTTTTCACGGTTGCCACGGCTTAGTGCGCGGGTTTCACGATAGGCCAGGTTGATATAGCGACGGTTTTTACTGATGTACTGGACATAGGCTTCAATCGCGTGGGTCATTTTGGTCACCGCATCACCCTCGCGACGCAGCTCCTCAGTCATATACTCAAAGATCTCTTCCATACAGCTGCTGGTAATCATAAACAGCAGATCTTCTTTGGTATCGATATATTGGTACATGGTGGAGATGGGCACACCGGCGGCCTTGGCGACCTTGCGAATCGTGGTTGCCGCATAGCCCTCGCGGCCAATCACTTCACAGGCACCGTCAAAGATCTTGCGACGACGGGCCTCCATAGCCTGCTCTTTGGCCGTTAATGGCTTGGCCTCGGCCTCTTCTGGCAGACTCGGACTATCTTCTATCTCTGCCGCCAGGGTAGCTGCCTCCACCGCATCAGTAGCGACAAAACGCGCTTGGGCGGTCAATTCACCAATACAATTCGACGGTGTTAAGCCGCCTTTATCATTGGCGCGAAACAGCTGCGTTCTAATCACTGCTGCCTCTGGGGATGAAAACACCGCTTCTGCTCGAGCAAACAGCTGACTACCTTCACCACGCTGAAACAGGGATATCCGGGTATCGTTTACCCGCGCCACCCCATCGCTATGGATGGACTTTAACGCATCAATGGCGGCAACCCAGCCCAAGCGATAACAGCAATCATCGTGGGGCCACAGATCGGAATCCAGATCCTGATCACCCAGAGGCATCTCTACGACCTGCCCCTGGCTGTCACGCTTCAGGGTAATTCCATACGAGGTGCACACCGAAGAGAACTTGGTTGCGGTTTGCGAAGTCAGCTGCGCCATGGCAAATCCTTAATCCTGTAAACGCCAGGGATTATAGCCTCTTTGAACGTTCGATCATAGATTGACTAAATAATACCCAACTTGCTAATTAATACATTTGTGCAAAAACACCGAACGAACGATTGCACGAAACTCTTTTGACAGTTTATTATCAATTCTGACAATTTACTTGAACCCACCCATGATGGTGGGTCTACACTGTTTATTGAGTGATGGAGAGTTTTGCCATGAAGCTGATTGAAGAAGTCAGGGAAATTGCGAATAACCCGGTGGAAACCGCGGTATCGCTGCCCTTCGCCGCCTATTCAGATCCTGAGTTTTACGAGCTGGAGATGGAGAAGGTATTCCGTAACGACTGGGTATTTGTCTGTAACGAAGCCGAATTAAGTAAACCAGGTGATTACTACGCCTTTACCCTGGCTGATGAACCTATGATCGTTATCCGTGGCAAGGACGGCACTCTGCGGGCCATGTCCAATGTCTGCCGCCACCGTGGCACGCCGCTTAACGACGAAGGCTTTGGCAATAAGAGCCGTATGGTCTGCCCTTACCACGCCTGGACCTATAAAGACGACGGCAAACTGATCGGCGTTTCCCACCCGGGCAATATTGAAGTAAATAAGGAAGAACACTGCCTGCCTCAGTTTGCACTGGAAAGCTGGCACGGCCTGGTATTCGTCAATATCAATGGCAATGCCGAGCCTCTGGCAGAACGCTACAACGGCATTGAGAAATACCTTAAGCGCTACAACATCGAAAAGTTTGTCTACGGCGACGGCGGTGAAGATGAAGCGTGGGATACCAACTGGAAGCTGGCGATCGAAAACGGCATCGAAAGTTACCACTTATTTAAAGTTCACAAGGAAACCCTGGAAGTTAACACCCCTACCCGCCTGGCGTTTTATCTGGAAGGCCAGGCCGACTGGACTCTGACCGCAGGTGAACTGGTTGGCCAAAGCATGACCGGCCTGGGCGGCAAACTGATGGAAATGTTTACCCCGGAAAAAATCAAACGCCTTTACAGTCACTATGTGCTGTTTAGTCTCCCCCCCAACTTTGTCGGCATTTTGCTGGGAGATACCTTAGGTTATCTGGCAGTTCGCCCTGCAGCAGCAGGCAAAAGCTATATCCGTGCGGGCACCATCTCCGCCTCGAATGTTAACCCCAGTAAAGATGAACAGGCATTTACTGCGGCATTCTTCGAGGAAGACAAGTGGATTTGTGAGCGCAACCAAACCGCGATGAAATCAAAAGCGGGCAAACCCGGCAAGCTGGTTGAACTGGAGCGTGTGGTGGTGGATTTTCACCAGTACCTGTCTTCGCGCTTATTCGGCACTACACCCGACGCCGCATTTGTCGCTAAGGAAGCCGAAGACTTTATTGAAAAATAAGCTGTAGGGTTACATCGATCTGCGGACAACCTTATTTGGTTGCCTGCAGGTACCAGTAACGCAGATGGCCCTGACGGTGTAACCAGTGCATTGCCAGGGCCGCACGCGCGGCAATATCACCTGGATCCTGAGACTCTTTGTCAATGCCAGGTGCCGTGAAGTGATAACTCGGCAAGGTATTCTCAGAGGCATCCATTAGCTGATCTATCGTTAAACCCGAGCCATGAATCAGAACGTCCAACTCCCCTTCCCGCTGCCAGAAATCAGGCCAGGGCCCATAGCCATCCTGCATAACCGTCTCGAACAAAAAGCCCGGCGCATCACAGCCCTGTAGACTCGAAGACACCGTCATATCCGTGGCGACAAATACACCACCCGGTTTTAACACCCGATTCACTTCTTGCAGAAATTGCCTGCGTGAAGGGAAATGAAACATGGCTTCCAAACAAATAACCCGATCGAGACTGGCATTGGGGAAGGGTAATTCACAGGCATCCGCCTGCTGCCAGATCAGGCGGTTACCATTGACTGCTTGCAACTGTTCACAAATGGCTAACTGACGCGCATCAATATTCACACCGTATAAGCGCATATTACTGTGGTGCTGATTGATAACCTCCAGGGTTCCACCTAAACCGCACCCGACATCCAGCACTGCCTGACCGTCAGCTAACGATGCCCAGCCTAACAAGATTTCGTTAAGACGCGCTTGAGCCTGTTCAAAAGCCTGCGGCTGAATCAAATCCTCCTCGCCAGGTGACTGCGCCCAATGGCCCAGGTGCACAAAACGGCCTGACTGTCCCGGGACGAAATGCTGTAACAGCAAATCAAAATACGGTGGTACCGGTGATTTCAATGCCTTAACCCCATACCTTAACCCCACACATAGGTTGCTGACTTGTCGTTATTTAGCGCCATAAAACTACAGGCAGTCCAACGGGTTGTCGAACCTGCAACTGGCTCCAAACGGTGCAGATAACGTCCGGAATCAAACACCAGCATACTGCCGCTGGGCACACGAATTTTCACAGATGCCAAGGTATCCACATCCGGCTTGATGGAACGCTGGTCATCACTCATCAACGCTTTGCCTAATGGCGGCTGGATATAATTATAAATTTCGGTTGCCCCGCCACCGTCACAGTCGTTAAAACCCAGGACAAAACTCATGATATGAGGATCACACACGCTGGTCAGATGCTGATACGAAGGCCGTAACACAAACTCATTGTCGCAGTGAGCCGGAATATAACCACCTTCGGCGTGGCCGCGTAGAGACGTAAACATATAACGCTGACCCAAGTCTGGGCCTGGAGGAGCCCGAAAAGGTCTCCCCCCATCCATCCGCGCAAGAATATCGGCGATACGCACAGCTGGATTCAAAGCGCCAGGTAAAAACAGCTCCAGATCCCGCTCAAACTGCCTGGCATCGTCAAAGTATTGCTCCAGCTGGGGCTCACACAGATTTAAATTACGGCCATAGAACCAGCCATTAAAGGCATCGGGAAAACGGGTTTTAAGGAAGGATGGCTGATGTGTTTCAAGCCCTTCTACTAAGTCAGGCAACAACTTTCGGGGATAGACATCGTGCACCAGAACGGCTTGCAACCTGCCCTCGCGGAGTTCGTCAAACAACGTAGCAGCTTCCCGGTCCAGAAAGTTGGCATTACACTCTGCCAACTGAAAAAAACCTTGATGCTGTTGATAACTGATACTCAAACCAAGCTCCGCTGTGCCTTTGCAGTGGCTGGATTATTCCTGATCACCCGCCAATTAGCCAGAGAATTGATTCGCCCATAGGGTCCAGTATGATAAGCCCTGAGATCAATGTTCAGGAACACGCATGCTACACCAGGCAGCCCCAAATAAAGTCATCGGTATATGTGGCCCGCCAGGCTGTGGCAAATCCACATTGGCTAACCTACTGCAGGACAAGATTCCCCTGGCCAAACGTATTGATATTGATAACTACCAGTCCTTCACTCAGCAATCCCTGAATGAGCTGGATCAATGGGTAAAAGATGGCGCAGATTACAATCTGTTTCAGTTACCCGAGCTGGTTAGCGCACTGGACAGACAGCCAACTGAGACTCCTCTGATTTTTGAAACCCATTTCGGTCGTGGTCACCAAGCCAGCGGCCAGTATATAGACACCCTGATTTGGATCGATATACCACTGGATATTGCCCTGGCCCGCAATCTGCAAAAGTTTAGCCAGCAATTCAGTGAAGCAATACGTATAGATGCAGACAAGGATCAAATCCATCAGCAACAGTTAACGTGGCTAAGCCAATATCTGCAGGGCTATACATCCAGTATCCGCCATACCCTTACCCTGCAGCGGCAGTATATTCGGCCAGAGGCTGACATATTCCTCGACGGCACACTGCCCGCTGAACAACTATGCCAGCAAGTGATCCAACAGCTCGCCGCAAAATACCTTTGATACTTATGGCCAATACACCAACAACGCCCGTATACGACTACCTCTGTATCGATCAGTACCTCACTGATTTTATGGATGTACAACTGCTGAAAAGCGCCTTTGAAAACGGCTTAATCGATCTACTGCAGTCACGTCCCCACAACTTGGCAGAACTGCAAAGTGCCTTACACACCGACAGCGTAGGCTTACGCTTTATGCTGGATCTGTTGGGCCATAATGGTGTAATCCTAAATAATGGCGAAACGGTTTGCTTAACCCAAGAGTTTGAACACGCCTTGCAATACCGATCCTTGATGGAAGTGAAAATTGAATTCGCCAATTTTCTCGCCCCGGATGTTATGCAATCCATGTCAGCGTTTATTCGCGACGAACGAGAGTTTATGGCCAATTCCCGCCTGTTTGAACTCTTTGATTACCAACGAGCCCTTGAATCCACACCGGAAAATTATCAGTTCACTCAACGCTGGGTCTCGTTAACAACAGCCCTGACCCAACACGAAGCTCAGGTGTGTTTAGACCACCATGATTTTTCCAGCTATCAACAGCTAATGGATATTGGCGGTAACAGCGGTGAGTTTGTATCGCAAATTTGCCGTGCCAACCCAAACCTGCAGGCAACCGTGATTGATCTACCCGTTGTGTGTGAAGTAGGCAACAACCACCTGAAAGGCCGCTCCGAAGCTTCGCGCATACAGTTTCAGCCAGCCAACGCGTTAGAAGATAAACTGCCAACCAACCAAGACATCGTCACCTTTAAGTCCATACTCCACGATTGGCCCGAACCCGGCAGTCAGCGTTTTCTCAGCCAGGCCCACAGCAGTTTAAAGCCCGGTGGCAAGGTGCTTATCTTTGAACGCGCGCCCATTAATCTGGCAACCGCCTATAAACACGGCAACCTGGCGTTTGGCAATCTACCGACGTTTTTATTTTTCCGCTCCTACCGTCCCGCCAGTATTTACGTAAATCAGCTGCAAGACCTAGGGTTTACCGATATCAATATTGAATTAATCCCGCTGGAAACAGACTTTTATTTGATTACCGCCAGTAAAGGCTGAAGTTACGACAAGGGCTTGCTATGATCACGACATGGACCACAGGGAATTGATACTTCATGCCAGCTGATTCAGCAAAACGCGCGATTATGTTTGCCGATGTCTCTGGCAGCTCAGCACTCTATAAGCAGTTAGGCAATCAGGAAGCCAAACAGCAGGTCGATCAAGCCATCGCCCAGATGGAAGCGATTACCCAATCACATATGGGTCGCAAGGTAAAAACCCTTGGTGACGAGCTGATGGCCCGTTTTGATAACGCCGAGCAAGCCTGCTCTGCTGCCATCGGAATCCAGCGCTACTACGCCTCAACCAGCAAACCTCTAGCCATTCGTATCGGTATGTCATTTGGTGAAACCCTGCTGGAAAAAGGCGATGTTTTTGGTGACACCGTCAATGATGCAGCCTTTGTAGCCCATATTGCACGGGGAAAACAAATTGTCGTCACCGATGCTTTCTATCAATCACTGCCAGCCATTTTACAAAAAGACTGCCAGGAATTTGATCGGGTGGCGATTAAAGGCAGCTCATCTCGCACGACTATTTTTCGTATTCACTGGGAAAAACAACTACAGGATCACAGTGCCACCACCGTGATGTCCGTTCACGATATCACGCAACAATTGGACGAACATCGGTTAACCCTGCACGTCAATCAAACGCCTCTGTATATTACGGCTGATCAAACACCGTTTGTGATTGGCCGCGACAAACATAAAGCTCAATGTCATATCGACAGCACACTCGCCTCCAGAGATCACTGCCATATCCTTTTTCAACGTGGCAAGTTTGTACTGATGGACCACAGTACCAACGGCACCTATGTCTGCCCGGATCAGCAAAAGGAAATTTACCTCCGCCGTGAAGCCCTGCCGTTACAGGGTTGCGGGAGTATTTCACTGGGCCAGCCGAGCGCCAAAAACGCCGATTCCCTGCTGAGATATGAAGCTGAATAATAGCTTTACACGATAAGTCCACTCTTTTTATATCACCAATCCTTATTAAAACCTTATTCCTCAGCGAAACAAAGGAATGAAAAATGCCGTTTCTCTGGCATAGAGTTATATTATTTTATAACTAAGATTCCGTTATTAAGTGTCTTTCGCTCTAATATCGGTTCAGCGCTTTGCCCCAAAAATGAGCATGTAAACGGCTACTCACCAGAGCACATGAGTTAACAGCTGCCAACGCCATTGAAGTTTACAATTCAACAATTCGTCAAAAAACTGTCAAAAGAAATTGATAGCGTTTTCGTCTAAGGCAACCTCTTTTCGCCGACTACAAAATTCATCAACATTAACCATACTTCTAAGTAAGGAGTATGAATCATGGTTACATTAGAGAAACAAACATCGCGTTCGACGGTAGCACTGTCCGTCATCTGCATTGCCTTGTTTGCCTCCGCGCAGTCGCTTAACAGCTACGGTGATGCCAGTAACGATGTATTTATTCCTGAACACGTCGATCGCTACAATCCGCTCAAGCATGACAATGACGGACATAAACCCTATGCGGTTTTACGTTCTGCATTAAGCAACGAAGATTTAATTCGCGCAGCTGAAGATATTCGCAACAATGAAATGTCTGCAGAGCAACGCGCACTTAATCATCAGTGGCTTGATCACGATAACTACACCGATGACATGCGCTTTGGCAGTAAGGTAGTTTCCCAATTATTAAAAATGGGATTCAAAACTTACTGGAAAGATGTGCGAAATAAAAAATACGCAAACTCTGCCGCAGTACCAACAGAAGAAGGTAACGGCAAAATTACACCCGAGGTGGATTATAAATTCCGCATCAGTGGTGACAAATTAAAGCTCAGCGTGGAGTACGAATTTTAACCAAGCCTTATTGCACACACTCTCCTCCTTGATTGTTTCTTGCTACAATAACGCCCGCCCAGCCAGCGGGCTTTTTTTCGTCTGGTGAAATGACCCAGGAATTCGCACTTCGCTTAGGCTCAACTGACACATGTCCAAAACTGCTTATCCCGCCGCCAGCCTCTGGCGCCGTTTGGCCGCCATGGCATACGACTCACTTATCCTGATGGCGGTATCCATGGGCTATGGCGCCCTGTTTTTAGCCATCAAATACCGTTTTATCGCAGAGCCCTTGGCCGAAGGTGAACGCGCCAGCATGGGGACTCCAGGCTTTTTCGGCCTGATTCTGACCATAATGCTGTTCTATAGCTTCTTCTGGCACCGGGGCGGCCAAACCGTTGGTATGCGGGCCTGGCGCCTGCAGTTGCTGCGCCCTGACGGTGGCTATCCACACTGGGGGCAGTGCTTCCTGCGCTGTCTGATAGCGCCATTTAGCTTGGTTCTGGGAGGTATTGGGTACTTCTGGTGCTTGTTTGATGCTGAGGGGCAAACTTTGCACGATAAGGCTTCTAAGACGCTGGTTGTTGTTTTGCCTAAACCAGAGAAAAAGAAAGGGTCTTAGTTTTGAATCCGGCTGGCTGTAAGTGGGCCTCTATTTGAAACACGCATGAAGCCATCCCTGGCGCTCTTCGCCGACGTCCCTGTCGTCGAAGGTTTCAAATAGAGGCCCACTTACATCCATCCTACCACCGTAGAATTTCCACCACTCCCTCTCGAACAAAATCAGAGCGAACAGTAAGAACTTTACGCTTAACAAATGTGAGTGCAGGGGGCCGGAGGTTCCTTGCAAAACCGCCGGCGACAGGGACGTCGCCGACGAGCGCCATGGATGGCTATTGCGTGTTTTGCAAGGAACCTCCGGCCCCCTGCACGGATCACGTCAGTCCCCAACTTAGAATTAGTTGGCTCGCCGCAGTAAAACAACCCCGGCAACAAAACAAATCAAAACAGGAATAGAAACCGCCAATAAAGGCGAAAACCCAAATACCAAACTGGAAGGCCCAAGAAGATCCTGACTGGTACGGAACACAATCCCCACAATCACGCCAGAGAAAATCCGATAGCCCATAGTCACTTCACGTAGCGGGCCAAAAATAAACGACACCGCAATCAATACCAGGCTGGCTGTCGCAAACGGCTGTAGCAACTTTTTCCAAAACGCCAAGCGGTATTCTTTACTGTCGATATTTTGTTCAGACAGGTAATTCGAGTAGGAATGTAAATCCTGAATCGATAGATCATCAGGCTCCAGTACCAAAACATTCAACAGCTCTGGGTTAAGGTTGGTATCCCATTCACGGGTTGGGTAGCTATGCAGCTGAGTACCTGAAGCCGTTAACAAGGTTTCTTTTACATTCTCTTCCAGCCAGTGATCGCCCTGATAGATAGCCGTTTCCGCAAAACTGGAAGCTTTGAGTCTGTTATTGTCATCGAACTGATAGCGGGTTACGCCGTATAACTTACCGTTAGGTAGCACCGCGTTAAAGTGCATAAACTCCGAACCTTCTCGGTTCCACAAGCCATGGCGTGACTGTAGGGCTTCATCATCGCCCTGCACTAACGCGCGACGTGAGTTGGCTATTTGGTCCGTCAGAGGAATAACAAACTCCCCCAGCAGAATTCCCATCGCGATAAACAGCAATGCCGGCTTCATTACTCCCCAGGTAATACGCCATACCGACACCCCGGCAGCACGCATAATGGTGAGTTCACTGGTACTGGCCAGCATCCCCAGCCCCACCAAGCAGCCAATCAGGGCCGACATAGGTATCTGTTCGTAGATCCTTCCCGGCAAGGTCAGGCCAACATAGATAAGGATTTCGACAAAGTTGTAACTGTCGGTGATATCACCCAATTCGTCCACCAGTGCTGAGATAGCATCCAGAGCAACCACAACCATCAGTACGACAGCAACAGCTCCAATAACCGTATTGGCAATATAGCGGTTTAACTTGCGCATCAGGCTTTACCTCCCGCCTGAGCCTTGCGAGCTCGCAGTGCCAACATCAGGTTATCTTTGGTTAACAGGATCAACGCCAGGGCAAAAAAGACAGCGTGTACTGCCCACATACCAACCTCTACCGGCAATTTTCCGTCCTCAATATTACCTCGAGCAGCATTGAGAGAGACCAGGTAGAAAATATAAATCAGAATGGCTGGAATCATTTGCACGTAACGCCCCTGCCGCGGGTTGGTGTGACTCAAGGGCACCGCCAGCATGGTCACTACCAATACCAACACCGGCAGCGAGACTCGCCACTGCAGGGTAGCCCGGTCTTCGAGCTTATCGGATTGCCACAGCTCCGCGGTAGGTAGCGCATCAGATTTCACGTCGTAGGGATCGATATCTTCCATCGGCGCCAGGTACTGGGCGTAACGATCGAATTTAATCTCCTCGTACTCCAGTTCACCGGGTCGACCGGTATAACGGTAGCCATTATGCAGCAGCAGGTAACGCTCACCGTTGTCGGGATCAATATACTGTTCGCCGGATTCTGCCAGGATTACAGCCAGCTCATTCTCTCCAGCATCGGCCTTGCCTTTATCACGACTGGCCATCTCGGCCATAAACACGTTGTGCAGCAGGGTTCGATCCTCACTGATCTTCCGCGCATAGGTTACACCGGTACCGCCCTGGGTAGCCTGAAAGCGCGCTGGAGACAAATGATCGAATTCACTGCGCTGTTTTTGCTCATTCAACAGGATATCGGAACGCTCCGCCCCCAATGGGCTGACATAGAGACTTAACAAGGCAACGATAACGGCCACGACCACCCCAGGCATCAGGGTATAGCCCAGCAGGCGTTTCTGACTCATGCCGCAGGCTGAGAGGACAGTCATCTCACTGTCCATATACAAACGCCCATAGGCCAGCAGGATAGCGATAAACAACCCAAGCGGGAGAACCAGTTCCAGGAAGCCGGGCAGCCGATAGCCCATAATGGCAAACAGTACCTCGGGCGCCAGCTTTCCGGCTGCGGCCTGAGATAAATATTTTACGAAGCGCCCACTCATAATAATCAGCAGCAAAATACCGCTGACGGCCACCATGCTTAAAAGCACTTCACGGGCCAGATAACGAAAAATAATCACAGCAAGAACAAGAGCCGTTTTGTTGTTGTATTTGATGTAAACTATTATCCCGTAATCGAACTTTTTTGTCTTGGGGAAAGCACATGGAATTTCAGGCCAAAGTCGCCAATGTACTCGCTCAACGCACCGCTTGTGCCGTTGTCGGGGTTTACGAAAACGGAAAACTCACCGCCAGCGCCAAAGCGGTTAATAGCAATTGCGGTAAAATTGTTGATAAATTAATCAAGCAGGGTGATTTTAAAGGTGAAGCCAGCCAAACCTTATTAGTGCCTCAGGTTGAGGGCTGCAAAGCTGATCGTCTGTTACTGGTTGGTTTGGGTGATGCTAAAAAAGGCCTGACGCCTGAAAAGTTTATCAAAACTGTTCAAAAAGTAGCCTCCTCGCTGAAAGGCACGCAAATAAAAGACGTGGCCCTGTATTTGGATGAGGTAAACGTTACCGACCGCGATAGCGAGTGGAAAGCCTCACAAACAGCCAAAGCTCTGGTGAATTCCTGCTATCGATTTACCCAACTGAAAAGTAAAAAAGCAGAACCTGTGGCCCTGAAAAAAGGCCTCTACGCGGTTGAAGAGCGTAAAGCTTTAAAGGCGGCCCAAAAAGGTGTCGCCGGCGGTCAGGCCATCGCCGAAGGCATGGCGTTGACCAAAGACCTGGGCAACCTGCCCGGTAATGTCTGCACCCCAACCTACCTGACCAAAGAAGCCAAAAAACTGGCCAAAGGCCAAACCAAGCTGACAGCCAAGGCACTCAGCGAAAAACAGATGCAAGCACTGGGCATGGGCTCCCTGCTCTCTGTTTCAGCTGGTAGCGACGAAGAAGCCCAACTGATCATTATGGAATACAAAGGCGGCAAGAAAACCGCCAAACCTACCGTGCTGGTCGGTAAAGGCATCACCTTCGATACCGGTGGTATTAGCCTCAAGCCCGGTGCCGGTATGGATGAAATGAAGTTCGATATGTGTGGTGCTGCCAGCGTCTTTGGTGCCATGAAAGCCATCGTTGCCATGCAGCTGCCGATCAATGTTGTAGCTATTATTGCCGCCGCTGAGAATATGCCTAGCGGTCGCGCTACCAAGCCTGGTGACATTGTGAGCTCCATGTCTGGCCAAACCATTGAAATCCTCAATACCGATGCTGAGGGCCGCCTGGTACTGTGTGATGCCCTTACCTACGCCGAACGCTACAAGCCGAAAGCCGTGGTTGATGTTGCGACCCTGACCGGCGCCTGTGTGATTGCCCTGGGTAAGCACGCCACTGGCCTGTACAGTAACAACGACGAACTGGCTGAAAAGCTGCTGGATGCAGGCAAGCAGGCTGGCGATAAAGCCTGGCATATGCCGCTGTGGGATGAATACCAGTCCCAGCTCGACAGTAACTTTGCCGATATTGCCAATATCGGTGGTCGCGATGCCGGCAGTGTCACTGCGGCCTGTTTCCTGAGCCGTTTCACCAAGAAATATGACTGGGCGCACCTGGATATTGCCGGTACCGCCTGGCTCTCCGGTGGTGCCAAAGGGGCTACTGGCCGTCCAGTACCGCTGTTGGTCGAGTACCTGCAGCAGCAGGGCTAACGTGGAGCCGGAATGACACGCATCGATTTTTATATTTTGCCCGATGCCGAGGAGGCAGCGCGATTACACTTCGCCTGCCGCCTGATCGACAAGGCCCGCCAGCACGGCTTACGGGTCTATGTCGCTGTGCGTGATAAAGATCAGGCCCAGGAGATCGACCAGCTACTGTGGACCTTCCGTCCGGAAAGCTTTATTCCCCATGCCATTCAGGCAGAGGATCTGGGCGGTGACAATGTACTGATAGGCTGGGGTGAGCAGTGCGATGATCACCACGGCTTTTTAATCAACCTCAGCGATCAGGTACCCGGCTACTTTAGCCGCTTTGAACGTCTGGCAGAAATTGTCTGTCAGGCGCCAGACGTACTAAAATCTACACGTGAGCACTATGGTTTTTACCGTGACCGTGGTTACCCCATACAGTCGAACGATATGCGCAAACGCGCCTAAGATAACAATAAGCCCAAACTAAGCCCAGGGAATAAGACAGATCATGTCCAAGGATAAACGTGAAGAGAAACAAGCGATTCTCGGTGAGTTGGAGTCCATCAAAGACCTGCTCAACGAAGATGAGTTTGCCGACATTCCCACCCTGGATGACAGTCTGGCTCCGGAGGATATTCCGGTTCTGACCCAGCATGTTGAGCCTGCATCGTCTACAGCACAGCACGAGCAGCTGGTGCCCACGCTGGAACCTTTATCACTGGATGAAGAGCCTCAGCCCCTTCATGTAGAGCCTCAGACCCTCCACGAAGAGCCTCATATAGACGCTGAGACCTATGTCGCTATTGACGATGCGGATATCCCCTTACTCACACCAGAGCTGGATAATATTTCCCAACTCAACAACGCCGACCATACAACGGCGATGGAATGGGAAACGACGCACCAAACAGCTATAACCGGCCAAACTGAACCTGCTAGCCATACGGAATCCCAGGCTGTCGGTAAAGCCGAAGAGATCTACAGCGAACTGCTGAATAATATCGAAGCCTCGACAGAGCTACCGGTAAATGCTGAATTGGACCTGTCGGCGCTTGAATCAGAAACATCTGAAGACAAGCAAGACAACCAACAAGAGCCCCAAACGCACGAAGACAATAGCGATGAGTTTTTGTTGATTCAGGAGACTGAGCCGCAGAGTGAACCACAGATAGAAACCGTAGAGGAATCAGTAGAAAACGAACCTGCGGCTCTGACTGAAGAGCAAGCAGAAATTCTCGATCAGCAAATTTCTGCGGCAGAAGATCAACTGCAGCAAGAACAGCAAGTCTGGCGCGAGGCTCAAGTCGGAAGTGAAGCTGAAGACACTGAAACAGACAATATCACAGAAGTGGTTTCTGAGCTTGACACAGAAATACCAGAGGCCATTGAAGAAACTGACTACTACGCGGCATTACAAGAGGAATTGGAAGCTGACACAATAGCTGACATAGAAGCTGTCGGAGATCTACCTCCACTCAGCCAAGCACCTCACGCCCTGCCCGGGCAACAGAGCCTATTCGAACACGGCGAGAAAGAGCCCGCGCAAAAGACCACGCCAGAAGAAGAAAGTGTTACACCGGCAGTGGCCCCGGAAGAAGCCAAGCCCAGCAAGAAGGACCCGAAACCAGAGGCAAAAGCACAAAAGCCGTCAATGCCCAAAGCTCGCGGCGAAAACCCCTTCCTGCCAAAACATATTCGCGACCGTCTACATACCAATAAACCCCTGGTGGAGGTTATCAAAGAGCACCCGCCCGTGCCTGAAATCCACGCCCATCCAACCAATCATGTGGTAGAAGCGGTACTGGCGGAGTTTATGCCGAAGATTGAGGCAGAGCTGCGGGATCGTTTGTTAAAGCTGGCTGATGAGGGTCGGTTGGATGAGGAAAAGCCGCTTTAGTGTTTCCATCTAAATGGGGTCTGACTCTTAGCCTACTCTACCAGTGGGTTTTTCCAGGTTTTGAGATGAAGTTCCAGCTCACGATTTAAATCGGCCGCTAAATCCGTATGTGATTTGTGGAGGTAAGGATAAATCGTCGTTTCACCAATAATACCGACCCGATGAAACCTATCTACCAGCGAGCTTTGCTCCTGCCGATGATAAAGGTGAGGGATAATGACATAATCGAGCCGGTTTGCTGCCAGCATTTTTAACCCTTGCCTCGCATTGTTTAACGCTACCGCCGACTTAACTCCCAAGGCTTTCAGATAGTTCTCAACCGTGGTTTGACTGCGCATATGCCCAACTCGAACATCTTTACGCCCTAGTAGGCTATCAATATGCTCGACGTCAGCTGGCGTATGAGACCAGACCTCTAAACGACTAATGGCTACCGGCACATCAATCCGAATCAAATGTTCCAGCTGCTCCCCGGTCAACAATAATGGATTGATACCACACATCCCATCAATGGAGCCATTCACCAGCAGGGAAACCGCTCTGGAAGTTGGTGCCTCAAGTAATTCAAGCTGTAAAGCAAGCTTCTCGAATACCGGTTGATATAAGGTCTCAACGACTTGGTAGAGTTTGTCCGATTTGCCCACCGGGCAGGCAATCACTATAGATTCTTTTAATACAGTTTCCTGCGCCTGAAGCCTGCCTCCTATCAACAACATAAACAGTATTATGCAGGTAATAAATGGCCTCATAGCAAAGGTTCCGCTGTCCCGTCAGTAATCCACTAGATAGATAAAGCCCGCTCCACAAACCAGTATATGCCAATTCCACAGAGAAGACTTGCTGTAGCCGTTGCAAAAGGCTGATGAATCTCTACCCTCACTTTACGGCAGAGCAGGACACACAAGAGCACAGCCCCCAAAAAGGCCAATTGTCCAGCTTCAACCCCCAGGTTAAAGGCCAGAAGAGCCAGTAATGTCTGCTCTTCTGGCAGACCAATTTCCAGCAATACATTGGCAAAACCAAAGCCGTGAATAAGGCCAAAAAATCCTGTCATCACCAGGTGCAAGTGGAAGTTAACGGTTAACTGCTGACTTAAACGTAAATACGCAAAACTAAACAGTAGCAATCCAGCCAACGCCAGCGATGACAGTGAAAGTGTGCCCATCAAACTCGCGATTATCATCACCAACAGAGCGGCAGCCCAAATGCCCAATACACCATTGTAACCAGGCTGTCTGAGTAGATAGGCCTCCAATGCCACCAATGCAATCGTAAAACCAATCAACGCTTCAATCACCGGTACATTGGGGATCAGTACACCCGTTGCCGCCAGCCCCAAGGTCAAACTATGCCCCAAAGTAAAACCGCTGATTAACCAGATAACACCACGCCATCCTCGGGATACCAACAACAGGGTTAATACAAAAATAAGGTGATCGGCCCCCAGCAGAATATGTTCTACCCCTAATGCCAGATAGGTCAGAAAGCTATTACTGACTTCTACACTGTCACCCAACAAATTCAGTTTCGCTTCCCGACGCGCATTACTCAGCACAAAATCCGCAGGCATCTCATTGAGCGCCCCTATGCGCGCATAGTGAATATGCGAGGGAGCGACAGTGAAAAAACTATGGTTGGTAATTTTTAACTCATCCTCGCCCTTAATCTCGGTTTGATCGCATAGGAAGCTTCCTTCAGCGCGGAGTAGCCCTTTACCAGGTTCAAGAAAGGTTAACGGCTGTTTGAATACGCATGCCTTCTCATTAATAGAGACAGAAATAGAGCGCCGCAGATGATTATCCAACAGTGCCTGCAGGCTTGAATGGTTGCCTTCCACTTGCGGCAAACGCGTAATCTCTCTGGCACTTACGGTAAAGGTAAAATCCAGCCGATTGTTATCTATTGACCAGCGGGAAAATGATTGGCTGCGAGAATGAGCATCGACCAGACTGCTACTGCACAACAATAAAAACACCAGCAGAAATCGTAGATAGGTGTGAATCAACATATCGCTAGTTAACCTCACTCGTATGATATTGCAGGTTAGCCTGACGTCGCATCCACGCCGTGTAGTCATTTAACTCCCGGCTTTGGTGTTCTTGTTTGATCAAAGCTATCAATGCAGGACGAAGCTGATCTAACTTAGCCTTGTCACCGACTGACATGCCATCCCTGCTAATCACACGCTGATAAGTTTCCTCAATTTCCTTATCTGTAGGTTCTACAACATCCAGGTTCGCCACAATAGAATCCAGCATCACCTCTGCAACCAAACGCCTTACGTTTCTCTTGTCAGTAATCATATCCAGCTGGATAGCTTCCTGTACTAAAAGCTCTTCTTCTATCAAGCGGCGTAAAACAAACTGTCGGTCAATATCGCTTAGCTCTTCACGGCGATCATCCGCTATAGCATCCAGGGTGCGACTGTAATCCACCAGACGAATGGGATGACCATTTACCTGCGCAACAGTATCACTGGCTAAGACCGTAGCCGATTCTAATCGATCACTTTGCCAAATAGCCGCAGCAGCCCCAACAAAAACACATGCCAACAGAAAGTACATTTGCTTGTTAACCATCGGTACTATCTCCCTGCTGAATATCCTTGACCGTAAAACCCAATTGCTCCGTAATCGTTATTGACGACTTGTCCCACAAGTCATTCAACAGGTTTCGCAAGGCTTTATCGCGTTGTCGACGCTGGAACTCCAGTAACACCTCATCCTTAACCTCTGCAAAAGCCAATGCCTGGGATTCGATATAACCGCCACAAGAAATCAGGTAGATCTTTTCGCCAACAACTATCGGTTGGGATACATCCCCTTTTCGCAAGCTTGCAGCAGCTAACGCCAGACTCGGACCAATATACTTCGGCAGAGCCGAAAGATTGATATAGCCGGAGGGTAAAGCCGAAATATAGGGGGATAAATACTCGGAGATATTTTCTTGCTGTAACAAGCGATCTCGCACTGCCTGGACCTGCGTTCCGTTATTACTATTTTCTTTAAGAAGAAAAACTTTTATACGTGTTTTCTCAGCGCTCTGGAACAGTGCTTTATGATTACG
This sequence comes from Maricurvus nonylphenolicus, assembly GCF_042854845.1. Classification (GTDB taxonomy): domain Bacteria; phylum Pseudomonadota; class Gammaproteobacteria; order Pseudomonadales; family Cellvibrionaceae; genus Maricurvus; species Maricurvus nonylphenolicus. The sequence continues at coordinate 1,777,215 of NZ_AP031498.1, read as the reverse complement.
ATAAAACGCTTCCAATTCAGCGGTTGAAGGAACCTCAGCTACCGCTTCGCGGGAGGCCTGATCAATCAGGCTGCGTGATAATGCCTTGCGGATGGTCGTATCAGATTCGACAACCCCCAGTGCCTTAGCCCGCTCAACCAGAAGCGCCTCATCTATCAGAAAATCAAGCAAGTGTTTATCATCAACCTCATCACTTGCTGTAAATGACCGCCTGGTATCATCAAGCTGCAGCTGGGTAATGCCACCGCCAGAATAAGAAACCAGATAATGCTGACGAGAAGTATTTTGGGCTACCTGAAAAGTACCCATGGATATCAGTATCACACCGATTACCAACACACTCATCAGAATATTCACACGCTTAGTTTTCAGCATTTTCTCAACACGATTATTGGGCATTGAAAGGATATTACGGGATAATTTCACCGGCTTGACTTTAGGTACCGGCACAAGAATACTAGTCTAATAATGATAAGAAAGTACCCCACAATCAAACACGATCTGTGATCACTACATACAGGTGCCCTATGAGAGAGTATATGGTGCGAGCTGGCAGTTTAAAGGGATTTCACCCAACCTGTGAGTCTCTCGGTTTGTCTCCACAAATCATGCTAAATAGTGTTGGTTTGCCAACCGATGTACTCGAAGATGAAGACCGCCTCATATCCTATACGGCATTTTTAAAGTTACTCAATCTGTCGGCCGAAATGAGTGGACGCGCAGATTTTGGTGTTCAACTTTCACAACACCAAAAACTCGACATGCTAGGCCCCATTGGTTTTATCATGGAGTCTTCCCCTAACATTGCCACGGCACTTAAACACTTGAAGACCTACTTTCATGTGCATAACGAGGGGGCCGACCTCAAGCTCACAACCGATGGAGACCGTGCAGAAATTACTTTTTTGGTAAAAAGTGATATCGATGTTTCAACCCATCAACAACTATTTTTAAGCTGTGGTATTGGCGTCAACATTTTGCGCATTATGTGTGGCCCATCGTGGAATCCCGAACGCATCTTGTGCGCTACCAAAAAACCCGCTGACGATCTTAGCCTTAGACGACATTTTGGCTGCCCGATTGAGTATGACCAGGAAGTCAATGCTATGGTCTTCAGCGCTTCGATATTAAAGAAACCTATCAGCGATGCCAATCCACAACTACACCGCATTTTGAAAGAGCATCTGGAACAAAAAATACAAAGCCATAGCGAAAGTCTTTCCCACCAGGTTAAGAATTTAATTTGCCAATTGCTTTTCACTGACGCCGTGAATATTGATAAGGCTGCCGAACTGTTATCTACCACTCGCAGACGTTTACAAAGACAACTCAAAGAGGAAGGCCATACATTCAAAGAGCTGCTGGACCAGGTACGTTTTGAGCAGGCCAAGCGCTATCTGCAAGAATCACAGATCCCCCTAACCCAGCTCTCGGATATGCTGGGCTATGCAGAACCCAGTGTATTTTCTCGAGCCTTTAAACGACATACAGGAACATCGCCTCAAGAATGGCGCGAGAAGTGCAACACACACTAGAACGATATGGAAAGATAAAAGCAAGGGCGACTATACCGTCGCCCCAGAAGAATAAACTAGAATGTCATTTCCGGCAGCTCAGCCAATAACGCCTTGGCCTTTTCAATATCCAGATACTGCATGGCATCTGCTGGCTCTACAGCAACAGCCGAACTTAACAGTGCTTCCGCACGCTCACGTTCCAAATCACCGTACATGAGCAAGATACCGTTAGCCATTTCAATAGCCGGTACAGGTGAATCGATTTTTAATGCCAAAGCTTCCTCAAAGGTATCCATGGCTTGCTGCTTTTTGGCGCCATAGGTCAGATTGGCCATCATGGAACCGGCTTTATCCACAATCTCCGCATTCCAGCCAGCATAGGTCACCATGCCTTCCACATGACCGGGTTCCAATTCCAGACACTTTAAAATCGCATCTTTAATTTTGGTCGCAATGCCCTGAGCCAAGGCTTCAATAATATTGATAAACTGGCTGTAGCGGCCTACGGATACCGCATACATATAATGCGCATTGGCACTGTCAGGATTAGCCTCCAATGCTGCTTCTGAAATCTCGATAGCCTGTTTAAAGAGCGCTTCTTTGTCTTCGTCAGCCGCCACATATTGCGTATAAATCGTCGCGGCAAAAGCCGCAGCAATCAATCCTCTACCACCTGCCTGCTTGCCCAGCGCTACAGCCTCGGCAAAACGTCCCTCATGGTAGGCTCGCCAGGCGTCCTGTACAGCAGCTTCCGCTGGAAAGGGTTCCAAATTACCGGCATGCATTTTAATCCAATGCTTTTGTAACTCGCCTCCACTAAGATCAAACACCTTACCTTGATAAGCTATCCAACTATCAGTCATAACTATCCACCTACAATAACTTTTTTAAATTTCACTTTTTAACACCTCCATTTCTGCAAGGTATTACATGAGATATTCAGTATTTAATGTCGACACCAGATCATGGGCTAAGGTTGTTTTATCCAAACTCAAACCGGATGAGGCAACCATGTTATCCAGCTTAGCTAAGGCCAATTTCCCTTCACTTGCCGTTAGGCCAGGATAAAGATCAATAATCATGTCCCAATTCTGCTGCCCGGTGATCAAACCGCTGACAATAGCCGTGGCATGGCGCTTGCGAATCTGGGCTAGACCCACCAGTTTTTTGCCTTCGGAATCCAATAATTCGCCATGGGATAAACCGGCAAAACAAATCCAATCAATATACTCTGCTGCCTGTTTCTTGAAATCGGCGAAGTCTTCCGCCACCGCTAAACTGCTGTTAATACCTTGAGCTTTGAGCGCAGCCTGCCAGGCTCGACCAAACCATTCAAAACTGGCGACAAGGCCAATGTCTTTTTTATCGTGAGGCAAAATCAAGCTGGCACTTAACATATTGGTTCCAGCAAGTACGACCCCACCGCCAGCTCTGCGAGCCATCACATCAACGTTGTAACCTTTGTCGATAACAGCTTGTTGCCAGGTTTCAAGTTGTCGACGCTGGCTGCAACCCAAAATGATGGAGGGCTGGTCGTACAGCCAAAGCCATAATTCAGCCTTGGAGGGTTCAGCATCCAGGCACGCAATCAGGGCCTCTTGCTCTTCAACTGCACTGCCACTAAAACACTTAACCTCCACCATCGACATTAGCCCTGTAACGCCTCCGCGGTAATAGCTTCTAAACGCCTGCCTAGATCCGCCAAAAACAATCCCGCCTGATAACCGTCCAGTGCCCGGTGATCAAATACCAAGCTCAACGCCATCACAGGGCAGGCCTCAACCTTACCCTCGACAACCCAGGGTTTCTGCTTTACCGCTCCAACACCCAGAATGGCAATTTGGGGTGGGTTTAATACCGGGGTAAACCAGTCAATCCCGGTCATTCCCAAAGTACTTACCGTAAAGCTGCCGCCTTGATAAGCGGACGCAGGCAAGCTGCCTTGGCGCGCCTTGTTGGCAAGCATACCCATCTCATCAACAATCGTTTCCAGTGTTTTTTCGTTGGCATACTCAACCACAGGAACAACAACACCCACCTCAGTATTTACGGCAACACCAAGGTTCACTGACTGCCAATGTTCAATTGTTTTGTCAGAAACAATGCCATTGAGACCTTTGTGTTCTGGCAGGACCTGAGCAAGTACTTTTAACAAAATATGGGTGATAGTGATTTTCTTTCCGGATGCTTCGCGCATCGCAGGAATCAATGGCATCACATCACGCAAATTCACTTCAAGGGTCTGAGCGACCCTGGGCGCCTGCCAGGCACCGCTGAGGGATTTGGCGATAATGCCGCGAATGCCTTTTAGCGGAATAGACTCAATGTGTTGATCTTCGAGCACTTCTGTCATGTTATTAGCCTTGGTTATTCTGCGATTAGCCAATGGTTGCCAGCACGGTGCCTTCAACAAAGTAGGCTTCTTCGGTAACAGTAATAGCACTTACCGTTCCGCCGACAGGCGCTTCGATTTCATGGTTGGCTTTTACCAAAACCACACGGGCAATTACCTGACCGGCCTCTACAGTATCGCCCTCAGCAACCAACCACTCATCCAGTAATGCCTCAGTACCAGCTTCTACGCCTTCCCAGGCTTCGCCATTTAATGTTATCTCTGCCATCTTGTATTTCTCTATTTAGTCTAGCTACTAACGGGGGTTATAAAACGGAAACTTCCATCATGGCGGCAACTTCCTCAACAATATGCTCAACCTGAGGGATTGCCGCCTGCTCCAACGGGCGTGAATAGGGAATGGATACACCATTAATACCCAAGCGTTTGACAGGGGATTTCAATTTAATGGAGTCCAAACGCTCGGCGATCACAGCGGATAGCTCCCCTGTCATGCCATAGTGCAGATAATCCTCATCAACCACGAGCAAGCGACCGGTTTTTTGCACCGAAGCAACGATGCTATCGATATCCAGAGGCACCAGGGTTCTGGGGTCAATCACTTCCGCAGAGATACCCTGCTCGGCCAACTGTTCCGCCGCAACTGCAGCTTTTTGTACCGTTTGTGACAGGCCAACGATCGTGACATCGGTACCTTCTCGGACAATCCGCGCTTCGCCCAACGGAATCGCGTAGCTTTCTTCCGGCACATGGTTATCGATTTCGACATCGATATACCCCATCACAGGTAAGCCCATAATGGCCTTATGGAACAAGTAAACGACCGGGTTATTATCGCGAATAGCACTGATCATCAGGCCTTTGGCATCGTGCGGATTAGACGGCGCAACCACCTTTAAACCAGGTACATGGGCAAACAAACCGTGCAGGGTTTGTGAGTGTTGGGCAGCATCGGAAAAACCACCACCGGTACTCGCGGTAATCACCAGCGGCGCATTGACATTGCCACCAGACATATAGGCTACCTTGCTGATTTCATTCATAATCTGACCAAAGCAGACGCCCATAAAATCAACGAACATCAATTCCACAATGGGTCGATAACCTTCCACCGCTGCACCTAATGCTGCGCCCATCATGGCGGTTTCAGAAATGGGAGTGTCCATCACCCGATCTTCACCAAATTTTTGCATCAAACCAGCAGTGGACTGGAAAACACCACCCATCTTGCCAATGTCTTCACCCATGCAGAAAACGGTTTCATCGCGTTCCATTTCCTGCTCAATACCTTCTACCATTGCCTGAAAGAAGGGACGGTTACGTATAGCTGTATCACTCATTTCTCTCTACTCCTACTATCCACTCCCAATTAAACAAACGCATGCTGCCAAGCTTCACAGATATCCGGATACTCGCTGGCCCGAGCATATTCAATGGCTTCAATGACTCGCGCTTCTACGCGCTTTTGAACGTCCTTGATTTCTGCATCGGTATATACACCCTCTTCGACCAGCTGCTTGGCATAGGCGGGAATAGGATCGTCACGCTGCAGTTTTTCCACTTCACCTTTAGGCCGATAAATTTCAGGGTCCCCCTGGAAGTGGCCATAATAGCGATCCACTTTGACTTCGATCAGGGTGCTGCCCAGCCCTTCTCTGGCCCTGGCTACCGCTTCTGCAACCGCCTCAAATACGCGTTCCGGGTGATTCTGATCAACCTTGATACCTGGAATACCGTAACTGGATGCACGGTCTGCATTGGATTCCACAGCTGTCGACGTGGCTTTATTGGTGGAAATACCGTAGTTATTGTCCTGGCAGACAAACACACAAGGCAGATTCCAAAGGCCCGCCATATTCAGGGCTTCATGGAAGGCTCCCTCGTTGGCAGCCCCCTCGCCGAACTCCGCCAAAGCGACTGCGCCGCTGCCTGCTTTTTTATAAGCCAGTCCAGCCCCCACCGCTTGCGGAATACCCGCGCCGACAATACCGGTACAAGCAAATTTGGCTTTCGGGTCAAACAGGTGCATATGCCCGCCTTTACCCCGGCACAAGCCATCTACCTTGCCAAACATCTCTGCCGTCATAGCCTTGAGATCCACACCATGGGCAATAGCAAAATGATGGGCGCGGTGAGTACCCCAAACGGAGTCCCCTTGCTGCAAATGAATACAGGAGCCCACGGCTGCAGCTTCCTGACCGGCGGACAAGTGCATTTCCCCCGGAATGGGGCCAGCACCCAGATCAAAAGCCAGTCCCTTTTGGACTTTGGGTGGCAGCTTACCTTCAAAGTAGATCATGCCAATCTGATCTTCATAAAAACGAATCAGCGACATGGTTTCGTACATCCACTTTTTCTGATCGGATGAGATACTCATAGTATTTACCTGACGTAGTGTGAGTTATTACAGATTAAACTGCGCTCGCATTGGAGCTGCTTTTCATGTTCTTTGATAATGTATCGGTCACCATTGACTCACTGATGCGTTGCATAAGTCCTGGGAAATAGCGACTGAGGAAATAGGTAAATTTGGGGCGAAAACCGGGAATAATCAGCTGTCTCTTTTTCATTAAACTGCGGATCATTTCATCGCAGGCTTGATCGACCTCCAAGGTTCCCGCAAATGATTTCAAACGCCGCGTTACCGGATGCATGGTTTTAAGCTCTTTCTCAACCATCGGTGTATTAATTTCTGCTGGACAGATAACCGAGACGGCAATGTTACGCGGCAATTCTTCAAGACGAATAGCACCAGCCATACCCAACACAGCAAATTTTGAGGCGTTATAGGCGGCATAGCTGTAATTCGGCACCAGCCCCGCTAGGGAGGATAAAAAAGCCAACTGGGCGCCTGGTTGCATGACTGGCAGTACCGCATTGGCAAAATTACGACTACCAAACAGATTAACAGCAATAACCTTTTCGAATTCCGAATTCGATAATTCGTCAAAGGTTTTGGCCAGCTGAATACCCGCGCAGTTAATCGCCAGATCGGGCGAACCAATGCTGGCAGCTGCAGCTTTTGCCGCTTCAGCAATTACATGTTCATCACATAAATCCGTTTGCCAAAAACCAACTTTAACCTGGTGTTGCTCAGCCATTTTCTTTAGGCGCTGAACAACAACTTCATCAAACTTAAGGTCAAACAGAGCCAAACTTATACCTGAGCGAACAAAGCTCTCAGCAAGATAGAGCCCCAAGCCACTGTTAGCGCCACTAATAAACGCCGTTGACCAGCACGCTCTTAATTTGTCTGCATTCATGCAGTATTCCTCAAAGCCTTAGTGATGGTTCCAGCTTATCGGATTGCTTCCAGCCGGGCTTTGCTTTAAAACCCATAAAACTGTCGTACCAGGGTTTTACCATCAATAGCTCGAAGCTAAATCCCTGCTGATCGTTGACATACACCACACTCCAGGCGCCAAGATGCAACGCTCGGCTGTTGCCTAAAATACCATTGGCCTTGCAGCGTTTGTGAACCCGGTTGAACTCACGCCAACTTCTAAAGCCAAAGGCAATATTCAACAGTCCCTGATCGCTGATGCGGTAGTCGTCCGGCAACTTTTTGCCAAGCGGTTGCTGGTACTGGACTATTTCGATAAACATATCGCCAGCGTCAAATACACGTTGTAACCGCTGGGCGCCAGTTAAGCCCCACAAACTCTCGTGTTCAGCGGAATGGATTAACTCTGAATCCAACTCCTGCATTCCAAAAATATCCCCCATCAATTGCGCAGAACGTTCTATATCTTCAACAGACATTGTGACACTACGAACTGCCACCGAAGCCGACAGATTTGGCCGCTGGCGCTTGGATCGAGCACGGATGTCCTCTTCCATAATTTCCAGAAGAACACCTTCTGGATCTCGAAAACAGGCTCTGCGCTGTCCAGATTTACCCTGCACTGCGCTTTCCAGCTTGCCACCCAACCTATCCAACCGAGTCAGGCAAGCATCAAAATCTTTCACCCATAGTGACACCATGGAATAACCAATATCGCAAGGACGCCAGTCTTTCGCCTGCGGACGCACTACAGGTGACTCAAATTGAAATAGCTCTATCTGAAACTGAGATTGCTGATCCACCAACCACCAACAGGAAGACGCCGCTTTGGGAATCCCCTGAATACTGGAGGCAATAGGGCCACGAAAGGAATTAGTCCCCCCCGCAGGTAAAAAACCAAATAATTGCTGATACCACGCATAGGTCCCAGGCTGATCGAGGACACTCATGGCAATCTGACAAAGCGGTAATGCTGAAGACACAAATTACCTCTTACTCTGATAGGGTAAAAAGAAAAGTCGCCGCTAGCAAAACGCTAGCGGCTGCTGTCAAAACGACAGAGGCGAGAGAGAGACTCTAGAAACTATAGCGCCCTTGAATGGCGATGGTTCTTGGACGGTCTTTAATACCGAAGTAAGTACCGGTTGCCGTAAACGGCACATCGTTATTAAAGTTGGTGGTTTCTTTATCGGTAATGTTTTTAGCGATCAGTGCCACACTCCACTGTTCATCCACATCACTCAACGCAATGCGCAAATTCACCTTGGTAGCCGAGTCATGCTTGGTATTCGGATCCAAATCCAGCGCGGAATAGAATTCGTCCTGGTAGTTCACATCCACAACGTTACGCAACTCCAACTGATCGGTTAGAAAAGTCACATATTCCAGACTTAAGTTCGCTGCATATTCAGGGGAATACAGCAGGGTTTCACCTTCAAGATCCTGAGTACATGAGCCGGAACCACTGTAGGCCACAGACTGGGGCACAGTACATGGCGCAGTATCAAACTCATCGTAGGTGGCATCCAAGTAGGCAACGGATCCCGATAGCGTCCAGCTCTCACTCAGACGCCAGCGGCCATCCAATTCCAAGCCCTGCGAGATTGACTTACCCGCATTGGAGACACGGAATACATCCCCTACCAGCGCACTGACCTGCATATCGTCAAACTCGCTACGGAAGACAGCAACGTTCAACTCAGCAGCGCCATCCAACAAAGACATTTTGGCGCCCACCTCAAAGTTCAACACTTCTTCGTCTTCATATTCGAGAATATCGCTGGTGTTAGCACGAGAGTCGGCGTTACCCACCTCGACAAATCCTGGCATGGTAACCACACGCACAGTTTCATCTGAGCCGGAATAGGCTTCATCAAAACCGCCGGACTTAAAGCCAGTACTGGCCGAGAAGTACGCCATCACATCAGGGGTAATATCCCACTGCGTGTTGAAAGACCAGGTCCACTGTTCACTGTCTCTTTCCAGATCAGTAAATTCGTGGGTACGTAGATCCTCAACCACAACAAACTGACCGCCACCAACGGGCAATACCGGGCTTGCACCTGCACCAATACCCAAACCGTAGGCTTCGGTCATATAAGCACGTTTATCCAGCTCTTTGGTTTCTTCGTCATAGCGTAACCCCAGGGTTACCCGAAACTCTTCATTGATATTCCAGGTGGCCTGAGCAAAGGCAGAAGCGCCATCGGTTTCCTGATCAAACTCCGTCAGATATTGTGCGTCACCGATCAACGCCAGAGGTGCTGCAATAGCCAAGGGCGCCGCACCGCCATTGGTCAATTCATTAAGATCAAAATCAATAAATTCACGGTTCACTTCCAGAGTAGATGCCTGCCAGTAAACACCGGCAATCCAATCAATGGTCTCACCACCCGGTGACACCAGGCGCAACTCCTGACTATATTGCTCGTAATCATCATGTCGAATACGACCCAAAGCAGGATTCGGCGACTGATCGGCATCTTCAGCCCGTGTGCGATCATAGGCCGAGTAGCCACTAATGGATGTCAGGGTTATATCACCCAACGCGTAGTTAACGGTAACCGAACCGGTATGGGTACGCGACGCATTGGTCTCCGTAAAATCCATTTGCGCTTTATCGTTTAACACACTATCAGGGTATACTGGTGCACCTGCAGCGCTGGTCTGATAAATCTCGCGGTTACTGCCATCGCGGTCAAACTCGCCGTATTCATATTTGGCAATCACTTCAAGATCTTCTGCTGCATCCCAAACCAAAGTGGTGCGCACAAAGTTCTCGTTATTATCTGGGCCTTCGCGGCCATTAGTGGTGTTTTCCACCCAGCCATCGGTTTCACTGTGGCGGAACGCAATACGTGCGCCCAAATTCTCGGTCAGCGGACCGGATACAACTCCGGTGTATATCTGCTCACCAATTTCAGCCTCGTAAAGTCCTTCCACATAACCTTCAAAGTCAGACGTTGGTTTTGCCGAGGTCACATTGATGGCACCACCAATGGTATTTTTACCAAACAGCGTACCCTGCGGGCCTTTGAGGATTTCAACGCGCTCAACATCCATGAGGAAAGGCACATTGGCCAGCTCACCACGGCCGGAATAGATGCCATCGACATAGAGACCAACGGACTGCTCAAAACCCGCATTAGTACCTGAACCAATGCCGCGAATAAAGATGTTGGGGGAAGCCTGGCCTGGGTTGATGGTGACATTAGGCGTATACAGTGCAACCTCTTCCAGGTCACGAATACCCATATCGGCAATCTTCTCACCGGTCACCGCACTGATAGAAATAGGGACGTCCTGCAGACCCTGGGCGCGTTTTTGCGCCGTAACAACGATTTCCTCTAGCGCAAAGCCTTCGGCCTGTGCAAACCCACTCGATAGACTTGCGGCAATCGCAAAAGGCAACAGCTTAGGCGATATCGTTTTCATGGCAAACTCTCCTAATTATTTATATTTATATGCTTAACGGGTGCGCACGCCTTGGAGACATCGCGCAAAGGTATAGTGAAAGATTCCATGTACCGATGCTTGACCCTAAAGCTATGGATTTGACTCTAGAAACCAACCTTTAACAGGCAAAAAAAAGCAGGCCTAAGCCTGCTATGCATAGTGAGCAAGAGAGAATTTGAAAGCTAACTGTTGAACACAATCCGTATTAACATGGCCCATAGCAGGACACTGGATATCAGGTAACAACTAAAGCGGTGCATCACCCTGTTATAGGTGCAATGAATCACGCTATGTAAAACCCTGAAAATCAGAAAACCATAAGCCAACATCACATAGGTATTATCAACAAGCTGGTTGCTTTCGAGATACAAACAAAGGGCATAGAAAATCACCGGCATCTCAAACAGGTTTTTCAGGTTGTTCGATGCGGCATTGGTGCTTTCAGGCACCAGGCCGGTTATCTTCTCCGGTGTTACAAACTCCTGGGGATCCAACCCCTGACGCTGTAAAAAACTTAAGCGCCGTACATACATTAATCCCCATACCAGCAAGGTTAACAGCATCATGCCGAAGAAGGGTTGCATCAAACTCGTCATAGTTCACCTATTAGTTTTATTGAAAATAACCTTGTTCAACGAGCCAGACTCGTGTTCTTTCCATACCTGCATCCAGGTCAATATGGGGCTGATAGCCAATAAGCTGTCTGGCTTTACTGATATCATAACTACCCGTGCGTGATAACATATCCATGGTCCCCGGCCCTATTTCCGATGCCTTACCCGTCAGTTTGGCTACAAGCTGGATCACATAAGAAAGCCCTTTCGCTAACGACAGCGACATGGTTTTTACCGGCTTAAGTATTCCCAGAAATTGATAGTAGTGCGCAAAAAACTCAGAAGCGGTTAGGTCAACACCATCACCAATGTTAAAGATTTGTCCCTTACCCTCCTCATGCTCCGCGGCCAATACCATGCCATCGATCAGGTTATCGATATAAACCGGACTAAATCGACCCTGGCCATAGGCGGGTAAAATAAATTTGTTATCCCGAATAGATTCCACTGGAATGATCACCCACGGGCGACTGCCTGGCCCGTAGACATCCGTAGGCCTGATAATGGTACAGTCGATAGAGCCAGATGCGTGGGCTTGCAATACCGCATGTTCACTGGCGATTTTGGAATCGACATAAACATTGCCAATGGGCTTTAACGGTGCCTCTTCACTAACACAGCCCTCAAAATAAAAACCGTAAGCGGCAACCGATGACAAATGCAGAAAGCGATTTACACCGGCGGCTATTGCAGCGTCCAATACTTGCCGTGTTCCCTTGACGTTGACCTCCCAGGCCTGATCCCAGTTAGCCGTGTTGGATACCAGAGCGGCAGTATGAATAACCAGGTCACAATCCTTAAGGTGCTCACTCCACCCCGCAGGCTGCAATAAATTACCACAGAAAATACCCTGCTCCGGATCGGCATTAAAATCTATGCCTACCGCAGTCCATCCCATGGCCCTATATCGTGCCATCAGTGATTTACCAATAAATCCGGCAGCACCCGTTATAAAAACTTTTTTGTTAACGTCAGACACTACTTTCTCTCCTTCCCAGCATAGTTAACAAAAATAGGAGAAGACCAGGCTCTAGCCCCCTGCGGCGCAAGACAATCATCTTCTGCCGGTGATTTGTAGCTGCCGTAACAAGGATTCGTGGTTAGCTTACCTGCATCATTAACACCGGTTCGTAAATTAGCCCCATTAACGGTTGGAGTAGCTTCCTCAATGGCCCTTACGTAATAAACGGCGTCTCGCTGCGCTTTTGAAAACTCCGGGTCCTCAAACTCAACCACACAGCCCGTGCCGGAGTCTTCACATTGAAACACCTTCCATTGATCCTCGATCAGGTTATCCAATGGTTCCTCGGAATGGTTTTGAGGCCGTATGCGAACCACCTCAATGCGATCAATACGGTGGCGTTCATCGGACGGGTTATAACACTCGCCATGGGCCATTTTTTCCAGGCGCCTGGCTTCCAGCTTGTCCACCACATAATCGGGGCAACCAGGCAACTGCTTAAACGAGCCTACGGCTTTGACCCGGAACTTCGGAGCCTGTTTCTGCTCTACCTCGCTACCCATAGGTTTATGGCCGTCCTCCTGCAGTAAATCAAACCACAGTAGAATACGGGCACCACTGGTGGCATAGACTTCACGACGCTTCATAGCATCCCAAAGACCATCGCGGCTGCGCTCGCTAACATGGACAGCAGCCAAGCCGCCTAAACTAAGGAAAGAACCTACACGCTCAAAATCACGGGCACGCAGGCCTTTGGCCACAGGATCAATATCTTCTGCCGCAATACTGACACTGACAGGTTCATCGGCTGGTGGTAGCTGTAAATTTTCCCAAAATTCGCTTCGAGGCCCATTACCATCGGTAAAATTCAAACGCTCTATCTGTTTAAAACCGTGACCAGCCCTGGCACTGTGGGTATCGGTTGAACCGATCATGCCCCACTTAAAACGCAATTCCTGATCATCCTCGGTAAATTTACGCAGCGCCAAACCGGCTTGTACCGATTTGCCAGGGCGATAATTCAAGGCCGGCAAAAATACATCTCGGGCCTGACCGGCATCCAGCCAATCCTCCGTCGTAGCACCGGGCACAGTTAGCTGGCCAGTCGGCCCATCGACTTCGGCGGCGTTCTGTCTGGCGTCCGTAGCTCGCTGTTCACAAACGACCTCGGTGTTCCCTTCTTGTTCACAACGCTGACGAATAATCTCTCCTGCCTGCCAACACATGGGCAGGTAATTATCCTGAGGTTCGGGGCAATAAGGGTGACCGTTTTCATCGAACAACCTTGCACGAAAGGTGCGATATTGCTCAGAGTTGCCATGCCCCGAGTAGACTTCAATCAAATTACTCTTTTCAGGATCAAGATCGTCAATCGTGAGCTGATGCTCCCAGCTGGCATTGGGCGGGGTATACCAGCCCCAGGTGGAACCATGGGGAATCACAATGGTATCCAAACCCCATTCATCCAGTTTGCTGTAGAGTTCTCCGGGCGTGGCTACGGCCTCGTAACAGTTCTCGGGCAAATCAGAGCTGGGAATGCCTGCTGGGCAATCCGGAGTTGCGGCCATTTTTTCGATCAGTGTATTGAAGGAGGCCAAATAATCTCGATGCCGAGGCATCAGCAATTGCAAAGCTTCTGGTAATTTACTGTTCTCGTTTCGAGCGGCAAAAGATATCTTGTCAACAATGGCCGCGATAGGACGCGCAGGTAACTCACCGGGGCCATAACCTTTGAAAAGCACATTATGATGGCCATAGTGCGTTTCGGCCGTGCCGCCTACCTGAGTCCACTCCCAGCCCATAAAAGCCATCAAATCGGGCGATTCACTGTCGGCCTGACTATTACATAAACGTACAGACTCAATGGCATCACGCCAGCGTTCCGGCTCGTATGACTCGGCATGATCGGTTAGAAAATAAAAGTCCAGTTGTGAGATAAAACGCGCGTAATCACAGGCATAGCCAGGCGGAAAAGCGCCTTCTGCACCATGCATCAGCGGCAAGCTAAACATAAAGGCATCACTGGAATTGGTGGTATGCACATGGGTGTCACCGAACAGGATTTGCGTTTCTACCTCGGGATTACTCTTCTGTTGACGCACCTGTCGCTGCTCTACCATAGTTTCGGGCAAACTGGCTTCAGTTATCTTTGCCTCACTAAAAGGGTCTTCCTGCCAGAGTCGATCAGGATCAGCAAAGTACCCCGGCAACAAGCGATAAGTAATGCCAGGGGCGTAACCAGCAAAATAAACACCACCCAGCATGATCAGTACCACTAAAGAAATTAATAACTTTTTCATGCTATAGCCTTATTTGTAACTAACAAAGATGGGCGATGACCATGCCCTATGCCCTACCGGGGAAAGACAGTTATCTTCCTTAGCGGTTCGATTGTCACCGTAACATGGGTCAAGCGAGACAGCCTTGCCTGATGTATCAAAGGTTGTACGCAAGTTTTTACCATTCACCCGATCAGTGGTCTCCTGGATAGCCCTGACGTAATAGAGCGCATCGCGTTGTGAGTCTGGAAAGTCGTCATCACTAAACTCCACCATGCAGCCCAAGCCCTGATCGTCACAAGGTAATACCAGCCACTTATCTTCAATCAACGATTCGATATCTTCACCGGCAAATTGCTGCGGACGAATACGCACCACTTCAATTTGGGTAATTCGGTGACGCTCATCGGAAGGGTTAAAGCATTCCCCTTGCGCCAATCGCTGCAATGACTTACTGCCCAATTCCTGTTTAACCTGCTCAGAGCAGCCCGGTAATTGTTTGAACGCCCCCAACGCTTTTACACGGAAACGCGGGCTGTTTTGCATAGCAACCTCTCCCCCCATGGGAATAGAACCTCCTTCTTCCTGCAGTAGATCAAACCATAGATTGATACGTGCGCCCGAGGTGCCATACACCTCTTTGCGCTGCATAGCCTGCCAAATGGCATCCCGAGTTTTGCTCTCCGCATGTACCGCCACCAGGCCACCTAAAGACAAGAAAGAACTGCGCCTCTCTGTTTCCGTCAATCCGAACCCCAAACTCGTTAAGTCTTTGTGAGCGATTGAGACAGATTCAGCCACGGGTTCTTCATCTCTAAAGAGTAGATCATTCCACCACTGGCTTCTGCCGGATCGGTTACCCGCCTCGGTGCTGTTGATACGCAAGTATTCCTTAAAACCGTGGCCGGCACGTGAGGTGTGGGTATCACTGGAACCTATAAAGCCCCAGGAGTAGCCGAGCGGTGATTCTGGGTTTTCAAAATTCCTTAATGCCAGGCCATACTGCACGGATTTCATCGGCCGATAGTTAAAGGCAGGCATATACATATTGCGCGCCTGACCCGAGTCCAGCCAATCTTTAACCTCGGTTCCGGGAATCGCTTTCCAGCCACCAACATGGGGAACATCAACATAATCCTTTCTGGCCTTAGCCGCACGCTGCTCGCACTCAGACTCGGCTTCGCCTGACTTTAAACAGCGTTCACGAATAATTTCACCGGCCTGCCAACAGGATGGTAGATACTCCACGGTGGGTTCAACACAATAAGGATTACCGTTTTCATCAAACGGGCGAGCACGGAAGGAATGATAATTTTCTGAATTACCATGACCGGAATACACTTCAATTAAACGCATCTTGTCCGGGTCATGATATTTTTCCTGCAGCTGATGCTCCCAGGAGGCACCGGGCGGCGTATAGATTCCCCAGGCTGAACCGTGAGGTACAACCAAGGTTTCGAATCCCCACTCATCCAGCTTCTGAAACAGCTCTTGGGGATCCCAGGCCAGCTCAACACATTCAGCAGGCAACTCAGGGCTAGGTACACCGCTTTGGCACTCTGGCACCTTGGCCAAGGCCTTACCGAAGTTACGGTACTCTTGATACCTCTCTCTATTGGGGAAATCGAGATATCCCAACCACCAGGGCAACATATTGGCACTCTCGCGCAACCCCAGGGTGGCAACACCGCCTGCGCCAATTGGACGAGCAGGAATCTTATCCCTATCAATATCCTTAAACAGGACGTTATGATGACCGTAATGGGTTTCTGGAGTTTCGCCTACCTGACTCCATTCCCAACCAATAAAGGCAACCAAATCCCCATTCACACCATCGCGCTGTTGGCTGCAACGCTGGACCGAATCAATAGCATCCTGCCAGTATTCAGGTAGATAAGACTCGGCGTGATCGGTTAGAAAATAAAAATCAATTTGAGAAACATAACGCGCATAATCACAGGCATCAGCGGGCGGAAATGCGCCGCTGGCGCCATGCTTCATCGGCAAGGTTCCGGAAAAAGCATCGGCAGAGTAGGTAGAATGGACGTGAGTATCACCAAAAAGAATGTGTTTATCTGCAGCTTCAGCGAAAAAACCAACACCTGCCAATAAACCACTAACGGCAGCAACCAGTCTTGTTTTCTTGTTGCTACGATAATTGCTGCTTAGCTTGCCGCCCAAACTGGCTGCCATATCCCCACCTCTATATTACGTTATTTGAGAGTTACGATAATGGAAACCACGGGCTCAAACTTGACTTCTAATACCTTCAAGTTGACTTTGGGGTAAATTTACAAAAATTTGCATTGCAGCCCCTGCACGTTATAAACAGGGGCTGCTCACTAGCTTAGCAATCACTGCTTAATCGAGTACTCGATCGCCTTGGTGATATCTTCCACATTAAATTTGGCCGGTTTCTGCCTGGCAGGAAAGCGTTTAAAGCTGGCGACAAACTTACCTACGATCGGCAATGCTGGCATAGCCAGGAACTGGTTTTGCGTTTGCCAGTGATTGAACTGATTGGAGTTATGTTGCGCCCTTTCATAGGGATCCATACGCAAATCAAAAATCAGCGGAATACGTAATTGTACAAAAGGCTCACGCCAGACTTGCATCTCTTTAGCCCGCTGTTCGGCGAATACCAATTTCCAGCGGTCGTTATATCGCAAGCCGGTTAACAGACCATCATCACTGAAGTAGAAGAACTCCTTACGCCTACCCTCCTCTTCCCGCCCCATCAGATGAGGCAGCATATTGTAGCCATCCAGGTGCACTTTATAAGTCATATCACCGATGGTATGACCTTTCTGCAGTTTCTTTTTAATCTCTGTATCACCGACAGCTGCCATCAGTGTTGGTACCCAATCCAGATGAGCCATGACACTGTTTGATACAGATCCCGCCGCAATTTTATTGGGCCAGCGAACCAGGGCTGGTACCCGGAAACCACCTTCCCAGTTGGTATTTTTCTCACCACGGAATGGGGAAATACCCGCATCGGGCCATTCATTCAAATGCGGGCCATTGTCGGTGGTATAGACCACAATGGTGTTCTCGGTTAACCCCAACTTATCCAGCTGATTAAGCAGTGCGCCGACATGATCATCATGTTGCAACATGCCGTCGGCGTAAAAGTTTAATCCAGAGCGGCCACTGTATTCATCGGGTACATGGGTGTTGTAATGCATACGGCTGGAATTAAACCAGACAAAGAAGGGCTTTTTCGCTTTCGCCGCTCGATCGATAAAGTTCATGCCCGCATCGAGAAATTCCTCATCCACTGTTTCCATACGCTTCTTGGTTAAGGGGCCACTGTCTTCGACACGGCCATCGGCATAGGAGCGAATCACCCCTCGCGGTCCAAACATCTTTTTAAACATCGGATCTTTGGGATAATTGGGATTCTCTGGCTCTTCTTCGGCATTAAGGTGATAGAGATTGCCGTAGAATTCATCGAAGCCGTGGTTTGTCGGCAAGAACTTATCCCGATCCCCCAAATGGTTTTTACCGAACTGACCGGTCATATAACCGTGCGGTTTGAGTAGCTCCGCCAGGGTTGGATCTTCTTTTTGAATACCCAAAGGTGAACCCGGAATCCCCACCTTGGTCAGCCCCGTCCTTACCGGTATCTGCCCGGTGATAAACGCGGAGCGCCCGGCAGTACAACTCTGCTCACCGTAGTAATCGGTAAACAGCATGCCCTCTTTGGCAATGCGGTCAATATTGGGGGTTTTATATCCCATCATGCCAAAGCTCAGGTGACTGATATTGGAGAAACCAATATCGTCTCCCATAATGACAAGGATATTGGGTTTGTCCTGGTTAGCGGCTGCCGACCAGGAAAGTACCAGAGAAGATAAGAGCAGGATTCGTGTAAATAGTGACATCAAAATACCTTAACTATGAGCGAAAGTTTTTCAACAATGATCAACATTAGGGGATTTTATTTGCAGATACTTGACTTTAGATGCCAGTTTTCTGGAAAAAGAAATGGGGTCTGACCCGTAGGGTCAGACCCCGGGTGAGATTAATACAGTGGCTTGCTGAGTTCTGCCCAATCGATCTCGCCATCATCGGGCATATTTTCATATTCAAGGATACCCAGTGCTTCAAACTTGGGACGAATACGATCAGTCAGTAACCCAATACGGCGCAGGTTGGGAATCACACGGGAGAACAACAACTTGCGGAAATGGGCTGCCGCACCGCCATCAAGAAAGACCTGACGCGCCTCTTCCACATCAAAACCAAACTCACGAAAGACATCGGTTGGTACCAAACGCTCACGGCTCACGACACAGGCCTGATAGGCAAATTCTGCTCTATCCTCTTTTTCTTCCTGGCTGAGAGTTTGTACATATTCGGCCAGGTAGTGAATACCAAAGGCTACGTGGCGGGCTTCATCACGAATAATCAGGTGCAGCATATCGTGCTTAAACCCTTCTGGATTGACCAGTTCCTTCATGGTGGTAAACGCCGCCAAAGCCAGGCCTTCGATAACGACCTGCATACCAATAAATTTAAGATCCCAGCGCTCGTCGGTGAGAATTTTATCGATAATATTTTTCAATGCCCCATCAATGGGATACATCAGTTTTTTCTTTTGCTGCAAGTAACGGTTAAAGGTTTCGACGTGACGGGCTTCATCAAAGGTTTGAGAAGCGGCATACAGTTTGGCGTTGTAGGTAGGTGCACAGGATACCAGCTGAGAGGCTACCAACAGAGCGCCCTGTTCGCCATGTAAAAATTGTGAATCGGTCCAGGCTTCCGAATGTCGAATAAATTCCAACTGGCGCTCTTCAGACAGATCAAGAAACGGCTGATATTCAGAGAAACCACTCTGGATAATACGAATTTCAGTGGGCGCCTCACCGATTGGTTTACTCCAATCCAGATCAGTACTGGCGTTCCAGTTAAGCTCCTTACCCAGCTCATAGAGTTTCTGGATGCGATCTTCCTGTAAACGGTAGTCCCAGTTAAAACTGCCGGTGAGTGGAGTTTTAAAGATCTCTGCGACCTCATTGACCGCTTGTTCATCCAGCTCGATATCCATGTGATCGACCTCGATACTTGACGCGGTATCGAAGAAGCGCAGATCCCTTGGGGCGTTAGCAACTATTTGTGCAGGCATATCACTCTCTCTTATAAACATTATTTTTGGTGTTATAAGTTTTGCTTGCCAACCCCGTCCTCTCAAGGTTATCTTTTGCCATAAGATTGGTCATTTATGGCCAACCCCAAACAGAAGTGCGACTACAGGAAGCAGAGTATGGATTTACTGGAATTCCCCATCAGCTACGCAGCCATACTGGCCGATGTTGCCGAGGAATACGGTGCCAACCGCAACCAATTGCTTCATTCAGTAAAGATCAAAGCGTCTGATTTGGCAGATGCCAATCAACGAATCACCACCGAACAATTACAATCCCTGATTGTGGAAGCCAAACAACTGACTAACGAGTCAGCCCTGTGCCTCTACTTTGGTGAACACCTGACATTAACCGCCCATGGCGTTTTGGGTTACGCCCTGATGAGCTGCCATACCATCCAGCAGGCTATCGATCTGTTGATGAAATATCACCGCCTGTTGTTTAAAGACATTACGCTTAGTGCTCACCAGGACAGTCAGCATATCGAGGTTGAGTATCAGCGCCGTCCACAAGCATTGCTCGGTCATAACGACGATTGTGAATTGTTTTTTTCAGGTGTTATCAGCTCGATCAAACACTTACTGCATCGGGATGATTTTGAATGCGAAATTTATCTCGACTATCCTGCCCCACCCCATGTAGATCAATACCGGGCATTAATGGGCAACGCTATTTATTTTGACAGTGATACCTGTAAGATCAGTATTGATAAGCAATGGCTGGATGAAAAACCTGTTTATGCCAACCCGGTCATGCTGCAAATGTACGAGCGTCAATGCGATCAATTACTGGCACAAATGGAAGCCAGTACAGGGTTAGAAGAAAAAGTTCGCAGCTACCTGATCGCCTCACAGCAGTTTGCCTCCCTGCAACAAACCGCTGAACACTTCCATATGAGTACCCGCACCTTTCGACGTCGTCTGGAGGAAGAGCATACGTCATTTCAGGATATTCTCGACAGTGTGCGCCAGCAACTGGCTGAAACCTATCTGCGTGATCCGAGCCTATCGGTACAACACACCGCCGAGCTGCTGGGCTTTCACGATGTATCCAATTTCCGTCGCGCTTTTATTCGCTGGACAGGCATCTCCCCCGCTGAGTTCAAGAAGCATCTCTAGCACGGTATTTTTCTGCAGCCGCTTTCTTACGACAGGTTAACACCAGTGCCCAAAACTCCGAAAAGTCGTTGACCACAACATCCGGCTTATGCGGATAACGCTCATTACCGGGGAAAATTTTGCTTAACCAGGGTTGATCCCATTGCGCACCATTAAAGAAAACACTGGTAATGCCTGCGGTTTTAGAGGCGATAGTATCTGTCGTACTATCGCCAACATACCAAACGTTGGGGTGAATGGGTTCGTGCAGGTTTTGCAATGCTTTTTCTATCTGATCGATATGGGGCTTACGCCGTTCGGTATCATCACCACAGATACAGGTATCAAACAGTTCTGCCCAACCTGTGTCTTCAATCACCGACAGTTCGTGCATAAAAAACTCACGGTCACGATTGGTAATCACCCCAACTTTTAAATTCAGTTCCCGCAATCCCATCAGCATATTTTTGATATTGGGTTCGAAAGGCAATACGGTACCAAAATAGTTTCGATAGTGACGATTAAACTCTTTATGGGCGCGACGTTTAGCGACATCATTTTCACCAAACAACACTTCAAAAATATCGGTGCGTGAAATTTTACGGTCTATTTTTATCTTAGGATGCAACTTGCCGTAGGCTTTCACATGTTCCAGCAGTTTAATGTCTTCCGGGGATTTACAGTCTTCCGCTGCCACCAGTTTATCCAGCAACCCCATTTCCTCGAGCTCCGGCAACATATCATCTACCGCGTGATACATGGCATCAAGGGTATCAGCCAAGGTGGCATGCCAGTCAAACAGAATAATTTCCGGTGGGGTAAGATTCACAACGGCCGGATGCCAATCGGGTTCAATACGCGGTGGCGGCGGCTGGCGAGCCGGCAGACGCTCGGGACGGCTAGCACGAATACACCGAGACTCACCTTGTAGAGAAACCTCAATCATTAAATCCAGTAACTGATCAAAGTCATCCACCAAAGCCGCCGGGTAATATCGCTCGCGGCCGGGGTCGTAAAACATCTTGGCGATGGCATCCTGACTCCAAAGCCCGGCGTTATAAAAAACGCCGGGAATCCCCGCCTCTTTCGCCGTCACCATATCGGTAACGCTATCCCCGACATACCAAATATCCGGACCGGGGCTAACACCCAGCTTTGCCATCACTTCCAGCAGAGGACTCGGTGCCGGTTTGTATGATTCGGCTTCATTGCCACAATAGGTGATATCAAAAATATCCTGCCACCCTACAGCCATCAACTCATGATCAAGGAATTCACGAATGCGATTGGTCACCACCCCCAGCTTAATACCGGCTTGCTTTAAACAGCAGAGGAAATCATACACACCGTCCTGATACGGTGTTACATCACCATAGTGTTCACGGTAACTGTCGTTATAGGCGCGATGTGCAATGGAAGTCGCAACCGTGTCATCACCAAACAGCGCATCAAAAATATCGGTTCGGGACACCCGCTGCTCAGCAAGGATTTTGGGATGCAGGTGACGATAGATGCGGATATAACGCACCAGTTTTTCATCGTCTTGAGATGCGGCCTCTTCAGCAGGTTTGATCCGATCAATCAGATCCAGCTCTTCCAGCCTCGGCAGCATATCCTCAATGGCTTTGTACATGGCATCCAAGGTATTCACCAGAGTGCCATGCCAATCAAATAACAGTACGCGGGGGAAAACTAACGGGGAAGAAGAGATAAGCCATCTCCTGATCTAGAGTCCTTTAGTAAGGAGTATAGATCAGGCAACAGTCAATGCATTGATAGCTCGGGTAAGCACCTTGCGATCCGCATCTGCAATTTCCAACACCTTAAGGCCCATGCCATGGCCACGGTTTTCCGACAACAGGGTGTCATAAATTACCTGCGCACGAAGGCGTACGGGATACACCTGGCCATCGAGGAAGGGATAAACCTCCATCAGCACCACGCTGTTGATGGGCATAGCGAAAGGAAACTCTAAATAGCCCCCGGCCAAACTCACTCCTTTGATCTGCCCCCTGACCAGGCCCTTGCCAGGAACAGCGACTTTGGCGCGCCAGGCAACTTTATAACGGGAATAGTTACGTTGCTCTACAGTCACGACTCTGCCTTTAATTCTTATGCTTACTCAGGGGTAATAACCCCAAAGTCAGTACCAGTATAGACAGAAAATGGCGCGTAAATAAACAGTTTCTTGGCCGTAGGATCTACAGCAATACGATTTGATCCAGATTATCGCTACCCTAACTGATCAGGCACGATTAATGCTTTTGTCTTATTACAACCGGGAGTTTTATAGCCTTGGTTGCTTTTCCGCATAGCATGGACATTAGGAGTCCCCCATGAATTTCAACAAACCGATGATTGATTTGGTCCGTGAAATTCGCCGTCGAGCCCCCAGCGACAGCAAACCGGGCATCAAACTGGCAAATCCCGAACTTCTGCATGATTTGCTGCCAATTCACCAGAACTGCAATGATACTGTCACAAAAACGCTGATAAAAGAGTTGTACGAAATGGCTGGCGATCCCTGGCCAAAGGCACTGGAAGCTACCGAAGTACCTGAAGAACGCTTTATCACCAAGGTGTATCGAGGCCAAACCCAACTGATACCTGTGTCAGAAGAAAGCCCCAAGCCTGCATCAAAGCCTCAAAGAATCTACCGCGGCCAGCCGGTAGCAGGATAAGAAAGCACCACAATAGAGCAAAAATAATTAGATGCACCACGCCGTGCACCATAAAAAACACAAACAATAACAAGCAGAAAGCGCGATAAGCGCGGGGTTACCATAAGTTAGAATAAGCTGCCCAGCGCCTTTCCTTGAAGGCATTGGCCCCGCAATGGGGCACTATAGCTATGCAACCTCAGAGACAGCCTTAGGCTTTACCAACGACACGCCTAATAACACTATCGCCCCTGCCACAATCCCCACTATGGCATTAACCAGCATAGGCATTAAGACCTTTAACAGCCCACCCACCAAGGCCAGGCCGGCAACCAGTTCCTCAGCATAGTGGACCACATCATGACCAACAGGGACCCCGTGAACCAGAATACCGCCGCCCACCAAAAACATCGCCGCTGTGCCCACCACAGATAAGGTTTTCATTAAGAAAGGACAGAACCGTAAGATCATACGGCCGATGGCACGTTTCACTCCGGAGGCGGCATCCTGCAGGTAGTAACCCACATCATCAAGCTTCACAATACCCGCCACCAAACTGTAAACACCGACAGTCATCAGTATGGCAATCGCTGTCACCGTCGCCACCTGGGTTACAAACGCCGCCTCTTTCACAGTCCCCAGGGCAATCACAATAATCTCAGCCGATAAAATAAAATCGGTACGTATCGCCCCTTTAATTTTCTTTTCTTCAAAGGCCATCATATCGGCATCAGGGTCGGTTAACACCGCCAACATTTCCTTGTGCTCGGCTTCTTTTTCCTCTTTATGGAACAGGCTGTGTACAACCTTCTCCACACCTTCAAAACACAAAAAAGCCCCACCCAACATCAGCAAAGGCAGAATTAACCAGGGCGCAAAAGCACTGATCAGGAAAGCCGCGGGTAGCAAAATGACCTTGTTTTTAGCGGACCCCTTGGCAACAGCCCAGACTACCGGTAATTCCCGTTCGGCTTTAACCCCGGAGACCTGCTGTGCATTCAGGGCCAGATCATCGCCTAAAACCCCTGCCGTTTTACGGGCCGCCACTTTGGTCATTACAGCCACATCGTCCAGTACCGTGGCTATGTCATCAATTAACGCTA
The DNA here is from genome assembly GCF_042854845.1 of Maricurvus nonylphenolicus. Classification (GTDB taxonomy): domain Bacteria; phylum Pseudomonadota; class Gammaproteobacteria; order Pseudomonadales; family Cellvibrionaceae; genus Maricurvus; species Maricurvus nonylphenolicus. Next base: position 1,752,742 of record NZ_AP031498.1, on the reverse strand, counting down.
ATAAGCTGGCTCCCGCCATAATGTGTATCCCTTCTTACTTAAGTCCAAGTTATGCCACTTTATACAGGATTCAGGACTTGAGTTAAATTGTCCATTTCCACCCAAAGCCTGTCATTTATCACCAAGTTCAGTCCAAAGTTGTGGACCAATCATTCCAGTACACATACACTCATTAAAGACCAATTGGTTCATAACCCAATACACGCGAGAGACCATGGCAAGACCCACAGAATTTGATCGACAAAAAGCCCTGCTGGCCGCCATGCATCTGTTTTGGCGCCAAGGCTATACCGCGACCTCTATGCAACAGCTTTTAAGCTCCATGGAAATCAGCCGCAGCAGCCTTTATGCCGCCTTTGGCGATAAGCGCCAACTGTTTATCGAAGCCCTGCACCTGTTTGCCGATCGCACCTACGGCATTCTTGCCCGCGTTAAGGAAGAAAATAACCCGGCGGTGGCGATACGCCTGTTTTTTGCCGCCACCTTGTTTGAAGTGCCCACACGACGCATGCACCGAGGCTGCATGATGATCAACAGCGTGCTGGAACTGGCCGATGTGGATCGCGGCCTGAGCCAACTGGCTTCACAACGTCTGACAGAAATTGAAGATGCGTTTAGCCAGTGCTTCGAGCAAGCCATACACAATAACTTAATTAAAACAGACAAAACCCCGCAACAGCTGGCTCAATTTATTATGACGATTAATCAGGGCGTGCGTGTCGCAGCCAGAAAAGAAGTCGAACCCAGCGAGCTGGAAAATATTATTGAAACCACCCTGTCACTGTTAGGTATTTAAGCTAACAAAACAACCATCTCAGGAGCCCACCATGAGCTACGAACACCTGTCATTAGACATCGACAACAATATTGCCCATATCACACTTAAGCGCATTGCCATGCACCTGCCTTTTATGAAAGAGCTTTTGGATGTTGCCTTAAAGTGTGACGAAAACGATGATATCCGCGCTATCGTTATCAGCAGCGACCAGAAACTGTTTTGCGCCGGCGGTGACCTGGCCTACTTTGCCGAAAGTGGTGGCAATATCGGCAGCGCCCTAAAAGAGCTGACCGTATATCTGCACTCTGCTATTTCCCTGTTCAACCGCATGGACAAACCTACTATCGCAGCAGTTCACAGCATGGCGGCCGGTGCCGGTATGAGCTTCGCCGCCCAATGTGACTTTGTCATTGCCGGCGAAAAAGCGGGTTTTATGGGATCCTATACCGCCGCGGGTCTGTCTCCTGATGGTAGCTCCACCTACTTTCTGCCACGCTTGATTGGTGATCGTCGTGCCAAAGAAATGTTGATCACCAACCGTAAAGTCAGTGCTCAGGAAGCGCTGGACTGGGGCCTTGTGAATCAGGTGGTTGAAGCTGGCAAGGAACTGGAAACTGCGATGGACCTGGCCAAGCAGTTGACTAAAGGTGCTACCGCTGCCTTTGGCAGTGTTAAACAGTTAATTGCCTCCTCTTCTACCGAAAGCCTGGAATCACAAATGGCGTTAGAAGCCGAACTGATTGCCGCCAACTCCGAAGGCATCGACGGCCAGGAAGGCATTAATGCGTTTTTGGAAAAACGTCAGGCCGCATTTAAAGGCAAAAGATAATAGTAAGAAATAAGAGAGAGAACCCTATGACTTACAGTAAAAAATTCCTGGAGATTCAGGGCAAAAAAATTGCCTACATCGACGAAGGTGAAGGTGACCCCATCGTTTTTTTACACGGTAACCCAACCTCATCCTACCTATGGCGCCATGTAATGCCCGAGCTGGCAGATAAAGGCCGACTGATTGCACCAGACCTTATTGGCCAGGGCGATTCTGACAAACTCGATCCTGCCGAAGGCCCTGAGCGTTACAGCTTCCACGTGGCCTATGATTATTTAAACCAGTTGCTGGAGTCACTGGGTGTAAACAATAACGTCACCCTGGTTATTCACGACTGGGGCAGTGCGTTGGGCTTCCACTGGGCAAATCAGCACCGCGAGGCGGTACGGGGTATTGCTTATATGGAAGGTATCGTCATGCCAATGGAATGGGATGACTGGCCAGAAGGCGCGCGCGGTATTTTCCAGGGATTCCGCTCGGACAAAGGCGAAGATCTGGTATTGAAGCGTAATATGTTTATTGAAGGCGTTTTCCCAAGTTCCATTATTCGCAAGCTAAGCGAAGAAGAAATGAACGAATACCGCCGCCCTTTCCTCAACGAAGATGATCGCCAACCTATGCTGAACTGGCCTCGCTCCATTCCTCTTGGTGGCGAACCTGCGGATATGGTTAACGTGGTGGGCGACTACGGTCAATGGCTAAGTGATTCACCCTTACCGAAATTATTCGTTAATGCCGAACCAGGCTCTATTCTGATTGGTCGCCAACGGGAATTCTGCCGTAGCTGGGCCAACCAAACGGAAGTGACAGTAAAAGGGTTGCACTTTATTCAGGAAGATTCCGGTCAGGAAATCGGTCAGGCTGTTGCCCAATGGCTGGATAAGATTAGCTGATCAAACTCGCTCAGTCCTTTTACTCCCAGTGCGCTGCCGCCAGCATTTGCGTCAGCGCCTGTAATCCCTTGCCTTTGTTGCTGATTTTCCAAGCCAGAAAATTCTCCGGATTATTGGTTACACCCAGATCCAACTCCTGCAAAACCCCCTTATCCAACAATCCCTGAATGCGTTGCCGCGGTAAATGGCCAATACCTATGCCAGCGATTATGGCTTCGGTTTTTTGCTCGATGGTTTGCACGTAAAAGTTTTGCCCACCACTGCTCAAGCCTTCACTGCGAGCAATATCGGCTTGCGAGGTATCATGCAGGATAATGCGGCGCAGTTTCGGCAACACCGCCTGCAACTGATCCGAATCCTGCGTCTGACTTGCCAAGGCATGTTGACTGGCAATAACCGGCACTAAAATACCTGTGCCCATGGGTATAGCCCGATAGCCTTTCTGCAGAGGCACAGGCCCCGGCGCGCCGACAATCAAATCCACCCGCCCTTTATCCAACGCCTCCCAACCACCGTTTAATGTGCACTCACTCAAATCAATCTCTATGGAGGCGTGCTGCTGTAAAAACGCTGCAAGGATGTCATAAAACAGTGGGCAGGCCTGGGTTGATTCAATCGCCACCCGAATACGAGGTTCCCACCCTGTTGCGACCTCCTTGGCCGCTGAGGCCAAACGCACGGTAGTCGATAAAATTCTGCGGCCTTCTTCCAGCATCAACTGCCCGGCCGGGGTCAGCACCGAGCGACGCCCCTGGCGCTGAAACAACGCAATTCCCAGCTGCTCTTCGAGCTTTTGCACACCGTAGGAAACCGCCGATGTGGCTTTGTTCAGCTCTTCTGCAGCTTTTGCAAAGCTTCCACGCCGATCAATCGCATCGAGTATTTCCAGGACCTCAATAGATATGGGATTACGGCTACTCATAAGACCCCCTAAATAGTTCTAATTTTTAGAACATTCTAAACAAATTTTGGCCCTTATTCACTTATTAGGCTCCCCCTAGAATGACCCTATCAACTCAACAAACACAGGGAACACACCATGAAAGCACAACTTCAACAACTGATAACCACTCAAGCAGGCCTTGATGCGCTGCCAATGCGTATTGCTGCAGGCATTATCTTTGCCGCCCATGGCGCCCAGAAACTGTTCGGCTGGTTTGGCGGATATGGTTTGCAAGGTACCGCAGGCTGGATGGACTCCATCGGCTTGAGTCCCGGCTACCTGATGGCGGGCCTGGCCGGCAGTGCAGAGTTCTTCGGCGGTTTGCTGCTTATCGTTGGCCTGCTGGTTCGGCCTGCCGCGCTGACACTGGCCATTACCATGCTGGTCGCCATTGTCACCGTGCATCTCGAACACGGCCTGTTTATGTCAAACAACGGCTATGAATTTGGCCTGGCACTGCTGGCCATCAGTGTTGCCTTGTTAATTCGTGGCGCTGGCAGTTTCAGCTTGGATCAAGCCATTCAGTCCAAGGCCCAACTGCCACTGCAAACCGCCTCACACTAAATTCTATTTCTAAGACAGGAGCAAGATCATGGGTTTACTGCAAAATGGCCAGTGGGTCGATCAGTGGTACGACACCAAAACCAGCGGCGGCGAGTTTCGCCGCCAGGACAGCCGCTTCAGAAACTGGATCACTGCAGACGGTAAAGCAGGCCCCAGCGGACAGGCCGGATTTAAAGCCGAAGCAGGCCGTTACCATTTGTACGTTTCCCTGGCTTGCCCCTGGGCGCACCGCACGCTGATCTTTCGCAACCTAAAGCAACTGCAGCCGTATATCGATGTCACCATTGTAGAGCCCACCATGCTGGAACACGGCTGGGAAATGACTGATCCCAATTACGGTCTGCAGTTTTTGTATCAACTCTATCTCAAAGCCGATGCCAGTTACGAAGGCCGTGTCACCGTACCGGTACTGTGGGACAAGCAGACAGAAACCATTGTCAGCAACGAATCTTCAGAGATTATTCGCATGTTTAACAATGCCTTTAATCACCTGACCGGCAATACCGATGACTATTACCCACTAGCTCAGCAAGAAAAGATTGATACAGTAAACGCCAGGGTTTACGACACCATCAATAACGGTGTGTATCGTGCGGGCTTTGCGACAACTCAAGCAGCCTATGAAACGGCGTTCTATCAATTGTTCGACGCCCTAGATTGGGTGGAGGGCATTCTGACAACGCAGCGTTACTTAACCGGCTCACACATCACTGAAGCGGACTGGCGCTTGTTTACCACCCTGGTGCGATTCGATGCAGTCTATTACGGCCACTTTAAAACCAATCGTCAGCGCTTGAGTGATTACCCGGCCATTAGCGGATATATCCGCGAGCTTTATCAACTCAAAGGCATTGCCGAGACGGTGAACTTTGATCATATCAAAACCCATTACTACGCCAGTCATCTCAGTATTAACCCGACGGGCATAGTGCCACTCGGCCCCGAGCTGGACTTTAGCTCGCCCCACAACCGAGACCACTTTATCGATGCCCAGGCAAGCTAAGGCAGGACCCGACATGACGCAAAGAACACTTAAACAGGTTATCTCAGCTATACCTGCCAGCGACGGCGATGGTGTAAAAATCAATCGCCTGGCTGGCCAGCGTTTACACCCGGTTTTAAACCCTTTTTTAATGATCGACGAGATAAACTCCGATGCAGCCGCCGATTATATTGGCGGCTTCCCAGAACACCCCCATCGCGGTTTCGAGACTATCACCTATATGAAAGCAGGCCGTATGCGCCACCGTGACCATATGGGCAATGAAGGTGTTATTGAATCCGGGGATGTACAGTGGATGACCGCAGGCAGAGGCGTATTACACTCCGAAATGCCAGAACAGGATCACGGTCTTTTACACTGTTTTCAGATTTGGCTGAATCTACCTGCCGCCGAAAAGATGAAGCCTGCAGCCTATCGCGATCTTCGCAGCCAGCACATCCCAAGTATTACGATCAACGACAGCAGTCAGGTGCGAGTCATAGCCGGAAATGTGCAGGGGCACGGCATCAGTGTGCAAGGAGCCCTATCCGAGCATGATTTTTCGACCGAGCCGCTGTTGTTGGATGTGATACTCGAACCTAACACAACCACTGAATTGAGCTTTAATCCGAACTATTCTGCTGTGCTGTATGTCTATAGAGGAGAAATACGCGAGGGAGTAAACACACAGCAAATGGGGGTATTTTCAAGCGGTGAGGCACTATCGATCAACGCGGGCCCGGATGGTGCCGAACTGCTGGTACTGAGCGGCAAACCCATTGATGAAGCTATTGTGCAGTATGGCCCTTTTGTGATGAACAGCCATACAGAGATTCAGCAAGCGATGCAGGATTTGCAACTAGGCCGATTTCTAGAAACTTAATGGCATATTATGCAGTTGCAGTTAATACTAAAAATACATTAAATAACAATGTCTAGTAACGAAAGTCCTGCAGTGAGTGAGAAGGCTATTATCCCGTATGCAGTCCCTGCTTCTACATCGATCCCGACGCCTGTCCCGCCTACTGGGACGGCTTTTTGGGATATGGCTTTTCGGGATGATCATCAACCCAACGCTCGCGGCCGAAGAACTGGTATTTTATACCTATCACGACAAGCCCCCTTATTACTTTAACCAGCGGCAAAGCTGGGGACCGGTTAACCAAAAGAGTACCCAGCTCAATCCCAACAACCGCCATACCGGGCTCTACCAGGCGTTTATCAACCTGCTGAATACACACCAGCAACAGTGGAAAATCACACTAAAATACATTCCCCGCAAACGCCTGGATCTGCACTTAAAAGCAGGCACACTGGACGGAGCGGTTATAGGTGTAAACCCAACCTGGTTTAAAGACAAGCAACAAACCCGCTTTCACTGGAGCCAGCCCTTTTTGTGGGATGTTGATGTAGTTGCCGTACGCTCTGGTAACCGCTTTCCCTACCAACACCCCAACGACCTTACCGATAAGAAGCTGGCACTGCCTCGCGGTTATTACTTCTGGGGGGTCACCGAAAACATTGACCAGGGTCGCCAGTGGGCCATCGAAGCCAGTTCGGAATTACAAAACCTGAAACTTGTCGCCGCCAACAGGGTTGACGCCACCATCCTCAGCGCCAAAACCCTGCAGTACTACGAGCAAAGAATCTTTCGGCCAGGTACCTTCCAGGCCCTTGCCACACCCCATGATGAATATTCCCGCGCGGTCATGTTTCCCAATCTAAACGCAACACGCTATAAAAGCCTGCATCAGCACATAGACACACTGGGCTCCAGTGAAGAATGGCAACACATCAAACAGCAGATTATGGGGGAAGAGCCTGCCCTGCTTGAGCCGCGTTAAAAGCCGTGCCAGGCTACAAAATCGTCCAACGCCACCCGTGACTGAACCGTCTCATTGACCTTGGCCTGCTCATCGGCATAACCCAGGGACATCCCCAATACCACCATCTCATTTTCCGGCAAACCCAACACTTCACGAATGGTCTTTGGCCACATGGTCCAACTCGCCTGCGCACAGGTATCCAGGCCCTGCTCTTTCGCCAATAGCTGAATATTTTCGGCAATCAAACCGATATCAATAAGTTGTGTCTCACACAGGGAGCGGTCCATGGTAAAGATCAAACCTACAGGCGCCCCAAAAAACTCGAAGTTTCTTACCACCTGCCCAAGCCGCTCTAGCTTGTCTTCACGCCCGATGCCCAGAGTTCGGTACATGGTTTCACCACATTCAAAGCGACGGCTACGCCAGGGGTCAGCCAGCTTTTCCGGGTAGATGGGAATATCGGCTTCCTCCCCAGCAGGACTATTCATCATCCGCTCGCTCACCTTAGCCGTTAGACTGGCTTTTACCTCTCCGGTCAACACATGTAGCTTCCAGGGCTGTAAATTACTCCCAGAGGCAGTTTTACCGGCCAGGGTTAGCATATCCCGTAACAGCGCCTGATCAACGGGCCTATCCTGGAAGGCTCGCACGGATTTACGGGTGTTGATGGCCTCTGTCACTGTTAACTGGCTCATGGAATCTCCTCAATTATCGACATACCACAACAGTCTAGCGCCAGAAGTATTCATTCCATATACAGCAAAGCGAACTTCATTGTTTCCTAAAGGAAACAGTTATCAGATAACCAAAGGATACCTAACACTAGAAGTTGTGCCCTGATCTGGTACCCGGCAGTCATTTACAGGCTGTTTTTGCACTATCGATGTGCCGTCTATCCGCCCAACCCAATAATCGAACAATAATTCAATTTAACTGTTGACAAACGCCGCCCAAAAACCGAACAATAACTCGGCTGTTGAATTTTGAGCTAATAGAATAACGGTTGATCCTTGGCTGTTTACCCCGGACTCGCCAGAGCCGAATAAACAAAGCAAAATGCGAGCTAAGCTGTAAAAGCAAGCATTAGAAACGTGCATGGCGTGGCCAGGGCCTCGATAGATGAGGGCTATTAATAATAAAAATACACATCTCTAAGTACTATTAGAGGAGAGGAAATTATGTCTGTTAAATCTAGACGCAACCTGCTGGCCTTAGGAGTTTTTGCAGCTCTGGTACCCACCGAATACCTTCTGGCCAACACCATTGAAGAGATAGTTGTCACGGCACAAATGCGGGAGCAAACCCTGCAGGAAGTCCCCATGTCGGTTAGCGCCTTCACTGGCGAAGCCCTGAAAGATGCCAACCTCAACAACTTCAAAGACCTGTTTTCCATCACCCCGGGCGTTTCCGGTCAAACCGAAGACTCCTTCTTTGATGCCGTCTCTGTGCGCGGTATCAGCAACAACGGTTTTGGTAGCGGCAGCGATCCTGCCATTGGTGTATTCCTCGACGGCGTATCACAAAGCCGCACCGGTGCCACCCCCACCATGTTTGATATGGCGCGAGTAGAAGTGGTTAAAGGCCCGCAGGGTACGCTGTTTGGCCGTAACACCGCCTCCGGCGCCATCAGCATGGTTAGCCAAAAACCGGGCAATGAATTTGGTGGCGAAGTCTCTGTCGGCTTTGGCGAATTAGGCCGTAAAGAAGCCAGCGTCAGTGTCGACCTGCCCATCACCGATGATCTGGCAATGCGTTTGTCAGGCATCCATGAAGAGGAAGACGGCCACGTTAAAAACCTGGCCGGCGGTCGCGATTTAGGCCAAAGTGAAGTGGATGCCGTGCGCCTGGTTACCGTCTATGACGGTTGGGAAGATGCCAGCCTGACTGTACTGATTCAACACGAAGAACGCCAAAGTGACGGCACCATTTATCGTGCACTGGATACCCAGGGCGATTTCGATGAAGTCTTTAATGACCAGCGCGGTAATGACGAATCTGAAATCACCGACGTTATCGCCACTCTCGATATCGACCTAGACGGTATGAAACTCACGTCGATCAGTGGTTATAAAACTCACGACTACAGCTACACCGAAGATTTTGATGGCACAGCCGCAAACATTGATACCTTTAAACGCGATCAGGAAGGAGATTATTTCAGCCAGGAGTTTCGCCTGGCTTCCACCGGTGACGGCCCCTTCCACTGGGTAACCGGTGTCAGTTATTACCAGGAAGATATCGATGCAACCTTCAGCGATAACAGCAACGAAGATTATCTGTGTGATGGTATTTTTGTTGATGAAGGTGTCATAGCTCCAGCAGACAGCATTCGTACCTGTTCTGACCTGGCTGATTTAGGTGGTCCTATCGCAGCATTACCAAGTTCCGGTTACGCCAGTACCGCAGAAGCCATGGATGACCTGTTTGGTACCGATAACATCGGCACTACCGATCCTTTTTCGTATACCAGCACAAACACCTTGTTTGAACGCTCCGTTACTGAAGGTAAATTTAGTGGCTGGGGTGTGTACGGCAACCTGAGCTGGGAACTGAGTGAAGCGACGGAATTAAGCCTTGGCGTTCGCTATACCGAGGATAAAAAAGAATACTCCGTTAACGCAGCCGTGCCCGATTCTTGGATCGCCGGCTGGAACAACGTCGAAATTTTCACCGATGGCGAGATTAAAGACACCAATACCTGGGAAAACCTTTCCGGCCGTATTGCCCTCAGCCATCAACTTACCGAGCAATGGAATATCTACGGCAGCGTAGCCACCGGTTACAAATCCGGCGGTTTTGATTACCTGCGTGTCGATATCACCGGTGCCGCTGTCGACGGTGTTGTTGATGCCGCCAATGGCGTACCAGCCCGTTTCGATGAAGAGTCGGTACTGGCCTATGAAATCGGTGCCAAAGGTGTGTTGCTGGATGACACCATGAACGTCAACATCTCACTGTTCAGCTACACCTATGAAGATCTGCAACAAGCCTTCTTTGATGGTAGCGGTGGTGCAACCATTACTGACAACCTGGGTGAATCCGAAGGTCAGGGACTGGAAGTTGATCTGCGCTGGTTGATTGGGGATTCACTGGATCTGTATGTCGGTATGGCCTATCTGGATACCGAATTCTCAGGTGCCCCGAATGATCTGTGTGATAGCTGTGACGGTAATGAGATGCCTTTCTCACCTGAATTCTCAGGCGTGACCATGCTGACTTACACCATCGATACCGGCCTGGGTAAACTGGCTCTGACCGGTGAATATACCTACACCGCCAGCCAGTACTCAGAAGTATCCAACGACAAACAGGTACAAATCGATAGCTTCGAAGTGGTTAACCTGCGCGCAGCCCTGTCCTCTGAAGACGACACCTGGCGCCTAACCGCTTATATCGACAATGTATTTGAAGAAGAGTACTACAACTGGGGTTACTCTGAAGACACTTACAACCTGCCTGCTACGCAGACGGATCCTTCTCGTCCGCGTACTGTGGGGGCACGTGTAGATTATCGCTTTTAACTAGCCTCATCTTCACTAAAGCCCATCACGCTGCTATTGAGTTTGGCAGTTCGGTGGGCTTTTTTGTGTATCTGAGCGGTGTATATATAAATCCGGAGTCAGTCCCGCACGACGGAATTACCAAGAACGCTGGGGTCTGACCCTGCGGGTCAGCCCCCTTCTCCTTCCAGAGCAAGAGCATTACAATCCACAAAACACATTTTACCAACCATCTACCCATGCCATCAAAGCGAGCGTTCTACCGCAATAACCCCAATAGCCCAACGCTCACTCATGCTAACGGCCAGCCCATCAGCTTTGTAGACGTCCGCTCACGCTTCGATTTCCGCTCAATCAGCATTGGCCGTTGGGTCACGGATGACGAACGCAACCGTGCCGCCGATTTGTTCTACCACGCTCTGGTAGATTTAATGGACATACTGCAGGGCCCCGAAACCTTAATATCCTTACGCGGCACCCTGTCTTTCCAATACGGTATTGGCGGCCAGCCCGGTGTCTCGGCCCACTACTTACCCAGCAGCCGCACCTTTTCTCTAGCCAAAAATGCAGGTCCAGGAAGCATTGCCCACGAGTGGTTTCATGCATTCGATCACTATCTGGGCACCAAGGCGTTTAGTGATATCGATTCAAACATATTTGCCTCTGAAGCCTGGCTCAAAGATGCCACCCCAATTCCCCACCCGATTAACGATCGCCTGTTTGCCTGCTTCCGGGCCATTATGCTCGATGCCGATGGTAATGAGCCAAGTGAACTGTTCTTACAATCAGCTAAGACCGATCGGGAACATAACATCTGCTATTACAGTAAACCGGAAGAGCTCTGTGCCCGTGCGTTTGAGGCATTTGTGCAGGACTCCCATATTAGTAATAACTTTTTGGTGGCAGGAACCAAAGCCAGTGATGAGGCCAAGATGGGGCTGTATCCGCAAGGAGAACAACGGCAGCGGATTAACGTTGCTTTTCAAGAGTATTTTTTGGTACTGGGAAACGCGTTAAGACAGGAAACCTCAAAATAAGTGGAGGGATATAACCCCCTCCACTTTATCTTTTTAACTTTCGACTTTTTTCTTAAAGATAATATTCTTTAGCCAAATCAACGGAATAAATAATAGGAACCAAAACTTCTTTAAAAACACCAGTGCCATCGCCAACAAGCCCGTTTTTGCCAACACCTTACCGGCAACCAAACCACCAATGCCATAAGCCGCTACCTTATCGATATCTGGGTTAAAATCGCTGTAACGATTACCTTCATTGAAGCTTGCCATCGCTAGCACTTCATCACGTGATGCTTCGATCTCAGAGAGCTGATTCATGTTGGCAATAAAGTTCATCACCAACACGCCTTGGCGTCCCAGCACGCGAACATTGTAATTCAGGGTATTGAAATCAATGCTACCGAACTTAAGTTCCTTGGCCCAATAGAGTTTGTGGGTCTGGGCGTCGTAGTAGGGTTGAGCAGCCCAACCAACGAGCTCGATAGATTCGTAACCAGCTTCAACACGGTAGGCGGAAGATTCACGTGTATCGGCCTGCATTTCTTTTAGTAAATCATCGTAATCCAGATCCGCGGCATTCTCATCGGAGACATAGCCCTCTTCCTCGTAATCAATCTCGACCCCCCAGGCATCACCATCCAGTGGCGAGTACTGAGCCGGGAATAACATCCCCAACCCTAGAGCCGATTCAGGGTTGCCCCAGGCCTCTTCCAACACTCGCTTGGAATCTTGTGGTGAGAGGTAGTAAAAATTCTCAGGCACTTCCAGCGAGGCAATACCTCCTGGTAGTGAAATGGTGCCAGTCTGCGGAGTAATGCTGTTAAGAAACTCTTCCGCCCATTGCTGACGGGCCTCAGCTTCAGTGAGTTCAAGCGTTGCTGCACTTTCAGATTGAGCTACTGATATTTCTTCAGCTACCGGCTGATCAGACTGTGGTGATTCTGCTAATGAGAATGGGCTGGTCAAACACAGGGAAAACAAAAAAGACGCGAAAGGTGTGGTAATACGCATGAAAATTCCTTTTATGGATGTCAAAAATTCCTTACCTGCTATAACCGGTGAAGGTTAATCTACCTATGGCCACAGCGAGATATGCAGGTCGGTCAACGCTAAAGCAAAGCCCCCCAAATTACAAATGGTTATCTAATCCTGACAGACCTGAGAGTTGCCAAGAAAGCCTCCCCCCCAGCGGCCAGCCATTGTATAATCCCGCTCTTTTTGACGAATTACAGGCCCCAAATGGCCCAACAGGCCATTTTTGCCGTTTTCAAGCCTTCAGACAGCAAGTTGAAATAGATAGTTGAGATATGGATAAGACCTACCAGCCGAGCGCAATTGAGCAACAGTGGTACAAAACCTGGGAAGATAGCGGTTACTTTAAGCCTTCCGGCAAGGGTGATCCCTACTGCATTATGATCCCGCCGCCCAATGTCACCGGCAGCCTGCATATGGGCCACGGTTTCCAGGAATCCATTATGGATGCCCTGATCCGCTACCACCGCATGAAGGGCCACAACACCCTGTGGCAGGTAGGTACTGACCACGCCGGTATTGCCACCCAGATGGTGGTTGAGCGCCAGCTGGACGCCAAGGGCGTATCCCGCCATGACCTGGGTCGTGAGAAGTTTATCGACAAGATCTGGGAGTGGAAGGAAGAGTCCGGCGGTACCATTACCCAGCAGCTGCGTCGCCTGGGTGCCAGCCCTGACTGGTCTCGCGAGCGCTTCACCATGGATGACGGTTTTTATAAAGCTGTACAGGAAGTCTTTATCCGCCTGTACGAAGATGACCTGATTTACCGCGGCAAGCGCCTGGTGAACTGGGATCCCAAGCTGCACACCGCCGTATCCGATCTGGAAGTACTGTCTGAAGAGGAAAACGGCTTCCTGTGGCACTTCCGCTACCCGCTGACTGATGGCTCTGGCCACCTGACGGTTGCCACTACTCGCCCGGAAACCATGCTGGGTGACTCCGCCGTTGCGGTACACCCGGAAGACGAGCGCTACAAGGATCTGATTGGCAAGACCATCACCCTGCCGCTGGTTGGCCGCGAGATCCCTATTATTGGCGATGACTACGTTGACCGTGAGTTTGGTACCGGCTGTGTGAAGATCACCCCGGCCCACGACTTTAACGATTACGAGATGGGCCAGCGCCACGACCTACCGCTGATCAACATCTTTAACGATGATGCCCAGATCAACAAGAATGCTCCGGAAAAATACCAGGGCATGGATCGCTTCGATGCCCGTAAGCAGATTGTTGAAGATCTGGACGCCCTGGGTCTGCTGGAAAAAATCGACGACCACAAACTGAAAGTACCCCGCGGGGATCGTACCGGCGTGGTGATTGAGCCCTACCTGACTGATCAATGGTATGTGAAAACCCAGCCGCTGGCCGACGAGGCGATCAAAGCCGTTAAAGGTGGCGATATCCAGTTTGTGCCCAAGCAGTACGAAAACATGTACTTCTCCTGGATGCGTGATATTCAGGACTGGTGTATTTCCCGTCAGCTGTGGTGGGGCCACCGTATTCCGGCCTGGTACGACGAAGAAGGTAATGTATTTGTTGGCCGCAGCGAAGAAGAAGTACGCAAGAAAAATAATATTGCCGATGACGTTACCCTGAAGCAGGACGACGATGTTCTGGATACCTGGTTCTCCTCCGGTCTGTGGACTTTCGGTACCCTGGGCTGGCCTGAGCAAACTGACTTCCTGAAAACCTTCCACAGTACCGATGTGCTGGTAACCGGGTTCGACATTATCTTCTTCTGGGTTGCGCGTATGATTATGCTGACCCTGTACTTCAAAAAAGAAGTGCCTTTCCACACCGTCTACGTTCACGGTCTGGTACGTGACAGTCACGGTCAGAAGATGTCGAAGTCGAAAGGTAACGTACTTGACCCAATCGACCTGATCGACGGTATTGATCTGGAATCGCTGGTAGAGAAACGCACCGCCGGCATGATGGTGCCGCACCTGCGTCAGAAGATTGAAAAACAGACCCGTAAGGAATTCCCGGAAGGTTTGGCTGCTTACGGTACCGATGCCCTGCGTTACACCTACTACTCACTGGCCTCCACCGGTCGTGATATTAAGTTTGATGTGGGCCGTATCGAAGGCTTCCGTAACTTCTGTAACAAAATCTGGAATGCCTCACGTTATGTACTGATGAACTGTGAAGTACAGGACGATGAAGGTAACCGCGTAGAAGCGCGTGATTGCGGCCAGACTGGTTCTGACTTTGAATTGTCCGTTGTGGATAAGTGGATTATCGCTCGTCTGCAGCAAGTCGAAAAAGCCGTTGCTGAAGGTGTTGAATCCTATCGCTTCGACTTGGCCTCTCAGGCGCTGTACGACTTTATCTGGAACGAGTACTGCTCTTGGTACTTGGAGCTGTCCAAGCCTATCCTGAACAGCGACAGCACTACTGAAGCGCAAAAAGTGGGTACCCGCCGTACCCTGATTCGCGTACTGGAAGAAGTACTGCGTCTGGCTCACCCATTGATGCCGTATATCACTGAAGAGATTTGGCAGCGCGTTAAGGACTTAGCAGGCACAGAAGGCGACACTATCATGACCGCCGCCCTGCCAATCTGCGACGACAGCCTGATCGACGAGCAAGCCATTAACGATGTGGAATGGCTCAAAGGTGTGGTTGAAGGCGTGCGTAATATTCGCGGTGAAATGAATATTTCTCCGGCCAAGAAAGTGCCTGTTCTGTTTGCCAATGGTAGTGCTGATGATCAGCGTCGCCTGCAGGAAAACGAGCAGTACCTACTGACCCTGGCTAGCCTGGAATCTATCACCTGGTTAAACGCCGGTGATGAAGCACCTATGTCTGCCACCGGTCTTGTTGGTGAGATGGAAGTGCTGGTACCTATGGCTGGCCTGATCGATAAAGACGCGGAAATGGCGCGTCTGGATAAGGAAATCGACAAGATCAAGAAAGACCTGCAGCGCGTTGAAGGCAAACTGAATAATCCGAAGTTTGTCGACAAGGCGCCGGCTGAAGTTGTTCAAAAGGAAAAGGACAAGATGGCTGATATGCAGAGTGCTTTGGAGAAGCTGGAAGAGCAGAAAGGTAAGATTGCTGAACTCTAAATCTAACTCCGCACTTTGTTAACGTCATTCCTGCGCAGGCAGGAATCTAGCGTCCCTAAAAGACACTGGATCCCTGCCTGCGCAGGGATGACGCTGCTCCCTGTTACTTCTTCAGTTTAATCAACCTATCCGCCACCTTGGACAACTCCGGCTTATGCTGGTGAATCTCCTCAATCGTCAACCCATCCAATTCGTGCGGAAACACCAACCACTTCTCTGTTTCGTGTATATAGTAATCCGGATCTTGATCAGTTTGATTATTACCAGGCTTAAAGTAAGGCGTGGCAATACGAATCTCCGGCGTGTTTTTTTTACAAGCGGCTTTTAAGACACTCACCACCTGCTGCACGCTCAAACCCGTGTCGTAAACATCGTCTACAATCAGCAGCGAGTCTTCAGCCTCAAGACGTTTGATCAGGTAAGTTAACCCATGGACTTTGATATGCTTGTCACGCTCACCAATGCCAGTATAGGACGAGGTGCGAATGGCGATATGGTCGGACTCAAAGCCCATCACATCCAGCAGTTCCTGCACAGCAATACCCACCGGTGCCCCTCCGCGCCACACGCCAACAATATAGTTGGGGCGAAAACCGCTCTCAAAAACCTTCAAGGCAAGATTAAAGGAATCCTCCAGCAACTGCTGGGAACTGATAAAGACTTTTTCCACACCTGTCTTCCTTATGCTGTACTTACAGATAGGATAACATATAGCTCTTTATTGAATGCACACCTAGAATCACCTCATGAATGTTCTTGTTATTGGCTATGTCTGGCCAGAACCCGCCTCTTCCGCTGCCGGTTATCGTATGCTGGCCCTGCTCGATACCTTTATTGAACAAGGCTGGCAGGTCACTTTTGCCAGCCCTGCTGAAAAGTCTGTGCACCGCATCGACCTTCCCGCTCGCGGTATTCGCGAAGAAAGTATTCAGCTAAACAACAGCAGCTTTGATGCATTTGTGCAATCGGTAAACCCGGATCTGGTGATGTTTGACCGCTTTATGATGGAAGAACAATTTGGCTGGCGTGTAGCCAAATACTGCCCCGATGCATTGCGCATTCTCGATACCGAAGATCTGTTTAGTTTGCGCTATGCGCGCCATGAACACTTCAAAAAAACCGGCGAGATTAATCCGCCGGTTACCCCCGAATTGCTGTTTACTGAAAACGCACAACGGGAGATCGCCTCGATCTACCGCAGCGATTTAACGTTGATGATTTCAGAAGCGGAAATGCAGATCCTGGAGAAACTGTTTAACGTTGATAGCAGCCTGCTGCTCTACAATCCCTTTATGTTGCCGGTCATCAGCAGTGAGAAGCAGACACAACTACCCGCATTTGCAGAGCGCCAACACTTTATCTGTATCGGCAATTTCCGCCATGCCCCCAACTGGGATGCCGTGCGTTATTTAAAAGAAAGTATCTGGCCAGGTATACGCAAACAATTACCTGATGCAGAGCTACATATTTACGGCGCCTATCCACCGAAAAAAGCCACGCAACTGCACAACGACAAACAAGGCTTCCTGGTAAAAGGCTGGGCTGAAGATGCCTATGAAGTAATGCGCCATGCGCGAGTTAACCTGGCACCACTGCGCTTTGGTGCCGGTTTAAAAGGCAAGCTGGTGGATGCCATGGCCTGTGGTACCCCGTCTGTAACCACCAGCATTGGTGCTGAAGGTATGGGCTCGGAAGAGGCATGGCAGCCCCAATGCTTTGATCATGCGGAGGCATTTATTGATGCTGCAGTAAGGCACTATACCCATAACGAGCAATGGGCATCCGCGCGGGAAAAAGGGTTCGAACTGCACAATCAACTCTTTAATCTAACCCAACATCAGCAACAGTTGGTTGATCGCATTAAAGGCTTACGTGAGAACTTTAAGCAGCATCGCCTGAATAACTTTACCGGTGCCATGCTCAACCACCATCACCATAAGAGCACACAATATATGGCTCAGTGGATTGAAGCTAAAAACCGCAACCAGTAAGTTTAAGAACTTAAAGTGTTGGAGATGTTTCCTCGCCAGTAGTCACTGCCGCCACGGCAGGTAGATAAGGCCGCCACCAGGCCAAGGTAGGAATGGGCGTTTTCACCGATACTACTTCCCCAAACAGAGGGGTTAAAAGATTCACCCCCTGCTGATCAGATAATTGCTGTACGCGCTCCAAAGGTTCAAACCAATCATGCAGTGCCAGATTAAAGGTACTGTTGTGAATGGTCACCATGGCGTTGCCGCCTAAATCCTGATGCGCTCTGACAGTCTCTTCCGGCATCATATGAATATCCGACCAGGCCGCGTTATAGGCGCCATTTTCCATTAAGGTGATATCAAACGGCCCTAATCTTCTACCAATTTCTTTAAAGCCAATAAAATAACCGGTATCGCCACTAAAGAAGATATTGGATTGTGGAGAGTGAATCACCCAACTTGCCCACAGGGTTTTATTGCGATCAAACAGACCGCGTCCGGAAAAATGTTGAGAAGGCGTTGCGGTAAAGGTCAAACTACCGATTTTCTTCTGCTGCCACCAATTCAACTCAATAATTTTGTTGTCAGAAACGCCCCAATCGCGCAGATACTGCCCTACCCGCAAAGGTGTTAAAAAGAACTCCACTCGATCAGACAGCGCCTGAATAGAGTCCTTATCCAGATGATCATAATGGTCATGGCTGATAATCACCGCTTTAATCGGTGGTAATTCATCGATGGTCAACGCAGGCTTATGGAAACGTTTGGGACCTATCCACTGTACCGGCGAGGCTCTCTCGCTAAACATGGGATCGGTTAATACATACTGCCCATCGGTGCGAATTAATACCGTGGAATGCCCCAGACGATATACCACGGACTCAGTGGTATTGCTCAGTTCTTCTTCGCTAATTTTCCGCAATGGAATGGGTTGCGACGGTTCCGGGTGCTGCGGATCGGTTGTCAGCCACTCCCAGAGCGCACCACTGTCACTTGAAGGGGAGTGAGCCTCAGCATTTTTAAACGCTGGCTGCTCATCAGTGACTGCACAGCCCATCACCGCAATGGCCACCAGCATCGCCAGAGCAACAATCCACTTAAACCGCTTACCGGGGTTAAACACCAGCTGACTCTCCTACGGATCACATAAATAACGGTAGAGAGAGTAGTCTATAGGCCTGTGGGCAAATGTATACTCGCCAGCAGGCCTATTTATTTAAGAAATGTTAGGGAGTGCAAAGCCGCCACAACTATGAAGCCTGCCCTGAGCCAACAAAAATCTCAGCCCCAGGCCCCAAAGGCAGCCCCAGTAGTATCCAGGCCATCAACAACAGTGACCAAGCGACAATAAACATGACACTGTAGGGCAACATGGCCGCGACAATGGTGCCAATCCCCGCCTGCTTGTCATATTGCTGCACAAAAGCCACTACCACACCAAAATACGGCATCAGTGGTGTAATGATATTAGTAGCGCTGTCACCGATTCTGTAAGCCACTTGTGTAGCTTCCGGAGAGATTCCCGTCAGCAGCAACATAGGCACAAACACAGGCGCAATTAGCGCCCATTTAGCCGAAGCACTACCGACCAATAAGTTGATCATTGCCGCCAGCAAAACAAACCCTACCAGCAAGGATGCCGTATTGAGCTGTAACTGCTGCAACACTTCCGCGCCATTAATAGCGGCAATAATCCCCAGCTGACTCCAGCCAAAATAACTGACAAACTGGGCGGCAAAAAACATCAGCACCAAATAGCTGGCCATAGTTGCCATGCTTTTTTCCATCCCCAGCACAAAGTCCTGACCGCGACGAAAATTACCGGACACCTTGCCATAGAGCAAACCCGCCAAGGCCGCATACACTGCGATAATGGTGACAATGCCCTTAATAAACGGTGAGCGAAGAATACTCCCGGTTTCTGGATGACGTAAGGCACCGGTTTCCGGTATCAGCCCCCATAACAGCAACCCTACAAATACCAGGGAAAAGGCACCCACCAGTTTTAATGCCCGCTTTTCATAGGGTTTAAGCGCTTCAACACCACTGGCATTAGTGCCATCGTGCGGAAAACGCGGTTCAATCCATCGCTCTGTTACCCAGGTACCAACAGCAGCAATCATAAACGTGGAGGCGAGAATAAAATAATAGTTGCCTGCCGCACTGACTTCATATCCTGGCTCTACCAAGCGAGCCGCTTCGGTGGATATACCGGCTAAAATAGCATCGAGAGGGCCAATCAACAGGTTGGCACTGTATCCGCCAGAAACACCCGCAAACGCCGCCGCGATCCCCACAACAGGCGAGCGACCGACAGCAGCGAAGATCATCGCCGCCAGAGGAATCAAAACCACATAGCCAGTATCGGCAGCCAAACTGGACAGTACTCCAGCCAATACAATGGTAAATGTCAGTAATTTGGCTGGTGCCTTGATAACCGTAGCGCGTAGGACTGCACCGAGTAAGCCACTGTGCTCCGCGACCCCAATCCCCATAATCGCAACCAGTACCGTACCCACGGGTGCAAATTGGGTGAAGTTGGTAACAGTATTGGCCAGAATACGTTGTAAACCTTCCGCATTAAGCAAATTGACCGCGGATACCGTATTACCATTAACCGGGTGTAACGCCCCGACTCCCAACCAGGCACACAACCAGGATAACGCCAGGATAAATCCGCACAGATAAATAAACAGCAGTGTTGGGTGAGGCAACCGATTTCCGATAACCTCGATACGAGTCAGAAAACGGTTGAGCAAGAGTGATTGAGCGGTCATGAGTCATTCCCTGGCACTATTAGCGTTTTACGCCGCAGTTTACCAAGAAATCAGCGCCAAAAAACCATTACCTAGAAACCATTACTTAGAAACCATTGCCTAGAATCGCAGGTTTGCCAAACTGTCAGTTGTGCTGTCCACGCTGTAATTTGGGCAAACTGCCCTGAAGGCGGCGATACACCAGGCAAGCACAGATCATGTTCAACTGTTCAACAAATAATTGGAAGGCCTGATAATTTTCATCACTGATCGGCTGATCACGGTTGTCAGCATAAATAACACCAACCAATTCATCCTCAATTTCAATCGGCCCACAGCAGCAATCATCTTCTGGAGAAAATACCCGCAGTCGACCTCGATCTTCCGAGCTGCTTTGCCGCTTAATTAACTCACAACTACGCTCTTTGATAACTCTGGATAAGATATCGTCCTGCTGCGTCTTGATAGGAATCTTTCCCTTGACCCTTAAGCGTTCAAGACTATCCCCCAAGCAATAGCGAACTTCAAAGTTGTGCTTGTCCTGATCGTGCATTACGACAATCACTCGACCAAAACCCACCGCATAGTGAATCGCGTCTGTAATCAATTGAAAGACCCGGTGTAGCGACGCATTTTCTCGTACCAATACGGAAATTTTATGCAGGTAGTTCATCTGGTGAAAACTGTCCTGATCACCTTCTACCAAGGCAGGATTGGCATTGGCATCTGGCAAAAACTCATGCAGGCTCTCCAACTCATACTGCTGAGCCAGCTTGGCGGCTTCCCTGGCACTGGCTTCAACCAGATCCTTACTGCGCGGTAAACTTAAACCGGTATAGGCTGCAACAGACGTAATCAACTGTCGCATAGGACGTGAATCCACACCCTCGTCCCAGGTTTGCGCCAACCTGTCACCCAATTGCACGGCCTCTTCCGCCTCTCGATTGACCGGCGTTAGGAGATGCTGAAGATGCCAATCTGTGGCCAGACCCTGGGTAAGCTCAGAAAAGCCTATACCTAAGACTTCCCGCCCCAATGATCGGGAATCCTGGGGCTTTGCATGTAAGTTTTCGAGATAACGTTTGCATTCAACGGTAGAGCTGGAAAGAAAAGACAGCTCTCCCAAATGCTGAAATAGCGTAGCAATAAAAACCTCTTCACGATCTTCATCATCTAAATCAAACGCCAGGTTTTTCGCTTGTACGGCGGCATGTAAGGATTCGGCCAAACGCTGCTTGAGTATATGGTTAGCGTTTTTTTGTAACAGCGAATCAATAAAAACAACACTTAAACCAATACGTCGCAACTCATTAAAGCCCAACATAACGATAGCGCGACTGATGGTATTAATGGGCACGGCGGTAGGATTAAAGTGAACACTGTTAGCCACTTTAAGTAACTTTGCCGTCACGCCGGCATCCGGCAAAATTACCTGTGCGAGTTGCTGTGCTGAGCTTTGCTGCTTCTCGGTCAGCTGCATCATTTTTCGTACAGTTCCCGACAGGGCCGGCAGCTCGGCATGACCGAGTTGCTGCAGCCAATATTCTAACTTTGGCGAGGAAGATGGTTCACTCATCATGTGCTCTCACAGGACGTAATGAAATCCATATTCCTTGAAGCAGTGCTCAAAGCCAAGCACCAATCTAGAAGGATTTGCTCTAGTTGGCAGGCGGTAATAGGCAGGCGTTATTAAAAACGCCATTAAGATCGAAAAGAAATTACTAGGAGGGATTTATAACCTAAAACAGTGTCATCTGTTCCAGTTTGGCTTTAACGGGCCCGTAAGAAGTCCGGTGAATCCGGCACGGCCCCAGCTTATCCAGGGCTTGCATATGCACCTTGGTCGGATAACCTTTGTGACCTGCAAAACCATAACCGGGATAGAGTTTATCCATTTCTACCATTTCCCGATCACGGGTGACCTTTGCCAGAATAGACGCTGCACCAATGGCGGCAACGCGAGCATCGCCTTTTACCACGGCTTCCGCAGCATAATCCCACTGGGGAATTTTATTACCATCTACCCAGACATGTTCCGGCTGGATATGTAGTCCTTCCACCGCACGTTTCATGGCTAGCAAACTGGCTTGTAAAATATTGAGCTTATCAATTTCGGCAATACTACAGCGGGCAATGCAAAAACTTTTGGCTTTTTCCTGGATTTCATCAAACAGACTATCGCGACGCTTTTCGGTGAGTTTTTTGGAATCGTTTAGCCCTTCGATAGGATTATCCGGGTCAAGAATAACCGCAGCCGTTACCACATCACCAGCCAGAGGCCCTCGCCCCACCTCATCAACGCCAGCGCCTAATAAACCTTGGTAACTGCTTACAAATGGTTCCATTACTCTTTTCCGATCAACGCTAATACGGCTTGTGCAGCCTTGTCACTGGCATCACAGCGTAACTGCTGGTGCAGCTCGTAAAACGCATCTGTCATCTGTTGCGTTTGTTCATTATTTTGCAGATAACCCAACAAGGTTTCTCCCAGCGCTTGTGGCGTTACCTGTTTTTGCAATAACTCAGGCACCAGGGGTTTATCAGCAAGCAGGTTGGGCAGGGAAAAATATTTCGATTTCACCATGCGAGAAATAATCGCAAAGGATAGAGCCGCCAATTTATAGGCGACCACCATTGGACGTTTTAACAGCATCGCTTCCAGTGTGGTAGTACCCGATGCCATCAACACCGCATCTGCTGCCGCCATAGCTTCGTGAGATTGCCCATCAATCAGCGTCAACGGCAATTCGCCCTGCTCCGCCAATTGCGTTTCAATTTGTTGCCGGCGCTGTGCATTTGCCGCGGGAACCACAAACTTAACCTCTGGATACTTGGCCTGTAGCCACTGAGCCGTCTGCCAAAATACCGGTCCCAACAGCTTCACTTCTCCGCCCCGGCTACCAGGCATCAATGCAATCAGCTTGCCCTGCTCGGGCAACCCCAGACTTTTTCGAGCTTCAGCCTTATCGGTATCGAGAGGAATATCATCGGCCAGAGGGTGCCCGACAAACGTCACCGGCACCTGATGCTCTTCATAGAACTTAGCTTCGAAGGGCAACAGCGTTAGCATCAAATCAACGCTGTTGGCGATTTTTACAATACGCTTCTGGCGCCAGGCCCATACCGACGGGCTGACATAGTGAACCGCAGGAATACCTGCCGCCTTTAGCTTACCTTCAATGGTCAGATTAAAATCCGGTGAATCAATCCCTATAAACACGTCGGGCGGATTATCAATAAAGTGATTAATCAGGGTTTTGCGGATGCGTAACAACTCAGGCAGGCGCTTAAGCGGTTCAACCAAGCCCATGACTGCCAAGCGCTCTTGGGGAAAGAAGCTTTTAAAACCGAGTTTGAGCATGCGCTCGCCACCGATCCCTTCAAAGCGGGCATTAGGGTAACGACGCTGAATGGCTTGCATTAAACCGGCCCCGAGAATGTCTCCCGAGGCTTCGCCCACAACAATACCAATTCGTAGAGATTCTGTAGCAGGAAGATTTGCTGAGGTACTGTCGGCGCTCATACTTAGCGTACGATGCCGCGACTGGAGGTCTTTAAAGACTCGATAATCGGCAATACGGCACTGCAGTTTTCCGCCAGTTTAGTTAATTCGGCAAGGGCCTCATCAACGGTTAAACCCCGACGATAAACCAGTTTAAAAGCTTTATTGATGGTTGCGATTTCGTCTTTATTAAAACCACGTCGACGTAAGCCTTCGGCGTTAATACTTTTAGCAGATGCTGGATTGCCCGTTACCATCACATAGGCGGGTACATCTTTACCAATGGCACTGCCCATACCGGTAAAGCAGTGGGCACCAATACGGCAGAACTGATGGATCAGGGTGTAGCCACCGAGAATAGCCCAGTCGTCCACATGGACATGGCCAGCCAGTGATGCGTTGTTTACCAGTACGCAGTGGTTGCCAATCACACTGTCGTGCCCCACATGCACATAGGCCATTAGCAGATTATCGTTACCAATCGTGGTCTCATTGCGATCTTGAACAGTACCACGGTGAATAGTGACACCTTCACGGATCACATTGTTGTCACCGATAACTAGACGAGTAGGCTCACCTTGATACTTAAGGTCTGGAGTTCCCTCACCTACGGTGGCGAATTGGTAAATCCGATTGTTTTGACCGATAACCGTTGGCCCTTTAATCACCACGTGGGATTCCACCACGGTGTTATCACCAATCTCCACATCGGGACCAATGATGGACCAGGGGCCAACGTCAACGTTGGCGCCCAATTTGGCGGAAGGATCAATAATTGCGCGAGGGTCTATCAATGTTTTGTATCCTGTACGGATTAATGCCTTTGGCTAGATTTGTTCACACGACCTTACGGTCAGCACACATAATAGTGGCAGAAGCGGCGAGCTCGCCTTCTACAGTGGCACGACATTCAAACTTCCAGATACCACGCTTTACGGAAACCACTTTGGATTCCAGCATTAACTGATCACCCGGTACCACTTGACGCTTAAAGCGCACATTGTCGACACCGGCAAACAAATACAGAGAACCATCTTCTGGCGTTTTACCCTGGGACTTAAAACCCAGAATACCAGAGGCTTGCGCCATGGCTTCAACAATCATAACACCTGGGAAAATAGGTGCCTGGGGAAAGTGGCCATTAAAAATATCTTCGTTAATAGAGACATTTTTATAAGCAACAATAGATTCGTTTTCAACCAACTCTACCACACGATCCACTAACAGGAACGGGTAACGGTGCGGGAGGTATTTACGAATTTCTGCGATATCCATCATAGGTCTTGCTTCCAACTGCTCAGCCACGTTAAGCGCGGCCCTGTCATAAACTGACCCTCTAAGGAGCCTTATTGATTCTTTTCGAGTTTTGCCAAACGTCTTGCCAGCTTATCCAGCTGGGCAAAACGGGCGGCGTTTTTACGCCATTTTTCTGTTTTATCGACGCCGGTTCCGGAAGAATAGGAACCGGATTCAGTAATCGATTTGGTCACCAGTGACATGGCGGTCACATGCACATTATCGGTAATCTGCAGATGGCCAATGATACCGGCTTTGCCGCCAATGGTGCAGTTTTTTCCAATATGAGTGCTGCCAGCTACAGCGACGCAGCCGGCAATGGCGGTGTTTTCACCTAAACGCACATTGTGGGCAATCTGTACCTGGTTATCGAGAATCACCCCATCGGCAATCACGGTGTCATCCAGCGCGCCGCGATCAATAGTCGTACCGGCGCCGACTTCAACATTATCGCCAATGACTACACCGCCGAGCTGGTGAATCTTAACCCACCCTTGGTCGCTGGGTGCAAAACCAAAACCATCGGCACCGATGACACTGCCACTGTGGAATATGCCGTTTTTACCAATACTCACACCATGGTACACGGAAACATTGGCGTAAAGCCTTGTACCTTCGCCAATAATTGAATCCGCACCAACATAGCTTCCAGCACCGACGACTACGCCAGCACCAATGTGAGCGCCTGCATCAACCACCGCATTGGCGCCAATAACAGCATTGGCAGCAATCTCAGCACTTGGATCAACTGAAGCCGTTGCATGCACACCGGCGTCCTGAGCTAATTGAGGGGCAAATCTTTCTGTCAGCCGTGCGTAAGCCAGGTAGGGATTACCAATAATCAGCTTGTTGCCAGAATAGGCGTCGGCTTGCTTCGGGTGAATAATCACCGCACTGGCTTTGGTGGTTGCCAGGTATTTCTGATAAACAGGATTAGCCAGAAAGGCCAACTGACCAATAGTGGCATCCTGCAGGGTATTCAGCCCCGAAATCTCACATTCGGGGTCACCAACTAAATCGGCGTCCAAAAAGGACGCCAGATCTTGCAGACGGTAATGCCTGTTTTTGTCCGATGGAGCCATGGACGACGAATCTATGGACACTGATTTACCAACAGCAAAAGTTACTTCGCTTTATTCAGCTTGTCGGTCACTTTGGCCGTGATGTTGTGAGCTGGATCAGCATAGAGTGCAGACTTGCTGTCAATCACAACACTGATACCTTCAGCAACAACCACTTGGTTCAAAGCACTTTTAGCTTTAGGAATCATATCCTGCATCAGACGCTGAACAGCAGCCTGCTCTTCGGCACGCAGTTTTTCCAGCACCAGCTTCATATCGGCGTTTTTAAACTCAACCTTTTTGCGGTAATCAGCTTTCTCTTCCGCATTCCAGGTCATGCCTTTGGTGTTGGCTTCTTTTTCCAGAGCAGCCATATCAGCACGCAGGGCTTCGAACTTTGCAGTCATTGCAGCGAATTCTGGATTAGCTTTTAAAGATTCCAGAGCTTTCTTTGCAGCCTGGGTATTCATAATCGCCGCCTGGGCATTAAACACCGCAATTTTACCTTCAGCCATTGCAGTAGCAGACAGAGTGATTGCCACCAGGGCAATTGCAAAAGATTTCAAAATACGCACAAGTACATCTCCATTTATTATTATGAAAGTGCTCTAAGGCGAAATGGCTTAGAGCACCGTAAATTCACACTTTACTTAGGTTAAACCCGATAATTAGAACGCAGTACCCAGAGAGAACTGGAACACTTCGGTTTCGTCTTCTTCCTGCTCTTTCAGGGCTTTTGCTAAACTGAAAGTCAGCGGGCCAAAGCCGGTAATCCAGGTTACACCGATACCCATTGAAGCACTGATCTTGCCAAAGTCGACGTCATAACAGTTCAGCTGACCATCACCACAGTCGGTATCGAATACGTTACCGGCATCGATAAAGAAGCTGGACTGGATAGAACGCTGATCTTTGATAAATGGCAGTGGGAACAGGATTTCGGCACTACCTTCGATCAAAATATTGCCGCCGAACGGATCGTCGTCATCACCTGAAATAGTAGTTAAAAGCTCATTTGCGGCATCATCAGAAACATAAACGTTTTGATCACGAGTGCCATCATTATTGCTGTCGATACTTACAGCGCGGTAAATTTCAGCAGGAGTAGCACGTGGACCAAGCGTATTTCGTTTAAAGCCACGGACAGAACCAAAACCACCCGCGTAGAAGTTTTCAAAGAACGGCAACTCAGTCGTATCACCATAGGCATCCGCGTAACCCAGCTCGGTACGCAAACGCAGCGTAAGGTTCTTGGTTAATGGACGGAAGTACTGGCCTTGGTAAGTCAGTTTATAGTATTCCAAATCACCACCAGGCAGACTCAGTTCCAGAGAAACGGACTGGGATGCACCACGGGTCGCCAGACGACCGCGGTTCAAAGTAGATTCACGCCAGTTAAAGTTCAGGGTTAAGATATTGAAATCATCTCCGTTATCATCTACCCAACCTGATGGATTGGTCGTGAGCATACTATCTGTGATTGACTGGGTAGGATTACAAATTGTGCCTGCATCAGTATCAGTACACTCATCCACATTACTGTCTAAGATAAACTCATTATCGATATTGTTCCGTAAACGCGGCGATGAAATAATCTCTTGAACTGCCTGATCACCAGTCTCAATCGATATATTAGTTAACCCAACCCCAAAGCCCAAACGGGAAATCTCAGAAATCGGATAACCAAAGTTCACCGAACCACCAAAGGAGTCCGTGGTATAGCTCGATACGTTAACCTCTTCAAAGTCACGCTCGCGGTAGAACAGGTTAAAACCACGGCTTACACCATCCGGGGTAAAGTACGGGTCGGTGTAGTTAAAGCTATACACAGTCTGATAGGACGAGGTCGATACGTTAAAGCCTACACGCTTACCGGTACCAAACCAGTTGTTCTGCTGAATGTTGGCACCCAGCACAATACCGGAGTCCTGGGCAAAACCAAGGCTGGCGCCGATACTACCGGAAGGTTGTTCTTCTACGGTGTATTCCACATCGATCTGGTCAGAGGTACCCGGTACTTCCAGATTCTCAACCGTGACTTCTTTAAAGAAGCCCAGACGCTCCAAACGTACTTTGGATTGCTCGATTCGCGCAGTAGAGGCTGAACCACCTTCCATCTGGCGCATTTCACGACGCAGTACATCATCAGACGTCTTGGTGTTACCGCGGAAATCGATGCGACGGACATAGGCTCGCTTGCCTGGATCCATAAAGAAGGTCACTTTTACCGTGTTGTTTTCGTCATCACGCTCAGGGATGCCGCGAACCTCGGCAAAGGTATAGCCTTCGTTACCCAGACGGCGGGTAATATAGTCGGAAGTGGTGGTCATCAGTACCTGAGAGAAGGTCTGGCCTTCACGCAGCAAGATCAGCTGACGAATCTGCTCTTCCGGTACTACCGGCTCACCGGCCAGATCCACACCGCTTACAGTGTAAATACCACCTTCGGTGATATTAACGGTGATATAGACGCCTTCTTTATCTGGCGTCAGGGAAACCTGGGTAGAATCAATATTGAATTGCAGGTAACCGCGGTCGCGGTAGTAGCTCTCCAGGCGCTCGATATCGCCAGACAGCTTTTCTTTTGAGTATTTGTCGTTGCTGTTTAACCAGGACAACCAACCGGTGGTTTTCAGTTCAAACAGGTCCACCAACTCTTGATCGGTGAAAACGGTGTTGCCTACGACGTTGATATGCTTAATCGCTGCCACCGAGCCTTCGTCAACGGTGATATCCAGTTTTACCTGGTTGCGTGGCAGGTCAACCACTTCGGTTTCAACTTTGGCGCTGTAGCGGCCCTGCGCCACATACTGGCGTTGCAGCTCCTGGGTCAAACCTTCCAGGGTTGCGCGCTTAAAGATTTGGCCTTCTGACAAACCGTTCTCAGACATGCCCTTGAGCAGGTCTTCGGTTTTAATGGCCTTGTTACCTTCAATCTCGATTTCGCTAATGGCGGGACGCTCTTTAACGGTAATCACCAGAATGTTGCCGTCACGGCCGATTTCGATATCGGCAAAGTAACCGGTACGGAACAGTGAGCGAGTGGCACTCTGTACAGCTACGGAATCCATGGTGTCGCCAATTTGCACTGGCAAGGCGGCAAACACGGTACCCGCTGAGACACGCTGCAAGCCTTCAACGCGAATATCGGTAACGCGGAAGTCCTGGGCTGCAACAGCCAGGGGGAAGAGAACTAAACTGATAACCAGGAGGCGCAATCGCTTCATATTTTTGATTCTAATTTTGCTTATATGGTTTTAAGTCGTTATTGAAGACAGGCAGCAAACATCCCTGCTGTCAGGCCAATAACCTGCCCCAGAACCTGTCGCCAGGCTCTAAATCCTTCATTAAGTGTTGATCAACAGTGAGAGACTGCGCGCAATCAGAGGCGCATTACATCGTTGTACAGTGCCAAGACCATAACACCGACAATCATCATCAATCCCAATTGATACCCCATCATCTGCACCTTCTCGGATACCGGGCTGCCCTTTACTACCTCAACCAGGTAATAGAGCAAGTGACCGCCATCCAGTACGGGAATCGGCAACAGATTAAACACCCCTAAACTGACACTGAGCAGGGCTAAAAAGCCCAAATAATAACCAATGCCCGCTTTGGCAGAAGAGCCCGCAACTTTAGCAATGGTGATGGGTCCACTCAAGTTTTTCGTGGAGATTTCCCCAACAATTAGCTTTTTCAGTGATAAAAGTACAAATGCGGAGGTATCCCAGGTTTTATGGACTCCACCGACAAAGGCGCCCCAGACACTGTAATCGGTGCGGCGCAGTAATTCTTCCGGCCAGGTACGCGAACCCGCAATACCAACCCGACCAACAGTTTTACCGGTGGTATCTTCCACCGATGCAGGCACAACATTGATCACCTGACGGCTACCATCACGCTCAACTTCTACGGCAATGGTTTGGCCCGGACGCTCACGCACATAGTCAACCCACTCCATCCAGCCAGGTTGATAGAGATCGTCAACGGCGATAATACGATCATTGACCTTAAAACCCGCCTTGGCTGCAGGGCTCTCAGGCATCACCTGAGCAATTACATTCTCAATCTCCGGTTCCCACATGCTCAGGCCCAGGCCTTTTACCGGGTCTGGTTCATCCACGCCCTTGAGCCAGTTATCCAGGGTCGCTTCAGATTCATAACGCAGGTCGGAATCTTCATATTTCACAGTAAAAGCAATGGTACCACTCTCACCCAGACGCTGGAGCAAACGACGATTGAGGTCCTGCCAGGTTGGCGTAGATACACCATCAACAGCAACAATTTCCTGCCCGACCGACAAACCGGCCTGCTCGGCAACCGAATTCGGTTCTACAGAGCCAACCACAGGCGCAACATCCACGGTACCGCGCAACAGCAGCACCCAGAACAGCAAAATCGCCAGAATAAAGTTGGCAATCGGGCCGGCTGCGACAATGGCGATACGTTGCCAAACGGGTTTGCGATTAAAAGCCTGATCCAGCAGATGCTCTGGGACCTCTGCCTCACGCTCATCGAGCATTTTGACATAACCGCCCAAGGGTAAGGCGGCTAGAGTAAATTCGGTATTGTGCTTGTCGCGCCAGCTCCACAGGGTTTTGCCAAACCCCACAGAAAAGCGCAGCACTTTCACACCACAGCGGCGGGCAATATAGAAATGGCCAAATTCATGGAAGGTCACCAGAACACCCAGTGCTACCAAAAACCAGACGATTGTCAGAATGCTATCCACCATTGACCTCTACTTACAGTAACCTCTAAATTCCTGTCACACGCCAAAACTGGCCACCAGCGCATTGGCCTTCTGCCTTGCCGCCGCATCGGCGTCTTTGACCACAGCCAGGCTGGACGGTTCAACCTGAGTTGTTTGCGCTAATACCTGCTCAATAACAACAGGAATCTGGTCAAAACGCAGCTGCTCATTCAAAAAGGCATCTACTGCGACCTCATTAGCCGCATTTAATACCGCCGGCATAATGCCTCCGGCTCGGGCTGATTCAATGGCCAGACGCAATCCCGGGAAACGCTCAAAGTCTGGCCCCTCAAAATCCAGACGAGCAGTCGCAATCAGGTCCAGACTCGCTACCCCAGACTCAATACGCTCAGGCCATGCCAGGGCATGGGCAATGGGCGTGCGCATATCCGGGTTGCCCATCTGTGCCAATACCGAGCCATCCACATACTCTACCATGGAATGGATAACGCTTTGTGGATGCACTACCACTTCGATCTGGTCCGGGCTGGCATTAAACAACCAGCATGCCTCAATAAATTCCAGCCCCTTATTCATCATGGTCGCAGAATCCACCGAGATCTTGCGGCCCATGGACCAATTGGGGTGGGCACAGGCCTGATCCGGGGTCATGCCCGGCAATTCTGCCAAAGGTGTAGTTCGGAAAGGCCCACCGGAACCGGTCAGCAGAATCTTGCGAATGCCATTGTGCTCAAGCCCCTGAAAACGCTCAGGCAAACATTGAAAAATAGCATTGTGCTCACTGTCGATGGGCAACAGAGTTGCGCCATTGCCCTTGACCGCCTGCATAAACAGATCGCCGGCCATGACCAACGATTCCTTATTGGCCAGCAGGACTTTCTTACCCGCCTCTGCCGCGGCAAGCGTTGGCGCCAAACCGGCAGCACCAACAATAGCCGCCATAACAACTTGTGTATCCTGATGCTCGGCAACGGCTACCAGCCCAGCCTCACCCGATAACACTTCGGTTTCACAATTTTTCTGACGCAATTCAGCTGCCAGACGTTCAGCCGCTTGCTCATCACGCATCACCGCAAACTGCGGTTTGTGGGTGACACACTGCTCAGCCAACAACTCAACCTGAGAGTTAGCGGTTATTGCAAATACACTGTAGCGATCAGGATGGCGCGCCAGCACATCCAGCGTGCTGACACCAATAGAACCTGTAGAACCAAGAATCGTAACGGGCTGTTGCATTATCTACTTACACACCTTGCAATAAGCGCTAAATTGAAACCTGCCAATCAGCAGCCAATACTGCCATGGCAAACACCGGCGCAGCGGCCGTCAGACTATCAATACGATCCATCACACCACCGTGTCCCGGCAGCAAGCGACTGCTGTCCTTAATACCGCGGTGACGCTTAACCATACTTTCCAGTAAATCACCCAGCACCGAGGCCAGGGCTGTTGGAATCACAATAGCCACCAATACAGCTGCCTGCCCTACATAAGAACCTACCGCAAAAGCCAAAATCAGAGTGCAGGTAATACCGCCCCAAAAACCTTCCCAGGTTTTAGCCGGGCTTACCGCTGGAGCGAGCTTACGCTTACCAAACGCCTTGCCGGTGAAATAGGCACCGATATCGGCCGCAGCGACAATCACTACCACAAACAAAATCAGCAGAGGTCCATGGGGCTCATTATGCAGCATCACCAGTCCCAACCAGGTCGGCACCAATACCAGCAAGCCCATCAAGGCTCGCAACCAGCGATGCCCCCAGATCACGGCACTTAATGGATAGGTTTGTACCCAAAGCAGCGCCATGGCCCACCATACACAGGCCACTATTAGAATTTCGCGCACCCGCTCTTTATCCAGCAAGCCGGTGTTAATTACTAAATCTGTCAACTCACCGCCCAGCGCTCCGGTATAGCGAGCACACCAGGCAATCGCCATCATAACGATCAATGCATAGCCATAACGCAACGGGCGTGAACTCAGGCCTGACATATTGGCCCACTCCCAGCCAGCCACAACCACAGCAAATGCGACCAACAGGGCAAATTGTCCAGGAGTGCAGTAGAAGAGTGCTGCCAGTACTAATAAAGCCAAGATAACTGCAGTAATAATCCGTTGCTTTAGCACTATCTACTCTCCGTTTAGAACTTGTTCTGAGGTTTTACCAAAACGACGCTGGCGACCGTAAAAATCATCTACCGCTAAATCCAGCTGCGCTTCATCAAAGTCTGGCCAATAGCACTCACTAAAATGCAGTTCACTGTAGGCGGCCTGCCATAACAAATAGTTGCTGATACGGGTTTCACCGCCAGTACGAATCAGGAGATCTAACGGTGGCAGGTCTGCCAGGCAAATATGCTGCCCCAGTAGCTCTTCGTCTACCTGATCCGGGCTCAACTCACCGCGGGCAACCTTTTCTGCAATCTGTTTGGCCGCCTGAGCCATATCCCATTGGCCACCGTAATCCGCAGCAATCACCAGGGTTGAATCACCGTGATCAGCAATTGCCTCAGCTTCAACGATAGCCTTGCGAATGCGATCACTGAATCGATCACGACGACCGATAACCCGTAACTGCACCCCCTCCTCGCGAAGCTTTTTAGCCTCTTTCTTCAGGTAACTCATAAACAGCCCCATCAGCGCCTCCACCTCCTTAGGTGGTCGCTGCCAGTTTTCACTGCTGAAGGCAAACAGGGTTAGCGCTTCGATGCCGTGCTTTTTACAACCACTCATCACATCGCGAATACGCTCAACACCCGCTCGGTGCCCACTGACACCGGCCTTGCCCTGCTGCTTTGCCCAGCGATTATTACCATCCATAATGATGGCAAGATGTCGAAGGCGGTTGGGGGTTGCAACGTCAGTCACAATGTAAAACTCCGGGATACATACATGGAGGGTTCTACACCCTTAGGTTGGGTGCTTATTATTATGAGGGGCACTCAAGGGGCTGACTCACCAACCCCTTAAGCCATCTAAGGAATCTTAGATTTCCATCAAATCTTTTTCTTTTGCAGCCAAGGCTTTATCAACCTCAGCAACAAACTTATCAGTGATCTTCTGGATGTCATCAGCTGCGCGACGCTCATCGTCTTCACTGATTTCTTTTTCTTTCAGCAAATCTTTAACATCGGCAATGGCATCACGACGGGCATTACGGATGGATACGCGCGCGTTTTCTGCTTCGCCTTTAGCCTGCTTGGTGTAACCCTTACGGGTTTCCTCGGTCAGCGGCGGCATAGGGATACGCATCAGATCGCCAGTGGTTACCGGGTTCAAACCCAGGTCAGATTTCATGATGGCCTTTTCCACATCAGGAGTCGCTGACTTGTCGAACGGGCTTACGCTCAAGGTACGGGCATCCAGTACGGAAATACTGGCCAGCTGGTTCAGCGGGGTATCAGCACCGTAGTAGCTCACAGTAATACCGTCGAGCAGGCTTGGGTGAGCACGGCCGGTACGGATTTTGTTGAAATTGTTACCCAGGGCATCCAGGCTCTTTTGCATACGATCCTGGGCGTCTTGTTTGATATCTTCGATCATTGCTCGGAATCCTCTTCGATTTTTTCCACAATCAGGGTGCCTTCGTCGCCCCCAACCACAATATTTAACAGTGCACCGGCTTTATCCATACGGAAGACGCGAACCGGCATATCATGCTCACGGCACAGGCAAATGGCCGTCAGGTCCATCACACCCAACTTCTTCTCCAGAGCTTCATCGTAGGTCAGCATGTCGTATTTGGTGGCCGTTGGATCCTTCATCGGATCAGCGGTATAGACGCCATCAACCTTGGTGGCCTTCAGAACGATTTCTGCATTGACCTCAATACCGCGCAAACAGGCGGCAGAGTCAGTGGTAAAGAAGGGGTTGCCGGTACCGGCAGAGAAAATAACGACTTCGCCGTTATCCATAAAACGGGACGCCTTACGGCGGTCATAGTGATCTACTACACCACTCATTGGGATAGCAGACATCACTCGGGAGGAGATATTGGAGCGCTCCAGGGCATCACGCATTGCCAGGGCATTCATCACAGTCGCCAGCATACCCATATGGTCACCGGTAACACGATCCAGTCCCGCCGCACTCAGGGCTGCACCACGAAACAGGTTACCACCGCCAATCACCAGGCCAACCTGAACACCAATACCCACTAACTGGCCAATTTCCAGGGCCATCTTATCCAGCACTTTGGGGTCAATACCAAAGCCTTCTTCCCCCATCAGCTCTTCGCCACTGAGCTTGAGCAATATACGTTTGTACTTCTTATCGCGGCTTGAGGGCATTCAAATAGTCTCCACTATCAGCTTTGCTAGAATGTTGGACGCTTGTCGCGGCCAAGAAAGGCGTATTTGCGACAAATTCCGGAGAGTGTAACAGCAAAAAGGCGGAAGCCGAAGCCCCGCCTTTTTGGATTGGCATCTCGAGCGAGATGCCGTTCAAATCTCAATCGATTCGATTAAGATTTGCTAGCAGCAACCTGTGCAGCAACTTCTGCAGCAAAGTCAGCTTCTTCAACCTCGATACCTTCACCCACTTCGAAACGTACGAAAGAAGTGATCTCGGCGCCAGCTTCTTTTGCCAGCTTGCCAACGGTAACATCTGGGTTCTTAACGAATGGCTGCTCGGTCAGACTGTTCTCTTTCAGGAACTTCTTGATACGGCCGCCCATCATCTTCTCAACGATCTCGGCAGGCTTACCTTCCATATCTGGCTGAGCTTTGATGATTTCTTCTTCTTTCGCTACAACTTCAGCTGGCATATCTTCAGGCTTAACAACCTGAGGATTAACAGCCGCTACGTGCATAGCGATGTCTTTAGCAGTCTCGTTGTTACCACCTTCCAGCTGAGTGATTACAGCGATGCGGTTGTTGGCGTGAACGTAAGCACCTACAACACCACCTTCAACGGTTTGTACACGACGGATACCGATGTTCTCACCGATCTTCTGAACCAGCGCCTGACGAGTATCTTCCAGAGCCAGAGCTTCAACATCGTTAGCTTTCTCAGCGAAAGCCTTCTCAACAACAGTGTTAACGAAAGCCAGGAAGCCTTCGTCGCGGGCTGCGAAGTCGGTTTCGGAGTTAACTTCAACCACTACAGCATAGCTGTTGTCGTCAGCAACTTTAACAGCAACCACACCGTCAGCAGCGGTACGGCCGGCTTTTTTCTCTGCCTTCAGGCCAGACGCCTTACGCAGGTTTTCGATAGCGGCATTGATATCGCCATCAACTTCTTTCAGGGCCTTCTTACATTCCATCATGCCCAGGCCGGTGCGCTCACGCAATTCTTTAACCAAGGAAGCACTAACTGCCATGATCTTATCCTCAATTTTGCTAAATTCAGTGGAGAAAAGGGGGAAGAAACCTCGGCTTCTCTCCCCCTCCCTGCTCACAGACTACAGGTGTAGTGTGAGCGAAATATGAATGCTTTCGAGCAACCTTCAGGTTACTCAGGCGCAACGCCTTACTCGGCAGCAGCAGCGCTGTCGTCGCTAACTTCAACGAACTCGTCTTTGTTAGGTACAGCAGTAGCAGCGTTAGCGTTACCTTCCAGGCAAGTATCCGCAACAGCAGTTACGTACAGCTTGATAGCGCGGATGGCGTCATCGTTACCTGGGATTACGTAGTCAACGCCTTCTGGGTTGCTGTTGGTATCAACGATACCGATTACAGGGATACCCAGCTTGTTGGCTTCCTGAATAGCAATGCGCTCGTGCTCAACGTCGATCACGAACAATGCATCTGGCAGGCCGCCCATATCTTTAATACCACCGATGGACTTCTCCAGCTTCTCCATCATACGAGTACGCATCAGAGCTTCTTTCTTAGTCAGCTTGTCGAAGGTACCGTCCTGAGACTGGGCTTCCAGATCGCGGTAGCGACGGATAGAAGCACGGATGGTTTTGTAGTTGGTCAGCATACCACCTAACCAGCGGTGGCTAACGTATGGCTGACCGGAACGCTCTGCTTGCTCTTTAATAGTCTTTTGAGCGGCACGCTTGGTACCAACGAACAGAACTTTCTTCTTCTGGGAAGCCATTTGCTTAACAACTTCCAGAGCTTCATTGAACGCAGGAACGGTGTGCTCCAGGTTAATGATATGAATCTTGTTGCGAGCACCAAAGATGAATTGACCCATCTTCGGGTTCCAGTAACGGGTCTGGTGACCGAAGTGAACACCAGCAGACAGCATATCGCGCATGCTTACAGACATGTGATTTTCCTTTTAAATCGGGTTAAGCCTCCATATACCCCATGTGCCAACCCCTTGATTTACAATGGCTTTTAACCAAAATCTCAGGGCACCCAGACAAATGTGTCGGTATATGTGTGACAGTAATTACAGCCGCTTATTGCGACCCTTCTACCCGTCCCATTTGGGATCGGGGCGCGCTTTATACCATAATCGTGCAGCAAGCGAAAGCAATATTCACTTACCCCTCCTAATCCCCTGCAAATACCCCCATAAAATCAAGGGCATACTGTGACTCGGGAATTTGGTTTACAATAGCTTCCTTTCGCCTGCTGGCGACTATTATTGGGTAACTATTTGCCACTATTGGGAAGCTATGAACGTCTCTATCAAGACCCCTGAAGAAATCGAAAAAATGCGTGTTGCCGGCCGTATGGCGGCAGAAGTACTGGAAATGATCGGTGAATACGTCAAACCCGGTGTCACCACCGGTGAAATCGACCAGATCTGTCACGATCATATCGTCAATGTGCAGAAGGCCATTCCCGCCTGCCTGAACTACAAGGGCTTCCCAAAGTCGATTTGTACCTCGGTAAACCACGTTATCTGCCACGGCATCCCTTCCGAGAAGAAGGTGTTGAAGAATGGCGATATCGTCAATATCGACGTCACCGTGATTTACGATGGTTACTTTGGTGATACCAGCAAGATGTACTACGTTGGTGAGGTAGCTCCTCACGCCAAGCGCCTGGTGGATATCACCCAGGAGTGCCTGTACAAGGGTATCGAGCTGGTTAAGCCTGGCTGCCGCCTGGGCGATATTGGCCATATCATTCAGCAGCACGCCGAGAAGAACTACTACTCCGTGGTACGTGAATACTGTGGCCACGGCATTGGCAATGTCTTCCATGAAGAACCTCAGGTACTTCATTACGGCAAACCCGATACCGGCCTGGAATTAAAAGAAGGCATGACCTTTACCATCGAGCCGATGATCAATGCCGGTAAACCCCACACCAAGCTGTTAAAAGACGGCTGGACCGTGGAAACCAAGGACAAGCGCCTGTCGGCTCAGTGGGAACACACCCTGGCGGTTACCGCCGATGGTGTTGAAGTACTGACCAAACGCACTGAAGAAAGTTTCTAATCTGTTGACCCAGCTTCTATTAACCTAGTTGTAAGGCTGCCCATGGATACCCCCTATTTCGAGCGCCCCCTTTTCTTCTTTGATCAGGCGCGTTTTCGTCGCAGCCTAAATGAAGCGGGCAGCCGCTGCATAGGTGTTTTTAAAGACGCCATCAATGCGGCCAACTTACAGTTCGACGTGCGTTTTCGCGAAGGTGAGGATGTTCGCACCCTGGTCTACGAACGTGCCCTGTTTATCGACTGCATCCTCCACTATGCCTGGCACCAGTTCGACTGGGGTGACGATATCAGCCTGCTGGCCGTAGGCGGCTATGGTCGCGGTGAGCTACACCCCAAATCGGATATCGATCTACTGCTATTAATGCAGGAAGACAAAACCGAAGAGTATGTCGACAGCCTGGAGCGCTTTATTACCCTGATGTGGGATATCGGTCTCGATATCGGCCACAGTGTGCGCTCCATCGATCAATGCATCGAGATTGCCCGTGACGATATTACCGTTGCTACCAATATCATGGAGTGCCGCACCATTGTCGGCAATCCAGGCCTGTGTCTGGAATTACAAAAACGCTCCGGACCTGAGCACATCTGGTCGGTAAAAGATTTCTTCCGTGCCAAGTGGGACGAGCAGATTGCTCGTCACAGAAAGCACAACAACACCGAGTACAATCTCGAACCCAACATTAAAAACGCCCCCGGCGGCCTGCGAGATATCCAGACTATTGCCTGGGTGGCCAAGCGCTATTTTGGTGTTCGCACCTTGAAGCAACTCGGCGGTAAGGATTTTTTCACCGAAGAAGAATTTGCCCTACTGCAAACCGGTGAAGAATATCTGTGGCGAGTTCGCTATGGTTTGCATATGGTGGCAGCTCGTCCAGAAGAACGCCTGCTGTTTGATCACCAGCGCAACCTGGCCAAAGAGTTTGGCTTTGAAGACAACGACCAAAGCCTGGCTGTAGAGCAGTTTATGCACAACTACTATCGCGTTGTGCTAAGTTTACGTGAGCTAAACGATGTACTGATTCATTACCTGGATGAAGCCATTTTCAGCTCATCGGTCGATGCGGTTGTAAAACCCATCAACCCCCGCTTCCGCCTGCGTGATAACTATATTGAGGTCACCCACCCCGAGGTATTCAAACTGGATCCTTCCGCCCTGCTGGAAATCTTTGTTTTGATGGGTAACGACAGCAATATTCACGGCGTTAGACCTGAAACGATTCGCTTGTTACGTGAAAGCCGCAACCTGATTGACGACGACTTCCGTAAAGATCCACGCAATATCGATTTATTTTTACAGCTGCTCAACTGCGAATACGCACTGACTACTCAGCTGCGCCGCATGAAACGTTACAATATTTTAGGCCGTTACCTGCCTGAGTTCGGTCGTATTATTGGGCAGATGCAGCACGACCTGTTTCATATCTATACCGTCGATGCGCACACCCTGGCGGTAGTTACCAATATTCGCAAGTTGCGTCACGCTGACGCCTCGGAAAAATTCCCGGTAGCTGCCCACTGCTACAAGCGCCTGCCTAAGCCGTTGCTGCTCACCATAGCGGGTTTGTATCACGATATTGCCAAAGGCCGCGGTGGCGACCACTCCACCCTGGGCGCTGTCGATGCTTATGAATTTTGTGAGCGCCACGGCCTGAAAAAACGTGAAGGCCGCCTGGTTGCCTGGCTAGTAGAAAAACACCTGCTGATGTCTTCAGTGTCACAAAAGCAGGACATCAGTGATCCAGACGTCATTCATAACTTCGCCCGCGAAGTGGGTGACCAATTGCATCTGGATTACCTCTACGCGCTAACCGTATCCGACATTAACGCCACCAATCCCACCCTGTGGACTACCTGGCGTGCCAGCTTGATGCGCCAGCTGTACCTGGAAACCAAACGCGCGTTGCGTCGCGGCCTGGAAAACCCGATCGACAAGCAAGACTGGATCGACGAAACCAAAGAGACCGCACTGCGCCGCCTGGAAGATAAAGGTCTGGATCGCGAGCGCGTATTAAAGCTCTGGGAATACCTGGGCGAAGACTACTTCCTGCGCGAAAGCCCTGCCGATATCACTTGGCACGGCGAAGCGATTTTGGGCCATAGCAGCCCCGAAGATCTGATCCTGATTCAGGAAAGTGATCACCGTGAACTGGTTAATGCCACGCAAATCTTTATTCGCACCCGTAACCGCGGCAATGTGTTTGCGGCAGTTGCATCGGCACTCGATCAGCTCAACCTGAACATTCAGGATGCCCGTATCTACAACACTGAAAAAGGCGGCTATACCATCGACACCTTCTATGTACTCGATGAAAATAATCAACCTATTGGTGATGACCCGGATCGCATTGCCCATATTCATCAGGTCTTAATCGATGAATTGGCGCTGGTGGACGACTACCGTAATACCATCAGCCGACGCACACCGCGCCAGTTGAAGCATTTTGCCACACCAACACGCACCAGCCTGAGCAACGACATCAACACAGGCGCAACGGCGCTGGAAGTAATCTGTCCCGATCGCCCCGGCTTGCTGGCTCGCATTGGCCGCATCTTTATCGACTTTGATATTCAGCTGCAAAACGCCAAAATTGCCACCCTGGGTGAGCGGGTAGAAGACGTCTTCTTTATAGTCGACCAAGATGGCAACCCGTTAAGTGATCCAGAGGTGTGTGAAAAACTGCAACAGGAAATCTGTAAGCAACTTGACGCGCAAGTCGAAGAGACCGCTAACGGCCTCTCATAAGTACAAACCAGGTACAGACAAAGAGATTAGAATGAATCCCGATTTACAAAAACTGCATCCCTACCCGTTTGAAAAACTGGCCAAATTAAAAGCTGCAGTTTCCGCCCCTGAAGAGCTTGAACACATTGCCCTTTCGATCGGTGAGCCCAAACATTTACCGCCTCAGTTTGTACTCGATACCCTGACAGAAAATCTGGGCCGCCTGGCTAATTACCCAACGACCAAAGGTCTGCCGGAACTTCGCCAGGCAATTGCCGAGTGGCTAACCAGACGCTTTAAGCTGCAAGACGGCTCTGTAGATGCTGAGCGCAACGTCGTTCCCGTTAACGGTACTCGGGAAGCGCTGTTTGCGTTTACCCAGGCCATTATCGACCGCGAGAAAACCAACCCGCTGGTTGTCTCGCCCAATCCCTTCTATCAAATTTATGAAGGGGCTGCCTTTTTGGCCGGTGCCGAACCGCATTTTTTAAGTTGCGATAAAGACAAGGGTTATATCCCGGATTTTGATGCTGTACCCGCCGATATCTGGCAACGCTGCCAGCTACTGTTCCTCTGCTCACCGGGTAACCCAACCGGCGCCGTTATCGATAGCCCAACGCTGCAAAAACTGATTCAGTTGGCCGACGAACACGATTTTGTCATCGCCAGCGACGAATGTTATTCCGAACTCTACTTCGACGAAGAAAACCCGCCAGTAGGGCTGCTGCAGACCTGCGCCGACATGGGCCGCCATGACTACGCCCGCTGTGTGGTCTTCCACAGTTTGTCTAAACGCTCAAACTTGCCCGGCCTGCGTTCCGGTTTTGTCGCCGGTGACGCTGACA
This sequence comes from Maricurvus nonylphenolicus, assembly GCF_042854845.1. Classification (GTDB taxonomy): domain Bacteria; phylum Pseudomonadota; class Gammaproteobacteria; order Pseudomonadales; family Cellvibrionaceae; genus Maricurvus; species Maricurvus nonylphenolicus. The sequence goes on along the minus strand of NZ_AP031498.1, from coordinate 1,711,085 downwards.
TTCTGGGTAAATTCCTGCTCTATCGCACCTACCACGGCTGCGCCATGCCAGTCACATCGCAATTAGCTTCCATTGCCGCCTGGCAGGACGAAGAGCACGTACTGGCTAACCGCAATGCCTACCGGGAAAAGTTCGACTGTGTTCTGAGCACCCTTGACGGATTACTGGATGTCAGCAAGCCTGACGCCAGCTTTTACCTGTGGCCTAAAGTCGACACAAGTGACGAAACCTTCGCCCAACGCCTATTTGCCGAACAACATATCACCGTCTTACCCGGTAGTTATTTGGGCCGCGAGGTGAACGGGAAAAATCCCGGCGCCAACCATGTGCGCATGGCACTGGTGGCAACCATCGAAGAATGCCGTGAAGCCGCTCAGCGTTTAAAGGATTTCCTCCAGCAAGGTTGATGCAGGGATAACAATGAAAAATATGCTCAAAGCCGAGCGCGTTGATTATATCCACCAACGCCTGAACGAGCTTTACCCAGAGCCGCCTATTCCTCTGGATCACAAGGATCCCTACACCCTGTTGGTGGCCGTACTGCTATCCGCCCAATGTACCGATGAGCGGGTCAACCAGGTTACCCCTGCGCTGTGGCAACTGGCAGATAATCCATTTGATATGGCCAAGAAAACGCCAGAGCAAATCAAAGAGATTATTCGCCCCTGTGGCCTGTCGCCACAGAAATCCAAAGCCATCGCCAAGCTGTCGCAAATTCTGGTAGAAGAACACAATGGCGAAGTGCCCGCGGATATGGATGAGCTGGAGAAATTACCCGGTGTGGGCCACAAAACCGCTGGTGTGGTGATGACCCAGGCTTTTGGTCAACCCGCTTTCCCGGTTGACACCCATATCCATCGCCTGGCTCAGCGCTGGGGACTGACCAACGGCAAAAATGTTGCTCAGACCGAAAAAGATCTTAAGCGCCTGTTCCCCATCGAATCCTGGAACAAGCTGCATCTGCAGATTATCTATTACGGTCGAGAGTACTGCTCGGCCAGAGGCTGCGACGGCACCGTGTGCGAGATTTGCACCACCTGTTACCCGAACCGCAAACACCCTAAAAAAGTGTTAAAGCCCTAGGGTTACTTTATATAGCTTTCCACTAGCGCCTGATAGCGCCCCGTTGAATGCAACTGCGCCAGTCCGGCATCAAAGTCGTTACGTATAACTTCGTTATGAAATGCCACCCCGTAACGACTACCACCCTCAAAGATGGGATGCAGTACCACTTCTTCCGATGTATCCAGTGAGATGGACAGCTGCTGGCGAAACCAGCCAAAGATAGATTTATCAATCAGAATGACGGCGTTGGGGTAGCGCCAGAAAAACCGATTCTGTTCCGTCTGCTCATGCTCGGAATACAGACCGCGCATGCCCACCGGAGGTACCACAACACGTGCAAAATCCGCCCCTAAGTCCTTGCGAGCATTAGGCCAGGCCAAGACGCGCTTGCCACGTAAGTCCTCAAAGCTGTTAATAACATGGTTAGCCGACAACTTACTGATCGCGAAGTTATTAAAAGTGATATAGGGAGCACTGAAATACACCCCCGGCGATGATTCCGAAATCCGCAGTGATGCCATGCCATCAAGCTTTTTGGCATGTAGCATGCGCTGCAGGCGCCGCTTGGGTAACAGGGTGGCCTGCATGGTGTGACCACGGTAAGCCAGGGCCTCGCGAACCAAATCCAGTTCAAGCCCACGCTTTTCCTCGATAAACACAAAGGGTGGCTTTTGTTGCCCAAACCCCACCTGCACTTCCGCCGCTATAGCAACCCGAGCCCCAAGCCCCAACAGGATACATAACGAAAGTATCAAGCTATCTCTGACCATTTTCATTGTTATTATTCATTATCCTTGTTCCACCATGACAGTAGAACGCCTAATTAGTGCACAGTTTAACGCCAAGGCCCTGCTTTTGTTAAGGCTATTATGCAGATTAATCATCCCCATCCAGCCCCCTAACCATCAACAAAGGAGCAGAATTTTGCTATGATTTGCGCCCTCGAATCGGGCCTCCTACGAAAAGGCCCATCTGGGGTATTAAACAGAGACCTTGTTAACAATCGGTGACCAACTCCATGGCAAAGTCCATTCGCCTCTATGGCATCAAAAACTGCGATACCGTGAAAAAAGCCAAACGCTGGCTTGATGATCAAAATATCGCCTATGAATTCCACGATTTTCGCGAAGACGGCCTGGAGCAACAACAGGTCAGTAAGTGGGTCAGCGAGCTGGGCTGGGAAACACTGGTCAATAAACGCAGCACCACTTGGAAAGGCTTAAGTGATAGCGCCAAGTCTTCCCTGAATGACCAATCGGTGATTGAAGTTATTCTCGAGAACCCAACCTTGATTAAGCGCCCACTGCTGGACACAGGCAGCGAGCGTCACGTTGGCTTTAAAGCCGACCAATATCAAGCGTTACTGGGTTAATACAGCCAAAGACAGAATTTTTAAAACATGTAGACAGTCGGCACCTATGAATAGTCCCGACTCACGATCAGGAAAATACTATGAGCAATCTTTTTAGTTTCGGTCTGGGTGTCGGCACCCAAAACAGCAAAGGCGAATGGCTGGAAGTTTTCTTCCCACAACCTGCGCTTAACCCTTCAGCAGAAGTCACAGCGGCTATCACTGAAGCCCTGGCCTACAGTGGTGGCAACCAGGCTATTGATTTGGATGCCAGCAAACTGGATGCCCTGGCTACCGCCCTGGACGCTGCCGGTGCCGCCGAGCAAGCGACTATTGCCCGTAGCCTGAAAGACAGCGAGCGCCCACTGGTTGCAGCAGTATTGGCTGAAGATGCTGCACCTAGCTCTGTACCTGAAGGCTACCTGAAACTGCACCTGATTTCTCACCGCCTGGTTAAGCCACACGGTGTGGTACTGGACGGCCTGTTCGGCACCCTGCCTAACGTTGCCTGGACCAACCAGGGCGCTGTTGACCTGGCAGAACTGCCAGAGCGTCAACTGCAAGCACGCCTGAAGGGTGAGCTGCTGGATGTCGACTGTGTGGATAAATTCCCGAAAATGACCAACTACGTTGTGCCTGCCGGTGTGCGTATTGCCCACACCGCCCGCGTACGCCTGGGTGCTTACATTGGCGAAGGCACCACCATCATGCACGAAGGTTTTGTTAACTTTAATGCCGGTACCGAAGGCCCTGGTATGATCGAAGGCCGTATCTCCGCAGGCGTATTTGTCGGTAAAGGCTCCGACCTGGGTGGCGGTTGCTCCACCATGGGCACCCTGTCCGGTGGCGGTAACATTGTCATTTCTGTGGGTGATGAGTGTCTGCTGGGCGCCAACGCTGGTATCGGTATCCCTCTGGGTGATCGCTGCACCGTGGAAGCTGGCCTTTACATCACTGCCGGTACCAAAGTTATCGTTCTGGATGACACCGGTGCCGAAGTTGAGAAGATCAAAGCCCGTGATCTGGCCGGTAAATCCGATCTGCTGTTCCGCCGCAACTCCATTACAGGCGCAATTGAGTGCAAGACCAACAAGTCTGCCATTGCTCTGAATGAAGAGCTGCACGCTAACAACTAAGCCGTTTTTTAACGGCGGGGTCAGACCAAATAAGCGCCTTATCTATTTGCTCTGACCCCATTTTCACACCACGTATCCTAGCCCGAGTATTCCATGTCCGACCTCTCCCCCACTTTAGAACTTGCCTGCCAATTAATCAGTCGCCCATCGGTAACCCCGGAAGATGCCGGTTGCCAGCAAATGATGGCTGAGCGCCTGGAAGCCATTGGTTTCAAATGCGAGTTTTTACGCTTTGGCGAGGTGGATAACCTCTGGGCTGTACGTGGTGAAGAAGGTCCAATTCTGGCTTTTGCAGGCCATACCGATGTAGTTCCTCCAGGACCGGAAAGCGCATGGAAGTTCCCACCGTTTGAACCGACGTTTCATGAAACAGACGAAGGTGAGATGTTGTTTGGCCGTGGTGCCGCCGATATGAAAGGCAGCCTGGCCTCGATGGTTGTAGCCTGCGAAGAATTTATCGCCCAACACCCGGATCACCAGGGTCGCATCGCCTTTTTAATTACCAGCGATGAAGAAGGCCCGGCGATCAACGGCACGGTAAAAGTTGTCGAATGGCTGGAAGAACGCAACGAGAAAATCACCTGGTGCCTGGTTGGTGAACCGTCCAGTACCAGCAAAACCGGTGACACCATTAAAAATGGCCGCCGCGGCTCGCTGGGTTGTGAGCTGACCGTTAAAGGTAAGCAAGGACATGTTGCTTACCCGCACCTGGCAGAAAACCCTATCCACACCTTTGCCCCCGCACTGGCAGACCTGACCGCAGAAAAGTGGGATGACGGTAATGATTTCTTCCCGGCGACCAGTTTCCAGGTTAGCAATATCAATGGCGGTACCGGTGCTACTAATGTGATTCCCGGTGAATTAAACGTTGTGTTTAACTTCCGCTTTTCCACCGAACTGACCGAAGAGATTTTACGTCAACGCACCGAAGCTATTTTGGATAAACACGGTTTAACTTACGACATTAACTGGAAGTTGAGTGGCCACCCCTTCCTGACCGCCGCAGGTCCCTTGGTAGATGCCTGTGTTGAATCCATTCGTGAAGTGGCCGGTATTGAAACAGAGTTATCCACAGCTGGCGGGACATCGGACGGGCGTTTTATTGCCCCTACCGGCGCGCAAGTGGTTGAGCTTGGGCCTGTTAATGCGACCATTCATCAGATTAATGAACGTGTTAAGGCGAGTGATTTGGATCAGCTGACTGAGATTTACAAAGGGATGTTGGTACGACTGCTGAAGTAAGTGCCATGAATCTGGGGTCTGACCCGCAGGGTCAGACCCCGACTCTCGCTCAAGTATCAGTCCCCACTATCCTCAGACCTTCTTTAAAAGCCAGTAATTCTCCCGTTTCCATCTGCTGCCAGACTTCGTTATCGGTTAACGGCTCTGTGGCAATCACCGTCACAATATCATTGGGCGTTGTTTCACCGGCAAAATTCACCGTCATTTCTGTATCTTTTAATTGCGCCTGTCCAAACGGTGCTCGCCGTGTAATCCAGTGCAATTTGGTGCTGCAATAGGCAAATAAATAGTGGCTGTTGCATAACAGCATGTTATACACCCCCATCGCGCGCAATTGATCGCAATGCACCTGCAAAAAGTCTGTAAGTTTACTGATATCTTCTGGCATGCAAGTAAACTCGGTGCGTAGTTTATCGAGCAACCAGCAAAAAGCACGCTCACTGTCCGTTGTGCCGATGGGAATATCTTTGCCTAAGCTTAGCCACTCAGAATCTTTTAATTGACCATTGTGCGCGAAGGTCCAATTACAGCCCCACAGCTCCCTGACAAACGGATGCGTATTCTCCAGGCATATATCACCCACATTGGCCTGACGAATATGGCTCACCACGTTACAACTTTTTATTGGGTAATCCTGAACCAGTTTGGCAATTTCAGACTCGCAACTGGGGCTTGGATCGCGAAACTCCCTCACTCCCTTGCCTTCATAAAACACAATCCCCCAACCGTCTTTATGGGGGCCTGTGCGACCACCACGCTGGATAAGACCGGTAAAGCTAAAGCAGATATCGGTGGGGACATTAGCAGACATGCCGAGTAACTCACACATAGCGTATCCTAGGTATCCTTATTCAGTTCCCTAACCATAATTTTGATATCCCTGCCCTGGCGACAATAACGCAGAAAGGGCTCTCGCATCCAGTGTTCGGCCTTGTCGTCATCGATTTGGTAAAAACCCGCCGCGGCGTAAAAATCCAGCAAGTGAGAAAACGGATAACAATAACAGGCCGTGGAATCCAGGAAGGATTGAATCCCCAACAACAACTGTCGACCTATCCCCTGGCCGCGCATTTCGGGATCAACACACATACTGCGTAAAAAGTGATACCCCTCCTGCTTGGGCGTTAAGCGTACAGCGGCGACAATGTTACCGTCTGCTTTTGCCACATAAACCACTTCACCTCGTCCCGCCTTGGCCGAGTATCGACACTGTTTATAGAAGCGATTCACCAACGGTAAACTTAATGTCTCTACCCGTTCAACCGTAATATCAACATTCATAACGGGCGCTGACTCCGCTGGGCCTCATAGTGCAATAAAAACTGCTGGAAGTACTGCTGCAAATCACGGGCCTGTTGCTGTTCTTGCAGCTGCTCAAGCAATTCGATGGCAATTTCTACCGTAGCCAAGCCTTCTGTTTTTTGATTGCGCCGCAAACCATATTGACTGGTTTGCTGGGGCTTAAGAGACATGACCGGTAGTGATTGTAGATAAGGGGACTGGCGGTACATTTTGGCCGCTTCCTGCCAGGTACCTTCCAGCAAAATAAACAAGGGTGGCTTTTCTGCCGCTACCTGCTCGACGACAGTGGTTTGCGTAGTTGATAACCGCTGCGCGGGAAACAAGACATAAGGCTGGTAGTGATTGCTCTGTAGCAGTGACATCAATGCTGTCGGCTCTTCAACCCTCGACCACACGGCGTATTGCGCCTTATCAATACAACGCACAATCAAGTGCCCAGTATTGCTGCGCTTGTTTAACTCACGGGAATGAACCAACAAAAAGAAACATGCACGACTCTCAAGGCTGGGAGCCGAAACACAAAGACAGAGATCTTCGCGAAAATGGCATTTAGGGCAGCGAGATCCTTCTTTATCATCCAGCCCTTGGCCTTCACCCTGAACTCCGGTTTGAAACATCGATACGGACTCGGCAATTGCAAAAACAAACTCAGAAAGAGTCGTGATAGGGCACTACCCTATCACGATTTATTTTCCTCGTCCTCGCCATCATCCATATTATCCGGCGCGAAGTCATCCAGCGAGAAACTGTCATCACCACCGGCATCAGCTAAGTCGTCATCCCCCATGCCAAGGTCTGCCAACAGGTCTTCCGCCTCTGCGGCGACATCCTCATCGGCTGGCATCAGGTCAGCTTCGGCGGAGGCATCACTGGATAAATCCAGTTCCTCATTCATCAGATTGTCTGCCAGGTCTTCATCGGCCTGCGGTGGCTCATCAACCTCGATAGCGTCAACGGCTTCCGCTGCGGGTTCAGGTTGCGGCTCGGGCTCTGCGGCACTCACCTCATCCATATCCGGTTCTTCTGCGGGTGATTCAGGTTCTTGTGCGGGCGGCGCTTCGGGCTCAGGTTCCGTGTCCGCCTGCTCCGAAGCTTCAACAGCTTCTTCCAAATCTTTTAGGCTGTCGCCGTCGCCACTGCCCATAATCATGCGGTAAGCAAAGAAGGCCAATACCAGAATCAGCAGGTTGCCCACTGCCAAGCCCACATACAGCGGCCAACTGCTCGACTCTTCTTCAACAACAGGCTCCGGTTCTGGAATGGGTTCCGGTTGCGGCTCTGGCTTGGGTTCAGGCTTGGGTTCTGGCTTAGGTTCGGGTTTAGGCTCCGCTTGAGGTTCTGGCTCCGGCTCAGCCACAGGCTCTGGCTCCGTCTCCATAGCAAACGGATTATCCTCATCGGGATAAGTAATGGTGATGGGTTCCGGATCAACATCGAAGCTAGAACCGCTGTTATCTTCACCACTGATACGCAAACGCACGTCATAGGTGCCTTCGTGTTCTGGCGCCAGCTCCAAACTCCAAATATCGGAAGGATTCAAACTGAACGGTTTGATCGAGCTGCGACCACGTGGGTCCTTAATACGCGCAACCACCTGCAGGTTTTGCGGATCAACAAACTGACTGAAGGTTTCGACATTAATCTGGTAGTAGGTGCGGCCGTCTCGCAAGACCTTCTCTTTGGTTACTCCAAAAGGCTCGCGAACACTAACCCCATGACTAAAGCGACGTTTAAAGCTCTTACCATCAACATCGATCTCCAGCTGGTAGCGCCCCTCTTCCTCAAACATCGTCAAGGTAGTGGAATAGATACCGTTACCCGGTACCGCGCCATCACTGATACGTTCACGCCAAACTTGCTGGCTTTCACCGAGCTCTACGGTGCTATCGATATCCAGGAGCTGCAAGAAATCAGGTCGAGTAATGGTTTTACCGTTATCCTGGAATAACAGGGACACATCGAGTTGGTCACCTTTAAACAGGTTGCTCTTCAGCGGCTTAACCAACAGGTTAAGGTTACTCACCACTGTCACACGGCTATCAGGGTCCATATCCGCAATCACACGCCACTCACCTTCCAGCGGCCGCTGCACGGTAATCAGGTCGTAGGCTTCGGCGCGATACCAATTAACATCTTCAACTTCTTTGTCGAAACTGTATTCGGTCTCATCCGGGCTGATTAAACGGGTTTGATCGCTGCCTGGGCTACGGAAAATCAGGGCGGTAAATTCCTCGATACTGGAATCGATAACAAAGCTGTTACCTTCCAGCGGCACCTGCTCGGCAGGGGCTGCCTGATCAAACGCCTGCAAAAAGATTTTCATCAGCTCGTCAGCATTTTTGGCCACCGCAGCAATACCATCGGTTTGCAGGGCCAACTTGTTGAGCAGGGTTTGATCGGCGTTATCCGACAGAGCGATGGTGTGAACCACATATCCTGCATCGCGCAGTTTAGGCAATACCTCATCAACAATGCGGCGCCATTCTTTTTCATTCTCGGCAGGATCGCGGGAGATATCGACCATACCATCAGTTAAAAGAATCAGGCTGGTACGGTAATTGGGGTTGGGTCTATCGTGATCGTAAGCGGCTTTTTCCAGCGCTTCACCAATATTGGTAAATAAACCCACGGAATTGATGTCGGCGGCTTTGCGGTTGGCATCTTCGCGCCAACGACCGGTAACCGGCTTATGGGGCACCAACATATTGATGTAACGGCCAAAGGTCCAAACACCGGCACGACTATCGTCCTGTAACAGCTGAACCAGCAGCTCCAGCGCAGGTTGGCGCAAGTTGCTGGGATCGTTCTGCTTCATACTGCCAGATACATCGATAACAACCCGCACATCGGCGGGCAATTTCGCTTGCGCGGCTGTTTGTTGTGCTTCATCCAAGCCAGACGCGGCTTGTTGGAGGGCATCCTGAGCATACACAGCGCTCACAGAACCCAAAAAAAGGCTGGCCAGCAGCCAGGAAAAGATCAAACGCGTCATAGATCGTTTCATATTGTTGTTATCTGTCATCCATTCGCCCGATAAAGGACTTCAGAACACGGGGTATCGTGTCCAACTATCAATATCAATGTAGGTATCAATATAAGGGTGACAGTATAACAAGGTGACCACACATTGTTGGTCACCTTAGCGGTGCTTTTATCAAAACTTACACCAGGACTTCCATCACCCGTCGGCCTTTCTCAGTCAGATACCAACGCAGCCCCTTGGTACCACTGATTTTGCCCGCCAAATCTCGCGCCACTAATACGTGCAGGGTTTTTGCCATAGTGGCTTCGTCGGCATCGGCCTCCTGGCAGAGCCCTGCCATTGACCTGAATATATATCGGCCGCAACCCAGTGTTTTTAAGACTTTTGAGGAGGTTACATCCAAATCACTTTCCAGCTCGATGGACTCGTCATGATTGTGATTAAGATCCTGCTCGGTCTCCGTTTCAATCAGCGGAATCAATTCCTCCTGAATGCGGCGTAAATCATGCTGTATAGAGTCCGCCTGCACCCTGGCCATACTGGCTTCACGCAGAATATTCTCTGACATATTGGTTATCACAATGCGGGACGCCACCGAGGCGATCAAACAGTAACCGGTGTAAATAAGCAATCGAGAAGGATCTCCCTGAATCTCAAGAATGAGATCGCTTTTTATCAGGTGCAAGATCACCGGCACTAAAAACGCCGCGCCTATGCCAATAACAATGCAGCGGGGTAAGCTGGTGGGGTCAGACTCTTCCTGACTCATTTGGTAGTAGTTGATTAAGCCCCCAAATACGCCAGCGATCATCATCACCGCTGCCAGAATAATAATGTGGTTAGCCATAGCGAATATCCCTTCTCTTTTTACAAAGACACAGACACAAACAGCGCCTGTCGCGCTGTTTTTACTGTTCTAAGGGTAAAGCTGAGGCGACCGGGAGCTGGTTAGTATTTGTACCAACAGGTTTTATCCCCGCCTTACTCTTATAACTGTTACTTCCTAGTTATAGCAGCTATCGGCGGGTTGGCAATTTTAGGGGACAATCAGGAATAAGACCTGTGAGGGGGAAAACTAGGATGGCTTAGCCTGTGCAGCCTGCTGCTGGCTGTCTTCTACCAAGGCATCAAACTCAGCGGTGGCCTCACGCTCTGCGCTGGCCTGTTGCTGTCGCTTTCGCAACCACCACTCAGCCATGCCAGCCATAATCAGCACCGCGATGGTTGTCGATAACAGGGGAATGCCAGTTCGTAATGCAGCCTGCCCCCCTTCAAAGACACCTTCAAAAGCCAACATTAAAAAGGCCGGAGCCCACTCGCTGTAGCCATCATCAATCGGGAAAGGAAATAGCAGGCATACAGCGGCAATTAAACGCAGAGGTTCACGCAACGCCGCACTTTTCAGTGAACGCGTTAAATACCACACAACGACCAGTAATCCGGTCGCCCCACACAAGTAGAGGAGCCAGGCAGTAATGTAAGCTTCTGATGTCATATTAGTGTTAACAGCCTCTAGTAAACCCAGTGAATTATCTGTTCCTGGTAATCGTCTTCATCTACATCGTTTTCAGAGAGTACCCGCCCCTGAACTGAAATACCGGCCTTGTGAACCGATTGCGGATCCCCGGAAACCAGTGGGTGCCAATCAGCCAATGCATGACCTTCGGCAATCAGGCGATAAGCACAAGTACTTGGCAACCAGTGGAATTCTGCCACATCTTCGGGTCGTAAGGACAGACAATCGGGCACCTGATCCAAACGACGGGCGTAATCTGAGCAGCGACACGAATCATGATCAAGCAGTCGACAGGCTACGCGGGTGTAATACACCTCGCCATCATCTTCGTCTTCCAGCTTATGTAAACAGCACTTGCCACAACCATCGCACAGCGCCTCCCATTCACTGGGTGACATCTGTGCCAGGGTTTTACGCTGCCAAAAGGGTTGATATGCCACGGGATACTTCTTTGGGAGGTTCTATCAAGTTGACCCAGAATAACTATTTCGCCAGTTTGCTGTTCTGCTCGTTAACAGCCTGCATATAAGCTTCAGGCTGCGGCGGTAACTGTAAGTAGAAGCCACTTTGATCGAGCTGCTCAATAAGTTTTTCCACCGATACCCGAGCCAGTTTTTTACCTGGTGTCAGTACCAGTGTCATCACGTGCGTAGGTTTACCAAAGCGCTCTATCAGGGCTTCCGGTACACGCTCAAGGCCTTCCTGCTTTTTGACATAAAGATACATATCATTATCTTTAGGGCTTTTATAAATATCACACAGTAATTTCATGAAGTGTCCTAATCGCGTCTTTATATTAGCTAGGTGTAACTATCAGCTGGATGTTAGTGGGGCCAGTAGTTAATGAGGCCCATGGTTAGTGAGGCCAATGGTTAGCAAGTTCCAGCAACTCTTCGCCTACCACCCCTCGGCGCCAACCTTTTAAGCTGGGGGGCAAAAGGTACTCACCGGTTTTCAAGCCAGAACGTACCAGGGCCTCGAAATCTTTCTTACGCACCAACACTTCTGGCGCCAAATTTAACTGCTCCGCCAACTCCCTCACCTGCTGCTTTAATGCTTTCAACAGATCCCCGGCCGCAGGTGGCAGAGGCTTTTCCATTAGCGACGGCTGTTGGGCCGCAGGGCAATTTAACCCCTGCTCTATCAAGGCTAGCAGCTGTTCTCCATCTGTGCGCAACGTACGCGGCGGCATACCTTCAATCTTGGCCAGCATAGGCATAGCCTGCGGTTTATATTTCGCCATATCCCACAGGGTTCGCTCTTTAATCAAGCGATTACGCGGTACATCGCGGGTTCTGGCTTGCTCTTCGCGCCATTTGCACAATTCGCGTAACACCGCCAGTTCCTGACGACTGAGTTTCCAGGCGCTTTTAACTTTCAGGTAATAATCCGCGCCATCAGCTTCCACTTCGGCGGCATCAACAAGCTGCTGGCATTCGGTTTTAACCCAATCCAAGCGCTCCAATCCTTTTAACCGCTGTAACAGTTTTCCGTACACCACCATTAAATAGGCAACATCCAAGGCCGCGTAACGCAATTGTGATTGACTCAAGGGGCGTTGCAGCCAATCTGAGCGGGTCTCACTTTTTGGCAGCTCAACGCCCAAAAGAGCATTGACCAGACGCGCATAGCCCATCGAAAAGCCATCGCCAGTAAAGGCCGCGGCAATCTGGGTATCAAATAAAGGTGAAGGGACAACTTGCAGGAAGTAACGAAAAACCTCCAGGTCTTCCGAGCAGGCGTGTAGCACCTTAACCACAGCAGGGTTGCGCATCAGTTCCTGGAATGGGGAGAAGTCTTTTATCGCCAGTGGGTCAATCAGGTAACAGCCCTGACCATCCCCAACCTGAAACAAAGCGGCCTGGGGATAGAAGGTGGAGGTGCGCATAAATTCGGTGTCGATCGCCAGTGCGGACTGCTGCTGCCACTGCTGGCACAATTCAGCCAACTGCGCATCGTTATCGACCCATATGGCATCGGTCTTAATGGTTTCAGTACTGCTCACAAGGTCACTCTGTTAAAAGGCACTCAATTAAAATCAAACCAGCTGCGAATTACAGAGCACGACGGCTTGAGAAGGCATGGGCCAGGGTACCGCCATCGATATATTCAAGCTCCCCGCCTAACGGGACACCATGGGCAATTCGCGATACTTTAACCCCCTGGCCGCGAGCAAGCTCGGCAATATAGTGGGCCGTGGCTTCACCTTCTACGGTGGGGTTGGTAGCCAAAATTAACTCGCCTATACCCTCTTCGCGTAAGCGTTGGGCCAGCACATCGATACCTATCTCTGCAGGACCAATACCATCAATCGGTGATAAATGCCCCATCAGGACAAAATACTTACCCTGGTAGGTCCCAGCCGATTCAATGGCCAGTACATCTGCAGGCGTTTCCACCACACACAATAAGCTGTCATCTCGCTTGCTGTTGCTACAGGTTCCGCAAATATCCTGCTCTGTCAGGGTGCGACACAAGCGACAGCGTCCAACCCCTTCCACCGCATTGGATAATGCTGTGGCCAGACGCCCAGCCCCTTCCCGATCGCGCTCCAACAGCTGTAAGGCCATACGCTGGGCCGATTTAGGGCCTACGCCTGGCAAGCAGCGCAAGGCGCTCATCAATTCATCAATTAAGGGGCTAAACATGTGTTGTATTTCTCTGAGCGACGCTTAGAAGGGCATTTTAAAACCAGGAGGCATTTGCATACCGCCAGTCAGGTCTGTCATTTTTTCACGACTATTGGCTTCAACCTTGCGTACGGCATCATTCACTGCAGCCGCCAGCAGGTCTTCCAGCATTTCCTTGTCTTCGCTCATCAGGCTACTGTCAATTTCAACCTTTTTCACATCGTGGCGCCCGGTCATGGTCACTTTAACCAGGCCAGCACCAGACTCACCCAAAACCTCTGCATTGGCCAATTCTTCCTGCATTTTCTGCATATTAGCCTGCATTTCCTGGGCTTTTTTCATCAAATCGCCGAGACCGTTCATACTTCTTTACCTGTTCTATCTTTTAGCTTGACTGTCTAGTTATCTATGGGGACGACTGTATCGGTTTGCAATATAGCGTCAAAATGCTGCAACAATTGTTGCACTAACGGATCCGTTTGCATGGCATTAAGGGCCTGGGCCTGCCGCTCGGCCTTAAGGCGAATAGCGTAAGCCGCTGGCGTTTCCCTATCCACAGCTCCCTGGCTAATCAACGCCTGTACCGGCTGACCAAAGTAATTGCTCAGCATTTCTGACAACCGCTGTTGGTGCGACTCATCGTAGAGCATGCTGTTATTTTGATCTAACAGGAAATGCAGGGTATTGCCCTCACGCCCCACCAGCAAACAGTTGGATACGGTACTCTGTAGTACACCGCCCACGCCCAGGCCTAGATAGACAGGAATCCAAGTGTCCGGCCCTACCTGATCAAAGCTGACTTTTTCAATATCAGGTACTGGCTCAGGTTGAGCAACTTCATTGGCCGGGGCTACGGTCTGATCGTATTCCACGGCTACTGCGGCAGGCTCAGGCGAGGTTACTTCCGGCGAGCGGATAGTTTCAACTTCTGCCAGGGCTGCAGGCTCGGCCACTGGGGCATTCAATACAGCCTCAGCCATAGGCGAAGGCTGATTCATCGGCTGGGCAGCGGGGGCAGCTGCCGACACGTCCATTACCGGTGCGGCATTGCCATCCAGTACCGCGAGAGCTGCTGAAGGGCCAGCGGATACCGCCTGAGGCGGCGCTTCAGGCTTTTTTACCGGTGGTACCTGTTGTGTAGGGTTTTGAGGCTGAATATCTGCAACTGCAGTTTCATCAGCAGGCTCCTGCCAAGGAGGTGTATCTTGTGGTTCAGGCTGCGGAGCTGGATTAGCAGATGGGGCCGCATCCGGCTGCGCCTGCTCTGCTTGCGAAACTGATTCAGCAACAGGCGCAGCTGGAACAGCAGCAGCTACTGCCTGCGGCGCAGACACCGCTTGTTGCGCAGGCAGTGCCTGAGTCGGCACTTCGCGCACGCCCTGTGGCTTAAAGGCCAACATGCGCAATAACACCATCTCAAAACCGCCACGGGGGTCTGGGGCTAAAGGTAGGTCCCGGCGACCAAGCAAGGCAGTTTGGTAAAACAGTTGAATGTCTTCCGCTGGCAGCAACTGTGCCAAATCCAACACCCGGTCCCGATCACCGCGACTATTATCGACAGCCTCCGGCAGGGTTTGGGCAATGGCAATTCGGTGTAGAACGGATAACAACTCAGCCAAGGCAGCCGCATAATCAGGGGCATGCTGAGATAAACGCTCAACAGCGGCCAATACTTCACCGCCCTGGTGGCTGGCCAGGGCGCCTAACAGATCATAAACCAGACTCTGATCAATCGTGCCCAGCATGGCACTGACTTCACCGTCCGCTACCTTGCCACTACCAAAGGCGATAGCCTGATCAGTCAGACTCATGGCATCACGCATACTGCCGTCAGCCGCGCGGCCTAACTGCCACAGGGCAGCTTCTTCGAAGGGCACCATTTCCTGCTCAAGCACATATTTAAGGTGCTCAACGATGCGCTCCGGATTCATGTTCTTCAGGTGGAACTGCAAGCAGCGCGACAGGATGGTTACGGGCAACTTCTGCGGATCAGTGGTTGCCAGCAGGAATTTCACATGAGGAGGTGGCTCTTCCAGGGTTTTCAGCAAGGCATTAAAACTGTGGGATGAGAGCATATGCACCTCATCGATCAGGTATACCTTGTAGCGCCCACGCGTCGGCGCGTACTGGACGTTTTCCAGTAGCTCGCGGGTATCTTCCACTTTGGTACGGGACGCCGCATCCACCTCAATCAGGTCAACAAAGCGACCGTCGTTAATCTCCACACAGGCCGAACACTGGCCACAGGGCTCGGAGCTAACACCGGTTTCACAGTTCAGACACTTGGCCAGAATACGGGCAATCGTGGTTTTACCCACCCCGCGGGTACCGGTGAACAGGTAGGCGTGATGTAAACGATTATGATCCAGCGCGTTGATTAACGCTTGCAGCACATGCTGCTGCCCCACCATTTCGCGAAAGGTACGTGGCCGCCATTTCCGGGCCAGGACTTGATAGCTCATAGCGATGTGGGGTCCCTTTTCTATGCTCTTATTGTGACTATATTGGGCAAACCGCGATTATAACGCAGAGGGCGCCAAAACTGCCATGAGCAGGTACAAAACATTCAATCAGCGGATGAGGGAAAACTGGATAACACAGAGGGGCTTTTTTGGGTAAGTACTTGGGTGGCGGCCCTAGCCAGCCACATCCCGGCACATGATGTCACCACTACCGTTGCTCCCTTCCGGGCCTGGCGGGGTTTGCGGTTAATCATTGCGGGAGGACCGGAAAGGACCACCATTGCAAGAGCGGCGCATTATCAATGCTTTGCGCCGGCTTTGCAAGCCGTAAGCTATTGTTTTCATTCTGATTCATCAGATAAACCGCCCATGGCGACTGGCAAAGCGAGATTCCCGCCTATACTTGAAAATGGATTGCGTTAAGGGGGCCCCATGAAGATACCGCGCCTTGCCGATGTAATGACCGCATCACCTATATATGTTGAAGCCAGCGCCACCATTGAAGTCGCACGCGACATAATGACCAACCACCAGGTCCACCGCCTGCCGGTGATGGAAAACGGTCTGCTGGAAGGTATCCTTTCTGAACGAGATATCAAATACGCCAGCCTCCCCGGCCACCGCCCCTCAAGTGACGAACAGCTCACCGTTGCCGACCTATGTCCTACACGGGCCTATATTGCCGATATCAACGACCCCTTGGATAAGGTGGTTAATATTATGAGTGAGCAGAGAATTGCTGAAGTGATCGTACTGAATGAAGGTGAGTTGGCGGGTATTTATACGGATTCAGATTGCTGCCATGTACTCGCTGAGATGCTGAATAACACCCAGCCGTAGTATCGATAAATTTTCCCATCAATTTTTTGCACTCTGATAAAGCACTTCTATACTCCTCTTATTTGTTAAGGTTTTATGAAGTGACTCATGACAGTTCTGTTCAACCAAAACAAGTCCAACCCTTTCACCATCACATGGGCCATTGTCCCCATCAATTCACACAAAATAACCAACAACAATTTCCACGCAGGGAGAGATGCGTATGAAAACACGCACATTTGTAAAAAGCTTACTCACAGTCGGTATTGTTACTGCTATTAGCGGGACCCAGGCAGCTGAATTACGGGTTAACGGTTTTGCGTCTGTAGTCGGTGGTAAAACCATTAGCGATGAAACGTTACCCAGCGGCAGTGACTCCACCTTTGGCGTTGCCCCCAGCTTTGCCAGCAACGACAGTTCTTCATACGACGACGATCTAAGCTTTAAACCTGAAACCAATATAGGTCTACAGTTATCCAGCGATCTCGGCAGCGGCCTATCGGTCGTTGCTCAATTGACAGCTGTTGGCGCAAACGATTTCGATGCTGAGGCTGAATGGCTTTACATCTCTTATGATGTAAACAGCAATTTCAACCTTAAGGGCGGCAAGCAACGCATTCCATTTTATATGTACTCAGACTTTCTGGACGTAGGTTATGCCTATCACTGGATTCGCCCCCCAGTCGATGTTTACGGTAGCGCCTTCTCCAGCTACGAAGGTGTTTCGGGTACTTATACCAGCAGCTTGGGTAACTGGGATACCTCCCTGATGGGCTACTTAGGGGCGTCAGATAGCGACGAGGGAACTTTTGGTGACATTCAGCTCGACAGTTTGTGGGGGATCGTTCTTTCCGGCAGTAATGACTGGTTACAGCTCAGGGCATCGTATCACACAGCGGATGTTGAGGCCGCTGACGTCACAGGGTTTGGCACTCAACCCTTTGCTGAAGGTGAAGAAGAAGGCGCCTGGTTTGCCAGTATTGGTGCCATGGCCAATTTAGGAAACTTCTTTATAGGCGCAGAAATTACCCGCACAGGGTTTGATGAAGTTTTCGCAACAGGTGTATCTGCACTTGTAGATGGAGCGGGAGGCATTGAAACCGGTGTTGATGAAACCAATACCTGGATGATTACCACAGGTTATCGCATGGGTGCCTGGACCCCTCATATATCCTTCTCCGCAAATGCCAGTGACTATAAAGCCGATGATCTTGATGGCAACGGCATTACCGCTGCCGGCTCTTTAGCCAATGATGAAGATTCTCGGGAAACCTGGATTCTGGGCGTACGCTACGACTTCCACCCTTCAGCTGCGCTGAAAGTGGAGTATACCGATCGCAGCGACGAATCTGATAACACCTTTGTTACTGCCTTTGGCAAACGCCGTGAAGTCAGCACTTTTGCTGTTGGTGTTGACGTTATTTTCTAAGGAGAACGCAAGATGAAAAAAATCACTTTAAAACAATTGCTTGCGCTTACCTTAGCAAGCTTAAGTTTAATCGCCTCAGCAGCTGCCTGGTCGGGCGTCGCCGTAGTGGTGCACCCCAGCAACGCCAATGCGCTATCTGAAGCGGATATCACCCGCATCTTTCTAGGTAAAAAGAAGGCCTTTCCTGATGGCGCCGAGGCCATCCCGGTTGATCAGGCCGAAGGTTCGCCAATTCGGTCATCTTTTGTCAGCACTGTGTTGAAAAAGAACGACCAACAAATTAAAGCTTACTGGGCCCAATTACTGTTTACCGGTAAAGGCACGCCGCCTAAAGAAGTGGGTAGTGGTGGTGACGTGAAAAAACTGGTTTCCGAAAATCCCGCCTTAATTGGCTACATCGATTCGGGAGAAGTAGACGGCAGTGTTAAGGTTGTCCATCAATTCTAAATCACTCTATCTGTAAGGGCCTATCAAGGGCCCTTATCCCTCCCGTAATGTCACAATAAAGCCTCGCTATTAAAAATTGCACTCTGGCAGAGCACTTCTATACTCAATTTAATATGACGTTTATGTTAACTGCTTAAGCTTCAGCGGGTGCTATCGCATTAGTCATGCTATGGAAAAGCGTCACATGATCTAGCCGCCCCATAAGCTCTCCACGGAAGGTATTGGTACTGCATAAATAATACATGCCATACCTCTACACCTACCAAACCGAGGAGAATTGTGTATGAAAATACGTACACTCACCAAAACACTATTTGCAATTGGCCTAACTTCATCCGTTGTGGCCTCTCATGCTGCAGAGTTAAGAGTAAATGGTTTTGCTTCTGTCGTTGGCGGACGAACCATCAGTGACAGCAAAGAAGCAAGTGATACCATTTTAGCTCCAGGCGTGTTGGACGCTGATTCTACCTACACTGTCACACCAGCTTTTTCAGGTGACCCAGACAGCTCAAGCTATGACGATGATCTTAGCTTCAAACCAGAAACAAATATGGGTCTGCAATTAAGCGCCGATCTGGGTGGTAACCTTTCAATTACAGCTCAATTAACAGCCCAAGGCGCAAACGACTTTGATGCAGAAATCGAATGGTTATATGTGTCCTATGACATAAACAATAACCTGAACCTAAAAGGTGGCCGCCAGCGGATTCCCTTTTATTTCTATTCTGATTACCTCGATGTCGGCTACGCCTATCACTGGATCAGACCGCCTCAAGATGTTTATAGCCTGAGCTTTAGCACTTACGAAGGGGTATCTCTGACGTACAATGGCAGCATTGACCTATGGGATACATCATTGCAGACCTATTACGGTGCCTTGGACACCGACACAGGTCCGTTTGGTCAACTGGATTTCACCGATTTATGGGGTTTTGTACTTTCAGGCAGTAATGACTGGCTGGAACTTCGTCTTTCCTATCATCATATGGATGTTGAAGCGCCAGACGCAACGGCTGCAGTTCCCACCCGCCCTTTTTCCCCAGGTAATGAAGAGGTCTTTGACTACACCTCTTTTGGTGTTAAAGCCAATTTCGGCAATCTTTTTATGGGCATAGAATATGCCCTAAGCGGACTAGGTGAACCCGCCGCAGTTAATCCCTTTAATGAAACCGGTTTCCAGGATGGAAATGATTGGTATATCACAGCAGGTTACCGCATGGGGGCATGGACACCTCATATTACCTTCTCCTCTTCAGAAACCGAGAACGAATCAGAAGACTTTGATGGCAATGGTATCGTCAGCGCATCAACAGAAGACGGCAAGGACAGCGCCACAGAAACCTGGATTCTTGGTGTCAGGTATGACTTTCACCCTTCAGCGGCACTGAAACTTGAGTACACTGATCGTAGTGAAGAATCTGATACCGAAGTGCAAGCCATTAGAGGTGAACCTGGTGAAGTCAGCACTTTCGCCGTTGGCATCGATGTTATTTTCTAAGGAGAACGCAAGATGAAAATATTCAAAGTCAAAACACTGCTTGCTGCCACCTTAGCTGGTATCAGCCTGATTGCTTCTGTTTCCGTTTGGTCTGGTGTTGCTGTTGTTGTTCATCCCAGCAATGCAAACGCCTTATCCGAAGCAGATATAACACGCATCTTTTTAGGTAAAAAGAAAGCCTTTCCCGACGGTGCCGAAGCCATTCCGGTTGACCAAGCCGAAGGTTCCCCCATCCGCTCGTCGTTTGTTGGTACTGTTCTGAAAAAGAACGATCAACAAATTAAAGCTTACTGGGCACAGCTACTCTTTACCGGTAAAGGCACGCCTCCAAAAGAAGTTGGCAGCGGTGCAGATGTTAAAAAACTTGTCGCCGAAAACCCGGCTCTCATTGGTTACATTGACTCTGGAGAGGTAGACGGAAGCGTCAAAGTTGTTCATCAGTTTTAACTCTACGAAAGGGCTCTAAAAAGAGCCCTTTTCATTTCTTTAGCACATTAATAGTGCACTCAAGTTGTACTCAAAATTCGTTCAATAAGTTCCACCTATTAAAAATTGCACTATAGCAAAGCACATCTATACTCAACTTATTATGACGTTTATATGAATCGCTTAAGCTTTAGTGGAATCGGCCGTAATAGCGATGCGGAGGAGAAACATCGCATGGCGTCACTCCCATAAGCTCTCCACGGAAGGTTCTGGCAATACATACAATCATAAATAAGAGACACCATGCCTCTTACAATTTACATCCGAGGAGAATCGTGTATGAAAACACGTACACTAACTAAAACCTTATTAGCTGTCGGCATTGCTTCAGCCGTATTTACGGTGCAAGCGGCGGAATTACGGGTAAATGGTTTCGCGTCTGTTGTTGGCGGTAAAGCTATCAATGATGAGAAGGCTGCAAGCAACGCAATTGCCGCACCAGGCGTATTTGATGAAACCACAAGGTATGAGGTAGCCCCAGTCTTTAGTGGTGATCCGAACGCTTTTTATGACGAAGACTTCAGCTTTAAACCTGAAACCAATATCGGCTTGCAGCTATCCGCCGATTTGGGCGACGGATTATCCGTTGTCGCACAGCTTACGGCTCAAGGAGCAAATGACTTTGACGCCGAAATTGAATGGTTATATGTTTCTTACGACATCAATAGCCAGCTTAATGCTAAAGCTGGCCGCCAACGAATTCCATTCTATTCATACTCCGATTATCTTGATGTAGGTTATGCCTACCACTGGATTCGCCCCCCTCAAGACGTCTATAACCTTCCCATCAGCTCCTATGAAGGTGTATCTGCGACCTATAGCGGCAGCGTAGGCGATTGGGATACTTCTCTGATGGGCTACTTTGGCGCAGGAGATAACGATACCTCTTCTCTTATGCAGCTTGATACAGAGAAAGCCATAGGTATTGTTCTAACAGGTTCCTATGACTGGCTCGAGTTACGAGTTGCCTATCATGAGTTGGATGTTGAAGTTCCTGATTTTTTCGGTGATGGCACTGATGGCCGACCATTTTCTGCCGGTAACGAAGAAACATTTGAATACGCATCTTTCGGCGCCAAAGGCAACTTCGGCAGTTTCTTCACTGGTTTCGAATACACCACATCAAGCTTTAGCGAAACGCCTAGTTTCCCATTTGATACAGGGTCCGAAGGAACAGATAGCTGGTATCTAACTGCAGGCTATCGTGTAGGTTCATGGACACCTCATATCACCTTCTCTAGTAATGAGACAGAGTACGAAACCAATGACTTCGGTGGCGACGGTTTACTTCCAGACTATCGTGACGGGCATGAGCTGGTGCGAGAAACCTGGACTCTCGGTGTTCGCTATGACTTCCACCCTTCTGCAGCACTCAAAATTGAGTACACCGATTCCAGCGACGAATCCAGTAGTGAAATCACCGCAGATGCAGGTAAAGCAGGTGAAGTTAGCACCATCGCCGTTGGCGTAGACGTAATTTTCTAAGGAGAACGCAAGATGAAAAAAGTCACACTGAAACAACTGCTTGCACTCACCTTAGCAGGCTTAACGTTGATTGCCTCAGCTGCCGCTTGGTCCGGCGTGGCCGTGGTGGTTCATCCCAGCAATGCCAATGTACTGTCGGAAGCCGATATTACCCGGATCTTTTTGGGTAAAAAGAAAGCTTTCCCCGATGGCTCAGAAGCTATTCCGGTTGATCAGGCCGAAGGCTCACCCATTCGCTCTTCCTTTGTGAGCACCGTTCTGAAAAAGAACGACCAGCAAATCAAGGCATACTGGGCACAGTTGCTGTTTACCGGTAAAGGCACCCCACCCAAAGAAGTTGGCAGTGGTGGTGATGTTAAAAAACTGGTTTCCGAAAACCCGGCACTGATTGGCTATATCGATTCAGCCGAAGTGGATGGCAGTGTTAAGGTGGTACATCAGTTTTAACTGATAGCCAAAAACAAAAAAGCCCGGTCGTGTTTCCACGACCGGGCTTTTTTTATTCAACACATTTGACCGATTATCCCAAGTGCTGTTTTATCTCAGCAAGAATATCCTGAATATCCTTATGCTTGGCCAGCTCTTGTTGCTCATCAAGTACACTGCCCAGGACCTTCTGCGAGGTTAACGGGTTTGCCAATACCACCCGAAAAACTGTAATCACCTGATGGTAATAGTTTGGTGCATCAACCCGTGTACGAGACACAAAGGTTTTACCATCGGAGCGCTGGGTTTTCTGAATTAACTGGGTCATGCGATCCAGGCATACATTAACTTTTTCAGCCACTTCAGCACTCGCCTGTGCCAAACCTGCTTGCACCCATTCGGGGGCATAACGATAGCCCAGGATGTTTAATTCTGGCTCAACCACCAGCTCAAAGTCCTTGTGCCATTTAATCATGCCGGCAAAGTAATGGATTTTATCCATACCTTGATCGATCAACAGCTCGTAACCTTTGCGGCCGATAATATTCAAACCAGCATGGACCAACAGCGCCATACCTGGGCGAGAACCTTCCAACGTGTGGCTACCCAAGTCTTTGGAGCCCTCACGAATAATATATTCCGCATGGTGCTCAATGGAGGAAAGTTGTTCAGGATCTTTAAACAACACCATACCCGCCCCCATAGGCACATAAAACTGCTTGTGCGCATCAATGGTGACCGAGTCGGCCAACTCAATACCTTTAAGGCGATTGCGATGCTTATTGGAAAACAGGGTTGCTCCACCCCATGCCGCATCGACATGGAAGTGACAGCCAATATCTTTACTTAGGGCAGATAGAGCCTGGAGATCATCCACGCTGCCCGTTTCTGTAGCTCCACCAAGGCCAACAATCCCGAGAATGGCAATCCCCTGCTGTTGTAGCTCCTCGGCTTTAATGCGCATCTCATCGACTTTAACCCTGTAGTTATCATCGGTATCAATGGCAATCAGGTTGTCTCGCCCAATCCCCAACAAGTCCGCCGCTTTAGCCAAAGAGTAGTGACCACGTTTGGACACTAAAATGGCCATACCTTTGATGCCTTTTTCAGCCATAGCCCCGTACAAGCCCTGGCGGGCAACGGCTTGCTCACCCAAGAGATGGTTTCGAGCCGCCCAAAGGGCCGTAATATTCGCTACCGTACCGCCCGAACAGAAAGCTCCCAACGCGTGATTGGAGTTGTGCATCCACTGCTCATAAAACACATCATCAGCGTTGTAGATAAGCCCGTGAAGCATCCCCAACACTTGACGCTCTAACGGGGTAAAGGCTTTGGATGTCTCGACTTTTACCAGATTTTGATTCAGTGCCGTGACAATCTTCGATAGCGGCAACATAAAGTACGGCAGTGCCGAGGTCATATGGCCGATAAATCCTGGAGCTGCTGTATGAACGGACTGAGCTACCAGATGGTTCAGAATAAAGTCGGTATAGCCTGAAACGTAAAACGGCTGGTCAGGGATATGGGGGGAAGAAAACGCGGATTCGATCTCAGTGAGATCTTTTTCAGAGGCGACAATACGCTCACTGAGGAAGCCATCCAGATTAGTTGAGATCTCGGCATCAATCTGTGCCAAGGTGGCCCCGCTGGACTCTGGAATAGTGAAGATGCGCTGCAGGCTATAAAGATTCGCTTCCGCCTGGCCTTTAATATCCGCCATAGTGACCGCTTTACTTGCTTTTGCTGAGGGTGGGCATAATAAAGAGTAGTTGGTGGGGGGGCAATAAAAAAGGCTCTATGCTTTCACATAGAGCCTTTTTTTGTATGGCGGAGAGGGAGGGATTCGAACCCTCGGTACGTTGCCGTACACACACTTTCCAGGCGTGCTCCTTCGACCACTCGGACACCTCTCCAGTTATCGAATTTGGCGCCTGTTATGGCCCCCAAATCGAGGGCGGTACTTTACATAAATGATTTCCTAATAGCAACGCTATTTAGCGGGCCAAGGGGTAAAAAAATCATCGATATCGAGTTCAGGAGCTGGGCGTGGGGAAACCTTTGGTGTTCCCAGATACAGATAGCCCACTATTTCCTCATCATCTGCGATACCCAAACCCTGCTTGACCACAGAATGATAGGCCATGGCGCCTGTGCGCCAGTAGGCGCCTACCCCCAAGGCAAAGGCTGCATTGATCATATTTTGCACACCCGCACCGGCTGATATCAGCATTTCCTCTCTGGGAACCTTGGGATGTTCAGCACAGCGGGCAATAGCCACAACCACTAATGGTGCACGTAGCGGCATGGCCTTGAACTTATCCTGACGGGCCTCGGATAACTCAGGATCATCGGCCAAACCAGCTTGCAGGTAGAGCTCGCCTAACTGATAACGATCGTCTCCGGCGACTGTTAAAAACCGCCAGGGTCTCAGACAACCATGGTCAGCCGCGCGCAAAGCTGCTTTATAGATAAGTTCACACTGTGCTTGGTCTGGTCCAGGCTCAGTGAGTTTGCCTGAAGATACACGCTGGGTAAGGGCTGTAATGGCATCCATGAAGATCTCATTCTTTACATTAATCATTGGCCGCCAATTCTAGGCTGCCCCCCAAGAATGGCAAGCACTGAACAATAAGGGGTAGATATAACACCTAGCGCCGTAATAACCTCGCCTTTATAAGGTTTTTCTCTCATAATGCGGTCTACAATAATAAAATTGGTGAATTTAGCGAATCTGCCGATAAATTTGGCTATAGCTATAAGTATCATCATTGAGTGAGTTGATATGCAGGTATCCAATTGGATTATTTTTGGCGCCGCCGAAGTGTTTGCCGTTTTGGTGATCGTCTGCGTATTCCTGTTGTTTCATACCCGTGGCCTAAAAGGCCTGGTGCGCCGCCTGCAAGACAAAATTCAAGACCTGGTTGCCGACCTTAAGCAGGCCAAAGCCGATGTTAAAAAGGCTCAAGCCCAGTCAGATCCCCGTGAAGCCTATATTGCTCAGCTCGATCAGCTAATTGATCAAACCCGCGATTTTCACAGCGGCTTAAACCCGGATCGGGATATCGCCCTGGATCTCAGTAATGACAGCCCCCTGCCCCGCCAGGTAGCCGCCCTGCGCTTTGCCGCGCTAGTGAGTGAAAAAGAGGCCGTACTGGCCAGCGACAGCAGTACTCCAAACTGGGTGACCCTTGAGGACAAATTCACCCAGCTAGTCACTTTCTTTCGGACCCAGGCTGCACCTGCCGAAGGCGACAGCGAAGATACCGCAGCCCTGCGACAGGAGTTAGACAGCTCACTGCAGCGGGTTGAAAACCTGGAAAAATTTAAGGCCCTGTTCTTCCAGATGGAAGACCAGTGGCGTGATGCCAAGCAACAGGCGGATGACTACTACGAACAGCTTTCAGGCATTCAGGTAGCAAGCGACCAAAAGGCCTCCTTCGATGATCTGCTGTCTAATTACAACAATGTCTACAACCAGGTTGGTCAGAGCATTCAGCAAGGTGTTTCTGGTGGTAGCTCTCAAACCCGTACAGTCACCAACACCATTGAGATAACCAAGACAGACCCCCGCGCTCAAAACGAGTTAAAACAACTACGCTCTGTCGCCGAAGAGCAACACCGACTGATTAACGAGCTGCAAAACCGCCTGCGCAATGCCTCCTCTCCCGCGGAAAAAGAAGCCGTCATCAAGGACCTTCAGGAACAGCTGGAGCGCCAAATTCGCTTTGTACAGGAATCTGAAACCTGCATTCAGCTACTGGAAAACGAGATCAGCCAGGCCAATGCCCAGTTACAGGCCATGGAAACCGATAAAGCGGAACTGGCAGAGCAGCTGGCGCAGATCCCGGCTATGCAAACTGCTATTGCCGAGTACACCGAAGAAAGCAAAGAAATGCTCAAAACCATCGATCGCCTCGAGCAGGAAAACAGCCAGTTGGTGACCCAGGTTGAAATGAGCAGTAACGAATCCCAGGCAAGCGGTTCAGAGTCTGAAGAGCTGACCAAACTGAAACAACAATATGCCGAGCTTGAAGCCCGCTATCTTGAGCTGAGAATGCAGGGTTAACGGCCTGATTCAGCCCTATCCCCCCCTGTCTCCATAACTACCCATAAAGGCTTACAAACCATCCGGGCATGGACTTTTGCCCCCAAAAAACGTTTAATGGGCCAGCTTAGAGACCAGTGGGCTGGAACATCCTCAAACGTGCGAGAGATCACGCAGTTTCCAGCCTTTTATACATAAGATCCAAGACCAGGCTGCAATGCAAGACCAGGCGACGGGAGACACAGAAGCTCCCCTATTTCAGTACTATTTCCGGGCGCTCATCTGTTTTGCCGCCGCCGGAACCATCGCAAGCCAACTGAATTGGTCGGCTGTGGGATCCCTGCACGCCTCGATTTTGATCTTCCTGCTGGCCTACATCTATATTGCCTACCTGATCACCCGTAAAATCCCCGAAGCTAAACGTGCCATAACCGGTCAATGGCTCGGCTATACTGATGCTGCACTGATCGGCGTGGTACTGACATTTGTCGACTTCAGCCTGCTGCCCACCATTCTGTTTGTCACCATGGTCCAATTTAATGCCCTGCAGAATGGCGGCAAGGAAAAGTGGCTGGGCGACAACCTTGCCTTGGTAGCGGGCATGGTACTGGGGCTGTTTTTCCATCAACCCAAGTGGGTGTTTACTACCAGTCTCGAAATCAGCGCCGCGAGTATTATTGGCATCAGCACCTACTTCTGCGCCTCGGCGGCCTTTTCCTACCAGAAGATTGCCCGCATGCAGCAGGAAGCCAGGGATCTACAGAAGGAGCAAAACCTCTACAAGCTCCGCGCTTATAAGCTTTCCCGCTACCTGCCAACCGCCGTATGGGAAGCGGTTAATCAGGGTAAAGAGCAAACGCTTAACGCTGAACGTAAGCGCATGACCATCTTCTTCTCTGATATCAAGGATTTCAGCCAGCTGTCGGAAGAGCTGGAAGCAGAAACTCTCACTGAACTGCTAAACACCTACCTGACCGAGATGTCGAAAATTGTTGCCCAGTACGGCGGCACCATTGATAAGTTTATGGGCGACGGCATGATGGTGCTGTTTGGCGACCGAGCCAGTAAAGGCGTGAAAAGCGATGCCTTGCGCTGCCTGAGCATGGCTCTGGCCATGCGTAAGCGTATGAAGGTGTTGCAACGCCACTGGTACAATCAGGGCATTAAAAAACCGTTACAGATCCGTATGGGCATCAATACAGGTTACTGCACCATTGGTACCTTCGGCACCAGCCACCACCTGGATTACACGGTACTGGGTACCCATGTAAACCTGGCCAGTCGCCTGGAATCGGTTGCTGAGCCCGGTCATATCCTGATTTCCCACGAAACCTGGTCACTGGTGAAAGATGTTGTGATGTGTCGTGACAAGGGTGAAGTGTCGGTGAAAGGCTTTAGCCATCCCATTAAGGTCTACCATGTGGTTGATCTGCGCAAGGAGTTGGGCAGCGATCAGAGCTACTATGAGCACAATATCGATGGTTTCTCCCTACATATGGACCTGGATCGCGTACGCAACTATGACAAGGACAAGGTGCTTCACGCCCTGGAGCAGGTCAGCGAAGCCTTAAAAGACAAAATCATCGTATAAGACCGGGGTCTGACCCTACGGGTCATACCCCACAAGTAACGCCTCTCCCTTCAAACGCTACTGTCGAGCCAGGCGAATATCCAACGCCGAGTCCCCACAATCCGTCCTAAACGGATTAATATCCAAGCCCCCACGGCGGGTATAACGCGCATACACCGTCAACTGCTCCGGCTTACACTGCGCTTTGATATCGGTAAACATACGCTCCACACAGTGCTCATGAAAATCCTGATGCTCGCGGAAAGAGACGATATAACGCAGCAATGCGGCCTTATCAATGGCCGGACCGCGATAAGCAATATACACACTGGCCCAATCAGGCTGGCCAGTTACCGGGCAATTACTCTTTAGCAAATCGCTGTGCAGGTTTTCTGAAATAATTCGGCCTTCATCGCAGGCCAATAAACTGGCATCAGGATGATAAACATCCACCTCGATATCCTGCCCATCAATGGACTCGCCAACCAAATGCCCTAAACCGCGGGATACGCCCTGATTCAAAGATTGCACATCAACCAACACCTTGGCTCCTGCCGCCACAGACAAATCTGACTCCAGCGTTGTTGCCACTTCCTGCATAGAGTTAAAGCGGGTTTGGTTAAACGAGTTTAAATACAATTTAAAGGACTTCGACTCGACAATAGCCGGGCTAAAACAGGGGAAAATAAATTCCGCCATTGCCACTACCGGTTTGCCTTTGGCATCCAACCAGGACAACTCATAACCCGTCCAAATATCCACTCCGGAAAAGGGCAAAGCTTGCTCATCGATAGACAGACTGCGACGAGACTCTTCCCTGGGAATTGGGCACAGTAATGAAGGGGTATAAACAGACACATATTCGGTCTGCTTGCCTAACGGAATATCATGCATGGTATTTACAGCTTCTTTGTTCATTGCGCTGCCGCCCTCGAAAGCCGATATTCACCTAGCAAATCAACTTTTCACGGGCAGAGCTATTAAAATCCGACCAATGGTACCTTTACGCTCGCAGACGTTTACCTGTACTCAGCAGGTGTAAGCTATAAGCGAACAGGATCACAATAAAAATACTCACCCCGATAAACGCCCCGGCAATATTGATATCCGAAATCCCCAGGAAACCGTAACGGAAGGCATTCACCATATACAGTATAGGGTTCAGCTGTGACACACCCTGCCAAAACTCCGGCAGCAGGCTAATGGAATAAAACACACCGCCCAGATAGGTCAGCGGGGTTAGAACAAACGTCGGGATAATAGAAATATCATCAAAGGAATTGGCATATACCGCATTGATAAAACCCGCCAGAGAGAAAAGTACCGAGGTCATAAATACAATGGCAACGGTCACCCCCAGACTGTGGATTTTCAATTCCGTAAAGAACAGCGACAAGAGCGTCACAATAAAACCTACCGCCAGGCCGCGTGCAACGCCACCCAACACATACCCCATCAAAATCACATAGTTAGGCGTCGGCGAAACCAACAACTCTTCAACACTGCGCTGAAATTTAGTGCTATAAAAAGACGACACCACATTGGAGTAGGAATTACTGATCACCGACATCATAATCAAGCCCGGCACCACAAAGGACATATAATCAAAACCGTCCATTTGCCCAATGCGAGAACCAATCAGGGTGCCAAAAATCACAAAATACAGCGCCATGGTAATTGCAGGGGGCAACAGGGTCTGCATCCAAATACGGGTAAAGCGGGTAATTTCTTTACGCAAAATTGTGTTTAGCGCAACCCATTGCTGTTGAGCATTCATACCCTGCCCTCCTTCTTGGCCGCCGACTCATTGATCAGCGACACAAACAATTCTTCCAAACGATTGGCTTTATTACGCATACTCACTACATGGATATTCCGCTCACTTAAGGCGGCAAACAATTCATTCAGCGATTGCCCCTTTTCCACCATCGCCTCGATGCAGTGCTCATCCATCAGGGATAAATCGTAACCTTCTACCTGCGGACACTCAGTTAGTACTTCACGGGTATCCAACACAAAAGTTTCCTGATTTAACTGCTTTAGCAGCTCTTTAATACTGGTATGGGTGACAATGGTACCGTGATCGATGATGGCAATATTGCGGCACAGACTCTCAGCTTCTTCGAGGTAATGAGTCGTCAAAATAATCGTGGTACCCGCGGCATTAATCTCTTGCAGAAATGCCCACATGGAACGGCGCAATTCAATATCAACGCCCGCTGTTGGCTCATCGAGAATCAGCAGCTCTGGCTCATGGATTAACGCTCTGGCAATCATCAACCGACGCTTCATACCACCAGACAGCAAACGAGCCTGGGTATCGCGCTTATCCCACAGCTCCAGCTTACGCAGGTATTCCTCAGCCTTAGTTTGCGCTCTGGCCTTCGACAAGCCGTAAAACCCGGCCTGATTAACAACAATATCCAGCACCTTCTCAAACTGATTAAAGTTAAATTCCTGCGGCACCACACCCAATAGCTGCTTGGCCTGGCTAGATTCTTTGACAATATCCTTACCAAAAATACGGACATCACCCTCACTCTTATTCACCAGCGAGGAAATAATGCCAATGGTGGTGGACTTACCAGCCCCATTTGGGCCCAGCAGGGCGAAGAAATCTCCAGGCTGAACTTCGAGATCGATGCCCTTTAGCGCCGTAAAACCGTTGCTATAGGTCTTCTGAAGGTTGCGAATAGATAATGCTGCTGTCATGACTTTGCTGCTTAGTTTGGTGGCTGGAGGTACTACTGGTCATACTAAGGGCGGATATTTGACCCCGCCAGCGAGCAGATTGCAATGCCAAGGCCGCGATAATTCGTCAAATACTCTTGTCAAAATAGAGTAAAATAGCCCTCTGTTTACCCTTAATAAAAGACGATACAGCTAACGCTATGACCCGTACCGAGTTACAAGATCAACTCAATGCCCTGTTAAAAGCCGTAAAACCCGCCATCCCTGATGACGAAAGCGGCCAGACCATTATTGAACTGTTCGACAGCACCCTGTCAGCACTGGCAGAGGGCAAGGAATACATTTTTCTAGCCGAAGACCTGCTGATCCGCATGATTACCTTCTACCCCCACCTGACCCCGGTGATCCCACGGGAGCTACTGTGGGCTGTTGGCGGCTCTTGCCTGGGTTTTATGGAAGACAGTGAGATTGATGCCTTCTCTGCCCAGAACGATGACCAAGGGGTTCAACACTAGTGAGCAGGGCCCCTCTCAATCGCCGCTTTACCGTCGCCCCCATGATGGAATGGTCGGATAAACACTGCCGGATGCTCTGGCGCCTGATATCCCACCACTCTGTACTCTATTCCGAGATGGTAACCACTGGCGCCGTTCTGCATGGGTTCCGCGAACGCTTTCTGGATTTCGATCCCAGCGAACACCCGGTAGCTCTGCAGCTGGGCGGTAGCAATCCCAGTGAGCTGGCTGAATGCGCCAAGCTGGCGCAGGAATGGGGCTATGATGAAGTTAACCTAAACTGTGGCTGCCCCAGCGATCGGGTGCAGAACAATATGATTGGTGCCATTTTGATGGCCCACCCCAATTTAGTCGCCGATTGTATTAAGGCCATGCAGGACGCCGTTGAGATTCCAGTCACCGTTAAAAACCGTATCGGTATTGACGATATGGAAGACTACCCGGGCCTGGTCAAATTCGTC
Source organism: Maricurvus nonylphenolicus (assembly GCF_042854845.1). Classification (GTDB taxonomy): domain Bacteria; phylum Pseudomonadota; class Gammaproteobacteria; order Pseudomonadales; family Cellvibrionaceae; genus Maricurvus; species Maricurvus nonylphenolicus. The sequence goes on along the minus strand of NZ_AP031498.1, from coordinate 1,679,526 downwards.
AGCACCATTGCTGAAACAGGCTGCAATACCTTTATTGTTCACGCCCGTAAGGCCTGGCTGCAGGGATTGAGCCCGAAAGAGAATCGGGAAAAACCGCCGCTGAAATATGAGATGGTTTACCACTTAAAACAGGATTTCCCCGACTTGGAGATTCTGATCAATGGCGGCATCACAACACTGGATGAATGCCAACAACATCTGCAACATGTCGACGGTGTTATGATGGGACGTGAGGCTTATTCGAATCCCTATCTGCTGGCCGAAGTAGATCAAAGGCTTTATGGCGATGAGCATGATATTCCTTCGCGCATGCAAGTGGCTGAAGCCTATATGGCCTATATTGAAAAAGAGCTGAGCAATGGCACGCGCCTAAACCATATGACCCGTCATATGCTGGGTCTGTTTCAGGGTATGCCTGGTGCGAGACTGTTTCGCCGTCATATCAGTGAAAATGCCACGAAACCTGGCGCCGGTATTGAGGTCGTAGAAAAAGCACTGGAAGCAATTACCTACCGTGAACGCAAACAGGCGTTAAACGGATAATTGCAGGACATCAGGAGAAAATATGCTGGATGCCATAAAACGTTTTTTTGAAGATCACCTGGCTCACGACGAAGAAAACCATTTAACCGACTACCAAAAACATCTGGCCTGCGCGGCATTAATGGTTGAGGTTGCCGCCATTGATGAACACTTCGACGCCAGTGAATTTGAAGCACTGAAACAACACCTGCAACAGCAATTCAGTATCAATGACCGGGATTTAAATGAGTTGGCCGAACTGGCTCGAATAGAAAGTAAAGAATCCCTGTCGCTCTACCAATTTACTCGCCTGGTAAACGACTACTGCACCCCCACCGAAAAGTTTGAGTTGTTGCAAGGTATGTGGAAAGTGGCTCGCGCCGATGGGCATATTGATAAGTATGAGGAGTATATGATCCGCAAGATCAGCGAGCTGATTTACGTTTCACACAGTGAGTTTATTCGCGCCAAGAAGACAAGCGTTTAAAAATATAGAAAGGGGTTAATCAGTCATTTTCCAGGGTTTTGACCAAGTCCTGGAAGGTCTCGCGATTTTTATCGTTAAGGTCCATCAAAATACGGTGGGCTTCGATAACTCGCTGCTTGGCCTGAGCCTCATCCGCCACCGGACAATCCAGTACAGACGCCTGATGTTGCGCTGCTTTATTGACATAGTCGGGCAAGGTTTCGGTACTGACAATATCGAAGATTTCGGCAAAGCCCATACAGTCGAGGGTACGATTGATGCCCGCGCTTTCCGACAGGATCATAGGGCGTAATTGTTTGCGCTCCATGGCCAGAATAGCAATCTTGGCCATTAAACCCAGGGTAGTACTATCAACCGCCTCGGCAGCGGTTAAATCAAACATGATCGCGCGAAAATCATCGCGGCTAAACATGGTATCTATAAACTGATCAAACGATACACACAGCGTTAACCGTACGTCACCTTCCATCTTGATGACGTATACGCCGTCGTGATCCGCAACCAAAATCTGACCTGGTTGCATATCAGCCCCCTTTAACCTCTAGCATTACAATCTCGATCGTTTAGGTAACTTAGCGTTCAAGCTGCCCACCTAGTGATCTTTGACCTCCAAAGTTAATCGTTTACTCACCGCTTATGGGGCGAGTAATGGCTAGCACCGCAATATCGTCCGGTGCCTCCTCGATCTGATCCAGGCTCAGCATCTCGGAAATGGCCGCCACACTGCCATCTGTGCCTGACAACACATCCAGCAAGTAGGCCTCTTTCTCCAGTAGATCCCTGGGCGGCAAGACCTCCAGAATACCGTCTGAGAAGCTCACCAGGGTCGCTCCGGGGGGGAAGTCTACCTCATATATTTCCCAACTTACATCTCGAAAGATGCCCAGCGGCTTGCCACGCCCCTCCAGGTACTCCGCCCTGCCATCGACAATCATCATCGGCATTGGCAGGTGCCCTCCTACAGAATAGCGCAGCTTGTGAGTTTCTGTATCGATTGTGCCCGTAAAACAGGTCATATGGTTGCCCAAACGTGACTCATTGAGCTGGGTATTAATCATATCCAGGAAGACATTGGGGCTCTTATTGGCACTCTCTTCGGTGATATACATATCCCCATGCATTACCGCATCAGTAGCCAGATGCTTGAGCCATACGGTAACAAAAGCCGATGAGGCCCCATGACCGGAGACATCGGTCAGGTGGAAGGGGATATAGCGGTCCTTTACATAAGCCAGATCAATGGCATCGCCACTTAGATAGAGCGAGGGAATCACCCGGTGCTCAATATGGTAGCCGTGCTTATCAATAGGAGATGGAGGCAACAGGCGCTGCTGCACATGGCGCCCAGCTTCCTGATCCTTCTCCAGGGTTCGCAGATGGTCGCGCAGCTCGCGGTTGGCGGTTTCCATCTCTTCCCGGTAGCGACGGTTTTCCGCCAGCAGATCGAGGCGCTCCAGGCTTTTACGCACCGCATGCACCAGGACTTCCATATCCGCCAGGGGTTTGATCAGGTAGTCTGCCGCGCCTAATCGCAGGGCCTCAACCACATCCCCCATCACACCGGCACCAGATACCACAATAACCGGGGTTTCAGGGGAGATCGTATGCACTTGATCGAGCACCTGCAGGCCGTCCATACCCGGCATGCGCAGGTCGGTAATAACAAGATCGGGAATGGTTTCGCGAAACAGGTAGAGCCCCAGAACACCGTCGGCGGCATCCATAACGCTAAAACCACTGTCTTCGAGATAGGCTACAACACTCTGACGGACGATTGTGTCATCATCAATGATGAGCAGTTTCCGACTTCCTTCCGACATCCAGGCCCCTGTCTATGTGACGGTAAGATACACTCAAATTCGCTCTATTTGCCCAGTCATTTGCATATATGAAAGAGACAGCAAAAGGCGTGTTTTTAATCGTTATAGTAGTTGAGTTGCGCGACACTTAAGAAACCTTAACCCTACTCCCATCTCCATATACGCGCAAGCTACCAAAACCACTTTTTTTCCGCTATGGTTGATTAGTAAGCGAGCACTATGTTCGTTTGCCGACCGAGAAAAGAGTTATACGGCACCCTCTTACAATGATTACAACGGGAGCGCACAATGAGCCTTGCACGTCATGACTTTAGTGAGAAGCGTAACTTCATTCGGATGAAAATAGACACCCCGGCAAAAATCAAAGTACACGCCGAAGGCATCGACCTTGAAGGTGTTTGCCGTGATTTAAGTGGTGGCGGCATGCTGGTCGAGGTGGATAAAGCCCTGCCAACCGGTTCAGAGCTGGAGGTAACCATTGCCTCAGAACACAGTCACAGCCCAATGTTGAGAGCCAAAACGCGCGTGTCGAGGGTAATTGGGGGCCCTAACGACAAGTGCACGCTTGGACTGGAAATAACTGAAATGCTTTAAATAAAATAGGGTCTGACCCTGCGGGTCAGACCCCATCTCAAACTCTGAGCACCAAGACTAATTAATAGTCTCCGTAGTCCCCTTCCCCGCCAAAATCGTCCTCGACCTCACCATCGTTAATCACATATTCACGACGCTGCAAGTAGGCATCACGCATAAAAGTGTAACGATCGCCGCTGATCAGTTCTTCGGCTTCCAGCAGTCCGGCACGGGTATCGACAAAACCAGCACCCCAGGTGGAGTTGCGAGTTGGCACATGATCGATATAACTGATTAAATCCATCTGACTGTCGACAGGTAATCCCAAACCATCACGTAAAGTGGAAGGCCCAAGGAACGGAATGACTACATAGGGGCCGGAACCTACGCCCCATACCGCCAGAGTCTGGCCAAAGTCTTCACCGCCGTCATTTTCCGGCAGGCCGATATGCTGAGCGACATCGAACAAGCCAACCACGCCCACAGTACTATTGACCAAAAAACGACCGGTATCATTGGCGGCCTGGCCCCACTTCCACTGCAGGATATCATTGACGATATTGCGGACTTCCAGCAGGTTATCAAACACATTACTGATGCCATCTTCGACGGGATCTGGTGTAACCGCCCGGTAGCCCTGTGCGACGGGCTTCATAAAGTAGCGGTCCATTGTGTCATTAAAGGTGTATACGCTGCGGTTGAAGCCTTCCCAGGGATCAGGGTTTTTAGCGTCCTCTGCCATGGCTCCTGATGATAAAGCCCCTGTGGATAATACCGCTGCCAGAGCCAAGGCCAAGGCGCTTGCCTTACGTTTGGCTTTTATGTTTTGCATTCTTCTTCCTCATGTCGTCCCTAAGCTTAGGATCACTAGTTTAGTGCAGCCCACAAAAAAAAACAGCCCCAGACGCAATCGCCTGGGGCTGTTACCACTACGCTCAGAAATTTTTGGAGAAAACCGAGCTAAACTGCTTGAGGACCAGTTATCGTCAACTTACTCTGCACAGGTAAACTGATAGTGCAAAAAGTAACCGGTACCAGCGGGTTCTACCCACTCTTCATTTTTGGTCCAGCCTTTTGGACAGTATTGAGCCATCTGCACATACAGGCCGTTGAGTGCGGACTGTGGACCACCGGTAATGGTGAAAGGCTCACGGATATTAAATACAACGCCCGCATTGCTTTGGATATCTTCCAGGGTCGTTGCTTCAGCACCTGCGCTGGCAGGTACAGATAATGTTTGCTGGGTTAAGCCGTTGGCAGTAGTGCCCTCAACGGTAACCGTTTTGGCGACATTGCTGTCTTCACCGTAGGTGGTAACGGTTTTTTTCTTTTTAGACAGAAAGGTCGATTTGGACTTTGGGTCGTACAGGATCACTGGATCCTTGGCACACTCAACATGCAACGAGTGGAAGTCCAGACTATCAGCCATATCTACTGCATCTTCCTCACATGGGTCATTAGCCCAAACCTGAGATGCCAGAGTCAAAGCAGCTAAAGAAACAATTAACTTGTGCATATTCTTCTCCACAAAGAACATCAACCTCACTTTTTGGTCATCCAAAACCTTAAGTGAGATTTAAGAAAGTAAGGGCGCCAGATGGCGCCCTCTTGAACACTTGATCTAAGGTTAACTTAGAACTTGTGCTCCATACCTAGACCGAAACGAGTAACTTCGTCAGTGGTGTTAGCCAGCTTGTCGTCTTCTTCGCCGTTAGAGTAGTAAGCGTAAACTTTGGTTTTCTTACCCAGCTTGTAGTCAACACCCAGTTGCAGCCACTCTTCTTCAGATTCTGAAGTTTTGGCGCCAGCTGCGTTTTCTTCTTCGTACTCACCTTCACCGTACTGAAGCTTCCAAGTGAACTTACCAGCTTTGTAAGCAGCGCTTACAACGTAGCTGTCTTCGTCGTATGAATCGTCAGTAGCATCAGTAACATTGTCAGAGTAGTTGTCACCTTCTTCAGCAGACTGGATCATAGCGCCCAGAGTCAGAGCGTCGAACTTGTAGGTGGCAACGATACGGGTGATGTCCAGGAAGTCTTTTTCTTGAGAACCGGAGTCAACGTTTTCGTCACGAGCCAGACCCAGGTACAGGCCATTAGCAGAGTAGCTAACGCCAGCTGAGTAGCTGTCCAGCAGACCGTCTTGATCGTTGTCGGAATCGCTATCTTCACCCAGAACAGTCATCAAAGACGCAGAGAAACCGCCCATTTTTGGAGTGGTGTAGTTGATAACGTTGCTGGCACGAGTCTCACCAGACATCCAGTTTTTAACATCGCCACCGTCCAGATCGTTGAACAGGTCAACTTTCTTCTGGGCCAGTTTCAGAACAGTGTCGTGCTTACCAGCGAAGATGGTACCGAAGTTACCAGTCAGACCACCGTAGATGTTACGCTGAGAGAAAGTCTCACCGTCTTTGTCACCGTCGTCTACTTGAATTTCGAATTCAGCCTTGTAGATAGCGTACAGGCCTTCGCTCAGCTCAGTCTTACCTTTAAAACCGATGCGAGAAGCGTTGGAGTTCAGGTCCCAGCTATCTTCGGAGCTGCTGCCAGCGTCGTCGTGATCTTCGTTAACAGCGGTGATGTTTACTTTACCGTAAACCTTGCCATCGATAGGACCAGCCGCCAGAGCGGACATAGGCAGAGCAGCGGCAATAGCCAGAGGCAGAATTGCTTTTTTCATGGTTTTTCCCCAATTAGTAGTGGTTATAAGTTCAACTCAAATGTTTGGTAAAAAAAGCAGATGCAATCTTCCAAGCACGATTGCGTCATGGCTGCGCATTGTGAAGAGCGAATATGTCAGCAATATGACAGGGGATAAAAAAGTTGGGGGATATTGCGATTTGTTAGAAAAGATGACAGAAAGGTTAAAAAAACCAAGTAGATCAATAGGTTAGAAAAGAACAATCAGGCGCCAACCGGCATTTACTGTTCAATATATCAGCAGACAATATGACAGTTTTGTAACTTTGAAAGAATTTCTGCGCCAAAATCGAGCAATTGTTGGGGATTTGGGTGCCGCATTTCCTCTGCTAACTGTAATAAAGCCTCACGCCCAGTTAGAGAGGCTTCACCACTTAGCAAGCTCAGCAATCTGGCAGTCACCGCATTACTCTCCATAAAACCGACTTCATCGGCGCGGTTACGGTAGACAATTAGGAAGGTTGGCTGCTCTGGTGGGGACTGCGGTTGAAACTCAGGGCCAATTAAATGCACCGGGTATTGATAGGATAAACTCCAAGCCAAAGGAGAGGCCTTGGGTTTGCCCTCAAGAAGATCTTCGGTAACGGGGTAACCGTCAAAGGTTTCTGTCGATACATCCAATGCAAGCTCTACCCACTCGTAGTGGGCCAACTCCAGCAGAAAGGCTGGATCACCGTCCTGGATTCCACGCTGTTCTTGCAAATAGGAAAGGAATTCCTGGCTGATTTCCAAAAAGTACGGGCTATGGCTCTGATGCACAGCCATAAAGTCTCGTACCAATTGCTGCCAGGCTTGATCGGTATACAGCTGACGAAGAATAGGAAAACCACCGCTGATAAAGCTCTCCACATTATTGAAGATCAAATCGCGGTAAATTTTTAAGCGTCGATCTTCAATACCAGCTGGTGCGGCATATTGCTCGGGGTTACGCAGGTGACCGGCAAAACCTGCTTGGGTTTCTGCAAAACTCATCGTCGATTTAGCACTCATCGTACGTGCACCAAATCATCTTCGCTTGTCTGTGCCTCAGGGTAGCGCTGCTGAATACGGCGAATGAGATTAACTTCAGTTAAGAGCTCATCAACCGCTGGAATATTAAAGTCCCTTTCCAGCAACGTCGGTAAAACCCCAAACGTCTCGTAGGCTTTATCCAACAGCTCCCACACCGGATCAATAACATCGGCGCCATGGGTATCCACACGCAGATCTTCAGCTTCATCAAAATGCCCAGCGACATGAATATATACGGCTTTATCACCGGGCAACTGCTGTAGAAACTCTACCGGATCGTAACGGTGGTTAATGCTGTTAACGTAAATATTATTCACATCAAGCAACAGGTTACAGCCAGACTCAGCAATCACCGCATTGATAAAATCGATCTCTCGCATTTCCTGCTGGGGTGCACAGTAGTAAGAAACATTTTCCATGGCAATGGGTTGCTCTAGAAAATCCTGCACCTGACGAATTCGGCCAGCTACATGATGGACTGCCTCTTCGGTAAACGGAATCGGCATTAGATCGTACAAATGTCCTGAATCACTGCAATAACTCAGATGCTCGGTATAAAGTTTTATATCGTGCTCTTTGATAAAACGTTTGATATTGGCCAGTAGTTCCATATCCAAGGGATCTGTTGAACCAATCGACAGGGACAAACCGTGACAGACAAACGGAAACCGTTCGGTGTATGACCGAAACGCCTTACCAAAGCGCCCTCCTAACCCAATCCAGTTCTCCGGAGCCACTTCCATAAAGTTAACATCGTCGGTGGTCACCGCTTGAAAATCATCAAGCATGCTGCGACGTAAACCTAAACCAGCGCCGTGAATGTTTGGAAAGTTTGTGGGGGAGGAAATAGACATAAGAATTTATGTGTGGAGTGAAAATTGATGCGGGGCACGACCCGTAGGGTCGGCCCCGGTGCTAATAAGGTTTAGGCGGGATTATTTACCGCCGCACTTACCTTCGCCGCACTTACCTTCTTTGCCAGCTTTTTCGCCGCCGCACTTACCTTCGCCGCACTTGCCTTCCTTGCCAGCTTTTTCGCCGCCGCATTTACCTTCGCCGCACTTGCCTTCCTTGTCAGCTTTTTCGCCGCCGCATTTACCTTCACCGCACTTGCCTTCGCCACACTTACCTTCAGCGTCTTTACCGGCCAGGTTATAACCGCTGGTCAGTTCAGTTGCTGCAAATGGGTTTTCTGCAGCGGATGCAACAGGAGCCAAGGTCGCAGACGCAACAAAAGCTGCACCTACTGCTGCCGCCAAAGGAGCTGCCATAGTTTTAGTAGTTTCTTTCTTCGCCATAGTTATTTCTCCATAGTGGTGCCTTGTTTTAATTTTACAATGAGCACCTGGGTTTCTACCTTTAGTTGAAAACTTCACCCGAGTTCTTTCTCCGCTGACGGCAGCTTTCCCTCTTATGAAGCCCTTAAAGACCTGTAGTAGGCCTGAAAATCCCTCAGTACTGACTTCAGTAAGCAGCACCAAAGTGATCTTGCCTACTATGACAGAGGACGACTTGATTAGTTTCGATGCATTACACATTTTTAGCAAGTTTTTCTGTTTATTAGAAAACTGCCAAACAGACGGGAACTTTTTGGTGTTTTATCCAACAAAAGCCGGTTGCTTTAAGGGATATCGTAGCCGAGGGATAAGCAATTAAGCTCTGCGTAACTGGGTTGTAGCATCCGGATGCTGCATTTCATACAACCAGGCTTCAATGGCCTCGAAGTGATCACTCACCGCATCTTTATGAGTCAGTAATGTCTCTGCATTATAGTTACGGCGATTACCGCAAGCCTTCCCTACCCCCACCAGGCGGACATCGTGGGGCCCAAGCTCTTCAATCAATAAACGGGTATCTTCCACACTGCCCCACAAACCTCTGTCGCGCAGCGAAAAGTACAGACTCGGCGGCAGGGGTTTGCGCTGCAGGGCCTGGCGATAATCAAAACCGTCTTCGGGGTCGAGCCAATCAATCGACTGCTGCCAGGCACGCCACTGTTGATAAACCAGGCGGCTGTCAGCGTGAACCTGGTGACCGACACCTGCGGCATTCACACAGCCAAACAGGGCTGCCGCAGTATCACAGCCCCACTGCCAGGTCATATACCGTAAGGTCTTATCAAGGCTGGTTAATTGGCAACAGCGCCCAGCGGCAAAGTGCACCATGCTAAACACCGGCGCAGGAAGAATATCCAAACGCGCATAGGCTGCCAGCAACAACAAGCTACCTAACCCCTGGCCACCCCACATTTGAGGAGCACCGGGACGCAGTTTAGCCATGGCATTTAAATGGGCTGGGATATCTTCCGCAATTAGCGCATGTAACCCCCAATCGGCATGGCGAGTCACCAGGGGCCAACTGCGGCCTTTACCACGCAGCTCAGCGACAAAGACATCGTAACCGGCTGTTGCCAGAAAGGGCGCCAGACCCGCTTGGGTTGAATTAGGAAGAAAAAGACTGGAATCCTGACCGAAACCGGCCACTAAAAACACAGGAGGGCCATCGGTGCGCTTATAACAGCGTCGTAACTGCAATTGATGGCCACCGGACACCGTCACGGTATGCTCTTCGAGCTTGAGTCGACTTTCACCCCAGGGAAATGTAGACATCACGTCCTGTCGTTTAGCGTTATTTGCCACTTAAGATAGCCCATCTGTATGGTGTTGTCTTGGGGGGAGTTAACAGTTTTCTCTGTTTATCTCTCACCTCAACTCTGGGGTCAGACCCGTAGGGTCAGACCCCGCCCCTGCAATAAGCTATCGACCTACACACGCAAAAACTTAGCCTGGGGTCTGACCCTGCGGGTCAGACCCCAAACGTGCCACATTTACAACTGCCCCATCGCCAACTGCCACTGCTTATTCAGGCGCTTGGCTGATACCGGCATCAATGTTTTCAGACTTTGGGCAAATAAAGAGACCCGATACTCTTCCAGCATCCAGCGAAATTGTTGTAACTCAGGATTGCTGGCTACCAAGGCAGGCCCCTGCTTCTCCAGGTTCTGTTCCCATTTGAGCCAGAACTCATCCAGCTCGGTCATCCAGATTTTGTCTTTCTGGATTTGGCTGGCAACCTTGTCCAGGCGCAAGGTGATGGCTTTTAAATACCTGGGGTACTGCCGCAACCATTGCATAGAGGTGGCGTAGAGGAAGCCAGGATAAAACAGTTGCTCCAACTGACAGTTAATATCCGTAGCAGCCAGGGCAATAGCCAGGGCATTTTTACTGGATTTAATGGTTTTCTTGATAGCCACCACCTGGGTCAGGCTATCGACCAGGAGTTTTTCCAGTTCGCAGGCATAGCCGGTTACAGTGGATTTAGCCGTATTGAGCCGATGCTCAAACTCAACTTTGGTTCTTACCAAGGGCTGCTCAGCTAATGCGCAATGGTGAATAGCAGCCAGTAAGATCTGATCCACCACCTGATCACGCTTGCCTAAACTGACTACGGTAAGGCCAATATCTTTGCCTTTTAACAGCTCCTTGCGCAACGATTTAAGCGTCTGTCCCAGCCCCAGCAGCAACAAGCGGGTAATGCCCTGACGACTATCAAACTCAGCATCAACAGGGTTATCGAGCAGTTTTAACGAGACGCTATCACCACAATCAATCAACGCCGGATAAGCACTAATCGTCATACCTGCGCGGCTTAACGGGATGGATTCAACCAAATTGTGGTCTGGCAACTCTGGTAGCTCCCAGCTTGTAATGCCGTCACGTTCCAGCCCGTCATCGTCACTCTGCAGAGTTTGCTGCAATTGGTCTCGATAGCGATCTCTAAGGGTGGTTAAATCTCGATCGCGATCGATAATTTTGCCGCGCTCATCTACTACCTGAATATTCATACGGTAGTAGTTGTCCAGCGCCGACAAATCCCAGGTATCGGCCGGAATCTCAATAGAAGTATGACGCTTTAACTGAAAAGCCAAAGCTTCGTGCAGCGGCGTATTATCAGCCGACATGGAAGCCAGGGCTTTATCGACATACTCAGGCACCGGCACAAAGTTTTTACGCCACTGTTTGGGTAGCGCTTTGACCATCGCGATACATTTTTCACGCAAGATGCCCGGCACCAACCATTGCAGACGATTTTCCGGTAATAAATGCAAAGCCGCGACAGGGGACTGCAAGCTTACGCCATCATCGGGATGTCCTGGCTCAAAGTGATAGACCAGTGGGAAACGCATACCATCACACTGCAATTCATCGGGGAACTGCGCTTCGGTCACGGCACTGGCATCGTGGCGCATCAGGGTTTCGCGGTCGATATACAGTAGCTTCGGTTGCGAGCTCTCAGCTTCTTTGCGCCAATGCTCAAAGCCCGCCAGATTGACAATTTCCTGTGGTACTCGCTCGTTATAAAAACCAAACAGCACTTCGTCATCGGCCAGAATATCCCGTCTACGGGATTTGGCTTCCAGCACATCCAGTTCTTCAATCAACTGCTCGTTATGTTGATAGAACTTACCTTTACCACGATACAAACCTTCCACCAGTGCCTCGCGAATAAATACTTCACGAGATACTTCCGGATTGATCTGTGAATAACTAACGCGTTTTTTCTCAACCAGCACCAGGCCATAGAGACTGATACTTTCATAGGCCATCACCTGGCCGCTTTTGGCATTGTAATGGGGTTCAAAGTAACGCCGCTTCACCAGGTGCTGAGCTGCCTGCTGTATCCATTCAGGCTCGATTTTGGCCACCGTATGGGCAAACAGTTTGCTGGTTTCCAGCAACTGTGCAGACACCAGCCACTTGGGGCGTTTTTTCTTTTGTGATGAACCAGGGAAGATTTCAAAGCGGCGGTTGCGAGCACCTAAATATTCGCGCTCTTCGGCTTTAAAACCTACCTGTCCAAGCAATCCTGTCACCAAGGCCCTGTGTACAGCCTCGTAACCGGCAGGCTGTTTATTTTCGGTTAACTCGAGATCCTTGGCCGCCAGGCGCAGTTGATGGTGGATATCTCGCCATTCCCGTAAACGTAAATAGGATAAGAACTCGCGCTTGCACTGTTTGCGGAATTGATTTTGCGATAACTCCTGGCGCTGCTCTTCGACGTAATGCCACAGATTGATGTAAGCCATAAAATCTGAGTGGTCGTCATAAAAGCGGCGGTGTTTTTCATCGGCGGCTTGCTGCTTGTCGGCCGGACGCTCACGGGGATCCTGTACCGACAGGGCACTGAGAATAATCAACAATTCACTAACACACTGCCCCTGCTTGGCAGCCACCAACATACGGCCCAAGCGTGGATCAATCGGCAGCTTCATTAACAGGCGGCCGGTTTTGGTCAGCTCACCTTTTTTATTGACCGCCTGCAGTTCCTGCAGCAGTTTAAAACCGTCGTTAATCAAACGCTGATCGGGAGGATCAACAAAGGGAAAATCGTGAATGTCGCCGATGCGCAAATTCAGCATCTGCAAAATCACCGCCGCCAAGTTAGTGCGCAGAATTTCAGCATCGGTAAACTCAGAGCGATTGATAAAGTCCTGTTCATCGTAGAGACGAATACATACGCCTTCACTGACCCGACCACAGCGGCCTTTACGCTGGTTGGCGCTGGCCTGGCTGATTGACTCAATGGGTAAGCGCTGCACCTTGGTGCGATAACTGTAACGACTGATACGCGCCGTGCCCGGGTCAATCACATAGCGAATGCCCGGCACCGTAATCGAAGTTTCGGCCACATTGGTAGCCAGTACAACCCGGCGGCCCTTATGGGACTGAAAGACTTTATTTTGTTCAGCCAGGCTCAGGCGAGCATATAACGGCAACACGTCGAGATGTTTAAAGTCGGCACGGCGAATCGCCAGGGCCGCTTCGCGAATCTCCCGCTCACCGCTCATAAATATCAGAATATCGCCACCGCGGCGCTGCTCACCGTTACGTTGGTGATTAAGGCGCTCAAGCTGCTCGATTTCTTCAATCGCGCCAATGATGGCGCTATTGAGATCCTCAGCGCTATCTGCCATGGGGCGATAGAGTACATCCACTGGATAGGTGCGACCGGATACTTCAATAATGGGTGCATCATCAAAGTGTTTGGAGAAACGCTCCAGATCAATGGTTGCCGAGGTAATAATGACTTTAAGATCCGGGCGTTTGGGCAAAATCTGTTTGATATACCCCAACAAAAAATCAATATTGAGGCTGCGCTCGTGGGCCTCATCAATAATCAGGGTGTCGTATTTATTGAGGTAACGATCATTCTGAATCTCCGCCAGCAGGATACCGTCGGTCATCAACTTGATATGGCTGGTGGGCGTGCTGTGATCGGTAAATCGTACCTGGTAGCCCACCGACTCCCCTAAAGGCGTTTCCAGCTCCTCAGCAATACGGCTGGCCACGGTACGGGCGGCAATACGCCGCGGTTGGGTATGACCAATCAAACCTTTAATACCGCGGCCCAAGTCCAAGCAGATTTTTGGCAGCTGGGTGGTTTTACCCGAGCCCGTTTCACCGGCCAATACAACCACCTGATGCTTATCAATCAGCTCAGCAATGGCCTCACGCTTGGCCGAAATGGGCAGATTCTCGGGAAAGGCCACCTTGGGTATGGCCTTGAGGCGCTGCTCTACCAGGGCAGAGGACTTCTCGATGGCTTTGCGCAGCTTGCCCAATCCCTGATCAATCGGCTTACCAGAGCTGAAGCGTTTATGGAGCTCCCGATACTGGCGTCCCAACCGATAGGCATCACGCATCATCACCTCCTGCAGCGAGGATTCCAGCGCGGTCAGCTCAGCGTTGAGGGTCACTTTGTCTATGGAGGGATCTGTGGACATATGTCAGGGAAGGCCCGTTATGGCAAAAGGCCGCCATTATACGGATTCAGTGGCACAAGGCCCATTATAAACAATCGCTATATACCCCAAACTTACCGTTCTAATAAGCTAAACTGAAGATAAGACACTAAAGCGATGATAAGCCATGAACGAAGCCCCGATCCCCGTTTACGATATAGCCATAATTGGTGGTGGTATTCACGGCGTAACACTGGCCAGTGAAGCGGCTGCCCTGGGCCTTAAGACCATCGTTTTTGAAGCGGGGGATATCGCTAACGGGGCCTCTTCAGCCACTTCCGGACTGTTTAGCGGTGATATCCGCCAGCTTGAAAACCTGGCTCTGGATACGGTGCGCAATAACCTGCAAGAACAGGCCTTGGCCTGCAAACGTGCCCCACATCTGGTGCGCCCCAGGCTATTTGCCCTACTCGATAATCTGGATGTCCGCAGCCACCGCCGGGTGAGAACCGGCTGCTTTGTGTATCGGCGCATGCAGCCACTGAAAATCTCTCGGGATGACTACCACTGTCCACGCGCGTTTTTAACCAAGCCGTTTTTAAGTGATACCGGCAACAGTATTCATGTCTACACCGATTGTTTGTTAAATGGCAGCCGCTATACCGTTAGCCAGGCGTTAGCCGCCAAGGCCCACGGGGCAACAATATTGCCCCATCATCGCTTAACCCAGGCCGCCCGCTTAACCGAGGCAAAACACTGGTTGCTGCAAGTCGAAAATCCGGATCAACATCCGCTGAGCTTCCATGCCAATATCCTGGTTAACGCTGCCGGCGAAGCAGCCAGTCACCTTTTGCAAGAAGCAATTCAATGCCCGTCACGATGTCAGGTTAAACGCTTTGGCGGCAGTACGCTGGTGGTCCGTAAACCGGAATGGCCAAGGCAGTGTTTTACCCTGCAAGCTCTGGATGGCCGCCTGGTAACGGTCACCCCTTACCACCATCAGTGTTTTCTGATTGGTAGCAGCCAATCACCGGCACTGGAACCCTGTCCGCAGCAAGAGCAACAGCTGATCGATTTGGTCAACCATCACTTTCAAAATAAATTAAGTACCGATGACATTGTGCACCGACACTGGGGTATTCGTGCGATCTATGACGACCCCACCTGTTGTGACACGCAAAAAAGCCGGCAATACTTTTTAGACCTGGATTGCCCCGACGGCCACACCCCACTGTTGAATATTTTTGGCGGTTCACTGGCTGGCCATCGCCGCCTGGCCATACAGGCACTGCGAATCCTGCAGCCCTACAGCGGCAAAACACCCAATCAACAGCAGGCTGAATCACCTCTGCCAGGTGGCGACATCATTGATGGTGACCTTGAGGCCTTTATCGATGAGCTACACAACAGCTACCCATTGCTGCCTATCGATTTGATACAGAGGTTGGCCAACAATTACGGCACCTTAAGTTATCGCATCCTGCAGGATGCCAAGCGCCTCGGCGATCTGGGCCAACACTTCGGCCATCGGCTCTATGAACAAGAAGTACGTTACTTATGTGAAGAAGAATGGGCCTGTAGCACCGACGATATTTTATATCGCCGCACTCACTTGGGATTGGTCTTTAGTGAAGAGGAAAAAGCAGCCTTGCAGAGCTGGCTAAGAGGTTACTGAGTCTGTTGCCGAAAATTATGACTCCAGTGAAAAGTCTCGGGCCATTAAGAGTGCATTCTCTCGACCCTGCTTAGTGGGGTAATAATTCTTCCGCACGCCGGTTTCGATAAACCCCATGCGATCATACAGAGCAATGGCAGCCTCGTTACTCTGCCGTACCTCCAGAAACATGCCGCGAACTGTATCCGGTAATTGCTCAATGGCCTGTTGCAGTAACTGCCTGCCAAGTCCTTTGCCCTGCGCTTGAGGGTGAACGGCAATATTAATCAGCTCGGATTCATCCACCACCACAGACACAATACTGAAGCCCAACAGTTTCTGCCCTTTAATCACACCCCATACCTGGGCAGTGGGCCTATTGAGAAACGAAAGTAAAACAGAGGAACTACAGGGGTGAGAGTGTGCGGCCTGCTCTATCACAAGCATCGCCTGCAGATCCTCGGAGGTCAGCTTGCGCCATTGCAGCGACTGAGTGTCAGAGCCATCCATCACAACATTGTCCTTGTCGAGGCTTACCTATTCCTGGCTCAACACAAGCGGCTGAATCGCTTGCCACGTAAGGCGTTTTTGCAACGGGTCCTGCAACATGTCAGAAAGACTAGGCACGACAATGGCTTCGGCCTTATGCTGAGGCAATTCAATCGCCTTACCCTGCACGTCAGCCAAAGACTGCTCTGCCGGCAGAATATAACGTGCCGCCTCATCACCCATTAACAATAAATGCTTTGTGGGATGGGTTAATAACTTGCCGTCCAAATAAGCTTCCAGCATTTCGCGGGCATCGGCTTCAGACTGACCTACAAAGGGGTTGTCGACCATAGGCCAACGAATCACTTCGGTTTTGGGTAAAGGCTGACGAGGGTAACCCAATGCCGCCAGAATATTGATCAGCAGAGGCTCAGTGGGCAACGCTAACTGCGCCTGGCGGGAATCGATGATGAGTAAATCCTCACTGATACGCCAGATACTGAGTGCAAACGCAGGTACAGGCTCTGATGCAGCCTGTGGTTTGGCCTGCTCGGTTGCTGTAGGCACCGAAGTATCTTTAACCTCAGCCACAGTCTCAACTGCAGGCACTTTATCTGCGGTAGGCGTTTCACCACTTAAAACAGCCAACACAGAAGAGGATGAAGCCTGCCCCTGAGGCGCAGCGCCAGTAGAAGCAGGCCTCGCTACTGGGGTAGCAGCGGAATCGTTGACGGCGGGTTGCGACGCTACGGCAGCGCTGATCCCTTCACCACCCCCTTCACTGCCCTCTAACTCCGACGGAATAAAAGATACATCACAGGCCACCGGCTCCGGTGCATGGGGCAGAACCCAGCGCGGCATATAGGTATCTACACCCAATGCATCGAGATACTGCTGGCGCTGGAGTTCATTCATAGTGAGGCCTGGTTATAGGTTATACACCGTCGCGTTGCGGGTGAGCTTTATCGCCCGATTCTAACAGATTCAGCGCATGCAGATAGGCCTTGGCAGACGCAGCAACAATATCGGTATCGGCACCGACACCGTTGACCAGCTGACCGTCGCGCTCCAGGCGCACAGTCACATCCCCCTGAGCTTCGGTGCCTTCGGTAATAGCATTCACAGAGTACAAGATCAGCTCCGCCTGGCTCTTGGCAACCTGCTCAATCGCTTTAAAGGCTGCATCAACCGGGCCACTACCCTCGGCGCTGCAACGTTGCTCGGCGCCATTCACCTTCAACACCAAATCCGCCTTGGGTTTTTGACCGGTTTTGCAGGCCACTTCCATAGAATCAAATTGATAGGTTTCCTGAACATCCTGCGGACGACTATCGCTAACCAATGCCTGTAAGTCTTCATCGAAGATTTCATGCTTCTTATCAGCAAGATCTTTAAAGTTGGTAAACACGGTCTGGAAATCTTCGCTGGATTCAAAGGTAATGCCCAACTCTTCAAAACGGGCTTTCACAGCGGCACGGCCGGAATGCTTACCCAACACCAACTTGTTGGTGTTCCAGCCCACATCTTCGGCACGCATAATTTCGTAGGTTTCGCGGTGTTTCAGAACGCCGTCCTGGTGAATACCGGATTCGTGAGCAAAAGCATTGGCACCCACAATTGCCTTGTTAGGCTGCACCGGGAAGCCGGTAACACTGGCCACCAGACGCGAGGTCGGCACAATGTGAGAAGTATCGATTCCGGTGGTTACCGGATAGAAATCCTTACGGGTATTCACTGCCATCACTACCTCTTCCAACGAGGCATTACCGGCACGCTCACCCAAACCGTTGATCGTACACTCCACCTGACGCACACCGTTCATCACCGCAGACAGGGAGTTGGCCACCGCCAAGCCCAAATCGTTGTGACAATGGGTAGAGAAGATCGCCTTGTCAGAGTTAGGGACATTGGTAATCACATTGCCAAACATCTGACCGTACTCTTCCGGCGTTCCGTACCCGACAGTATCAGGAATATTAATGGTACCGGCACCGGCGTTAATCACCGCCTCAACAATCCGGTACATAAACTCCGGCTCAGTGCGGCTGCCATCTTCCAGGGAGAACTCCACATTGTCGGTAAAGTTGCGGGCCATTTTCACGGCGTTAACCGCTTGCTCCAACACCTGATCCGGCTCCATCTGCAGCTTGTACTTCATATGGATAGGCGAAGTCGCAATAAAGGTATGAATTCGCCCTGAGTTGGCATTTTTCAGGGCTTCACCGGCACGCTCAATATCCGGACGCACCGCACGGGCCAAACTACAAATCGTGGAATCCTTCACCACCTCGGCAACGGCTTTTACCGCTTCAAAATCACCTGGGCTGGCAATGGCAAAACCCGCCTCGATAACATCGACACGCATTTTTTCCAGCATCTTGGCAATGCGGATTTTTTCTTCTTTGGTCATCGACGCCCCTGGGCTCTGCTCACCATCACGCAGGGTCGTATCAAAAATAACTAATTTATCTTTTGCTGAAGCATTCATAGGGTATTTACACCGTATCTTTCCTGCCTTTGCTTTAGATGGCAGGAATGTCATTTATACAAATAAAAACTAATTAAGAGGCTAGATGAAATCTCGGGTAACGTTAAACGCCTGTAGTGCGCTCTACGTCACCCTATA
Organism: Maricurvus nonylphenolicus; assembly: GCF_042854845.1. Classification (GTDB taxonomy): domain Bacteria; phylum Pseudomonadota; class Gammaproteobacteria; order Pseudomonadales; family Cellvibrionaceae; genus Maricurvus; species Maricurvus nonylphenolicus. The sequence continues at coordinate 1,660,900 of NZ_AP031498.1, read as the reverse complement.
GCAGTCGTAATAGCAGAAGTGACTGCAGTTCGCAGGCACCGAAGGAAGAGGTCTTGGAGATTGCTGTTTGAGCAACAAATGGCGAATTCATCGTCTTTTAATCCATTGAATATGGGGCAAACTATAGCGACGGAGAGGGAACGAATCAACACTCATCCTAATTAACAAAACAAATTAGGATGAAATTGCAATACAACCACAAATTATCAGCCACAATAGAAATATATATCTCAATAAATCCCACATTAACGAAAGGTTTTCACTATTGACAAAATCGGGTTTCAAGCCAAACTCAAATTTATGACATTTTTATTGCAGCAAGAAGCACGCAATCCGACCTGAGCCTCCATCATGAAATCAGCAAAACTATCAAGCCTACTGGGCTGTAGCAGCTTATTGCTCGGCGCCGCCCTCATCAGCCACACCAGCCTGGCGGCTGATGATATGACAGCTATTGGCGATATCAGAACCGGCTACTTCACTCTGCACCGCGATAAACGCGATGGCAACGATGATGTAACAGACGAGTTCCGTCTGCGCGTACGTGCAGGGGCAAAATGGCAATTCAATGAGCAGTGGTACGCTCAAGGCCGCGCCGCTGGCCGCTATAGCACCAAAGAAGCCAACACCCACTTTACCGTTGACTGGCACGCGACCAGTAATACCGGTATGGCTCTGGGCTATTCCACCATCGATCAGTTATTTGTGGGCTACAACAACGACCAATGGAGCCTAAAGCTTGGTCGTATGCAAACCGAATTCAAACTCGATGGTGTAGCGAAAAAATCCCTCGATCGCGGCACCAGCAATAACACTGAGATCGCCTGGACCGACGGGGTTTATGCCCGTTATCAATTTAAATCCGGCTGGCAGGGCCACGTTATTGTCGAGTACAACGATGAGGAAGGCGCCAGTGAAGTCCGCCGCTCCCCCCTTGATTTCGCCGACAGCGATAGCCGCACCTCGCTGTTCACCAGCCTGACCAACAGCAACAAACTCGGCCCCATCAATCAGCGGGCATTCGATATCACCTACTTGCCCAGCGCCCTGGATGACGATGATGACAACACCACATCGGCAGAAGACTACTTGGCCTTTGTCGGTCGCACCTCGGCACGCTGGCCCATTAACGACAAACAGAGCTTCCAGCTGGGCACAGAAATTGGCTATGCCGTAGACACCCCCAAGGAAACCACCGTCAAAACCGGTTCCAGCGGTGACAGTGGCGGCCTGGCCTACCAGATATCCTTCAACTGGCTCAATATGCTGCCCGACCACAATCTGGCCTATGTACACGGTAAAGCCGAGGCCGGCTGGCTATTATCACCAGACTTTTCCAGCAATATCGTGCTCAACGAAATTCGCTACCAATGGAAGATCAATAAGAAGCAAAAACTTGAAGCGCGTATTCGGCATAGGGAAGACGATGAGAAGCTGACCGATGCTGTGGATAAGCGCGAAGATGTCGACTTTTACCTGCGCTACACCATCAAACTCTGACAATCGGACAGGCATAAAAAAACCAGCTAAAAAGCTGGTTTTTTTATGCCTGGAGCGGAATACCGGGTTCGAACCGGTGACCTATACCTTGGCAAGGTATCGCTCTACCAACTGAGCTAATTCCGCGAATATGGCGTCCCCTAGGGGAGTCGAACCCCTGTTACCGCCGTGAAAGGGCGGTGTCCTAGGCCTCTAGACGAAGGGGACGGAAACGGGTTTCCTTCCTAGGATAAAAAAGCCGCACAATAACATCTATGCGGCTTCTTGTGGCCTCGACCTCAATAAAGATCCAGACCGGAAATTTGGAGCGGAATACCGGGTTCGAACCGGTGACCTATACCTTGGCAAGGTATCGCTCTACCAACTGAGCTAATTCCGCAATGGCGTCCCCTAGGGGAGTCGAACCCCTGTTACCGCCGTGAAAGGGCGGTGTCCTAGGCCTCTAGACGAAGGGGACCCGGACCTTCTTGTTTGGAGCGGTTGGCTCCTCACCAGAAGTGGGGCGCATTCTATGTAGCCGCGGCGTCTGTGTCAACTACAAGTCACAATTTTTTTTGCTAAAGCAAAATGCTATGAACTGCTTCTGAAACAAGGACTTAGCGTCAAGAAACCGCCTGTAGACGGCCCTGAGCCACAGCTCTGGCGGGCTGCGGCGAAAAAAACCGGTTTAAACCACAAAAAAGCTAAAAAAGGCTCGAAAATCAGCAGTCTATTTGCCAGATTTCAAGCAACTCGTTAGCATGGGACATCATGACCGACCTATAATAATCACAACCGGCTCGCACCAACTGGCAGCGCGCCCACTAAAGAACAAGAGGTTCCGGCTTAGCTTATGTCGTCTGCCTATATCATCGGTATTATTGTTGCACTGCTGATTGCCCTGTCCTGCTATGCATTTGTTTCGCAAAGTATCGACAAGAAGCGCAAGCAAAAGCAGCGCCTGCTGGCGGCCCTTAAAACCCGTTCGCGTAACTTTAAATATATGCTGAACGGCTTCCCCCCCGACTTCCTGACCAAGGACTTGCAAGCCCTGGTCAACCGCTGCCTGGTGGACGTGACCGAGCAACTGGCCCGCATCGAACCGGATAACAAGACCTACGTCGAAGAGTTACAGCTATTCAGCAAACAGCTCGAAGAAATTAAGCGCAAGCCGCAAAAGACCAAACGCAAGCAGCTGGATAACCCCCAGCAGGTAAAAGAAGTTAAAAAGTACCTGCAGGAGTTGAACAAATTTATTGCCTCCATGGTAAACCGCGGCAATATTAGCAAGGCCCAAAGCGCCAACTACGAACGCCAGATTAAAAACCTGGTGCTACAAATGACCGTTGACGCCTACCTGCTAAATGCCAAGCAATCCCAACAGAACAACAAGGCACGCCTTGCGGTGCACTACTACACCCTGGCGCTTAAACTGCTGACCAAGGAAAACGCCCAGGGCACCTATCAAAAACAAATCGCCCAGTTAAAAACCGTGATTGCCCAACTGGAAGACCAGCTGGAAGAAGAAGAACCAGATTATAAGGAAAGTGAACACAGCGTAGCGTCACGGGATGCCGCCGCCAAAGAGTGGGATGAGCTAAACGAAGACGATGACAGCTGGAAGAAAAAGCGGGTTTACGATTAAACCCGCCTGCCAACACAATTAACCGCCAAGATTAGCATCCAGCCTATCCAGATAACGCTGAATACGTTTGGCGTTAGCCCCCAAATCACTTACCCCTACCCGCGATACTGAACGCACATCCACACGACTGCCGCCTTCCTGATTTCCAAAAGCCAGCGGCGTAATACGGATAATTACATCGTCCTTAAAACCAAATACCTTGGTTTCCTCTACTGCCTCAATAACTCCGGCAGCAGCATCTTCACGAATCACCCGCCACCCCAGCTGATTAACAGTTGCCAAGGCCTGGCTAAAGGTTTGTTGAGCATCGCTGGCCGATTGGTAAGGCTGGATATGCGGGTAAGCTTTTTGTTGCTGAGCAGCCAACGCTTCCCCACCATAAACCAGCGTATTCTCTGTGGCCAAACGCTCCTGCTGTGCAGCCACAAACTCTGGCGGAGTCACCGTATCCGTGGAGATATCGTGAATACGCGGCACAGAAAAGCCTGCAGCCCCCACCATCAGCATCATGGTCACTAGTGGCAAGCCCCCAAGCACCATGGCCACCACTGCATGCTTGGCCAAGCGTCCGTGGCGTTTAAACCAGGCCACCGGTAAAGCCCCCAAGCTGATGGCAGCCACCAATAACAATCCCCCCAGCGACACCGCAAAGGTAAGCCCCAAGGCACTAAACGGTAAAACGCTACTGCGATAACCGATAATGCCGACCACCATCGCCAACAATAAAAAAATCTGGATATAGGTAAACCAACGAACATTGGGTTTCATAAACAACCTCCTGTTGAATTATTCTTATCTTGAACCTGAAAACTTATCGAGCACCCGTGGTGTAAGACACGATACGACTGATTTCCGCCAGTGAACGCCCGGATTCCTCTCGCCACAGGTTAAAGGCCTCTTGCGCAGCCTGTAAATCCCGTTTGGCGGTAGGCAGCTTTTCCACAACCCCTTCGGCTTTTAGCACGGCAACCACATCATCGGTCAGTAAAAAGGTATCCTTGCCCACCATACGCAGGAAGCGGCTACCGGACTGGCCACCAAGTTGCGCGCCCTGCTTTTTCATCAAAGCCCATAAATCAACAATGTGCTCAGGCTCCCAGCCGGCGATTAATTCACCGAACGAGCCGTGCTCACGAATCACATCCTGCATCCAGATGGCATTGGCCCTGACCGCCTTAATTTTGCCAAAGTGACGAATAATAGCCTCATTATGGGTAAGGCCTTCCAGCTCCTCATCACTCATCATGGCAACACGCAAGGGATTAAAACCAAAGAAAACCTCCTCAAAGGCGGGCCACTTGCCATCCACCATAGAGTGCTTGAGCCCGGCACGGAAAATACGCCGACTCAATTCAGACAGGTAACGATCATCCCCCAATTTGCGCAACTGGGCGGGCGTTTTGGGTTTAGGCAGGTTTTCCTCCACCGCCTCAACCGATCCCCTGTGTAAAACCGCTGTATCGTAAATGGATTGAAATGAGCGCATCCGTTTACGTCTCCTTTTTTAGCTCCGGTTTTAACTCTAGCGACGCTGAATTAATACAGTAACGCAGCCCCGTGGGTGCAGGTCCATCGGGAAAAACATGGCCTAAATGACTACCGCAGGCCTTGCACATCACTTCTGTACGCACCATACCGTGACTGCGATCAGATTCTTCAGCGATAACCTCATCTGCCAGTGGTTGATAAAAGCTGGGCCAACCACTACCGGAATCGTATTTGGTTTCGGATTCGAATAAAGGTTCCCCACAGCAGCGACACAGATATTGCCCTGGTGTTTTACAGTCCCAGTATTCACCGGTGAATGCCGGTTCTGTGCCTTTTTGACGACAGATTCGGTATTGTTCCGGGGTTAGTTTCTCTCGCCATACGGCATCGTCTTTTGACGGTTGATCTGCCATAATTTGCCTCTTGCGCTATAGCGCTGCTAGATCTTGAATTACAGATAAACAATCACGTTTTACAGCATGGTACTGCAAATGCACAGCATTGATAAATCCAACAAACTGCACGGAGTCTGTTACGACATCCGCGGGCCGGTCCTCGATCACGCCCATCGTCTGGAAGAAGAGGGTCACCGCATCCTCAAGCTGAACATTGGCAACCCCGCGCCCTTCGGTTTTGAGGCCCCGGATGAAATCATCCTGGACGTGATTTATAACCTGCGCAACGCTCAGGGTTACTGTGAATCCAAGGGATTGTTCGCTGCGCGTAAAGCCATTATGCAGGAATGCCAAAAGCTGCAGGTGCCCAACGTAGAGATCGACGATATCTATCTCGGCAACGGCGTTAGCGAATTGATTGTGATGTCCATGCAGGCGCTGCTTAACGACGGCGACGAAATGTTAATTCCTTCCCCGGATTACCCCCTGTGGACTGCGGCGGTAAATCTGGCCGGTGGTAATGCCGTGCATTACCGCTGTGATGAACAGTCTGATTGGTTCCCGGATATTAACGATATTGCCAGTAAAATAACCGACAAAACCCGCGGTATTGTGGTGATCAACCCCAACAACCCTACTGGCGCGGTATACAGCGAAGAGCTACTGGAACAAATTGTTGAGCTGGCACGGGCCAAAAACCTGATTATTTTTGCCGACGAGATCTACAGCAAGATTCTCTACGATGACACCGAATTTGTTCCTATGGGTCGCCTGGCTCAGGATGTGCTGTGTATCAGCTTTAACGGCCTGTCCAAGTCCTATCGCCTGGCCGGTTTCCGCAGCGGCTGGATGGTGATCAGCGGCGCCAAGGAAAAAGCCCAGCAGTATATAGAAGGCATTGAGATGCTTTCCTCCATGCGATTATGTGCCAACGTGCCCGCCATGTTCGCAGTACAAACGGCACTCGGCGGTTATCAAAGTATCAATGAGCTGATCCTGCCCGGTGGCCGCTTACGCGAGCAACGCGATATGGCCTGGAAGAAAGTTAACGACATTCCCGGCATTACCTGTGTAAAACCCAAGGGCGCCCTGTACCTGTTCCCGAAAATCGATTTGGATATTCACAAAATCGAGAACGATCAAAAAATGGTGCAAGACTTCCTGATTAAGGAAAAAATTCTACTGGTGGAAGGCACCGCCTTTAACTGGAAGGAACCGGATCACTTCCGTATCGTATTCCTGCCACGCGCCGACGAACTGGAAGATGCACTCGACCGTTTCGGTAACTTTATCGAACACTACACTCAGTAACAGAAACCGCAGGTAGAGAACCGTGAGCGATATCCATATCGATGATTTTCACAAAGACTGCGCCAAGATACTGGTGCAGCTCTACCGTCAGTTTCCCCGCAAAACCATTTTGTATGTAGAAGACTACGCGGGACCCGACACCCCAGATGAATACGGTTTACACAGTGAACGTCATCAAGCCGGGTTTTCCGCCGCACTGTGGCTAGCAGAATCCGGTTATGTCACCTACCTGGAAACCATTCGCCAGGAAGCACTCGATCAGGTGGTGCTTACCCATAAGGCGTTTACACTGCTGTCAGCGCGAGCCAACTTTATTGCTGCCGAGCCGGATACTGCTGGCGAGCTGCCTGCCTCTGTAGTCGAGAAGACCCAGACCAATATCCACCAACTGCGTCAGGCGCTAAAAAACGGATCTTCGACACAGATTGGCCAATTGATGCAACAACTCCTGGTTCAATCCCGCCACTTCTCCTAATACCGAACCAAGGGGTCAGACCCCGAAAATCCCGTGCTTTTATGGCGAGTACTGGAAGTGAAACAGTTTGAGTTGTTGATCGGGATTGATATCGGGGAAATCCGGGCTCGGCTCCAATCGCTGCACCAGCGTGCAATCCGGGCACTCTTTCGCCATCAACGACTGAATAAACTCCACCCCCAACTCCGGAGCATTCAGGCACACCAAGGCATCCCCACCCGGCACCAATAGATCGGGAATACGCCGCAAAATCTTGCCGTAATCCTTTGCCGCCACAAAACTGCCCGGCTGATAGGACGGCGGATCAATAATGGCAATATCATAGGGCCCCGGACGCTTAACCCGGCCCCAGGATTTCATAATGTTCTCACCCAGAAAGCGGATTTCATCCAGTGGCAAATCATTAAGGCGGTGGTTCTCCCGCCCCTGTGCCAATGCGCCCTTGCTCATATCGACATTGGCTACCGACACGGCACCGGCCATTTGCGCCACCACAGAAAAAGCACAGGTATAGGAAAACAGATTCAATACCCGCTTGCCGTCACAGCGGGCTTCCAGCCACTGCCGCCCCGGCTCCATATCCAAAAAGAAGCCGGTGTTCTGGCGACTGCCCAGTTTGATGGTGTAACGCGCTTGCCCCCGCCTTGCATAAAGCTGCTCAGGTAACTCTCCGACAACAAGCTCTGCAGGCGCGCCCTGCAGATAACGACGTTGCACTACCACAGCGTCAATACGAGGCAGCCAATCGAATTGGCGCAGGGCATCAATAAGCTGAGCTTCCCACGCCTCAGATGACGCCTTAAACAGAGTGACCAGAATAACCGGGTCATAGAGGTCTGCAGTCACATGCTCAAGCCCTGGGTAACACTGACCACGGCCATGAAACAGGCGCTTGCTGTCTTGCGGTGTAGTTTCCAGGTTATTTAAGGTGGTTTGGAGCTTATCGAGTAATTCGTTCATTTAATGGTGCTTCATCAGTAGTTCTTGCTGCAGCGGGATTTTAAACGAAACTGGCCTCAATACCCTAAACTCACTAAAATACCGGCCAGACGAATCATTACACACGAGTTATCCCCATCCCATGAGTCACGCCCCGATTGCCCTGTTTTACGGTAGTTCCACCTGCTACACCGAGATGGCTGCCGAGAAGATAAGCCAGCAACTGGGGGAAGATCTGGTCGATATATACAATGTGGCCGACGAACCCATCTTCACTGCCCTGCACTATCAACATATTATTCTCGGTATTCCCACTTGGGATTACGGTGAATTGCAGGAAGATTGGGAAGAAATTTGGGACGACCTCGATACGCTCGACCTAAGAGGTAAAACCGTCGCCCTGTACGGCCTAGGCGATCAAGTAGGTTACCCAGAGTGGTTCCTCGACGCTATGGGCTACCTGCATGCCAAAGTGCAAAAGCTCGGCGCCAACATGGTAGGTTACTGCCCCAACAAAGGCTTTGAGTACGAAGACTCAAAGGCCCTGACCCCGGATGAAAGCCAATTTGTCGGTCTCCCCCTGGACGATGAAAATCAATTCGAAGAAACCGACCAACGCATCCAGGAATGGTGCCAGCGCTTGCAACAGGATTACGGTTTTCCCGCCCAATGAGCCAGCAGGACTCAACCAACAACCCAGTTGGCAACCAAGCCAAACTCACCTGGGATGAAGAAGGCCGCCCGGTTTCCAGCGAATTTGATGATGTCTATTTCTCCAAAGCCAATGGCTTGGAGGAAACCCGTTTTGTGTTCTTGCAACACAACTATCTGCCCGAGCGCTGGCAAACACTAACCAACCAAGATCACTTTGTGATTGCCGAAACCGGTTTTGGCACTGGCTTAAACTTTCTCGCCGCCTGGCAGCTCTGGCAACAACAGGCCCCCACAGAAGCGCAACTTCACTTTATCAGTGTGGAAATGTTCCCGGTGGGTCATAGTGATTTACAAACAGCCCTGGCACTATGGCCCGAGCTGGCACCACTGGCACAACAACTGATAGATAATTATCCCCAGGCACTTACCCCCGGGTTTCATCGGCTAAGTTTCGATAATGGCCGCGTACAACTCACCCTGATTATTGGTGAGGCCAGTGACAGCTTTAGCCAACTACTCGCCTCACCACATCCGGCATTTGAAGTCCCACAACACAGGGTTGATGCCTGGTTTTTAGATGGCTTTGCCCCGGCAAAAAACCCGGATATGTGGAGCCAAAGTCTATTTGACCTGATTGCCCGCTTAAGTGCCCCTGAAGCAACGGCGGCAACTTTTACCTGCGCCGGCATTGTAAAACGTGGATTGAAGTCTGCCGGTTTTACCATCGAAAAAGTCCCGGGCTTTGGCCGCAAACGCGAAATGCTGAGAGCAAAACTCAGTAGCGTTTACTGTGAACCAGAAGCTGACAGTTTTGCAGAAGGGCCATTTAACAGCCCCCACCCCGCCCCCTGGTGGGTCCACAAATCACAACCCACCACACAAAAGTCAGCCATCGTGATCGGCGGCGGTATTGCTGGCTGCCACAGTGCCCACGCACTGGCCAAACGGGGCTGGCAAGTAACGCTGCTGGAAAGGCATTCCCAACTGGCAACCGAAGGCTCGGGTAATCCCCAAGGCGTACTCTATGCCAAGCTTTCTGCCAAAACGGATAATCTGGGTGATTTTAATTTAACGGCCCTGCAATACGCACAACGGGTTTACCAACCCTATTGGCAAGCAGCCGGTTCACAATGTGGCGTGCTACAACTAAGCGAAGATGCCAACAGCCAAGCAGCGCTGATTGAACGGCTGGGACAGCAGACGCTACAAAAGGCGTTAGTGCGCAACCTCGATCGCCAGCAAGCCTCAGAGATTGCCGGTATCGAGTTATTATCCGGTGGGCTCTTTTTCCAGCAAGCTGGCTGGCTAAATCCGGCCAAGGTATGCCAACAGCTTACAACCCACAGCAATATCAATGTCACCACCCACGCTGAAGTCACTTCTCTCACCTACGACGACGGCCAATGGCAGACACTGAACGCCGCAGGTAAATTATTGGCCCATGCACCTACCGTCGTTATTGCAACCGCCAACGATGCCCTACAACTGCCGCAAAGTAACTACCTGCCCCTAAAGCCGGTTCGCGGCCAGGTAAGCTACCTGACAGCTAACGACACCAGCAGTCAGCTAAACACTGTACTCTGTGGTGAAGGCTATATTGCCCCCGCGCATCAGGGCCAACACTGCCTGGGCGCCAGCTTTGGCCCCAAGCAATCTAAAACCGATTTACGTCAGCAAGATCATGGGCAGAACCTGCAGCGCTTGGCCCCACTAAGTGAACCACTGTTACAGGCCTTCCAGCCCACACCTCCGTTACAAGGTAGAGCGTCTGTCAGAGCGACCACACCAGACTATCTGCCCATGGTTGGCCCTGTGAGTGATCCACAAGCGACCCGCGAGCGCTTTGCCCTATTGCGTAAAAACGCCAAAGCCTCCATCAATGCCACCATACCTAGTTTGCCAGGCCTGTTTGTCAACGTCGGCCACGGCTCACGGGGCCTGTGTTACACACCACTGTGCTCGGAACTGCTGGCCAGCCAAATCAACGGCGACCCACCGCCTCTGGGCTGGCAGAGCATTCGCGCCTTGCATCCGTCACGCTTCCTGATTCGGGACCTGATTCGCAATAAGTAACGCCAAATAGCGACTACACTTAGCCTAGGACATCCATTTTTGAGGCCCCCTATGCTGCTAAATACGCCCCGACGCTATGCCGAACTTCCCAGCGAAGTCGACTCCATCCATAACTACTACGAACACCTGGTATTGGAAGAAATTGCCCGCACCAGTGAACGCTCCCGCCAGGATATGAACTTTCTGGCCGATGTCGCCTGCGTAGCCCTCAACAGACTACCCCCCCGCTATATTCGTCACGATGTGGATATGACATTTTTTATGTCGCCCATGGAGCTGCAGGAAATTCAGGATAAAACCAAAAACGCCGTCGCCGCTGCTATTGATTACGTCAGCCGCCGCGAAGCTGAGCGTATGGCAGCCGAGCAATTAGAGGAAAAATCTCTAACCGAGCCAGCCACTGAATCTGACGCCGAGCCTGCCAGCCCTCATTAAACCCTCATTAACCCCCTGATTTCCTGACCAACATGGTTATAATAAGCGGATATCACCTATCCGCTTATTGGCCTGTTGATGCATCAAAAACTCTCCAGCACTAACCTACTCCTTTTGTGCTTTCTGTTTCCTGCATTCAGTTCGGCAGCAGACTATCAGCTGCTTGAAACACGCAACTACCCGAAAAACCTTTTCACCCAAGGCCTGGTCACCGACAGCGAGTTTTTATATATCAGTAGCGGACTTTACGGAAAATCCAAAATCTTAAAACGTGATCTGACCTCCGGCGAAATACAAATATCCCAGAAACTCCCCAGAAAAATCTTTGCCGAAGGTATCACCCTACTCGGCGATAAACTCTATCTTCTAAGCTGGAAAGCCGGCCGCGCCTGGCAACTGGATAAAGAAACCCTAACCTTTGAACAACAATTCAAAATCAGCGGCGAAGGTTGGGGCATTACCCACAATGGTGAAAACCTGATTACCAGTGATGGCTCCAATACACTGTATTTTCGCAACACTGATGACTTATCCGTAGAGTACGAACTACTCGTCACCCAACAGGGAAACCCGGTTTACAACCTGAACGAGCTTGAATTTGTCGACGGTAAAATTTGGGCCAATATCTGGAAGCAAACACGAATAATTGCCATTGATCCAAGTAATGGTGAAGTCACAAAAGAAATCGACCTACACGATTTGGTCAACCCCCACCACAACACCCGCAAGGGGAATGTCTTAAACGGCATAGCATGGGATAAACAACAGCAGGCATTTTGGATCACAGGTAAGCGCTGGCCAGAGATGTATTTAATGCGCCCATAGTACTCTCTAAAAAGCTTAGAAAAGAAAACTAATAGTCGTCTGAAGCTTGGGATTCGTTATTGCCTTCCTGGGCCTTCGGAGGCAGGACGCCGACGCAGAGCGGGCATGGATGCCGAAAAGCGTGCCCAGGAAGGCAATGACGGATCGCAAGCGCCACGCCATCATTAAAAACCCTTTCCCAGTAGTTTTAAATCAAGATCGGAGCGGCCAGAACCCCGGAGTCTCTTTAAAGACACGCTATGCGCCATCCACTCTCGTTTACAAGCAGCGCTCTGCGTCGGCGTCCTGCCTCCGAAGGTCTTTAAAGAGACTCCGGGGTCCTGACCTTCAATCTAACCATCTAACTTCGAACGAAAAAGAAAAAGAAGACGAAAAATCTTTGAGAGATAGAATTAATTTAAACCACCTGACAAAACGGCTTAACAACCACTTGGTCCCGCCCACCTTTCTTCGCTTGGTACATCGCTTCATCCGCACAATTCAATAAACGCTCACCCACGTGAATTAAGTCTCGCGAACGCTCACCTACCGATTGCCAAGTAGTAAGCCCAATAGACACCGTAGGTCGCATCAGTTTTTCAGCATCACTAACCACTTCCAAGTGAGCCACAGCACTACGCACGCGCTCAGCAATAACCTTTGCACTATCCTGTTGGCACTTGGGCAATAACACCACAAACTCTTCGCCACCATAACGGGCCAGTACATCAGTTTTACGTAGCTGCTCATTGATGGTGGATGCCACCTGCTTAAGGCAGAGATCTCCCGCCTGGTGACCATATTGATCGTTAATTTTTTTGAAATGATCGACATCGATAAACATACAACTGACCGGATCATCTGCTCGCTCGGCCCGCTCCATCTCCTTGGCAAACTCTTCTTCAAAGCTGCGGCGATTGCGAACCTGGGTCAGCATATCCATCTGGCTTTGGAAATTGAGATGCTCTCGAGCCAGGCAATTCTCTAAACATACCGCCATAATCGAGGCCAGGTGTTGCATAAAATCGGTGGATTTCTCGCTACTGAAACGCACCTTTGAAGCACTGGCAAAATGTACGCTGCCGGTTAGCTGCTGGTTACGTAGCAAGGGTAACAGAGCGGCACTGGAGACACTGTTGGAATTAGGGAATAAACGGGTAGACGCTAGGGTATCGAGTTCACCCAGGGTCACTTCTGGTTTATGGCTATAGAGGCTTAGGGCAAAATCATCACTGTGACGCAGCTGGAGCCGGTTGTCATAGTCAGGCAACTCCATTCGCTCCAGCATATCGCGAATGGTGTAATCACTGTCCACCAGTACCACGCCGATATCGGCCAGTTCAAAGTGCTGAACCATATCCTCAAAAATCAGCTGCAGCAGGTCCTGCAGGCGCGCGCAGGCCAGCAGGCGGGTTTCGAAGGCGTGAAAGTGTTGCTGTATACGCTGGTTGGTCTCAATCCGCTCAAGCAGGGATTTAACCATTAATTCCAGACGCGCTTTTTCCTTGGCGACATCCATTACATCGTCTCAGTTACTGATTCGCTGGTAGTCCAGCCCCGTAAGTATAGGGTGATTATCGACCAACTTAGAGCCTTCTTAAACAATTTTAGCCCCTCACTTACCTGATTCTTAACCTCAAATGCCGTAAAATAGCGCCCGTCCTTGCTTTACGCGCAAATCGACTGATGTATACAGAGAATTCTACCCATGAGCACTGAGTTACTTTCCCCCGCCGGAACCCTGAAAAGCATGCGCTACGCCTTTGCCTATGGCGCCGATGCGGTTTATGCCGGCCAGCCACGCTACAGCCTGCGTGTGCGCAACAATGAGTTTAATCGCCTGGAAAACCTGGCCTCGGCGGTCAAGGAGGCCCACGGTCAGGGTAAGCAGTTCTACCTGGCCAGTAACCTGTCGCCCCATAACGACAAGATCAAGACCTACCTGCGGGACCTTGAGCCGGTTATCGAGATGCAGCCAGATGCGCTGATTATGTCCGATCCCGGCCTGATTATGATGGTTCGCGAACAATGGCCCGATATGCCGGTACACCTGTCAGTACAGGCCAATGCGGTTAACTGGGCCACGGTGAAGTTCTGGCATCAGCAGGGGGTTGAGCGCGTGATTCTGTCTCGCGAGCTGTCCCTCGACGAGATCGAAGAAATACGTATGCGCTGCCCGGAAATGGAGCTGGAAGTGTTTGTTCACGGCGCCCTGTGTATTGCCTACTCCGGTCGCTGCCTGCTGTCTGGCTATATGACCCACCGGGATTCCAACCAAGGCGCCTGCACCAACTCCTGCCGCTGGGAGTACAATGCCCACAGCGCCAAGGAAACCGATACCGGTGATTTGATTGCCGTGGACTCCTCTCCGGACCATACCCCACGAGTGATCGACCCTAACAGCCAGGATCTGGTGGCTATCCACACCCCACCGGAAATGGTTGATCCCAACGATGAAGTTGAACCCGTCCTGCTACAGGAAAAAAGCCGCCCCGGTGAGTATATGCCTGCCTATGAAGACGAGCATGGTACCTACATTATGAACTCCAAGGACCTGCGTGCCGTCCAGCATGTAGAGCGCTTGGTGAAGATGGGCATTCACTCCCTGAAAATTGAAGGCCGTACCAAATCCCACTATTACGTGGGCCGTACTGCCCAGGTTTACCGCCGTGCTATTGATGATGCCACCGCAGGTAAGCCTTTTGATATGAACTTGATGGCCGAGCTGGATCACCTGGCCAACCGCGGCTACACCGAAGGCTTCTACCGCCGCCATGTGCCCAATGAATACCAAAACTACGAGCAAGGCTTTTCCAACAGCAACCAGCAGTTTGTCGGTGAAGCCAACAACTATGATGCCCAATCCGGTTGGTTAACCATTGATGTGAAAAACCGCTTTGAGCGCGGAGATCAACTGGAGCTGATTACGCCACAGGGCAACAAGCGTTTCACTTTGGGTGATTTGGAAAACCAGAAAGGCGAAGCCATTGAAGCGGCACCCGGCTCTGGTCATACCGTGCGTATTCCCATGCAGGAAGCCCTGCCCTTGGCAGAGGATGGTGGCTACGCTATGTTGATGCGCTATCTGTAAAGACACGCTCAGGGCTGCCTATAAAGACACGCTCAAGGCTGTCTATAAATCTTAGTCGGAGCTTATATGTACCAATCCATCGTTGTATTAACCGGCGCAGGTATCTCGGCAGAATCCGGTATTCGCACCTTCCGTGCTGCCGATGGCCTGTGGGAAGAACACCGGGTTGAGGATGTCGCCACCCCGGAAGCCTTTGAGCGCGACCCAGCACTGGTACAACGGTTTTATAATGCCCGCCGCCAGCAACTGCTGAACGGCGTGGCGCCCAATGCGGGACATGTTGCGCTGGCTGATTTTGAGAAACGCTTTGGCGGTAACTTTACCCTGATCACCCAGAATATCGATAACCTGCATGAACGTGCTGGCAGCCAGAATGTACTGCATATGCACGGCGAACTATTAAAAAGCCGCTGTGCCAGTACTGGCAAGCTCTATCCCTGCCAGGATGATATTGATACGGATTCAATCTGTGCCTGCTGCGGTGTGAGCGGTAATTTACGCCCACATGTGGTGTGGTTTGGCGAGATGCCCTTGTATATGGACGATATCGAGCGGGTTCTGAGCCAGTGTGATTTATTTGTTTCGCTGGGCACATCCGGCAACGTCTATCCGGCGGCAGGTTTCTTTCAAATGGCTAAAGCCCACGGTGCACATACCGTGGAGCTAAATCTGGAACCGTCAAATCACGGCTCCCACTTCGACCAGCAATTCTACGGCCCGGCGACTGAAGTGGTTGAGGAGTTCTTTACTTCTATCCCCTGATTACTTTACCCCTTGATGGCTTCTGCCGAAGGCTTCATTGGCAGAAGAAGGATAAATCGACTCCCCTCACCGAGGCTTGTCTCCACATGAATATCTCCACCATGTAGATGTATCAAGCGCTGACAAAGGGCCATGGCCAGGCCACTGGAATCCAGCGAGTGATGCCCGCCTTTGGTCATCGGTGTATAGGGTTCAAACAACTGCTCCGCAACATCTGTTTCCATGCCTTGGCCTGTATCTTCAACAATAATTTGCAACTTGCCCGATTGCTCAATACAGTCCGCCTCGACCTTCACATGCCCCTGCTCAGTGTGCTTAATCGCATTGCCAATGAGCTGATCCAACACCCTTTCAACGATACGAATATCAGCCTTCAGCGTAGGTATCTGCCCCAGGCAAAAGTGCAAGGCGAGATCCTTTTCTTGCGCGGCTGACAAAAAGCGATAACTCAGTCGCTCAAATAAATCGTTCACTGCCAAGCTGTGATATTGCAATTCCAGCTCACCGTTATCGAGACTGGATATCTCGATCAGATCATTAATAAACTGCAACAGTGATTCGCCGTTTTTATGAATAGTATCCAGCGCCGTGAAATCTTTCTCTTCAGGAGATAGCTTCTGATTTAACCATCGCCGTTTTAAACGCTCACTAAACCCCAGAATGGCATTTAACGGGGTACGTAATTCATGACTCATACTGGTCAAGAACTCGCTTTTTATGCGGTTGGATTGCAATGCTTGCTCTTCAGCCTGCTTGCGCTGTTCAACCTCATTTTGCAGTTCGGCAATATTATCCTGTAACTGCTGGCGGAAGAGACTGACCTCTTTCAAGTAGGTGAACATGCTGACGGAAATGATGAGCAATTGCCCAATTTGATGCAGACGATCCTGGCCATACTGCAGATGCACAGGGGTATAATTTGTTAATCCGCCACTGACCTTATCCAATACCATCAGTAAGATCAGCGAGACTAATACCACCAGCGCCCACAAGCGACCAATATTTAACCCACCGATCAAACCGGCGATAAGCGGCACGACTAATAACCAGCCTGCCGCCATATTGGTGATACCACCGCTGGAATAGGCCGCAAAAAATGCAGCGACGAAACAACCAGCCGCACCAAAGTTCAGGGTTAATATACGGGGGGCATCCAAACGCAAAAGCACCATCGCTGTTGCGCACAATAAGGCTCCACCACCTAGAGAAAAGACACGCAGCCAGACGCCCCAGTCGAACGCCCGCCAAACGAAGAACAAACAAATAAAAATGACACACATCATCACCGCATTGAACACGCGGCGGTGACGGTAAACTTCAGGGCTACAGGCGCTAGGGGATAGGCCTCCGCTCAACAAATTGTCATATAATCGCACGATTGCGTTGAGCATCCACGGGCCCTTGCACCATATTCCTTGTGCTTCTAAGTGTAGCCGAGCCCCTAGCTACTGACTACCAGTAAACCAACAAGGGGCCACAGTAGCGCTAGTTGAGGGTCATAATATCCGTTTCAACCTTAGACATTACCCATTCCGATGTATTACCGCGCATAGCCGCGAGAATGCCACTGCGTTTTAAGGTACCAATCACCACAATATCGGCGTTTATCTCTTTAGCAACCTCGGCTACGGCTTCATCGGGTTGCCCTTGAACCACATGGATATTCTGTACATCCATATCTACCATGCGAGTAATCACACCGCGGTCTGGATAGTTCATAGACCCTGAGTAGGAATTCACTACATGGAATTCAGCTCCATACAAATCAGCCATCCATTTGCCGCGGTTAAGAATCTTTTTATTTAGCGTTTGGTAACTCTCGTTGTCATCCTGCATTTTTACAGCGGCCAGCACAGTTTGTCGCTGATTACTGGCGCCAGGCCTAACGATCAACACCGGGCATTCGGCTTTACGCAACAGATTCCATTTTGTATCGGTAAAGCGACGTCGTGATTGCTGGGCAGAGTTATCCGGCACAATGATCAGATCCGCTTCACACTTCTGCGCTGTTGCAATAATGGCTTCCGCCCACTGAGGCGACCAACAAACTTCGGCGTTAAATTCCAGGCCCGCATTGCGCAACGGCTCTGTTAACTGCGTAAACCACTCAGCATCGCGATATACCGCCGTGTTGCCTGCACCGGTATCAATAGCCTGTTCATCGACACCGACAAACAAGGTCAGCTTGGGTGTTGGTTGACGCAACTGGGCAGTAATTACAGCACGCTCCATCGCGGCTTGTTCATCCTGTGTAGGATCAATAACAATTAACAGATTTTCCTGTTTGGACATTTAAGGACACCTTACCCCTTTGGGACAGTCAGCTTAATCATTTAGCCCCGAGTCTACCTATAGTGAGGGATAAGCATCTTGACTTACGTCAACAATGCCTCTTCCCTGCGCCACCCCCAACACATAAGCACCTGCCGTTGATTTGAGTCAAACCTGCTTTTGCAAAAACTGCGTAGACTTACTGGCATTGATAATAGTAAAACCAACTTCAGGGAACTCTCAGTCTATGGGTCAGGCAAACCCTCCTTCACTGACAACAGCTCTAGAAGACCAACAACCCAATGATTGGTCACAACCCCTGTGTGCAAGCCAATATCTGCCTCCGCTAGACAGTTTCCACCCTATTCAGGAGATGAAGGAAACCCGTAGCGGTCTTGATATCACTCCGCTGGGGGTGTCAATCAACCTGAGCACCCCTGATGACATTGACTCCATGCAGCTACTCGACTGCCTACTGCAGGAAATTCGTATGCGCTGTGGCAGTCGCAACAATCGCCCGGTGCACCTGCTGGAAATTCATCTGCAGGCTTCGAACCTGGAAACGGCCGGCATCACTGAACTTGTGTATCACTTGGGCCGCTGTTTCCGTCTGGCCCACGCTGGCGCACATCACTTTCGAGCGCATCTAACCCTGGATCAAGCCCGTGAGACAACCATTGCCCTGCTCAAGGGACTCGGCTTCAATCAGTTGTTTCTGCATATTGATGAAAACACCCCAGGCAATATTGAGCAGCTGAATACGGCACTGTCGCTGTCACAACGCTACCAATACACCAACACAGCGCTTAAGTGTCATTACCTGTCGCCAACCACAGAAACACTGTTAAACCACGCCCAACAAGCGCCACAGGCCATCCAGCACATTGAGCTGGAAGCTCTGGCAGAAGATACCGAGCAGCATCAGCGTTTTTTCGCACTGTTTGATCAACTGCGCTCAGCCCATTACCGGGTACTGGGTAACGATTGCTTTGTCGACCCCAAGCACCCCCTGGCCAGAGCCCAGATGAATAATCACTTGCGCCTAACACCACTGGGTTACAACACTGTGAACGTAAGTGATATCTGCGGTTTGGGATTGGGTAATATTACCCGCGAAGGGCGACATTTTTATCGTAATACAGAGGCATTTGAAACCTATCGTGACAGACTGAGCGCAGACCGAAGCCCTGTGACCCATACGTTGACATTAAGCCAACAGGCAATACTCATGCAGCGCATCATCAACCAGCTACTGTGCTACCACCAGCTGGATCTGGGCTATCTGGAATCTCGCTATCAGGTTAACAGTACCCAGCTGCGGGATATCCTCAAACAAGCCGCCAATGGGCACTCTTGGTTCCAGGACAGCAAAACCCACTTAAGCCTGACGCCTCAGGGGATTAGTCACTTAAACCACCTTAGCCGCATACTGAGCCAAAGCCAGCTGGAAACCGGCTACTTCTAAGCGACTGCCCGGCCGCATCCTCCCCTTTACGCGGCCCCTTAATTACTTCAAAATATCGAGTTAATACTGTTATGGGCTGCGGCAACCCCCTGCCCACCCGATACTATTAGCTGATGAGCCCTTGAATGACTAAGACAATTGCCTCAAGCCGTTGCCACCACAACCCTCAGGTGTCCTGTGGCGACTGCCGTCTGAATGCTATTTGCCTGCCCATTAGCCTGCATATCACTGATATCGACAAACTTGACGAGATCATCCAGCGTGGCCGTCCACTGCAAAAGGGTGAATTTCTTTACCGTGCCGGCGAGCCGTTCCAATCGGTATACGCCATTCGCTCAGGGACGATAAAATCCATCCGCGTAACCAACGACGGCTTGGAGCAGGTGACAGGTTTTTACCTGCCGGGTGAAATTGTAGGCATGGATGGCTTGGCGCAGAACCAGTACTCCAACTCAGCCATGGCGCTGGAAACTTCAGCGGTCTGTGAGATTCCCTTTACTCGCCTCGAAGAACTCAGTTTGCAAATACCCAGCTTGCAACGCCACTTCTTCCAGCTGATGAGTAAAGAAATTACTGAAGACCAGCAGCTGATCACCCTGCTGAGTAAAAACAGTGCTGAAGAACGTGTGGCATCTCTGCTACTGAGTATTTCAACACGCAACGCCAATCGCCAACTGTCTGCACTGGAATTTCGCTTACCTATGTCCCGTGCCGATATCGGCAACTATTTGGGACTGACTATCGAAACCGTCAGCCGGGTATTCAGCCGCTTCCAAAAGCAGGACATTTTATCTGTCGATAAAAAAGAAATTTCTATTTTGGATATTGACGCATTGCGTACAGCAGCAAATGCAGTGACCTGCTAAATCTGCTTCTTGGAAAAATTAAAAAAGCCCGCAAAGGTTTTCCTGTGCGGGCTTTTTTGTAGTCGGTGATTACAGGGTTTTAAAACTTGTAACCTACTGACAGGGTGTAAACATAAGGATCAATATCTACATCTGATTCTACTTTAGCACCGCTAGCCTTCACTTTAATATCGGCTTCAGTATCAATATCAATGTAGCGAACTGAACCATTAACCAGCCATTTTTCATTTAGGTGGTAATCAAAGCCTACCTGAGCTGACAGTCCCCAGGAATCATCCAGCTCAACATCAGTATCACTAGCCAGGGTAGCCTCTAATTCATTACTACCATCTTCACTGAAGAAAATAGTGTAGTTGATCCCCAAGCCAACATACGGTTGGAAATTACCCATACCATCAAAGTGATAATTTATACTTAAGGTAGGTGGCAAGTGCTTAATATCCGCAACATCTGTACCGCCATTAGTGGAAAGTGCGGTTGCCAATGCCCCCTTTGCAGTTACCGTATGCTCAAATGGCGTCGCAGCCAGCAATTCCAAGCCAATATTTGGGGTCAACATATATTCCAGGTTGATACCCAGCTGAGTGTCATTATCAACACCCAATTCGGAACCGGCAAAAGCATCAGCACCATTCAGCGTTACGATACTAGTATCTTCATTAGGAGCAACTTGGGTTAAGCCCGCACGGAAAATCCAATCGCCTGCTTCCAGAGCCATTACCTGGGCTGAGGTAGTTGCAGCCATAACTGCGGAAGCTAACGCCAATGGTTTGATCATGTTTTTCATAGGTCTTCTCACTAGGTTGATTCTCTGTCAACATTCGACGGGGACTATTAAATAGTAGTTGGCCCTGGATTTTTTTGATCTGGATTAAGCATTTTCCAAGTTAGATGATAAAATTTTGTCATTGAAATCCTTGAACGATTTTTTTTGATAACCGAATTCCCAACTCATGAGTATTAATATGTCCAATTTAGAGAAGCTGCTAGATGCCATTGACCAGGTGAATAGCCAGGACCCCAATCAGGAAACGTATAAAGATCAGTCATTCCCTAAAGAACTGCTATATAGTCAACGCATGAGTCAACACTTGAATGCGTTTGCACCTGAAGCGTCAGAGGAATTGCAGATCGCAGCCCGTGCCCAACACATCAAACGCTGGAGTATTCCTCGTAGCGATTACCCAATGGACCGTCCGGGTTACAAAAAATGGCGTACCGAATTGGGTAAATTTCATGCAGATACCACTACCTCTCTGATGGCAGATGCAGGGTATTCAGAGGAGCAACAAGAACGTGTTGCCACTCTATTGCAGAAAAAATTCCTTAAACGCGACGAAGAAGTCCAGTGCCTGGAAGATGTTATATGTCTGGTGTTTTTGGAGTTTTACCTGGAAGCCTTTGTCGCCAAGCACAGCAGTGATGAAGACAAACTGATCGGTATTATCCAAAAGACCTGGCGCAAGATGTCGGAGAAAGGCCATGAAGCTGCCCTTAAGCTGCCTCTTTCTGATGCCATGGGCGCTCTGGTAGGCAAGGCTCTGAACGGATAGATACGAATGTCCTACAGCGGCTTAAAGCTTCTGCACATACTGTGTGTTGTTATATCCATCACCGGATTTAGCCTGCGCGCTGGAGCCATGGTGTTTGCAGCACAACACCTGAGCAAACCCTGGGTTAAACGCCTGCCCCATATCGTTGATACACTCCTGTTACTCAGCGGCCTGGGGCTGCTGAGTATTACCGGTTTATCCCCCTTTCAGGTCCCCTGGCTGGGCCTGAAACTGCTGCTACTGCTAGCCTATATAGTGTTTGGGGCCTTGGGGTTGCGCTATGCCCCCAAGCGCTACCAGCGGCTATTGTGCTGCGCTGTGGCGCTGGCCTGTGCGGCAACCATGGCTTGGCTAGCACTGACCAAACCAGCTCTGTAAATCACCCGCAATTTCGATTTATTCACCCGGTGCTTTAGGCCATAATGCGCGGCCAACTTATATTTCTAAAAACTCAGAATAAGTGCCAAAGATTCTATGTGGTTTAAAAACCTGCTGCTGTACCGCTTTACGACCCCTTTTGAGCTGACTGCTGAACAACTGGAAGACCAACTCGACGAGCACCGCTTTACCCCCTGCGGCCGCCACGACAAAAGCCGCTATGGCTGGGTATCCCCCCTGAGCGAGAAACACACAACGCTGACCCATGCCGCCAATGGCTGCATCATGCTCTGTGCCCGCAAAGAGGAAAAGGTTTTGCCAGCCGCGGTCATCCGCGAGCGCCTGAATGATAAAGTCAGTGAAATTGAAGCCAAGGAAGACCGCAAGGTGTACGGCAAGGAGAAAGAGGCCCTTAAGGAAGATATCCTCCACGATTGCCTGCCACAGGCCTTTACCCGCTCCAGCCGCGTATACGGCTACATCGCCCCGCAGGATGGCTGGCTGCTGATCGATGCCTCCAGCCCCGGAAAGGCCGAAGAGTTTATGAAACACCTGCGGGAATCCATTGGAACCCTGCCGGTCATTCCTATCCAGGTAAAAGCCTCCCCAGCTATCGTAATGACCGAATGGCTAAAACAGGCCAGCCTGCCCGAAGGCCTGGTACTGACCGATGAATGTGAACTGCGCGAGCCCGGCGATGGCGGCAGCGTAGTGCGCTGCAAGAATCAGGACCTGCTCAGTGAGGAAATTGACGTCCACCTCAATGCCGGCAAACAGGTGGTGAAGCTGGGCCTGGAATGGGACGAGCAGATCAAGCTGGTACTGCAGGAAGACCTGGCGGTTAAACGCCTTAAGTTTGACGACAAACTGGTGACGGAATCAGAGGAAGCCAGCGGTGGCGACAAGCTCGCCCAGTTCGATGCGGACTTTGCCCTGATGACTGCAACGCTAAAACAGTTTGTTCCCGCCCTGCTTAACTATTTTGGCGACGCCCGCCCTGACCCGATTTAAAACAGGCGTTTAAGTTAATCACCTGCCTTCTGAAGACATGGCTACAGCCCAATAACCACAAGGCCTGTAGCCGATTCTTCACACTTAAGTGCTAATTTGGCACCTCTTTCATCCCCGGTTTCGACCTTGAAGTCAGCATAAGCACTTGACATCAAAGTGATTTGTGATTTATATCACATGTGTAGTGTGACGCTTACTCCCTTATAACGAAATCATAGCTAACTGCAGTTATCGATTTCCGAGCGGTCTTCGGGGTGATAAGCCAATAATAATTAAAACACTCAGCAGAAGGCGATTTACAATGAAAACAATAATTACAGCAATAGCATCCATTTTTTTAGCCACCTCCTTTTTAGCCAACTCGGCTATGGCCTGTGATGAACAGTGTCAGCGTCAGAAAGCCGAAGCAGAAGGCAACAAATTTCCCAGCTACCTGAGTTGGAAATACTGCGAAGACTTAAAGCTGGACTTTATGACCCGCGAGGTGAAAAGCCTGCAGAAGTATCGCAGCAAGCAGCTGGAATCCATGCACCGTGGCGGTATGAACAATACCCGCAAATTCCTCAAGCAACGCCAGGAATGGCTGCACGAATGCGACAGCTATATGGCAGGTACCGACAACGGCCGCCTGTTTAAGGATGACCCAACCACCGACGCTATTTTTGGTGCAATGAAATCCGTAGAAGACGAGCTGGCTTCGCTGATAAAAGGCGTGACTTACAGTGTTGATGCCGGCGAAACCGGGGCCACTGTGGCGGGTGATAAGTTTGACCGCTTCTTCAAGCTGGTTGAAGATCATCAAACCCTGATGTTACTGAAAGGTCAGGTTGTATACCGCTAAGCGGTAACCTACTTTGGCTTTTCTGCGGTTTATCTTCTGCTGAGCGGCGGACATCCTCGTCCGCCGTTTGTTTCTTGAGTATTTCCTTAAGCGTCTTCTGGCTGACGTTTTTTCAGCGAAAGTACGGGTCGCTTAGGCTTATTCGCGGGTGCTTTATAGGCGGGCTTTTTCGGTGCCGCAGGCTTCTTACTGGCCGCTTTCGCCAGCGCTTCCACCCCGGTACGAACCAAACGTGCCTGCTCAATCCCATTCAATCCCGGTGGAAACTTTCCTGGGTGCACCGCTGACGGGTCCTTAGCGCTGCCCTCGATCTCCAAACGAAATCCACTGTCATGCGTTGCAGACAGACTTTTCAGATCTACAGTCCAAGCATCAAAATCCATTATGTTCTGCTTACCCCCCGGTATTTATCAAAGCAGCTCGAAAAATGCGGCGCTATTAGACCATAAAGCCCAGTAATTACCCAGCACTAAAGATTTAAATTGTCTATTGGTTAAACAAAAGGCTAGAAAGCTTAGCGGTTATTGATCATCTGCTTCGATTAGCCCAACACGTTGCAAGATATTGGCATCATCAAAATGGCGCCGCCCCACAAAGGCAATAGCATGGGTACCCGGACTGCGCATGGCTCCGGGGCTGGCAATGCCCATCGGCCAAAACAACCAGCGCTCACCCCGCTGCGAAACAGACACCAGGCCCTGCGCATCGAAAAGACTGCGGTAACCCTGTTTATTTGCCAAAGATAGACCATAGAGTTCATTAAAATTGGCCACAGCCAACCTCCGCCTGGGGCCTGCGTGATTCTGCACGGAGTATCGAGATTTTACCGCTGCACGCATCAACTGGTGATCCTCAGACCTAACCTGTAACTCAATCACCTTCTGACCCTGCGCAGCCTGTCCGCCTTCCGGCTGCAAGCCGAAATCCACCAACACAGATTCGCTGCCATCCCGCACAGCTTGAGAGGCAAACCCCTTGGCGGGATACAACTGGTACCAGCAACCACAGCTGTGAATACTGTCAAACGCCAAGGGCCTGCCCTGACGATCCAAATGCACACGCCAAATCAAGGAATCCAACGGCCCCGCCAGTAAATCAAATCGACCTGCCGGTGGCCGCTCGCTAAACCAGATACTGTAGTTAAGTTGCAGTGTCACCTGGCCCTGCCAACGTCCAAAGCTGACATACTCGTATTGCACAGGCTTGTCGGTATCAATGGCCGGCAGCTGCTGCTCTTGCCAGTACACCTGACCAGGGCGATCATAATCACCGCTCTCTTGCACCAACCAAACCGGGCGCCACTGTGCCAACCAGGATTGAGCCTGCTCTGCACTCAGCAGAGGAATCCCCAATTGATCAACAACCAGCGGCTGAGGTTTGTCGGCTGTAGCAATAGAACGCCCATCATAAACAGAGGCCGACAAGGGCGCATCAGCGAAACGTCGTCGCTGCTCTTGCAGGTGTGATATTTCCCGCTCTACCCCGGCATTAAAAAATGGTTTTACCAAGGGATACAAACCGAGGGTACGCTTTAACGTGCTGTAATGATCGGGCACCTGAGCTAGCTCAAGTAGCTCAGTACTCAGCTCAGACTGCTGTAATAACGCCCGCACCAGCAGTACGCCACAACCTTGTAATTCCTGCTGCAGCTTACGCCGTGATATCGGTTGATGGGAATCAGCCAGTTGCTGCTGAAGCGCTAACGGCAATTGCTGCCATTCGAGCAGCAAGGCATTAATCGCCTGCTGATTTAGTTGCACCAACCAGGACTGCCAACGTGCTTGTTGCTGCCCGGCAAGCTCTTCGGCAAATGAAGCCAGAAAACGATTGGAGCGCAGAAAGGGGTAACCCTGAACCCGAAAAACCGCCGGGTAATTTACCTGCTGTGTATGCTTCGCGATGTCATCGTAAAACGCGTAACACTGGGTTACTGCCTCAGTCGGGCTATAGGTATCTTGTGCTGAAGTGGAAGGAAGGCTTGAAGGGAAAAGTATCGCAGGTTGTTGCGCACAACCTGCGATAACGAGAAAAAAGATGGGTAGCAGTAGATACCTGCTAATCGGATTGAGCGTTGCGTACTTGTCGTGTTGGCGGTGCTGCACCGATATGTTCCTCATTACGAGCCTTGGCCAGTTGAATCTGCCGCTGGCGCTCCATAAAGCGTTCCCGCTGCTCCGGGGTTTGGCTTTCATAGCAACGCGGACAGGTCACTCCTTCAATATAGTGCTCAGAAGCTTTATCCGCCTCCGTAATCGGCAGTCGGCAGCCATGGCACAAATCATAGGAGCCTCGCTCCAGCTGATGATTTACCGCTACACGGTTATCGAAGACATAACACTCACCCTGCCACAGGCTTTCTTCTTCGGGTACATCTTCCAGGTATTGAAGGATGCCGCCTTCCAGGTGATACACCTCATCAAAGCCCTGCTCTTTCATAAAGGCAGTGGATTTTTCGCAGCGGATACCGCCGGTACAGAACATGGCCACTTTCTTCTGCTTGGCGGGGTCCATATTATCGGCGACATAATCGGGGAATTCGCGGAAGCTGTCGGTCTTCGGGTTTACAGCGTTCTTGAAGGTACCCAACTCTACTTCGTAGTCGTTGCGGGTATCTACCAGCACCACATCAGGATCAGAGATCAGCGCATTCCAGTCTTTGGGTTTGACGTAAGTACCCACTACGTGGCGAGGGTCGATACCTTCGACCCCCATGGTAACGATCTCTTTTTTCAGCTTCACTTTCATGCGGTAGAAAGGCAGCGCTTCGTAAAAGGATTCCTTATGGCTCAATTCGGCCAGACGCTCATCGGCTTTCAGGTACGCCAGCAAGTTATCAATGCCCTCGCGGGAACCGGCCACAGTGCCGTTAATGCCCTCGGCAGCCAGCAATAAGGTGCCTTTAATCCCCTGCTCGACACAGTAGGCCAGCAGTGGCTCTTGCAGTTCCTGATAATCTGGCAGGCTGACGAATTTGTACAATGCAGCAACAACTATCTGACTCATCTTCACACCCGTTTATTGCTGATCAGTCTTGCTGCCACCCATGCAGTTGGGTGAATTCGGTACCTGGCTACTGCCCCACTCTTCCGGGGTATAGGTATGCAGGGCCAGGGCGTGAACCTCACCAGCCAGCTCTTCGGACAGGATTTGGTAGACCTTCTGATGACGCTGCACCAGACGCACACTCTCAAAGGCCTCAGAGACGAGAACCACTTTAAAGTGGGTTTCAGAATTGGGGGGCACACTGTGCATATGGCTCTCGTTTTCCACCGCCATATGCTGTGGAGACAGGGCCTGGGTCAGTTTCTGCTCGATTGCTTGCTGGATAACCATGGGATGTATCTACCTCTGTATTCTGCCCTTGCGGGCACATCAAGGCGGGCATTATACCCTATTCAGCGCCCTACGCATTGCGACCGGAGTTTCCCCTCTACGCATCCCGCTGTGAAGAGCAACACCTGGATTCCGGCGTGTAAAGCCACAAAGCCGTAAAAGCTGGCACGACATCCAGCATTACGATTGAAGCACTAAGCATTTTCGCGTAGTTTTTATCCCTCAGCATTCCAACAACAATAAACTGAATTATCATGCCAGCCACAGCCCCCAACAACCTGCCACTGATCAATCGTCGCAAAGGCGAAGATCGCCGTGAAGATGATGATCCCTGTGTGGATATGGAGCTAGATCTTTACCACCGCAAGCGTCGTAAGCAAACGGATCGACGCAAAGGTCGTGGCCTGGAAGATGATTACTATGCCTATGTGCGCTCGCTGACGGGCGCCGATATTGAACAGGCCAATCACTAAAGTCCGCTCGTCTTAGAAGATCGGGGCCTGGCTTTCCTCGATAGGATAATGGGGATATTTCTCAAAAAAGCCCTGTGAATCAAAGGCCTGCACAATACGTTTACTGTAGTCCTGATGCCTGGATCGCGCCCCGTCAAAGCCCTGATAACGCAAGCGATGCAGGCAATCCTGACACACCTTCATACCCTGTGGCGGCTCAAACGCCACCTGCAGCTCTATGCTTTTATCCACATTCGCCCATTGCTGTACCTTCAGACAATCAGCTAGATGGTAAACCCCAGCGGGCTTGCCTTCGGCATTTAAGCGGAAGCTCAGCACACGGGCATTTTTATAGGCCAGGGTATAATCCCCTAAAGGCCGTAAATCCTCTCCCCTGGCTGGCAAACCTGTTTTACCCAACGCCAATAATTCCAGCCCGGTTAAATGCCGCTTGGGATCAAAAAAAACGAAATCACCCAACTCCTCTGCCCCCATCTGTTGGCGCAGTTGATTGAAAGGATCAAATTGCAGGAAGTCAGGCAGCTTCATTAGAATTCTTTGAGGATTTCGGCAATGCGTGATTCGGCATCGGTGCGCAAACGAAATTCAACCCGCCTTGAGCGGATACCGTCTTCTACGCCTTCAGTGATAATCAATTTGGAAGATGATAAACCATTGGCGGTTAGATGCTCTTTTAGCCACTGTTTGTTGCCATTTAACCAGTCGAGGTCAAGGAGATAAGCCAAGGTGGTGCGAGTCCGCGCCTGGGATAAGGCCATATTTTTAATATAAGCCCCATCAGTATTGGTCGCCGTGCCCCAGTCACTAGAGGTATGACCTTCGATACGCACCTCTATAATATCGTCGCGGTATTTATCGGAGGTAATAATTTTCACATAACGTGGAAAGAAGTCATTGAGGATATCGCGAAACGCCGGTTTAATTTTATCGTCGCCGCGCGCGAAGAGAACTTCGGTATTAAAGAATCGCAAACTTAAATCGCGATTAAGCTCAGCGCCCCAGCGCGGCAGGTCATCCTGAAATTCATCGTATAAATCTTCATACAACTGGGTACGCAAGCGATCATAAAGCAGTGCCACATCCTTGATTTTGCGGGTTTCAATTTCCAGCTGCACCATATAGATTACGGCGATTAATAGAAACACCATCATCAGCCCGCCCATCAAATCACTAACGGCGACCCAATGCTCTTCGGTTTCCAGTTCGCGGCTTAGCGCGCTGCCATTACCCTGAAACTCGAGATCGTTTGCCACCTTCGACTCCCTGTTTGGCTACCGGTTTAGCTGATGGTTTAGCCGTCTTAGACTGTGCCTTACTAACAACGGCCTTTTCCGTCTGCATGGCCGCATGCTTATTTTCAATGGCCTGCGACATATCAATCAGCTGCTTAAGTCGATCAGTTAAAGGTGCATAGTCGTTAACAAATTTTTCCGATAGCGAGGTCAACTGATAACCGAAAGTTTTTAATGCCTTGGTCAATTCGTCTTCCATCGCATCATCTAGACGCATGACCTGAGATTCCGTGCGCTCTACCATTTTATCGATACGATCACTTAAGCCTTCCTGCGAACGCACCATAGCCACAGCCAGTTTTTTATTGATCACTTCAGATGTTTTTTGCAGCGATTGTGCAGAAGACGTCATTAATTCACTGATCTGATTTTGGCTTTGGGTCATGCTTTGAGCCAAATCAGTGGTTAAGGCCTGTACCCGACGCTCCAGCGACGGCAAACCTTCGTTGGCCTGATGCGCCACCTGCGCCAGTTGGGATAGATACTTATCCAAACCGTCAGCCTGGCCCTGCAGTACATCCAGCATTTTGCCGAGCGACTTAGAAACACGACTAAAGACTTCCGAATGCCCCACCATCTCTTTATAGGCATTACTGGCTTTATCCAACAGATCACCGTTGGAACGCTGGGTTTGCAGTAATTCTTCCAGCTCTTTTTTGTAGTTGTCCTGCCACTCCAACATCTGCCCTACGGCGCGATTCAACTCTTTAAAGTTATCGCCGTATTGCACGTTGATCTGATTGTTAAAATCATGCAGCACGCCTTCAATCGCAGTAATCAACGCGCGTTTGTTGGCTTCCACCATTTGCGTTTGATACTCGCCGAGACTGTCACGCACCAGGGCCAGCTCGGATTTTTGCTCTTGCTGAAAACCTTCCAGCGCAGCCCTTAGCCCCTTGGCATCGGAACTGGACAGGGATTCACTGATATCCCCCAACAGGTTGGCCAAGTCGGTAATACTGGCCTGACTGTATTGTTCATCTACCTTGCGTTGTTTGAGGATCGCGGTGAGGTGCCGGAACTTAACTATCAAGGCTCCCATTAACCCGGCGATAGAGGTCCAGAAGGCGGTTTTTAACCCTTCAATCAAACTCGGCACACTGGCCTGAATATCGGAGGTATCAAAGCCCAACAGACCAAGCGCCACCCCCAAAAAGGTGCCGAAAATACCAGTACTGGTAAGGATCGTCGGGGAATGTGTCGCGCTGTGACTGTTATAGCCTGGCCCGATAAACCAGGCGGTCATCAGGCCAATCACGGTAATCAGACACAGCGTTAACGTCGAAAGTCCAGCCACAAAATCCATAGCAGCATCCCAGAATAGGTTTTCTCAGATCGGGGCGATCGTGAGCGGTTTATGCTTATGAATTCAGTGTAGTATAAGGCTCTAAAAGCTCTAGTTTTTATACCTGGAAGTTAACCTGGGGATATTAAGGTGAGTGCACCAAGGCCTGGATCAACTTGTCTTCCAACTGCTCCAGGGTTAGCTTGCCATCCACGTCATACCAATTATGTGACTCAATCAGGGCACCGCGGATAAAGTGGCGTGTGAAGCTGCCTTCAACATTGATAAGCCCCTGCTGAAACAGGGTATCGAGTACCTTTTTCCACAGGCCTTCATATTCGCGCCGCAAAACCAAAATCGACTCCTGATTCTCTGGGTTCAGGCTGCGCCATTCTGAGGCCATAATCTGGAATCCTGGATTCAGGTCATTATTAATGGCATGCCCTTCACAACGCACCATGGCGCGCAGCTTCTCAACCGGATCTTCCACCTTAGCCAAGGCGTCGTACATTTGAGCCAATACCCGATGAATGGCTTCTTCGATGACTGCACGCAGAATCGCTTCCTTATTGGGAAAGTGATGGAACAGGCTGCCGGATAAAATCCCCACCTCTGCCGCCAGATCCCGCACGGTGGTACGCGCATAGCCCTTTTCTTTAAACAGCTGTCCCGCTGCCTTAATCAATCTACCCTTGGCAGAATCCGGCTCGGTCACCAAGCCCTCTTCAACCAGTTGTGCTATGCCTGTCATATGGTCTCGAATCTATACTCGTTTATCGTCTCAGCCCACGGGTGACCCAGTCATACAACAAGACCAGAACCGACCAGCGGGTCATTTGGAGGACATTATAGCGAAATAATGTCAACCGTTGACAACCAAGCGCTTGCTTGGCAGTCTAAATTCCATGATTTTAGACCAAATAACAGCCTAAGCGCTATTAAGAACGTAAAAACAATATTTGAGAGAGGAATCAGCAATGAAATTTACCCCAGAACATGAAGAGCTGCGCCGCATGACGCGTAACTTCGTCGACAACGAAATCAACCCTCACGTCGACGAGTGGGAAAAGGAAGGTATCTTCCCGGCCAAAGAGCTATTCAAAAAAATGGGTAACCTGGGCCTGCTGGGTATTTCCAAGCCCGAAGAGTTCGGTGGCATGGGGCTGGATTACAGCTATTCCACCGTAGCCGCTGAAGAGCTGGGCGCTATCCGCTGCGGCGGCGTACCTATGGGTATCGGTGTACAAACCGATATGGCCACCCCTGCCCTGGCCAAATTCGGTAGCGATGCCCTGCGTCGTGAATTCCTGGCCCCGGCCATTGCCGGTGATATGGTAGCCGCCATTGGTGTAAGTGAACCCCATGCCGGCTCCGATGTAGCCGCCATTAAAACCACCGCCCGTAAAGACGGTGATGACTACATTATCAACGGCACCAAGATGTGGATTACCAACTCCACCCAGGCCGACTTTATCTGTTTGCTAGCCAATACCAGTGAAGGCAACAAGCACACCAACAAATCCCTGATTGTCGTACCCACCAATACGCCGGGCATCAGCTTCTCCGAGCGATTAGACAAACTGGGTATGCGCTCGTCTGACACCGCTCAAATTTTCTTTGACGATGTACGTGTACCGCAAAGCAATTTAATTGGAGAGGAAGGCCAGGGCTTTACCTACCAAATGATCCAGTTCCAGGAAGAGCGTATCTTTGCTGCAGCCAATGTGATTAAAGGCATGGAAAACTGCATCAACGACACCATCGAATACACCAGCCAGCGCCAAGCCTTCGGTAAACCGCTGCTGGACAACCAAGTGGTTCACTTCCGTTTGGCCGAGCTGCAAACCGAAGTCGAAGCCTTGCGTGCACTGACTTACGATGCGGTGGAAGGTTATATCAACGGTGTAAACGTTGCGCTGAAAGCCTCCATGGCCAAACTCAAAGCTGGCCGTCTGGCTCGCGAAGTCTCCGATGCCTGCCTGCAGTACTGGGGCGGTCAGGGCTTTATGTGGGACAACCCGGTATCCCGCTCTTACCGCGATACTCGCCTGATCTCCATTGGCGGTGGTGCCGATGAAGTTATGCTGGGCATTATTTGTAAAATGCTTGGCACATCTCCAGGTAGCAAAAAGTAAGTTACATCGAGAGAGGTTAAGACGATGAGCAAGTTACAAGGTAAAACCATCTTCATTACCGGTGCCAGTCGTGGCATCGGTCGTGAAATTGCACTCAAGTGCGCCAAAGACGGTGCCAATATTATTATTGCCGCCAAATCCGATGAGCCACATCCAAAGCTGCCCGGCACCATTCACTCGGTAGCCGAAGAAGTGATTGCCGCTGGCGGTAAAGCCCTGGCGATTAAAGTGGATGTGCGCGATGAAGACAATGTCGCCGATGCGTTAAAACAAGCCGCCGACACTTTTGGCGGCATTGATGCGGTTATTAATAACGCCGGCGCTATTCGTTTAACCCCTGCCGAGCAAACGCCGATCAAACGTTATGATCTGATTCAGTCCATTAACAGCCGTGCCGTACTGTTGTGTTCACAGTTGGCACTGCCTTATCTGAAACAATCGGCTAACGGTCATATCATCAACCTATCACCGCCAATCAGTTTGGATCCCAAGTGGCTGAAGCCGTTTATTCCTTACACCATTACCAAGTACGGTATGTCTTTGCTGACTTTGGGGTTAGCAGAAGAATTTCGCGATTACGGTATTGCGGTTAACTCCCTGTGGCCACAAACCACTATTGCTACCTCGGCCGTTGAGTTTGAAGCGGGAGCAGATCTTCTTGCTGGATCGCGTACACCGGCGATTATGGCTGACGCGGCCTATGAGATTCTGATCAGCGACAGCAAGGAACTGACCGGGCAACTGCTGCTGGATGAAGATATTTTGCGTGAACGAGGTGTAACCGATTTTGTCAGTTATCAAAACGATCCTGATTGCACGGATCTTCATCAAGACCTGTACGTCGACTAGTCACTGCCAGCTATCTGGGGTCTGACCCTGCGGGTCAGACCCCACTTGCAGCACGATATAGATAAAAAGAGGGAAGAAACAGAGCACCAAATCTTAGCCAATAAAGATAGCTCACCCCAAAGAAGAAATTACTTATTACCACGGGAGAGAGAAATGAACGTGTCAGCATTAGAAGTTAATCTAATCCAACGTGTCGCCGTCGGTGACATACTCCGCCGCCGTTCCAGAGACAGCGCCAACCTCGAAGCACTGGTCGATTTTGAAGGCGGCCAACGCCGCAGCCTTACCTACTTTCAGCTTAACCAACGGGTTAACCAGTTGTCCCACGGCTTACGTCAGCGGGGATTACAAGCAGGCGATCGTATAGCCCTGTTTGGTACCAACCAACTGGATTTTGTGGTTAGCCTGTTTGCCTGTTACAAAGCCGGCATCGTCGTTGTACCGATTAACTTCCTGCAAAACCCTGACACCATTCACTACAACCTGTCCCACGCCGAAGTCAAAGCTGTTATTTACGAACTGGCGCTGGAAACCATTGTTGATGCCAGTACTGTTAAAGATCTGCCCAACCTGCAACAGCGTCTGATCTTCGGTAGTGAAAAAAGCAAAGCCGATATCTGCTTTGATGAACTCTTAGATGGGCAACCCACAACCGAACTCAACGACTGCATCATTAACGATCGCGATACCGCCCATATCATTTACACCAGTGGTACCACATCCAATCCCAAAGGTGTTGAAACCTCGCACTTGGCACTGGTGATGAGTAGCCTTTCCAATCCCTTATCCATTGGTGCAGAAAAACATCACTCACTGTTAACCGTCCTGCCTTTGTTCCATTGTGCTGCACTTTCCTTCCTTTATGGCTGCATGCAGTTAAGCGGCAGTATTGTCATGCGGCCAAACTTTGATCCAGTTGAAGTCGCAGAACTACTTGAGAAAGAGAAGATATACACCACTGCACTGCTCCCCATGATGTGGCGAGCCATGTTACAACTGCCAGATATTCAACAGCGTGATTTCTCTGCACTCACCACCGCCGTCTACGCTATGGCACCGATGGATGCAGAAACGCTCGAGCAACTGCGTGCAACCTTCGACTGTCCATTCCACTTAGGCAGTGGCCAAACTGAATTCGCGCCTATGGCTTGCGCTTACTATGATGAAACACCCACAGAATTTGGCGCCGGTAACTATTGGGGCGAACCGAATATCTGTGCCGATCAAGCCATTATTGATGATCACGGCAATGAAGTGCCACAAGGCGAGATAGGCGAAATTTGCTGGCGTGGGCCACAAGTCATGACCGGTTACCTGAAAAATACCGAAGCCACAGAAGAAGCCCAACAGTTTGGCTGGCACCATTCAGGTGATCTGGGTTTGATCGACAACGAAGGGCAAATGCTGTTTGTTGACCGTAAAAAAGACACCATTAAATCCGGCGGCGAGAATGTATCTTCCATGAAAGTGGAACAGGCTCTGCTGAGTCACCCAGCCATAGTTCAGGCTGCCGCCTTTGGTGTTCCTCACCCACGCTGGGATGAAGCGGTTGTTGCCTGTATACAGTTAGCGCCAGATACATCACCTTCTGAAGAAGAAATTATCGCACACTGCAAACAAAGTCTTGGCGGATTTGAAACACCAAAACGTGTGGTTGTGACTGAAGCTTTTCCTATGACCAGTACCGGCAAAGTAAGAAAAGTTGAATTACGCCAAGAATATTCAAAGCTGTTCACTTAAATTCCAAGTAACTCGAAGTTGGCATATAGCAAGCTAAGATGGCGGGTGGCCCTTCAAAAAATCCTCAACTCATGGACGAGTTGAGGAAGCTCCAGGGACGGATTCATGCGTTTTTTGAAGGGCCACCCGCTGTCTTAGCGACCTCGAAGCTACCGATCTCTGACTATACGAGTATCATCACTCTGCTTATAATAAAACGCATCTAGGTACTCTCAACGATCTGCAATGAATATCGACTCAGCCCTACAGTACATGCGCGAAGCCCTTGAGCGGCAGTTCGACCTTTCCAATGTCGATACCGAGGCCATGCTCCCCTCATTAAAACTGCTTGAAGTCCCTAAAAAACACGTGCTACAAAAAGCCGGAGAACATTCAACGGAACACTATTTTATTGTTGAAGGCCTGGTCAGATACTACTATCTGGGGCTGGATGGCAAAGAACATAACAAAGCCTTTTACGATAAAGGCCATATTGTCGGCAGCCTAAGTGCAATCATTCTTAATGAGCCCGCCCGCTATTACATCGAAACCATCGAACCTTGCACCCTGATTGCTATCCCCAAAATCACGGACAAAAGTTCAGTGGTGAATTCTGCCTGGAAGGAACTCTTCAATTACGGCTGTCAGATGATGCTGGTGCGTAATGAGCGCCGGGAGGCCGAACTGCTCACCATGTCAGCAAAAGAGCGTTTCCTGCAATTTCACCGCAATTTCCCGTCCTATTTCGACCGTATCCCGCAATATCAGATAGCCTCTTACCTGGGCATAACACCCGTAGCCCTGTCCCGCTATAAGGATCAATGGCTAGAAGAACAATCTTAGGATTATTAAACTGGTTTAATGAACTCCCAAATCGGCCTTTGTAAGCTTATCCACATACTTATAAGCCGTTTTAGGAGCAACCATGACTCAAGCCGCCTATCCACATATATTTGAACCCCTCGATCTGGGCTTTACCCAACTAAAAAACCGTATCCTGATGGGCTCTATGCACACAGGGTTGGAGGATATGGGTGAGTCAGGTTATGAAAAAATGGCCACTTTCTTTGCCGAGCGTGCCAAAGGCGGTGTTGGCATGATTATGACCGGTGGCATTGCACCAAATCCGGAAAGCATTGGAGCTGCAGGGTTTGATGAATGCGATAGCAGTATGTTGCACCGAGAAGATCAAATCCCCATGCACCGCCAGGTCACCCAGGCCGTAAAAAGCGCCGACTCTGAATGCAAGATTTGCATGCAAATTCTTCATCCTGGAGCACTGGCAGCAACTCCGAATGCAGTATCGCCCTCCGGGATTCGCTCCCGTCTCAGCCCCATAACACCTAAGGAGATGAACGAGGAAGATATCGAAAGCACCATTACCGATTTCGCCAACTGCGCAAAACTGGCCCAACAGGCTGGCTACGATGGTGTGGAGATCATCGGTTCTGCGGGCTACCTGATCAGTACCTTTCTTGTAGAAAAAACCAATAAGCGTACTGACCGCTGGGGCGGCAGTTACGAAAACCGTATGCGCCTGGCTATCGAAGTGATAAAACGTGTGCGTAAAACTGTTGGGGATAACTTTATTATCGTCTACCGCATTGCAGCGATGGAAATGATGGAAGACGGCAGTAGCTGGGAAGAAATCGTACAGCTGGGTAAAGAAATCGAAAAAGCCGGTGCCAGCATTATCAGCACCCATTTTACCTGGCATGAATCCCGTGTACCCACTATTGCTACTCGTGTTCCTCGCGCAGCGTTTGCCAGTGTTACCGGACGCCTGCGTAAAGAACTTACTATTCCGATGATTACCAGTAACCGCATCAATACACCGGAAACTGCCGAAGATGTATTAAATAAGGGTTACGCCGACATCGTTTCCATGGGCCGCCCCATGCTGGCCGACCCGGATTTTGTCAAAAAAACCGCCAGCGGCCGTGAAGATGAAATCAATACCTGTATCGGTTGTAACCAGGCTTGCCTGGATCACACCTTCCTGGGTAAACGCGTTAGCTGCCTGGTAAACCCACGCGCCTGCTACGAATCAGAAATTGAATTACTACCAACAGACACCGTAAAACAAATCGCCGTTGTTGGCGCTGGCCCTGCTGGATTGTCATTTGCTATCAGTGCTGCACAGCGCGGCCACAAGGTCACCCTGTTTGAAGCCTCTGGCGAAATCGGCGGCCACTTTAATCTGGCCAAAGTTATCCCCGGCAAAGAAGAATTCCATGAGACCATTCGCTACTACAACCGCCAGATCGAATTACACAATATTGATCTGCGCTTGAATACACGCGTAGGCACTGAAGAGTTAAAAGACTGGGATGAAGTGGTTATTGCCACCGGTATCAAACCACGCATCCCAGGTATCGAAGGTATCGATAACAGTAAAGTGTTTAACTATCACGAGGCCATCCAACATCCGGAGCGAATCGGTAAACGTGTAGCTATCGTTGGTGCCGGCGGTATTGGTTTTGATGTGGCCGAGCTGCTGTCCCATGCCGGTGTTTCCGCCAGTCTGGATGTTAATGTCTTTACCCGCGAATGGGGTATCGATTTTGAAAACCATCCCCGTGGAGGTGTAGCTGGCGTTACCCCACAGGTAGAAACCAGTGATCGTGAACTCTACCTGTTACAACGCAAGGAAACCCGCGTAGGTAAAACCTTAGGCGTGACCACTGGCTGGGCCCACAAAATCAGTCTGGATCGTAAAGGCGTAAACATGATGGCCGGCGTTCAGTACGACAAGATTGATGATCAGGGTTTGCATATCACCCACCAGAATGAAGCCAAGGTACTGGAAGTGGACTCTGTGGTAATCTGTGCCGGTCAGGAATCGGATAATGAACTTTATAACGCTGTAAGCGCCCAGCGCGATAATGTGCACCTGATCGGTGGTGCAGAATTGGCAACCGAGATTGATGCCAAGCGGGCGATTGATCAGGGGTTCCGTTTAGCTGCTGCAATTTAATCAGCTAATAAGCTCGCCCCAAAAATATGGGGCGGGCTTAATACTGGATGAATTAATAGTCATTAATCTGCCAACCACTCCTTTAGATTCGTCCGACATGATTTCGGAAGAAGTTTTATCCCAGTATTAAGCGTTTTAGAAAACTTGTTCCCTAAAGCCATTGCCGCATCATGGGCAACCTCCAGGCTGCCAGGACGTGACCCCAAAAGCACTTCAATGATTTGCCTGGCCTGATCGATATCTTTACGTGATTTGGCGACTTCATGGCTACCTCGGCGCTGACTGACCACCAGCTTATGAAAGGCAAACCTGGCTGGGTCGGGAATATTTACCAGTACACCGGTTCCAAAAAGTACGACAGCAGGCTGAATATCTTCTAGCAGATAATCCAGAAAACGTAGGTTGTGCGCATAGCTGTCAATCGCCTCAATATAAGTAGGCCCCTCTTTAGGCTTACCAATTTCAGGCGTTAGTAACTCCACAGAGTATTCCCCACCTCTTAATTTGAAGCTGGTTGATGGGTGTTTCCTGTTAAGCATGGGGATGGGCACAAAGCCAAGCTGGGATTCCTGTATAGCTGTACTTAAAGAAACCTTTGGGACGCTTGGTATCAATAAGGGAAACTGACCATTAATACCGATATCGATATCACTGGTACTGTATTGCTGCTCCCATTTAACCCCCATGCTGGCGCCCAGGGTTCGGAAGGCGGGAGTCCCTATAAGCACACCACCCACTTGAAACAATCCGGTGCGCTCTAGCATGGTGATAATCTTACCTTCTTGAGGCGTCATACCTAATGTGCCACCAGAAAGGCACATATTCACCAATTCCGAGCGAGATACTGCTCGTTGCTGATTGGCTTCCCACAGCGCCTTTTCTGCCGCGATCAGAGCATTGGTTTCATCACCCTCTGGCCCCAGTAGTTTCTGAACTGGGGTAGCCCCGATTCTTGCCGAGACATAAACATAGACCTTTCCCTTGATTGTTTTACGCGAGAAGGAAACCCCCGTGCCCGTAAAACATGGCTCAAGGCACTGGGATAACAGGTCACTGTAGGCATTGGCGGCGGTTTGGGGGAGATAATCAGGCATGGTTATACTCGCTTTATTTAAATCGAGTATAACCACTATACTCGGAATATTCAAAGTCGAGTATAACTACCACCATGCCCATAATGTCTATATTCGGCAAATATAGACATAACTGATAATCTGGGCACCAACACTCGGAGGTACGCTATGAATATCAGCTTTACCCTAAAGCAGGAGGAATATATCTCCTCTCAGGTCAAACAGGGTGATTATCAAAATGCCAGTGAGGTAGTCCGTGACGCCTTACGCCTCCACGAGATCTACCGCCACAAAGTCATTGAAGATCTACGTGCCGAAATCGCAAAAGGCTGGGAAGGACCCACGAGTGAGCGTAGCGTAAAGGACATTATTAAGGCAAAGACTGCCAAACGAGAACGGTAAGGACATCGAAGACATTTTTGATTACACCACCGGAGAGTTCAGCCTTGATCAGGCCATGCTTTATGTAGGTGCGTTTGAAGAAATTTTTGCAGAGCTCATACTCAATCCCGAACTGGGGCGAGAACGCCCTGAAATTCGCCAAGGAGTGCGTAGTATTGCAAAAGATAGCCACACTATTTTCTATCGAATTTTACAAGACCTTATTCTTATTGTGAGAATTCTTCACACCAGCCAAGATCTGCCAAAATTTTTACCCTAATTCCAGCTTGCTGTATTCTGCTCACTTACGTGTGGGACGCTTTTCTGTATGCATAGGGTGTAAGCCCTGTCCATTGCTTAAAAGAACGGATAAAGGATGAAGCTTCAGAAAAATCTAAAACCTCTGAGATCATTTCAATAGAATCATCACTATTGAGCACAAGGTTTATGGCAATATCTCGTCGCAACTCTGCCTTAAGACCTTTAAATGTCGTGCCGCTTTTAGCCAGCTTGCGCCTTAGGCTCTGGTGGTGAATATCGAAATGACTGCAAGCCTGCTCCATAGAAGGAAATTGCCTGTTCTGCATCAGTTCCCTTTCCAACCATAGCCGCAATTGAATGGTGACCTCACCATCAATATCGGGTTGAGATAACAACGTCATGGGGGCCGCCGCCAGGAACTTCTTTACTTCCTCCTGCCCTCTGCAGATCTTTCGTGTCAGATCATGCGCTTTAAGACTGAATGAATTAACACTGCGGTTAAACAATACCGGTGCCCCGTAAAATAATGATACGTATTCATCAACATAGTCAGGGGCTGAAAACTCAAATGTCGCTTGAGTAACAGCAAGACGCTTATTAGAAAACCAGCAAATCGCCCTGTGCGCGCCAAACAAAACATGCTCAATGGCATAGTGATTGATCAGCGTGACATCTGGCTTGGGAATTACCTGATACCTAGCCTGCTCCTCCTCCAAAACAATCTCATGAATGAAATCACTGTCTATAGCAGTATTAAATTCAACCAGCAGGTGCAATAGCTCCTCCACATCACGTGCCTGCATGGCACTGTAACAGGCAAATTTAAAACATCCCTGACGTTGAGGCTTGGACGTCAAACCAAAGTACTCATCATCCAATGTTGAAACCACCAGACTACTGAGCTTGGCCATCTGTGGAAAAGTAATTCGGGCTTGGGGGTAGTCCAAGATAGAAGGGGCGATACCACACGCCAGAAGCATCTCCTGGATATTTAACCCCTTGGCTTGTGCCCCCTGCAACATATTGAGGACAAAGGGTGAGGCAATGGTAGATGACTTCATTGGCTACTTTCCACACAACATTAAAAGTGTAATCTAAAGTCTATATTGGCGTAGTGAAGGGTCATTGTCTAGCATCCATAATCTAAGCGAATATAACCTAAAAATAAATAGTTATTTTGCTGAACTCCCAGCGATAAACCAAAGCCGCAACAGTAAAACAACCCTGTCATCTAATGTTTATTATAAGCACAGCGCTCAAAGTGCGGATAATGAACAAATTAGTGACAAAGGGATTTCTACAGACAAGGTAAGCACCATGAATGAATATGAACCCCAGCAACCGCCCTACGAAACCATCGTAGTCAGTGAAGAAGAAAACATGGAGGTTGTTACGCTTAATCGTCCAAAAGCGCTTAACGCCATGAACCCACTGATGATGCTGGAGCTACAGCACTACTTTGGCAGTTTACGTTATCGCCAGGAAGTCCGTGTGGTGCTACTGAAATCTGAAGGCAAACATTTCTGTGCCGGGCTCGATATATCACCGGAATTCGCTGTCGATGTCGCTAGTGGCTCCGAAGGACTGCGCATTCAAAATCGAGTTGCCGAAATCGTTAAGCTGATGCGTGCCTGTCCGCAACCCATTATCGCCATGGTTCAGGGTGCAGCCTGCGGTGGTGGATTTTCTCTGGCTCTGGCAGCCGATGTGCGTATTGCTGAACCAGACACCAGAATGAACACCGCCTTTACTCAAGTCGGATTTTCCGCCTGTGATGTGGGTAGCAGCTACTTCCTGACCCGCATGCTGGGTACATCTGTCGCCTCTGAACTTATGCTCACCGGTCGATTTTTATTAGCCGATCGCGCACTTCGCCTAGGTGTGGTATCCAGTGTGGTCGAAAAAGATCAGATGGAGAGTGAAGCCCGTGCCATCGCCGCCGACATGCTAAAAATCTCACCCATGGCATTGCGCCTGACCAAAGATGGCATCAACGTTAACGTGGATGCAGGCAGTTTAAGCGCAGCCATTGCTCTGGAAGATCGCCAACAAATCCTGTGCGGCCTTTCTGAGGACCACCAGGAAGCCCTGGCCTCATTCCGTGAAAAACGCAAGCCTCAATACGCCGACAAATAATTAGGACGTTTATTATGAAAGCTGTCGTCTTTCAAGGTGTGGGGCAAACGCTTACTGTTGAGGAAAGAGCGGAAGACGAACTTGCCACCAATCAAATTAAAGTGCAGGTAAAAGCCTGTGGTATCTGTGGCTCTGACCTTCATTTTTCCGAAACTAAAAGTGCGAAACCAGGCACCGTATTTGGTCATGAATTTGCCGGTGTCGTCAGTGCTGTCGGCAGTGAAGTTTCCCGCTGGCAGGTGGGTGATCGCGTGGTGCCATTGCCTCACAGCAGCTGCGGCAAGTGCACCATGTGTCTGGCTGGTGAAAATTTGCGTTGCGAGAATCTTCAAAATATGGGGTTTTCCCCTGCCTACACCGGTGCTTATTCACAGTTTGTTGTCGTCGGCGAAAATGAAGCCATCCACCTGCCAGACAATGTTGATTTTAATCGCGCGGCGGCCATTGAGCCATTGGCGGTTGGTTATGAAGCCATTGCCAAGGCCCGCATTCAAATGGACGATGCCGCACTTATTATTGGTGCAGGCCCCATAGGACTTACACTGGCCACTTGGCTCAAACATTTTGGCGTAACCCATATCGCCATTTCAGAACGCAATGAAAAGCGCTTGGCGCTTGCCAGCCAAATGGGAGCCAATATCTGCATTAATGCCAATAAAACCGACAACCCTGTCGAGGAATTCACGCGCCAAACCGGACGTGCACCATCGATTATTTTTGAAGCCGTAGGTATTCCAGGCATCATTCAATCGTGCATCAACATGGCTGAAGTAGGCACGCGTATTGTGGCAGTGGGGGCATGCCAAACAGCGGACACCTTTTACCCTGTCAGCTGCTCTGTAAAGAAGATCGAATTGATCTTCCCATTCTCTTATAGCCTGGCGGATTACGAAACTATCATCACCTTGATAAATCAGGGACGCATCGATCCTGAGCCATTGATTTCACATATTGTCAGCCTCGATGAAGTTCCCGATATATTTGAAGCATTACGCAACCCCAAAGATCATATCAAGGTTTTAATTGATCCCTGGAAATAACGATCAACATCTATAAATGAAAATGCAAAGGAAAAACATGAGCTATATAACACAGCAGTTCTCCCTTCAAGGTAAGATCGCACTAGTCACTGGCGGTGCACGCGGCATCGGTGCAATGATTGCACAGGGCCTGATTTTAGCCGGTGCCAAGGTCTACATCACTTCACGCAAGCCAGAAGATCTCGATCAAAAAGTCTCAGAATTCAGTCAACACGGCGAGTGCATAGGCATTGTCGCCGATGTTGCCAGTATGGAAGGTATTGAAACCCTGGCAGCAAAAATATCTGAACAGGAAACCCAACTGGATATTCTGATCAACAATGCGGGTAAAACCTGGGGCGCACCGCTGGAGTCATTCCCGGAAAAAGCCTGGGATGATGTAATGACGATCAACACCAAAGCACCTTTTATGCTGGTGCAAAAACTGCTGCCGTTATTACGCCAGAGCGGTTCGAGCGACAAGCCCAGCCATATTATTAATATTGGATCAATTGCCGGCATCACTAAAGACAGCTTAAGTGCTTACTCCTACGGCACATCAAAAGCAGCCATCCATCATTTAACCGGTGTTCTGGCTAAAGACCTGGTTAAATCAAACATCAATGTTAATGCCATTGCCCCAGGCAGCTTCCCCAGCAAGATGACCGCCGGCATCATGAAAACCGATGCTGCCAAACAGGCCGTGCTGAGCACTATTCCGATGGGGCGTATGGGTGAGCCGGAAGACATTGCCAACCTGGCCATCTTCCTATGTTCCAGCAGTTATATGACAGGCACCATCATTCCCATTGACGGCGGCGCACTGCTTTAATCAAAGCCTATCATTCAAAAATATAACGAGGAGCACACATGTCACATCGAAAAACGGTGCTAGTCACAGGGGGCGCATCCGGTATTGGTGCAGCAACCGTTACTCGCTTTGCCAGTGATGGCTTCAACGTAGTGATTGCCGATCGCAACCAAGAGGCTGCCACCGAACTTAAGGACAGTTTACTCAACCGCTTTGGTGGTGACGCCAATGATAATTGTGTCGATATCTTTTGCGTTGATGTATCCCAGCAGGATCAGGTGCAGGGCATGGTCGCCTTTGCCCAACAACGATTTGGCTCGCTGGACATTTTAGTTAACAATGCAGGCCGAGCTGGCTCCGGCCCCGTTGCTACAGCAGATGCTGAGCACTGGCAAAAAGTCATGGACGTTAATTTAAATGCTGTATTTTGGGCCAGTCAGGCCTCACTGAAG
The DNA here is from genome assembly GCF_042854845.1 of Maricurvus nonylphenolicus. Classification (GTDB taxonomy): domain Bacteria; phylum Pseudomonadota; class Gammaproteobacteria; order Pseudomonadales; family Cellvibrionaceae; genus Maricurvus; species Maricurvus nonylphenolicus. The sequence continues at coordinate 1,616,768 of NZ_AP031498.1, read as the reverse complement.
ATCATGTTGGAACAGGGCTCTGGCACTATTATCAATGTCGCGTCCATCTCTGGGCTTGGCGGTGATTATGGCTTTAGTTCCTACAGTGCCTCCAAAGCCGCTGTTATTAACTTCACCCGCACGACAGCTCTGGACCATGCCCGCGACAATATCCGTGTTAACGCCGTCTGCCCCGGAGCGGTCGCCACACCGCTGATTGAAGGTGTTCTTAACAACGAAGCAATCTCCGAGCGTGCATTAGAAGCCATCCCCATGGGACGCCCGGCCGAGCCGGAAGAAATTGCCAATGTTATTCGTTTTTTGAGCAGTGATGAAGCCAGCTTTATGACCGGCGCTATTATCCCGGTTGATGGCGGTATCACCGCCTGGACAGGCCAAGCCAAGTTTTTCTAATCCATTGTTAATTTCAGTTCATCGCGAATCCTCTAGACGCATTACTCAAGCATTGGATTTAACCCGTCGATCAATCCTACCTCCCTCATATCAGTTAAGCATTTATTGATAAACACTTGATTCAAATGGGGGAGTTCTGTGGATAACTCTTGCTTCAGTAAGGCCTTGAAATTGTCACAACCTGCCTGAACACCACCGATGGGATACGAAGTACTAAAAGCTCCCATCAATGAAAGTACGGACTTCTGTTTCAGGGTTTCTGGCAACATCTTCATTTTTTGCTCGAATCGCCCTACCCATTCTTTATGAGAAGCTACCAGGGTAATGGGATAACCCGCCTCTGCCATCCATCGGACAAATTGATCCAGAGATTCACCATCATCGGTGTGGAAATTGGAAATATTGAAAACCTTGTACCCCTCCGGGTTAAAGGCACCACCAGCAACAATGGTATCGGCAACCGTATTAACCGGAACGCCATTGTAATGCCCCTGCTGTAACTGACCGTCATCGTCTAACTGATAAAACGATTTGGGGGCCAACCCCGTACGGATAATACTGAGCAGCAGGCGAGTAAACATATCATCTTTATTGATCTGGCCCTTATAGGTTTCATGAGCCAGCATCATGTCTCCTCGGAAGATATTCACAGGCATACCGAACCTCTGATTGGCCTGTTGCAACAACTTTTCTCCTGCCCACTTGCTCAAGCCATAACCGTAGGCATAAAAGTCTTCTAACCTCGTACTCTCAACCAGGGGAGATTCTTCATTATTGCCATGACGGGTATCCAGGAAATAGCCAATACCCACCGTCGATACAAAATCAATGGGCTTTTTAACAGAGGATAATCCAAGCTTGATCACCTCAGCCGTTCCCACCACATTGGCGGTAAATAAATGCTTGTAGCCCATCATATGGTTAACCAGTGCAGCCACATGCACAATACGATCAACCTCTGTGGTCAAGCGGTGATACTCATCCTGTTCCAGGCCGAACTGCTCATCGGCTACATCCCCACACAACACCTCTAGATGTTCAGTCGCCAGATGATGATAATCCTGTTCCAGTTTGTCGCCAGCAAAAACGGCATCAAGGCGTCGCCTTGCGCTGACGGTATCTTCAGCTCGAATCAAGCAGATCACCTTGCCACCAACAGCAGCCATCTTCTGCAACCAACGCAAGCAAACAAAACGTCCCAGGTAACCATTAGCGCCTGTCAGGAAGATCGTTTTTTCATGACCAACGTCGAGGTTTGGTAACTGCTCTGCCTGCTTGATAAATTGCTCATCAAAAAAGCGGTCCAGCTGTAAATCTTTCGCGTGAACCTCTTCGGCCCCCTTACCATGAACTGCATCAAAGGTTGGCCTGCTCTCCTGCCCCAATAATGCCTGCTCAATCATGTGTGACCAAACGGCGATATTGCCCGTTGGCCGAAGAATAACATCGGCAGCAATGGTTACAGAGAAAACCTCCTCCAACATCAAAGAGAAGGATACGGCCGCTAATGAGTCACCGCCCAAACCGGAAAAGTTATGGTTACTGGAAATATCGATATTCTCAATATTCAGTGAGCTCTCCAGCAACTTACCGACTTTTTCCGGAGTCGACAGGGTACAGCTCGGATCTTTTAATAATTGCAGTTCGGCATCTTTACGATTGGCATGCTCTTCATACATAGCCTCCAAGCGTTCACCGTACTTCTTCTTCAACGCAGGGCTAAGACGCTTTCTGACACTGGAGAGCAAGCCATTCTCCTGGCTGAAGGCTTCATACTCAATGATGAAACTGCGTGGGACTTCAAAGCTTTTCAGGTCTTTTTCACTGGCCACCCGCTGTAACTCATCGCGTATCAGCGAAGTCAGGTCAGCCTCTATCCATCCTTCACCCAATAGGGTACTGACCGCATCAACATCGGGCACTACAACGCCCAGTAAATAGGATTGGAACGAGTTACCATACAGGTATATCTGTTTTATAACCGCACTGCCACTCTCGAATTGCGTCGCCAGATTACCTACGGCGACATACTCACCTTGGGAGAGTTTAAGCACATCCTTGCGTCGATCAATCACAACAATATGGTCTGGCCCTCGCTCCTCGACGATATCACCGGTAAGAGAAAACCCGTCCTCATCAAACAGACCCGCCGTTGCTTCCTGCTGTTTGTAATAGCCGGTAATGCCCACAGCACTTTTATAACAGAGCTCCCCACGGGGATAGGGTTTATCAGAGGTATAATATCCCAGCTCGGGCACATCCCTGAGCTTGTATTCCGTTACCGGTGGACGCTGAATCATGCCGTTAACCGCTATATTGCCTGACCCTGATTCGGTATTTCCATAACCTTCCATTAGCATCATATCGAAGCATTCGGTCATAAAGGTTTTAACCGCCGGAGCCGTGGGTGCTCCACCAACAATACCCAATAATAAGCGCCTGCCAAGAAAATCTGCACCCATGTGCTGTTTTACCGCTTCACTCGCAGCAGACTCTTCCTCTCCCGCTCTTACCCGTTTGGCGACTTCATTTTGGTAATGCTGGTATATCAGCTCAAAAACACGAGGGAAAAAGCTCAATCTTGTCGGCTCGGTGATACGAATATCATCAAACAACGTAGACATGTCTGGCTTTAAGGTGAAGTTAACGACACCGCCAGCAACCAGTGCACCCACGACATTTGAGCGCCCTAACAGATGATTTAGCGGTGCATAGGTAACGGTGATATTGGGCAGCACATTCGGGCTAGTTAAAAAAACTTCCCAGCTATAACGCAGCGCTTTTTCAGCCAACATAGCGCCCTTGGGTTTTCCCGTACTTCCTGACGAGTGAACTATCGCACCTAAACGATCACCACCGTCTTTATGTGCAGGCAATGAAGACCATCTATCCGCATCGCCAAGTGCCGTTAAGGATTGCAATGAAATCAACTCGGTTGATACACTGGCCCCAGCCAACAGGTTTTCCACCTCTTGGTAGATGCTGAGGTCGTTTGTATCCAGAGGCTCGTAATCAAACACTATTAGGCTTTTGATATCACCATGGCGGATAGCATGCTGTGCCGCCACTTCCAGATCACTGACCGTTGCAGCAATGGTTGTAGGGTTAATATTCTCGAATATTTCATCAAGATCAGCCCCCGATGTCGCACTTTGCAAAGGCACGGTAACCGCCTGCACATAGTGACACGCCATATCAATCACTTGATAGTCAATGCTCGCAAAACCGACAATACAAACAAAATCATCAACACTGACCTTATGTGCTCCCTCTTGCTGCCAGGCATCAGCTAAACGGTGTAAACGTTGCAGTGTTTCTGCATAGGTAATTCCTGAAAACCGCTGTAAATATTGGCGTGTTTTTTTACCGAAAATGTCTTCTATGGAATAAGCCCTTTCCGCCAATGCCACTCGATTACCGTAGCCAGAAAATAAAACATCAATGAGTTCTGTCAATGATAAATCAGGATTAGTAGCGCGCTCAATTAGCGCTTTATCCGGCAAGCACTCTGCCAAGGCTGGTGAATCAGCCATAATTGCTGTAAAACGCTCAATCAGTTTACTTTGAGGGTTGGAAGCGGTGGAGGCATTCGACATGGTGATCTCCTGATTAACCCGATCTATCCCAGACCAGGTCAACTATGTATGGGAATTTATAACTAAAGCAGCAAAAGACTTGAGAAAACCAGCACTACACTAGGTGAAATTAAATCGTTCACCAAGCCAGGATTCAGCTTGAGTCCATAAACGATCTGCTGACTCCGTACTCAACGCAAAGGGCAAGACACCAGAGACAAAATTCGCCTGCTCCAGAAGCTCAGAGACCTTGCAATCCTCCAGGTAGAGACCACCTTTACCTAAAAGATCATCGCAGGTCGCCGCCCAGACGCTGGTTGCAGCACCGGTCTCAGTGGTTTTAGCACCACCCTGGGCGGCAGCATCAATCATGGCAATAGCTTCTTCATCCATACTACGATTTAGGCCAGTTTCATGAATAATTCCAGGATGTACTGCCAGAGAAGTGACATCAAAAGACGCCAAGCGGTCATGCAACGCTACAGCTAATAACGCATTTGCCGTTTTCGATCGACCGTAGGCTAACATGGGGTGATAAGGGGTCGAGTCAAAATTGAAATCATTAAAATCGATGTCTGATATATGATGAGCCACAGAAGTCAGGGTGACGATACGCGCTCCTTCTGTCTGCTTAAGCGCAGGTGCCAGGAGTGCAGACAGTAAAAAATGCCCCAGAAAATTCACTGCCATCTGTGATTCAAGACCATCGATATAGTTTTCATCTACTCCCATAATGCCAGCATTGGAAATTAAGACATCGAGACGGTCATTATTTTCGAGATAAGTTTCAGCAAATTTCCGGATACTGTCCTTAGCACTCAAATTCAGCTCCGCCACCTCAAAGTTATTTTTTCCGATCAGCTCAGCTAATTCAGTTGCAACCGCCTGACCCGCTTCGAGATTTCGAACCGCTAACACTACTTCGGCACCAACCATGCCTAGCACCCGGGCAGTTTCTTTACCCAAACCGGAATTGGCACCTGTAATGATAATACGTTTACCTGTCATATCACTCTTTCGAGCGATCTCTTCAGCAGGGGTATTACTTGAAAAAGGGGTATTAACTGGTTGTTGCATATTCGCCTCTTACACGCTATATCTATGTCAAAACATAGATTCAGTATTGAGGACAATATGATAAAAGAATATCAGCTAGCCAACATTCTGATAAAAATGAAAAATTAAACGCTTAAGAATCGGAATGTTCTATAAGATCTGTCAACAACTGTGAATCGTTGATAACTACAGCCCCGTATACGAGCGCAACAAACCCCAAAGATTCCCAATCATTCAGTAATTGATTAATGGTTTGACGACTAACCCCTAACATAGTGGATAACTCGTCTTGTTTTATAGGCACTTTGATGGATTTTGCAGATTGTGCATCACTGCCTATAGGAGTCCCAATAGAATAAGCCAATGTTTGTAAACGCTTGGCAAGCCTTGATTCAATACTTAGGATGGCAGAATCCTGAAGCACCTTTAGCATCCAAGTTTGCCGATAACAGACACTTTTTAGCAGAATTTCATTAATCTGTGGATGCTTATTCCGTAAGCGCTCGAAGCATTCTCTATCGAGCAATCCTAGCTCTGTATCCTGTGTAGCGTAAGCACTAAAGATGCTGGGCGTACCTGTAACAAGACTAACATCCCCCAGGGTAACCGGAGGAAGGCAAATGGTTAAGGTCATTTCCTTGCCGCTATAACCAATAGAAGAAAGCTTAATCTTCCCTGCGCGGATCTCGTAAATACCCGCCACAACATCACCTTCAAGATACAGTGACTGCCCTTTCGCCAAGTCTATCCGCGACATATTATCGCGAACCTCCTGGCGAACCTTTTCAGGCAAACGATCAATCCATCCCGTTTGAAAATGTGATCTTAGACCAGCCATGTAGACTCCATCCTGGTATTAACTTAATCGTATACCAAGGAAAGCATTGACCACTGGTTTATCAGTGGTCAATCACTCCCTGACAAGAGACTTAGGATTGCCAAACCACCTAATCACTAAATCTCTGCTCTTGCAGGTCGGTAAACTGCAGAACGTTTAAACTTTAACATAGGTGTTAACAAGCCGTTTTAAACACTTCAATACGAGCCTTAAAGAAATAAGCGGGCTTGACACCGCTAGCTTGTCGATAGTTTTTGATTATCTAAGTGTATGACTAATCTAGTTAGTCAAAGTTTGGCTTTCTCTTTTCGGAAAAAGCTCTGATACCTTCACGCCCATTATCGGATCTAGCGCATTCAGCAATGAGTCGCCCTTCAATTTCCATTTGAGTTTCCAGGCCATTATCGAAGGTCTGAAGCAGTAGCTTTTTGATTGCACTATTTGATCCTGCAGCACCATTTAGAAAGTTTGATGCAACCGAATGCGCTCTTTCAAGCAGCTCGTCATCCGGTACTACGCAGTGAATCAAGTTCCATTCACACGCCTCACAAGCAGATAAAACTCGATTAGTAAACATTAACTCCTGAGTTTTTCTGATACCGATTAATCGGGGCAAATAATAAGAGGAGCTTCCATCGGGACTTAGACCGACATTGGTATACGCCATCGTAAAGGAAGACGATTCGCTGGCAATGACGTAATCCCCTGTCACTGCCAAACTAAAACCAGCACCAGCTGCAGTGCCATTCACCGCCATAATGACAGGAGCAGACATACGCGCAAAAGTAGAAATTGCTTTGTGCAGCTCATCAGCCATGCGTTTAACTTCTGGCGCAAGATCATCGCCCAGCTTCGACATACCGACTACGTCTCCACCAGCACAGAAAAATCGTCCATTCCCCGTCAAAATTACTGCTTTGATAGACGAGTCTAGATCAATGTCTTGCGCAGCATTTGCAAGTTCACGAGCCAACGCGTAATTCATTCCATTGGCTTGATTAGGCCGATCCAAAGTGATCAATGCCAAACCATCACCCTTTTTATAGATTAGATTTTCATAAACCATAATAAGTACAACTCCCTATGTAAGAACGAATTCTCAATATCTAACCCGCGAGCATCGCAAATGCTTGACGTACGCAATAAGGCTTTAGGATTGCCAAATCACCTGGTCACTAAAGCCCTGTTCTAACATGCTGGTAAACTGCTGCTCAATATCAGAACGTTTGAGTTTTAAGGTAGGGGTCAACAAACCGTTTTCAATACTCCATGGCTGCTTGGCCACCACAATATGATCTAAACGCTCGTGTGATTCCAACTGTTTGTTAACGCTGTTTAGTGTGGTTACCAATGATTTTTCAACATCATCCTTGGTCGCCCCTTGCTGCTCGCTGATAACAACCAAACCAACTGGCTGTGACATACCAGAACCTACAACACAGGATTGCTCAATAAAGATATCGGCTTCAAGCAGACTCTCGATAGGTACAGGCGCTACGTATTTACCTTTAGCGGTTTTAAACTGCTCTTTAACTCGACCAGTAATACTCCAGGAGCCATTGGCATCAAGCTTGGCTTTATCACCAGTTTTAAACCAACCATCCTCAAAGGCATCGGCTGTAGCCTCAGGGTTTTTATAATACTCTTTAAATACAGAGTCGCCTCGGACTAATAATTCACCATTATCGGCCAATTTAAATTCAAACGAAGACAATGGCACTCCGATTGTTCCCAACCGAGAGGTTTCAAAAGGTGAATTACTCGCGCCAGCCCCGGAGATCTCAGTCATACCCCATCCCTCGGCAATATCAACTCCCAAGCGGCCCCACCAGTGCAATAAACTGGGAGAAATGGGGGCAGTCCCGGAACCAAAGGACAGACAAGAGCCAAAGCCTAATTGCTTGCGAATCTTACCAGCAAACCATCTTCCAATAAGTGGAATGGAAAGAATTCTTTGTAAACGCTTATCAGGCATTTTGGCAAGAATCTGCGCCTGAAACTTGGCCCATAACCGTGGTACAGTAAGGAAAATCGTTGGCTTGGCGTGTTGCAAATCTGCCAAAAAAGTATCCAACGATTCGTTGAAAAAGATTTCCACCTGAGAAAATAGAGAACACATATTTACCAAACAACGTTCGGTAATATGGGCCATAGGCAGATAGGACAACATGCTGTCATCGTCCGAGGGGTACAGATCTGCCACAGCGGTTGCACCGGCAACCAAATTCTCCGCAGTTAAAACAACGCCTTTAGGGTTGCCTGTACTGCCACTGGTATAAACGATGGTATAGGTATCTTGCAATGCGGAAATCACGATATCCTGCTGCGGAGAATATTGCTGCAGCCAATCCAGCCACTGAATATCAGCTTCTACACCAGGGTATGGAAAACCAATAGTTGGCAATCCCGGATTGGCGGCATTAAGAGCCTCATAACCATCCAGTTTACCGACAAAAATAGCTTTACTACCACTGTGCGCAAGCACATAAGCTATGGTGTCTTCACCGGCAGTGGAATAGATAGGCACACTAATAAGGCCAGCCATAGCAATCGCCAGGTCGGCCACAATCCATTCCATGGAGTTTTTAGCCAAAATCGCAATACGATCACCTTTCTCAAAGCCTTGTGCCTGTAATGCTGTAGCTATGGTTCTTGCCTGAGTATCTACCTCAGACCAGCTGTAGGTTTTCCACTGACCGCTTTTGGGCTGATGTAAATAGCTCTTATGTGGTGTTGCTTCCACACGTTTTAAGAACTGCTGTATAGGATGAACATAGGTCATGATAAGCTCCCTAGCGTTATCTACCTTGAGAGTTTTGGTCGATCATCCGGCTTCAATATGTTTGAGGCTTATATTATGTTGATACTGTCTTCGCAGTTTTTTGCCTCATCTCTCCCCCCAAATGAATTAACCATTAGGAGTTACCAGCTCCCCTCTTACTCACTCAAAGAAGAGAGCTGGAAATTTAAGTGGGTTCTTTTACTTACCCACAAAAACAGGTTTCTTCTTCTCGAAGAAGGCCATGATAGCGCTCTGGCTGTCCTGGCTGGTAGAACAGGTGATCTGCAGTTTGGCTTCTTTGCCCAGAGTTTCTTCGAAGCTGGAGGTGTGAACACCGCGCATAATCTGCTTGCCATACTTCTGCGCCAGAGGAGCACCTTCAGCCAGGGTTTCGGCCCATGCTTGAGTACTTTCAATCAGCTTGTCGGCTTCTACAACTTTATTAACAATACCGTACTGCAAACACTCATCGGCCTGAATACGACCGGCTTCCAGGAAGGCCTGGTAAGCGCGCTTGTAACCCATGGCTTCAACCAGGTAGTGACTCATGCCACCGTCTGGTACCAGAGACAAACCTGCAAAAGGTACATACAAGAATGCACCTTCAGCCATCACCGCCAAATCACAGCTCAGTGCAATACCAGCACCAACGCCAGCACAGGCACCGTGGATAGAAGCAATGTAAGGCTTGCTGGATTCAGCAATGCCCATAATTACAGGCTTATATTCTTCGATAATTTGATCTTCGATGGTTTCAAAACCCGCCAGACCTTCGGTCAGGTCAGTACCGGAGGTAAAGCCTTTACCCTCTGCACGCAGTACGACTACGCGTACATCATCGTTAGCTTCAGATGCATCAACGGCGGCTTTTAACTCGTGACGCATTTTCTGGCTTACCGCATTCATCGCTTTCGGGCGATTCAGGGTAATGGTGGCTACGCGGTTTTCTACCGCGTAGGTAATTGTTTCATATTCGCTCATTGTTCTGCTCTCTTTCGCTTTACGCTAGGCGTTCAGACTAAGTAATTAGGTTAAAATTCCGGCTTGATCCAATGCTTCTACGGCACTGTCGTCGAAGCCCCAGGCAGACAATACCGCTTTGGTATCTGCACCTTCTGCGGGCGGCGCTGAAGGTACGGCACACTGGGTACGGCTAAAGCGTGGTGCCGGTGCAGGCTGCATATCACCATTTACATCGATATAGGTTTCGCGGGATTTGTTATGTGGATGCTCAACGGCTTCATGAATATCCAGAATGCCAGCAATACAGGCATCACTCCCTTCGAAAATCTCTGCCCATTCATCACGGGTTTTGGATTTAAAGGTTTCTGTCATGGTAGCTTTAATCTCGCCCCACTTCTCAGGGTTGTTTTGATCCTGAATAAAGCTTTCTGGCATGCCGGCTTTTTGTACCATCTCGGCAAAGAACTGTGGCTCAATCGGGCCAACAGAAATATGTTTACCATCAGCCGTTTCATAAGCGGCGTAGTAAGGTACACCACCGTCCAGCATGTTGGACTCACGATTAGAATTCCAAGCACCCAGCTTACTCATGGTGTAGAACATACTCATCAGGTGAGCTGAACCATCGGTAATAGCGGCATCAATAACCTGCCCTTTACCAGACTTCTGTACTTCTACCAACGCTGACAAAATACCCACAACCAGGAACATACTACCACCGGCATAGTCACCCACAATGTTCAGTGGTGGAACAGGACGCTCTTTGGTACCAATCGCAGCAGCGGCACCTGTCAGGGAGATATAGTTCATATCGTGGCCAGCGGAGTGTGCCAAAGTACCGGTTTGCCCCCAGCCGGTCATGCGGCCGTAAATGATCTTTTCGTTGCGCGCCATACACGCATCTGGGCCAAAACCTAATTTCTCGGCAACGCCTGGGCGGTTACCTTCAAAGATAACATCAGCTTGCTCTACCAGCTTCATCAGTGCATCGAGACCTTCTGGCTTGCGCAAATCCAGAGCGATACTTTTCTTACCACGGGAATTCACATCCATGGCGGAAGGCGGCGCAATAGAGTTTGGCTTGGAAGCACGCTCAACCACAATCACTTCGGCACCCAGATCCGCCAGAATTTGACCGGCATAGGGGCCAGGGCCAATGCCCTTCATTTCAATAATTTTGATACCTGCTAAAGGTCCCATGATTTTCACCTGATGCTAAAACTAAAAAAGACGACTTCAATTTAATCCAAGAGCGACGAAAAAAAAGCCGAGTCTCATTTGAGTGCTCGGCTTTTTTATCAGCAGCTTACTTAGGCTGCATACGGATACCGGAATCCATACGGATACATTCACCGTTGATGTAATCGTTCTCAACAATGGACTGCGCCAGTTGAGCAATTTCATCAGGCTTACCTAAACGCTGAGGGAACAAGGTGCTGGCGCACAGGCTGTCATAAGCTTCTTTAGGCAGAGTGTCGAACAACGGCGTGTGAATCAGACCAGGTACGATGGTATTTACACGAATACCGTAGCTTGCCAGGTCACGTGCAGCTGGCAGGGTCATACCTACAACACCACCTTTAGAGGCAGAGTAAGCAACCTGACCAATTTGACCTTCGTAAGCAGCGACAGAAGCGGTATTCATAATAACGCCACGCTGGCCATCTGCATCAACAGGCTCTTGCTTGCTCATTTGCTCGGCAGCCAGACGCATAACGTTGAAGGTACCTACCAGGTTAACATCGATAACAAACTTGTAGGCGTCTAGCGGGAAAGCACCTTTTTTGCTAACAGTTTTCATGGCGTTACCGATACCGGCGTAGTTGTTACAAATGTGTACAGCGCCGAAAGCTTCAACAGTAGCAGCCAACGCAGACTTCACTGCGTCTTCATCAGCAACGTTAACGTTTTGGTAGATAACCGCATCGCCCAGTTCTTCTGCAATCGCGTTACCACGCTCATCGTTCATATCGAAGATGGCAACTTTTGCACCGTTAGCTACATAACGACGTACGGTACCTTCACCCAAACCAGAAGCACCACCGGTTACGATGGCAACCTTACCATTAATATCCATTACAAAATCCTCTATATTTCAAAAGCCACTGGATACCCGCCTAAGCGGGTATGACGTGCTAATTTTCAATCTAAGTTGCTGGTGTAGTTTTCGGAGAAAATGTCACGGCCGATAATCAGCTTCATAATCTCGGAACTACCCGCCAGGATGCGGTTAATACGTGCATCAGTGAACATGCCGCAGATGGGGTATTCTTTCATGTAACCCGCACCCCCGTGCAGCTGTACGCCCAGATCCAGCATCTTCCACTCAATCTCAGTACACTGCAGCTTAGCTTTAGCAGCCATATTTACAGTTAGATTGCCTTCGTTGTGACGAGCAACCAATGCATCAACAAAGGTTTCCAAGACTTCAATCTCGGCATCCATTTCTGCCATTTTGAACTGGGTGTTTTGCATGTAGGCCAATGGCTTACCAAATACTTTACGCTCAAGAACAAACTCACGCGTCATGTTGAACGCACGACGAGCATTGGCAATCGCACCAGTAGCACCAATCAAACGCTCCTCAGCCAAACCTTGCATCAAGTAGAAGAAACCGTGACCAGGCTCACCCAGGATGTTTTCTTTAGGAATGATCACGTTGTTAAAGAACAACTCAGCGGTGTCCTGCGCTTTCATACCCATTTTGTCGAGGTTACGACCTCGCTCAAAACCTTCCATACCGCGCTCAACCACACATAGAGTCATGGCGTGTGGGTTGTTGTCTGGATCAGACTTAGCGGCCACAATCACCAGGTCGGCGTTAATACCGTTGGAGATATAGGTTTTGGAACCGTTGAGGATGTAGTGATCGCCTTCTTCACGGATAGTTGAACGCATACCCGCCAGGTCACTTCCGGCATCCGGTTCGGTCATGGCGATGGCCAGGATCTTTTTACCAGAAGCACAGTCAGGTAACCAACGTTGCTTTTGCTCTTCGTTACCGAAGTGATCAATATACGGGCCAACTAAACGGCTGTGCAGAGTAGCGAACCACTCACCGGTGCCGGCGCGGGCATTTTCTTCAATAATAATTTGCTCGTAACGGAAGTCACGGTCACCCAGACCACCGTACTGCTCTTCTGGCCAGATCATCAGGAAGCCCTGCTCACCGGCTTTTTCAAACGCTTCGCGATCTACAATATTGTTTTCGCGCCACTTCTCCATATTTGGAGCAATTTCAGCTTCCAGAAACTTGCGGTAAGCCTCTCGAAACATATTTTGTTCTTCAGTGAAATTACGCATAAGTACTCTCGCTTTAGATAGAGGGCCTGATGGAACCGCCAGGCCCTGGTGTCGATATTACTGTTTGGTATTAAGACTTATTGGAAAGTCTCACCCGCAGCAATTTTCTCAGCTACGATAGCTGGACACTCAAAACGCTCACCGTACTGGGCAGCCAGTTCGCCACAGCGAGCTTGGAATTTCTCCAGACCATAAGTATTAACGAACTGAATGAAACCGCCAGTCCAAACAGGTGCACCAATACCCATGATGGAACCGATGTTACCGTCAGCTACGCTGCGCAGTACGTTGGTTTCCAGACACTTCAGGGTTTCGATAACCTGACGGAACAGGATACGGTCTTTGATGTCTTGATCAGAGATCTCGTAATCAGCGTTGAAGTATTTCTCTACCACTGGCGTCCAGATGGTTTTGCCAGCGTCAGAGTACTCGTAGAAGCCACCACCGTGGTAACGACCACCGCGACCGTTCTGGGTAATCATAAAGTCGATGATTTCTTCCTGCACATCATTAGGACCGAACTTACCGTATACGCCCATTTCTTTGTGGGTTTCACCGGCCTTACGGGCCAACTCAATGCTCACCTCATCCTGAACAGCCAGAGGACCTACAGGCATACCAACGGCTTTGGCAACGTTGTCGATACGAACAGGGTTAGTACCGTCAACCAACAGGCGGTTACCTTCGTCCATAAAGGTGCCGAACGTACGTGAGGTGTAGAAGGCCAGAGAATCGTTAACAACGATTGGGGTCTTCTTGATTTGGCGGGTGTAGTCGAAGGCTTTGGCCAGGGCTACGTCATTGGTTTTCTCACCACAGATGATTTCTACCAATGGCATTTTGTCTACTGGGGAGAAGAAGTGAATACCGATAAAGTTCTCTGGTTTCTCAGAGGCTTCAGCCAACTGAGTGATAGGCAGGGTTGAGGTGTTGGAACCCCAGATACCACCTTCAGCCAGGTATTGTTCGGTAGACTGAGTGATCTTGTTTTTCAGCTCGATGTTTTCGAACACAGCTTCGATAATCAGGTCACAACCTTGCAGATCAGCATCGTCAGCGGTTGGTTTGATCAGCGCCAGTACTTCGGCTTTTTTCTCTTCAGTCATACGACCGCGAGAAACGCGCTTGTCCAGCAGCTTCTCAGTGTAAGCCTTACCTTTCTCGGCAGCTTCAACAGAGATGTCTTTCAGTACAACTTCGATACCCGCCATGGCAGAAGAGTAAGCAATACCCTGACCCATCATACCGGCACCCAGAATACCCACTTTCTTGGTCAGCTGAGGCTCAACATCTTTCGGACGAGACGCACCACCGTTAACCTTGTTCAGACCGAAGAAGAAGGTGCTGATCATGTTTTTGGCTTCTGGGGTAACCGCCAGGTAAGTCAGACCACGGCTTTCAATGGTCATGGCAGTGTCGAAGTCCAGACGTGCCGCTTCTACCGCACAATCCAGAATCTGCTCAGGGGCAGGCAGCAGACCACGGGTCTTTTGAGCCAACATCGCTGGAGCACCGGTAATAACCTGAGCCAGCTTAGGCGAGTTAGCGCTACCGCCAGGAATCTTAAAGCCTTTAACGTCCCAAGGCTGAACCGCAGCAGCTTCGTTACCTTTTTGCTCCAGAATATAAGCTTTAGCACGTGGTACCAGTTCTTCCAGAGATGCTACAGTCTCGTGGATCATGCCAGCTTTCAGGGCTTTAGCAGGAACAACTTTTTTACCTTCCATCAGGAAAGGCAGAGCGTTTGCCAGACCCAGCAGGTTTACCATACGCACAACACCTCCACCGCCAGGCAGCAGACCCAGGCTTACTTCTGGCAGGCCCAGCTGTACAGATTTGTGGTCGTAGGCAATACGGTAGTTGGTAGACAGACAGATCTCAAAACCGCCACCCAGTGCAGCACCGTTAATAGCAGCAACAACAGGTACAGGCAGTTTTTCCAAGCGACGCATGTCGGCTTTCATGTCTTCAACTGTGTTAAAGAACTCTTCTACATTTTCTGGCTGAGCGGCCAGCAGAGAGTTCAGGTCACCACCGGCAAAGAAGGTTTTCTTGGCAGAGGCAATAACAACACCGGTCAGGCCATCTTCTTTTTCCAGTTTATCAATCATCTCTTTCCACAGAGGGTTGAACTCGGCACTCATAGAGTTAACCGGGCCGTTCATGTCCATAGTAACGGTTACGATACCGTCAGCATCTTTTTCGTAATTAAATCCGCTCATTGTCTTTTTCCTAAATTCTGTATTCGTTCGTTAAGGCTTCTTTCGTTAGCTCAGGGCTGTTTAGCTCAAAGCTGCCTTACACACGCTCGATAATGGTAGAAATACCCATACCACCGCCCACACACAGAGACAGCATGGCGCGCTTGGCACCGCGACGCTCCAGCTCGTCCAGCATGGTGCTTACCAGCATGGCACCAGTCGCACCCAGTGGGTGACCCATAGCAATCGCACCACCGTTAACGTTGGTTACTTCGTGGCTGATATCCAGGTCTTTCATGTAGCGCATTGCAACAGAAGCGAAGGCTTCGTTGATTTCCCACAGATCAATGTCGGAAGGCTTCAGGCCAGCTTTGTCCAGTGCTTTCTTAGCAGCTGGGCCAGGGCCTGTCAGCATGATGATTGGGCAGTTAGCCAGAACCGCAGTGGCAACAATGCGACCACGTGGTTGCAGGCCCAGATCTTTACCGGCTTTCTCGCTACCGATCAGAACGGCAGACGCACCATCAACAATACCGGAAGAGTTACCTGGGGTATGAACGTGGTTAACTTTTTCCAGGGTGTTGTATTTTTTCAGGATAACGTCGTCGAAACCAAAGCTGCCCATCATTTCGAAAGAGGCTTTCAGGTTACCCAGGCCTTCCATGGTAGTGTCAGGCTTGATGAAGTCATCTTTTTCCAGAATAGTCAGACCGTTCTTGTCAGTTACAGGCAGAACAGACTTGTCGAACCAACCGTTATCACGGGCGTTGGTAGCACGCTTTTGAGATTCCAGTGCGTAAGCATCAACGTCTTCACGGCTCCAACCTTCCAGGCTGGCAATCACGTCAGCACCAATACCCTGAGGTACGAAACCAGACTTCAGTTGGAAAGCGGCGTCGCCCCCCATAGCACCACCGTTGGAGCCCATAGGTACGCGAGACATACACTCAACACCACCGGCAACAACCAAGTCTTCCCAGCCAGATGCAATCTTCTGAGCGGCAATGTTTACAGCTTCCAGACCAGAGGCACAGAAACGGTCCAGCTGAACACCAGCTACAGACTCATCCCAATCGGCGTTCTGAACAATCATCTTGGCAACATCGGAACCCTGCTCACCAACCGGGGTTACACAGCCCATAACAACGTCGTCAACGTAAGAAGTATCCAGATCGTGACGCGCCTGCAGGCCTTTCAGCAGACCAGCACCCAGATCAATGGGTTTTACTTCGTGCAAGCTGCCGTCTTTTTTACCCTTACTGCGCGGGGTACGCACGGCGTCGTAGATATAAGCGTGATTTGTCATCTTTTGCCTCTTCTGTAGTTTTAAGTCCTGGATGGACGGTTGTGGACTCAGTGTGCGCCTTTAACCAACCGGCAACCATGGCCTCGGCACTCAAAAAAATAGGCATAAACTGACAAACCAGGCTATTATGGCAATTATGTTTCTATGACTGGGTAACCGCCGTGCAAGCAGCCACCATATCCCCCTTCTTTGTGAAAGCCTCGTTACAGGGGGCTATAAGGAAGGGTTATAACCCGGAAGAGATCCTCCTGGCGCAGGGATTACCGCCCCAAATCCTGCAGAACCCCAAGTTAAGAATATCGACATTAGCGTTTGCTGAGCTATCTAAAGCACTCACAGAACTCATGCGCGATGAAGCTGTGGGCTTACTCCAAAAACCCAGCCCTATAGGCCAGTTACGCCTGCTAACTCAAGCCTGCCTGGCCTGCAGAAACCTGAAGGAATCCATGACTACCTGGCGTGATGGCACCAACTGGCTGGACAGCAGTGTGTCGGCCTACAGCAACTTCACCGACAATGGTGGCTTTATTGCCCTTAACTGCGATATCGCCGAGGACATTGAAGTCACCTATATCACCGACACCCTGCTGACTACCTTCCACCGTATTCACTGCTGGCTGGCCAATGAATTTCTACCCATTGAGCGAGTTGATCTAAGCTATGAAAAACCGGCCCACAGTGAAGAGCACCGGTTTGTCTATTACGGTGCCCCGGTGCATTACGGACAGCGCCGTAATGCACTGCATTTCAGCAAGCAGATACTCGAACGCCCCTGCCAACGTACCGCCGATGAACTTAGGCAGCTATACCGAAACCCGCACGCCTATATTTTGACTCTGCCTAGGCAATCAAAATCAGCCTATATCAAAACCCGACTATGGATGGAAAAACTGTTCCGTGAAGGTAACGGCCTGCCGCAACTCAATGAAGCCGCAGACTATATGGGCCTGACCGAACAAACGCTGCGCCGGCGCTTAAAAGCTGATGGCTATTCGTTTAACAAGCTTAAAGAAGACACGCGACGGGACATGGCGATTTATTACATCAAACAAAGCCAGCAGAGTGTGGAGGAGATTGCCTTTCGGCTGGGATTTTCGGAAGCGAGTACGTTTATTCGGGCGTTTAAGAAGTGGACGGGCTTGACGCCTTTGGCCTACAGGAAACTATAATTCCATTATATCTGTAACCTATACTCATAAAACGCTCTCCGCAGAAGATGAAGTTTACCGGCTGCTTATAATGAAAAGGCGTAAAACCAACATACTGATATTACTGTGTATCCTTATATGCGGTATTTGCTTTAACCTGAATTCACTGGCAGAGCCACCAACGAATGAAATCAGAGTAGGCCTTCCACTGGGTAATCCTCCCTGGTTATACAAGGATGAAACCACAGGTGAACTCAAGGGCTATGAACTCAGCATTCAGCAAGAACTGTTCGAGCCGCTAGGCTTAAGCTCACAGATTAAGCCCTATAAAAATCTGGTGCGCATGGCTGCTGAAATGGTTAAGGGAATGATCGATGCCGGCCCTCTTATTTATTCTCAAGGTTTAGACCTAATCAACTCCCCTAATGTGTCATGCTCCCCCAAAGCCTACAGCGTAAGCGAAGCTTACTTTTATGCATTAAAAGACAGCAATATTGAACCAACCCAGGATTTATTGGAACTCGCTAACTATCATGTAGCCTTCACACGCCTCGGAGACATTCACAAACTCCAACCTAATATGGCCACCTCCACTCACCGCAACCCCAAAGAAGCATTAAAAATGCTGATCAGCGGTAGAGCGCAGCTGCTTTTATCCAATCCTTCCACTATCAAATTTTGGGAGAATCAGGGTTTAGGCAGCTTTAAACCTATATACACCGTCGGAGACTATCAAATTCACATGTGCTTCTCCCATGCCAGCTTGGGCAAAGCAAGGGCAGATGAATATGCCAGTCAAATTAGCGATAAATCGGCGGAATTATCAACGCGTTATAAATAACTCTTTCATCCACAAGCCTTCTGAAAAACCTCCTAGACTTGATTACGTTTCACAAACGGCAGCATATTGCGCAACACCTGGTCCTTGTCGATCCAGTGATGCTTTAATGCCGCCACAATATGCACCACAAGCAAACCAATAATCAACCAGTAACCAGCAATATGCAGTGACACCAACAATTCATAATAGCTATCATCAATCAGGTTAAAACTGGAGTAATTGATGCCGTAATTTGCTGCCACAAAGTCCTGGGATGTGGTTGAGGCCAATAAAATACCAATTACAATCTGCGCAAACATTGCGATATATAACAGGTAATGCACAGCCTTGGCTGCCAACACCTGCACAGCCGACATAGCCTCGGGCAATGAAGGAAAGCCTTTGCTGGCTCGCCAGATGGTTCTTATCACCAGGCAAATTAGAATCGTGGTCACGGACATGCCGTGGTCACCATATTCAATAATCTTTAGGTCACCCGGCAACTGGGACATGCCTTTAGAAAAAATAAGTGTGGCCAGAATATTTAACGCCATTAACCAGTGAATAAATCTGTCAAATCCACCGTACTGATAACTGTCTTTCATATACAAACTTCCTGACAAGGGTTTATGTAATTATATTTATCAGGTAATCACCCACAAATACATCTTGTGAACATTATGAGGGTATTCATGCCGGCCTAATCGGTTATTACCAGACAACAAGAGGTTATATCCTGACACACATAATCGCATGTAAAAAAATGGCCAGACAAACTCAGTTTATCCAGCCGTACAGAGAACCTTCCCAGTAGTCGGGAATGGATGAGAGATTTCCACCTCAAAGAGAGAAACTCGATTGTAATCTCACATCTGAAAATTACATCGATACTTTCAGACATATTAACAGTGAAAACCTGCCAATATTTACTCTACCACGCCACTTTCCAACAAGAATTTCAACACTCCCTGATATTGGGCTATGCGAGCGGTGTAATAATCTCTCACCAACTTATCCGGCAAGGTAAAACCACCCATGGTGGCTTGAGCCATCGCACGGTCAAATTCCAGCTCGTAGGTGAACAGGGTAGAAAACAAACCAAACCTTTCGAAATGGCGGGTTACTTTTAAGTAATACGGATTCGAGGAGGTGGTGGTAGCCTCAACAAGCTTAGGAGCATTCAGTGAGGTAATTTCTACTTGTGTTAGAAAGTGTGGCCTTATCCCAAGATGGGAATCCTCTAGATAGACTGCACCCAGACCAAATTCATCATCTGAGGTCATGGTATTGACCTCCTCACGCCACAGTGGATCATTGAGTAAATTAGCCGCGAAATCAAAGACTATATTCTGACTGCGGTGAATAATTACCGAATGCTCAACTTTGATAAGGTTATCAGCCTGTACATTAAGCGCCATTATGGACACCAGCAGTACAACCATGAGCTTGAGTTTTTGCATTGTTATATATCCTCTAGTTAACGTTAAGTGAATACTCTGTAGATTGGTGATTTGAAGACTTTTCTAGCGCGTGTTTATTTTCTTTTATCCACTGACGAAGTGATTTTGGTTTTCTCTGTAAAATGACCTCAAGATGATCGTAATACACATCTTCCGCTTTGGATTCCCACAGCTTCCTCACCAGTAGTTCTTTCAACCAGCGAGGTCCTTTCAGCTGAATACAGGCAGCCACTTTACCTTTGATGCCACCCATAGCATCTTTGGCAATATCAGCCATGACTGAGTCTTCCCAACGGAAGTAGGCAATCATAAAATCGGCTGCCCCCTTGCCGAACTTCTTATCCAATTCAACACCAATCCATTGTCGATACGTCTTTTCTCCTTCGATATAAGTGATTTTTCGACCAAGTTCTTCCGATAGAATTTTGGATACATCGTGAAAATCCCAGCAATCGATGCCATTATTAAGGAGATAATCCGCACCAATGTCCTGTGGATTTCTGCGTAAAAATATTCTTGCTGCAGCCTCCCCTACCTCAGCAGGATCTACATAGGGCATGTGATGACATTTCACTTCTGCCAGAATATCCGCATTGACGATTCCCGAACCATGCCAAATACCTGACAGGTCATCCATAAAGTAAGCTGCCACTGACGTGTAGGTAACCGGTAACCCAGAGGCATCAAATAACTGACGTGCGATCGTATGGCCAACAGCTGCACTTGCTCCACCGTTAAAGTTTCGCAAAAACTCCGGCACACGATCCAAGGTCATGCCTGGAGGGTCCCCCATAAGCCTAACGATATGGCGAATGGAGCCAGAACCCTTGGCGGCGTTAATGATATTAGAGACGGCAAGTTGCTCATTAGTGAAGTCCGGGGTAATCATATACACCCCCTCTACCCCATCGAATGCAGTCACTAACGATTCAAGATCGTAGTAACTACAGACACATACCTCCGCATGGGGATACCTTTGCTGCAAGGCTACTCGTTTGGCATTATCACTGGTTGCTAAGCGAAGTCTGATATCTGGTGCGTGTTTTAAGATATGGTCAGCGACCCCGCTGCCCACATGGCCTGAGGCACCAAATACCAAAATGGAAGCCAGCGGATCACTAAAGTTAGCGTCAGACATTGATAACCCCTATTCACTTTAAGCTGAGTAATAAAGGCTATAGAATATCTTTCCAGCCATTTAAATCTGGTTGGCAAAGTACATATTTCTGTGATTATCAGACAACCTAAAACTATAAACATAATGAAATTGAGGAACACTGATGCAAGAGACAGAAGACACCAAGTTTTCCTCACTGCACGCCCATGTGTTACTGGATTTTTTAGCTGAGGAAGGCCATCTGCAAACATCTGAAATATCAGAGTTCACGAAACAATTCACCAACGCCAGAGACAACACCATAGATAGCACCATAGCTTACAGGGATTTCAAGCACCTGATAGCTATTGCACTGCAACACATCCCCAATCCCGAACTGGGTCTTCAATTTGGAAACAGAATCAACATTACCGGGTTGAGTGAGCTTGGATTAGCGTCCCTGGCCAGCAGCCGTCCGATAGAAGTTTTACAATTAATTCAAGAGTTCGGCTGCATTATCAATCCGGCACTGACAATCGATTACAGCCAGAAAAACAATCAACTACACGTTGCCATTGTAGAAGCTCTGCCTTGGGATGGGACAGGCACCTTTATGATCGACACCTTTCTCGCAATTGTGTCATCGGGCCTGCAGGCATTAAACGCTGTGCCACAAACGCATATACATTACCACCTTAAACACATCACCCCTGCAAATCATTCGATTTACCAGCGGCATTTGTATGGTCATGTAACTGCTTCGCAAGAGGGAAATGAGATAATCCTTAGCCTCCGGGCGGGGGATATAAAAACCGGCTTCAACAATCCCAGTGCTGTCAAATTCACTACAACCGTTTTGGAGAAACAACGGGGATCATTACAACACCTCTCCAACAGCCTATCCAAACAAGTAAAAGTGATCTTGGAAGAAGATATAGAATCTCCTCCCAATATGGAAAATCTGGCGCAGACATTTAATTTATCAGCGAAATCGTTTGAGAGACACCTTAAAAAAGAAGGGACAAGCTACCAACAGTTACTCACTCAAGTACGTAAAAAGATCGCAGTCAACCTGTTAACCTCATCAAACGTATCCATCATCGATATTGCAACTCGACTTGGCTACAAGGATTCATCGAATTTCAGCAAGGCGTTTCGAGACTGGACAAATCAATCGCCCAGTAATTTTAGAAAATCCAACAGACAATAAAAAAACGGCCGCATTAAGCGGCCGTTTTTAGCAGGTTCAGCGATTGATTACTTACCGAAGCGGTAAGTTGCTGACAACTCCACCTGACGTGGTGGCGCAGTATTGGACCAATAGCCACCCGCCAAGACAGAGGTAGAACCACCGAAGTTTTTGGTGGTCTCATCAGTCAAGTTAGTGCCTAACAGGGCCACTGTCCAGCGTTCATCAGCACTGCTTAGGGCCAAACGCAGATTAACCTTCCAGAAATCATCCTGGTAGTTGTGGCTATCCTGATCTGGCTGAGTGTAGAAACCATCGGAATAGTTTGCATCCACACGAGCACTGAAAATCAGGTTATCACCAATTGGGGAGTTATAGTCAGCAAATACTGTACCGCTCCACTCGGGAGCCAATTCCAACTGTGCACCTGACAGGTCTTGAACCGCGCCGCTTGACGCTGCACAACTGGCATTCCACTCATTGGCATTGGTAGAACAAGGGCCATCAAACTCGTCGTATTCGGCGTCCAACCAGGCCATATTACCGCCAATGGTCCACTCAGGGGTTACAGCCAAGGTCGCCTCCAGCTCAACACCTTGAGAAACGGCTTTTGCGGCATTACCGGTCACAAAGTTAGAACCATCAAAGGACGACACTTGCAGATCATCAAACTTGGTATTGAAGTAAGCCGCATTTAAACGTGCACGGCCATCGAGTAAATCAAGCTTTACACCCACCTCAATATTCTCAGCCTCTTCCTCTTCAAACTCAACATTATCTGGGTTCGGGGTATTATTAGAAGCATTGAAACCACCGGCTTTTGTTGCTTTGGTCCAGGTCAGGTAGGCCATGCCATCACCACTGAAGTCCCACTGTACATTAAAGGTAGGATCAAGGTTTTCTTCGGTACGCTTGCCTTCAAAACTGTTGTTAGCAATACCCAAACCGGCCAATGGGATTAATACAGCAGGGTTTGTAATTGCCGTAGAGTAATCTCCCAAAGCGGTAAGTGTATGGGTACCACGGGCCTCTTTAGTTTCCTCACTGTAACGAGCACCCAATGTCGCACGAACAGTATCCGTGACATTCCAGGTCCCCTGGAAGAATACTGACCAGGCATCGGCCTGCTCATCATACTGAATAAATTGCGAATGGTTTAACGCTGCTCCAGGTGCTCCCGCAAAAGAGAAATCAGCATCCCTTGCACTGAGAGGCCTATCCAGATCCCGATCGATATAATAAGCGCCCAACATATATTCAAAGGTTTCACCTACAGGTGAGGCCAAACGAATTTCATGAGATGACTGCTTGTACTCCTCTTCACCACGACTTACCAGGTAGTCAACGGTTGAAAAATCATAATCGCCAACGGAATCCGACTCATATTCCGAGTAGCCAGCCAGATACGTTAATTCGTACTCGCCAATTGAATGCTTTACCTGAAGCGCAACATTGTCAGACTCCAGTGATAAACGAGGAGCCAAGGATGCAAATGCTTTGTCATTCAGCTTAAAGTCTTCCTGACCAGCAGTGATAGCAGCCTTGTAAGCAAGATGAAGGCCCGCAGCCAGACCCGCTGGAGTAGGCGCTGTTAAATCAATATCAGAAATCTGGAAGTTATTACCCTTCTCATCCAGCTCTGCATGCTCAAGTTTAAGGGTAACTTCGGTATCTTCAGAAGCATCCCAAACCAGTACCGCTCTCACTGCATCGGTCTCAACTTCAGGATAGTCTTTACCTAACACTTCGCTATCTAAATAACCTTCTTCCCCGGCAGTTTTAACCGCCAGGCGACCGTACAGGTTTTCTGCAAGCTGACCAGACACAAACGCATCCACTTCGTGACTGCCATATTCCATCTCGTATTTACCAGTAATTTCTGCTTCGAAATCTTCAGTGGGCTTAGCGCTAATCACACTGACCGCACCGGCAATACTGTTCTTACCAAACAGAACCCCCTGTGGGCCACGCAATACCTCTACACGCTCGACATCCATAAAGGGAACCTGGAACTGACGTGCACGGGCAGCATAAACACCATCAACATACAAACCAACAGATTGCTCAAAAGAACTGTTACCCGCACCAGAACCCAGGCCACGGATTACAATCTGGTTGGTACCTGGAGAGTCACTGATATTCAAGTTAGGCACATAAGCGGACATTTCTTCCAGATTGGATACACCGGAGTTTTGAATAAACTCACCGGAAACCGCATTCACAGAAATGGGTACATCCTGAAGACTCTCGGCACGTTTCTGTGCGGTAACAACAATCTCTTCTAACGTAAAGGATTCTTCGGCATAAACACTAACGGTAGACGACGCTAAGGCTACTGAAATAGCTTGCGCTAAAAAGTGTCTGTGTAATTTCATTGCTCTTCACCTTGTGGTTCTTTTTTATAATGTGGGACACACATAAGGCTTACCATGTAAGGAACTCATCTCTCGAAATGGTAAGGCGACCTTATTTTTACAATCTACCAAAGAGGGGGTAGAGCCGCCCGTGATTAGCCGACACCGAACTGTGATTAGCGGCCCGAAGGGGATAACTCCAAATAGGTAAATACGTGCCAACGTACAGAATTGTCATATACCAACAAATCGTTATACACTCGTGGAATGAGCTATATATAAGAACAACAAACCACAACAATAAAAGCGCTATAAAAGCACCGGAAGACAAAGCCCTGTTAGAGAGAGTCCCACATAATGACCATTCCTAAGGAAGTAAAAGAAATTAGGATATCGGCGGCCAACCCGGCAATCCTCGTGGATTACCTGAAGGAGAAAGGCTTTTCCGAACAGCAGATTTTTGAAGCATTACCCATCAAATCTGAAATACTCGAAGATCCCAGCAACCAAATCTTTTACTATCAATACCTGTACCTGATCAAACGCGCGTTTCACCTGACCGGCGACCCAGGGTTTGGGCTTGAATTTGGCTGCCGCCTCAACTCTACCGGTAGCGGCCTACTGGGACTTGGGGCCCTGGCCTGCCCTAATCTGATTGAAAGCATGCACTTTGTTAAGCGCTGCGCCCCTGTACTTAATGCAGCGGTAAGGATGGATATTCATGTTGATGATGACTATCTCCATGTTGATATCAAAGAAGAGCTTCCCTGGGAGGATACGGAAAACTTTATGGTCGATGTGCCCATGGGCATATTCGCCACAGCATCACGTATGTGGACGCCTGATATGGCAAATCAAATTATCTACCAAGTAAAGCATGCCGCAACCGACAACGGTGAGCCCTACAAAAGCCTGATCACAGGCGATGTACAGTTCAACAGCCCGTTTAACCGGGTATCGTTTCCTATAGCCATCGCCACCAGACCCACCCCCTTTAATAACCCAAGTGCGGTCAAGCAGGCGGAGGAATATCTGGAAAAGCAGATACAGACGATCAATAATGCTCAGAACTCACTGCTCGATCCCATCAAACAGATCATCAAAAGCAGGCCTGGCCATATTCCCGGTATTGAAGAAGCTGCCGAGCACTTTCATGTCTCTTCCAGAACCCTCAATCGACGCCTGAAAACCATTGGCACCAACTACAAAGATGTGGTCTCAGAGGTTAGAAAAGAGCTGGCTATTGAATACCTTGCCGCACCCAAACTGTCCATTGACGAAATCGCTTCATTGCTGGCCTATAAGGATTCTTCCAACTTCAGTAAAGCATTTCGCAATTGGACCGGATACTCTCCATCGCAGTACAGAGAAAACAACTTTAACGCATAAACGTATCGTTATGACATAAAAAAGGGCCTACCCTAAGGCAAGCCCTGCAAACCTCTTTACCGAAGCAAAAAGGGGAGAGAGTGGTAGTCATTGGCTTAGCGAGAAGCCAATACTGATCCGGAAAGATTCTTGATGTAGAGTAATTGATTCACTGATTTTGCGCTCATCAATAGAAGACAGTTTTCAGTGAAATAATGACATCGGCTATAACTGTCCTATCTGATCAGGACAGCTCCACTTTCAGTGGGTTATAACTGTACACCCATTTCATTTCTGCTCGAGCCTCTTGCTTCCCTGTACGACTGGTAAAAGATTCCCGCAACGCCTTAATATCCTGCTGGTGAAACAGCTCGCCATTTTTAGTTGAACGCTTTTGAATACGTGCAGTTCTTTCGATACGATTACCCTGGTATTTCTGTAGCGCAGTGCTCACATCAGAGCATTCGCTCAAGCTACGCCTTAACACCCAGGCATCCTCAATCGCCATGGCAGCCCCTTGAGCAAAAAATGGCAAGGTTGCATGGGCAGAATCACCCAGCAAGGTTGCTTTATGCGTACTCCAATTCTCAATGGGTAAACGGTTGTAAAGCGCCCAGCGATAACACTCATCTCTATCCATGGCATCGATCAGTGTTTGCACTGTAGGATGCCAGCCAGCAAAATCTTTTTTCAGCTCATCCCAAGGGGCTTTTAATGTCCAGGATTCTTCTCGCCAGTCAGGATCATCCTCTACCACACCCACAAAATTGACCAGTTCCTGATTACGCAGGTAATAAACCACAAAATGCTTACCTGGGCCGACAAACACCGTCACCTGACGATCCATAAAATCTTTGGGTAAACGTGATGCCAGCACTACCCCACGCCAAGCCAGATTACCTGTCCAATTAGGCTCTTCTTTACCGTGAATTTGTTCGCGGATCACCGATTTAACCCCATCAGCACCAATTAACATATCGCCTTGATAACTACGTCCATCAGTAAGCTCCAAAGTCACACCCGATGCATCTTCACTAAAACCCTTAACACCGGCATTCAACAGCACAGCGCCAGGCGATTGCTTCTGCAAATGTTCAGCCAAAACCGTATGAAGATCAGCACGATGGATATGCAAGTAAGGCGCACCAAAAGCCAATCGGTGAACCAGCCCCTGGGGAGCAGCGAATATCTTTTCACCGCTATCATACAAACGCGTCTCGACTCTTTTGGGAGCAACCGCGCGTAATTTCACCTCGTCCAGTACCCCGATAGCCTTTAACACTTTGGTAGCATTGGCACTTAACTGAATCCCGGCCCCCACTTCACTGAGCTCGGGGGCCTGCTCGAACACTTTTACCTTGTGCCCCGCCTGCATAAGGCTAAGCGCTGCGGTTAAACCGCCAATGCCTGCCCCGGCAATTAACACTGTTTTACTGTCCATATTCTCATTCTCTGTATGCCTACAAAACTAATCAGTATACTGATCATATTGATCAGCATACTGACGAGTTTTCAAAATAGCAACGATTGTTTTAGAATAAGCGCCTCGAAACCAAGAACCCTAGCCCATGACTGACAGCCCCCTAAGCAAGGAACAGCAAGCACTACTTCATGAGCTCACCGAACAAGCGCCCGCCGATGCTATCATTGGCCACTTAACACGTCGTTTACATCAGGCCTTTAATTCTGGCTGGTTAGCCAATGCTCCCATGGAAGTAACACCTCCACAGTTATTGATGCTTACCTTTCTGTCCCGCTTTCCGGGCAGCGACCAAATCAGTTTGGCCTATGCTTGCTCGATGGATCGCTCTACGACAGCCACATTAGTCAAATCGCTAGAAAAGGCGAACCTGCTAACTCGCACGCGTGATCCCAACGATGGTCGACGCTGGTGTCTGAATATCACCCCTCAAGGCCAAGACATTGTGGATATCTGCAATGCAGAAGTGCCGGCTGTAAACAAAAAAGTATTAAAAAACCTGAATCCCGAACAAATTGAACAGCTAACATCTCTGATAAAGTTAGCACTTGGACCCACCTAGCGGACAATAGTCGTCCGCTTATCACTGCCACCTGTCAAATAATAACAAGGGTGATTAAACTCGCACTTGTTACAGTAGATATCTATAACTGCAGTAATCTGCATAACTTTTATAGAACTTTTTATAGAAACTTTTATAGATAATCTGAAGGCTAGCATGCAGCATCCAAACGGAATTAATCACCTGGCTATATCCACCTCGGATATGCGCGAGACACTTTTATATTTCAACAACGCTCTCGGTTTCCCATTGCAGGCTCTGTACTGGATGCACGGTGTTAAAGATACGGTCCACGGCTTTCTGAAAGTTAATGACACCTCATTGCTGGCGTTTGTATATAACCCGCAAGTCAGCCCGACTATTGAAGTCGGCAAAACTCACCCAGGATCAATCAAGGGCGTTAGCACCAAGGGCACTATGCACCACTTATCATTCAATGTGGATAGCATTAACGACCTGGAAATATTGCAAAAAAGTATTCGAGCCAAAGGCATCCAGTGTTCAGAGCTTGAGACTGATGGCTTGCTTACCTCGATAGAACTACCGGGCCCGGATGGTATTTTGCTGCAGGTGACTTGCCAGGAATCCTACCCTGAGGAAGAGTTGTTCGACTTGGAAGCAGCACAAGCCGTAGGCATTAACAGTGAGGAGCTTAACAGGATGAAGTCCCCAGCTGCTTATACAAGTCCTGCGTCCCCCGTACCAAATATGCCCTACGGTAAAGATGCGGGTTACCGTATGAACTATCCACCAGCGACCTATAAAACCATGGTAGCAGCGTCTGACAAAGTCCTGTTTGCGGCAACGCAAGACCATATCCCTCCCACTAAGAAGCAACCACGTTTCCGCTTGGGAACCTTTATTGCCAAAATGAGACTTGCCTCCCTGATGGTCGCCCATTCAATTACCAGCCTGTGGAGAAAGTCATGAATATGCCTGCTTCCGATGTCCTTAAGACGAATAGCCTAAGTCCTAATAACTTTAGCCATTTGGAGTTCAATACCCGCGATCTTAAACCCCAGCTGGAATACTTTTCCGATGTATTGGGTATGCCACTGGTTTCTATTCGCTGGGCAGATAAAACTGAAAGTTCAGTGCGTGCCATGCTGAAGCTTAATGAGCACGCCATGATTTCGTTCCTGTGTACCCTGAGAACACCGAGCGAAGTTGAATTGGGGGTAACTCACTCCGAAAACCCGGGTGATGCAACTACTACAGGCACGGTTCAGCATACAGCGCTGAATGTCGATTCCATTGAAGATCTTCTTGCCATTAGGGATAGAATCCGCTCACGCGGTGTACACTGTGTCGGCCCGATGGACCACGGATTCTGCCAATCGATCTATTTCCTGGGGCCAGACAGTTTGGCATTGGAAGTCGCCACACTCACCACTGACGATATGACTCAATGGATCGATCCAAACGTTGCCGAAGCGATCGGCCTATCCGCTGAAGAAATGATAAAGTTAGGTCGATAGTTCTCATCAAACTATCAAGCAAAAAAATGGCCGGTTTACCCGGCCATTTTTTAGACAGATTTAGCAATCGCCTGAAATAGATCTACATGATGTAACTTGTAACCTTCCGGCTTCTCGTAGAAGCGTGTATTAGCCGAGACAGTCGCGATCACTATATTTTTCTCCGGGTTCACATACACATACTGACTGTGAATACCCGAAGCAAAGAAATCACCGCCATAAGGAAATTCCGGTGTCCACCAAAGGTAACCGTAACCCCAAGGTTTTAAGCAATCGTCACGCTTACCGGGCATCAAGTGTGGTGCATGCGGTGTAGTCGCTTGCTTGACCCAGGCTTCTGATATCAACTGCTTTCCCTCCCACTGGCCATTCTGTAAAAACAATTGGCCAAATTTAGCGTAGTCACGCAAGCAGGCAAAGAAGCCGCCAGCCGTAGCTGGCGCACCAGTAGGATCAACAGCCCACTTAGCATCCTGCTCTGCGCCTATCGGTTCCCATAAGCTTTCGTGCATAAATTCGGCAAAGTTTTTATCACCCAACGCATGATCCACCACCAAACCAAGAACCAAGGCATCCATAGAGCTGTAGCCGTTATAGGTACCGGGCGCTTTGTCCCTCCCAATGGTTTTAACAAAATCAATATAAGGCTTATGGAAAGCCGAATGCTTTTGAAACCTAGGCATATCGGAAGGCGCACCTTCCTCGTAATCCTCCTGGAAATCAGCACCACTACTCATTTCCAAACACTGAGCAAGAGTGACGCCATCGAAGCCCGTGTTTTTCAGTTCGGGAACATACTTAACCACAAGATCATCAACCGAATCTAAAACGCCATGATCCAGAGCTAAACCAACGACCGTTGAAGCCATGGACTTACCGACAGAAAATGACATATGTCGGTCTTGTGGCTGCATGCCATTGTAATACTGCTCGTGCACAACCTTGCCATCGATCAGGATCAATATTCCGTCGCAATTCACTTCTTTCAGGTATTCCTTCGTATTACGCGTTTTACCTTCAGTGACAAAGGTTTCTGGCAACGACAAAGCAGTATTAGACTTAGTCAGAAGATAAGGAACAGACGACTTACGTACCAGACTTGTTTCTAATTTATCACCGATAGTTCGCAACGACGTAGAAAACTTGGCAGGGTCTTTCATGCTCCTGGCAAACCCTGCCATTACTAATAACCGCTTCGCAAACTTTATAAATGTCATGCCTCCTCCTTGTTTTTTAATAAATCCAAAGCAACATCAACAATCATATCTTCCTGGCCGCCCACCATGCGCCGCTTGCCCAGCTCAACTAGAATATCGACGGTCTTTAAGCCGTATTTTTCTGCGGCCACTTCTGAATGGCGCAAGAAACTGGAGTAAACCCCAGCATAACCAAGTGCCAGTGTTTCACGGTCTACTCGTACAGGACGATCCTGCAACGGACGTACGATATCATCAGCCGCATCCATTAACTTATACAGGTCAGTACCGTGATCCCAGCCCATACGTTCAGCCGCGGCAATAAACACTTCCAAAGGCGCGTTACCGGCACCCGCTCCCATACCTGCAAGACTGGCATCCACTCGATCACACCCTTCTTCAACCGCTACAATAGAATTGGCCACACCCAGTGACAGGTTGTGGTGCGCGTGCATACCGGTTTGCGTTTCCGGTTTAAGTACATCTTTCAGCGCACGGAAGCGATTGCGAATATCACTCATACTCATAGCCCCACCAGAATCCACAACGTACAGACAGTTGGCACCGTAACCTTCCATCATTTTCGCCTGCTCCGCCAAACCTTCCGGAGTTTGCATATGGCTCATCATCAGGAAACCGACCGTATCCATACCCAGTTTACGGGCATGTTCGATATGCTGCCTGGATACATCCGCTTCAGTACAGTGAGTGGCTATTCGGGCGACACGGGCACCGGCATTGTAGGCATTATCCAAATCATGGATAGTTCCAATACCTGGAATCAGCAGCGTGGTAATGCTTGCGTGTTCAATAACATCGGCAACAGCTTCGATCCACTCCAGATCGGTGTGAGCACCAAAACCGTAGTTAAAGCTCGAACCTTGCAAGCCATCACCATGGGCCACCTCAATACTGTCTACCTTGGCTTCATCGAGCGCCTTGGCAATCTTCTGTACATCTTCAATGGAGTATTGATGGCGCACTGCATGGCTGCCATCGCGCAAAGTTACATCAGAAATAAAAAGTTTTTTACCGGGATTAAAAGTCATTGTGTTATCTCCTTTACCTTAAGCGACAGACTGAGAAATACGCTCGGCAGTAGCCAGCGCGGCGGAAGTCATAATGTCGAGGTTACCCGCATAGGAGGGTAGGTAGTGAGCCGCCCCTTCTACCTCAAGGAAGATAGAGGTTTTTAGACCACTCATGTGCCCCACCCCTTCCACATACACAGGATTGGCTTCATCGATAATATCGAACTGCACTTCCTGCTTTAGACGATAACCCGACACGTAGGACTGGACAGCTTGTGCCATCTCTTTCACTGAGGCTGCAATAGCATCTTGATCGGCCAATTCGGACAATACATATACCGTATCTCGCATCATCAATGGCGGCTCGGCAGGATTAAGAATAATAATGGCCTTGCCCTTAGAGGCCCCACTAATCACTTCAATCGCTTTGGAAGTCGTTTCGGTAAATTCATCTATATTCGCGCGGGTCCCTGGACCGGCAGACTTACTACTAATAGAAGCAATAATTTCACCGTAGTGCACCTTAGCCACACGGGATACTGCAGCAACCATAGGGATGGTCGCCTGGCCACCACAGGTCACCATATTTACATTGCTTTCATTGAGGTTTTCTTCCAAATTGACCACCGGCACACAGTAAGGGCCGATAGCAGCTGGGGTGAGATCAATAAAACGCAAGCTGCTTTTTTGACTCTTTAAGAATTCAACATTGTGAACGTGAGCACCGGCGGATGTTGCATCAAAGATCACATCAATGTCTGCAAATTCAGGCAGATTGATCAGGCCTTCTACACCTTCGTGGGTCGTGGCTACCCCCATGCGATTGGCACGAGCCAAGCCGTCTGATGCAGAGTCGATCCCAACCATCGCGCCCATTTCAATCCAATCACTGGTGCGCAGAATTTTAATCATCAAATCAGTTCCGATATTACCGGAGCCGATAATTGCGGCTTTCATTTTTTTACTCATAATGTATTCCTCGGAGTCTTACTCCATTGCTGGAAACCTATCAGAACCCCGTTAGGGAAGTACTTTTTTAAAAAGCTTCACTTTAACGTCAGTATGTACGTTATTGATCACATAGGGGTCTTCCGCCACCCATGCTTGCGCTGCCTCAATGGAATCAAAATCAGCGACAATTAAACTGCCGGTAAAACCCGCCTCACCAGGTTCCAATGTATCCACAGCTGGGTGAGGCCCCGCCACCAGTAACCGACCTTCTTCAGCCAGTGCTTTTAGACGCGCCACGTGTTGCGGGCGGTGTTGATCGCGTAGAGGTAGGCTGTTTTCCACATCTTCGCTAATAATGGCGTACCACATAATTTCTTTCCTTTTACCTATAAATGACACTAAGTAGACTTGCCACGATCAGAGAAGGGCACAAACTGTGTGCCACCGTAGGTTTGTTCGGTTGGCATAATTTCCATCTGGCTGATATTGACTCGCCACGGAGCGCTTACGCAGTAGACAATGGCATCGGCAATATCGTCAGCTACCAGATCTTCACACTGATTTTCTACGGCTTTCTTCAATTGCTCTTCGTCATCAATAGCCACGTTATAGAATTCACTGATAACACGGCCGGGATTAATTTCTGTCACCCGCACGCCTGTGCCCTGCAGCTCTAGACGCAAGTCACGGGATAGTTTATGAATTGCCCCTTTGGTTGAACCATAGAGCGCTGCAGGCAACGGGTATAACGCAGTCACCGAACTCATATTGACAATATGACCGCGACCACGCTCGATCATGCCTGGCAGTACCGCCTTGATCATCAACAGTGCCGAGGTCACATTGGTATCAATGGTCATTTCGATATCTTCGATTTCGGCCTTCCACATAGAACCCAATGCACGACCTAAACCTGCATTGTTAACCAGTATATCCACAGGGTATTTCTCACCCAGTGCTTTTACTGCCTGTCGATCACGCACATCCAACTCAATAGGAATACAACCTGTTTCGTCTGCGAGTTTTTGCAAACGATCGATGCGACGCGCTGCCGCATAGACCTTTACACCGTGCGCCCTCAGCGCACGTGCAGTTGCTTCACCAATGCCGCTGGAGGCGCCGGTAACTAATGCTGTCATAGTGTTATCAAGAGCCATAAAATCTTCTCTCTATATTGATCTCAATTCGTTAGTGTTCATGACTGACTGTCAATGATAGTGTTTGCACTTGGACATCTTGCCAACCCCGGCATTAAAACTGTTGGTCGGGTCCAGGCTTTGGTAAAAATCGGCCAAATCAGGCTCAGCCTCATAGAGGTGACCTACATTGTGCTCCGCCGGGTATTTCGCCCCTATATCATCCAGCTCGTTGAGGATTTGTTGTTTTAACGCGGGGATATCCACACCTTTTTTAACAACAAAATCCCAGTGAAATACCATGCATAAAAAGTGACTAAGCTCATAAGGCGCAGCTAACTTATCCAGCGTATCCTGACTCAAGAGTTGGTGCCAATTGTCCGTATTGCGTGGCAACGCAATATCCAACGGCATTAATCCCTCCACTTCATCACTGTGAATAATGGCGTAGCGGCCAGAAGCGCCACCTGCAACAAAGCGATGTAACTGTGCGGCATCCCCTTCTTTTTCGGTACACCAGAACCATTCACCTTGTCGATCAGAGCGTTGTTGCAACTCTGGTCCGTAGTAGTCTTGCAACAGTTTGTTAATATCAACGATCGACTGATCGCTGGCTTTGATCATCAGGTAATGCTCAAAGCGATCACGGTAAGCAAGCATGCGTTTGGGTAGATGGTTGGGCCACAACTTGCTAAACAACTGCAGGCAGTGATCAGCTACATTCGCAGGTATAAACGGTATTCGACTAAACAGACCATCAACCTTGGCCTTCAAGGCAAACAGCTTGGGTAAAAATGCGGTCCCTAATAGATTGATAAAGATATAGGTATCTTTAGCATACACCGCAGAGCCATCAAAATAACTGCGGTGCATATACTCAACCATGTCCGGCAAATCCGACAATTCGGTGAGAATACGTTTACGTAACTCGGTAAACTCTTCCGGGTCATTAGTTCCTAGATAAAAAACCTGTTCGTTCTGAGGTTCAGCGAAGGTATCCAAGCGGACCGCAAAAACTGCCAGCTTGCCTGCACAGCCGCTGGATTCAAATAAACGGCGTTTGTCTGCGTTAAAACGAGCCGGCGTATCCGCGTCGATATTTCGCACACGATCCTGATACTCACGATCAGATGCATACGCTTCGATATCAAACGCAGAATCTCTCCCGAGCTGGCCTCGCTCAAGATTGTTGAATATCTCCTCCGGCGTATCACCCAACTCAACACCCAGATGATTCACCAAACGCAGCTCGCCAGCCTCGGTTACTTCCGCAAACAAAGACAATTCGGTATAGGCGGGTCCGCGATTGACCAGATTGCCACCGGAGTTGTTACAAACCCCACCCACCACGGAAGCACCAATACAGGAAGAACCAATCACCGAATGAGGCCCTCGCTTTATGGGCTTCAAAGCATCTTCCAACTGATATAACGTGGCGCCAGCACAGGCAATCACCTGCTCGCCTTCACCCAGTAAAATCAACTTATCCAGTTTCAGTGTGCTGATAATCACGATATCACGATCGTAGTTAACACCATCCGGGGTCGAGCCGCCGGTTAACCCAGTGTTGGCTGCCTGCACAAGAATAATTTTGTCGTGAGCAACACAGACTTCCAACACGCGCCAGAATTCCAGCAACGTATGGGGAATGGCAACAGCGCAGGCTGCCCCGCCACCGATCTTAATGCCTTGCCGATAACGCTGAGTGGCACGCTCACTGGTTAGTACCTGAGAGGGACTCAACACCTCACGTAAGTTGGCATAGAGAACCTCAAGGGCCATCTCATCTGTCACTGCAATGGAAGTCATTAGCCACGCCAGTCCTGCATAAAGTCCAGCAATTCTTTATTCACTAGATCTGGACGCTCTTCCTGACACAGATGCCCACACTCGGGTAACGGTACCGCCCTTACGTCGGTACCCATGGTTTTCCAGACCGCTTCGACATCAAACCACTGACCTACCAAGTCAAAGTCTGCACCCCACATGGTTAAAATCGGACACTGGATTTTCACTTCGGCATCTTCTAGGTCTTGAGCGGTATCAACCGGTGCTGCGCGATAGTCATTAAACGAACCACGCAATGCGCCAGGACGGGAATAGGCTTTTACGTATTCGGCGACTTCTTCATCAGTGAACAGCTCGCGGTTATAGGACCAACTGGACAACCAGTGACGTAACCAGATTTCTTCACGGCCGGTAATCAATGCCTCTGGCAAATCCACCAATTGATTAAAGTTAAAGAACCAGTAACCCTTGGCCATTTGCCCCGGACTGATATCAGTACCCGTAGGGCGACCGCTCATGGTTTCAAATACAATACGGGTGGGAATATTGTCCATGGTACAAATGCGGTCAACCATCTCAGGGTGATCCTTGGCAAAACGTGTAGTCACTCGTGCACCGCGATCGTGTCCGACCATCACTACCTTGCTGTAACCACAGTGCTCAATCAGCTCTTTGATATCTTGAGCCATATTGCGCTTGTCATAACCATCCGCAGGCTTATCTGTTTCACCATAACCCCGCAAGTCAGGGACAATCAGACGGAACTTCTCAGCCAGTACTGGAATCTGTTTGCGCCAGCCATACCAGGTTTCTGGCCAGCCATGTAACAGAACCACCGGTGGGGCATCTTCCGGGCCGGCTAGAACATAATGCATATGGATGCCGTTAACTTCGGCGCGATGATGTTGAATATCCACTGACTTCACTCTACTTCTGTTTAGATTCACTAACACTAAAGCAAAAGCTCTACAGCCCCCAAGTGGCTAACAGACAGTAAACAGTGAAATGCTGACAAGCTTGCCTTTACCTTACAGCCTGTATTTTTTGATCCTTATCAAGCACTTAACGCTTTTCACCGATATTCAATGCCGCTGTCTCCTAATCACCAGTAACACGTACGTAAATCACCGATGGCTTTTCGCCAACCCTGTTAATCTGCAATGGAGAGCACATTATTCATTCATTTTCTCGAGGTAGAGATATGTCTAACAAACCTGTTATGAGCCCAAACGGAATTAATCATCTGGCTATTGCCACCAGCGATATGAAAAAGGTCCTGCAGTATTTCAATCAGGTACTTGGGATGCCTTTAGCCTCCTTGTACTGGATGCACGGTGTAGAAAATACCGTTCACGGTTTCCTGGTATTAAACGAGACGTCCTTGCTTGCCTTTGTGGCAAACGATCAAATCAAAAGCCAAGTTGATATTGGTGTAACCCACTCCGGCAACCCAGGAGATCCCTGTGCTGGCGGCACCATGCAGCATTTGGCTTTTAATGTGGACCGCCATGAAGACTTGCTAGCGGTACGTGACCGCATTCGCGCTAATGGTATTCACTGTGTTGGCCCCATGGATCACGGTTTAATGCAATCTATTTACTTTGCTGGCCCGGATGGCATGACTCTGGAAGTTGCCTACTTAAGCGGTGAAGATCCTGCTAAATGGATTGATCCGGAAGTGGTTAAAATGCTGAATATTAGCGATGAAGAGCTGGATCAACTAAAAAAACCTGCACCGTTTGTGCAACCTGCTGAACCGGTACCAAACCCATCATTGAAAACGGCCAATGAAGAATACCGTATGGTATACCCACAAGAAACTTATGAACTGATGGTTAACACACCGGACGACGTCTTAGCAGAACTTACCAAGGACAATATTCCACCGACAGAAACCGATGGACCAAAAGCTCCACCAACGGTCGAAGACCTTCAGAAGCTACAAGCCTGATAACGGACAAGCAGTGTAGAATCAACCCAATCAAAGCGGAAGCTAATCATTCGATTTCGTCATTTGAGGTCACAGCTATGCTCACTGAGCAAGAACACATCTCCGTTTAGCAGTAAATGCGGCCAAGCCCCACATGGATGGCCGCATTTACTGGCTCTTTAGCGCTACGATTTTTAGCTCAATGGCAAGTAGCGATAGAAAAAATACTTCAAAACATCACTCATTCTGTCATGATCTTTCATTTATTCTCTTGAAGCAGATGTTTAAGCGCACCCGCAAGGTGTAACGTAATCGCAATATATAAGACATAGGGAATCACTATTTTGTGAAATAAGGCAAATACAAGCGTAAGAGTCTCGTTAGGAGACCAGAGCAAGGGAACTTCAGCACCAAAGAATTCTGACGATTTCCCACCAGACGTCGACATGCCATAGCCAGTCACAGGAAACAAGAACATAACCATGTACAGTAACCGATGAACCCAGTTTACCAAGGTTTTCTCACCGGTATTTAAGGATGGATGGGGCATTACCGGCCTGTCATAGCGTTTCCAGACCAGCCTTACTAAGACAACAGACATTAGAACAAAACCCAGATTTTTATGCAGAACGTAGTAGTTTTTTCGATACCATACGTCCTCCGGGATAATCGTCATATAAGTCGCGGTCGGAACCACAACGACAAACAAGATAGCCACCATCCAGTGCAGACTTCTCGATACCGAACCATAGCTCTGATCGGTGTTTTTTAACCGCACCTCAATTTGGTTTCCTTGATTAAATAATCGGTATGCCACAAATAGAAGAACACCGGCCATCGCCGTTAACATAATAGCCTGGAGATATAGAAGCACCGGTTTAATATAATCTGTAATCAATTGCGTTTCTCTAGGCTCATCGAGAATCTTGCTTTCTGTTAAGAAGAAAAATCCATAGACAATTGCCAAACAACCCAATGCTCCAAGCACGATAGCTGCCGCCCTCACAACAGGTTGTTGAAAGTTGAGTGCCAATACAATTACGCAAGTAAACGCCAGTAGAAATAATGAAATATTGATAGCTTCAAACATAGACTTAACTTAACCCTGTAACTGTACGATACAATTTAACTACGACAATTAATCGCGTAAAAATTCAAAGAGATCTTGGAATCTACGATTGTCGAAAAATCACTGCAAGGTGTCATTAATTCATCTTTAAATTATCAGCAATAAGCTTAGAATAGCGTTTCTTTTTGTAAGTCAGCTCTATTTATTGATGGCTGATTCACAAAAAGATCTCTCTCCCGCTTTCCTGTTTTCAGGAAGGCTTCTCTGTACAGCCTTATGATTTCATAAGGCTCTTTTTTATTGATTACTTCCTAAATTCCAGCACCTTCTGAACCACAAAGTACTTGGCTTCGCACCACCAGTTACACTCCCCAATATAAATATCGGCAATATTAGGGGCCAATTGGGGAACTGGAGGAACAACATGGTTCATCTGCGCATAGCTATCATAAGCCTGGATAATACCCTGCAGAATTTCTGGATGCTGTTCACTTAACTCGACAGTAGCCGCTGGATCCTTGACGATATCGTATAGCTCCCATTTGCCCGAACCCAGTGGCGGCTGGAGTTTATGTCCTTTCCAACGTCCCGAGCGCACCGCCCGATTACCAAATAATTCGAATGCCAGGGTACGCTCTTCTTGCTTTCTGGTATCACGCCAGAATGGCAGTAACGATTGCCCATGGGGTTGTTGCTTGTCTGCAAACAGTGCGTTGTCTTCTACCTCTACACCGATGAGTTTGTATAAGGTTGGTGCAATATCCATCACATGAGCAAGAGACCTGCTACGCTGCCCTTGGGGAAGCCCGGGACCTCGCACAATAAAGGGCGAGCGAATGCCTCCTTCGGCAACAGAACCCTTGTAGAGTTTCCACGGCGTTCCCGAGGCTGTCGCCCATTCATTCCCCATATAGACATGGCTGCCTGGTCGGCCCGCATTGGCGGGCGAATGGTCACGCTCTGTCAGAAACCACTGTCTGGATGTTTTGGGGTACATCAGTGGCGTGGCACCACTGGCCCCGTTATCAGAGAAAAACAACACATAGGTGTTGTCCAGCTTGCCCTGTTGCTCCAGACTTGATAGCAGGCGGCCAATTTGCTGGTCCACTATTTCAATCATGGATGCATAAATTTCCATCGCTCGTACATCTTGCTGGCGCTGTTGCTGACTGCGCTCACCCCACGCCGGTTTGTAACTGGGCAACCACTCAGGCTGCAGGGGAATTTGCCATAATTTTATATCCTTCGGAATAAGCCCCGCCGCTTGCTGGCGCTGTAAACGCTGCTGGCGTATTGCTTCAGGGCCCTGGTCATATTTTCCTTTGTAACGATCCAGCCAGGCATCCGGCACCTGCAGGGGATCGTGTGGTGCGGTATAGGCAATATAGGCTAAGAAAGGGCTGTCATCTGCACTCTTGATATATTCAATAGCCTTATCGGTATAGTGAATCGTTGAATAGAAATCTTCGGGAATATCTACCGGCTTACCATTTTCGAAATAATTTACCGTTGCACTCTGGTGTGCTTTAAGCTTATCACCGAAATGACTGGCCGCACCTTCTTTGAGGATAAAGGATTGCTGAAAACCTCTACGCTCAGGCATCTGTTCAGTCCCCAAAGCCAAATGCCATTTACCCGTCATCATAGTTGCATAGCCCTGCTGTTGTAACACTTCAGCCAGGGTCACCACATCATCGGTCAGCTCGGCCTGATAACCCTTAATACCTACCTGGTTCGGCGCCTGCATTTTCGCCATGGTGCCCAACCCAGCCGAATGATGATCTACACCCGTTAACAATGCCGAGCGGGTAGGCGAACAGGTAGGCGCGACATAAAAATCTGTCATCACAACCCCCTGCTCCGCCAGGGATGCAATATTGGGGGTATTAATCTCACCACCAAAAGGCTGTGTATCCGACCAGCCCATATCGTCAACAACAACGATCACAAAGTTCGGTTGCTCCTGCTGAGCATGGACTAATGCTGACAGGCACAAGATAATACTGCTAAGTATAAGCCTCATAGATTCAGTTACCCGGTAGGGCCTCGCTAACTAGAAAAGGTTTTTAGGAAGACACGTCCAGTAAAGAAATCATGACGCTTGCCAGCTCTTCAGGCTGGCTTAAAAATGGCGAGTGATCACTGCCGGCAATAGATACTACCCGTTCAAACGTCATCGATTTTTGGAGATGTCGCTGCACGTCAATTAGCACCGCTCGATCATCCAGGCATTCGATATAGTCTTTAGGAATAGAACCCAGGCGTTC
The DNA here is from genome assembly GCF_042854845.1 of Maricurvus nonylphenolicus. Lineage (GTDB taxonomy): Bacteria > Pseudomonadota > Gammaproteobacteria > Pseudomonadales > Cellvibrionaceae > Maricurvus > Maricurvus nonylphenolicus. Next base: position 1,576,028 of record NZ_AP031498.1, on the reverse strand, counting down.
ATGACTCCAGCGATGTCGCGCCAAAAAGGGACGAATAGGCTGAGGGCAATGGTTATTAACTTCCTCGTTCACCACAACATCATCACAGTTATGGTAGAAGAGCTCTTTTTCCTTACCCTTCTTCACCTCCATAACCCCTTTGAATATGTTCATACTAACCATCTTGCGCATTGCAGGGTTAGGCGCGTTTTTCATAATATCAAGTGGGGATGAAGCTTGAGATGGCACCAGCGCAGAAAGATAAATCAAACGCTTAAAGAGATGTGGCATCTGCTCACCTGCAACAGATATCACCAAGCCCCCCATTGAATGACCAACAAGAACCAGCTGCTCTCCAGTTTTCTTGACAATATCCTCTGCATAATCGCATACCGCTTGAGAATAAACTTTCATGGATACTGAAAATGGGTTTTGCTCTCTTCCCTTATGTCCGGGCAGTGTCAAACAGTGACAACTTATACCGCTAGATTCGAGCAAAGGGGTCAATTTTGACCAACAACCGGCATTATGCCAGGCACCGTGAACAAATAGGATATTCATATTAACTCTTGTGATTTAAGCGATACACTGATGGCGAGCAGCCAACCCAACGTCTGAATGCCTTACTGAAATTGGAGGAGTTTTTATAACCCAACAAGAAAGAAATCTCTTCGATGGAAAGCCGACTATTTTCAAGGTAGCCTTTGGACAAGCTTTCTCGTACCTCATTGGTAATGTCGCTAAAGCTGCTCCCCAATGCATTCAAACGCCGTATCAATGTGCGTGAAGACATATGCAATTTGGCCGCTACTTCTTCCAGAGTTAACACACAACCGGATTCACCTACAGCCAGCTGTCGAACGTCCTCAATAAGACTATGGTGAGATTCACACTGCGCAGCCAATTGCACCTCAAGGTCAGCTTCCGACTGACGGACAACCCTGGGGTTACTAAAGGGCATAGTCTTTGATGCCATATCCATAGGAAAGGACACCCGGTTACGGGGCATATTAAAAAACAGCTGACCTTTCAGCCATTGGCAATAATAGGCCTCACAGGGAAGGGCATCGTATTTCATATGATAGATAACCCGCTGTGCCTCATCGGCCGGATATAACTGTAACGCCGAAGAAAAAATAGCCATAGGGGTATCGATAAGACAGGCATTAAGCCTATCCTCGGAATAAATGCTGTCGATAAAGACATGAAGAAAGTCATTATCGATTTTTACTTCAAAGGTAACAGCCGGATTGATAATAGGGGAAAAACGCGTGATAAAACGCATTGCCTCTATCATGTTTTCACAGGCCAAGGCACCAATAGAGAGAAATCCATTCCCGGCAAGATTTAACCGCCAACCCAGCTCCAAACCGATTGCAGGATTCTTGGTCAACTCTGTAGCTCGCTGCCTGAGTTTTACATATTCTACATAAGGAATCTTGTGCCCTGGAGCGTCCAGGCTTTCCCTATCGACCCCCAGGTTGTTAAAGATTTCATTATCAGAGAATCCTTTTTCAGTGAGCAAATCGACCAAAGCACCAGGATGGGAAGAAAGCAGGCTTCCACTATATTGAGCACTGCACTCATCACCAGTTTCACGTTTATCGAAACTCACTTGAACACCTTTAACATCCAGCAGAGATACAATAAGCAGAGATCTTAATCATTACGGTCGCCACCAGCTCGGCGACGACCGTAACAATTTACTACTTATTATTTAGCTAATCACTTGCCAAAACGGTAAGTGGCTGAAAGTTCAATCTGCCTAGGAGGCGCTACATTTGACCAGTACCCTCCTGGAATGCCATACAGAGAACTACCAAAATTTGCTGTTGTCTCATCGGTTAGGTTTGAACCCAGTAAAGCCACCGTCCAACGCTCATCAGCGCTATCCAGCGCTAAACGCAGATTCATTTTCCAAAAGCTGTCCTGAACGTTATAACTGTCATTATTCGCATTCAAGGTATACTCATCAGAGTAAACCGCATCAATACGCGCGCTAAAGATTAAAGAATCTGAAATATTAGTACTGTAATCGGCGAAAATGGTACCACTCCACTCTGGAGCTTGCTCCAGTCTAACGCCTGAGAGATCCTGTGAAGCACCAGCTGAACTCACACAACTTGAGCTCCATTCATTGGCGTTCGTTGGGCAGGATCCCAAATAACTATCATAACGTGCATCCAACCAGGAAAGATTACTACCTACAATCAGATCCTCAGCTAGTGCATAACTCGCTTCTACTTCTACACCTTGACTTGTAGCTTCAGCGGCATTGCCAGTCACAAAGTTTGATCCATCAAAAGAGGAAACCTGCAAGTCCTCAAACTCGGTATAGAAGTAAGCAGCATTAATTCTTGCTCGACCATCAAGAAGATCCAGCTTCACACCTAACTCTAAACTTTCTGCATTTTCTTCTTCAAACTCAAAGTTTTCTGGATTAGGGGTATTGTGGGTTGAGTTATACCCACCTGCCTTTGTAGCTTTAGTCCAGGTAAAATATGCCATTCCAGATTCATTAAAGTCCCATTGCAGGTTGAACGTCGGATCAAAACTGGTCTCTGTACGCTTTCTCGCTAAATCAGAATCTGCCACGCCTAAAGCCAATAAAGATGTTCCTGCTGCGGGGTGCGAAGTGCTTGTATCCCCTAAAACAGTAGATCGGTAGTTATAATCTGCTTCTTTGGTTTCATCTGTATAACGAGCACCTAACGTTGCTCTCAGTGTTTCCGATATATTCCAAGTTCCTTGGAAGAATACAGACCATGCATCTGCATCCTCTTTAAAATCGGAGTATTGGCTATGACTTAACAATGCCAAGCCGGCACCACCAGGTAATCCTGCTACGAGCCCCAGATCAAGATTATTAACACTGGTCACCTCAAATTCGCGGTCAAGGTAATAAACTCCAGCCACATACTCGAAAGTCTCTCCCACAGGAGAAGCAATTCTCAGCTCATGGGACACCTGGTTAAATTCTTCTTTCGCTTCACTAGACAGCAGATCCAATGCCGAAAAATCAAGATCAGTGGCAGACTGCACATCGTACTGTGAAAAACCTAAAAGATACGTCAACTTATTATCGCTAATATCATGTTCAATACTTAATGCCAAATTATCTGATTCTAACTCCAAATAATTAGGAGCATTTGCTGTACGTTTATCATTTAAATCAAAGTCCTCACCACTAGCCTGCATTAACGGTATAGCAGCAGCTTGAATCAATGCATCTGGACCAGAAGCCGGAGCCGACGCATCCAGTGCAGAGACCTGAAAGCCGCTACCGTCCTGATCCATCTCAGCCATCTCTGCTTTTAGGGTAATCTCAGTAACGTCACTCACATCCCAAACCAAAACACCTCGAACGGCTTCATTCTCCGCATCAGGCTGATCTTCATTCAGCTCAATGTTATCAATATACTCGCCATTATCAGTGTGCCTTAATGTAAGACGACCGTAGAGATTTTCAGCTAACTCACCCGATACAAACGAGTCTACTTGGTAACCATTATTTTCAAGCTCATACTTTCCTGTAATCTCAGCCTCGAACTCATCGCTGGGCTTTGCACTAATAATACTTACCGCACCAGCAATGCTATTTTTACCGAATAAAACACCTTGAGGACCTCTAAGTACCTCAACACGCTCAACATCCATAAAGGGAACTTGAAACTGACGTGATTTTCCACCATAGATACCATCAACATATAGACCTACAGCTTGCTCAAAGGACGGATTTGCAGATGATCCTAAGCCTCGAATAACAATCTTATTAGCGCCAGGCGATTTACTGATATTCAAATTAGGTACAAAAGACGATAGCTCTTCCAGATTGGAAATACCCGAATCTTCGATAAATTCGCCCGATACAGCATTAACAGATATTGGTACCTCTTGAAGACTCTGTGCACGCTTTTGCGCGGTAACCACAATTTCCTCTAATGCAAACCCTTCTTCAGCACTTATATTAAAAGAGGAAACTGCTAAACTAGCCGCAATAGCTTTTGGAAGAAAATTTCTTGATAGTTTCATTGCTCATACCTTTATAATTATTTAGTTATCATAAATTGACTTGGGGCTACCCAAACAAAACAACTCTCTTTTTCTCATTTAAAAATTTATCACACAAAATAAAGCCTTTCCCCATGGTTTTGTGACACCCAACAGTGAATCAATGACAAGACCTCCCTCCAGCATCAAAAACCCAAAACCAAGCTAAACAATTATTCCCATTAGGAGTCTGACTACGTTCAATATAAAAATTTAAAAGGGCCCACACAGAATGCAGACCAAGCACTACAACAGAAAGATGTTATCGACTTTATATTAAAGAACCGATTTACTTATCGAACCTGTAAAACTTATGACTCTGGTTGCGCACTTAAAATATCTTTCAACCATGTAGCATGTGTTTTATGCGGCTGATTAATTGATTCTTCTGACTCTCCAGCATCTACTCGAGCACAAAGCTCTTCTGGGTCAAATGGCACACCATAAGGATTGTCATCAAACGCACCGGTTGCAAACCACGCATTGGCCTGTTCAGGAGTTTTAAATGACTCACATGTTAGTTCGATCTCATTACCGTCGGGATCCACATAATAAATCGCTGTAGCCACGCCATGATTAACACAACTGGTAGGCATAATTCCTTTTTCTTTTAGGAATCGATAACGCTCAACAAGATCAGCAACGGAATCAACCTCGAATGCAGCATGATGTAAACCTGGAGCATTTTTAGCTCGAGGCTCAGGATCTTGCATTGGTACGATTGCTAAGCGATCTTGCGATCCATCCCAAGTTAAGAAGTTGATCATTGAACTTCTTAAAACAGGCTGCATGTTTAGCACCGTACAATACCACTCAATCATGTTATCAACTTGAGCCGTTTTAAATACGATATGAGCATATTCTTTTGGCCGAAATCCACCTTTATGCTCTGGGATATACGCCTTTTGTATGACTTCTGACATAATAAATCTCCACTCTTTACATATATTTTAAGTTAACAACCAACTGCGACATTCATAATATCTCCAGCATCTTCAACCTGATCACCTCTCCAAGTGACATGTAGATCAGGACGGACAAGAATTAATTTGGCCTCATATACTTTATTCATATCACTACGCCCATCACATCGAACAACCTTCAATGGAACCCGACGCTCTTTAGCCGCTTCGACAATTTTTTCAATGTCAATTTCGGAGGCATCTATAGCAATAAGACTCATATCTTCGCCAAGCTCATCATGTAAAGACACGCCTTCTGCCATCCACATATGCGGCAGTCGAGCACCTGGTGACGCAGTTGGGGTATAGTAGGGGCAATCTGGATCCGGTGCGGGTAATAAATCAGGTAATACAATGGATGATTGTAAGTAGCGGTAACCCATCTCGGTACCACGCTGCTCATGACTTCTGCGCTGAAAAGTATTTACTGCATTTAAAAATTTACGTTTTTGAAATTTCCCTGCAGGCGTTTCATCATGAATAGAAGAGTTATATTCAATGCGCCAAAAAAACACTCCAACGGCTGCATACTCTGATGCTTTGCGAGAACGCTCTGCCGTAGGCAAACGCTCCTCCTGATAACTTTCAAGTATTTTGGGGGATGCCCAGCCTTTAAGCACCGCGGCTATTTTCCACGCAATATTTTCTGCTTCAGGAACTCCGGTATTCATACCAAATCCACCGGTTGGTATATATTGGTGAGCAGAGTCTCCGGCCAGAAAAACTCTTCCTTTAGAATAGCTTTCGGCCACCAACAAATGAGGCGTCCAGCTTCCTGCATGAATCACATCAATACCTAAATCAAGGCCAAGTAGATCGTTAACCTCTTTACATGGATCTAACTCATCATCGTTTACATCAGCATCAACACTGATATGTACAGACCAATGCTTGAGGTCATCTTGCGCAATAAGAATCCCTGCTCGCTCGCCACGAATAATGTTGTAATGCCTAAAGGCTTGCAGATTGGCTTTCTCAAGCAGATCATCACAGCGGAAGAAAACCATATAATTTGTGGCGACTTTTGGTGTTCCAGTGTAATTGATACCTAATTCACCGCGAACTTTACTGGAACCACCATCACATCCGATCAGATATTGACCTCTAACAGTGGCTTCAGAGCCATCTTGACAAGTTACCTTAGCGGTAACACTTTCATCATCTTGTAAAAGATTCGTAAAGGCATGCCCATATCGAACATCGATACAGGAAAACTTCTTCACTTCCTCCAGCAAAAGAGCCTCTAAGTTGTATTGAGCGATACGCACATAGGGATAACGAGGCTCGCTACCATCCTCAGATTCATTGATGCTTGTTTCCATTTCATCTATGGATGGATAATCGAGCTTAACCAGGTGCGGTTTATCTAACGACTCACCAACATACACATCAAAATGAGCATCTCGCGGCCATGCCCGCTCTATGATCTTCTCTGCCAGCCCTAAACGACCAAATATCTCCATAGAACGAGGGTTGGTAAGGTCCATCTTTGGCAGAAAACCTACCTCTTTGCTCCTCTCAACAAGCAGACAGTTAATACCACGCTTACCCAGCGCAAGCGCAGCAGTTAAGCCCACTGGACCAGCACCAACAATGATCACCTCATACTGAGTAAGCATTTCGTTATTTTCTATTTTTGACATATACAACCCCTTGAAATGTTTAAATCAGCTGGTCCAGGAACCCTGGATAACTAATATACATATATGATTATATTTAAAATGCTTTCAGTCAAGAGACTAAAATTGATCTATATCAATAAGACCTATAAACCCTTAAATTTATGGATATTAGCTATATATAAGACATACCCTCGTTAGAGAACAGAAAATTGACCCATGAAAACTAAACACATATGATTATATGTTTTAATCCCTCCGGAGAAGATTTATGAAGCTAGCAACATTTCAGGTAGATGATGGGATTTCTTGGGGGGCGGTGACCGATAAGGGCATTATCGACCTGGGCAAGAAAAGCGGAATAACCGATATAAAGCAAGGACTTAAAGAAGGCGTTCGCCACCTGGAAGAATTTCTAAGCGGCGATACAGACTGGTCTGCCGCTGACGTAAAATTCCTTCCCCCCATCCTGGACAGCAGCCATATTATTGGTATTGGGCTCAACACAAAAAGCCACTTTGAAGAAACCGCGGAGCTTATGGGAAGAGAACCAGGGGTTTACCCAAAATTTCCTCGCCTGTTTATGCGGAGCCCGTTTTCTTATGTAGGGCACCAACAGCCGATGCTTGTGCCGAGCACATCGTCCTATCTGGACTACGAGGGAGAGATAGCAATTATCATCGGGAAAGAAGGTCGTAACATCGACAAAAACAACGCGCTTGAGCATATTGGCGGTTATTCATGCTTTAACGATGGCAGTATTCGGGACTACCAAATGCATTCCAATCAAGTTACCGCGGGTAAGAACTTTGCCTCAAGTGGTGCATTCGGTCCCTGGCTATTAACGGCTGATGAGGTTTCTGATCCAAACAATTTGTCACTCACCACCAGAGTTAATGGTGAAGTTCGGCAACGGTTAGAAATGGATGATTTAATTTTCAGCTTCGCCGAACTAATTAGTTATATTTCACAAATTTTCCCCTTACAGGTAGGCGATGTCATCCTAACTGGCTCTCCCGAAGGGGTTGGCGCCATTTCAAACCGATGGTTACAGCAAGGGGATACCGTAGAAGTTACCATCCCTCAAATAGGTACCCTCTGTAACCCCATTCAGCAAGATAATTAGATCCGTACTAACACTCCCAACTATCGACAGACTGAAGAATAGGAACTACCATCGTGCATAATGCAACTGACAATCCGGATTCTGCTGAACATAAGGATCCAGTCACTGAAGTTATCCCCCAAATCCTAACACGGCGAAGCTCCCGCGCAATCGATCCAGATAAAGCGGTCTCCGAACACACCTTAGAGCGGCTATTTGAAGCCGCTCGCTGGGCACCCTCGGCCTTTAACGGTCAACCCTGGGCCTATGCGGTGGCAACAACAAACAACCCAGAATTGCTATCAGCCGCCAGAGACTCGCTTGCTAAGGGCAACAGCTGGGCCCTAAAGGCGCCAGTCCTTATGTTTTCCCTGTCATATAAAAAAATGCCCAGTAAAAAACTGATTCCTAATTGGCTACACAAATACGAAGCCGGTATGGCAACGGGACAAATGGCGCTACAGGCAGCCGAAGAAGGGCTGGTTTTTCACCAAATGCTCGGCTTTAATCCATTCAAAATTAGAAAGATATTCAATATACCTCGTTCCTACTCGGTGCTTAGTGCAATTGCGATAGGCTATCCGGGGTCAACTGAAGAACTGTCTAAAAAGCATGCGCTAGAAGAAACACATACAAGAACACGAAAAGCTATCGAGGATTTTTCTTTTATTGACAGCACTTGCGTAGATTTGAAATAGCTCAAGCTAAGGCTAGGGTACCCTCTTACCTATAGGAGTGATATTATTAACTCTGCTTACCCCCAATACGATTAAAGGAAACCTGCGTGTCAGTTCTGTTTAACCCAGACATCCCTTTTCACTACCAGATTTACCTGCAGATAACATCTGAGATAAATAACGGTTTGTGGGTAGGAAAAGATGACTTTCCTGGAGAAGCAGGATTAGCTGAAAGATTTGGTGTAAGTGTTATCACTTCCCGAAAAGCACTTAATAGACTTGCAGAAGAAGGCTGGATTGAAAAAGGCAGAGGCAAGCGCACAAAGGTTATTAGAGCGCCAAAGGTAAATAACGAAGGAGCCCCAGCGGTTTTCCTCGGTGAACCTAGCTCCCCCTATACCTATACACTGCTTTCCAAAGGTCTTGTCATAAGTAACGCTGAAGCTTGTGAAAAATTTAACCTGCCTCTTGGTTCGAATATATGGCAATGCTCAAGACTACGATTTTTCGCAGGCAAACTACATAGCTTGGCAGTAAATTTTCAACTTCCAGAAATTGGTAATAAGCACAAAAAGAAAGACCTTGATCGACTTCCCATGTATCAGATTCTTATGCAGGCCGGGAAAATACCTGTAACAGCGCAAAGAAGAATTGTGGTTTCATCTGCTGATGACACAATAGCAAATCACCTCTCCGTCCCTCTGCATACACCACTACTGACACACAATATGTCACTCTCCGACGAAGCAGGGGAAATCCTTGAATGGGTTCAGATTTACTTACACCCTGATCAGAGCTCTCCTGTGGAAGATTATGATTTCTCCACAAACTCATGGCACGCGAATACGTTAAGCTAGCACCTTAACAACCTAACCTTCTACATAGCTCATAGCTTTGCACAAAATCACATATACATATACGATTATATTTTAATGTGCTAATATTCTCAGATAATTAAAACGTAAAAAAACCGAAAGGATCTCTTTCGGAAAGGCTTAACCTTGGAGAATTAGAAGTGAAAGAACTGTACCTTCAATCTGAATACTGGCTTGCTGCTTTTCAGTTAATCACAGCAATGTTTGGCATGGGTGCAGCACTAACAACCCGGGATTTTTTGGATGTTATTAAGGAACCTATAGCCGTAGGAACGGGTATTGCCATACAAATTCTCATCGTACCTTTACTCGCTTACCTATTTATCCTGGTACTTCAACTGCCAGCGGGTATCGCTGTGGGAGTCGTGATTCTAGCGGCAATACCCGGCGGAACCTCATCTAACATTTTCACTTTCCTTGCCAGAGGAAATACAGCTCTATCCATTGCGGTAACAGGCCTCACAACCTTAGCATGCTTAATAACTACACCTATCATTTTAGAGTTACTAGCCGAGCAGTATCTTCCTGCCGGTTTCCAAATGCCTACAGAAAAAATTGTTCAAGAAATATTCTGGACGTTAATCATACCGCTCTCTCTAGGCATGCTACTTTTAAACTACTACCCTCATATTGCACCAACAATTTCCAAGTGGTCGGTGAGAGTTTCATTATTCGTAATTCTGCTAATTGTCATCGGCTCATCCTTGACCGGCAGACTTGACACCGATGTGTTTGGCCCGAAGAATATGCTACTTTTTTCGATGCTTATTATCGTATTCGCGTTTATTGCCTGGCTAGCTTGTCGGGCTATAGGGTTGTCCCGACCCAGCGCCACAGCAATCGAGTTTGAAGTTGCCATTCGCAATGTTAACTTAGGTATTCTGATAACGGTTTCACTATTCCCTCATGCAGGAGAGAACACCGACGCTATAGGTAATACCGTAATGTTCTGTCTGCTATTCTACGGCGCAATACAGCTACTGGTTGCAGGATCCTTATTGCTATCCCACAAGAAACTTATGAACTGATGGATAACACGCCCGATGAAGTTCTGACAGAATTTACCAAAGATAATATTCCACCGATTTAAGCGGAAGATTCTAAAACGCTACCATCTGTAGAAGACTTTGATAAGCTGCAAGCAGGACAAACAAGCTGATTAAAAATACTTGATGCGATAAAAGTGCCCATCAATCGCCAATCAGGCTCTTCTTGGCCATCTCGTGATACTTATTCGGTGAATAGCCCGTCCAACCTCTAAATGCTTTACTGAAGTTAGACGGATCGCTGTAGCCAAGCCTTCTCTGGCCAATACTTTTTCTCAACATTCAGTGTTTTAAAATTCTTACTAATAAAGCCTATCTTTATGCGCTAAAGGACAGCTATATGAAATTCACAAAAAATCTATCTGAGCTTAAGCCATTTAATATTGCCTTTACTCGAATCATTGATCCCTACTGTTATTTTCCAGGCTTTCCCACCCCACAAATTACAGATCACGGTTCACAGACAACAGCCTGTAAAAATGTTCACCACTGGACGCTCGCAACTAATCTTATCCACACCTTCCAGTACCGCATACTGGCGTTCGCATAAGGGAATAAATGTGAAACCGATATATGAAGTAGGAGATTATGAGATTCATATGTGCTTTTCCCATGTCAGCTTAGGAAAGGAAAAAGCCGATGAATACGCCGATATGGTTAATACCAATATCCCCAAGCTAGCCCAGTTGTTCGAAAAAATGCACGATAAGGAAGATCTCCATTAGAGAATACCTATTACGCACATCCACTTATTTAATTTTCCTAATAACACTAAATGTATGACACTGCTTTCTCGCTCTTACAAACCAATAAGGGCAACCCATCTAGATTAGGAGAATAGTTATGAAGTTAACGATAGAAGAGACTATCCGCGGCATGATTACCGGACAGTACACCCATGCCGAAGACAAACCGCAAAACAACGATCAGGTATGCATATGCAACTACAGGGATAATTACTATGGCGATAGAGCCTGCGTTTTGCGCGATTGAATTGAATAACCAGAACGATTAACCAAAGCAATCCTTCTTATTGCTTTGGTTAATATTACTCAACGTCAAAACTATTGGGCTGACTACTTAGGCTGTAACCCAATTTTTCACAACCGCGACCAAAATCCTGCACATGCTTGCGTGCCCACTCTTCCGCACCAGTGCGATCTTTTTGTTTAATCGCCGCCACAATATTTTCGTGCGCTTTTAGCATACGCACATTGGCATCCTCCAAGTTCGCCAACAGCTTGCTTTCTGCAGGGTAAAACAACTCACTCATCCCCAACCGGCTCCATTGCAAAACACGGTTCTCAGAGGCTTCAGCTAACAGACTGTGAAACTCCCGATCAAGGATTTCAAGGCGTGCGTTATCATCCAACACATCTCGCATATCCGCCAGATTCTGCTCCAGACGATCCACCAACTCTGGCTTCACCCGGTCAGCCGCCAGACCAGCCAAAGTCGGCTCAAGCATCAGGATAGACTCATACACCTCACCCAAGGTGACCTGATCAATCAACATGGAAGTTGAGATTCGACGAGACAGGTTCTCGTGTTTAGGGGCTGTCACCGTCAGCTTCTTCTTGCCTGGGGCACGGCCTACCAGGTCATTTTCCTCAAGTAGGCGCAGGGCTTCACGTACCGATGAGCGGTGAACACCGTAGTTTTCCGCCAGTTCCGTCTCTGAGGGCAGCGTATCCCCTACCTGCAGCTCCCCACTAACAATTCGGGCTTCCAGCTGGTTGTAGATCTGACGGTATAAGGGTTCACGCTGTAATGGTTGGGCCATATTTTCCTGCTCTTTACCTACTCTAGGTACCTATTTCGCACCTGTATGAAGGGTGCCTAGCCTATTGACTCACCTCGTCGATGTCTATAGATTAATAATTGTCGGACAATCCGACAATATATTTTCACTATTAAGCGTTTGCAGAGTTAAGAGGCTGGCTATGAATTTTGAACATACGGAGAAGGTACAGGAGCTAATGGCTCGTATTGAAGCCTTTATGCAGGAGTATATTTATCCTAATGAAGAGGCTTACGAAGAGTTTATTACTGACCCAGCTAATCTATGGGTTGTTCCGCCTATCATGGAAGAACTCAAAGCCAAGGCCAAAGCCGAAGGCCTCTGGAACTTCTTCCTACCTAAAGAGTATGGTGAATTCAGTCCCGGTTTGACTAACTTGGAGTACGCCCCTCTGGCAGAACTGATGGGCCGCGTTGAGTGGGCCAGTGAAGTCTTCAACTGTAGCGCGCCAGACACCGGCAATATGGAAGTGCTGGCACGTTACGGAACGCCCGCTCAGCAACAACGTTGGCTGCAGCCACTGCTGGAAGGCGAAATCCGTTCCGCTTACCTGATGACCGAGCCGCAAAATGCCTGTTCCGATGCCACCAATGTTGAGTGTTCCATTGTTCGCGACGGCGATGAATACGTGATAAACGGCCGTAAATGGTGGGCATCCAGTGTTTATGACCCACGTTGTGAGCTGTTGTTGGTCATGGGTAAAACCGACTTTGATGCACCCAAGCACTTACAACAGTCGACTATTATTGTTCCAAAAGACACCCCTGGGGTCACCCTGGTGCGTCCATTAAAAGTAATGAACCACTATCACTCGCCGCAAGGTCACGGTGAAGTTCTGCTTGAGAATGTGCGAGTACCGGTAGAAAACATGATTCTGGGTGAAGGTCGCGGTTTTGAAATTGCGCAGGGTCGCCTTGGCCCAGGCCGTATCCACCACTGCATGCGTCAAATCGGTGCTGCCCAGCGTTGTTTGGATCTGATGTGTCACCGCGTTGAAGAACGCGCGCCGTTTGGTAAAAAACTCTCTGCACAAGGCAGTATCCGTCAGGACGTAGCCAAGTCTCGCTGCGAGATTGAACAGGCTCGCCTGTTGACCCTGGCCGCAGCCGACAAGCTGGATAAAGTGGGTAACAAAGAAGGTAAAGACCTGATTGCCATGATCAAGATTGTTGCGCCGCAAATGTGTCAAAACGTTGCTGACCGCGCTATGCAAGCCCACGGTGGCATGGGTATTTCTCAGGACACGCCCATTGCCAACATCTTTGCCAGCGCTCGCATGATTCGCTTTACCGATGGCCCTTGTGAAGTACATATGTCTCAGCTGGGCAAACAAACGATTGTTGAAACTGTCAATAAATAACGCAGTTCAATCAGTGACTGACAGGAGATAACTCATGAAAGCACTTGTTTTTAATGGTCCCAAAGACCTGCGTTACGAATACTTCGACGATCCTAAAATATCACAGGATCGCAACCTGATTATTCAGGTACAGAAGTGCAGCATCTGTGGTTCCGATTTGCATATGTATCACGGTGACCGCATTGGCCCCTATGATTACAGTAAACCTATGGATCACTTTTGTACCGGCCATGAAACCATTGGTGAAGTGGTTGAAGTGGGGAAAGGTGTAACGACTCATAAAGTGGGTGACCGTGTTCTGGTTGCCGGTGGTTCAGGTTGCGGCAAGTGTAAGCGCTGCCTGAGAGGCGAGATTAACCTGTGTGAAGGTAACTCCCGAGGTCAAGGCAGTACGGCCTATGGCATTTCACCCGCACTCAACGGTGGCCATGCCGAATATATGGAAGTGCCCTTTGCCGATACAGGTGCAGCCAAAATTCCCGATGGCGTCACCGACGAACAAGCCATTCTGTTAACCGATGCACTGGGTACAGGCTATTACGGTGTAAAAATGGCCAATGTAAAACCCGGTGATAGCGTCGCCGTGATTGGCCAGGGACCTGTCGGTTTAATGGCTGCGGAAGCGGCGATGGCCGTAGGTGCTTCTCGCGTTTACGGCATCGATATGCAGGAAAGCCGTCGCAACCTGACGACTAAATTTGGTGGCATTCCCCTGACACCGGATGAAGCGTTAGAGCGCATTATGCACGATACAAACTGTATTGGTGTTGATGCGGTAATTGAAGCTGTGGGTGTTGGCCCCACACTCAAGCAAGCCGCCTTGATGCTGCGCTGGGGTGGCTCTATGTCTATCCTCGGTATCTTGCAAAAAGGCACTGAGATGCCCTTACAAATCATGCAAGGTAAATGTCTGCGTGTGCACGCCGGTATTGCCGGTATTGCCGATTTGTGGGACGAGCTAATCCCCTTGGTTCAGGGTGGTCGTATTAAAGGCGAAGGTGTATTTACCCACCACTTCTCCCTGTCCGAAGGCGCTGAAGCCTTCCGTTTATTTGAAGCCCGTGAAGATGGCGTCATCAAAACGATGATCACGCCCTAACTGATTTTTTGAGATTTATTTATGAACGTACAAAACGCATTAGATTATTCTGGTAAAACTGTATTGGTATGTGGTGCCTCAGACGGCATTGGCTACGGTGTTGCCACTATGTACAAAGAGCTGGGCGCAACCGTTCACATTACCGGTACCCGTACCGCCGATGCTTACGACAATGATTTTACCGGCATGGAATTCCATAGCCTGAACCTGCAAAGCGCTGATGATATTTCTGCCTTTGCCACAAAGTTCGATCACCTGGATGCACTGGTTAACTGTGTCGGTACCGTACTGTGGGGCAAGAAAGAATTCGAACGTGAAGGGTTTGAATTTATTATCAACATTAACCTGACCGGCGCCATGCAACTGTGCACTGAATTCTACCCGTTGCTGGAAGCCAGCGGCGGCAGTATTGTTAACCTGGATTCCGTAGTATCCATTCGCCCTGCTCCGGCCAACCCAGCTTACTCGGCCAGTAAAGCCGGCCTGGTTCAGCTGACCAAAACCCTGGCCATGAAATGGGGCCGCAAAGGTGTTCGCGTTAATACCGTTGCACCCGGTATGGTGCCAACCAAACTGACCACCAATCAATCCAGCCCAGAGCAGGAAAAGGTATTGGTTAAGCAAATTCCATTAAGCCGTTTTGGTTCACCTGCTGATATTGCCGGTGCTGTAGTATTCCTGACCTCGCCATTGGCGGCCTACATCACCGGCCAACAAATCGTTGCAGACGGTGGCGCTACGCTGTAAGTAGGTAATGTAAGCAGGTACCCATGATGATGAATCAAGAACAATGGCAAGCGGTTGCCAAGTATGTGGAAGGTCTGGGCCATACGCTCGACCTTACCATTGAGCCCAAAAGGCTGTCCGGTGGTGTTGCCAACTTTAACTACGTGGTGACCTTGAACGGTAAAAAAGCCGTACTGCGTCGCCCACCCGATGGCCCCCTGCCTCCGGGCGCTAACGATGTTGCCCGTGAGTACCGTGTACTGTCGAGCTTAAAAGAGCAGTATCCACCTGCTCCTGTAGGCTTGGTATTCTGTGATGACGAATCCGTGATTGGTGTGCCCTTTTGTATCAGCGAATTCCGTGAAGGTATTTGCATTGGCCGCAACCTGCCAGAGTCACTCAACGATCGCCCACACATTGGGGATTCACTCAGTCAACTGGTGGTTGAATCACTGGCGAAATTACACAAGGTAGATCTGCAAGCCACTGGTTTGGAGTCTTTGGGTAATGCCGACGCTTTCCTGGAGCGCCAGATTAGCGGTTGGTACAAACGTGGCTCTCGCGTATTGGACGAACAGCAATTGGAAAAGCTAAGTACTATTCGTGACTGGCTACAGGATAACTTGCCAGAAAAACGTTTGGGCACCTTGGTCCACAACGATTTTAAACTGGACAATATGCTGGTTGACGAAGAGACATTGACCGCGAACGGTGTTGTCGACTGGGATATGTGCACCGTGGGCGATCCCTTCTATGAGCTGGCTATTCTGTTGGCTTACTGGGGTGAAGCAAACGATAAACCTGCCTACGAATTCCAATGCCGTATGCCGAAGGAGGCTGACGGCTGGTGGCCGCGAGACAAAGTGATTGAGGAATACTTCAAACTGACTGGTTTTGCCAAACAGGATTTGGACTTCTATTGGTGGTTAACCCAATACCGCAATATTGTGGTTTATGCACAACTAAAAGCCCTGTTCGCACGTACCGGCGAATTCCCGGCGGCGTTGACTCAGGAAGAATGTGAGCTAATGCCTGAGCGTGTTGATTTACTTCTGGAAACCATTACAGCGGCGGTAGACTCTAAAGCTTTCGCTTAATTCTATCCATGTCCCGTCAACTTACGTCATGACGGGACACGGATTATAACTTTAGTTAAAAATTGATTTTGGCTTTTATACCCGCATATCGCATCGCGTTACGAGGAGCAACTCTTCCTAACGCTGTCCCTGCACCGCCAGGGAATACGAGACTAGTATCACCAATAACACCGGCATAGTTTTCATCAAAGACATTATTGACGTAGGCAGTTAATTCATAACGACCATCCTTATCAACAACCCCCAATCGAAGATTAGTTACGCCATAATCATCATGAGTGGTTACCGGATTTTGATCTATGCCGAACTGAATATCGTCCTGCCATGTATAGTTTACGTTGGCAAAGAAATCGAAGGGCATAGCATCAAGCGATTTTTGATAATCCAATGTGGCTGAAAACTTCCATTCTGGTGCAGAAGGTAATACACCACCATCCACGGTTTGAGCCGGTGCTCCCGAAACGATCTCACACCCTTGAGCTACGGTTTGACCAATATAACAAGGCCCCGTGTAATCATTTACTGTTGCATCAGTATAGGCTGCATTAAAAGACAACGTTAAGCTCTCGGTCAATCGAGCAACTGACTCTAATTCTACACCTTGAGTTTCAAGTACACCGACATTACCCAGATTGAATTCGGTTACCGGGCCAGAATTATCAACCCCTTGAACCTGAAAATCATCATACTCGGTATAAAAAGCTGTTAAATTTAGCTGAACACGTTTGTCAAATAAATTGCTTTTCAGGCCAAATTCATAAGCATCTGCAATTTCTGGCGCGACTGGATTATCGGCGTCAGAGGCATCAAAACCACCTGAAAGGTCATAGGCTTGACCTTTATACCCGCGAGTGTAACTAGCAAATACCATCAAGTCGTCTTGAAAGTTATGCTTAATAAAGACTTTTCCGACCACCTCTTCATCATCAGCAGAACCACTCACTGTCGGCATTAATGCATCGGTTCGCTCGCCTTCTATTTCTTCCTCTAAGTATCTAAGCCCTAAACCAACAGTAGTCGCCTCAGAAAAATGCCAATTAAACTGACCAAATAGCGCTGTATTTTGATTACTTGACTTTGCCGTATAATCAGAGGGAGCTAGGGGGTGATCCCGAAAAAACTCGCGATCTATTTCTGAATCCGAATAATAAAACCCTACCAAATAATCATAGTTATCGTAATTCGGGGAAACCAAGCGAAATTCCTGTGAAAAGAATTCATTATTACGATATGAATCTGAGTAAAAACCACCATTCAAAGCCCCCATAGTAAAAATGGCGTACATATCAAGATCACCGAAATCAACATCTTCGGAATTAAAGTACTCCCACTCATCATATGAAGTAATAGAAAGTAACTCAAAATCACCGATATCTATACTGGCACGAAGACTCATTCCCTTAGACGTATTCTCACTATTAGGTAAGTGATCCAGACGAGTCTTCGTGTTGTCATCACTAGGGGTATAACCGGCAGTTAACAAATCGGTTAATCCGGGAATACCGAAGTACTCTACCCCTTCCTCTATGTAAGACAGCTGTCTAACACAACATTCACTCTCTTCCTTGTTGTAATAAGCATTTATTGCCAAGCTTAGCGAATCGGATATATCCCAATATAATTTACCATTAATACCCTTCCCTTCTTCACCGTTAAGATCATCCTGCCCAGGAGTCAGGTTTTCGATATAACCATCTAGATCTCGCCAATGAGTTGTTAACCGATAACTCAGCTCATCGTTAATCGGACCTGAAAAAGAAGCCATGGTTCGATAGCTCTCATCATCGGTAACATCAATTTCAAAGGACCCTGAAAATTCATCACTAGGCTTTTTGGTCGTCACACTGATGACACCACCAGAGGCGGATTTACCAAACAAGGTACTCTGAGGTCCCCTCAGTACTTCGATATGCTCTATATCAACAAGCGAGGTTAGCCCCTGTCCTTGTTGGACCATAGCAACATCATCAACAATCAAGGCTACGGCTTGCTCGATACCAATACCAAATGTATTCGTTCCTATACCTCGAATACTGAACGCACTATTGGTTTTGTTATTACTTTCCACAACAGTTAAAGAAGGTGAAATTTTGGTAAGATCTGCCGTATTTTGTATTCCCATGGCCTGAATCGTCTCTGCACCGATTGCGCTTACAGAGACAGGGACATCCTGGACATTTTCTGCCCGCTTCTGAGCGGTCACTACAATTTCTTCAATCGCCAATGAATCATCAGACAATGCTAATGGGCTTAATATCATTGCAGCAACAGCTGCAGAGATCGATTTTGCAATGGGTAACTTAGAGTAAGTATTTGTTTTTATCATGGTGTTACTCTCTATTTTTAATAGTAAATTTTATTTTTATAAGTGCTAATTAGTTAACTTCAGATCATTTCGATATTTTAGGTCTCCGTCGCTTAATGTTGAAAGAATTCAAGTATTAATTCTCGGCAACTTCGTGACTGGAACTTAATAATTGTTCTCCGAAGTAACTTAGACCATAACCAAAGGGATATAGTGGTTTTATAGAATCATAAGGAACATCTTCAAATTGATTTCGAACAGCTTCCATCGAGGAAGGCAGTTCTACAGGTAATTTTCCTGACGGATTGAACTTTCCAAATAGCGCATCAAGAATAACCTCATCACTGGCACCAAAATTAGCCATCAAGCCAACACTTCGATCTGCAATCTCAGGAATAACTGCCGCCCGATCTAAATAAATATCAACAACGGTTGGGACTTGGTTCATGATCTTGAGTAGACGGTTTTTTTCTTCTGCTTTGAAATCCAAGTCTCCTGCATGAAAAAAGCTTTCGAAGATGCCATTTCTAGGTTGATAGGGTGCAGCAAGGCGTAACACGGCAAAATCAGCGTCCGCAGGAGAATCGACAAGATCGCCAAAAGTACGAGCAATATCCTTATCTACATTTTCAACATATAACTTAGGCCTTCCTTCGAGCGGTAACACACTGCTTCCATTGACGACGTCATTCTTAAGTAATACCAATGATTTTCGCTGGGCACTGATTCCTTTGTTAATAAAGTCTTGTTGCCCTACAAGCGTTTTGGCGACTTCTGGATCAACATAGGGATTATCAAACAAACCTAATAGAAACTTATCTTTAAGTAAGCGCCTTACAGAACTATCCAGACGGGATTCCTTCAGTTTTCCATCACGAACTAACTGTACAACTAGCTCTGGAATATGCTCTCCGCCTATCTGATCTATGCCAGCATCAAGCATTTTTAATGCGCGTTGCTCAACAGATAAATGCTCTACCCCCCAACTACGCGATTCCAGAACCGTGAACACACCCAAAATCTTTGCATCCGTTAGAAGCCCCCAGTCAGAGCACACGACACCATCAAAACCATAACGTTCACGAAGCATTCCGGTGATTACGCTTTTATTAAATGCGAAACCAACATCTTCATCTGTTTGCCCCATGGGTATACCGTAATACGGCATAATTTGAGCCGCCCCCGCAGGAAATGCGCCTTTTTCGAAAGGTAACAAGTGATAATCAAACTGCTCACCGGGGTACACCTGCTCCTTTCCATAGGCAAAGTGGGCATCTTCACCATTCTTTTGCGGACCTCCGCCGGTAAAATGCTTAACCATGGTTGCGACACTCTGGCCGCTCAATTCTTCGCCCTGAAACCCTTTTACATATTCATATACCACCTGGGCTGAAAGCTCTGCATCTTCACCAAAGGTTCCTGCAGCTCTTGCCCAGCGAGGCTCGGTTGCCAAATCAGCCATAGGGTGCAGTGCCAAATGTATGCCTACCGCTCGATACTCCTGACGTGCGATGCGACCAAACTCTCGAACTAATTCAGGATTACGCGTTGCAGCCAAACCCAAGGGTTCTGGCCAAAGTGAAAAATCTCCTGCAGGCAAACTAGCGGCTGGATTGTGACCGAATGCGTTTCTTGGATCAGAGGCTATGGTTACAGGAATCCCCAAGCGCGTACGCTCAGCTAGTGATTGTATGTTGTTATGCCATTTGGCAAGAGAAACTGGATCTGGAACTTCCACCACATTAAAGTGGTTCATCAGCTTCCCTATCACCAATTCAGAATTGATAGGCGTGGTCAGACTTATAATATCTTCAAAACTCGGCCGCTCCCGTAACCTCCCCTCATTTCCGACACTGATCGGGGTGATAAACATTAAGCCGGCCTTTTCCTCTAGGGTCATCCTTAGCAGCAGATCTTCAACTCGATCAGACACACTGGCTTCGGGGTTTTCATAGACATCCAACCTTCCATTCTTATTCAAATCCCGAAAGTCGATACCCTCAATTTTTAGCTTAGGGGCAGCTATAGTTACCTGATCAAAGTTATGCTGTGATTGCATATAATGGAAAGCATAGAAGCCACCCACAGCTGCAGCCGCAGCGCCGAATAGGCCAAAACCAGCTATCTTGAACATATTTCTACTACGCATAAGTATTTTCTTGTTTACAACGAAAGTTATATACGCCCTTCCTATAACAGGGTAAACACATGCCTTATTAACCGGCTAAGCTATTGAGACGTACAATTGATAAACAAAAGAATATCACTCGGTAAAGGCCCTCCCCATTGACAGACCAGCTAAATACTTGTCAAAACCTGCTATCAGCCATAGGATAGATAAGAAAGCCACTGCCAATTCAAACTACAGGTTAAGCAACATGAACTGCCAATCTAAAAGACAGGCCATGCTATCTGGGGCTGCCAGAGAGATATACATGCTGCTAAAAACACAAACGGCTGACGGTTTGCCTTTGGAGGGAATTGGTGAATTGATTGCTGACAACATTGACAGCACTCAAAATGATGAGGCCAGAATTCAGTATGCCAATGCTCACGCCCGAAATGATGATTTTGAAAAGGAAAGACTGCTGATTTTACGTAGGTGGTCAAAGTTTTTTGAAGGAAAAGCCCCACTAACTGAGGAAACTGCAACTAGCTTTATTCGACGCTTTTTAAATAACCTCAACCACAGATTACTGTTTAACGAATCAATCACAATTGGGAAAACACGCTTCATTGTTGGTGAATCCCTTTTAGATGATGTCATTTCCTTCTATGACTCAAATAGAAAAGCCTGGACATTTCAGCTTACCATTGAAGGATCTGGAAGCTACTCGTTTGGCGAAACAATACCAGTAGAGCCTGGCACGGCGATACTCTTAGCTCCTGAAGCTACTTGTCACTTTCACCGAACCCTAGATTCAAACCGATGGGTACATTATTGGGTTGTGTTTGAACCTAAACCAGAATGGCTTGAACTATTGAAATGGCCTACTTTGAGCCAAGGTATTTATAAATTAGATATTTCTGAACCTGACACCATTTCTCAAATAGTGGCAGTTTTTGATGAAGCACTTAAACATAAAACCGGGGAAACCCCATTAACAAGCAAGCTGCACAACAACTTATTTGAACAGGTTCTTATTAGAACCTCTCAAGATAATAAGGAACTTAATATTGCACCTTTTGATCTGCGCATTGAAAAAGCATGTCAATATTTGAAAGAGAATTTCACCAAGAATGTATCCATCAGCCAATTAGCACAACATTGTCAACTATCCGAGTCGAGACTTTCACACCTATTTCGAGAGAAAATGGCTATTAGCATCAATCAATATAAAATACACCTACGACTGCAATATGCAAAGCAAGCATTAATTGAAACCAACAACCCTATCTCGGTAATAAGTGATCAACTAGGGTTTCCAGAGCCCTCCCAATTCAGTAAGTTTTTTACCAAGCATGCGGGAAAAAACCCCAAGAAATTTCGTGACGACCACACGAATAGTTAACCATTAAAATCATTTCAGTGCCGAATAGTACGGTTGGTCAACAAATAGCTGGCCTGCTACTGTTTGCCGTAGATAATCCGCCAACCCAGGTGTGTCCAACGAAATCCCTTTACGTAATCTTTCCGTAAGCAGCCAACGTAAACTATCGAGATCAGAGTCCTGCCCGATTAAATTTCTTAATCGCTCTACTTCCTGCTGTGCCAATTCACCCCCATACTGAAATTCCCGCTGGGCAATACTTAATGAGTTGGCGGCTACCTTGGCAAGAAACTGGTTATGGGGATCCATTTTCTCTGCCACGGTGCCTTTGAGAAATTCAGCTACTCCCGATAAGAGTTCAGCAGGCATCGGTAATTGTGTGCCTTGATCTAAACCTGTTTTTCGCTTCGGTAAAGTAAACTCGCCCGGGATAAGCAGATCGACACAATCCATTTGTGCTTCCGAAGAACGGCGACCAATCACCGGGCGCTCCAAGCTCGGTGTATCACCTGTACGCCAGGACTGCGCCATGCGTAAGGTACCGATGGACCACCAGAAGGAACCGAATACCTGCCAGAATTTAACATCCTGCTCGTTGACGTCAACACCAGTAACCTCTTGATAGCCGGCTAATAAATCTTCCAGCTGACCAAAGCCACCGACTTCCAGCTCTCGGTTACCAAAACGCCAGGAATTTACACACAACCAACCTAAATCCTGAATCGGGTCGCCGATATGGGCTAACTCCCAATCGAGTACCGCTTCAATACCCTGTGGATTAACCATCAGATTGCCATTACGGAAATCGGTATGCACCAAAGAGGTACGAGCTTGCTGCGGTAGGTTTTCCATTAACCAACGCGCCGTATAATCAATCATCGGGATGGGTACATTCAGTTCTTTATACTGATCCCAGGCCTCTTGAATTTGCTGACGGGTATCGGTGACCTCTAAAAAGCTGTCCAGCTTTTCCGCTTGCCAATCAATGTTGTGAATGCGTCCCAGAATTTCACCACATAAGCGAGCCAACTGCGGTCGAATATCATCAAGCTCAGGGCGACGATTAATACGGTGGCCCATGGTTTCGCCTTCCAGCCAATTCATGACAAAGCCAGAACCCAGGTTATCGCCGGGTTGCAGTTCATACATCACTGTTGGACTTGGAATGGCGTATTGCTTGGCGAGTTTAAATAAACGCGCCTCGGACTCCAGCGTAATACCTCCCACGCTGGATTCTGTTTCTGAGGTGGGCTGGGCACGTCGCAGGGCCAAGCGGGTTTCACCGTCAGCACCGCGGTAGGTAATGCGGTAGGTTTCCTGGCTCGCCCCTGCCGTTAACTGGCGACAATCCACCAGCGCTTCAAAACCTGGAATTTCACTGGCCAAGGTGGATTCCAGAGCCTGAGTAAAATTATCCACAGCAGACATTAACTTACTCCCTTAGGCTTTTTCTGATTCATAAAGCCAAATAAATAACCGGCCGCACGTCGCATTTGAATTTCATCGGCACCTTCAGTTATGCGGTAACGGCGGTGGTGACGGTAAATATGTTCAAACGGTTTATATCTAGAATATCCCATACCGCCATGAACCTGCATGGCAAAATCAGCCGCCTCACAACATAAGCGGTTAGCCTGATAGTTACACATAGACACTTTATCGGATACCGAGAAGGCGCCGTCTTTGTCCATCAACCAGGCGGTTTTATGAATCAATGCGCGAAGCATTTCAGCGCGGGCATTCAAGTCGACTAACGGGAACTGAATGCCCTGATTGGCCGACAGTGGTTTACCAAACGGCTTGCGGTTATTGGCATGTTCAACAGCTTCGTTAATACAGTACTGTGCTGCGCCCAAACTGGAGGCCGCCTGACGGATACGGTTTTCGTTAAAGAAGTACTGAATAATCTGCAGGCCTTTGCCTTCACCACCAAAGATGGCGCTATCAGGCACGCGCACATTGGTAAAACTGACATGGGCGTGATCAGACGGCATATTAAACGTCCACAGATACTCTTCGACCTTAACGCCCTGGGCTTGCATAGGCACCATAAATGCCGTGATACCCAATGCATCCCCAGGTTTACCGGAGGTACGGGCCATCACCATATCGTAGTCTGCAATATGCACTCCGGTGTTCCAGGTTTTTTCACCGTTAATAATCCAGTCGTCACCGTCACGAACCGCATTGGTTTCCATATGAGTAGCATCGGAACCGTGCTCCGGTTCAGTGATACCAAAAGCGAAAAATTTATTAGCGGTCTGCAAACCTTCCAGCCATTCAGCTTTTTGTGCTTCGGTACCGTAGTGCATCATCAATTGCAGGCCAATATTGTTACCCACAACACAGTGTTCATTTTGCAGATCGTTATGCAGCCCCAAACCTTTCGCCGCCATATGCTCACGGATAATGGCCATACCCAGATTACTGCCATCACGGCCACCAAACTCTTTTGGGAAGGGGTAGTTATAAATACCCGCCTCAATGGCCAGGTCTTTTGCCTGCTTTAACAGTGCCTCCCAATCTTCCGCCGGAATACCGTCTTTATCCCAATCGGTACGGGCATACTCCCGGCGATGGTCGAAGAAGCGCATATTGTCATCGGTCTGCTCCAGGGGTTTGATCTTCTCATCAATAAAGCTGTCCAGCTCGGTTAGAAAGTTGGCGATCTCGGCGGGTATCTCAAAATTCATAGGGTAATCCTGTAACGCTGAAAGTCTGTGGTACACTCTCCCCACAACACTCCAATTTAGAGTATATTTTTATTTATACTCCAAATTAGAGCATCAAGCAATACAAGACCGCTAGCCCTATGCCTACTGCTGACACCAAAGATAAGCCCATCAAGCTCAACACCACCGCCTACTGCCTGCTGGGGCTGATCGAGCTGAAGCCCCAATCCGCCTACGATTTGACCAAGTTTCTGGAACGCAGCATGCTGAAATACAGCCTGCCCCGCACACCCAGCCAGCTCTATAACGAACCGAAGAAACTGGCAAAGCTGGGTCTAGTGAGCACCGAGACAGAAACCCGCCAGGGCCGGGAAAGAACCGAATATCACATCACCCCCATGGGCCGGGAACTGCTGTCTGAATGGCTAAGCCAACCGGGAGAAGCGGCCAAGCTGGAATTTAAATCGCTGCTGAAGTTCTACCTGACCGGCGCCAGCGACCCACAGGCACTGCGCGATCGCATTGAAGAAATCAAACAACAAAACCTGCAAGAAATTCGCGATGTGCATGCGCAAATCAGTCGTTTTACCGCCAAGGGAGTGATTTTAAAAGAGGTCGCGATTAATGCCGCCCTGACCAGCCGTTTTGCCGTAGGACAGATTAAAGCGCGTTTGCAATGGGTGGAAGAGATGCAAGCGCTACTGGCAGAGCTACCGGATGAGGAAGATCCAGAGAGCTGGGCGATAGAGGTTTATCGCCAGTCTCAAGAGGATCTGAAAGGCTTAATGGATGAATACCAGCTGGATTAAACAGCCAGCGCTTTTTTAAGAAACGCCAGCATGGATGCATGGAAAGCCTGCGAGACGCTCGACCCCGGCACCAGCGATTCAAAACCGTGCGGCGCCTGAGGTGAGATATGCAACTCACTTTCAACACCCGCGGCTTGCAGACGCTCAAAGTAATGCTTGTCTTCTTCACAGAATAAATCGATATCACCGACGCCAATCCAGGCTGGAGGCAACCCGGATAAATCTTCCCTTCTAGCTGCAACCGCGTAAGGCGGCACGGATTCTAAGTCTGGCTCCTGACATAGATAAGCACTCCAACCAAAACGGTTATTGATATTACTCCACAGACGATGACGCAGCGGATCCAGCGAAATATCAGCAGCGGTGCGGTCATCCAACATTGGGCAAAACAGAATTTGCGCTACAGGTTGCACACCGTCCGCATCGTAAATACGTTGTGCCAAATTAGCCGCCAAACCACCACCGGCACTCTGCCCGGCAATGGCAATACGTTCCGGGTTTACTCCAAGGTTTTTCGCTTCATCCTGGAACCACTGCCAAGCTGCAAAGCAGTCATCAATGGCGGCAGGATAGGGATGTTTGGGCGCTAAACGGTATTCAACTGAGATAACTGCAATACCCAACTGCTTGGCAAATTTTACACATTGACGGTCATCGACTTTGGCATTGCCAAGTATCAAACCACCGCCGTGAATCCACAGCAGGCCCGCATCGGACTGTTGCTCTTGCGGCTTATAAATGCGCAAACCCCACTGCCCAAGCGTTTTCTCCTCAATAGAGATGCCCTCAAGCAGTTTCTTATTGGGCGCCAAGCCCATCAGCTTCTTCAGCATCCACCTTACACTGCTGCGGTGCAGAGGCAGTGCAGGGATGCGTTTATAGGCTTGACGTAATTCCGGGTGTAGCGCTTCGATCTCCATTGAGATTCCTAACCATTATTCTGATCTGTGGATATCAAACCAGTGTATACAAAGCGCCTACCGGATTTATTGCTCATTACTATCGACAATTTGCCAAATAGTATCGCTTACACATTCTTCTACGCATTATTGATCTAACAACCACACAGCCAACGCTTGTTTATCGGCTTCACTCAGCGGGAACACGGGCATAGGCGCACGGGGTTTGGTTAAGCGCTCAATCACATCGGCGTACTGCAGGCGTTGATTGGCATCGGTTAAGTTCATATTGCCGCGGGCATAGGCTGGGTTATGGCAGCTTTGGCAATGAAACTTATCATACAGCTGCTGCCCTGCGGCTTTATAGGTTGCAGTGTTGTCTGCGGTTAACCACGTAGGTTGCTGCAGTTCAAAAGGCGTCTCTTCTTCCGCTTTAGCCGTGCCAAGCAGCTTTTGCTCTTCACCGTAAGCCATACGGTAAATGGCTCCAGCATAATCATCGGAGATATACACAGCACCGTCCGGCCCTTGGGTGATATCCACAGGGCGGCCAATCACATCGCCGTCCAGTTCAAAGCCAGCAAGGAAATCTCTACGTTCGATCTTGCCATCGTTCCAGTGCAGCGATACCACGCGATAACCATCGGGGATACTGCGGTTCCAGGAACCGTGTAGAGCCACCAGTGCCGACTGTTGGAAGTCTTCAGGCCAACCTTCTGCATCAATAAACGTCATGCCCAAGGGGGCGTTGTGGGCGCGGAACTCATGCACAGGTGCAACAGGGTTTGCGACTAGCTCAGCGGGTGCAGAATCAGGATTAAAATCCGGATCGGCCTCATTGGCACCGTTGAAGTATGGCCAGCCGTAGAATTTTCCTTGCTGAATTAAATTTAATTCACAGGGTGGATAGTCATCGCCCAACAGATCACGACCATTGTCAGTACCGTACAAATCACCATTCCAGGGCGTCCAATCGAAACCCATGGTGTTACGTAAGCCGGTGGCAATGACTTCGAAGTTTTTACCATCGAGATCAAAACGCCCCATGGTGCCGCGGCGGCTATCGGCTTCGATACAGACATTACAGGTAGAACCCTGAGATAAATAAATCTTGCCATCTGGCCCGCGTTTTATTTGTTTATAGGGATGATTACCGTCGCCGGTTAGGCCTTCAAGAATTCGTTCATAGCTGCCGGATGTGGTGCCAGTAGTTTCATCAAACACGATACGACCAATAGCATCGGATTCGCCAACAAATAACCACCCTTCGGCAACCACTATACCAGACGGTTTATTTAACCCTTCCAGTAAGGTGACACGCTCGCCACCCACGCTGGCATCGTCTCTGTTGGCCCGAATCATGACCACTTCGCCTTTATGTGGACGGCTTACAAGCAGATCGCGATTAGCGGTCATGGCAATAAAACGGGCATTGGGTAAATCACTGGCATACAAGCTAAGACCAAACCCGTCGGCCACTTGAATACGATTTTCAATCACTTCATCGCTGGGTGTTTCAATACCCTTGCCTGCCATCACATTAAGGATCATGGCAAAACTGGTGACGCTGATAGTACCGCTCAGTAATAAATAAGCAGGTATAGCAGCAATGACGAGCACACAAACTAGGATGAATTTTTTCATGGGATGCCTTGGCGTTTTTAATATTATTTACGAAATGGCTGCGCTAACGATATCACTCACGACGGAGCGTAACCACTGGTTGGCGGGATCATCCGCTGCACTTTTATGCCAAAACAGTGACCATCCTAAGGGCTCTACCTCAAAGGGTAAGGCGGCTGTTTTTAAGTTCGCCTGCTGAGCAAGGATCTCTGGGACTGTCCATACCAGATCAGTCGATTCAGTTAATCGCTCAGCCACTAAATAGCCCTGCACACGCATTTTAATTTTGCGTTTATACCCCAACCCGTGCAAAGCAATATCCACTTGCCCTCGGCCTTTTCGTCGACTCGATACATGCAAATGCTCAGCACTCAAATAATCCTCCAAGCTCACTTTTTTGCTATTCAGTGAGCATTGATCACCCATTGCAACAACATAAGGTAGCTGCGCCAGGTTTTTACTTCCCATTTCCCGAGCGTTGAATAACCCCGGAGAGTCCAATACCACATCCAGATTACCCGATTTTAAGTCATCCGCTGCGGTTTGCCGATCAACATAGTAAGTATGCAAGCTGCTGTTAGGCGCCTGGTCTCGTAACAACTTACGTAATGGCGCCAACAGTAGCGTTTGAGCCAAGTCATTCATACCGATACAAAACTGCTTTTCTGCTGTTTTCGGATCAAAACTGGCTGCAGCACCTACAGATTTCCCTAACAAAGTCAGCGCCTTGCGTACATCACCAATAACACTCTCAGCCACCGGTGTCGGCACCATACCAGAAGGCGTTCGAACGAATAATGGATCATCAAATGTCTGCCGCAAGCGGCTTAGCGCATTACTCACCGCTGGTTGAGTCAGGTTCAGGCGTTGAGCCACCTTGGTTACGCTACCCTCACGGTAAATCGCATCAAAGAGTACAAATAAATTGAGGTCGACCTTTTCCAGGCGCATAAGAATATTCACGCATTGATATAATTAATACTAATCTATCACACAAATTGATTAATTTGATACCAAAAACGGCAGGAATAAGAACAACATAGAAAGAGGTCTTCCCATGAAGGAAAGACCTCTACTGAAGTTCTGTTCGACATAGAACAGAGGGAGAGTCGGTTTTACGGATTCGGCTTTAACGCGACCAAGCCATTGCTAGAATCTCCAATACCTGAGATTCAGACGTTATGGGTCGCAGGTTATTCTTAACAAAATAAGCACCAAGACTGGCTCTGGCAATCTGTGGCAGCTGCTCTCTTGTCACACCTGCGTCCTTCAGGTTATCGGTTAACTTCAGCCTTCGAATCAATTCAAGGCAGGCCTCAGACGCACTCTTTTCGGGGAAGCCTAAAGCCTCTGCAATCCAGGCATCTCGCTCTCCGGCTGCTTCTGCGTTATAGGCCAAAACAGCAGGTAAAAGAATACAAGAACACAAACCGTGCGGGACGCCGGCCACAGCACCCAACTGATGCCCTATTCCGTGGCTCGCACCATAGGGTGTGCGCATTAAACCTACAGTAGCCAACCAGACCGCAAACTGACTTTCCTGAATTGATTCAAGACTGAGTTCTTGTTGATCCCCATGACTTAACGAGCGACCAAACAAACGCAACGCATGCAGTGCCGAGCCATCGGTAAACGGGTTTGCGGCCGGCGACAAAATAGTTTCTACGGCGTGATCTACGGCGCGTATCGCTGTTGATATCCACAATTCATTGGGCGTTAAACGGCACAACTCAGGATCATAAATAATGGTATCGGAACACATCTGTGAATGGGCGTAGATATCTTTGATATTACGCTCTGTATCCACTGCCCCGCCGATTGTGCCCCACTCTGCGCCGGAAAGCGTTGTCGGCACAGCAATCTGTCTAATCAGCTGATGGGGATTTACCGGGGAAACCTGTTTACCTTTTTCATCAACCGTCACACGAAGAGCAGCAATATCCTGTGTGGTTTTTGCACCAGCCGCATGAGAAAGCGTGGCAACTTTAATCGTATCGATCACACTGCCCCCACCCACAGACACAATCAAGTCAGGACGGGTTTCGTCTATGCAGTTTACCAAATTTAGAATAGCGCTGAGTGGTGCATGAGGCTCAATGTCGTCAAACAGGCCGACTTGCCGCTCCCCTAGACTGGCAGAAATGGATGCTGTTGCCCCAAGACGCCGATTCAGTGACCTGGAAGATACCAGCAACACACGTTGAACCTGGCGTTTGGTGATTTCAGTAGCAATAGCCGATGCCGCTGACTGTCCAAATACAACGTTTGATTGCGACAGGAAGCCGTACTCACCTTGGTACATACTTTATCCTCCAAATTCTTGCTGCTTCAATAATTTGCGCTGTATTTTTCCAGTAGCAGTTTTTGGTAGCTCTTTCACAAATTCTACTTTACGGGGATATTTGTAGGGCGCGGTTAGCTGTTTGGTAAAATTCTGAATATCCTTCACCAGCACTTCATTGCCCTGCACCTTTTCCTTTAGAATAATAAAGGCTTTCACCACTTCACCGCGCTCTATATCCGGGCTGGCAACGGCGGCGCACTCCTGAACGGAAGGATGCTCCATTAATGCATTTTCCACTTCCACAGGGCCAATTCTATAACCCGCGGAATTAATCACATCATCATCACGGCCTTCATAAAATATATAACCATCAGCATCTATATAGGCGTTATCGCCCGTCAGGAACCAACGCTGACCCTCAGCTTCCACATAACAGGAAGCTGTGCGCTCCGCATCACCAAGGTAACCTAACATGATCTGGGGATTGTCGGCCTTGATCGCCAAACTACCCGGTTCACCTGCTGGCAGAATATTACCCGTTTCGTTCAAGATTGCTGCATCTGTTCCAGGTAATGGCTTGCCCATAGAACCGGGTTTTACTGGCATTGAGGGGTAGTTAACAATGGTCATCAAGGTTTCTGTTTGACCGTAGCCGTCAAGCAGGTCCGAACCACTGCTGTCACGCCATGCCCGCACTACCTCAGGGTTCACAGACTCTCCTGCTGAAACGGTTAGCCTAAGCTGCGATAAATCCCGATCACTCACATCAAGCTGAACCAATTTACGCAACTCGGTAGCAGCAGCACAGAATACTGACACACCATACTTCTCTAATAGATCTATGCGTTTTTCAGGATCAAAGCCTCCCTCGAAAAACAATACCGTACAGCCACAACTCCACGGCCCATAAAGAATACTGGTACCGGCTTTACTCCAACCGGTATCAGCAGTGCACCACATCAAATCGTTTTCAGTCAGGGATAACCAGTACCACGCCGATACACGCCAGGTGAAGAGGCCTCGTGCGGAATGCAAAACGCCCTTGGGTAAACCTGTGGAGCCAGAAGTGTAAAAGAGTATGGCGGGGTCGTCCGCAGATAGACGAACAGGTTCAAAGTGATTACTTTGCTGCGCTAAACCTTCTTCAAACTCAATCCAGCCTTCACGTGCGCCAACACTGACTCGCGCTTTGAAATCATCGCCAAACTTGTGAGTATGTTCAGCGGTAGTCACTGCCGCCACCGCGCCAGAGTGTTCAACCCGATAACGGATATCCTTCTCGGTTAACATCGTGACGCAGGGAATAGGTACTGCACCAAGCTTGTTACAACCGACCATAGCGATCTGCCACTGTGGCAAACGCGGCAGCATGATGATGACTTTATCGCCTCGACCTACCCCCTGTGCTGCCAGCATATTGGCAAACTGATTGGTTAGGTGTTTGATATCCTGGTAGCTAAAGTGCTTTTCATCACCCTCTTCGTTGAGCCAGATAAGCGCTTTGCGCTCTGGGTCCTGGGCCCAAACATCCACAACGTCAGCACCGAAGTTAAATGTATCCGGAACTCCCCAGCCGAACTCCTGGTGAGTTTCGGCATAACGGTTCATTGTTAGCCGTTGCATAAAACCACCTTATTTAAAAATATTTATTTTCAACAACAGCCTGAGCAAACTCAGCCAACTGAGCGGACAACGCATCAAATGTCGCGTAGCGTTCATCCTGTGTGCCACCTTCCTGATAACGCCTGTAGAGCTGGCGAAACACGACCGCAATACGCAGTGACGCCAGCACCCGGAAGTATTTAATATCTTCCATACGCTCACCGGTAAGCGATGCGTAATACTCGGCGGCCTGTTGGCGGCCAAAGAATCCATGTCGGCTGGTCGGCATTTGAGCCAGATCATGCATGCATTGAGGGTCTGCTGTTTCAGTCCAGTAACTCAGTAGCACAGCAAGATCATAAAGCGGCGCTCCCTGAGTCCCCATATCCCAGTCAATAACTGCCACCGGTTGCAGGCTATCCGGATCTAGAATCATATTGTCGAGTTTGAAGTCATTGTGAATAAAACTACTGGTCGCAGAGTCTGGTTTGTTAACCTCTAACCACTCAATCACATTCAACAAACTCGTCGGTACAGAATCTTGCCAGGCAAGTTCCGCCCGTTTTTTCCAACCCTTAAGCGTTCGCTCAATAAAGCCTTCAGGCTTGCCCAGTTTATCGAGCCCAACCTCAGCCGGGGTCACTCGATGCAATCCAGCCAGCGCATTAATCAATTGCTCTCCCAACCGCTGACCGATAGGTTCTTCACCTTGCCAGCGTTCGAATACAGTTTGGGGAATATGACTACCGATGATTAATCCCGGTCGGTATTGCATAATTAAAAAGTGTGCCCCCAATACATCAGTGCTTTCACAGAAGTGTAATGCCCGGGGGGCAAGAGGATAGGCGTCTGATAAGCGTGAAAGAATAAAGTATTCTCTGGCCATATCATTGGCACCGGGTGGAATAGGCCCCATAGGTGGTCGCCTTAAAACCGCAAGCGCATGATCAATCTTGATTAAGTAATTGAGATTGCCAAATCCTGAGGCAAACTGCATCGGGGTTATTTCGAGATCCAGGCGCAGGCCGTGGTCATCTAGATGTGTTGCCAAGCGATCCCAATCTTGCAGAACTTCTGTTCCCGGTTCAGCCAGAGCGCCTTTATTTTTTTCTATTTCAATTTGCTGGGTGATACTGCTGTTCACTGATTCTGCCTCTCACATCGGAACCCCATCACTAGCGTCATAACACTGTAGAACACAGGCCATGCAGAGGTCTTCCAGATAGCATTTATTATATCTTTTAGCGCAGTATAAAGGCCGCCGACAAATCACTCCAATCAATTACATAAATGCATCTGCATTTCTCATAAAAATACTACCTTATGAAATCTGATCACCAATCAACGCTCTTAACCACTGAAAAGAAGGGTCATCAGAAGCACTTTTAGACCAATAAAGGCTCCATACCAGGGGATCAATCACGAAGGGGGGGTCAACAATATGTAAATCGGCCTTCTCAGCCATCATCCGCGGTACCGTCCACAATAAATCACTTTGCTCAGTGATTGCCGCTGCGACTAGATAATTTTGTACCCGCATCATGATGTCCCGCGTCTTGCCCATTACCCTTAATGCAACATCTGCCTGCCCGCGCCCATGGCGCCGACTGGAAACATGAATATGGTCAGCCCCCAAATAGTCCTCCAAACTCAATGAGCCTGTTGCCAGGGGGTGATCAGACCGCATAGCGACGACGTAAGGCAACTGCATAAGTGGCTGCTGATCCAAATCTTTGGCATGAATATCCGGGGCATCAATCAATAGATCCAGACTGCCAGACTTAAGGTCTTCAGCGGCTGTTTTACGGTCAACATAGTAAGTACTGATCGCGATCTTAGGCGCTTGCTCACGGACTTCTCGTCTTAGTCTTGGCAACACCAAAGACTGGGCCAAATCATTCATACCCAAGCGAAACTCTTTCTGTGCAGTAGCCGGATCAAATTCGACGTTCTTACCGACACTTCTGTTAAAGCAATCCAGCCCTGCTCTTACGTCAACGATAACGTTATCTGCCACAGGGGTTGGTTGCATACCATCACTGGTACGCACAAATAGAGGGTCTCCAATTGTTTCTCTTAACCGCCGCAGGGCATTGCTGACCCCCGACTGCGTCATATTTAACGAGTGAGCCACCTTCGTCACACTTCTTTCACGATAAATCGCGTCAAAAATAACAAACAGATTCAAATCTATTCGATCGAGTCTCATAGCGCTCACCCTACAGAGATATTTACAGCAGTAATATTACCATGAGAAATGATTGCGCATCACAACAATTGATTGGAGTGATCAAAACGATATTCTTATACTCCGGGGGTAAACAAATTACCTGTGCTCCGGAGTCAGATCGTGTTCGAATTCAGTGAAAAATCTCAACAGCTACAGCAACAACTGCTCGCCTTTATGGATGAATACATTTATCCAAATGAGAAGGCCTATGCTGAATACATGCATTCAGCGGAAAACCGTTGGGCTCCTGTGCCCCTGATGGATGAACTAAAAGTACAAGCCAAAAAGGCCGGGCTATGGAACCTGTTTGTACCACCAAGCCTTTCCCAGTTTGTCGATCACGATGGCCTAACGAATCTCGAATACGCCCCTCTGGCAGAAATTATGGGGCGCGTGATCTGGGCACCCGAAGTCTTTAACTGTAATGCGCCCGATACCGGAAACATGGAAGTATTTATGAAGTACGGTAACCCGCAACAACAGGAGCAGTGGCTAACACCATTGCTTAATGGTGATATTCGCTCCAGCTATTGCATGACTGAACCACAAGTCGCCTGCTCCGATGCCACCAATGTCGAACTCAGCATCACCCAGGATGGGGAAGAATGGGTGCTTAACGGCCGCAAGTGGTTTATTACCAATGCCCTGTATGAGCGCACCGGTATATTTATTGTTATGGGGAAATCTGATCCTGATAATAGCAACCGCCACAAGCAACAGACGCAAGTACTGGTTCCTAAAGGCACTCCCGGTGTAGATATCATTCGCCCGCTGACCACACTTGGCTACGATGATGCTCCTTTGGGTCACGCCGAAGTACACTTTAACAATGTACGCGTTCCCCTTGAAAATGTACTACTGGGAGAAGGTCGTGGTTTTGAAATTGCGCAGGGCCGCTTGGGGCCAGGCCGTATTCACCACTGTATGAGACTCATTGGCATCGGTCAGCGCTCGCTTGAGCTAGCCTGTGAACGCGCGGTTTCGCGCTCTACTTTCGGCCGCACACTCAGCCAGCATCAGAGTGTCCGAGAAGATATTTCCAAATGCTACTCAGAACTGGAAATGGCGCGCCTGCTAGTACTAAAAACCTGTGAAAAAATGGATCAAATAGGACCAAAAGGCGCTATGGATTTGATTGCCGCCAGCAAAACCAGCGTGCCTATTATGATTCAAAACCTGATTGATCGCTGCATGCAAATACACGGTGCGGGAGGCCTTACAGAAGATTTCTGTATGGCCGAAGGGTTTAACTACGCGCGCTGGTGCCGACAAGCCGATGGACCCGATCAGGTTCACCAAATGGCATTGGGTAAGATGATTATTAACCGTTACACCGAACAATAAGAGGCCTCACCATGGATGCGTCAATCGCTAACCTTCTTAGCATGGAAGGCAAAGTAGCTCTGGTTACAGGTGCCTCCAGTGGTTTGGGGGCCCATTTTGCGAAAACTCTTGCAGCTGCTGGCGCCCATGTCGTAGCTGCAGCACGTCGCAAAGAAAGGCTGGATAACTTAGTAACAGATATTATCGCTGCTGGCGGGAAAGCCAGCGCCGTGGCGATGGATGTAACCTGTGCCGATAGCGTTGAATCTGCCCTGCAACAAGCCACAAAGATTGCCGGCCCCATTGATGTATTAATCAATAACGCCGGTGTCGCCGATCCCAGGCACTCACTAAAGGTTAAAGAGGAAAACTGGGACTTCGTTATGGATGCGAACCTAAAAGGCGCATGGCGAGTCGCTCAGACTGTAGCATCAATGGCAGTTACCAATGAGCGCAACTGCAGCATCGTTAACATTGCATCCATTTTGGGTTTACGTGTGGGATTTGGTGAAAGTACCTATGCGACAGCCAAAGCTGGACTCATTCAGCTCACCAAAGCCATGGCACTTGAACTGGCACGTAAAGGCGTGAGAGTAAACGCTATTTGTCCTGGATATTTTGAAACAGAAATGAACAGCGAGTACTTGCATTCCGAAGCAGGGAAAAGCTTTATGGGAAATACTCCCAGTGGGCGACATGGTCAACTGCAAGAGCTTACTGCGCCGCTACTCCTATTAGCCAGTGACTCAGGTAGCTACATCAATGGCGTCGCCCTGGCTGTAGATGGTGGCCATATCGTTAATTCATTGTAACAATGTAAAATATGAAAATCGCCCAGCAACTGATCAAGCCTTTCACTGTATTTATTACGCGCTACTATCCCGACGCTTTTGTCTTTGCCATTTTAATTACAGTCTTAACGTTCATCCTATCCATAACACTCACCGATGCGACTGCAACGACAGCGTTAATGAGTTGGGGTGATGGCCTACCCGCGTTACTTAAGTTTGCCGCTCAGCTGAGCCTAACATTGCTAGCAGCACACGCTCTCGCTCACACAGATGTAGTGCATGGCCTGCTCGAACGCCTGGGCAATATACCAAAAAGCGCTTCCGCTGCTTATGCATTAGTGGCTTTCACTGCTGGAGTAGGTTCACTGATCGCCTGGTCTCTGGGACTTATTGTTGGTGTAACCCTCGCCCGCCATGTCGCCATACACTGTGCTAACCGTGGCATAAAGATTCATTACCCTCTTCTGGTCGCTTCAGCCTATGCGGGTTTTGTTATTTGGCATATGGGATATTCTTCATCCGCTGCACTATTTGTTGCAACACCTGGCCACTCCTTAGAAGCTGTTATGGGAGTCATGCCTATTACAGAAACGGTGTTCAGCCTGGAAAACGGTATCATTGCGCTGATTGCCCTCTTGGCTATCACCATTGTATGCCCACTGATGCATCCGGATAAAAAAGATATTATTGAGATCCGTTCAGAGCTTTTGAAGCAAGAAAGCACATTAGAACCTCAACAGCGTAATGAGACCGTTGCGCAAAAGCTTGAGAATATGCGAGCGTTAAGTATCGCTATGGGGCTCGCGCTGGCAGCTTACATGACCGCAAGTTTTGCCGAGAAAGGTTTTTTTCTAACCCTTGATATTGTTAACTGGTCATTTGTCAGCGCAGGATTGTTATTAGCGCGATCTCCACTGCATTATATGAAGCTTATCCAAAATGCCGGAGCCACTATAGGCCCCATTATTATTCAATATCCGTTTTATGCCGGCGCACTGGGGATTATGTCCGGCACCGGTCTTGTTACTGTTATTTCCGATTGGTTTACCTCCTTCTCCACGGCCGAAACACTCGGGCTGAATGCGTTTCTATCCGCCGGGCTAATCAATATGTTTATTCCATCCGGTGGCGGACAGTGGGCAATTCAAGGCCCTATCTTTATTGAAGCCGCACAAGCACTGGGAGTTGACCACTCGATTATCGTGATGGCAGTTGCCTATGGCGACCAGTGGAGCAATATGATTCAGCCCTTTTGGACTATCCCATTACTTGCCATCGCAGGCCTTCACCTTCGACAAGTCATGGGATAT
This sequence comes from Maricurvus nonylphenolicus, assembly GCF_042854845.1. Lineage (GTDB taxonomy): Bacteria > Pseudomonadota > Gammaproteobacteria > Pseudomonadales > Cellvibrionaceae > Maricurvus > Maricurvus nonylphenolicus. Next base: position 1,538,293 of record NZ_AP031498.1, on the reverse strand, counting down.
ACCGTCATGATATTTTTGGTTACAGGTATTATCTTCGCAACCAGTCTACTCATACTGAGCAGTGGTTAGTTCTTCCTTCTAGGGCTTAACATACTTAAAACGTCAAATAGCCACGGCATCTTGGCTAACATCTGTAAACGCTTTTTGGCCTTCTCGTATTCTTTCTGTGAGGTACCTGCAATAGCTTGATCTTCTTTATCTGCAGGTATGGCCCATGAAGGATGGCTTAACCGGTATTTGATTGCGGCTTTAACCGCTTCCGTGTCCCGATTTGGCGACGGCTTATACTCAAATATCGGGTAAGGTACATTGCTGCCTTTTTGAACCCCCGGCCGCTCGCCCATACGCTTAAACCAAGCTTCTACGTTAGGGAAGTCTGCAAGATCCTGCCCTTGCCACTCATGGTATTGAACCCATGTATATATAGAAATATCAGCGATGGTAAATTCACCCGCAGCGAACCATTGTCGCTCTTCAAGATGTTTGTTCATTAAGCGATAAAGACGAGCAGATTCGTTGGTAAAGCGCTTAATTTCCAAGCGGCGAGGTTTTGGGGTAAATAAACGGTAATAATGAGCATTCCCCAAATAAGGAGCATGACTTACTTGCCAGTAAACCCATTGCAAGGTTTCGTAGCGGCCATGGCCATCTTTAGGTAAAAACTTACCTGTTTTTTCAGCGAGATAGGTCAATATTGCGCCACTTTCCCAAACCGTTAAAGGTCCGCCCTCTGCGTCATGATCGATAATGGCGGGAAAACGGCCGTTAGGGTTTATGGCTAAGAATTCTGGCTTTTTCTGGTCGAGCTCGTGAACACTCATACTTACGTATTCATATTCCAACCCTGCTTCTTCCATAAAAATAGATATTTTTTTAGGATTAGGTGCAGCACAACCGTAGATGGTAATCATTAAAAGTCCTTGTACATTGTCATTATTGTTAATCAAAGGAGTAAGCACACTAAAATCGCCTTATCATCTACAATATTAAGCAAGCGGTAAGAGTATCTGCGAAAGACACAGTCGTTCCTGTATTACAGACGAACATATAGATCAATAAGGTATTAAACCGCAAAGCCTTATAGCGCTTAGATCCTAGTAAAGAAAAGGCTAATATTTTGAATCTTAAGATATTGCTTCAAATAGTAATTTTATTCCTTATCAGTGATTGCTTTGCTACTGAAGGTGAACGATCTATAAGGGTAGGCATTCCTCTAGGGAATCCACCCTGGCTATATAAAGATAAAGACACAGGAAAAGTTGTTGGCAGAGAGTTTGAAACCCAGAAAATAATTCATGGAATGATCGGTTTAACTCCAGAAATTGTCCCTTTTGAGAATATCGTCCGCGTCGCAGCCGAGATGATAAAAGGCACTATTGATGCAGGCCCCCTAATTCAAAGCGATCGTATTGAAGTTATGCCAATGCCTGAAAGCTTGTCCTGTACTCAATATCCTTATGGTGGAAGTGATGCTTACTTGTACACACTAGACGACTCTGATATTCCTTTCACAGAGGATATTCACGACCTTTCTCATCTCAATATGGCATTCTCACGATTAGTTGATATTCATGAATATTTTCCGACGTTTAGCAGGAAACAAATAACAACACATAAAAACCCGGACGAAGCCCTAAAGATGCTCGTTGCTGGAAGATCCCAACTTATACTCTCAACACCTGATACAACAGAACATTGGAGAAACGAAAGAGGTATTAAGCTAAAGCCCGTATACCCATTCCATAGCTTTCAAGTACACATGTGTTTTTCTAATTCCAGCTTAGGGGAAAAAAAAGCCCAACGCTACGCACAACAATTAGATCAACAACTATCAAAGTTCCCTGTTCCCATAAACAAGATGCCTACAATCAAGTAATATGATGGCTATCCGAAGCGTTGATGCTGTATGGTTTCGGGCAGTTTAACTTCCGTAGACACCCCCTCCCAATTCCAAGCCTTATCTTTGGGTTTATCTAAACGATCCATTAGCCACTTATGGAAAACAGCGTAAGCTGCGGTAAAGACAACAACCCCTGCCAACATCTCAGCTGAAAACATCCACACTTTACCTTCGAAGAAATAAAGTGTTAAAGAGAAAAGCAGATATATACTTATGCATGTATACAATGACATAAGAATTGAAACTTTTCGATACAGCTTGGAGTGGCCATTAAATTCTGTATTCATTTCTATCATCTCAGGTTAATTATACTTGAAGATTAAAACGGCTTGAGTACAGCCAAATAAGTAATAATTAAAGCAAACACAGCAACCGGTGGGCTTGTAACAAGGAAAAACCACCAGTGATGATGTATCGCCTTTTCGTAAGCAACGTCATCTCCTCGATCCCTCATTCGACGCTTATTACCTCCGAAGTGGGAGATGTAATAATCAACCGCTTCCATTGGCAAAATTACAACAAAGACAATCGACAGCTTCAACACCAGCCAGCCTGCACTGGTTGTCCATCCGCCAACTAAAACCAGCAGAATGCCTGTAATTAAAAACATCGGAAAGGCCGTATGTTCATACACCACGGCCTGATCAAAGCGTTCGAATGCCCAATTTCTCATCCGTATCGCTCCTTCATCATGCGGATTCTTTCGCCACTGCTGAACAACCGGTACAAGAAAATATGAATAAGCACCTGCAACACTCATAATCCAGGTGATGGCAAAGAATAAGTGAACCCACTTAATCGTTAAGTAATAGGGTCCCAGAGTTGACTGAATAAGCTCTAACATAGATACACCTCAATCTGTGGGTAAATATTGGCCAACAACTGCCAATTAAGTCTAAAACTCAAAAAAGGTTCAAAACAGACTTAAAACATCAACGCGGCTTCACGCGCATGTGCTTCACTGGATACTACCGCGGCTTCAAGGTCTGGTCCCGGAATCCCGGTAGGCTGAACTTTAATCAAGCGCATATCAGAAAAACCCATAAATCTGAAGGCATGCTCCAAGTACGCTCGCTGAAAGTCAGTTTTTGTCCCATCGGTTTCACGAGGGAAACGCATTTCATAGGGGCTTCCGCTCGCCAGAATCATTTGTAAAGGTTTGTCGGTAACTAATCCGGTATAAACAGGCGCATCATCGACAACATCAACAACAAAGGTAACACCAGGTTGAGTAACTACATCGATCCAATGCTTGAGTCGATAAGGAATGGAGAAATTCCACATAGGAGATGAAAGAACAACTTTATCAGCACTTTTTAGCCTATCGCTTTCACGAATAACACCGGCCCATTCACCTTCGGCCTCCAACCCCTTACCCCCACTAACCAGGTTGATAATGTTCTCCATTTTCTGATTCGCACCTTGAGCCGAGAACGTCGGAAGATCTGCATCAAACAATGACAGAACTTCAACTTCATCCTCAGGATTTTTAGCCTGATAAGCTTTTAGAAATTCCTTAGCTACTCGAGAAGAATAAGAGGAATCCCCACGTGGACTTGCTTCTAAATACAGAACTTTTGCCATTTCATACACCCTATACTATTTACGCTATGTAATTATCAATCTTAAACACATCTAGTCTTTCAGGTTTATCAACTACATTGACCCGCCAGTTTCCTGCCTGAATTTAATCGCCTCTCGGGCTTTAGCAACATAAAATGAAGGAAAATCATAGTTCTGAATATCCGACCAGTATTCATTCACCTTAGGGAAATCACTCAGAAAATCTTGTCGACCAAAGGCCACCATGAGCGCTTCCATTGCAGTAAGCGCTGGAACAAGGGTGCAATCTGCGAGATCGACATCATTTTTAGCTTCAAAATTATAATGTTGCATTGTGTTATCGATATCTTTCAAACCCCGCATGCCGTGAGCCATGCACTTGTTGACAACGTCGGAGTCAACCCGACCTTCAGAAAGCTCATCAACAATGGGCAAAAAAGCGTGCAGTAAATACAAATCGGCTAGACGCATCACCAAACGAATTCTTGATGCCTCCAAAGGCGTCGAACCAATCAGTGAATCCCCTGGAAACGCTGACTCTATGTACTCAGCCATCACGCCAGACTCAAACATACGCTCGCCATTATCCAACTCTAATGTCGGTACACGTTGCATGTAATTGATTTCACCGTACTCATCAGAATGCAATCCACCAGGCGGCATGATCAAATCATAACCAATGCCCTTACGATCCAACTGCATCATGATACGAACAGAGAAAGGCGACAAATAAACCCCGAACAGTTTCATCACTAGCTCCTTTATCTTCTTTATTATCGATAGGAAATACTTTGAATATCTCAAACAACGCCTTATGAATATTGAGCTCCCTTCCAGCAAAACCAAATTGCTAGCAAAGCTTCAATACGCCATGGCTATAATCATCCACAGTCAACTGACAAAATTAACTGCGGTTTCAACATTTTCTCTATCAGTACGCGCAGCGTTGATCTTGGCGTTAAGGTCTGGATAGCCAATAGACATCCCAAACAAAACCCCTTGATCATCACTTAATCCCAGCACTTCCCTAACGGGATCAGGGTATTGGCCCAACGCCCCCTGGAAACAACACCCCATGCCGTTTTCTCTTAAGATAAGCGCTAGCGTCTGAGCATAAATACCCAGGTCTACGGCCCCCATAATGCCAAGATATTTTTCCATGGTGAAAAATACAGCGTGGGGTGCACCAAAAAACTCCCAATTTCGAAGCATCGTCACCCCTCTAGCTTGACGATCTTCCCGATCAATACCCAACGTATTGTAAAGTGAGAAAGCCGCACCTATTTGACGATCCCTATGCTCACCCTTGTAATCAACAGTCCAGTCAAAGTCTGGATTCGGCGGATTACCACTCATAACAGCCTCGAGCAAATGAGCACTGAGCGCCTTCTTTTTCTCACCAGAAACTACATAGGTTTTCCATGGCTGAGTATTACAGTTGGATGGAGACATCTGAGCAGCATTAAATATCTCTCTCATCACATCATCAGGAATGGGAGCTTCAAGAAATTGGCGTACTGAAGTACGCGATCTAACTGCCTCTGTAACAAGCATATCTATGTTCCTAAAAAGTTTCGATCTCAAGTCATCGCTATGCAATTATCGACAAACAGAACTCGTCAACACTGTTAGAGAATTCCTCGGTATTGAACATCATTAACTGATGGCCTGCGTCTTCAAAACGTTTAATAGTTACTGGACCGCTAATTTCACTAGCAACCATCTCGACTGCCCCTTCAGGGAAATTCGGATCATCGGATCCATAGGCATAAAGAATAGGTTTGGCATTCTCACCTAATGGTTGAGGCGGCTCATAATTGAAGAACGAAACCCAAGAAGCCAGATCGTAACTCCATGTATTGTAGGAATCCTTCAGCTTGATTTCTTTTGCGCCTTTTTGACCATAGTCTTCATCGAAATCAATTAACTTATCAATATCCAAACGCGCTGCACGACCTACTTGCTCTATCACTTTTTGAATCGCATCGCTGCGCCAAAATTCAGTCATCGAAGCAACGATGGCGCTACCTGGCACGGCAATTGATCCCATACATATAACACCTTCAATCGCCACATGATCTCGTGCCGAAATAGCCGCTGCAACACCATAACTAGAACCCAAGGTAAACACTGGCAAACCAGTCATTTCCTTCACATGTTCAGACAAATCACGACTCGCCTGTGCCCACTCCTCAATCGTAAATGTGCCTCGTGGTCTATTAGGTGTTGATTTACCATGGCCAGGGGCATCATAAGCCCAGATATCTACACCACGCTGCGCATGAAAAGAACAAAACTTGTCATAGATGCCGCCATGGCCACCGATCCCATGAGAAATCACCAATGCATATCTTGGCTGATCAGTCGTATAACGACGCGCAAACACATCACCCACAAAATGATTTTCAACTTTCATCAAACACTCCTGTTACGAACAGATACCATGTAGTTTTTATAATGGCTAACCCACATTACGAGACTTATCTTTCCAGTATGGTTCTCGTAATACATTTTTAAGTACTTTACCTGTAGCATTTCTAGGAAGAGAATCCACTACGATTAATTTTCTTGGAATTTTATAGCCACCAATTTTGTCTCGACTAAACTCAATCAATTCCTCAATTGACAGCTCTTTTCCTGCCTTAAGAACAGCAACTGCCAACAATGCCTCACCAAACTTTTCATCAGGAATACCAATAACGGCAAGCTCTTCAATAGACTCATGTTTCAGCAAGGCGTTTTCTACTTCAGCTGGATAGATATTTTCACCCCCGCTGACAACCATATCTTTGATTCGATCTTTTAAGAATAGATACCCATCTTCATCGATACAGCCCGCATCACCGGTCTTCACCCAGCCATCCACCATCGTCGCTGCAGTAGCTTCAGGTAAGTTGTAGTAATACAGCATATTTGTATCTGACTTAATCCAGATTTCCCCCACCTCACCGGGTGGTACTTCACACTCGTTTTGATCCATTATTTTGATCTTCACACCCAATGCAGGTCGACCACATGAGCGCAATAAACCAGGATCATCTTGCAATGCTTTGGAATGATCATGCTCAGACAAAATAGTCGCGCATCCCGTTGTCTCGGTCATACCATACAGTTGAACAAATTCACATTGAAAGACCTCAATAGCCTGTTTAAGTAAGCCTTCCGAAATAGGTGACGCGCCATAAGCAACTTGTTTAATTCGACTAAAATCTCGATTATTAATATCTGGCATCTGCAGAATAAACATCAACATCGCAGGCACCAAAAATATCTTATCAACCGGATGGTTTTCTATATCATCTATGAGTTTTACGGGATCAAAATTCTCGTGCACAATAGTGCACTGGCCATTAAGAACTCCTTGCAATAAAGTTCCCGCACCACCGATATGAAAAAAAGGAGCAACCGCGATTGTTGCGGAACCAATATGAGGCCGATGCGGAGGCATCATGGTATTTAGCGACCACATCTGAATCATATTAAAATGAGAAGAAACAACGCCTTTTGGTTTTCCTGTAGTACCGCTTGTATACAATTGTAGAAATGGGGCATTAATATCCAAATCAATATCAAAAGAAGAATCACTAAATTGATCAAGCCAGCTATCCCAGTGCAGAGTATCCTCAGCATCATGACTGACCACGACAACTTCAGAAGATAGCTTATCGCGCAACTCCGACAAGATCTCTTGTGCGCTTTCGAGAACAATAAGCACCTGAGTGTCTGCGTCATTGATCACGTAGGCCAATTCAGATGGTGCCAATCGATAGTTCAGCGGAACAGCTACTGCCCCCGACTTACTGGCCGCCATATAAACTACGGCATGTTCCATGCTATTCGATCCCAGTACCGCAACACGCTGCCCAGGTATAACACCCAAGGAAACAAGACCGCTTGCTAAACGATTACTGTATTCACTCAATCCTTTGAAGGTTAAGGTCCTGCCATTTTGACTTATGCATGCATTATCAGGAAAAGAGCGAGCATAAAAATCTAAATAATGATGCACTAACACTGAAAACTCCTATTTACCAAGTTTTTCTTTAAAAATTGGCCAACAGCATGCATTGGCCATAAAAAAATAAATGACATTCAAGCGATGAAGAAAACAGGGGCGAGCAATACTCGCCCCGCGCCCTTAGAAATTATACTGGGCCTGCAATGCTACCGTCCTTGGACGGTTCTCTGCATGAATGGTAGTTAAAACTGCCTCGCCAAGAATGGGGTAAAGATAGCCAAAGTTTTCTTTTTGCTCATCAAATAAGTTGCGAGCCATAAGGGCCACTTCCCAATCTCCTTCTTGAGGAGACAGCGCTATTCGAAAATCAACCAAGGTAGTTGTGGGTATTGGAATAGTTTCTCCACCCTGAGCATAATGGCTATCGCGGTAGCTTACCGAGACATCTGTACTTAACTGAAAACCATCTGTAAGGTTTGTCTCATGCGCCAGGGTTAGCGCTATATCCCAAGGAGATATTCCAGACGGATCCAAACCGGTATCTTTAACTTCTGCATCCGTATAAGTCGCAGAGAATCCCAACGTTAATGCTTCTGTTGCAGCATAAAGACCTTCAATTTCAGCCCCCTGACTTTCAACAGGAATCGTCTCAGTTAAGAATCCAGTACCTACATAGCTAACAGACTGGAAATCATCAATTTCAGTAAAGAATACTGCACCATTGATTCGCAAGCGGTTATCCAGCATTTCTGCCTTGAACCCCAGCTCGATCGTTTCAGCTTCTTCGGTATCGAATTCAGCCAAATCAGGATCTGTTACCTGTGTAGTAAAACCTCCACTCTTACTGCCTTTTGCCCATGAGGCATATACATGCCCAACTTCCCCCAGTGAATATTGAAGGTTAATTGAACCATCGACATTGGATTCAGAACGTTCTAACTTTTCATTAGCAAAACCAGCGCCCAATACACCTATGGCAGTTAAGTAATCATCTGAGACCAACGTAGGTACAGGAAAAGTCGTAATGACATCATAAATTGCGCTGTTGTCTACCACAGCATTTGTCCACACCATCTCCCGACTTTCATCGGTGTAACGTATACCAACAGCCAAATTTAAATCTTCTGTCAACGCATAAGTACCATGTGCATATAGAGACAGTACTTCAACGTCCTGATCAACATCATCAATGTTAGAGGTACCAGGCCCAAATGCCGCTACTTGTGTAAGATCCGTAGGATCTAAAGGATTTGCAGGAACACCTAGAGAAGCCAAATCCGAGTCAAAAAGGGTTTCCTCGTAATATTCAAATTCACTCTCTAAATAGTAAATGCCTGTCACGTAATCCAACGCAGAATCAAACGCCGAACCACTGATACGGAATTCCTGACTGACCTGCTTATAACTGGTCTCTTTTTTCTGATCAATAAAATCCAGCGCGCTGAAATCAGCATCAAGATAACGATCGTTATCATAAGATGAATAGGCGGTTAAGGAGACAAACTCCATATCGCCGTTAAAATCATGAGTATATTCTGCAAGAAACTTATGGCTCTTTTGCTCATCATAGGGTTTTCCGTCATTACGCAGAGACGTAAACGTCTTTCTTTTATCATCCAAGGTAACATCAGTATCACCACTGAACAGCGTGTAAAAACCGGTAGGATCCGAACTTACCTGAAAATGATCACCCGTAACTTCTAAATCATCGTAGGTATAGCTAATGTACAACTCGCCTGCATCGCCAATAGTCCAGAGTCCACCCAAACGTGCGGTCAACTGCTCTCTATCTGGACCATCACCACCTGATAGCTCATCTTCAACATAACCTTGTTCTTCAATCATATTGACTGCGAGACGATAAGAGCCAAATTCAGTGTTTAAATTGCCGGCACCAGCATAAATCTTACTACCCAGCTCAAAATCATACTCTGCCTTAAGGTAGCCTTCGGTCTCTTCAGTCGGACGCACAGAAAATACCTGTATAGCCCCCAGACTGGTGTTTTTTCCTAACTGCGAAGTCTGTGTCCCCTTAATAACTTCCACGCGCTCGACATCAAATAATGCGGCCTGCAGATCTCTCGGTCGACCAGACCAAACACCATCAATAAACAAGCCTACAGACTGATCCAGGGTTTCGGCACCAACGCCTGTACCAAGGCCTCGAACTTTCGGAGATGACAACCCCTGAGGAGCGGGTGCGATGCTTAAACCTGGGACAGATTTAGCAAGATCTGTTGCATTGGTAATAGAGAACTTCTCTAGAGACTCTCCGCCAACGACTGACACAGTTAATGGAATATCCTGGACACTTTGCTCACGCTTTTGTGCGGTAACGATAATTTCTTCCAATGAAAACTCTTCAGCTGCAGCAATCGCCTGACTACAACCTAAAGACGATGCCAATGCTATGGCGCTATATAGCGCACTCCTTTTATACATTTGCTTGCTGTACATGGTTAGTTCCTCGCTTTTACTATTATTATTTGTAGAGCCAGCTCTACTTTTATTGCTCATTCATAGCCCAACAAAATGTTGGGCCAGGAATTCTTCTCTTAAAGCGTATACCTAAAACAGTGCTAAAAAGCCTATGTAAAACCACGTGTAAACTGTATCAATCAATCCTCTAATCTTTACAGAACACTTATACAATTGCTTTTATATAAATACTCCTTACTTACTACTTAAACTTAGATTCAATACTGACAACTCATTATGGCTTTCAAAATCATACTTATTCTCTTGAATCCACTGCCTTAATGATTTGGGTTTTCTTTGAAGAATATTTTCCAGATCTGAGAAATATATACCTTCAGTCTTAGCATTCCATAAACGCCTAAACAGACTTTCACGTAACCATCGCGGGGCCTTCAAGTGTACCCAAGCCGCCACACTCCCCTTCACTCCTCCAAGGGTATCCCTGACGATATCTGCAATACTTCCCTCTTCCCACAGGAAATAGGCGATCATAAAATCAGTTCCTCCTTGACCAAACTTTTCATCAATACCTTTACCCATCCATTTGCGGTAATGCTCAGGACCTTCTTGATAAGTTATCTTGCGATCGAGCTCTTCTGACAATATTGCTGCGACATCATGAAAATCCCAGCAGTCAATGCCATTGTGAAGTATGTGGTCTGCACCAATATCTTTAGGATCTCTGCGTAAAATAATTCTAGCGGCAGCTTCCCCGGCTTCAGGCGCGTCTATGTAAGCCATATGATGACAATTGACTTCGGCAAGCACATCACCATTCACAATACCGGGGCCATACCAAATACCGGACAAGTCGTCCATATAGTAGGCAGCAATAGACGTAAACGTAACTGGCAATCCTGAATCGTTAAACAATTTTCTGGCAATGGTATGACCAACCGCAGCGCTGCACCCCCCGTTAAAATTACGAAGGTATTCGGGCACACGGTCCAAAGTCATCCCCATAGGATCGCCCATTAAACGGACAATATGCCGTATGACGCCGTGATGCTTTGCTGCATTAATAAAGTTATTGGTGGCCAGCTCTTCATCGGTAAAATCCGGCGTGATCATGTATGCCGCTTCCATGCCTTCAAAGGCATTGAGCATAGCGTCGTAATCGTAGTAGCTACACACACATACCTCAGCCGAGGGATAGCTTTTACTAAGCACTGATACTTTTGATTCATCGCTCGTTGCCAAGCGAAGCTTTACTGAAGGAGCATTCTCCAGTACATAGTTAATTAATCCTTGCCCTACGTGCCCTGACCCGCCAAATATTAAAATTGATTCAATGGGATCAGAGAAATCTTTATCGCTCATTAATAATTCCATTTCACTATAAAAAGATTTCTACGAATTGATGACGCACCCTAATTTCAAGGATATACACTCAGTAATAGCAGTCATCTACAAATCAGCCGCGACTAGCGCGGCTGATAATTTAGGTTTTATGAATTACTTACCGAAGCGATAAGTAGCTGACAATTGAACCTGACGGGGTGGAGCAATATTTGCCCAATATGCACCTGGAATGAATAACTGTGCACCGCCAAAGCTTTTTGTTTCTTCATCGGTTAAGTTGGTACCCAATAAAGCTACAGTCCATCGCTCATCAGCACTACTTAACGCAACCCGCAGATTTACTTTCCAGAAACTGTCTTGCATGTTGTGACTATCCTGGTCTGGCTGCAAGGTATAGTCATCAGAATAATTGGCGTCTACACGAGCACTAAATATTAGGTTGTCGGATAGATTTGTCTGATAGTCTGCAAACAGGTTTCCGCTCCATTCAGGGGCAAATTCAAGACTCTTACCAGAAAGATCCTGAGACGCACCGAGTGAAGCCGTACAATCAGCGCCCCATTCATCAACATTACTGGTACAAGGGCCTTGGAACTCATCATATTCAGCATTTAACCAGGCAAAATTACTGCCGATGGTCCACTCTTCTGTCAACGCTAGCATGGCTTCCACTTCAACACCCTGGCTTTTAGCTTTGGCAGCATTACCCGTTACAAAGTTGGTACCATCAAATGAGGAAACCTGAAGGTCATCAAACTCAGTATTAAAGTAGGCGGCATTTAAACGACCACGACCATCTAACAAGTCCAGCTTCACACCAATCTCAAAGCTTTCTGCCTGCTCTTCTTCGTACTCGAAATTATTTTCATCAGGGGTATTGTGAGATGAATTGAAACCACCGGCTTTTGTTGCTTTGGTCCAAGAGAAATATGCCATTCCATCAGCACTGAAATCCCACTGCATATTGAATGAAGGGTCCAGGTTCTCTTCGGTACGCTTGCGCTCTAGATCTGAGTCCGCAATTCCCAAACCAATTAAGAAACTATTAGCAAGAGGATGAGCTGTAGAAGAATCTCCAACCACGGTACTCTGATAGATCCCTCGTGCTTCTTTGGTTTCCTCACTATAACGTGCACCTAAGGTAGCCCGAACCTCATCAGTAATATTCCAGGTGCCCTGGAAGAAAACCGACCAGGAATCTGCGTCTTCGGTGTAGGAATTAACTTGGTTATGGGAGAGATCTGCAACACTAAATGCAGCAAAAGGAGCAGGAAGTGGTACAAAACCAGCTCCAGGGAAGACTGATAAATCCAGATAACGCTCAGTCAGTGGTCGCTCTAACTCACGATCAATATAGTAGGCACCAAGCATATACTCGAAAGTCTCACCCACAGGCGATGCCAAGCGTATTTCATGGGAAACCTGATCATACTCTTCTGAGGCAGTCACAAACATAAAGTCAATATCAGTAAAATCCTGATCTGACGCACTTTCCATATCATAAGATGAGTAACCAAACAGATAGGTCAACTCATACTCATCCAGAGCATGCTTAACCTCTAACGTCACATTATCCGATTCAATCTCAGTGGTAGACAGCTGATCGGAATGAATCTCATCGTTTAACTCAAAATCATCACCGCTTGTTGCAAGCGCGCCCTGATACAGAGCCTGAAGGCCAGCTCTGACCGGATCGAGAGGTGCGGAAGCGGAAGCATCGTAATCAGAAATTTGGAAGCTGGTGCCTTCCTGCTCAAATTCTGCAGTCTCCAGCTTTAACGTCACTTGAGTTTCATCAGTGGCATCCCAAACGAGAACTCCTCGCACGGCTTCGGTGTCTTCCTCTGGCTGATCCTCATTCAGGGCTTCGTTATCTAGATATCCGCCTTTATCAGCGCTTTTGATAGCGAGGCGGCCATAGAGGCCTTCTGTCAACTCGCCAGACACCATGGTATCTACTTCATAGCTGCCATACTCCAGCTCGTATTTACCGGTAATTTCAGCTTCGAACTCTTCCGTAGGTTTTGCACTTATGACACTCACTGCGCCAGCAATACTGTTTTTACCAAACAGAACACCCTGAGGGCCACGGAGAACCTCTACCCTTTCAACATCCATAAATGGAACCTGGAACTGGCGAGATCGCGCAGAATAGATACCATCAACATAAAGCCCTACGGACTGCTCAAATGAATCAGCTGAAGCACCAGATCCCAGACCGCGCATAACAATCTGGTTTGCCCCTGGCGTATTACTGATATTCAGATTAGGGACATGCGCAGACATTTCTTCCAGATTTGAAATACCTGAGTTTTCCAGAAACTCTCCTGCAACTGCATTCACAGAAATAGGTACATCCTGCAAGCTTTCTGCTCGTTTTTGAGCTGTTACCACAATCTCTTCCAGGGTAAACCCTTCTTCTGCATAGGTATTGGAAGCAGTGGCAGTCAGGGCAATAGCTATTGCCTGAGCAATAAATGTCTTATGAGGCTTCATTATTACAAATCACCATATATAGTTATATTTATATGCAGATACACTGTTCTAGCGAAATATCTACAATCAGTCTTACTCTCAGAAATAACGATTTTAGCGAAGCGGGAGAAGCATTACTTATCAATGACAGACATGACATTGGTGATAAACTGCCACTACCAAAGAAATTCTAAAGGTGATGAAAACTAAGAAAGGAAGGAAATATATGAGATCGATATATAAGTATATTTTCTTGTCATCGCTCACTGCTGAAAATAAGCACTTCCCCCCAGAAACACAGTGAGCGATCGACTCCAGGTATTATCCCGAACAACCCAACCTGCCATTGGTTAGTTTATATAATTCCCTATCAGTGATATCTATACTTGATACAACCTTTGAATCTACCCACATATCCAGATTTTCCCCAGAAAACGCTGCCACTTCGAGCATCATTCCCTCTGGCCCTGAAAAATAGATTGAATGCACAAAACCATGATCCAAGGGACCTACGCAAAATACATTTTTTGATCGGATCCTGCTTCGCACCTGTAGCAATTCATCCAGGGTATCTACATTAAAGGCCAGATGCTGCATGGTACCACTCGCACATTTTCCCGCAGGGTCTCCCGCATGCGTGAGCCCATACTCTATATCATTAGGGTTTTGTTCTGAGTAATTAATCATCAACAGTGAACTATCACTCATTTTAAGTGTTGCTACTGCCGATTTTTTCTCTTCATCGGTCCATTCAAGTGCCACCAAAGGCAGACCTAAAACCTCGTTAAAATATTCCAAGGTTAACTTTAGCTTGCGAGTCGATAACGTAATAAAACCAATATCGTTAGGCACTACATTTGTAGCTATATTAGATTCTACAGCAGTCATGATTGTTTACTCGGCATGGTAAAAAGAGTCTTGTGTGGTTTTATAATAAACAGGGCTAATGAAGCCAGTAACAACTTAAACATAGAAAACTTGCGTTTAAGCTGTAATCCTTGCGGTTTGGTTGGTGGAACCGCATCTCTAGTCGCATCCATAATTAAATCATCTGGCAATAGACATAAGAGGCGCATAAATCTTTCTGGAAAGGTAGGTTTATACTCCAAAAGTTGATTCCAATCGGCATTAGCAGGAAGGGGTTCAACCGCTTGATATTCCTCGGGCTTAGTTAAGCGTGACAATTCCGCATCAGAGATATTGAACGCTTTTGCAACCTCCGTTGAAATACTGTCCTCATCAAACCCCTTTACAACCGTAGATACTTCCACTTCAACCTGATCTATTGCCGTAAATCCAATGGATTTAATATGTTTTCGATCAATAACATCACTACAAGCGATACCTTGCTTATCTAAGGCTTGCTTGACTAATAGGAGATCGTCAAGAGAATCAACATTTAAAGAAAAACGCTGCATAGTTCCCGCTGCCGTAACACCTTGACTATGTCCCGCATGCGTCACACCGATACTGACCTCAGTCGGGTTTTCAGGTGTTGCCACAAACGCCAGCGTAGAATGCTCATTCAAACCGAGGAATCCGTGTATTGTATTCTTGGCACCATGCATCCAATACAATGCAACCAGCGGCATTCCCAATACATTATTAAAGAATTGCAATACAGCTTTCATATCTGTAGTGGCTAATGCCAGATGGTTAATTCCATTGGGGCTCGACATGAACAATGGCTCCTTTATTACATAGGCAATTACTTGAATATTGCTTAAAGCAACACCCTTATTCACATCAATTCTATACTGATTAAAAGTAGGGTATTGGTGCCCCCAGGACAAAAAGCAGTCATCAACTGACACGTCCTGAACAACACTCCCCCTTCACTTTTGATCTACATCAACCACGATATAACTTGGGCATTGCGAGGCAGTAACTCACTGGTGTTTGGCAGAAGAGGAATAGGTTGGCCACACAAAAAGTATCAATAATGGCTTTGAGCTGAAGGTCTCAGCTCAACATAGAAGATATTCGAATAAGGAGAAGGCGCTATGTCGGACACACAAACCATTAACGGTATCAACCACCTTGCTCTGGCTACGGCCAACTTAAAGAGCACCTTACAGTTTTTCAATGAAGTATTGGGTATGCCACTCGTTGCACTTTATTGGATGCACGGCGCCGAGAATACTGCCCATGCATTTCTTAAACTTAACGACAGTTCGCTCTTAGCATTTGTATTTAGCCCCAACATCCCCACCGATATCAAATTAGGTATCACCCATTCAGGCAACCCTGGGGATCCATGCACCACAGGAACCATGCAGCACCTGGCCTTTAACGTTGATAGCCATGAACAATTGCTTATCATGCGTGACCGCATCCGCTCAAAAGGCATCCACTGCTTCGGACCAATGGATCATGGGTTTGCAGAAGCAATCTACTTTTCTGGACCAGACGGCATAACACTGGAAGTCGCGACTTTGACAGGGAAAAACGTCAAAAATTGGATTGATCCAGAGGTCGTTAGTGCCATGGGGATCTCTTCTGACGAATTACACGTTCTGGAAAACCCTGAAGCATTCGAGCAACCCCCAACCTCTATCCCTAACCAACCCATAGAGAGCGCCAGCCAGCTGCGAATGTCATACCCTGAAGATTTATACTCTGTGATGGTTAATATGACAGATAATGAGTTTACAGAAACAACGAGAGACGCCATTCCGCCAACTCAACTTGAAAATGGATAACGACCATAAAGTGGCGTTTAACCACTGAGGGTTAAAATCCTGACACAAGCAGTATAGTATTAGAGGGCATAGGTTATTACAGGTTAAAATTTATGTCCTCTACCCCTGCCCAAGAAATACGCTTATCGGCAGCTAACCCATTGATTTTATTAGACTTATTGAAGGAAAAGGGGTTCTCAGAAGAGCAGATTTTCGCAGACATAGATCTTTCCCCCCATAGTATCCAGGGAGTCGATAGCCAAATGACCTACTCCCAATCCAGGGCCTTAATTTGTAAAGCTATCACCCTTACCCATAACCCCAGCATAGGCCTGGAATTCGGGCGCCGGATCAATATCACCGGCTCAGGCATGTTCGGCCTCGGTGTTCTCGCCTGTAATACTATTGCCGAATCACTACACCTTGCCAGCCGTGCGACTGCTGCACTAAACCCTGCTGTGCATTTCAAGATCAGTAATGATGAAAAGAACTATTATTTAGACATCGAAGAGGTTTACCCTTGGGAAGGTGCCGCTCGCGTAATGGTAGAAACCTGTTTCTCAATGATGCAGGCAACAGCAGAAACTATATTTCCAGAACATGCCGATCGTGTGCACTATGAGATGACCTACGAACCTCATTTGGATAAATCTCATTATGAGAAATACTTAGCAGGCCATATTTCATTCAATGCCAACCATAATAGGGTGATTCTGCCTATTGATATCTGCCAAAAAAACCTGCCATTTTCCAACAACAGAATTCTTGAACAAACAGAAAACTGGTTACAACGGACGATAGAAGACTTACACAACAACCATAAATCGCTTCTCATACCCATCCGCAATATCATGGAAGACAACCTTGAAAAAGTGCCTGGCATGGATGAAATTGCCGAAATCTTGCACATGTCATCCCGTACATTAAACAGACGTTTGAAAGAAATGGGTACCAATTATAAAGAACTGATTTCTGATGTAAGAAAGAATAAGGCGATGGAGCTTCTCACCAACCCCAATTATTCTGTTGATGAAGTCGCCTACAGCTTGGGATACAGCAATGCATCAAACTTTACCAAAGCCTTTAAACTCTGGACCGGCAACACCCCATCTGTCTATAGAAAAGAATACCTGATAAAGAATTAACCCCTTAACAAGTAACATAGAAATATAGCTAAACTCATCAGACGGCAGAAGACAACCACGTTATTGTCAATTAATCACAGAAACTCATTACGCGTATTTTATAGACTGATAGCTCAATTCGCTGTCTATCAGTTATCTGAACTGACGAAATTGAATCTCATCCTTTCCTGTTGAAAATTTTAAGCGAGCTTCTATCAATATAGAAGCTCGTTCTTTCTTTATCCTTGCCTCACTACAACCGCACCAGCCTCCCCGATAATGCTAATGAACAATATCGGTTACCAGTTGTACAAGATCTAACTTAAGGCCACACAGCCAATCACATTCGCCCACATACATATCGCTTATTTCAGCCTTCAGGGGTGGCTCAGGTGGAATCACACCATTTTCGATGGCATAGGTGTTATAAGCATCTATCAATTGCCTTAACACCACGGGTTCCTCTGCAGCCAAATTATTTAATTCAGAAGGATCCCTACTTAAATCAAACAACTCCCATTCACCGGAAGCAAGTGGCGCCGGTATATTGTGGGCCTTCCAATTCCCCATTCTTATAGCTTGACTGCCAAACAATTCGAAGACATAAGGTTTAATATTTTTCTCACTGGGATTTAATAAATAAGGAACAAGTGACGAACCTTGAATACGCAACTGCTTTTCCGAAGAAACGTCTTCGCGCCAATCAACACCCGCCAATTCATAAATAGTAGGCGCCAAATCTATAACGTGTGCAGCACTATCGATTCGTGCAGAGCGAGGCAAGCGCGGCCCTGTCATCACCATCGGCGAGCGAATCCCCCCTTCTCCAGGAGTTCCTTTAAATAGCTTCCAGGGCGTATTTGACACAACCGCCCACTCTGACCCCAGATGCACATGACTGCCCGCCAACCCCATGTTCTGGAGGCTATTATCTTTGTCCAATAGCCATTGCCTGGCGGTATTCGGGTACATTAGTGGCGTCGCTGCTGAAGCCCCGTTATCGGAGAAAAATAGGATATAGGTGTTCTCTAATTTTCCTGACTCTTCAAGGGCATCAAGAACAGTGCCTATCTTCTGATCCACCAACTCAATCATTGCGGCATAGATTTCCATAGGCTTTGTGTCTTTACGACGCTCTGCGACACTTCGATCCTGCCACGGCTGCTTGTACAAAGGTAACCACTCCGGCATGGCTGGCATTTGCCAAAGATCCGCTCCACCCTCTATCAAACCTAACGTTTTTTGCTTCTCTAATCGTTGCGCCCTAATAACATCAGGCCCCTCGTCATAAACGCCTTCATACCGGCTTAACCAGTTCGCCGGCACCTGTAGTGGGTCATGAGGCGCAGTGAAAGCCAAGTAAGCGAAGAATGGGGTTTCTTTATCCCCCTCCAATATATAATCGACAAGCTTATCGGCATAATGGTTTGTGGAATAAAAGTCCTCTGGCAAATCCGTCGGTTCACCATTTTCCAGATAAGTAACATGGTGGTTATCATGAACCGGCTCCTGATCCGCAAAATGACTCGCCCCACCTTCTACCAGCGTAAATGACTTATCAAAGCCTCTATTATGAGGTAATTGCTGCTCTTCTGAGCCTAAATGCCATTTACCGGCCATATATGTCCGATAACCAGACGCCCTCAGATGCTCAGGTACAGTGACTAACGATTCTATCAACGTCCCCTGATAACCCAGCACCTGTTGCTGATTGTCTGCTTGAAAGCCACTCATAGTTCCCAGTCCAGCCTGATGATGATCAGTTCCTGTCAGAAGCATGGACCTCGTGGGGCTACAGGTAGGCGCAACATAAAAGCTTGTCATTGCCACCCCAACGTCAGCCATCCGTTGCAAGTTGGGTGTATTAATTTCTCCACCAAAAGGCTGAATATCAGACCAGCCCATATCATCCACTACGATAATCAGAAAATTTGGCTTTACCTCAGGCTCAGCACTCACCTGAAAACAAGTAACGAATAATAAAGTGAACAAGAAACTAATCTTTTGCATAGCTAACGCTCGAACAGGGAAAGCCTGAAAACAGAAAACGAAACAAGGGCGTGAATTTAATCCCTCATCAAAAATGATGGAGATTAAATTCGTTGAGATTTTTTAGGATTGGAGGCTATATATTCCTTGCTACCGTTTGGAAGAAGTCTTCATACTTTTCTTTCCACCAATCCGGGCTGTCAAGAAACTTATCATTGGCAGAATACAAAGCGATCACAACGCCTTTATCTTCATTGACAAATAGATATTGACCATGCAAACCGGATGCATAAAACTCCCGTCCATCAGGATCTACAGGCGTCCACCACAAGTAACCGTAACCAAATGGCTTTTCAGATAAGGGGTTATCTCGTCCGGGTAACTGGTAGGGTTTAACCGGTGTGGTAGATTCCATTACCCAGGATTCTGAGAGTATTTGTTGACCATTCCAGCTACCACGTTGCAGCATGAGCTGCCCCACTTTAGCCAGATCCCGTAAACTCATACTCAAACCACCAATAGCCACTTCTACACCGGTAACATCGGTTACCCAGGATGCGTCATCCTGAGCACCTAATGGCTGCCACAATCTTTCGTGCATATAATCAGCAAGAGAACGTTCCCCTATCACAGAACGCACAACCATACCGGCCATTTGCGTTTCCATACTGTTATAGCCCTGACTGATACCAGGCTCTGATTTAGCAGACAGTTCCAGCATAAAAGGTTCGATAGGCTTATCCAGAGCAAAGCCTTTTTGGAAGCGATCCATATCGGTATCTGATCTGGAATAGTCTTCGTGAAAATCAACACCGCTCGACATCTCAAGCGTATTAGCGATGGTGGCCTTATCCCACGCAGATCCTTTAAAGTGCGGCAGGTATTTAACAACCGGATCATTGACGTCATCAATTAATCCATCGGTAATCGCCAGCCCCACCATGATAGAGGTCATGGACTTGGTCACCGAAAAAGAGAACTGCCTCTCTGATTCACTTAGACCATGCCAATAATTTTCAAATACTGTCTCGCCATCTTTCAACACCACCATACCAGTGACACGTACGTCTTCCAGGAAGCTGTCCACATTGAGGGTTTCACCATGGCTTTGGAAAGTTTCTGGCCAAACATTGTCAACTAAGTTCTTGGGTAATGCTTCAGCGCTGGAAGACTTTGAAACTATATGATGATGGAACTTTGAATCCATGACCCTGAAATCGCTTGGCATGGACGTTTTATCCATACCTGCAGCAAAGATTATCCGCTCAACCAAATGCCCATAGACAACGCCAACAGTAGCAATGGCTGCTAATACCAGAACCACTAACGTCCGAACATATACTTTCTTATTCATGAATTCCTCTCAAATCACCAGATACTACGTGCAGCTTGATTACTACTTATCCGAAAGCTCTGCGACCAAGATTATCATCGTATGGCAAGGGAATTTAGTTGATAACTGCCAATTGCTAGTGATTTGCTGCCCTTTACATTACTTAAAATAGGCTTATTCGCATACCGCCCCAACGCTTTAAAACATTAATACAATCAATACAGGAATATCATTTAAATAAATTAGGATGATTTATTTATCTCTCTATAATGTGTAGAACTTATAAAGATATGGGCATTCTATGGCTGAAATCACCCTTCTGCGCCATGGCCAGGCATCCTTCGGCCAGGCCAATTACGACCAACTCAGTGAACTAGGCCATCAGCAGGCCTTTTGGCTAGGCCAGCACCTGCGGGGGCTGGGGCAAAGTTATGACCGTATTGTGATTGGCTCCATGGTTCGCCACCGCGAGACAGCTCAGGGGCTGATCGAGGGCCTGGAGGCTAAAGTGCCTTTTGAGGTACATGCGGGCCTGAATGAATACGATTTCCAGGGCTTGCTGGTCCCCCTAAAAGCCCAATTTCCGACCGAATGGCAGGACACCGGCCATGCCAAGCGCGACTACTACCACAATATGAAACTCGCCCTGGGTTACTGGATGAGCGGTGAGATTGCCGATGATGGCAATGACAGCTGGCAGAGTTTTTGTGAGCGTATTCAGCAAGGTTTTGAGTTTTCATATAAGACTGATGCCAAACGCACCTTAGTTGTGTCATCTGGCGGTCCAATCTCTGTAATTTTGGGCCAGATTTGGGGCTTGGATCACCCGCGCACCTGTAATCTCACCCTACAAATTAAAAACAGCAGCACCAGCAAGCTGCTCTATAACCGCAAAGATTTTACGGTCGACAGCTTTAATGATGTTAGCCATCTGCTTAGCGCCGACAAACAAGACGCCATTACCTTTTCTTAATTCTTTATATCGTCAATCTGAACGAGGAAGTCACCATGTTCGAATTCAGCGAAAAATCCAAACAGCTGCAAACCAAACTGCTGGCCTTTATGGACGAGCATATTTATCCCAACGAGCACAAATACGCCGAACAGTTAGCCAGTATGGAAAACCGTTTTGCCCCCGTGCCACTGATGGATGAACTGAAAGAAAAAGCCAAGGCCGCGGGCCTGTGGAATTTGTTTGTGCCGGAAGATCACGCTGAGTACTGCGATCACGGTGGCCTGTCCTTCTTCGACTACGCCCCACTGGCAGAAATTATGGGCCGTGTGATCTGGTCTCCCGAGGTGTTTAACTGTAACGCCCCGGATACCGGTAATATGGAAGTCTTTATGAACTACGCCACCAAAGCCCAGCAAGATAAATGGCTGAAACCACTGTTGGCTGGTGAGATCCGCTCTTCTTACGCGATGACCGAACCACAGGTTGCTTCCAGTGATGCCACCAATATTCAGCTGGACATTAAGAAAGACGGTGACGAGTGGGTACTCAATGGCCGTAAGTGGTTTATTACCGGCGCCATGTACGAGCGCACCAAGATCTTTATTGTGATGGGTAAATCCGATCCGGAAAATCCAAGCCGCCACCTGCAACAAACTCAGGTACTGGTCCCGAAAGACACTCCTGGAATCAGTATTATTCGTCCACTGACCACCCTGGGTTACGACGATGCACCTATCGGTCACGCCGAAATTGTTTTCGACAACGTACGTGTACCGCTGGAAAATGTATTACTGGGTGAAGGCCGCGGTTTTGAAATTGCACAAGGTCGCTTGGGCCCAGGCCGCATGCACCACTGCATGCGTTTGATTGGTGCTGCCCAACGTTCTCTGGAGCTGGCCTGTAAACGTGCCACCTCGCGCACCACTTTTGGTCGCCCTTTAAGCAAGCACCAGTCTATTCGTGAAGAGATTTCCAAGTCCTTCTCTGAAATTGAAATGGCGCGCCTGCTGGTATTAAAAACCAGCAAGAAGATTGATACCGAAGGTGTACCCGCCTCTGTGGATATGATTGCCGCCACCAAGACCACAATTCCTCTGTTGGTACAAACCGTCATCGATCGCTGCATGCAAATGCACGGCGCCGGAGGTTTAACCGAAGATTACTTTATGGCCGAAGCCTTTAACTATGCGCGCTGGTGTCGCCAAGCCGATGGCCCGGACCAGGTGCATCAGATGGCGCTGGGTAAACAGATTATTGATCGTTATTCAGAAGAATAATTGCGGGGCGAATACCAATGTCTGAATCAACCTTTGATTTTGATACCGACAAGCTAGCCGCGTATTTGGAACAGCAAGTAGAGGACTTTCAAGGTCCTCTCACTGCCACCAAATTTGCCGGCGGCCAGTCCAACCCAACGTTTTTGATTGAAGCACAAAGCGGCAAGTATGTACTGCGTCGCAAGCCGCCCGGTGAGTTGCTGAAATCCGCCCACGCGGTCGACCGTGAGTACAAAGTGATGTCTGCCTTGGCCGATACTGATGTACCGGTAGCCAAGGCTTACCACCTGTGTGAAGACGATAGTATTATCGGCAGTATGTTCTACCTGATGGAATTTATCGATGGTCGTGTGATGTGGGATCCGGCGTTACCGGAAGCCACTAACGAAGAGCGTACCGCGATTTACACAGAAATGAACCGCGTACTGGCGGCCCTGCACTCGGTAGACGTTGATGCAGTCGGTTTGTCTGACTACGGTAAACCCGGCAGCTATTTTGAGCGTCAGGTTGGCCGTTGGACCAAGCAGTATCGCGCTTCAGAAACCGAAGCTATTCCAGAAATGGAAACCCTGATGGAATGGCTGCCCGCCAATATACCAGCC
Source organism: Maricurvus nonylphenolicus (assembly GCF_042854845.1). Classification (GTDB taxonomy): domain Bacteria; phylum Pseudomonadota; class Gammaproteobacteria; order Pseudomonadales; family Cellvibrionaceae; genus Maricurvus; species Maricurvus nonylphenolicus. The sequence continues at coordinate 1,514,656 of NZ_AP031498.1, read as the reverse complement.
GATGACGGCAAGGTGGCTTTGGCCCACGGTGATTTCCGTTTGGATAATATGATGTTCCACCCTGCCGAGTCCCGCGTACTGGCACTGGTGGATTGGGAGTTATCCACACTGGGGCATCCGTTTGCCGACCTGGCTTATCAGTGTATGCAACTGCGTATGGAAAACACCGGTGTGATGTCTGGCCTGGGTGGCGTTGATCGTAAAGCGCTAGGTATTCCTTCTGAGGAAGAATATGTGGCGCAATACTGTGAGCGTATGGGGTTGACAGAAATTCCTAACTGGAACTTCTACCTGGCGTTTAGCTTTTTCCGTTTTGCCGCAATTTTGCAGGGTGTGAAAAAGCGTGCACTGGATGGCAATGCCTCCAGTGAAAAAGCTATGCAGATGGGTGAGCTGGTGAAACCGCTGGCAGTTATGGGTGCCGAACTGATTAGCTAACATCCGCCCTCTAAGGGCGCTTGCTGTACTCCTGATGAGCGGCAGCGCCCTGATAAGCCGCAGCGCCCTGTTCAATTTGCAACTGTCGTCGCAGTTGATACTGCGCCATCATCGGTCGCAGAATTTGATCAATCATCAACTGCGTGCGTTCGGCCTTGGCTTCCACCAAGCGCCCCTCAACCGTACTGCTGGTGTAGGCCGATAGACCTTCAAACAGTCCAGGGCCGCGCCTATCCCAACCAGCCCCCACACTAACATCAGCTTCTGCGCTCAGCATTTCAGTACTGACTCGACGACTGCTATGGGTTGCCTCAGTTCGCATGCCACTCTCAAACTGGGATTGCAACTGCACAAATACAAAACCGCTACGTCGATTGAAAAAGGCATCACTGGCTGTTGCCGATGACAAGTTGTCTGTGTTCGCTCTATTGTCGTTAATTACTAGCTGTGAACGTGACATTGCCGCCAAATCCTGCAACCAGGGATTACTGGCCAGTACCGATTGCACCTCTTCTCTAATAGAGAGTACCTCTGCATTTAGGTTAACTACTGGTTCCCCACGTTCTATCAGGGGAATCATGACCTGCTCTGCTTCACCAAAAACCCGATTGAGCTTATCGTTGATCCGGTCAAATTGCTGCGTTAAGTCAGACTGTGGTGGCTCGCTGTGGCGAGCAAAGTCCACTTGTTGCACACTGCCCACTTCACCATCGTCTTTAAGGAATATTCCCTGACTGCGGATTTGGGCTTGCAGTTGATTGCTGTCATCTTTAAGCGTCACATCCACTTCGCCACTGCCCAAATAAATTGCCCCTACCCCTGCCTCATCCAGGGATAATAAACGCCCGTCTATGATATTGCCCTCGGCATCAACACTGGGCGGTTGCCATACCTGCAGCTGCTGAAAAACTTCATCAGCTTCATCAATCCAGCCATTGCCATCAAGATCGTAGGCCGCCAGATCACCAAAGCCGTCACCACTTTGCGTACCAAATAATTCATTACCATCATTAATCACACCGTCCCGCTCACCATCCTTTTTACCATCTAATGCCAAAAAGCCTACGCCGTGATTCAGCGAGGACAAGGTGTCGGTTTGACCATCGGCGTCCATATCAAACTCAAAGGTGGCACTGGTTAACAGGTCGGGATTTCCCTCAAGATTAATCACCAGGGGATCGATCAGGCGGCGGTTTTCCGCCGTCACCAATAACTCTCCTTCACGTTGGTGACGACGTTGTAATTCCAGCTCCAGGGTAAATTCAATCGTACGGCCATCTGCCAACTCAATGGTGCCACTGCTGCCCAATAGACTGCGGCTTTCTTCATGGTAATAGCGCTGTTGCTCTACAACCAAACGGTTAGCGCCAACAACACCGGTACCCAAATCTTCGCTTTCTAAAGTATCAACACTCGTGTCTGATGCTATAGCCAGGGCCAAATCCCGCTGCAGGGTTTCGCCGTCTTCTCGCAGAATCATGCCCAACTGTAATCGCTGTTCCACCAGTCCCTCTGCGGCGGCCTGGATAACACTTTCATATTCATAACGAGTTTGCTTATTCTGCGAAGTATCAGTGACCCGTGTGTCACCGCTCAAACGACTATAGGTATCCGTGGCATAAGCATCTCTAAGGCTCAGACTGACATTCACCGACTGGCCCGTTGGCAGTCGATCTTCATCCAGGTCTACCTGGGTCAGAGATTGGGCCTGCTTACCCTGCCGCAGAGTCTCTTCTTCATAACGACTATGGAATATAAAACGAATATCCGATGCATCAATGCGCATAACGACCTCCCCGTTAGTGGAGTCGTAGAGGTTATCGGCGGGGATATAGTAAGCTACAAGAACTCTTTGGCCTAAAAAAACTATTGTTAAATCTTACAATTTTCTTATTCAAACTCTTCGCTGTGCAACCATGCAGCATGCTTCGGTGCACGCTTGGTTATAGACCACTCTGCTACCATTTCCGGGGCTACGCGTTTTAATTCTTTCAACTGCTCTTCTGTTGCATCCCGGTAGGTTAATTCCAGTCTGTGGCCATTGGGGTCAAAGAAATAGATTGAGTGAATAATGCCGTGATTGACCACGCCTATTACATCTATGCCTTTCGCCTCCAGCTCTTCTTTCGCGGCTAACAAGTCATCGCGGTTTTCCACTTCAAAGGCGATATGCTGCACCCACTCCGGGGTGTTGGGATCTTTGCCCATTGCTGGGGAATTAGGCAATTCAAAAAATGCCAGGATATTGCCCTGCCCGGCATCCAGGAAGACATGCATATACGGATCGGGGGCTTTGGTGGAGGGAACCTTATCCTCGGCAATCGCCACCAGGAATTCCATATTGAGATTGTCCTGATACCACTCAACGGTTTCCTTGGCGTCGTTGCAGCGGTAGGCCACATGGTGGATTTGCTGGATATTAATCATCACCTGAAACCTGCGTTATCAACTATCTTATATAAATATAGTCCTTTATCTGACTCAGGGATGTGACCTCTATGTATCACCTGAATGAAACCCATGACCCCAGCCTGACCAGCTGGGTCAGCTCTGCCAATTCAGACGACACCGACTTCCCGATTCAAAACCTGCCCTTTGCTGAATTTCGACGCCAAGGCTCTAGTGAAGCATTCCGCGGCGGTGTTGCTATTGGTGATCAGGTTATCGATTTGGCGGCAGTCGCCAAACTCAAACTCTTTAGCGACTTGGCCCAAGAAGCTCTGCAGGCCTGCAGCCACAGTACGTTGAATAACTTTATGGCGATGGATAAAGCAGCCTGGTCTGCGCTTCGGCTTGCGTTATCCACAGCGCTACAGGAAGGAGCTACAGAGCAAGCACAATTGGAAAACTGTTTGATTGCCCAAGACGATGTGGAATATTCACTGCCCTGTGAGATTAAGGACTACACCGACTTTTACTCCTCCATCCATCATGCCACTAAAGTCGGCTCACTGTTTCGCCCAGACAACCCATTACTCCCCAACTATAAATGGGTACCCATTGGTTATCACGGTCGCGCATCGAGTATTGCCGTTTCCGGTCAAACCTTTCCCAGGCCCTGCGGGCAATTAAAGGCTGCCGATGATGAAGCTCCCAGCTTTGGCCCCTGCAAGCGTTTGGACTACGAAGTGGAAGTCGGTATTTTTATCGGTAATGGCAATACGCTAGGAGAACCTATTAATATCGAAGATGCCGAAGATTATATCTTTGGATTGTGCATTTTAAATGACTGGTCTGCCCGTGATATCCAAGCGTGGGAATACCAACCACTGGGACCGTTTTTATCAAAAAGTTTTGCCTCCACAATTTCCCCCTGGATTGTGACTACAGAAGCCCTGCTGCCATTTCGTAGCAGCTTCTCTCACCCTGAAGATGATCCTCAACCGCTACCCTATTTAACCTCTGAAACGAACAGTCAATCTGGCGCCTTTGATATGACTCTGGACTGTTTTATCACCACAAGCACAAATCAGGAAGAATCCCGACTGTCCCGCTCCAACTTTAAGCACGCCTATTGGACAGCTGGACAAATGGTGACCCATCACGCGATCAATGGCTGCAACTTACAGGCAGGCGACTTATTAGGTTCGGGAACACAGTCAGGTGCCAACGAAGGTGAAGCCGGATGTTTGTTGGAACTTACTACGGCAGGTAAAAATCCGGTTACGTTAAACAACGGCGAGACACGCACGTTTCTGGAAGATGGTGATACCATTATTATGCGCGCCCACTGTGAGCGAGAAGGCGCGCGACGGATTGGCTTTGGGGAAGTGCGCAGCAGTATCCTGCCGCCCAAGCTATAAATATTTAAACAGGGTTTAACAGACTGCCGCCATCCACCACCAAAGCACTGCCATTCATATAAGAACTGGCATCGCTGGCTAACAGCAACAGTGGACCATTCAACTCGTGGTATTGCCCCAAGCGTTGTGGCACCAATTTAGCGATATAAGCTTTACCGCGCTCACTGCTAAATTCACCTTCATTGATTGCGGAAGCAAAGTATCCCGGACATAAACTGTTTACACGCACACCAGCACGACCTAATTCCAGCGCCATATTTTTGGTCAGCTGGTCCACCGCCACTTTCGACACATTGTAATCGGCTTTCATAATGCCGGTACCAATACTGTAGATAGAACCGGTATTGATAATGGAACCACTGCCCTGCTCTTTCATACGGATAGCCGCCTGACGACCAACACGCCATACACCTTTAAGGTTTACATCCAGCAGATAACCCCAGTCATCCTCTTCCATATCTACAAATTTTGTAGGCTCGGAACTGATGCCGGCATTGTTCACCAGAATATCGAGTTGGTCGGTGATTTCATCCACCTGTTTAAAGGCTTGCTCAACACTCTCGGCTGAGGTGACATCCATAGGAATGGCATGAGCCTGGCCGCCAGCGGCAATGATATCATCGACCAGGTTTTGCAAACGATCAGCCCGACGAGCAGCAACAATCACCGTTGCGCCCGCTTCTGCCAGAACACGGGCAAAGTGTTCACCCAGGCCACTGGAAGCACCAGAGATTAGTGCGGTTTTGGCCTGCAGGGAAAAGGTTTTATCTAACAACATAACGAACAACCAGCTATCAAAAACCTATTATCCCGCACCCTCAAGGTCTCAATACATGGCATTTTAGGAGCATAACAGGCATTTTATTCCAGCCCGCTGTATGCCTGATTAGAATTTATTTTCCCGCTTCCTGAATCAATGATTCGGATACCGATACCGCCTCAATAATGGAAGCAACACCCACACGCTCATTGGTGTTATGGATAGTACTGGCATCCCCTAATGGCATGGTATGGGTATGGAAACCGTACAGGTTTTTTGTCAGCCCCTGATACTTGGGACGATCTGTGGTGGCCGTTAACAGAGTAGGCGTCACCAGCGTTTCAGGTTGAACCCGATGCACGGCTGCAGTGATGGCTTTATAACCCTCCCCCCTGAAGTCTGCCACAGGCATTGAAGGCCAGGAGTTAATCTTGATAGTGACCTGAGGATCGTCGACCAATTTTTCCAAGCGCTGTTGCAACTGCTCAACACTGTATCCCGGCAGCAAACGAAAATTCACTTTGGCTTCGGATTGCTGCGAGATCACATTTTCTTTAACGCCCGCATCGAACATGGTCACGGCGGTTGTACTGCGAACCATGGCGTTGGTAACGCGATCTTGGGTAAGTTGACGGGCAATGAGTGGCCCACCAATGCCATGATTGCGCATCAACCAGCCTGCAATACCAGGGACTTCTTGTCCCAGGGTTTCCAGCATATTGGTAACTGGAGCAACCAGCTCGGGTTCAAACGGGTTTTCATGAATCGTTTGTACCGCTTTGGCCAAACGCACAATAGCATTGTCATCCACCGGCATGGAGGAATGCCCTCCTGGTCCTCTGGCTGTTAAAGTAGCAGTTGCATAGGTTTTTTCCGCCAGACTGACATTGGCGAGTTTGCTGTCTGGCAACATGGGGTTACCTGTCAGCAACATGCCGCCTTCACCAATCACATAGGCCAGTTTACCCACTTCTTTTTGTAAATGGCTGGCGACATTTCGTGCACCTTCCTGGCCACCAATCTCTTCGTCGTGAACAAAAGAAAAGTACAGGGTTCGCGTGGGCTGGTATTGAGCTTTTAACAAACGTTCCAAAGCTTCCAGGGTAGATACCACACTGGCCTTATCATCCAGTGCTCCGCGGCCCCAGATAAAACCATCGGCAACAACACCCTCAAACGGTGGCTGTTGCCACTCTGATTCGGTACCCGACTCGATGGGAACCACATCGTAGTGGGCATCAAACAGTACCGGTAACAAATCACTATCCTTGCCCTGCCACTTCAGTAACAAGCTGTGCTCTGCGATTGGCGTAACCTCAAGACTGGAAAATACCGTAGGGAAGCTTTGCTTCAGAAAACCTCGGAAAGCCGTAAAGTGGCTAAAGTCCCGCTGGGAACGATCACCGTAGCTGATGGTTTGATAGCGGATAGCCTCAGACATCAATCGCACAATACGCTCATCGTCACTGGCCACTGCATCCTGCGCCTGAGCGAATGGGCTTAGCAGCAGCCATACCGCCGAGATTTGCATGAGCTTGGTTAATCGCATGAAGGCTCCTGATAATGAATCACTATAGATAGGCATAAATGGTCTGATTTAGACTATACTGAAATCCACTATAATGGTCCAATTCAGACCTTGTCAATACGGCCACCCAGAAGCACCGCCCCACATGACCCAAACCAAGCTTAATACCACCGCTTACTGCCTGCTCGGACTCTTCAAGAAGAAGCCCTGGACCGCCTATGAACTGGCGCAATTTATGGAGGTCAGTGCGGTCCGCACCATGCTGCCACGCACCCGCAGCCAGATTTTTAATGAACCGAAAAAAATGGCCAAGCAAGGATTACTCAGCGCAACGGAAGAATTACAGGGCAACCGTAAAAAAACCATTTACAGTATTACACCGCTGGGTGAACAAACCCTTGCCGACTGGCTGATGGAAGAAGGCGAGAGCCCACGGGTAGAACATGTTTCGCTATTGAAATTCTACTTAACCAGTACAGCGGACATTCCGGCCCTGCTGGAACGGATTGAAGAAATGCGCCAGCAGATTATGGACGAGATTAAGCGCTCACTGATACTTGTTGATCAAATCCTTGAGCACGGAACCATTCTTGGTAAAACAGCACCTAATGCCTCTATGATTGGTTTGCTGGGCAGCCATATTTTTGAATCAAGGCTGCTGTGGCTAGCAGAGTGTGAAGAAAAACTGCGCGCTCTGGCCGACACTGAAGACACCACCGCTATGGCTGTGGAAAACTATCAACAGACTCAACAGCGACTAACCACACTGCTGGAAAAAGAAAAAAGCCGGCAGAAGCCGGCTGAAAAATAGCGAGTGATTAACCCACTAGAGAGAGAGTTTTTACTTTGGCTGCATACGCACGGCGGCATCCATACGGATACACTCACCGTTGATATAATCGTTATCAACAATGTGCAAAGACAGTTTTGCAATTTCACTGGTCTTACCCAAGCGCTTTGGATATACGGTAGATGCTTCCAACGACTTGTAATAGGACTCTTCGATGGTGTCGAACAGCGGCGTGTGAATCAGACCTGGTACGATGGTATTTACACGAATACCGTAAGGGGCCAACTCACGAGCCATTGGCAGGGTCATACCCACTACCGCACCTTTAGTGGCGGAATAAGCCACCTGACCGATCTGACCTTCGTATGCTGCAACAGAGGCAGTATTGATAATTACACCGCGAGAGCCGTCGTCATTCACTGGCTCATTGTCGGCCATTTTCTCGGCAGCCAAGCGTGCTACGTTAAAGGTACCTACCTGGTTTACCGCAACCACTTTCTGGTAAATATCCAGCGGGTGTGGACCTTTCTTACTCAGGGTTTTACAGGCAGGACCAATACCGGCGTAGTTATTCACAATGTGTAACGCACCAAATTTATCCACAACCGCATTAATTGCATTTTGTACGGATTCTTCATCGGCAACGTTAACGCTGAAGTAGGCAACCTTGTCACCCAGGCGCTCGGCAACCGCTAAACCCAACTCTTCATTCAAATCGAAAATAGCGACGTTTGCGCCTTTTTCTGCGTACAACTCAACGGTGGCTAAACCCAAACCGGAAGCACCGCCAGTAACTACGGCTGTTTTGCCTGCGATATCCATTTTACGTCCTCTTAACTCTTAGATTTATTTCCTACGAATTACTCACTACATCGCCATTCCCGCGAAAGCGGGAATCCATAGATACATAGTGCAATACCTGATATTGCACAGAATAGAATCAATCTGATGCTTACCGGTATCACCTAAGTGCCACATACACTGGATTCCCGCTTTCGCGGGAATGGCAGATGGGTGAACTACGCCATATCTCTATCAATAAACGGGGTGTTGTCGCCCTGATAAATGTCGCGACCAATAATCAGTTTCATCACTTCGGATGTACCGGCATAAATACGGGTTACCCGCGCATCGGCGTACATACGACAAATCGGGTATTCATCGATATAACCCGAACCACCGTGCAACTGCACACCTTCATCAACCACGCGACACAACAGCTCACTGGTCACCAACTTGGCTTTAGCCGCATCAACAGCAGTCAACTCATCGGAGGCCAGTGCACGCACACACTGATCGACATAAATTTGCTGCATATCTAATTCAGCGCGCAGATCTGCGAGTTTGAATTGGGTGTTCTGGAACTGCCCCAGACGTTGCTTAAACAGCTTACGTTCGTTGGTAAAATCGACGGTAATATCAAAGGCTTTTTGAGCCGCCGCCAAACACTCGACGGCAGCAATTAATCGTTCTTCAGCCAGCCCTTCCATCAAATAAGAAAACCCTTTAGAAGGATCACCTAACACATTCTCTTTCGGCACTTTAACGTTTGAGAAAAACAGTTCAGCCGTATCCTGAGCTTTTTGACCCAGTTTTTTAAACGGCTGACCACGGTCAAAACCTTCCATACCGCGCTCAACAATAAACAAACCAATTTGACGCGGGTTATTTACTGGATCAATTTTCGCAGCAACAATCACCACATCGGCGTTAACGCCGTTGGAGATAAAGGTTTTGTTACCATTCAGCAGATAGTGATCGCCCTGATCAATGGCCGTTGCGCGCATACCCGCCAGGTCACTGCCCGCATCTGGCTCGGTCATGGCAATCGCCAAAACCGTTTCGCCGGTTACACATTTGGGCAGAAAACGCTGCTGCTGTTCTTTGTTGGCAAATCGTTTGAAATAGGGGCCAACCAAACGGCTGTGCAAGGTGCAGTTCCAGTCAGCAGTCAGAGCGTACTGGTTTTCTTCAATAATGATCTGCTCGTACCGAAAATCCTCATCACCTAAGCCACCAAACTCTTCGTCTGGCCACACCATTAAAAAGCCCATCTCGCCTGCTTTCTTAAACGCCTGGCGATCGACAATACCCTGCTCTCGCCACTGCTCCATATAGGGAACAATCTCCTCATGGAGGAACTTGCGATAGGCATCGCGAAACAGCTTTTGCTCTTCGGTAAATTCTCGCTTTAACACGCCAACCACTACCTCTCACCAGGCTAAACATACATTTTGTCCATTATCAGTATTGATTGAGGGATATTTAATGGCATTCTGAGATTCAAACAGGCATTTTATGCCATAATCTAGAAATTCGCGTTATATGTGCCAAACCAAATGCAGGAAATCACCATATCCAGTCACTTCTTCCGTTCGGCCCTGAGCAAAGCCGCTGAACGAGGCTTGCCTACCGCCCAGCTGTTAGCGGAAGCGCGTATCTCCCAGCAACTGTTTAACCAAACCGCCGTACGTATTACGGCCACCCAATACGCCAAACTACAAACCCTGACCATGCGAGCTCTGGATGATGAAATGCTGGGCTATGGCTCACGGCCAATTCCGGTAGGCAGCTGGTCACTGGTGTGCCACTGGTTACTGAGCTGTACCGACATTGGGGATGCCCTGTCACGACTTTGCCTGTGCTTTAGACTGATGGAAAAAGGCTTCAAATTGGATTTGATAAGCGATTCATCGCTGACGGGATTACGCATTACCCCGTGGGATGATTCCCAACCAGAGCCCTATGCCTACGAGCTGTTTATGTTTGGCATCCACCGTATCCTCTGCTGGCTGGCCAAAGACATGATTCCCACCCGGGAAATTCATCTGCCCTATCGCCTCCCCCAACAAGCCGACGAATATCGGGTGATGTTTCCCCACGCCAGGGTCTGCTTTGACAGTGACCGCTGTGAGTTAGTGCTGGAAGCATCCGCCAAGACTTTACCCATCAAGCAAAAAACAGAGGATTTGATCGAATTTCTGCACAACCCCATGCTCAGCATTATTGTTAACAGCTACAACGAAAAAAGCTGGACAGTAAAAACTCAGGACTACCTGCGCCAACACCTGCAAGAAATCCCGACGCTGCTTGAAGTGGCCACGGAATTTGGCATCCACACCAAAGCTCTGCGTAAGGCACTGGAGAAAGAAGGCATAAGCTACGGCGATTTAAAAAGCCAACTACGCCGGGATGTGGCGATTCAGTACCTGACCAATACCGATAAAACCATTGAAGCCATAGCAGAGCTAATCGGTTTTTCGGAAACCAGCACCTTTACCCGAGCCTTTAAAACCTGGACTCGGATGACCCCCAAACAATACCGCCATTCGGTGTCCTAAATGACATTTTGACGACCGCTTGTTGACCAATCGGAACCGCTTGACCTGCATCAAAACCCCTAGCGCGCGGCTATGAGACACTACAGGTATCAAAAAACCTACATAAATCAGCAAGATAGCCGCCATGCTCCCCAATAAACCGTCCCATATTCACTGGAACCGTGAACTGATCCGCCGTTACGATCTTTCTGGTCCTCGCTATACCTCTTACCCGACTGCACCGCAGTTTCGTGAAGGCTTTAGTGAGATGGATGTTGAAGCTGCGATAGCGCGCAGCAATACCAGCGGCCGCCCACTGTCTCTGTACTTCCATATCCCGTTCTGTGACACCATTTGTTACTACTGTGGTTGCAACAAGATTGTCACAGCCAATAAGGCGCGTGCGCGCCCTTACCTGGACAGTCTGTTAAAAGAGATTGAACTGCGCGCCGCCCAGTTTGACAGCAGTCGCCCGGTTAACCAGCTGCACTGGGGTGGCGGTACACCTACCTATATCAGTGACGATGAAAAGCGTGAGCTGATGGCCGCTACCCGCAAACACTTTAACCTGCTGGATGATGACAGCGGCGAATACTCTATTGAGATTCACCCCGGCGGAACCACGCCAGAAACACTGCGCGTATTGCGTGAGTTAGGCTTTAATCGCCTGAGCATGGGCGTGCAGGATTTTGATCCACAAGTGCAAAAAGCCGTTAACCGTTTCAACAGTGTTGAAGAAGTAAAAGCGCTGGTGGATGTGGCTCGCGAAGAGAAGTTTCACTCACTGAGTATGGATTTAATTTACGGCTTGCCACATCAGTCGGTAGAGAGCGTAAGCCGTACCCTGGCGCAAGTGATTGTACTGAACCCTGATCGCCTGTCCCTGTTTAACTACGCCCATATGCCGCATCTGTTTAAAACTCAAAAACAGATGGATGAAAATGCATTACCCAGCGCGGAAGAAAAACTGAAAATTTTGGAAACCGCCATTAATCAGTTAACCGAAGCCGGCTATGTCTATATCGGTATGGATCACTTTGCCAAACCGGATGATGACTTAACCATCGCCCAGGAGCACGGTGAGCTGCAACGTAACTTCCAGGGTTATGCCACCCACGGTAACTGCGATATGTTAGCGATGGGGGTTTCTTCTATCAGTGCGATTGACAATATTTTTGTGCAGAATTTTAAAGATATTCCGTCCTACAGTGCCGCACTTGATAAAGGCCTGACACCGATCAACAAAGGCATTGTACTGAGTAAAGATGATCTGGTTCGCCAAACGGTGATCAACCAATTGATCTGCAACTTCGAAGTTAATTTCAGACACATGAGCCAAAAACTGGAGCTCGATTTCTGCGAATACTTTGCCGATGAGCTGGATCAGTTAGCTGATTTTGCGGTGGATGGATTGGTGAAACTCACCCCCAGTTACTTAAAAGTCACTGACGATGGGCGCTTGCTTATCCGTAGGATTTGTATGGCTTTTGATGCTTATCTGAATCCGAATAGTCGGCAGGCCGTCAAGATGCCAGGTGAGGTGGAGCCGGTGCGTTATTCTAAGATCATTTAGGCTATGAAGGGGCTATATAGTTCTGACAAACGTGCGAAGAGTCTAGTAAACTAAGCTCAGACAATGAACGTAACGCGACCAATCGCTATACGCACAAAACCCATTCGCCATTCCCGTGAAAACGGGAATCCAGTGCCCTACCAACGCTCATGAAAGCACTTCGTAGCTCTGGATTCCCGCGTGCGCGGGAATGGCGGTGCTAGAAAGAATTAGTTAACTATGTCCAAACTCACTCATCTAGACAGCCAAGGCCACGCCCATATGGTGGACGTTGGCACTAAAGACGATACCCAGCGCCAGGCCACCGCCGAAGCCTATATCTCCATGACCCCGGAAACCCTGGAGCTGATTACCAGTGGCGGCCATAAAAAAGGCGATGTCTTTGCCGTGGCACGTATTGCCGGTATCCAGGCAGCCAAGCAGTGCTCCAACCTGATTCCCCTGTGCCACCCGCTGATGCTGACTTCCGTAAAGGTGGAACTGACAGCCGAGCCGGAAAACAATCGCGTACGCATTGAAAGCACCTGTAAACTGCGCGGCCAGACCGGTGTTGAAATGGAAGCCCTGACCGCGGCCTCTGTAGCAGCACTGACCATCTACGATATGTGTAAAGCCGTAGATAAAGGTATGGTAATTGAACAAACCCGCCTGCTCGAAAAGCAAGGCGGTAAGTCTGGCCACTGGACTGCAGAGTCGTAAGAAAAGAAGTAGGAATTAGAGATGTTAACGATTTTATATTTTGCCCGCCTTCACGACCAACTGGGTCAGGATAAAGAAAGTCTGGAACTGCCAGCCGAGATCAATAATGTTGGCCAGCTGCGCGACCTGCTGTGTGAACGGGGCGAGCAGTGGCAACAAGCTTTAACCGCCAAAGGTATTTTTATCGCCGTTAATCAGGAAGTGGTTAACGAAGACACCCCGCTTAACGGTGATGAAGAAGTGGCGTTTTTCCCTCCCGTTACTGGAGGCTAATCATGATTCTTGTACAGAACGAAGACTTTGATCTAAACACCGAATACGAAGCACTTCGTCAGGATTGCCCAGCCATTGGTGCCATTGTGACTTTTGTTGGTCTGGTGCGGGACTTTAACGAAGGTGATGATGTCTCTTCCCTGTTTCTGGAACACTATCCAGGCATGACTGAAAAAGTCTTGCAGGGGATTTGCGATCAAGCCCGCGAACGCTGGACCTTAAACGGTATACGCGTGATACACCGTATTGGTGAAATGCACCCTTCGGATCAAATTGTTTTTGTTGGCGTGTCCAGCGCACACCGTGGCGAAGCCTTTGCCGCCTGTGAATTTATCATGGACTTTTTGAAAACCCAGGCGCCGTTCTGGAAAAAAGAACAAACGCCCGAGGGTGGTCGCTGGGTCGATGCCCGCGATAGTGATACCAGCGCTGCTGATCGCTGGAATGAGTTAACCAAATAATTTTTCGTTAAGAGTTCCAGGCGTTATTGAAACGCCTGGGCTCCACCTTTACTGTTACCGTCCACTACCCGCATAAACAGGTTTTGATAATCCGCTTTTAGTGGGGCATCAAACAGAGGGTCCTGCTCCACAGCAATTTCCGCTTCCAACTCTTCCCAATCGGCTTCGGTCAGATACTTCTCCATCAACGGATAGACCAGCTCATTTTCCCGATCGATATGCGAACGTTGACGCTGGATAAATTCCCGTGTGGTACGCACCAGCTCGGATACAGGCACAATACAATCATTGGCAACCGCATCAAATAACTGCGTCATATAACGGGTTAACTGCGCCAACTGCTGGTGCTCCAATTGCACTTGATTGACGAACTCTGCTTCCGGTGGGTGCTTGGCCATAATGCGATCAAAGATTTTATCTTCCATCGGGTGATGCCAGCGTTCCGGATAAAAACGAATATAATCCAGTGTGTCGAGTATTAACGGCAACTCAACTGAACTTGCCATACCACACTCGTAGTTCCGCACCTCTTGATCCAAATGTTCAAGCAGGCGCTGTAGGTGGTAGTGATCCCTGTACAGCTGCTTTTCAATAGCATGCATAATATTTCTCCCGCACCTTTTCGAAATAGGCGACCTCTTGTTCAGCTTAGGCCAAGCCATAAAGTGCACTCTTGACCCAAATCAAGCAGGCTATCGAGAATTGTCAAATTCCACACAATTTGAACAGCTTATTTTAAGTAGCAAATTTGATATGCTTTATGGCACTAAAAACTGCACCACAATAGACCATGCCTAGCCTTTCCCAGATAAAACAACTGCTCAAAAATCACTACAGTGTGCCGCTTAAACAGGTGTTTAAGACCTTTCGTTTGGGCTTGGCGTTGTTTTTTGTGGGGCTGGTGATTGTGTATATGGCTTATCAGACCCTGCCTGAATCGGTGATGCAGGAGGTGGTGATGCTGGTTGGTTTGCTGGTGTTGGGGGTTGGTTTTGTGATGGGGATGACGGCGCAGATTCGGATGTTGATTATTCGGATTGTGTCGTTTATTAACGATAAATAGAAATTTGCCAAGTGCTGACACATCAGGACACCAACCCTCACTCTGTTAACGTCATTCCCGCGCAGGCGGGAAGAGTCTGCCCCGCGAACGTAGTGAGTGCTTTGGGTATCCAGATAGTTTGGGAGTTGCACCTAATTTCTTAATGTCATTCCTGCGCAGGCAGGAATCCAGTGTCTTTAGGTACCTTGTGCCATGGCGAAGGCCACTGGATTCCCGCCTGCGCGGGAATGACATTAATAGAGTAAGGAATGGAATTTGAAGTACGGGCTCTTAAAAAGCATCACTCCGGCATCTTCTTAATCGTATAAATATCAAACCGACTCGACTTACCCTGCAACTGATAGCTCGGTTGTGCATCCGCCAAAAACGGTGCCTTGGCCGGGCGCTTTACCACTACCCGATACTTCGCAGCTGCCAGTGCCAACTCAAGCAGACCGTCAGCATCTGGATCTTTTCCCACCAATGAATGAAACGCCACCATTTCTTTTTTCACACTGGCCGATTTGCTGCGCTCTGGGAACATAGGATCCAGATACACCACATCCGGTTTATCCTCTGCATCCTCAAAGGCAGCCAGGTGCTGCAAACTGTCCGTTTGCTGTAACTGCATACGTGCCAGGATATCGGCCAGCTCCGGGTCATTTAAAGCAGCCCAGGCTCGGCCTCGCTCCAGGCCATCGGCCAGTAGCTGGTGAACTACCGGTGAGCGCTCATGCAAGCTCATACGACAACCCAGGCAGGCAAGAACAAAGGCATCACCACCCAGGCCTGCAGTGGCATCCAGCACATGGGGGGCAAATTTGCCTTTGCGACCCACAGCCTTGGCAATCATCTGGCCCTTGCCACCACCAAACTTGCGTCGATGATTGGCGCCACCGGCGGTGAAATCTACACGGATAGGTCCAGGTGCCTTGCGACCCGTCGCCTGTAGGGCAATGCCCGTCTCATCGACCACAAGTACCTGCGCGGGCTCAGACAAATATTTTGCGGGCGTATCCAAAAGCGGCAGCTGCATCTGCTCAGCCAGGGCCTTAGCCCTGTCCTCAATGGCCGGATTATTACAAATAATGGCCAGAGCATTATTTTCTAAGATCAGATTCATATTGTAGAAAGCTAAGCTCGCGACGATAACCTAATTAAGACGAGATCATAATGGATGATTTAACAGGGATGTTGAACTCGTCGCCCTTACCAGGGCAGCCATATCCTTCTCCGAGGAATAAACGCCACCCTTTCCCCTACCCGGGGAAAGGGGTACAGGCGCCGCACAGTGCCCGATTTCCCTCCAAGACTCAAGCCTATCGTCCATAATCAATAGATACCGGGTATAAGCGACCAATAGCTATGGATAAAGGACAACCCTGTACCATCTTGCAGCGCCAGCAATGGACCGAAGATCTTTGCACTCTGTGGTTTGAGCCGCCACAGCAGCCAAAGATTCAGGCCGGACAATTTATCCGCGTTGGTCTGGAAGTAGAGGTAGACGGAGAGAAAGAATTTGTCGCCCGCCCCTATTCACTGGTCAATGCGCCAACCGATGAGCGCTGGGAAATCTATTTTAACCGCGTCCCCGATGGCCCTCTTTCCCGCCCACTGTTCGATCTACAGGAAGGTGACCAGCTTTGGGCCACAGGCCAAGGCAATGGCTTCTTTACACTGGATGAAGTGCCAAAAGCCCAACAGCTCTGGCTAATCGCCACCGGCACCGGTATTGGCCCCTTCCTGTCAATACTGCAAACCCCGCGGCCCTGGCAGGATTATCAACAAATAGTACTCGTCCATGGCATCAAACAACTGGCCGATAAAACCTATTCCGCGCTGCTGGCACAATTGCAGTCCCAATACCCGGGGCGGTTGCAGGTCCTCTACACCATTACCCGCGAAACGGTAGTGGGTGCTTACACGCAACGTGTTACAGAGGCATTAAAGTCAGGCTGGCTGGAAGATAGTGCGGGCTTGCAGATAGGGGCAGATCAAACGCAGGTGATGCTGTGTGGTCATCCGGATATGGTGCGAGAGATGACAGGCCTGCTACAGACCCGAGGGCTGGCGAAAAATCGTCGCCGGGCCCCAGGCCAAATCACATCGGAGATTTACCGATGAGTTAGCTGATGGGCAATTTGAGTGCTATTTAAGGCATCCAGATTAGCCATCAAGGATTCAGCCCGCTCTTTGGGTACCAGACTATCGCAGCTGTAGCTCTGCTGCTGGTCCTGTTTGTTGGCTTGGCTTAATACCACGTATTCCTGCTCTTCCTGTAAGCGCTGGGTACAGTCCGAAAGACTTACCATAAAGGCCACGGTGGCGTTATCTCTTGTGCCCTTCCAGTTATGGGTCACTGCTGCATGGTAGTTATAGGCTTCTACGGCCATCATGCCCGGCATACTCATGGCCGTATTGACCAGACCGCGAACATGTACGATTTTAACCAGAGCGACTACATCGGCTGCCTGATAGCGCTCATTGAGGTCGGCTTCCGCCTGAGCAAAACCCACCAATCCGAAAGCTGTTACAGCCCCCAAAGCCAGGGTTTTGGCTTTATTGAAGAGATAAACTAGTTTCATGACAACTCCGCTAGATATCGGAGCAGGTGAAGAACTCTTAAGAAATCCCCAAGAAGTACCCTACCCGCCAGATCCGTCGTTATGATTATTGGCGCCTAGAATACACGCAGATTGTATAAAGTCCAAGCACTAATGCCACATCAATTTGATACTGGCGTTCAAGTTACTTTCATGTTTTACGGGCTCTTTACTGGGCCCTATTAGAGCCACCAATTGGCGTTGATAGAAATAAAAAACACCTGATTGGTTTCAAACTCACCGCCATAGCCCAGGCCTTCGATTTTGGCTTTGCCCAGGTCGGCATAAACCAGCTGCCCACCTAGCGAGAAATTATCGCGCTGTTGATACTGAGCGCCAAAGGCATAGCGCACCTGCCGATCAACCGGCAACTGGGCATTGCGATCGTATTTCGATACCGGGTTGGTGTCGTAGGCCACACCGGTGGAAAATGTCCATTGCGCGCTGGCTTTATATTCAAGCCCCAGGGCATAGTGGTAGGTGTCATCCCAGTTGGCCGCCAGCGCTACCCCACCACTGTTGGTCGTCAGATTAACGTTGTCGAGGCTGCCCCAATCATCCCACCCCCAAGTCGCGTGCAGATTAAACGCATCGTTTAACTCATGGGTTAGCGCCAGGCGCGTATAAGCTGCCAGCGGTAATCCCGTATCAACACCCACATTACTGCCAGCAGGCAGCTTGGCATCACCACTAAATTCAAAATCCAGTTCTGATTGATAGACCAACCCGATACGAGTGTGCGGCGTCAGCTCAGCGGCGGCGCCCAACACATATCCCAAGCGAGTATCGTCACCGTCAATCTTTGCTTCCTGATTAACGATGGGGACTTCCAGTTTCACTTCCAGCCTGGCATACACCAGCTGTAGATTTGCGCCAAGGGATAACCAATCATTGACCTGATAGCTTAACCCTGGGGCAACCCCTACTGTTGCCAGATTAACTTCCGTGGCCTGAAATCGACCGGCCCAACTATCGTCATAATCCAATACGGAACCAGCCAAGGCCGCAGCGCTGATGCCCCAACTCCACTGACCATTAAAATGTGGGTTTACATAAAATACCGATGCCCCCGGTGCCAGGCCGCCGGCATCATCACCTGCATCCGTACCATTAACGAGGCTGTTACGTTCAAGATCAAACTCCACACTGGAATATACAATGCCGCCGGATGCCATCCACTGCTCCCGCTCAAGGCGAGACATGGTGGCGGGGTTATGGTGTACGGTCGAAGCATCATTTACGCCGGCCGCCGCTCCGGCGCGAGCCCGGCCCATGGCCGGAGTGCCGTATTCATTTAGCCATAAGCCACCCGCTGCAGATTGGTGTGAGAAAAATAACGGAGAGAAAAATAGTAACGGAATTACCTTGCAAGTATTGTGTCCCATAGAGAGCCCTGACGCAGATCAACAAATCCGGTAATGCAACTATAGTTAATAGACCATCGGGCTTATTATTGACAGCACGCTCTTAGCTAAACATTCTTAACAACACAGCGGTACCATAAGGATTTTCCATGCCCTTTCATAAAGCAGTTCGCCTGGCAGCTCTCTGCCTGTTTATTTCTGGCTGCGCAGTCTTGGCCGGCATGGATCTCACCAGCCGTTTTGGCTCCCCCCAAGTGCAAGACCGACAAGTAGCACACAATGCAGAGTGGGGAAAAACCTATAACAACGATGTTAAACCGATTATTGAGCAGCGCTGTAGCGTCTGCCACGGTTGTTACGACGCGCCCTGCCAACTAAAACTTACCTCCCTCGAAGGTATTGATCGCGGCGCCAGCAAAGATCTGGTTTACGACGGCGCGCGCCTGTTAGAGGCAGAACCCTTGCGCTTAAATATCGACGCCAAATCGACGCAAGCCTGGCGTGATAAAGGGTTTTTCCCGGTACTCAACGAACGCCAACAGTCGCCCGTAGCCAATCGCCAGGCCGGATTAATGTATCGTTTGCTGGAACAAAAACGTCAGCATCCGCTGCCCACCGAAGCGCTATTGCCGGATAGCTTTACATTGGGCACTTACCGTGAAC
Organism: Maricurvus nonylphenolicus; assembly: GCF_042854845.1. GTDB lineage: Bacteria > Pseudomonadota > Gammaproteobacteria > Pseudomonadales > Cellvibrionaceae > Maricurvus > Maricurvus nonylphenolicus. Next base: position 1,495,339 of record NZ_AP031498.1, on the reverse strand, counting down.
ATCAGTGCCCAAAAGCCGAAGAGCTGGATCTGTTTCAAGCCCGCTTCCCTCTATGGGGCATGCCCTACGCTCTGCCCGCGCTCAATGATCGGGAACATTCAACACTAACCGCCTGGTTGGATGCTGGCGCCCCTATGCCTGAAGCCACACCATTGCCAGCACAATACACTGCGCAAGTTAAACAGTGGGAAGCCTTTTTTAATCAGCCTTCACTCAAAGCGCAATTGGTTAATCGCTATATTTATGAACACCTGTTCCTCGCCCATCTGTACTTTGAAGATTTACACTCGAGCGACAACATTTTCTTTAAGCTGGTGAGATCCTACACACCGCCCGGTGAACCCATCGATATAGTACCGACACGGCGCCCTTACGATGATCCCGGCGCGGATACAATTTACTATCGCCTGCAATGGGATCAATCCAGCCTGCTGGCCAAAACCCATATGCCCTACCCGTTGAGCGCCAAACGTAAACAACAATGGCAGCAATGGTTTTACGAGGAAGAATACAGCGTCAACCATTTACCCAATTACACACCTGAGGTGGCCAGCAACCCGTTTAAAGCCTTTGAGCAATTGCCTGTGGCTTCACGCTACCGTTTTATGCTTGAAGAAGCCGAGTTCACCATCATGGGTTTTATTAAAGGCCCCGTGTGCCGCGGCCAGGTCGCGTTAAATGTTATTCGCGATCGCTTCTGGGTATTTTTTGAAGACCCCGACACCATTAACCCTGCCGAAAGCGCCGCCTTTCTTGCGCAACAAAGTAAACATCTGCGCCTGCCTGCCGAAGCGGAAAGCACCCTGCGCCCGATTAGCCGCTGGACACAATACTCCAATCGCCAACGGGATTATTTAAAAGCCAAATACGAAGTTGGCAATCAGGTGCTGGGGGAAAACGGCCGCCTAAAGCTCACTACCGATTTAATCTGGGATGGCGAAGGCAAAAACCCCAATGCCGCCCTAACCGTGTTCCGCCATTTTGACAGCGCCACAGTAGTAAAAGGTTTGGTGGGTGACACGCCGCAAACCGCCTGGGTTATAGGTTATCCAATCCTGGAGCGCATTCACTATCTGCTGGTGGCAGGTTTTGATGTTTACGGTAATGTCGGCCACCAACTGCTGACACGCCTGTATATGGATTTTCTGCGTATGGAAGCCGAGTTTAATTTCCTGATTTTATTGCCCCATGAAGAGCAGGAAAAAATCTGGGCGGAATGGTACGAAGGCACCAGCGGTATTGTGCATAACTACGTAAAAGAAAGCAGTAAACTGTTTTTCCAACCTACCGCAATGAACTACAGCACGGATAATCCGCGCCAGGAATTATTCGATATTCTGGTCGAAAAACTCAATCCCGTGCTCGATCATCGTTATACCCTTGCCAATAACACCATTCCAGAACTGCAGCGGCGCTGGTTAAAACAAATCGGTTACCTTAAAGCCCCCACAGCAACTCTGTTGCCACAGGTCACGTTTTTAAGTGTGGAAGATAAACAAGGGCAGTTGCACTTATACACAGTGCTGCGCAACAACGCCCACAGCAATATCGATAGTTTATTGCGAGAAGATGCCAATCGCCGCCCGGAACGCGATGACATTACGGTAGTGAAAGGGCTAATAGGTACCTACCCCGGCGCCTTTTGGCATGTTAAAGACAGCCAACTGGAGGCGATGGCCTCGGCCCTGGCGACACTGAATAGCGAAGAAGATTATCGCGCGTTTATGGATAGTTATGGCGTACGCCGTACGGCTGCAGACTTTTGGCAGCACAGCGATAAGCTTCACAACACCTTTAAAAAAGCGTCGCCGATAAATTATGGTCTTCTGGACTTTAACCGGCTGGAAAACCGCTAATCGTTAACGCTGTTGTAACAACGCTTCCGCATAGGCTTTTAGGCTATCTTCATCATCACTGATGTTAACCGGGATAGGAAAGTCCGCTGGAATATGGTTATCCAAAATCTGTTTAAAAATAGAGCTTCCACCCACCATAATACCGACACAGCCCTTATCAGCCGCCATACGGTAATTATTAATTAATTCCTGTAACGCGGATGTGGTAAAACCGGCAGAAGTGTGTGGATGCTCAAATAAAACCCAGTGTTCCAGGCCTTCAGCCTTGGCGAACACCTCTTTATAGGCATCAATCATCTGCTGAGTATCAAAGTCTCCCTTGGGAGAGGTATGCACAAACAAGCCTTTGCGTTCTATAGGCGCTAAATCTCCGAACATCCTTTCTATGCCTTGGCGATGTAGTTGTTAATTTAGGCCCTAGACTGACCATCAGTCAATAAGATCATATTAAGGCCTTATAACAGCGATTCTAAAAAAGCTGTAAGCATTTGATCATCCTTACTGACCTTAACCGGAATAATAAAATCCTGGGGAATATAGTTGGGAATTATTTGCAGGAAGAGAGAATCACCACCAATGGCAATGCCTTGGCAGCCAAGTTTGGCCATCTCGGTGTAGAGCTCCATCAATCGCGACATCGAGGAAGTGGTGAGCCCGGCATTAGCGGAGGTATGCTCGAAGAGAACCCATCGCTCAGTCCCTGCCACCGTCTTTACGATATTCTCAAAGGCTTCATTAAGCGAGGTCACATCAAAATCACCTTGGGGATAGGTATGTACCACCTGTCCCCGCAGTTCGAGTAACGCAATACAGCCAAAATTTGGCATGTTATCCCTCACGCACAAAGCACTTAGGAATAAGTTTAGTCGCTAATTAAGCCGTAGTCCTTACGTAGAATATCGATAATTTCCGCTTTTGGATTGGCGGATAGCTCGATCTTCCGGCCGGTGATCTTCTCGGCTATACCAGTATAGGTCTTGGATACCATCATCAGCGCATCCAGTGGCAGCTCGTTATCACGGGCCAGGGCTTCACGCTCATCCATACGCTCTTTATTCAGCAGGATGTCTGGATCCGGGAAGTGATTGAGCAGGAACTGGCGGAACTCCTCTTTGGACTTCTCCACCACAGTGCCCTCGCGGTAGCTGGGGCCATCCCAAATGCGGGAGGAATCCGGGGTACCCACCTCATCCATATAAATCAGCTTTTCCTGGCCCTTGTCGTCGGTGACATAACCAAACTCAAACTTGGTATCCACAAACACCTGATCCAGAGCCGCCAGGGCATTACTGATCACATCGAAGCCTTCTTTGAGCAGGGTTTCGTAGCGGTCAATATCCTCGCGAGAGCGGAAGTTAAAGGCCTCGAAGTTGTCCTCGATATTGGCGCGGGTGATATTTACATCATCGGCCTCGGGCACGCCCGGAATACCTTTCAGAATACCCTTGGTGGACGGGGTAATCAGCAGCTCAGGCAGTTTCTGGTCTTTCTGCAGGTCTTCGGCAATCTGGATACCACAGAATTCGCGCTCGCCCTTGGCATAGGCACGCCACATGGAGCCGGTGATGTACTGGCGGCAAATAGCCTCAATCATCACTGGTTTAGCCTTCTGCACGATCCAGACAAACGGGTGCGGGATATCCAGAATATGGCTATCGGCCAGGCCATTGTCCTTAAACAGCTTAAACCAGTGGTTGGAGATGGCATTCAGTGCCGCGCCCTTGCCCGGTACGCCCTGCAGGCCACCTTCGCCACGCCAGATACAGTCAAAGGCCGAAATTCGGTCACTGATCACCATAATCGCCAGCGGCGTATCGGCCGCTACCGGGTAGCCCTTCTCCTCAATCAGGCGACGGCTGTCGGCCTCGGTCAGCCAGTACACAGAGCGGACTTTACCGCTGTGAACGGGGCTGTCGGTACGAATGGGCAGGTCGTTATTAACGGCGAGAACCTGATCGGCAAGACTCATGTGGCTGTCCTGTAGCTAGTATCCAATGATGGGGGTAATTAAGGGGGCGGATAATAGCAGATCTGGGGCGATCTGGCAGGTGTTTGGAGCACCTCAATAAGAACTAATCTCTAAGAGAGGGAGCATTTTATCGCGTTATTAGCTTGTGCTTATAGAAATGTACTTAGCTCAGGGATACCGCAATCGAAGGCTTTTCAGTTGTGGATTTTCCAGCGCATCGAATACAGCATTAGCGCCTTCTAGAGTTAGTTTAATCCTGAGTTCGCTATCAATAATGGAGCGAGCCTTCGCGGTCCCAGCTTCGACGATAAACTGAGACAAGGTAGTACCAGATAAATTGGCAGCATTTTTCACAAGTTCCTGTACATCCTGCGAAACACAAGCTACGAGGCGCGCCTCCTTTGGTGTTGGATGACTCATTGTGTAATCCTCACATTGCAAAAGGCTAATGGTTCGAGACATTTAGGGCGTAGGCTGTTGTTAACATACCGGTCGCTTGCGGGCAATTAGCACCAGACACTTCACCTTCAGAAGAAGAGATTATCGCTCACTGTAAAGAAACTCTGGGCGGGTTCGAAACCCCTAAGCGCGTTGTGGTAACTGAAGCATTCCCGATGACCAGCACAGGCAAAGTCAGGAAAGTCGAATTGCGTCAGGCTTAAAGTAAGCTCTTCACATAACTGAATACCCTCACCTGAGAGGTCGCCCTCGGAGAGGGCTCCTACGAAAGCATCCCCAACTAACTTAACAACAAGGGTGCCAGGCGTTTGCGGTGGTGGGCAGAATCACCAAACTGCTGCTGACTCCACTGCGCACGTCGAATATACAACTGCGCATCACATTCATAGGTAAAACCCATGCCGCCGTGAAACTGCACTGCACGGTCGCCCGCCATCAACAAGGCATCATTGGCGGATGCCTTGGCCATGCGGCAGGCGATTTCCAGATCGCGTTCAATTTCCCCTTTGCCTTCTTCAAACAGCGTTGCTGCGTGATAAACCTGAGAACGTGCGCCTTCCAGCTTAATAAGAATATCAACACTGGGGTGTTTTAATGCCTGGAAAGAACCAATCGGCTTGCCAAATTGCTTGCGCGTGTTGAGATACTCAACAACAAGATTCAAACAGGAAGACGTGGTACCCACAGCTTCCGCGGCCGTCAGCAACGCGCCAATCAATTTAATATCGGCAAGTATTGCCTCAACATTATCCGCCGCAAGAACGGCATCGGCCGAAACAGTAACACCGGTAAAATCAACTTTAGCTGAGCGCTTGGTTTCATCAATTAAGGCATGGGCTTTTATCGCACCCTCTGATAACTGATTACGCTCTACTAGCACAAAGCGGGCACTGCCCTGATATTGGGTGAGGATGATAAACAGTTCCGCAGTCGCGGCATCATCGACAAACCACTTTTCACCCGTTAATACCAAATCATCAGAAAGCTGGTGAATGGTATTGTCTGCACCCCAATCTTCGTTATCCAATAACGCAAGGGTCGCAATCTGGCCCTCTACCATTTTCGGCAACCAGCGCTGCTGTTGCTCAGGGCTCGCCGCGCGCAAAAGTAGCTGGGCTGCCAAGGTGCAACTGATAAACGGTGTGGCCGAAAGGCTACGCCCCATACTTTCTACAATGGGAACTACCGCTTCGATGCCCAATTCTGAACCACCAAAAGCCTCGGCTATGGCAATTCCGGTCCAGCCCAGCTCTACCAGCTGTTGCCAAACATTGTCTTCATAACCCTGAGCGGATTCCAATAGCTTTCTCACCTGCTCAATAGACGATGTATCCTGACAAAAGCTACGGGCGCTTTCCAAAATCATCTTTTGTTCTTCACTAAAGCGCATGCTATAGGATTTATTTTCTTCGTGTCTTACAAAACCCATATTAATTCTCCTGACTCTTGTCTCTGCTTACTTGTCTCTGCTGACTTTTTTCGCTACTACTCTTTTCTATAGCTACTTGGGCAAGCCGAGCGCATGCTCTGCGATGATGTTTGTTTGAACCTGGCTGGTACCGCCGCCAATGGTGGCCGAGAAGTTATTAAAGTAGCCGTGCTGCCAAATAGCACCATCCAAGGCATCATTATCGTGAATATAAAGACCACCCTTCGCGCCCTGTAAACTCACCGCGTACTGACGCATACGTCGGTAAAGTTCAGTGGCTTCCAGTTTGCCAGACAACATCAGTGACAAGGGATAATCCGTACAAAGGTCCGGTAGCTTTCCGCGAGTATTATTCAACTGCAGATTTTTTTCCTCCAGGATAAACTGCACCAGTTGATCCTGAACAACAGGGTCTTCCAATAACGGCTTACCATCGCGCTGAATCGAGCGGCAGGTTTCGATAAGGTCGTCGCTGGAGATAGAGGTCATACAATAGCTGGTCGCCTGACCTCCCTCAACACTACGCTCATACTCCAGGGTTCGCATGGCCAGCTTCCAACCCTCGCCTTCCTCACCCATTAAGCATTCTGCCGGGATACGGGCATCATCAAAGAAGGTTTGCGCAAAACCGTATTCACCGGTGATTTTCTGAATCGGTGAGGTGGTAATGCCAGGCGCCTGCATGGGGGAGAGAAAGAATGACAAGCCAGCGTATTTGCTCTTGGCCTCAGGATTGGTACGGGCCAACAGAATCATATATTTACCGTAGGGACCGTGAGTCGTCCAGATCTTGCTGCCGTTAATCACATACTCATCGCCATCGCGTACAGCACGGGTTTGTGCGTTACCGAGATCGGAGCCGTGATCCGGCTCTGAGAAACCCTGACACCAGATATCCTCGGCGGTAAGAATGCCTTTAAGGTATTTCTGTTTCTCGGCCTCGGTGCCCATTTCCAAAATCAGAGGACCTGCCCAACCTAAACCAATGGTGTTAAAAATAATCGGCGCTTTATGATTTGCCAGCTCTTCATCAACGATATCTTGATAAACCTTAGGCATGCCGCGGCCGCCGTACTCTTTCGGCCAGGACATACCCAAATAACCGGCTTCGTAGACTTTACGCTGCCAGGCCACTAAGAATGCCAGCTGCTCATCAGTACCCACTTCCATAAAGGTTAATGGCAACAGGAAACCGGGGTCTTCAGGAATATTATCTTCTAGCCAGGCACTGACTTCTTGTCGAAACGCCGCTAAGGTATCTGGATCTGTATTCATCTTTAGCCTCTATTAATTATCGTTGAGTGCTTAAGATGATAGTCAGTCGTTAATCAATGTGCTTGAGGATTAGTGCCACATGCTTGTTATTTGGTGTCAGAATAGACTTAGGAGACAAAATTTCTAGGAGAGCAGCCGTGCCAGCCCTTAAAGGCCGTTGAGAAGGAGGATATATCGGCGTAGCCGAGCATGAAGGCGATTTCAGTCACGGGTATTTGTTTATCGGTCAATAGACGCACGGCCATTGCCGAACGCAATTCCTGCACGACATTGGCAAACACCTCATTGCGCTCGGATAACCGACGTTGCAAAGTCCGACGTGATATCGCCAGCTCGTTAGCAATGGTGTCAATGGTCATCTTACCCGATGGCAGTGCTCTGACAATGGAGCGCCTCAGCCGTCGCATAAAACCATCGCTACTGCCTTTTTCGATAATACTGAGCAGATTGTTTTCAGCGACCGGGGACTTTTCATCCCACACTTTGATAATCGGCCACTCCAGTGCAGCCGCAGGATAAAACAGACCACAAAAAGCCTGGTCAAACACCAATTGACCAGCAAACACCTGGCGATGGACTGTCGTGTCTTCAGGCTCTGGATAGTTAAAATAAACCCTGGGAACGGGTACCGGGCGATAACATACCGAATTAAGCATACACTGACACATACTTAACATCATATCGGCGATATACCGGCCACTTACCGCCATCGACACCGTGGGGCGCCACTCGGTGCAAAGCATATCTCCATCCCTGACCACCACAGTTTCTCCAATGCCAGCACGGGTTACTGGCGCGCTGGGTATCATATGCAGCCACTGACGAAAATGGCTACAGATAGCAGAGAGATACTTTAACAGGCTTGCCTGGTTAAGAAAGCTGGCTCGACCGGCCCACAAACCAATATCCTCGCTGCCTGCTAACGTTGCTAACTGCCTTGTCAGATGATAAAGCGAATCAACCGGCATAAATGCATCTGGTTGTTCCAACCAAATGGGATCTATATCTGCACTGGCGATAAGCTGGTCACGGTCAACCCCCAGATCATCTGAGAGCTGTAGAAACAGCTGTGCAACGTCTGAAGACACAGTTTCCTCCGATACGGTTATTTCAGGGGCTATTATTCCGGAATCAGTTTTCCTTAAAGCACTATAACCCCTTCTCCTCAGCCTCTCTCGCAAGCTCATCTAAAGGCTTGGCAATAGTCTCCGGAATAGCGTTATTCAAAGCCACTCCGTAGAGCAAAATGAGCACACACACTAAAAATGTACCCGCAATAGCTACAGGCTTTGACCTGATGTATTGCAATAGCGCCCGATAGTTATAACTTAGGTGGCCCACAACCGAAACAATCATAAGCAAACCAAAGAGTTTATGAACAGGGTGCATCTGCATGGTAAATGAGGGCTTCTCTATGACAAACATCATCAAGCCAGATGTCGACATGGCTACAAATGAAACAAACAACGAAACTGCAAATATCTTTCTAGTCATATTCGGCCCTTGGGGATTCCCGTCACTCAAGCGAGTAATGCTAAACTATAGATCAGTTGATGGAGATAAAACAAGATTACTTGAACAACCAACCAACATCTTGATATAGTCTAACACATGCTCAAGTAACTCCGTAAGGAGCAGGAGGACTTAAAGACGTAAATAGGATTGGCGATAATCACCGCTTATCTTTAACAGTAGCCTAAGCGAATTTGGTATATGCCCAACGCCTCCGATCAAAACCCAAAAGACGATCTTCCCTTTGCGCGACTGCTAAGATTCTGGCGCGACACCTATCAACTCAGCCAGGAACAGCTAGCTGAAGCTCTGGGCTCATCAACACGGCATATCAACCGCCTTGAGAACGGCCATGTGCATCCCAGCAAGGATATCGTAGGTAAAATCGCCAAACAGTTTTCGCTTCGAGAGCGGGATAGTAACTACCTGTTACTGTCTGCGGGTTACCGCCCGGCTTCCAGCAAGTTGGATTTTAATTCACCGTCATTAAAGTGGTTACGTAAAGCAGTGACCCTATCTTTGAAGGCTCTGAATCCTTACCCAAGCATTCTGCTCGATGGCGCTTTGAATGTTGTTATGGTCAATAAGGCCTGGGTAGGCTTACTTCAATCGACAGTAGAACCCGCCGAGTTACAAAGCATTAAAAACTATATTGATTTTTTCTATGCCCATATGGCCACGAGCATTGATGATGAAGAGTGGTCAGATGCGCAATCACTGATGGCTATGTGGTTGCAACAAGAAGTTATTCTCGATAACGATGATGAAAACAGGCAACGGCTCAATAACCTGTTATCAAAGCCACAAATCCCGAAAAATTGGAAGCAACGCGCAGCAGCTCTCGACCCTATAAGCAGTTTCCGCATCAAGCTTAACGTCAATGGCAATGACGTACACTTTTATAACGTTGCTCAAACGATTGGCGCTATTGGTCCGGCCGCCTATGTTTCCGAACCGCGCCTAAGTATTCACACCTACTACCCTGTCGACGGTCAAGATGTATCGAGTTTAACCGCGGGTGATTTGCAACACCCGCTGTTACACGATTAGCGAGTTATCGCAGTAACACACCGCCATCCACAGGAATACTGACGCCCGTAATATAGGCTGCCAGCGGTGACGCTAAAAACACGGCTACCCCACCGATATCTTGCGGTTGCCCCCACCGATTCATGGGCACATTCGACAAGAGCTTTTTCTCAACCCGGGGATCCACCTGATATGAACCGGTCATTCGGGTTTGTATAAAGCCCGGAGAAATAGCATTTACCCTTACGCCTTTTCGTGCCCATTGATCAGCCAGGGCACGAGTTAATCCCAGAAGGCCGGCTTTACTGGCTGTATACGCCGGCGTGTCTCGCAGGGATAAATAGGCAGACAAGGAAGCGATATTAATAACAGAGCCGCCCCTCGCAATCAGTGTTTCAGCATAAAGCTGGCACAACTCCATTACCCCATTCAAGTTCATTTCAATGGTCTTGCGAAAGACCTCGCCCTCATACTCATTGGACTGCACAATACCCGCATTGTTAACCAGCACATCTATTTCGGCGATATTCCGATATAAACCATGCTGGCCTTCAAGAGTTGATAAATCCGCTTGGTGATAAGTAAATTGACTTAAGTCGCTATCGTAATCACTGGCTGTTGGTCGCGTACCGGTGATATGCACTGAAGCACCCGCCGCCAGAAAGCTGCGAGCAATCCCCAAACCAATCCCTTGGGATGCTCCCGTCACCAGTGCCACTTTGCCTGTTAGATCAATCATAGTTATTCCCTCTCTTTAAAACCCGCGCAACGTTGCAAAACGATCACGGTGATAGGCAGATGATCCATACAAGTATTCCGTCACTCGTGCTCGCTTAATAAAGAGCCCTGCATCATGTTCATCCGTCATACCAATTCCCCCATGAAGCTGAATGGTTTCATTGGTAATATGCTGTAAAGTGTCACCCATCAGAGCTTTTGCTTGCGAAGCAAGCACTGCCACTTCAGGGCTATCTTCATCCACTGCCTGTAACGCCTTTTCAACAACACTGCGCGCCAGCTCAATTTCGATATACATCTTTGCCGCACGATGCTGAAGTGCCTGGTAGCTGCCAATAATTTGACCGAATTGCTCGCGAATCTTTAAGTACTCCAGCGTCATCTCAAATGCGGCTGTGGCTGTACCTAACATTTCGGCGGCCAAACCAATGCAAGCCCGATCTAGCACTTTATCCAGTAACGCACAGCTTTCATCGCCTAACTCCAGAAGTGCATCGGCTGGCACTGAGATATTGTCAAACGCTATATTGGCGTGATCACGGCTATCAATCAGCTGCAAAGGTTTGATTTCAATATTTTCTGCGCTGACAAGAAACAACCCCAATCGATTGCTATCTTCTGTACGCGCGCTAATAAGTAAAGCGTCAGCACTACCCGCCTCAGCGACGTGAATTTTCTCGCCACTCAGCAACCAACCATCAGCATGTTGCTTAGCGACGGCACTCACAGCTTGAGGATTGTGGTGATGATTTTCTTCCAGCGCCAAGGCGACTTTTAATTCGCCCAACGCGATCGCCCGTAGCTTCGCTTGACTGTAATCCGTTTGCTGACACAGTGTTAATGCAGAAACAGCGATCAATCCTGTCGATAAGAGTGGTGAGGCACACAGATGATGACCGGTTTGCTCAATAATTAAACCCAGTTCAGTTATGCCTAATCCGCTTCCTTCCAAGTCTTCAGGGACCATAATACCAGGCCAGCCTAAGGCGGCCATTTCTTGCCAGGATTCATGACCGCTGACACAGGTTTGCTTATCTCGCTGGGCACGAAAATGTGTAATCGACGCATTATCCACCAACCATTCCCGAGCACTGTCTTGGAATATTTGACGACTTTCTTTATCCAGATTCATTAACTTTCTCCAACTTTCTCCGCTACTGCCTCACAATGCTATCGAGGGTCCGGTAAACCTAAAATCCGCTTGGCGATAATGTTCAGGTTTATTTCTGAGGTTCCACCTTCAATGGAATTCGCTTTTCCTCGCAACCACCCCTTAACTTCTGTGATTTCCTCTTGAGTAAAATCGTCACCCTCCCAAGCCAAACCTGCCGCCCCCATGGCCTCAATCGCTAACTCTCCGCGTTTGTGATTGATATCTGCCATAGCGACCTTCATCACAGAGGTAGGTGCTCCTAAACCAGAACCATCAACATCTCGCTCCATACGTTCAATCAAAAGCCCTAAGGCTTCATTCTGCATGGTCTGTAGAGCTATGCGTGAACGTAAATCCGGATCGATCTTGCCTGTTTCGCTATCCGCATATTGCAGGGCCAAATCGTGCAGCTGTATATCGAAAGACTTGTTAAGGAACTTGCCGACGCTTTGGCGCTCGTACTGAAGTAGTCGCTTGGCAATACTCCAACCCGCATTCACTTCTCCTACCAGGTTTTCAGCCGGCACTTTTACATCATCAAAAAATGTCTGGCAGAAAAGCGAAGTACCGGAGATTAATTTGATGGGTTGCCGCTCTACCCCATCACTTTCAAGATCAAATAACAGGAAGGAAATTCCCTGATGCTTGGGTGCATCAAAATCGGTTCGCACAAGACAAAAAATCCAATCCGACTGATCCGCTTCTGATGTCCAAATCTTGCTGCCATTAACCACAAAGTGATCTTCTTTGATCTCCGCCTTGGTTCTCAAACCGGCCAGATCACTTCCAGCGCCGGGTTCCGAATATCCCTGACACCAGCGAATCTTTCCCTTGGCTATATCCGGTAGAAAGCGCCGTTTTTGTTCTTCGGTTCCAAGTTCCAATAAAACAGGTCCCAGCATCCATACACCAAAACTCATTAAAGGAATCCGCGCATTGATACGTTCCAGTTCCTGTTCAAGCACTTGGGCCTGCTCAATACCCAGCCCTGCGCCACCATACTCTTGTGGCCACATGGGTACCGTCCAGCCCTTATCGATCATGCGGTCCAGCCACAATTTGGTGTCTGGATTGACAAACTTGGCATTACGCCCACCCCAGGGGGTCTCTTCATCAGGCATCGGTGTGCGCATAGAAGCCGGACAATTCTGCTCCAGCCATGCTCTAACCTCTACACGAAACGAATTCAGCTCAGTCGTCATTGATAGAACCTCTTTACTTCATTTTTTTGAAAATTAACGGGCAGTGTCGCTACTTTCTGGCACGACGCTGTAAATTGGCCAGGCGCTCTTCCATAACGGAAAGATCATACGCCGAGTTATAGGCAATACACCGCTCACTTTCCATCTGCAGGCCTTCACCCAAAGACATTTCCCAACCTTCATTCATCATGGCCTTGATTCGATATAAGGCATCCGGAATGGCTGTAGATATCTGCCGAGCCATATCCAATGCCGCATCCAGCAATTGATCATCAGCAAATACCTTGTTGACCAAGCCCCACTCACAGGCCTGTTGAGCACTAAAGTAATTACCCGACCAACTCAGTTCACGAGCGCGATTAATACCTATGAGACGTGGTAATTTTTGCGACAAACCCCAGCCAGGTAGCAGGCCAACACGTGCGTGGGTATCGGCAAACTTCACCGATTCAGCGGCATAAAGAAAATCACAGTAGAGCGCCAACTCAAAACCACCGGTAACAGCGAAACCATTGATAGCGCCAATAATAGGCTTGGGGCATTGGGAAACGACCCGGGGAATAGCGCCGTTAAGCCCCAGGGTATCGCTACTCATCATGGAAGCGTCGGTGGTAAGCTCTTTAAGATCAACTCCGACACTGAATGCCTTGCCCTTACCGGTGAGGACCGCCACTGAAACAGCCTCGGTTTCCGCGACATAAGCCAAGGCTTCTACCAGCCCCGAAATAAGCTGACTAGTGAGTGCGTTTAACTGCTCCGGACGATTCAGGGTAATCAGGGCGACACCCGCCTCCACCCCAAGAGTGACCTGATCTGTGGATAACTTAACGGGATTAAAACTCATCATCTTCCTCTCTTTACCATTTCACACATTAACTGTGCTCCAGTGTATTAAGAGAAGGGCCAATCAGGTATGACCTGTTAGGTCATAAGATGATAGAGAGGGATAAGATGATAGAGAGGGATAAGAATTAAGCCTTAGGGTGACGTCAGGACTCCTATAGTTACAGGAGCCCTAAGGCAGCAGGCAGGATTAGCTATTCTCTAGCGCTTCAATTTCAACTTTAATACCCGCAACAATGCTCTTTGCAGCTGTAGCGCACATCTCCTTGTGACCAGATTTTGTTGCCTCAATAGCGTTTCTCATAAATATTCCATCAGCAATACCAATCAAAAGCCGACCATACCTTCTTGCAATCGCTCGAACTTGCTTCTCTGGCAATTGCGTAAACATAGCTACTAAGTTTTTATCTGTATCCTGGATCCAACCGGATCGTAAAGACTTCAAAGCATCACGAACTTCCGCATTCTCAGTCTTATCCTCTACCACAGCCACATGTATCAGCTTCACAAAGGTGGGGCTATCCTTCAAAACATATAGAGACTTAGTCACCATCTCTTCCAGCTCATCATAATCATGAGGCACCGCAGGATAAAAAATGCCACTACGATCTACTCTCTGTTTCCACTGCTCACTACTATTAATCAGTACAGCTGAAAAAATTGCATCTTTAGAATCAAATATCCAATAAATAGATCCAGACAATACGCCAGCTTTCTTTGCAATTTTAGAGATAGAGGTTGCGGCATACCCATTCTGGGCAAACAGCTCTTCTGCTGCAGAGAGGATCTTATCTCGAGTAACCTTGTCATTTTTTTTGGATTTAGTATCTGATTTTGCCGCGCTACCCATATCTTCCTCTGTTAGCGACCACGTTATCTATGGTCTAAATACTGTTTAAATTTTCATCAGTTAAAGCTTGCTTATAACGTTACTAACTTCAGGTAACTGTTTAACTGCAAGCATCAATATTAACCCAGTATATCAAACCTTCCCCCTTCTCGGGAAACCGACTTACGAGTAGCTCAAAGCCTATTTATCGTGACATCAGGCGTGTTAAATCAACAAACAACAGGAACATCATAACCCATTGATTTATAAAGATATTATCTGTAAATAGAGGCTCTTCCACGCTTCCATGAGTGAAAAAAAGGAGGCCGGCACCGTGAACCGTTATGTTCGTCGGCGGGTCAGAGATGTGCCGCTGTTTGGCTATGACTCACCACAACAACCTGATTGATCAACCAAGCACCTATACAATAGTTGCTTGGTTGATACGCGAGAAGCCAGATACCAAGAGCGCCAGCTACATGTCGGGGTTCACTGGCTATCACTGGTGATTGGCGGCAATCGATCACGCAAGACGTTCTTGGCAATCTTTTCCAGCATGGACCGCGGCAGTTCATCGACCACGTGCACACTCCGTACAACCTTGAAGTCCGGCAGGTTTTCGCGACAGTGCGCTATCAGCGTCTCCTCGAGTTGTGCGTGGGTCAGTTCTGAAGCGCCAGGGCCGGGAATAATGAAAAGCACCGGAACTTCGTCCAGCATATAGTGTTCCTGCCCCACCACGGCACATTCATCGACAACTCCCGACAGCATAATCACGCTCTCGATTTCCGAGGCCGCAACATTCTCTACGCCGACTTTCAGCATGTCCTTGTCGCGATCAGAAAAGTACAGCCAGCCGTCTTTGTCAGACCGGATCAGGTCGCCTGTATCAAACCAGCCGTGCTCGTCGAAAGCGGACTCGTTGGCGTCTGGATTGCGGTAGTACTCCTTGAACAGGCTGACGCCCCTGACACCGCGGATGAAGAGATGCCCGGTCTCACCCAGCTCACAGAGAGATCCATCGGCGCGGCGCAGCTGAATATCGTAGTCCGGCGCCGCGCGACCTATGGTCATTTCAGGGCCGAGGTGATCCATATCCACAATGGTGCCGTGGGTGACCGTTTCAGTCATGCCCCAAATACCCAGTGTCTTTACACCGAAATTTTATTACGTTGAGGATTTTGTCAGGAAAGCATCCAGTTGTTTTCTGAAGTCTTCACCCTGTAGGCACACAACCTGATTGCGATCTTCCATTGCAATCGCTGATTCCAGACTCGGTGCATCGGCATTCATATTGAGTGCTTCTTTTGTCAAACGCAGACCCACTGCAGAGGTAGCCAGCATCTCTTTGACAAACACTTCGCCCGCTTCTTCCAGTGCATCATCGGTAACCACATCGGAAACCAGTCCAACTCTCAATGCACGATCGGCGTAAATAAAACGGCCTGTTAACAACAACTCTGAGGCAATAGCACTACCAACCAGACGAGGCAGATGATAACTAACGCCCACGTCACAACCCGACAGACCAAGTTTCATAAAGGCCGCGTTCATCTTCGCACTCTCACCGGCAATTCGAATATCCGATGCCAAGGCCATAGCAAAACCACCACCGCATACAGGGCCTTTCAATAGACTGATAATCGGCTGTGGGCAGCGTCTCATTCTGATCATGATTTCACTGACTTCGCGCTGAGACCGTAATGCCGGTTCAACGGTGTCCACGTCGAGGCTACCTTTTAAATCCAGGCCCGCGCAAAAAGCACGACCTGCCCCTTTCAACACAACAATGCGAACTTTTTGATTAAAGGCCAATTCGCCAAAGTAATCGCGCAACTCAGTGACCATTTGTGGACTAAGGGCGTTTAACTCATTGGGTCGATTCAGAGTAACGTAATCAACCCCATTGTTGTGCTCGATTACAATCGCTTCATAACTCATTTCAGACCGCCAACTATCTCTTAGCATCTCGTTGCGACGGTCTTTAGTCGCCACAACCTACAAACTTATACCCAGCGCACCTGCATTTCACGTGTACTGGCGACCCTCTCGATTTCCGAGGCCGCAACATTCTCTACGCCGACTTTCAGCATGTCCTTGTCGCGATCAGAAAAGTACAGAAGGGCGCCAGCTACATGTCGGGGTTCACTGGCTATCACTGGTGATTGGCGGCAATCGATCACGCAAGACGTTCTTGGCAATCTTTTCCAGCGTGGAGCGCGGTAGCTCATCGACCACGTGCACACTCCGTACAACCTTGAAGTCCGGCAGGTTTTCGCGACAGTGCGCTATCAGCGTCTCCTCGAGTTGTGCGTGGGTCAGTTCTGAAGCGCCAGGGCCGGGAATAATGAAAACCACCGGAACTTCGTCCAGCATATAGTGTTCCTGCCCCACCACGGCACATTCATCGACAACTCCCGACAGCATAATCACGCTCTCGATTTCCGAGGCCGCAACATTCTCTACGCCGACTTTCAGCATGTCCTTGTCGCGATCAGAAAAGTACAGCCAGCCGTCTTTGTCAGACCGGATCAGGTCGCCTGTATCAAACCAGCCGTGCTCGTCGAAAGCGGACTCGTTGGCGTCTGGATTGCGGTAGTACTCCTTGAACAGGCTGACGCCCCTGACACCGCGGATGAAGAGATGCCCGGTCTCACCCAGCTCACAGAGAGATCCATCGGCGCGGCGCAGCTGAATATCGTAGTCCGGCGCCGCGCGACCTATGGTCATTTCGGGGCCGAGGTGATCCATATCCACCGTAATGCCGTGGGTGACCGTTTCAGTCATGCCCCACAAACCCAGTAACTTTACACCGAATACTTCTTCTATCTGACCTATCCGTGCACCCAGATTCCAGAAACGCATTTTGTGTTCGGGCACCGGTTGATCCATGATCGCCTTGATGGCGAAGGGGATCATGGAAGCCCAGGTTACCTGGTGATTGGTGGCAACCTGCCAGAAACGCGATGCCGAAAACTTGGGCTGTAGGATTAGCGTTCCCCCCGACCAATGGGTAGACAGCATGGAGTAAGACTGGGCATTGGTGTGAAACAACGGCAAGAACGCCATGGCAATGTCATCACTCCTCAGCCGATAGTGCTGGGCGCCGGTCTTACCACCCCAGATGCCATTGGCGTGTGTCCACAACACGGCCTTCGGTCTGGATGTGGTGCCGGAAGTGAACTGCACGCCGAGATTGAGACTGGCATCCACCGGGCGCAGTGAGATGGGCTCTTCTGCAAACAGATCGGCAAACGCCACCGCATCGAGCTCGGACTGCAAGTCAACACTGTCCTCACAGCGGACGCCAGCGTCATTGTCAGCAAGACCAAGGAAGCGAATCTGCGGGCAGGACTCACGAATCATTCGCGCATATTTTGGCTGGGTCAACGCGCAGACAGCCTCGGTGACCTCAGCGAAGTAGCTCATATCCCTGGCGACAGAGCGCGTGTTGGTGGATACGACAACCGCACCCAGGATCGCGCAGGCATACCAAGACAGGATGAACTCGGGCGAGTTGTCCATGTGCAAGAGGACGAATTCTCCCTCTTTTACTCCCCTGCTCTGTAGCCCCGCAGCCAGTCGTCGGGCTGCATCGAATAGCTCGGCATAGGTGAAGCTTTGTGTATCGCCTTCGAACGGGCACCAGACCAAACAGGTTTTATCCGGTGTCTTTTCAACCCACTGTTGCAGCATCCAGGGGATGTCCATGCCTGCCGCTGCCTCACGGTAGCTGTGATCGATCTGGTCTTTGAGTTTCATCAGATATAGCCCTCGTCTTTTTGACCTGAAATGGATCGTAGGAATCCAACAATACCAGATCTTGATTGATCAACCAAGTAACTATACGATGACTATCACCAAACCGTAGATTAACAATGCAGCTACGCACTCAGGGATCAGGGACTTTTGCCGTAGTAAACTAGATTAGCAAATATGAAGAAGATACAAGCAATAATCGTTGCCTTAACCCTAGTAACAGTAGGGTGCGGGCAAAGAACAGAGAATGGACAACCCCCAGCGACACCTTACCCCAATTCAGCCAGTAACCCCCTTTCCAGCTCTCCAAATATTCTGTTGATTGTCGCAGACGACCTTGGCTATACCGACCTGGGAAGCTACGGAAGTGAAATCAGTACTCCCAATCTTGATCGTATCGCCCAGGAGGGGACAAAATTCTCACAGTTTCATGTTGCTGCAGCATGCTCCCCAACTCGAGCAATGCTACTGACAGGTGTTGATAATCACATTGTTGGATTAGGGGCGTTCAACCCTGAAACTATCGGAAAGAATCAGAGGGGCATTGCAGGCTACGAAGCCCATTTGAACTTTCGTGCAGCTTCCATGGCCGAGATATTTATCGAAAACGGCTACCACACATACATCACGGGAAAGTGGCATCTAGGATATGAAGCTAACAGCACTCCCGTAGTGCACGGGTTCCAGCGCTCATTCGTACAGCTAGACGGAGGAGCAGGTCACTTTAATGAATTACCGGCAATACCGTTTAGGCGCCAGGCCAGCTTCAGGGAAGACGGGGTTCCTGTTAATCTGCCAGATGGATTCTATTCCAGTGATTTTTATGTCCACCAGATGATTAACTATATCAATGAGGATAGATCTACTGGAAAACCTTTCCTGGCCTACCTTGCATTTACAGCCCCCCACTGGCCACTTCAGGCCAAAGCTGAAACCATAAGAAAGTATCAGGACAAATACCTGGACGGATTTGAAAGACTTGCCCAACAACGGCAAAAGAAGCTTGTCGAACTAGACATCCTTGAAAATAGCGTCACTCCTGTTCCATATAACCAGGATATATTCCGCCGCTGGTCCACACTGAGTCATCAAGAAAAGGCATATGAAGCCAAAAGAATGGCAATTTATGCAGCCATGATCGATGACCTGGACTCTGCAACAGGAGTATTAATTCAGTATTTAAAAGACATTGGAGAGTTCGATAACACCCTTATAGTATTTCTATCCGATAATGGCGCTGAAGGCCACCAAGCCCAAGAGACTGAACCTCTAATTGAGCTAGCTACCGTTTTGGGCATCCCTTGTTGCGACAACAGCCACGAAAACATCGGGAATGCAGATTCATTTATAGGCCTGGGCCCTGAGTGGGCTCAAGCAAGTGTAGGGCCTCATCGAATATACAAGGGGTACCCAACCCAAGGAGGCATTATAGCGCCAGCCTTTATTCGCCCCCCTACGCAAGAGGGGCCTGAATGGTATAAGGGTTTTACATCCGTTAAGGATATCCTGCCAACGATGCTTGAATTTGCCGGCATAGATAACCACAACAACACCTTCAAAGGCAGAAGCGTTTTTCCAATAGAAGGTAAATCCATCATGCCGCTGCTTCAGGGCAAAGCAGACACAGTACACGCAAACAACATCAATATGGGTTGGCAGCTATTTACGAAGCATGCAGTTAGAGTAGGTGATTGGAAACTATTACGTTTACCCAGGCCCTATGGCAACAATGAGTGGGAGCTTTACTACCTGCCTTCCGATCCGGCAGAAACAAAGAACCTAGCTAAGCAGGAACCGGAACGGCTGAAAACACTCATTCAGCACTGGGAGAAATATCAACAACAATCCAACGTAATCATCCCTGAATTACCATGGTATATTAGATATTAGAGCTGCTACCCCTGAGGGAAGCAGCTCTAATATTTTAGACTAACACCCGTCTGAAGTAATTAGAACAATCCCATATCGGGCTCTAGAGCCATCAGATGTCGGCCAAACGTCTGCGTGGCAACATCCATATCTGAATACGCATGGCTAGCAGCCATATTTACATCACGCCACAGCTTTTGCATAAGGTTGTCATCAAACCAGGCACTACCTCCGCTAGCGGCGTAAAGGCGATTGACTGCTTCAACCGCTTGATTCGTAACATAAGTTTGACTCACTCTCCAGCTCGTACTGGTGGATTCATCTGGGAGTTTACGTTCATTACAGTGATTTGCGATTTCTTGCCAGTCTTGTTTCAGCCGGGTTTCTGCAGCCCGGACCTGAAGCACGGATTCGGCGAGTCGCATATAGGCCGGCGCATTATCAGACATATTGGCGCCAGTGTAAGCACGAACGCGTTTTGATGTCTTCTCCTTGTATAGGTTGATAAAAGATTTAGCCATACCAAGAGAGGCTATTGAAAAACCTAACCCAAAGTAATTAATGAAGTGAGCATGGAAGATATTTCCAGGATGTGAGCCAAAGCCTTTGGATTGACCTGCATTCAAAGCGACAGCAGTGTCGATACGGTGCTCAGGAACAAAGACCTCCTTCAATCTAAGTGTTTTACTACCCGTGCCTTTTAAGCCTGCAGTATGCCAGTCGTCTATGATCTCGTAGTCTGCCTTTGGCACGACTGCCATATGCGGTACTAGCATATTATTTAATTCAGGTACCTTGCGCTTAAAGCCGAGCATCGCCCAGTCCGCATGATCGCATCCACTAGACCAACCCCATGTCCCATCGAGTATAACGCCTCCCTCTTTTTCCTTACACTCCAGAATGGGAGCGACGGCGGAAGAAATGAGAGCATTTTCATCCTGCCCCCAAACGTCCTGTTGGACTTCTTCACTCATCAAGGCGAGCCCGTGGGCGTGTTGAGCATATAGACCTGCAATCCAGGCTGTAGACGAGCAATTTTCCGCAATTTCCATGAGTATGGGAGCGTATTCAGGCACTTCAAGTTCTAATCCATTGAACGCCTTAGGCTGCAGTGCACGCGTAAATCCTGTTGATTTAAGCAAAGCAATATTCTCAGGATCAACGCAGCGGTTTTTTTCGGTTTTTTCAACATTCTTAAGAAACGTGGGTAAAACCTCTTGAATATTTCGCTTGAGCAATTCGCCAGCAGTTTTGTTTTCTAGGTCAAAAGAACAGGTCTTGTCAGACATTTTGGATCTCCGATTACACTTACTTTGTTTTTGACGGCCTTGGTTGGCTGCGTACGACCCAAACATTATTCCAACTTGGTCGACCAATCAACTATGAGATTGATGTCGACTCGATCTGATTCTGGAGGGGTTTACTTTGAAAATCGCTACTCAGACGACAACGTATTCTCTGCATACTTTGGACAAATTGCACGAGCCGCAAGGGTTTGCAAGCAAGCAACCACTAGATAAAAAACCATCAACGACATCGTGATTTAGAGAAATTGGTTACCAGAGCACCCGTATTTGATTACAGCTTACTTGATCCAGATCAAGCGACTAACTTGGTCGACCAACCAAGTAGTTGATACAGTAAGACAAACACAAACAGCTCCGAACGGAGCAGGAGAACTTAGATGCAGTACATGATGGTTAGCGCCTCTCATTCCCCCATGTTGGACATGACTCCAGCAGACAGGGAGCGAACAAAGAACGTCAAGCTGGCGCTTGAGTCAACACGCAAGCGAATCGAAGATTTTGATCCTCAACTGGTCGTCCTATTTGGCGTAGACCACTACGGTGGGCACCAGATGGCGTGCATGCCAAGCTTTACTATTGGCGTAGAAGCCACGTCGCTTGCAGATGTTGGAGGCACACCTGGCCCGCTGAATGTTCCCCGTGATGTTGCTGTTTCTGCGGTGGAAGCCGTTAGAGATTCAGGCGTAGATGTTGCAGTTTCATACGCTATGGAAGTTGATCACGGGTTTTCTCAAGTTGCGATGACGACTCTGGGATCTCTCACCCGATACCCAATCTTGCCTGTATTCGTTTCCTGCATACAACCTCCCTTTGTACCCTACAAGCGAGCGAGGGCTCTTGGCGAAGCCATAGGGAAATTCACAAATAATTTGGAGGCTTACCAAAGAGTTCTGTTTTTAGGTTCCGGTGGGCTTACTCATGATCCAGCGCACCTCTACCCACCTATTGATGTCGTAAGCGATGAGTGGAAACCCTACATCCTGCACGGAAAGTCTCAATCGGAAGTACCACAGCAGAAATGGATCGACTACGAAATTGAAGCGCATGAACATGGACTTCCAATCCTATTAGACGAAAGCATTACAGAAAGTGACTTGGGCCTCGTTGACCATTGGGATAAAAAATTTCTAGAAACCTATTGCAGCGGTGACATGTCGGCATTTGACAGCTGGGATCCTAAAGAGGTCATGGCGGAAGCTGGCATTGGTGCAGTCGAAACTCTTAGTTGGGTCGCCGCGAGATCGGCAATCTGCAGCGTATCCGATTGCGTTCCTCGTGAATCTTTTTACCAACTAACCAGGGAGGTGGGGGTTGGTTTCGGGATAGTGGAAGCCAGAAGCTAGTGTGGTGAATCGACAGAGGTTACCTTTAGCGGGGTAAGAAACGCATGAGGTAACCCCTGTTCATTCTACCAAGAAAAGTAATAAATTTACTGGTTTTCTTCCCAGTTAGGAACTTCACCAAAAACTTGATTGACAATTCTCGACTTATACTTCCAAACACCATCAACTTTTACATACTCATCATTGTAATCCATGATGATAAGAGGATTAGCAGGATGCGGCCCCTCTCCGTCAGCTGCAAATAATGTCAAATGGCATGTTCCAACCATTCTGCTTTCACTCTCTTCGTGAATAGCAACGGGAGAAAAAATATGACGTGATAAACGGTGCCCTCTGGCTGTGCGCATATCATAAAACGCTTTTATTTCTTCACGTCCCTTAGCGCCATTATCTTCAAATCCGTAGTAACCGTCCTCGGTAAACAGTTCAGGAACGCCAACACCATCACGGTGATCAATCAGCCAAGAGAACTTAGCATTCAACTTGAGAATTTCTTCGTAATTACTAGCCATTACATTATGCTCCTTATCATCTTCAAGCCAAAACCATTAACTTGAGATGGTATGTTTATAGAGATCAACGCAAGATTTTTTTGGATTTAAAAAATCAGATTTATGCGTCTTTTCTTTAGTTTTTATCGCCAACTGCATGCAGCCAAGATATCGATGTACTCTCCGGCCAATAATAAACTTGCTTGACCGACCAATCAAGAGGTGTAGAATAGGCCCATACTCCTTTGAGCGGATTGCTGGCTTAATAGGGGTATGCAATAAGGGAAAAGAGCGCCATAGGGCCAACCTATGGCGCTCTACCTCTCTATAAATGCAGATAAAGATCTTAGCTACAGCTTACAGTCAATAAGAGGCCAATAGATGGATAACATAAATGATACTTTTTTCACTGTACGAGTACTTTTAACTATTGCCACACTTGGCTGCAGTGTTATACCAATGTTTGCTGATTTTAATAAAACTCATGCTACTAACCCTCTGTGGACAGGGCACGCCCGCTACCATGTAGTTTGGCAGTGTATCTCTTACGGCTGGCTAGGTATATTTTCCCTCTTTCTACTCTGGTTTTATGAGTCTGAGTCTGTCTTACCCCTGTATATCAGCGCATTCATCTGCGCATCAATCTATGGCGGATTCTTCATGGCATTAATGGTTAAAAACCTTTACGGAGGCAAAACTTACGATGAGAATGGCTACCTCCCCATAGAATTTAACATTGGCGGTAAAACCTTATATATAAATCAAAACATTACTGCATTTTCTATAATGGTTGCTGTTTTAACCGTTGCTGTATATATGCTTTTCTAAGCAAGAGGGTCACGGAAGTTATCGATAATCTTTTAAGATGATTCCTATTTCCCACCCCTTAACGTCGAATTGGTGCAACGGGTACAGCAGTTCTCTGCTATACCCGTTATCCCTCTCTCTGCACCAGCTTTGGAGGTGGGGTTTCTATCCCTCCTCCTTTTTTTCGACATTTAGCCAAGCCCCCCCCAACAACCATCATGATGAAGAACCTCCTCACAAGACTTACTAATATCTTTAATGCTGCCTATACAGGGCAATAACGACAACATTCAGCGATGGAAAAAGCTATGACTACCGGACTGCAACTATTCTCTACAATGGGATCTAATGAAACCCTAAAATTGTCCTTAGATAAAATAGATATCCCTGCTCCCAAATCAGAAGAGATCGTTATTCGTATTGAGGCATCTCCCATTAACCCAACGGACCTGGCAAGTATGTTCGGACCTGCGGACTTAACAACCTTAAGAAATGAGCAAGGCGAAGACAGCACTGAATTACTCGCAGACATTCCTTCCAAATTAATGAGAATGGTTAAGTCTCGTATAGACAGTCCACTTGCTACAGGCTCCGAAGGTGCTGGAGTTGTCATTGAAGCAGGTGATTCACCTGAAGCTCAAGCGTTAATAGGCAAGGTTGTCAGTGTGGCCACTGGCGGTCACCACGGTCAATATTGCTGCGTAGATTACTCTCTGGTTAACCCAATGCCAGAAGGTATCACTCCAGAACAAGCGGCTTCAGCATTTGTTAACCCTATGACAGCTTTAGGCCTTGTAGAGACAATGCATAGAGAAGGTCATAAAGCACTCGTGAACACGGCAGCGGCTTCTAACTTGGGTATCATGCTAAACCGTATCTGTCAGGCAGATAGTATTGATATCGTCAATATTGTTCGTAAGCCAGAACAAGAAGAGATCCTCAAAGAGATTGGCGCTCAATATATCGTTAACTCTTCTTCAGAAACCTTCAGAAAAGACTTATTCAAAGCACTCGCTGAAACCGGCGCCACCATTGCGTTCGATGCTATTGGTGGCGGTAAATTAGGCTATGAGATTCTGGCGTGCATGGAGCAGGTTGCGGCATCCCAAATGACCTCATACAACCATTATGGTTCTTCCGTTAAAAAACAACTCTATACCTATGGCCGACTGGATCTAAGACCAACGGTAATTAACGCAGGTTTAGGCTTTGCCTGGAATGTAGGCGGCTGGCTACTGTTCAACTTCCTGGCAGATACGGATAGCGAAACCATCCAACGAATGTACAAACGAGTAGCCGATGAAATCACGACAACGTTTGCCAGTCACTATGCAAAGAAAATATCTTTAGAGGATGCTATTAGCGTAAACGTTGTTGCCGAATATGGTCGTATGGCAACGGGTGAGAAGTACCTGATTCTGCCCCATTCTCAAAAAATACGATCCTCTCAAGTACAAAACTGCCTGAAATAAGGCAGTAACTCGAGAGGAATTAACGTACACAGCAGAACATCCCCTTTTCCTGATCACAAATCATTTCAAAAACCAACAAAAGCTAAGGTCATCATGATTAAGAGAATTGCCTTTAGTGGCAGAATGATGCCTTTTGGGGGAAGGTACGGACTAAACTATCTTTTTAACCGTGTGCTTTCCATCATCATAGTGAGATGAGTATACTGCATAATTTTTGCTACGATGCTCAAAGGGGAAGTTATCCATTGCGTCTGCAACCTGGGGAAAAGCCACGTTTTCGATAGGAATAGGGTCATCAAGGTCGAAGAACTTAACCTCCATCGCTTCTTCTGTTGTGTGGTATTCAGGCGAAGTTAACTCCCCCCGATAGACCAAATACACTTCGTTAATAGCCGGTAGTGAACCCACTATGTACAGCTTTAAAGACTGCACGTCTATTCTCGCTCCAGTCTCCTCATAAAGCTCTCTTGCCGCTGCTTCTTCAGGGGTTTCTCCACACTCCATAAAGCCTGTAGGAACAGACCAGAGCCCTTTAGCTGGCTCTATTCCTCTTTTTATCAGCAAGAGCTTGTCCTGCCAGGTTGCTATACAGGCCACCAGTATCTTAGGGTTCTGATAAGCAATATAACCACAACGCTTACACACATACCGTTCATATGTATCCCCATCAGGGCACTCTACATCCATAGGGCTTGCGCATTGGAAACAGTATTTGGTTGAAGCAATGGGCATAGTACTCATAGTAGTTCCATGGATGACATCTGATTAACGGTTGTACGAGAATGAAATTTATAGCCGATATTGTCTAATTGTAGACGGGAAGAGATCGATTCTCTAGAAGGGATAGTAACTAACTGTAACTCTGCAGAGGCATAGTTGTTTAGACATCCTTGTCATAAACATAGCTAAAGTTATGAACCCGCCAAACACATAACTCGCATTATGGGCCTAGAGGGTCATAACTTAACAAACGTAGATTACCCTCTTGATTTAGAAGCGGTAATCCGCGTTAAGCGTGATGGTTCGAGGAGCATCTGCAATACCCCAGTAGGCGCCATCTCGCAAGGTAACGCCGCCACCGAAAGAAGTTGTTCTCTTATCGGTAATATTACGGCCCACCAGGTTTACACTCCAATTGTCATCGGCGGAGTCATAGCCAATCGACAAGTCAGCCTTGGTAAATGAGTCTTGAGCAGCGTAGTCATCATTCTGGATTGCCACGAAGAATTCATCACTATAGAAAACATCACCACGAACCCGAATGGTACCCATACCGTCAAGAGGATACGAATAGATGAAGTAGGCACTACCACTCCACTCTGGCGCATTAGGTAATTTATCACCCTTCGCATTTCGAGAATTTGTAGCCATATCACAATCAGCCTCAAGACTCAGGCCTGGGGAACATGGCGCACCGACGAAATCATCGTATGTCGCATCAACAAATGACAGGGCACCTCCAAGCTCCAAATTGGAGGTCGCGGCAAAACGCACGTCAGCTTCCAGACCCTCAGAGGTCGCTGCACCAGCATTGTTTACGACCAAGCTATTGGTCGTCGAATCCAAGACACTGACTTGCTGATCAGTATACTCCGTTGTAAACAGAGCCACATTCAGCTGCATGCGGCGATCGAAGAAGTAAGTCTTCAATCCCAGCTCGTAACCTTCAGCTTCCTCAGAATCAAAGCTGATGTTACTTACATTTGTTGCTACAGCGTTAAAACCGCCAGCTTTAGTAGCCTTAGTATAAGATAAGTACACCGCCGTATCAGGGGTCATGTCCCACTGCATTGACAGACTAGGATCTACACCTTCTTCGTGTATTTTAGTGTCTTCAAGCTCATCATAAGTAAATGATGATACACCGAATAGTCCCGCAGCAAAGGCATTTTCAGCTGGGTTGCTGGTGTCAAAAAAGCCAAGCTGGACACTGTGATCATCAAGCGACTTGTTTTCATATGAATAACGCAGACCCGCGTTCACACGAAATACATCACTTACATTCCACGTCACCTGACCAAAGGCTGCGTATGCCTCAACACTTTGCTGAAACTCTCGATTGGTTTGATAATCCCATGTTGTAGGCACCAATCCACCTCCGGTCAGACTTGGTGCACCAATCTGCTGAACGTTTGGCACTTTGATTTCCTGATCAACAAAGTACAAACCGACTACATAATCGAATGTTTCACCGCCAGGGGAAACCAGTCTTAACTCTTGAGTGAATTGCTCAAAATTTTCTTCCTCATCTTGAGTGAAGAACTCAAATGGCGCAGGAGGGAAAGAGAAGTTGGAGTGACTTTCGAACTCAGAGTAGGTACTAATGGATGTAACCATACCGATTGGCAGATCCCAATCCAGCTGCAAGGTAAATGCATCACTATCAACAGTGCGCTCGTCCTCTTTGTTTGAAACGACCACCCCTGTGCCATCGGCATTGACTTCCACATGACGGGCAGATGCGGCAACACCATTATCAATAGTATCGAACCCTGGCTGGCGAGTTGTGAAATCATCAATGATTAGAAAAGGGGTACCTGCTACGGTTGCGCCAGGTTGGATTCCAGTCGTACCATAACTGGTACCGGTTACTTTCTTCTCAGCGTGCTCATACTTCGCAAAAACACTGAAATCATCGTTCACATCCCATACAGCACTTAAACGAATGGTATCGATTTCGGATTCATTTTGATCCTTTCTGCCCTTCAAAGCAGTACTGCCATCGGAACTTTGACGAGGTAGCGTATCTAACCAACCACCCACTTTATTGGTAGAGGCTACAAGGCGGGCTTTAAAAGAGTCAGTAATCGGACCAGAGACAATCGCCTCTACGCCCTGTCCGTCATTTTCAAACTCATAGTTACCACGAATAACGGCTTCGAATTCATCAGTTGGGCGACGAGTAGAAATTACAACGGCACCCGCGACACTGTTTTTACCCTGCAAAACACCTTGAGGGCCACGCAGGACTTCAACTCTCTCCAGATCCAAGAATGGACTATTCGCCTGTTTGCCACGACTAACATACAAGCCATCAATATACATACCCACCGATTGCTCAAAGCCTAGGTTTGCACCACCGGTAGTAACACCACGAACATTTACAACACTAAAATTCGGGGACGTCTGCAGGGAAACGCTAGGAATAGAATCCACAAGCCCAGACATGTCAAAGATACCTTGATCCTCTAGAGAATCACCTGTGACAGCAGCGATGGAAATAGGTACATCAGTTAGACCTTCAGCACGTTTTTGCGCCGTAACAACAATCTCTTCCAGCATCGGCTGTGCAAAACCCACGGTAGATGTCATTAACCCTAAGGCACCTAACAACGCAGTTTTACTTGCTACAGAGTTCAACATAATCGCTCTCCAACGTAATAGTTTTATTATTGATTTATTTTAATAATTATTCTGCTCGGCAAATACACCGAGCAGAACACGCTTCTTACACGGATACTACTACCAAGAAAACTAGCCCTTCTTGATCTCCGCGTATTTTCCTCGACAGAAAAGTAACGGTTGCTTATCTTCCGTTACAAATCTCTCAACCTCTCCAACGATGATTAAATGATCACCACCCTCGTACTCATGACGCGTTACACACTCAAAGCGCGATACACACCCTGGCAGCATAGGTATGCCATGATCATTTTTGTCATATTCGACTTCCGAGAAATCTCCAGCCCCGGATCCAGCAAACTTATTGGAAATATCGATCTGATCTTCAGCTAACACATGAACGACGAATTTCCCTGTTTCTCTGAATGCAGGTAATGAGGATCGCTCATAGCCGATAGACCAGAGAATCAACGGGGGATCCAAAGATACAGAGTTAAAGCTGGAAGCCGTCATAGCGATAGGGTTACCTTCACGATCGGTCGTGGTGATAACTGTCACGCCCGTAGGAAAGGAACCTAATGCATTTCTAAATTCAGTAATATCAATAGAAGCCATTTCAGTTATACCTCTTCAGTAAGAAGACTAATCTTCTACAACAACTGGGTTGACTAAGGTACCTAAGCCTTCAATCTCAATGCTCACCTTTGCACCATTAGACTCGTTGAGATCCCAGTGACCTAGCGACGCAAAGCTGCTATTTTCAGCTGGCTTCGCTGCAGTCCCGCAATGGATAATATCCCCCGTTTCCAGGGTGCAATAACGTGAGGCATGCGCAATCACCTTCTCAACAGAGAAGGTCAAATTAGCCGTTGAGTCCACGAAGGTAGGCTCTTCGTTTTGATATGAACGAACAGTCAGATTATTCGGATCGCTAATCTCATCGGCGGTAACCAACCAAGGCCCCATAGGTGCAAACGTATCGCAACCTTTAGAACGCGCGTGATAGGTCAGATACATTCTGCGTGCATGATCAGCATCGCGAATCTCTCGCCAACCCATTGACTTTTCGTAACGAGCTTCAAAATCAGAACCTTCTGGAACAATAATCTCAATACTATCTTCCGCTTTTAATCCATGAGAGGTCACATCATTGATAACGCTGTAACCAAAAACATGATCTAAAGCATCTTCTTCTTTAATGTTTTTGCCACCCTTACCAATGATCACCGCCAATTCTGGCTCTGGATTGGTGATGCCAAATTCCTTTCTTAGAACAATGGGTTGGTTTTGGCCAGTTAAAGCGGTTGCCGCTGAAAAGAAAAAGGCCGGGGTTGCAGAAGGCCTATGAGAGAGCGCCTGAAATATCTGATTGTTTATCGCGACCCCCATAATCTTTCCTGGACGTGGGATAGGGGCCAGCATGGTTAGAAGAGCAGGATCTTTCTTGTAATCCTGAGAAAAGTCTTCCGCCATCAGCGAATCTAAAGAGATATCACCACTGACAACTTCTTCCATAAAATCGGCTAATGTAGCAGGGGCTTTCGCTCCCAATACAAGCCTCAGGTCGGCAATTTGGCCATCCGATGTTTCAAAGCCGTAAGACTTCTGCCCTTCCGAAACAAAACTACAAAATTTCATAACTAACCTATTAGATTCAATAAATTTCAGACTGAACTAATTAGAACAAGTCCATGTCAGGCTCAATATCCATCAAATGACGACCATATGTTTGTTTGGCAACATCAAGGTCTGAGTAGGCATGGGAACCCGCCATGTTTACATCACGCCACAGCTTTTGCATACGATTGTTATCGAACCATGCACTACCACCACTGCCCGTGTACAAACGATTCACAGCTTCGATAGCTTGGTTAGTCACATAGGTTTGGCTTGCACGCCAGCTGGTGCTCATTGACTCATCAGGTAGTCTTAGCTCATTACAATGCTGAGCCATCTCACTCCAATCTTGCGCCAGTCGCGCTTCAGCAGCTCGCACCTGAAGCACAGACTCAGCCAGTCGCATATAGGCTGGAGCGCTATCAGCAGCCTTTGCACCGGTATACGCACGTACACGCTTAGACTGCTTCTCTTTGTAAAGTTTGATGAAAGCTTTCGCGGTACCCAGAGCTGTTATGGAGAAACCTAATGCAAAGTAGCTAGCGAAGGGGGAGTGGAAGATCTTACCGGGATGAGAGCCAAAACCTTTTGATTGGCCTGTAGCCAGTTCAATGTAACCATCAATACGGTGCTCTGGCACAAAAACATTTTTAAGTTTCAGAGTCTTACTACCGGTACCCTTCAGGCCAGCCGTGTGCCAGTCATCAATGATTTCATAGTCAGTTTTAGGTACGCATGCCATGTGTGGGAGCATCATATTATCCAGCTCTGGAACCGCACGCTTGAAGCCAAGCTGAGCCCAGTCGGCATGGTCACAACCACTTGACCAGCTCCAGGTACCGTCCAGTATAACGCCGCCATCTACGGGCTTAGCTTCAAGAATTGGCGCAACTGAAGAAGAAACTAAAACGCTGGTATCTTTACCCCAGATCTCTTGCTGAAGCTCTTCACTCATTAACGCAATCATATGAGAATGCTGGGCTAATAGACCTGCAACCCAAGCCGTTGATGAACAATTTTCTGCAATCTCCATCAAAATAGGGCCATAGCTTGGTGCATCAATTTCTAAACCACCAAAGGCTTTAGGCTGAAGTGCACGCGTAAACCCAGCGGCTTTCAGCAGCTCAATGTTTTCCTCAGCGACAGAACGATTTGCATCGGTCTTTTCAGCGTTTTTGGCAATGATAGGCAAAATCTCACGAACTCTTTGCTTCAATGCCTCTCCAGCCTTTTGAGCTTCTTGGTTAGACGGAGCTAAGTCAGACATAGTAAACCTCTTAATGATATTGGGACTCGATAGCCAAAGAACGCTATTAGCTATCCTATGGTTATCAACCTTATTCTAACTTGGTCGACCATTCAAGTAATTTTTATATGCTATACCCATCAGATTTCAGCACAAAAAGCACAAATCAGACGTAAATCGCCCTGTAACCCGCGCTTTTACTGGGGGTTTAGGTCCTAATATTGAATTTGAATAAGAGTTGGCCGAGATTAATTGAGAATGCATATACCAAAAGCGAAGACCACAAACAGGGGCTAAGAATTGAAGGCGATTAAGCTTCTTGACCTAATGAATTGGTTTATTATGGATTCAAGCCATGGCTAGCTGGCTTTGCCTGGAATCTAGGCGGCTGGCTACTGTTCCACTTCCTGGCAGACACGGATAGCGAAACCATCCGACGTATGTACAAACGAGTAGCCGATGAAATCACGACAACGTTTGCCAGTCACTATGCAAAGAAAATATCTTTAGAGGATGCTATTAGCGTAAACGTTGTTGCCGACTATGGTGCCGACTATGTTGCCGAATATGGTGGTATGTACCTTTATAGGCATAGCGGTTATTACTTGATGCTACGCCTTACCGGTGGTAGTTCTATATTCGTCAGGGTCTTGGGGAGGCCTCTACTATCAAACAGTTTAATCGCACGTAATGTCGTTGGTGAAAGACGTTCTGGCTGGTTATCCACAATATCGAAATAGCTTTTCGTAAACTGATCAGCCAGTAATTCGGCGGCCTCCCCGAATCCTTCAACAGAAAAACATAGCACAGCACTCCTGTAGCCTACATGTTCCCTGGCCTCCATTTTAATTTGAAAAACCTCTGATAAATGCTCAACAACTAGAGGCGAGCTAAATATTGAGTTAACTCTTTTCGCCTTTAGCGATCTAAAAATAAGCACTGAGTTCTTAAAGAATTGGATATTAAGCTTTTCAAATTCTGGTGGATTATCAAGATGATTGGCGCTCTGCGCACCAATTTTTAGTTGGTCCCAGGGAATATTAGGAGAGCGGTGCGGGCTTGATGCTTCTAAATACAAACCAAATGGCACTGTAACTAAAGGTTGGCTACACGCTAACGATTCAAGAACAACACCAGGATTGATCAATACGATACCAGCATCAATTGATTTATTGCGCAGCATGCTTACCACTCTGGCAGGAGGGACAATGTTAAATACTGCTTTTTTGTCAAGTGCTTCCATCGTCGTTTTAACAATGTCAATAACAATGCCTGTTGATTCTCCCGTATCATCAGACGCCCATGGAAGGCTAGCAATGGCAACGCCCACCCTCAACTCATCCGGTACGCTTGTGCTTGAAGAGGCATGCCCCACCATTGCAGTACCGAGAAATACAATCAATAGTGTTAAATTCAGCCGTACTGCTCTATTCATAGCATTCTTTTACCTAGCAGGCTGTTGATTAGACGCGTACATTTCTACAGCTAAGGGACTGGTCAGCTAAGGGAGAACCAGGCTTTGTATTTGATTGGCTTTCTGTTCCTTCAATGATTTCTAGTATAGATAACGTTGAGAATATTAGTGGCGGCCGTGCCCCTTTGACGTGTGCCAGCCATGACTATTTTATTAGAGGAGGCCGATACGTGGCTTTTATAGAATGTTTGGTTATAAAAAGTGCATTAAGCTAGCTCCAATTTCGTTTATGCACTTTTCACCTTTTGTGCGCGATTCTTACATCCATGAATCTCAATCCTTTAACAGAGGCCTAAGATCTTCTAATTTATCAAACAGATGCCAGATATAATTGCTTGTTCCGTTTTCTCTATGTGGGTGTAAATCAGAAAGTTGAGGATCGTTACGGTAGCTATCGAATGCCTCTTTTGACTCCCACTCCACCAGTATTAGTACAGTTCGCGGTGAAATACCCCCTTGAACAGATTCCCGAAATTTACCTAGCGACAGGACTCGCCCTCCATGCGACTGTACCTCTTTTACCGAGCGGCGTGAGTACTCGAGGTATTCGTCTTTACTGGAAATGTCAAATAGGTTTAATGCATATACGGCCATAGTATTCCTTGATCATGCTGTTCATTTTTTCCGGACGGTTCATATGAATGCGGGCAACGCCTTTATTCACTTCGATATTAAAACAAATCGCCATCTCAAAATCTCCCAATAAAAAATCTGAAGTTGGAAAAATCAGTACAACTCGTGCTTTAATAACGGATCTGCTCTGCTCCAAATAGTGTGCTTATTTCGTTGCTTGACATAACTATATTAATCCTTGGCTGGTCGATCAACCATTTTTATTGAGCAGACCATCCAAATAGACGAACAATTATGATTCTCTATAACCATATGGCCATCTTCGCTGAGGTTGTTTCCAAGGGGAGCTTTACCCAGGCCGCCGAGAGCCTGGGCATGCCCAAATCCACGGTCAGCTTAAAAGTGACGCAGCTGGAGGAGCAGCTGGGTGTCAAGTTGCTGCAACGCACCACCCGGCAGATCGCGCTGACAGAGCAAGGGGCGTCTTTTTTCAGGCACAGCCAACTGATGTTGCAGCATGCCACGAGCGCCATTGAGGATGCCCAGGGAAAGCAGGCTGAACCCTGGGGTAAGCTGAAGATCAGCGCACCTGCCGCCATCATTGCTGACAACGACCTACTTGCGGAGGTTATACACCGCTACATTCAGCGCTACCCTCTGGTCAACATTGAGCTTGTCACCTCCAATGCCTGGGTGGATCTGATTAAAGAGGGGTTTGATGTGGCGCTGCGAGCTGGCCCACTGCAGGATTCCATGCTCATCGCCCGCGAGCTGATAACCATTAACCGCTATCTGATGGCCAGCCCTGAGTACCTCGCCCGTCACGGCACGCCTCAATCCCTGCAGGAGCTGATGTCTCACCAGTGTCTGGTTTCCAAATACACACCCGAATGGAAATTTGTTTCGGCAAAAGGCCTGCGCACGGTACCACTCACCAAAACCGTGGAAGCCAATGACCTGACACTGATCAAACAGCTCGTTATAAAGGGGGTCGGAATCGCCATCGTTCACGACTCCCAGCTGGAAGATGAAATCGAAACCGGGCAGTTAATAAAGCTGCCGGCGTGTTTCACCCTGCAACCGCGCAACCTCAGCCTGGTGTACCCAAGCCGGGAATTGCAGAGTGTTAACCTGCGGCGTTTTATTGAAGTGGTGCTGGAGGTTTATCAACGCTAGTGTTTTACGGCAAAAAGGGGAAGGAAGGATTAAAATAAAACCCCTCCGTCCCCTTTTCTTTTGCTGATCCGATTACCCCGGCGAAGTTTCGCCAGGGTATTTTCTAAAGCAGAACCCAAGCTTATTAAACAGCCCCTTTGGCTTTCAGCTCAGCAATCGTCGCCTCATCCAAACCTGCAGCACACAACAACTCATCGGTATCAGCACCCGCAATCGGAGGTACACCGACAGCAGGTTTGCTACGGCTGAACTGGGGCAAAGCATACGTCGGTCCCCTCTAACAGTTCACACCATTGATCACGGGTTTTACTGCTACGGCCACAGTCTAGAGTCGGCTGCATTAACGGATTCTTTCATCCCAGCCCGCATCCAGTGCGGCCATTCGCGCAATACACTGGCTCTGCTTACCCACTTGCGAACCCTGTTGAGCTCAACCTACCGAGTTCAACAGGGGATAACGGCTGATCAAATCATTGCGATTTACACGGCAACACTCGACAAGGACAACCTCGCTTTGATCGCAGCTACCGGGATCATTCAGTGCCCCACACGCAATTGCCCGAGAAAATCCATTTTACCCAGTTCAACGCCGTGCATACGCAACACGTCGTAGGCCGTGGTGGCATGAAACATCAGGTTGGGAATCGAGAATGACATGGAAAAATTCTCGCAGAGAAAAGGTATTTCTACGCTGCCCATTTTAAAGAGCATGGGTTTGCCCTCAAGGGCATTAATCTCTTGCGCATCGATAGCTTTAAGCTGCTCCAGCGTCTCGGCAATAAACGCCTGAAACTCTACATACCCCATCCTCGGCAGTGAGGGCGGTGGCTGAAACAGACCCGCTTGCATACCCTGCACAGAGCCCAGCGAGTGATGCCGAACCCCATTCAATTGAAAGTGGAACGGCAACATGTCCTCTTTAAGACGGTAGCCGAGCAACTCATCGGCGGCGGCCTCACCCAATTGATCCAGTCCTTTTTGCAGCACGCCCACCATTGATCCAACAATCTGTATCGATGTGGCGACACTGACATCATAAAGCGATATAGCCATTATTTATTCCTCATTTGTTGGCTGATTGAATACTTGCAATGGACGTCATGGAGGCCCCCCCGCGTGCGACTAGTCGCTTGCGCTCCTCGCTCCACTGGTCCACTTCCTCGGACGGCACACCGTATTTCAAGCCTCGGTCGACGCCAGGACGGGCACGCACCCTCTCCAACCAAGCCACTACATTGTGATGGTCGGTGATGTCTATCTTGCACCACTTCCAAGCACGCGCCCAGGGATAGACGGCAATATCGGCGATGGTAAACTGATCACCGCAGATATAGTCCTGGCCCTCAAGCTGTTTATTCAAAACCCGCAATAACCGCTGGGCTTCGCTGTTAAAACGCAAGAGTGGATGGCTCTTCTGCTCGGCCGGCACATCCTCCATATAGCGGGTATAGCTCAGCTTGTGGCCAAACGTAGGGCCCAAACCCGCCGCCTGCCATGTCAACCATTGAATGACCTGCCAGCGCATATCGCCGTCGGGCAGCAGTGGCGATGGGTACTTTTCCCCAAGGTATTGCAAGATGGCACAGCTCTCCATCAGTCGAATGTCGCCATGCACCAGTCCGGGAATTTTCTGATTGGGACTGACGGCGGTAAATTCATCGGAAAACTGATCGCCATCCATCAGGTTCACGATTTTCAGTTCTACTTCCGGCAAATTAACACCGGCCTCTTTCAATTCTTCCAGCATAATGCCGACTTTCCAGCCATTCGGCGAAGCTGCCGACCACAGCTCAATCTTTGCATCAATTGTATGAGTGTTATTCATGTCGTTTACTCTTGGTGTTAGCAGGTTGTGTGTATTTTCGGGATCTTTACGCCATATCAAAAGCGGTGGGCCGCGACCTTGTCCATAATCTGCCCGCGAAAGCTCTGTTTTGTCTCTGCGAAAGTGCGGCCATCCAATTTCGCCAGTTCCCGGGCTTTCTCTTCGGCCGTGGTCAACAAGACCTCCGGTTCGACCACCTGATCAATAAACCCCACTTCACTGGCCGTGGCGGGATTGTGTGGCTGGGAAAAGAGTACCGTTTGGGTTATGGCCGTGTTGGCCAGCCGAGCGCGAGCCAGCTCTACACCAAATCCAGGCAGCGGCATACCACCGGCCACTTCATTCAACATAATTGTGCACTCTGTATTTGCGCTCAATCGATAGTCGGCAGCTAATAACAATAGCGCGCCGGCACCAATTGCGTGACCACTGCTGGCAACGATCACCGGTAGCGGGAACAAAAAGATACGCAGCAGCATCTCTCCGCCGGCCTTAGCCATGCGAGTGGCTGCTTCGGGATCAGAGCCAATCACTCGTAAATCAAAACCGGCACAGGTTATTGCCTCGCGACCACTGATAATCAGGACCTTCGCTTCTTGCTCGGCTCGATCCAAGGCTTCATTGATGGCCGCTATCATGTCCAGACTCAGGGCATTGGCCTTGCCGTCGTCCAGGGTCAGGGTGGCTACCCCCTCTTCCAGGCTGTATGTCACCAGGTTGCTCATTACAGGCTCCTTTTCGTCTACGGTTAGTTGTCTGCTGTTTGATTTATGACAGTTAAATCCAGAACTTCTTGATCATGCTGTTTATTTTTCCGGACGCTTCATATGGATGCGAGCAACGCCTTTATTCACTTCGACATTAAAACAAGTCGGCATCTCAAAATCGTCCCTATAAAAAATCTGAAGTTGAAATACACAGCACAATTCGTGCTTTAAAAACGGATCTGCTCTGCTCCAAATAGTGTGCTTATTTCGTTGCTTGACATAACTATACTCAGCCTTGGTTGGTCGATCAACCACTACCAATTGAACAGACTATCCAAATAGACGAACAATTATGATTCTCCATAACCATATGGCCATCTTCGCTGAGGTTGTTTCCAAGGGGAGCTTTACCCAGGCCGCCGAGAGCCTGGGCATGCCCAAATCCACGGTCAGCTTAAAGGTGACGC
Source organism: Maricurvus nonylphenolicus (assembly GCF_042854845.1). Lineage (GTDB taxonomy): Bacteria > Pseudomonadota > Gammaproteobacteria > Pseudomonadales > Cellvibrionaceae > Maricurvus > Maricurvus nonylphenolicus. Next base: position 1,457,570 of record NZ_AP031498.1, on the reverse strand, counting down.
AGCTGGAGGATGAAATCGAAACAGGGCAGTTAATAAAGCTGCCGGCGTGTTTCACCCTGCAGCCGCGTAACCTCAGCCTGGTGCACCCAAGCCGGGAATTGCAGAGTGTTAACCTGCGGCGTTTTATTGACGTGGTACTGGAGGTTTATCAAGATGACCGGCTTGTATTGTTCGATGATTTGATCTTCGATGGTTTCAAAGCCTGCCAGGCCTTCGGCTAAATCAGTACCGGAGGTAAAACCTTTACCTCCTGCACGCAGTACAACAACGCGCACATCGTCGTTCGTTTCTGACGCGTCCACAGCCGCCTTTAATTCCTGACGCATTTCCTGGGTAATTTTTATGGCGCGTTTTACTTCGTAATTATTGCGTTTAGTTGCTCGCCAACACAGCGGGTAATCTCTCCAGGAGGTACGACTTTCATTACGCTTTGCTTTTACTCAACTCCAGGCCTAAATCCGGGATCCCCCGAAATGTATCAAAGTTGGCTGTAGCCCGCGCCACCGGTAACAACGGCAACCTTTCCTGAAATATCCATGTTTTTTATCTACCTCTATTTACTGTGTGAAAATCTCTGCGTAAGAGCCCGCTCCGAGGGCGAAGGGTTTGGTATATAGCCCAACTTCTTGTCGCGGTCAGAGCCTTCAGCGAAATAAAAGCCCGCTCCTACAGTGAGATTGTTTAAATTGATTCAAACGTTTACAGACCACTCGGTACTTCGTTAAAGGGAATTCCCTTATCCACGCGAATTTCTGCAGGCAAGCCCAGCACGCGCTCCGAGATAATATTGCGCAGGATCTCATCGGTCCCGCCTTCCAGTCGGTTACCAATGGTGCGGAAGAAGTCGTAATTTCCCCAGCCCATAGCATCGTCTTCAGCCAGTACACCTGCCATATCGAGAATGTCCAGTGACATGGCAGCCAGGTCTTGTCGCCCTACACCTAGCACCAGTTTGCTAACTGAGGCTTCCGGACCGGGTACACCACCCTTAGACAGGGTTGAGAGCTGGCGCAAACGGATGTTTTTCAGACCAGCAGACTTAACATACCAATCGGCAATGCTCTGGCGTACGCCACTGTCATCAATGGCGCGGCCTTCACCCAGCGGAGTATTGCGGGCAACGTCCAGTATCTCTTCAACGTTATAGGAGAATGCGCCGCCTACCGCCACACGCTCATTCATCAAGGTGGTCATGGCCACGTTCCAGCCTTTACCCACGGCGTCCAGGCGTTGGCTGTCGGGAATACGTACATCCGTCAGGAAAACTTCATTAAACTCGGACTCGCCGGAGGCCTGTTTAATAGGTCGAACTTCTACACCCGGGCTCTTCATGTCAACCACAAAGTACGTCAAGCCTTTGTGCTTGGCGACAGTCGGATCGGTACGCACCACCAGAATCGCCCAATCGGAAAAATGTGCAAATGTGGTCCAGACTTTTTGACCATTGATAATCCAGTCATCACCGTCTTTCACCGCCTTGGTTTTAATACCGGCCAGATCCGAGCCTGCGGCAGGCTCACTGAACAGCTGACACCAGAGCCTTTCACCATTGGCAATGGTAGGCAGGAATTTCTTGCACTGCTCTTCGGTGCCGTGAGTCATGATCGTCGGCACTGCCATGCCCATAGTGACGCCGTATATACCCGCCAAAGGCGTTACCTTTGCCTCTTCCTGCGCGAAGATGGTGGCTTCCATCAGGGAGACTTCACGGCCGCCAAGGGCTTTGGGCCAGGTCAGGCAACCCCAGCCGCCCTCAAACTTGCGCTTTTGCCAGGCTTTGGCTAATTCACCGGCCTCAGGTTCAGCCCAACTGAGATTCGACTCAAAAGTATACTCTTCTTTAAATTCGGTAATATTCTCTTCCAGCCACTGTCGGGCTTGCTGACGAAATTCAGCTTCTTGTTTGGTATCGTTAAAATCCATGGTTGTTACCCCACCTTATCAATTCTATGTCAGTTCTATGCAAATGCTGTCTGTGCAATGCATGTTGATCAAGCTGCTGTCGAGGCATCCAGGTGCGTAACGACACGCTCTTTCCAGCGGCGCTCGCCGCCAATAGCCAGGCTCAATACCTTGGCGCGACGATAGAACAGGTGGGCATCCAGCTCCCAGGTAAAACCCGAGCCGCCGTGTGTCTGGATATTTTCTTTTGAGCAGTGGCAGTAAGCCTGGCTGGCACTGACCCTTGCGGTGGCCGCTGCCAGAGGTAATTCTTCTGAATTGGTTGATAAGGCCCAGGCGGCGTAATAGCAGTTAGCCTTGCACAATTCGAGTGAGGCAAACATGTCGGCCAGTTTGTGTTTAATGGCCTGGAATGAACCGATCTGGCGACCAAAGGCAAAACGCTCCTTGGCGTACTCTACCGCCATTTCCAGTGCGCGCTCTGCACCGCCCAATTGTTCAAAGGCAAACAGAACCGCAGCGCGATCCAGTAGTTGATCGATTAACTTTTCGCCTTCACCCAGCAACTCAACCGCTACATCCGTAAAAGTGATCTCGGCCTGCGGGCGACTTTCGTCAATGCTGGTGACGGCTTTTCTTTCAACGCCTGGGTTAGACAAGTCTGCCAGGTACAAACCGAGCTGTCCGGATTCCCCTTTGGCAACCACAACCGCCACATCAGCAATCATGCCATCCATGACCGGGGTTTTCTTAGCGTTCAACTTGCCGTTGCTCACCTGAGCTTGTAACAGGTTGTAGGAGGGGCTGCCCGCACCTTCGGACAAGGCCAGGGTACCAATGGCTTCGCCATGGGACAGCTTGGGCAACCACTGCTGTTTTTGCTCTTCAGAGCCTGCCAGCAGCACGGCTTGCGCCGCCAAATAAATGCTGGGGCCAAAAGGCACAGGGGCAAGCGCGCGACCCAACTCCTCAGCAATAACGCAGAGTTCCATTTCACTCAAACCTAGGCCACTGTAATCTTCAGGCGTGGCGGCTGAGGTCCAACCCATCTCAACGGTGCCCTGCCATAATTTGGCGTCGTGATTCAAATCACTTTCAAGAACCTTGCGTACCGCTTCAGTGGAACTGTGCTCAGCTAAATACGCCCGCGCTTGTTCGCGCAGCATATTTTGCTCTTCAGAAAATTCAAAATTCATATCAATACCTTTGTATGTAGGAGACTACTTAATTCAGGCGTTTCTAATCAGGAGCTATTAACCCTTCCGCCCCCTTTTCTCTTATTGCTGATCCGTTTAGCCCGGCGAAGTTTCGCCAGGTTATTTTCAAAAGCAGAACCCGAGCTTATCAAACAGCCCCTTTGGCTTTCAGCTCAGCAATCGTCGCCTCATCCAAACCCGCAGCGCGCAACAACTCATCGGTATCGGCACCCGCAATCGGAGGTACGCCGACAGCAGGTTTGCTACGGCTGAACTTGGGCGCTGGCGCTGGCTGCAAGACACCGTCTATATTCATATAAGTACCGCGGGCCACATTGTGCGGGTGTTTAGCGGCTTCCTTGAAATTGAGTACTGGGGCAAAGCATACGTCGGTCCCCTCTAACAATTCACACCATTGATCACGGGTTTTACTGCGGAAAATTTCGGTTAACTCAACTTTGCCCTTGGGCCAGTTGGGCATATCCCACTGGTTGGCGAAGGTGGGGTTTTCGGTCAATGCCAGTCGCTCCAGCAGCTCTTGATAGAACTGTGGTTCCAGTGCGCAAATATTGACAAAACCGCCGTCAGCGCACTCATAGGTTTCATTCCAGGGGGCACCGCCATCGGCCCAGCTGCTGCCAAACTGGTCAGCAAGTACACCGTTATTGTTCATCATCAAAAGCAGGCTGGAAATATAGGCTGAGCCATCGGTCATCGCCGCATCAACAACCTGCCCCTCTCCGGTTTTGTTGGCATGCATCAGGGCACACATCACCCCCCATAACAGTATCATGGCGCCCCCCCCCAGATCACCCGCTAAGGTCAAGGGTGCAGTGGGCACTCCGCCTTGACGACCGCCGTACCAGAAGGCGCCCGAAACACCAATGTAATTGGAATCATGGCCTGCCGCGTGCGACAATGGCCCTGACTGGCCCCAACCGGTCATGCGCCCAAAGATAAGCTTGGGGTTACGATCAAGGCAAACCTTTGGCCCCAGACCAAGACGCTCCATCACGCCGGGGCGAAAGCCTTCCAAAAGAACATCAGCGTCCTCCAGCAGCTTTAATACCGTCTCAACACCTTCAGCGGTTTTCATATTCACGGCAATGGACTTCTTGCCGCGATTGATGAACGTGTACTTTGCACCATCGACAGCCGCGCCCATATCCGCGGCATTACTGTTGGCCACCTTGCGATCAACCACAATCACTTCTGCGCCCATATCGGCAAACATCATACCGGCACAGGGGCCGGGACCTTGGCCCGCAAATTCTACAACTTTAATGCCTTTTAAAGGACCTTCGCTCATATCGTTACCTACTTATTTACAGAGCCCCGCACGGAGGCTCGGTTTTACTGTTAGCCGCTTACTTAAACCGCATCCATACGCTCAATAATAATCGCCGGCGCCATGCCACCACCGGCACACAAGGTCGCCATACCGGTTTTCAGGTTTTGACGCTCAAGCTCGTCCAGCAGGGTTCCTACCAAAATGGCTCCAGTGGCACCAATCGGATGACCTAACGCCATGGCGCTGCCATTAACGTTGACTTTGTCCGGGTTAATACCCAGATCACGCATAAACTTAATGGGTACCACGGCAAAGGCTTCGTTCACCTCGAACAGATCAATATCCTCGATGTTGATGCCTGCTCTTTTGGCACATTTTTGTGCGGCCAGTACCGGAGCATTCAACATCAGCTCGGGTTCACAACCGGCATTTTCCACCGCTAGAATACGGGCGCGGGGTTTTAAACCATTGGCCTTGGCGTATTCCGGTGACGCCAGTACAACCGCAGCAGCACCATCAACCACACCGGAAGAAATACCGGCATGGTGAATATGGTTGATTTCCAAATCCGGGTAGGTGGCTTCAACCAGCTTCTTATAGGTCAAACCCTCTTCATCCAGCGGATAATTCACTAAATCAGTAAAAGCGGGCTTAAGCGCAGCTAAGTTTTCCTGGGTGGTGTTAGGGCGCGGAAATTCTTCTTTATCCAGAGCCAGGCTACCGTCATCTTTGTAGACAGGCACCACACTCTTATCGAAACGGCCTTCTTTAATGGCAATGTCAGCACGGCGCTGGCTTTCCAGTGAGAGTTCTTCACACTCTTCGCGCGTAATGCCTTCCAAAGTCGCAATCACATCGGCACAAACACCCTGATGCGGTATGGGATGAATCTCACGCAGATGGGTATTGCCACTGTCTTGAGTCGGCGGCATTAACGGATTCTGACTTTGGCTCATACCATAAGACATAGATTCAACGCCACCGGCAACCACCAGGTCTTGCTGGCCAGACATGATACCCATCATGCCCAAGTTAACCGCGGTCATGCCGGAACCACAAAAGCGATCCAAGGAAAAACCGGTTGCCTGATCATCCCAGCCCGCATCCAGTGCGGCCATTCGCGCAATACACTGGCTCTGCTTACCCACTTGCGAACCACAACCGGCGATAACGTCATCCACATCCGCGGTGTTGAGGTTATTACGCTCTTGCAGGCTTTTTAATACGGTAGACAACAAGCGCTGTGGGTGAATGTCTGCCAGGGCGCCTTTACCCACTTTACCTATGCCACGGGGAGTACGGGCCGCATCAATAATCCAAACTTCATTCATACTATTTCACCTGGAAATTAAAACACAAAAAAATGAGACAAAAAAAGCCGAGCCTCACACTGAGACTCGGCCCTGCTGGCAGCCGTTTATCGAGGCTGCATACGAATACCGCCATCCAGGCGAATACACTCGCCATTGAGGTATTCGTTCTCTGCCATCATCACAGACAAGTGCGCAATTTCTTCTGGGCGTCCCAGACGCTGGGGGTTAACCACCGATTGCGACAGGGCTTTAACCACATTGTCTGGCGCGCTATTAAACAGTGGCGTGTGAATCAGGCCGGGAACGATGGTGTTCACACGAATACCCAAGGGGGCCAGATCGCGAGCCATTGGCAGGGTCATACCAACAATACCGCCTTTGGAAGCACTGTAGGCTACCTGGCCGATTTGACCTTCGTAGGCTGCAACAGACGCGGTATTGATGATCACACCGCGACCGCCGTGTTCGTTAAAGGGCTCGTTTTTGGCCATCTGCTCAGCGGCGTAACGGGCAACATTAAAAGTACCGATCAGGTTAACGTCCAGTACTTTCTTGTAAGCATCCAGAGGGAATACACCATCTTTACCATAGGTTTTGTGCGCGTTGCCAATACCTGCATAGTTATTGCAAATATGGATGGCACCGAATTTTTCCACAACACCGGCAATGGCCGCTGTCACTGAATCTTCATCGGCCACGTTGACATTAAAGAAGGCTACCTTGTCGGCACCCAGCTCGTTCACCAGCGCGTCGCCACGCTCAGCGTTCATGTCAAAGATGGCAACTTGCGCGCCCTTCTCAACATAAGCGCGTACAGTCGCTTCACCTAAACCCGATGCGCCACCGGTAACAATCGCAACCTTTCCTGAAATATCCATGTTTTTACCTACCTCAATTTAATGTGTAAACATCTGTGCGGAGGAGCCCGCTCTTACATAATTAATCAGCCAACAATGCACGGCCGATAATTATTTTCATCACTTCATTGGTACCGCCATAGATGCGCTGAATACGGGCATCGGCGTAGGCACGGGCTACCGGGAACTCCCACATATAACCGTAACCACCGTGCAACTGCAGGCATTCATCGATCACCTTGTTCTGCAGATCGGAAGCCAGCATCTTGGCTTTGGAGGCGGTGACTGCATCCAGCTTGCCCTGCACATGCAATTCAATACAGCGGTCGACAAATACGCGCATGGCGGTAATTTCTGAATCCATTTGCGCCAGCTTGAACTGGGTATTCTGGAAATTGGCGATGGGCTGACCGAAGGCCTTGCGCTCTTTCACGTAATCCACTGTCTGTTGCAGGATCGACTCCATATTCGCAGTGCCAGAAACAGCAATGCTCAAGCGCTCCTGGGGCAATTCCTGCATCAGGTAGACAAAACCCATGCCTTCTTCACCCAACAAATTCTCTTTGGGTACTCGCACATCCTGGAAGAACAACTCGGAGGTGTCCTGAGCTTTAAGGCCAATCTTTTCAAGGTTCGAACCCTTCTCAAAACCGGGAGTGCCGGCTTCTACCAACAGCAAACTGATACCCTTTGCACCGGCATTGGGGTCGGTTTTACACACCACAATCACCAAATCGGCCTGCTGACCGTTAGTGATAAAGGTTTTCGAACCATTGATAACGTACTCATCACCGTCGGCAATCGCCGTGGTTTTTACCCCTTGCAGGTCAGAGCCAGTGCCGGGTTCGGTCATCGCAATGGCGACAATCATTTCACCGCTCAGACACTTGGGCAGATATTTCTGCTTTTGCGCTTCGCTGGCATGTTTAACCAGGTAAGGCACGGTAATATCGTTGTGCAAATTGAAACCTGGTCCGCTAAGCCCCAGCTTTGCCATCTCTTCATCCATAACGGTGTTATAGAGAAAATTCAGCCCCATACCACCGTATTGTTCAGGCACCGAAGGGGCCAGAAAACCCATCTCACCGGCCTTGTTCCAAAGGGCACGATCAATCTGGCCATCCTTTTCCCACTGGGCATGGTAAGGCACAACGTGGGTTTCAAAGAACTTGCGCACACTCTCGCGAAACTGTTCATGTTCCGGTTCAAAAATGGTTCTTGGGATCATTGTTTATACTCCGACTCGATTGACGGGAAGGCTTTTGCCTTCCCGCCGTCTTTTTTTCCCTTGCTCCGGGGAGTTCGGACGGCATCGTAGATATGAACGTGATTAGTCATAATTACCTGGACTCTATCGTCTCTGTTTAAGAAGTTACGAACCCTATTGAGCCAACCTACTAAGCTCAACAGTGGAAAAGCGCCTGTGGAACTTGGTTGATCGCTCATTCAATAATTATGATTCACACGGCAACACTAGACAATGACAAACCCGATCAGTCAAAATAAACAAAAACTGACAAACATCGCGTTAATATGCTCAAAGCAAAGAGAGGTTACGGGTTTGGAAAAGACGCAACAGATTACGATCTCTGCCCGCATGATTGACCACTCAATGGCCGGCGTAAGGCAAGCGGGGATTGATTTAAATCGGCTGCTGCGAAAATGCGGCATCGCCAAAGAGCTGTTAAAACAACCGGGGGCACGCCTTCCCTTAGACAAGGTGATGAAGCTAGGGCGCTATACCCCCATCGCCATGCAAGATGAAATGAACGGCTTACTGCACAAGCCTGTAGCTCTGGGGCACTTTCGCATGATGGCATACGCGATTTTGCATGCCGGCACTCTGGGGCGAGCCCTGCAACGCGCTGTCGATTTTACCAACCTGTTTGATAACAGCGTTCAGCACACCTTTGCCGTTGAAGGCAATCAGGTTCAAATAACCTTAAAGCGGATACCCGGGCACAAGATTGTCGATAACCAGGCATTGGATAGCATAATGACAACCCTGCACCGCTTTGTTGGCTGGCTGTGTAACGAGCGCATTTTGCTCAACCAGGTAAGCGTCGATTTTCCGGCCCCGGATTATCATGAAGAGTACCAATATATGTACTACGGCGCTCCGATACTGTTTAACCAAACACACTACAGTATCAGCTTTGACCGCAACTACCTGGCTCACAAGATCGTCCAGAATGATGCCAGTTTGGAAAGCTATATCCGTCGTGCGCCGCTGGATATCTACCTGCCATTGGACGCGGGCGGCCCCATTACCCGAACTGTAAGACAGCTTACCCGCGAGGCTTTTGCCGAGCAGAATACCGCCCCCACTCTGGAACTGATTTCCGCCAGTATGCAGATCAATTCGCAAACACTAAGACGGCGTTTAAAAGAGGAAGGCATTAGCTTCCACACCCTCAAAGCACAGGTAAGACGAGACATCGCGATTCATCACCTGGGCAACCCGGAAGCCAGCATAGAACAGATAGCCGCCTTTACCGGCTATACAGAACCCAGTGCATTTATCCGCGCCTTTAAAGCCTGGACCGGGTTTACGCCGCTGCAGTTTCGTAAAGGCATGGAGGTTGATGAAGAGTAAAAAAAGCCGAGTTCCGCGGAGAGAACCCGGCAAAGAGAGAGACTGTAAGCTCCCAAAAGCACTCGCTAATTCAAGAAACCGTGAGCAATAATGAACCAAAGGGAAAGTCAGATTTTACGAAGACCTGTATTCACTTGAAAATTATAATTTAATCCCTGCTCTCACCGCCATGACAGTAGAGACCAGTAGAAATAAACATAAAATGACAAACATAAACGGCACAAACCTCTTTTGTTGATCGAAGCCCGCTCTTCGTTGAGATCCGCAATCACGACTTTAGAGCCAGCTTCAGCAAGATGACAAAAGTCTCATCTGACCCCATTTTTACATTTTTAGCCTTCGAGAAAATGGGCGCAAACCCCCAACCAGGGGCATTAAGCAGCACCGAAAGGTTGGGTAGACATAGGGGCCAGATCCTGGAACTCCGGTGCACGCTTTTCAGCTTTGGCATTGAAGGTTTCAACAATGTCTGTTTCCGGACGATACATACCAGCCTGCCAGACAGAAATATAATCCAGTGCATCGCGGATCGAATGATCACGAGCATAGTTCAACATAACTTTGGAACCATGGACGGCCAATGGAGACTTGGATGCAATCTCTGTCGCGATATCCATCACGCCATTGATCAGCTCTTCCTGCGTCGCATAGACCTGATTGACCAAACCGACCCGCAAGGCTTCATCCGCATACATGCGCCGACCGGTATAAGCCAATTCTTTAGCCAAGCCCTGCGGCAGCACATGGGCGATACGCGGGAAAGTCCCCGCATCGGCTGTCATGCCCAAATTGATTTCCGCGATACTGAAGAAGGCCTCTTCTGTGGCATAACGCATGTCGCAAGCGGTTACCAAATCGACAGCACCGCCAATGACACCACCCTGACAGGCTGCGAGAACCGGTATGCGGGCATCATCGAGACAGGAGAAGGTTTTCTGCAGAGCCAGAATACTTTCACGCACATTCAATCTATCACGACCATGTTCCAAATCTTTGTTGCGACCGTCATCATCCGTAAAGACAGACAGGTCCAGGCCGCAACAGAAGTGTTTGCCTTCTGAACTGATCACAACAGCGCGAACATCACCGCGTGTTTCCAGGTCAGCCATAGTTTCTGGCAGTTCAATCCAGAACTCCTTGATCATGCTGTTCATTTTTTCCGGACGGTTCATATGAATGCGGGCAACGCCTTTATTCACTTCGACATTAAAACAAGTCGGCATCTCAAAATCTCCCCTATAGAAAATCTGAATGTGAATTCCTCAGCACAACTCGTGCTTTTAGAAGCGGATATGCTCTTCTCTATGAGTGACAACTGAAGCCCATAGGTACACGAGACATACACTCAACACCACCGGCAACAGCCAGGTCTTCCCAGCCAGAGGCGATCTTCTGAGCAGCGATGTTTACGGCTTCCAGACCATAGGCACAGAAAGAGTAACAATGATAGCCAAAGATCATTAATAACCACCGCATGTGCCACACTCTACCCTAACTTGGTCGACCAATCAATTTATTTGTTGTATGCTATCCCCATCAATTAAAGACCGACTAATCCATAACTTGATAATTAGTGAGATAGCATGGCCCGCCCAACAGAATTCGACCGACAAAAAGCCCTGCAAGCGGCCATGCACCTGTTCTGGCGACAAGGTTATACTGCCACCTCATTGCGGCAACTCCTGACTTCAATGGAAATCAGTCGTAGCAGCCTTTATGCCGCCTTCGGTGATAAGCGCCAGCTTTTTATCGAAGCTCTGCATCTATTTTCTGATCGTACCTACGCGATTCTTGCCAAGGTGCGCGAGGAAACTAATCCGGCTATAGCGATTCGCCTGTTCTTTGCCGCCACCCTGTTTGAGGTGCCGAGCAAACGTATGCACCGAGGCTGCATGATGATTAACAGCGTCCTGGAGTTGGCGGATGTTGATCAGGGGCTGAGCCAATTGGCCTCCCAACGATTAGCGGATATAGAAGATGCCTTTACTCAATGTTTTCAACAGGCTATCGATAGCGGCTTAATGAAAACCGAGAAGACCCCGAAACAACTGGCGCAATTTATTATGACGATTAATCAGGGCCTCCGAGTTGCCGCTCGCCAACAAGTCGACCCCAAAGAACTGGAAAATATTATTGATACCACCCTGCCGTTGTTAGGTATTTAAGCCTGCCGACGACAAATAACGCTTTACGTTAAAAGATAGATACACCACCAACACACACCTAAAACAGTAAATTTACAGGAGCCCATCATGAGCTACGAACATCTGTCATTAGAAATCAACAACAGTATTGCCCACATCACCCTCAAGCGCATTGCCATGCACACTCCCTATATGAAGGAGCTACTGGATGTAGCCTTACGTTGTGACGAAAATGACGATGTCCGCGCTATTGTCATTAGCAGCGATCAGAAGCTTTTCTGCGCCGGCGGAGATTTGGCTTATCTGGCAGAAAGCGGTGGTAACACAGCCACAAAGCTGAAAGAAATGACCGTCTATCTGCACTCGGCAGTCTCCCTGTTTAACCGCATGGACAAACCTACCATCGCGGCGGTTCATAGTATGGCTGCCGGTGCTGGCATGAGTCTCGCAGCCCAATGTGACTTTGTCATTGCAGGCGAGAAAGCCGGCTTTATGGGTTCCTACACCGCCGCCGGTCTTTCGCCAGATGGCAGTTCTACCTACTTCCTGCCCCGCCTGATCGGTGATCGCCGCGCCAAAGAGATGCTGATAACCAATCGTAAAGTCAGTGCTCAGGAAGCGCTGGATTGGGGGCTGGTTAATCAGGTGGTAGAAGCCGGTACAGAGCTGGAAGCGGCCATGACATTGGCTAAGCAATTGGCTCAGGGACCCACAGCTTCTTTTGGTAGCGTCAAACAATTAATCGCCGCCTCTTCTACCGAAAGCCTGGAATCCCAAATGGCTTTAGAAGCTGAACTGATCGGAGAAAACTCCGTAGGTACCGATGGTCAGGAAGGTATCCGCGCCTTTGTTGAAAAGCGCAAAGCCGAATTCAAAGGTAAGCAATAACCGGTAGCACCCCCTCCCAAAACAAAGAGAGAAAATATTATGTCCTACAGTAAAAAGTATCTGGAAATACAAGGTAAGAAGATCGCTTATATCGACGAAGGTGAAGGCGATCCGATTGTATTCCTGCACGGAAACCCGACCTCTTCTTACCTCTGGCGTGACGTTATGCCGGAACTCCAAGGTAAAGGTCGTTTAATCGCTCCGGATTTAATTGGCCAGGGAGACTCCGATAAACTCGATGCCAGTGAAGGCCCTGAGCGTTACAGCTTTCACGTTGCCTATAGCTATCTACAAGAGCTTCTGGAAGCGCTGGATGTTAAGCAAAACGTCACCCTGGTAATCCATGACTGGGGCAGCGCCCTGGGTTTCCACTGGGCCAATCAGCACCGCGATGCGGTACGTGGTATTGCCTATATGGAAGGCATTGTTATGCCGGTAGAGTGGGATGACTGGCCCGAAAGTGCTCGCGGTATTTTCCAGGGTTTCCGCTCCGCCAAAGGTGAAGACCTGATCTTAAACCGCAATATGTTTATCGAAGGGGTATTCCCAAGCGCCATCATCCGAAAACTAACCGAAGAAGAGATGAACGAGTACCGTCGTCCCTTCCTTGAAAAAGATGATCGTCAACCAACACTCAATTGGCCTCGCTCACTGCCCATTGGTGGTGAACCCGCAGACATTATCGAGCTCGTAAACGACTACGGCCAATGGCTAAGCGATTCACAAGTTCCCAAGTTGTTCGTCAATGCCGAACCTGGTTCCATGCTTATCGGGCGCCAGCGTGAATTTTGTCGCAGCTGGCCCAATCAAACGGAAGTCACCGTAAAAGGGCTGCACTTTATTCAGGAAGATTCCGGGCCGGAAATTGGTCAAGCTGTTGCCAAATGGCTAGCCGCTCAAGACTAATGCATTCGCTAAATAAATGGCGCCTTACAGGCGCCTCTTTAATCGAACATCTGCTGGTTTCGGTGAATATTTCTCAATTTTATTTGGCCGATCTGCATACTTATTAAGACGTTTTAGGAGCAACCATGAGTCAAACCACCAATAAATACCCACATACCTTCGAGCCCCTCGATCTGGGTTTCACCCAGCTGAAAAACCGCGTTCTAATGGGCTCCATGCACACAGGCCTGGAAGATATGGGCGAGGCTGGCTATGAGAAAATGGCCACTTACTTTGCCGAGCGAGCCGCAGGCGGCGTGGGCATGATTATGACCGGCGGTATTGCCCTCAACCCGGAAAGTATTGTGGCTGGAAGTTTGGAAGATTGCGATAGCAATATACTCTACCGAGAAGATCAGGTGGGTATGCACCGCCTGGTCACCGATGCCGTAAAAGCCGCCGATCCCGACTGCAAAATCTGCATGCAAATTCTCCATACCGGCCCTCTGGCAGGCAGCCAGGATGCCCTTTCTCCCTCCGGTATTCGCTCTCGTATCAGCCCAATTACACCCAGGGAGATGACCGAGGAAGATATCGAGAGAACGATCGCTGACTTCGCCAACTGCGCCAAACTGGCCCAACAGGCCGGTTACGATGGTGTCGAAATTATTGGTTCATGCGGCTACCTGATCAGTACCTTCCTGGTCGAAAAAACCAATAAACGTACCGACCAATGGGGTGGTAGCTACGAAAACCGTATGCGACTGGCCATTGAAGTGATGAAACGTGTTCGCGAAGCGGTTGGGGATAAATTTATTGTCGTCTACCGTATCGCCGCGATGGAAATGATGGAAGACGGCAGCAGCTGGGATGAAGTGGTCACTCTGGGTAAAGAGATTGAAAAAGTCGGCGCCACCATTATCAGCACTCACTTTACCTGGCATGAATCGCGAGTTCCCACCATCGCAACCCGCGTGCCCCGCGCCGCTTTTGCCAGTGTTACCGGTCGCCTGCGTAAAGAACTGAACATCCCCATGATCACCAGCAACCGTATCAATACGCCAGAAACGGCCGAAGATGTATTGAACAAAGGCTGGGCCGATATCGTTTCCATGGGCCGCCCCATGTTGGCGGACCCGGAATTTGTTAACAAAGCCGCCAGTGGACGCGAAGACGAGATCAACACCTGCATTGGCTGCAACCAGGCCTGCCTGGATCACACCTTTCAGGGCAAGCGCGTTAGCTGCCTGGTGAACCCACGCGCCTGTTATGAATCAGAAATTGAACTCAAACCAACAGACAAGGTAAAACAAATTGCTGTTGTGGGTGCAGGCCCCGCGGGTTTGTCATTCGCCATCAGTGCGGCTCAGCGCGGCCACAAAGTCGCCTTGTTTGAAGCATCCGGTGAAATCGGTGGCCACTTTAATTTGGCCAAGGTCATTCCAGGTAAAGAAGAGTTTCACGAGACCATTCGCTACTACAACCGCCAGATCGAACTGCACAATGTCGACCTGCGTTTGAATACACGAGTAAACAGTGAAGACCTGCAAGACTTTGATGAGGTCGTGATCGCTACCGGTATCAAACCACGAATACCCGCCATTGACGGTATTGATCACTCCAACGTCTTTAACTATCAGGAAGCCATCCAACACCCTGAACGAATAGGGAAACGTGTAGCTATTGTGGGTGCCGGCGGTATTGGTTTTGATGTAGCCGAATTACTTTCCCATGCCGGTGTTTCCGCCAGTTTGGATGTGAATGTGTTTGCTCGCGAATGGGGTATCGACTTCGACAATCACCCCCGCGGCGGTGTAGCCGGCGTTACCCCACAGGTAGAAACCAGCGATCGTGAACTCTACCTGCTACAACGTAAAGATACACGATTGGGTAAAACGCTGGGGACAACCACCGGCTGGGCCCACAAAATCAGCCTGGATCGTAAAGGTGTGAATATGATGGCTGGCGTACAGTACGACAAGATTGATGATCAGGGTTTGCATATCCTGCATCAGGATGAAGCCAAAGTATTAGAGGTTGATTCTGTGGTGATCTGTGCCGGTCAGGAATCGGATAACGAACTCTATAACGCGGTTAATTCCCAGCGCGATAATGTTCACCTGATTGGTGGTGCGGAGCTGGCAACAGAAATTGATGCCAAGCGGGCGATTGACCAGGGCTTCCGATTGGCAGCCGCCATTTAACATCTCTCAAAAAAGCGCCCCATCAAGGCAATGCAGCTCACTTAAATCAATCCGTCATTCCCGTGAAAACGGGAATCCAATATTCCGAGTACTTTTCAAAATGGATCCCCGCTTTCGCGGGGAGAGCCTGCCCCAT
Organism: Maricurvus nonylphenolicus; assembly: GCF_042854845.1. GTDB lineage: Bacteria > Pseudomonadota > Gammaproteobacteria > Pseudomonadales > Cellvibrionaceae > Maricurvus > Maricurvus nonylphenolicus. Next base: position 1,442,158 of record NZ_AP031498.1, on the reverse strand, counting down.
GAGCGTAGCGAGTGCTGTGGGTATGACTTTGTAGGGGGCTACCCTGAAATGAACAGCATTCCCCATCCGGGGCGTTTTTTATTGTTTGGGATTTATGACTGCCAAATAGCAGATAAGGAGTTCAGAATTACTTACCGACTTTACTTATCGCTTTATTTATCGACGCTATTTACCTAGAAAGACCGTTTTTCTCTTCTCAAAGAAAGCCATCACAGCATTCTGGTGATCCTGACTGGTAGCACAAGTAGTCTGCAGCTTCGCTTCTTTTCTCAAAGTTTCCTCAAAGGTAGAGGTATGAACTTCTCGCATAATCTGCTTACCAATTTTTTGTGCCAGAGGTGCTCCTTGTGCCAGGGTTTCAGCCCAAGCTTGCGTTGACTCGACCAGTTTATCAGCCTCTACCACCTTGTTGACAATGCCGTACTGCAAGCATTCATCCGCCTGAATTCTGCCAGCTTCAAGGAAAGCCTGGTAAGCGCGCTTGTAACCCATGGCTTCCACCAGGTAATGACTCATGCCACCATCGGGAACCAATGACAACCCGGCAAAAGGTACATACAAGAATGAACCTTCGGCCATAATGGCCAGGTCACAGCTCAGCGCAATACCAGCACCAACGCCAGCGCAAGCTCCGTGAATCGAAGCAATGTATGGCTTGCTGGATTCAGCAATGCCCATGATTACCGGCTTGTATTCTTCGATGATTTGATCTTCAGTGGTTTCAAAGCCTGTCAGGCCTTCGGTTAGATCAGCACCGGAGGTAAAACCTTTACCTTCTGCACGCAGTACAACAACGCGCACATCGTCGTTCGCCTCAGACGCGTCTACAGCCGCCTTTAATTCATGACGCATTTTCTGACTAACTGCGTTCATGGCCTTAGGGCGATTTAATGTAATGGTCGCTACGCGGTTTTCAACCGCGTAGGTAATCGTTTCAAATTCACTCATGTTGAGTACTCTCGCTTTTTTCGTTTATGTTACTGTACCGTCTCTCTACCCTACCATTCTCGGATCTGTTGCTTGGTTCTGACTTTCAGGGGCTGTCTAACGCAGACCTCTAATGTCTTAAATCCAGATATGTTTTTATCAGGTCAAAATACCGGCTTGATCCAGTGCTTCAATGGCGCTGTCATCAAAACCCCAATCGGCCAATACTGCTTTGGTATCCGCACCTTCAGCAGAAGGGGCAGCAGGTACAGCACACTCGGTACGGCTAAAGCGTGGAACAGGTGCAGGCTGCATATCGCCATTAATTTCAATAATTTTGATTCCTGCTAGAGGTCCCATAGCCTTCACCTTGGGTTAAGTAATTTGATTAGGTAAGTACTCAGAAACACCACCGCTAACAACGGCAACCTTTCCTGAAACATCCATTGTTAAATACTCTTTATTTCAAAAGACACTGGATACCCGCCTTGAGCCTGCCCCGCGAGTAACGCGAGAGCTTTGGGTAAGCGGGTATGATGTGCTAATTTTTTTAATCTAATTTGCTGGTGTAGTTTTCTGAGAAAATGTCACGGCTGATAATCAGCTTCATAATCTCGGAAGAACCCGCATAAATGCGATTGACACGTGCATCGGTGAACATGCCACAGATGGGGTACTCTTTCATATAACCCGCACCACCATGCAGCTGCACACCCAGATCCAGCATCTTCCACTCAATCTCGGAGGTTTGCAGCTTGGCTTTAGCCGCCATATTACTGGTTAGCTTGCCTTCGTTATGTCGCGCAACCAGGGCATCAACAAAGATTTCAAGCACTTCAATCTCGGCATCCATTTCAGCCATTCTGAACTGCGTATTTTGCATATCGGACAAAGGCTTACCAAACACCTTACGTTCCATGACAAAATCACGAGTCAAGTTAAACGCACGACGGGCGTTGGCGATGTAGCTTGTAGCAGCAAGCAAACGTTCCTCAGCCAAGCCTTGCATCAGGTAGAAGAAACCATGACCAGGCTCGCCCAAGATATTTTCTTTAGGAATGATAACGTTATTGAAGAACAACTCCGCCGTATCCTGCGCTTTCAAACCCATCTTGTCGAGGTTACGACCGCGCTCAAAACCTTCCATACCACGTTCAACTACACACAGGGTCAGGGCGTGCGGGTTGTTATCCGGATCTGATTTAGCGGCCACAACCACCAGGTCGGCATTAATACCGTTGGAAATATAGGTTTTGGAACCATTAAGAACGTAGTGGTCGCCTTCTTCTTTAATGGTAGAGCGCATACCCGCCAGGTTACTACCGGCATCCGCTTCAGTCATGGCGATAGCCAGGATTTTTTTACCGGATACACAGTCAGGCAACCAACGCTGCTTTTGTTCATCATTACCGAAGTTGTCAATATAAGGGCCAACCAAGCGGCTGTGCAAAGTTGCATACCACTCGCAAGCACCGGCACGGTTAGTTTCTTCGATAATGATTTGCTCGTAGCGGAAATCACGATCACCCAGACCACCGTACTGCTCATCCGGCCAGATCATCAGGAAGCCCTGCTCACCGGCTTTTTCGAAAGCTTCGCGGTCTACGATGTTTTGCTCACGCCACTTCTCAATATTTGGAGCAATTTCAGTTTCAAGAAACTTTCGATAAGCACCCCGAAACATATTTTGTTCTTCAGTAAAATTACGCATTATCACACTCCCTTCCCCTCGTCATTCCCGTGTACCCAAAGCACTCGCGCAGCTCGCGGGGCAGGCCTAAAACGGGAATCCATATTCAGTAGATGGATCCCCGTTTTCGTGAGGATGACGTTTAATGAGAAATTAATTATTGGAAAGTTTCGCCAGCAGCGATTTTACCAGCAACGATGGCTGGACACTCAAAACGCTCACCGTATTTGGCTGCCAATTCACCACAACGTGCTTGGAATTTCTCTAAGCCATAGGTATTAACGAACTGGATGAAACCACCGGTCCATACAGGCGCACCGATACCCATGATGGAACCGATGTTGCCGTCAGCTACGCTGCGCAGAACATTGGTTTCCAGACACTTCAGGGTTTCGATAACCTGACGGAACAGGATACGATCTTTGACATCTTCATCGCTGATGTCGTAATCGGCATTGAAGTATTTCTCTACCAATGGCTGCCAAATGGTCTTGCCACCGTCAGAGTACTCGTAGAAACCACCACCGTGGTGGCGACCACCGCGACTGTTCTGAGTAATCATAAAGTCGATAATTTCATCCTGAGCGGATGTATCACCGAATTTACCGTAAACGCCCATTTCTTTTTGGGTTTCTGCCGCTTTGCGAGTCAGCTCAATACTCACTTCATCCTGTACAGACAGAGGCCCTACTGGCATGCCAACCGCTTTACCCAGGTTGTCGATACGAACAGGGTGAGCACCGTCTTGCAGGATGCGAACACCTTCATCCATAAAGGTGCCGAAAGTACGCGAGGTGTAGAAGCCCAGAGAATCGTTAACAACGATTGGGGTCTTCTTGATTTGTCGGGTGTAATCGAACGCTTTGGCCAGGGCCACATCACTGGTCTTTTCACCACAGATAATTTCTACCAGGGGCATCTTGTCTACAGGCGAGAAGAAGTGAATGCCGATAAAGTTCTCTGGTTTCTCAGAAGCTTCTGCCAACTGGGTGATAGGCAGGGTGGAGGTGTTAGAACCCCAAACACCGCCTTCAGCCAAGTACTTCTCAGTGCTGGCAGTGATCTTGTTTTTCAGCTCGATATTTTCGAACACGGCTTCAATGATCAGGTCACAACCTTGCAGATCAGCATCGTCGGCCGTTGGTTTGATCAGCGCCAGAATGTCAGATTTCTTCTCTTCGGTCATACGACCTTTAGAAACACGCTTAGCCAGCAGTTTCTCTGTGTAAGCTTTACCCTTCTCCGCGGCTTCAACGGAGATGTCTTTCAGGACAACTTCGATACCGACCATGGCAGAAGAGTAAGCAATCCCCTGGCCCATCATGCCGGCACCCAAAATACCAACTTTCTTGGTCAGCTGGGGTTCAACATCTTTCGGACGGGAAGCACCACCGTTAACTTTATTCATCTGGAAGAAGAGGGTACTGATTATGTTCTTGGCTTCTGGAGTAACCACCAGATTTGTCAGGCCGCGACTTTCGATCGTCATTGCCGTTTCGAAGTTCAGACGTGCTGCTTCAATGGCACAATCCAGAATTTGCTCAGGTGCAGGCAACAGACCACGGGTCTTTTTAGCCAGCATCGCTGGAGCACCGCTAATAACTTGAGCCAGTTTTGGAGAGCTAACGTTACCGCCAGGAATCTTAAAGCCTTTAACATCCCAAGGCTGAACAGCAGCCGCTTCGTTACCTTTTTGCTCCAGGATATAAGCTTTAGCGCGTGGTACCAGCTCTTCAATAGTCTCAACTGTTTCGTGAATCATGCCAGCCTTGAGGGCTTTAGCTGGAACCACTTTCTTACCTTCAAGCAAGAATGGCAGCGCGTTTTGCAGACCCAGCAGGTTTACCATGCGCACAACACCACCACCGCCCGGCAACAGACCCAGGCTTACTTCTGGCAGGCCGATTTGTACGGACTTGTGGTTGTAAGCGATACGGTAGTTGGTCGACAGGCAGATTTCGAAACCACCGCCCAGTGCCGCACCATTAATAGCAGATACAACCGGTACAGGCAGTTTTTCCAGACGACGCATGACGGTTTTCATGTCTTCAAGACGGTTGAAAAACGCTTCACTATCTTCTGGCTGCTCTGCCAGCAAGCCGACCAGGTCGCCCCCGGCAAAGAAGGTTTTCTTGGCAGAGGCGATTACAACACCGGTCAGGCCGTCTTCTTTTTCCAGATTATCAACCATCTCGATCCACAGTCGATCGAACTCGGTGTTCATAGAGTTAACCGGGCCGGCCATGTCCATAGTGACAGTTACAATACCGTCTGCATCTTTTTCGTAATTAAATCCGCTCATGATTCTTTTCCTAAAATTCAGTTGATGATTACACTCATCTTCCCGTCATCCCCGCGCAGGCGGGGAGAGCCTGCCCCGCGAGCACCGCAAGTGCCTTGGGTATCCAGTGACTTAAACACCTAAAGCCGCTGGATTCCTGCCTACGCAGGAATGACATTAACTTTTCGGGAGTAATTTCGTATTACACGCGCTCAATAATGGTAGAAATACCCATACCACCGCCCACACACAGTGACAGCATGGCGCGCTTCAGACCGCGACGCTCCAGCTCGTCCAGCATGATGCTAACCAGCATGGCACCGGTGGCACCCAGTGGGTGACCCATGGCAATCGCACCACCGTTAACGTTGGTGACTTCGTGGCTGATATCCAGGTCTTTCATGTAACGCATGGCAACAGAAGCGAAGGCTTCGTTAATTTCCCACAAATCAATGTCGGAGGCTTTCAGGCCAGCTTTATCCAGGGCTTTCTTGGCAGCAGGACCAGGGCCGGTCAACATGATGATTGGGCAGTTAGCCAGAACCGCAGTAGACACAATACGACCACGTGGCGTCAGGTCCAGATCTTTACCGGCTTTCTCACTACCGATCAGTACCGCAGAGGCGCCATCAACAATACCGGAGGAGTTACCTGGGGTATGCACGTGGTTCACTTTTTCCAGGGTGTTGTATTTCTTCAGAATGATATCGTCAAAACCGAAGCTGCCCATCATTTCGAAAGAGGCTTTCAGGTTACCCAGGCCTTCCATGGTGGTGTTTGGCTTGATGAAGTCGTCTTTTTCCAGAATGGTCAGGCCATTCTTGTCCAGCACTGGTAAGACTGACTTATCAAAGTAACCGTTATCACGGGCATGGGCGGCACGCTTTTGGGATTCCATGGCAAAGGCATCCACGTCTTCACGGCTGTAGCCGTCCAGACTAGCGATCACATCGGCGCCAATACCCTGAGGTACGAAGCCAGTCTTCAGTGAGAAAGCAGCATCGCTACCCATAGCACCACCGTTGGAGCCCATAGGTACACGAGACATACACTCAACACCACCGGCAACAACCAGGTCTTCCCAGCCAGAAGCAATCTTCTGAGCAGCCATGTTTACGGCTTCCAGACCAGAGGCGCAGAAACGGTCCAGCTGAACACCGGCTACAGACTCATCCCAGTCAGCATTTTGAACAATCATTTTGGCAATATTGGAACCCTGCTCACCTATCGGCGTTACACAGCCCATCACCACATCATCAACGTAGGAAGTTTCCAGATCATGGCGAGACTGCAGGCCTTTAAACAGACCAGCGCCCAGATCGATAGGCTTAACTTCGTGCAAGCTGCCGTCTTTCTTACCCTTACTACGGGGAGTACGTACGGCGTCGTAGATATAAACGTGATTAGTCATCTTTTGTCTCTTCTGTAGTTATTGAGAGAATTATTACGGTTCTGTCTTAAATCTCTCATCTGTCATCTGTCATTAAAAGTAAAAATGATAACCAAAGATCATTAATAACCACCGTATGTGCCACACTCTACCCTAACTTGGTCGACCAATCAAATAGAGCTCGACTAGTCCATAACTTGATAATTAGTGAGATAGCATGGCCCGCCCAAAAGAATTCGACCGACAAAAAGCCCTGCAAGCGGCCATGCACCTGTTCTGGCGACAAGGTTATACTGCCACCTCATTGCGGCAACTCCTGACTTCAATGGAAATCAGTCGTAGCAGCCTTTATGCCGCCTTCGGTGATAAGCGCCAGCTTTTTATCGAAGCTCTGCATCTATTTTCTGATCGTACCTACACGATTCTTGCCAAGGTGCGCAAGGAAACTAATCCGGCTATAGCGATTCGCCTGTTCTTTGCCGCCACCCTGTTTGGAGCCCATCATGAGCTACGAACATCTGTCATTAGAAATCAACAACAGTATTGCCCACATCACCCTCAAGATTTTATAAATGTGTTTTGAAGGGCTATCCAACTCTAAGCGTTGTTTGGTAACGGATAGTTTCTTGACATCCTCAGTGATGTTGATGGACGGGTTTTGCGTATTGCCGCAGTTACATGTATCGACATCCATTTATGACGATGTAGAAGAAGAATAGGAAGAGTTCTTAAGCTTTACATCCTGGCACGGCTGTTCGCCCCGGGAGTATCGAAACAGATAACTAGAGGTCACTTTCATAGGGAAGTGATTGCCACCAAGGGAAAAACTCCGGCATATTTTCCAATACTTTATCCGGATAATCAGGTGGCCGTTTCTCCAGGAAACTGGCAACTCCCTCACGCGCGTCAGCGGATTGCGCTCGACTGAAGATGCCCCGGCGCGTGAACAGACCGCACCAAGCCTCCGTTTAACGCCTCTTGCGCCCCGAAGATTCGACCGGTCATACACCATTCCAGCGTCTGAGAGCGACCCAACACAACATGACCTAGTAGGTCATGTTGTGTTGGGTCTCATCTATTCGGCCTAAAAAAAGCCTGAAAATTAGCTCACGTATCGATCATAAAAATCCGCATAACTGTCAAAGGTAAAATCGCGCGCATCTTTACTGACCTTGGTATTCGGACTCAGGAATTCAAAAGCGTGAAAGCAGCCGTCATAGAGCTTAAAAGCAACATCCACGCTTTCTTGCTTAAGTGCCTCTACGTAGTCGAGCGTCTCCTGGTAGAAGGGCTCCAACGAACCGACAAAGGTAATGGTGGGAGGCAATCCGCGATAATCCGTATTCCGGGCTGGTGCCGCGTAGGCGGGAATGTCAACGCCCTGCTTGTGAAGGTCCGACAGGTAGGCACCCCACCCCATTTTATTCATCGCGGTATCCCACACCGGAGTCTTGATATAACGATCCGGGTCTGCGGGTTGAAGGTCGTCGATCATGGGATAAATCGGCATCTGAAAAGCGATATCAACATCCTGGGTATCCCGGGCCTTAAGGGTGACCGCAGCGGTTAATCCGCCACCGGCACTGTGCCCGGCGACAATGACCTTGTCGCTATCAATAGCCAATTTCTCAGCGTTGTTTTTTGCCCACATTAAGGTATCGTAGCAGTCGTTAAAGCCGGCAGGAAAAGGTTGTGTATAGGCTTTACGATAGTCTGGAGCAACAACCACACAGGGCCTGGTTTTGATAAAACGCTCGACAACAAACCCAAACCCCTCAGGGTTACCCGTGATATACCCCCCACCGTGTATGTAGAGCATCACCGGCAGCTTTTCGGTAGCATGCTTCGGCCGGTAGACTCGGGTGCGTATATTCCAATCCCCATCACTACTGGGAACAGAGTATTCATCGCAGTCAAGGCTTTCGATATTTTTACCTTTCGACAACCTGCTTAATGCGTTCATCAGCTGTATTGTCGGTTTGTATTTGCCAATGGCAGCAAACGCACTTAACGGTCTAAAATGCGCACGCAGGTCTTCGTGCAGCATCTGCTTGGTTACTTTCATCTGGAACTCCCGATGCAATTATGGCTACCCCTAGGGCCACAATGGGTATCCGGGCATTAAAAGCCTGAACATGATCCACCCCGGCAAAATCTCGCCAGGGCAACGTTTAAGAGAGCTGAAAAATTTCTCTTCAAAGAAATTCTTACCCGCCAACTCCCACAGATTTATCAAGCATCCCCTTTCGCTTTCAACTCGGCTCTACTGGCAGCCGTTTATCGAGGCTGCATACGAATACCACCATCAAGACGAATACACTCGCCATTGAGGTATTCGTTCTCTGCCATCATCACAGACAAGTGAGCAATTTCTTCCGGGCGTCCCAGACGTTTGGGGTTTAATACAGCTTGAGATAGGCCATTTATGGCGGCCTCTGGGACCGTGTCAAACAAAGGTGTGTGAATCGTGCCTGGCACGATGGTGTTTACGCGAATACCGATGGACGCCAGATCGCGAGCCATGGGTAGGGTCATGCCAACAATACCGCCTTTGGAGGCACTGTAGGCCACCTGGCCGATTTGACCTTCGTAGGCTGCAACAGACGCGGTATTGATGATCACACCGCGACCGCCGTGCTCATTAAACGGCTCGTTCTTTTCCATCTGCTCGGCAGCGTAACGGGCAACATTAAAAGTACCGATCAGGTTAATGTCCAGCACACGCTTGTAGCGATCCAGCGGGTGAACGCCATCCTTACCCAGGGTTTTAACCGCATCACCGATACCGGCAAAGTTGTTACAGATATGGATGGAACCAAACTTTTCCACAACACCGGCAATGCCCGCTTTTACGGATTCTTCATCGGCTATGTTAACGTTAAAGAAGGCTACCTTGTCGGTACCCAGCTCATTCACCAGTGCGGCGCCACGCTCGGCGTTCATGTCAAAGATGGCGACCTTACCGCCTTTTTCTACATAAGCGCGTACAGTCGCTTCACCTAAACCCGATGCGCCACCGGTAACAATCGCAACCTTTCCTGAAATATCCATGTTTTTACCTACCTCAATTTAATGTGTAAACATCTGTGCGGAGGAGCCCCCTCTTACATAATTAATCAGCCAACAATGCACGGCCGATAATTATTTTCATCACTTCATTGGTACCGCCATAGATACGCTGAATACGGGCATCGGCGTAGGCACGGGCTACCGGGAACTCCCACATATAACCGTAACCACCGTGCAACTGCAGGCATTCATCGATCACCTTGTTCTGCAGATCGGACGCCAGCATCTTGGCTTTGGAGGCGGTGACTGCATCCAGCTTGCCCTGCACATGCAATTCAATACAGCGGTCGACAAATACGCGCATGGCGGTAATTTCTGAATCCATTTGCGCCAGCTTGAACTGGGTATTCTGGAAATTGGCGATGGGCTGACCGAAGGCCTTGCGCTCTTTCACGTAATCCACTGTCTGCTGCAGAGTTGCCTCCATACCCGCAGTGGCCATAACAGCAATGGTCAAGCGCTCCTGGGGCAAATCCTGCATCAGGTAGACAAAACCCATACCCTCTTCACCCAACATATTCTCTTTGGGTACACGCACATCCTGGAAGAACAATTCGGAGGTGTCCTGAGCTTTGAGGCCTATTTTTTCAAGGTTAGTGCCTTTCTCAAAACCGGGAGTGCCGGCTTCTACAAGAAGCAAACTGATGCCTTTGGCGCCGGCATTGGGGTCAGTTTTACACACCACAATCACCAAATCGGCCTGCTGACCGTTAGTGATAAAGGTTTTCGAACCATTGATAACATACTCATCACCATCGGCAATCGCCGTGGTTTTTACCCCTTGCAGGTCAGAGCCAGTGCCGGGTTCGGTCATCGCAATGGCGACAATCATTTCACCGCTCAGACACTTGGGCAGATATTTCTGCTTTTGCGCCTCACTGGCATGATTAACCAGGTAAGGCACGGTAACATCGTTGTGCAAATGGAATCCTGGTCCGCTAAGCCCCAGCTTTGCCATCTCTTCATCCATAACGGTGTTATAGAGATAATCCAGCCCCATACCACCGTATTCTTCAGGTACCGAGGGGGCCAGAAAACCCATCTCACCGGCCTTGTTCCAAAGGGCACGATCAATCTGGCCATCCTTTTCCCACTGGGCATGGTAAGGCACAGCATGGGATTCAAAAAACTTGCGGACACTCTCGCGGAACTGTTCGTGTTCCTGTTCAAAAATGGTTCTTGGGATCATTGTTAATACTCCGTCTCGATGCCAATGCGACCCAGGCCACACTATTGAAGGCGTTTTTCTTTTCCGGGTTATTGAAGGTGATTACGCAGAAGTAAGGGGTCAGAGCACATTTTTACAAACGGCGTAAAAATCGTGATCTGACCCCGTGCATTCGACCTCGCGCGTAAAGAGAGAATTAATCCCACTTGGGCTCGCGTTTTTCAAAAAAGGCGGTAATGCCTTCTTTGGCATCCGCGCTTTGCAGGCAGGCGTTTAACTGATCACGTAAAAACGGCAGCGCGCTGTCAAAGTCCATATTATCCTGTTGAACATAGGCTGCTAAGCCAAGACTCATGGTTCCTGGGGCGAGGCTAGCCAATTCAGTAGCCAAACTGGCGACGTGATCCTGTAATGAATCAGCCGGTACTGCCTCGTTAATCAGGCCCCACTTTTCAGCTTGCTCGGTTGAAATGGCATTGCCGCGCATGACAAAATCCAATGCGGCGCGTTGCGGCATAACTCGGAATAACCCGCCCATCACCATAAAAGGCCAGATACCGCGTTTGATTTCAGGTGCGGAAAACTTCACACCCTCGGCGGCAATGGCGTGGGTAACGTTGCAGAGGAACAATAAGGCACCGGCAAACAGATTGCCTTGAACGCAGGCAATCGACGGTTTGTTGAGGTGGCGGAGGCGCAGGGCAAGATCGTCCTGTCCACCACGTACTGGTACGGTTGAGGTGGTTTCCTGAGCTTTGCCGCTCATGGCGGATAAGTCGCCGCCAGCACAGAAAACATCGCCGTTAGCGGCCAGTACCACAACGCGAATATCACGTTCCTGTTTGGCGTAATCCAGAGCGTAGATAATCTCAGCGGCCATGGTGGGGTTGATGGCGTTTTTGCGCTTGGGGCGGTTTAGGGTGATGGTCAGGATGTGGTTCTTGACCTCAAGCTCAACGGCTTCAAAAACCAGGCCTTGCAGGGATAATTTTTCTTCAGACATGATTCTGTACTCATTAATTTTTTTGAATCTACAACAGTTTTTTGCTGTAGGAGCGGGCTCTGAGAGCCTGCCCCGCTTTATCGGGTACCGCGAAAAATCTTTCTGCAACGTGCCATACCCATTCGCCCTCGGAGCGGGCTCCTACGGAGGTAATAACCCTTTATTGGATTTTGTTTGCTAACACTGCTGGTACTTCAATCACTTTAGCCCGCAGGTATTCACCCATCGTTTTCGCCTGTGCGTCCATACGGACCGATGAGGCAACGCCCTCGCCCAGAATGCCTTTGATAAAGAAGTTCAGGGAATGAATATTGGCCAGGTCGTAGCGAACGACTTCCAGGTCGGCGGTTTCAGGCATCAGGGCTTTTAATCGATCGACGGTTAAAAACTCGTGCAGGAATCCGTAGGCTTCTTCACTGATCGCCCAGACACCGACATTGGCGCAGCCACCTTTATCGCCGGAGCGAGTACCGAATAAACGGCCGAAAGGAATACTTACCATCTCACCCGTTGGTGCGGCGGGTACTTCAGCAGCTACGACCTCATGGTTTACTGTTTCCAGATCAAGCTGGCTGGTCGGCGTAACTTCAGTAACTTGATCATCAATATGCACATACTCGGTGATATATTGACTGTCCACCAAAGTTGGCCAGTACACCAGGAAACTCTCGCCATTACCGATAGGATTCATCGGGCCTAAACCGGGAATATTGGCCAGGGCGATTTCAATCATTTTGGCACTGAACAGACGACCGACCAGATCCTTGTCACTGGACTTGGCGATAATGCGCAAGCGGGCGAAGGCTTCTTCGTTGCACTGTGGATTTTCTTTATCAGTGCGCAGCAGTTCGATGGAGACATCGTCAAATTGATCTTTGCCGCCAATATTGTTGAAAAAAGCATCGGTGAATACCTTGGCTTTGGCTTCAATATCCAGGCCGGTGAGCATGATCTCAAAGCCATTGCGGAAACCGCCCAGGGTATTGATACAGACTTTATGACTTGGCGGTGGGCAGGAGCCTTTACAGCCACTGACGTAAACACGATCTTCACCGGTTTGTTCAATACTCAAGGTGTCGAAGTGGCCAATTACATCCGGGTTTTTGTAGGCCGGATCACCAATTTCATACAGCAGTTGAGATTTAACGGTGCCTACCGATACTAAACCAGCGGTACCTGGGTGTTTAGTTACCGTGAAGTTACCGTTGGCTTCAATCTCGGCAATGGGGTAGCCGGGCTTGTCGAAGCTTGGTACTTCCTGAAAAAAGGCGTAGTTACCGCCGGTGGCCTGCTGGCCACACTCGATCACATGGCCTGCAGCTAACGCACCTGCCAGGGCGTCGTAATCGGTGCGCTGCCAGTTAAATTTCCAGGCAGCGGGGCCAATCACAACGGCGGCATCGGTAACACGAGGGCAGATCACGATATCGGCGCCTTGATCCAGCGCCTCTTTGATACCCCAGGCACCCAGATAGGCGTTGGCGGTCAACAGCTTATTTTTGTTGTCGGCCAGCTTTGCGCCTGTGTCCATATTTACAAAGGCTTCGCCTTCGGCCTGCAACTCTTGCATACGCGGCGCTAAGTCATCACCGTCTATATAGGCAACCTTGACGTCAAGGTTTAGCTCTTTGGCAATTTCTTTTACTGCATCAGCCATAGCCGCTGGATTTAAGCCACCAGCGTTACTGACTATTTTGATATTTTTTTCAATACACGGCTTCAGGACTTGTTTCACTTGCTTTAAAAAGGTACCGACATAACCGGTGTTTCTTTTCATTTTTTGGCCATACAAGATAGCCATGGTCAGCTCGGCCAGGTAGTCACCGGTCAGTACATCAATGGGACCGCCTTCGACCATCTCCAGTGCAGCGGATAATTTATCGCCGTAAAAGCCACTGCAGTTAGCAATTTTGATTACATCAGTCATAACTTTATTCCTGTGTTTTAACGTTTTTGCAGGCGAGTATTACTCGCCTTCTACGCTGATCAGTAACTGCTTGGATTTAACCTGCTGACCGGCCTCACAGCTAACTGCCGTTACGGTGCCGCTAATGCCGGCTTTCAGTGGGTGCTCCATCTTCATGGCTTCCAGTACCACCAGGGTTTGACCGGCTTCAACGGTATCACCTTCTTGCACCAGTACTTCGGCAATGGCACCGTCCATGGAGGCTTTCACCTGACCACTACCGGCACCACCGGCAGCGGCAGCAGGTTGGTGAGTTACATCTTCAAGGATAAAGTGACCGGTACCGTCATCCAGGTACAGGGTCTTGTTATCGAAGGCAAAGTTCAGAGTTTCGCGTACACCGTTTTCGATAAAGACACAGGTGTTTTCATCTTGGGAAACGAACTCCAATGTTGTTCTTTCTTCATCTGCGCCGTCTTTAACAACGCTGATCTCAAACTGATGTTCGTTTTCGGTCAGATTAACGCTAGTGGCTTTGCCATCGAACTCCAGCTTGTATGCGTAACTTTGCGGGGTAGAGCGGCTCCAGTGGAATTTAGCATCCTGGCCGGCTTCAATTGAGCGCTGAAAGAAGAGTAAAGCGGCTTTAGCAAGGGTGGTAGCGGATGGCTCTTTTTGATCCATACTGACATCACTGCTAAAGTGCTGCTCAATAAACGCGGTAGTCGCTTCACCGGCACCAAACACTTCATGACGCAGTACGTTTTGCAGGAACAGTTTGTTGTTGTTCATGCCCAGCAGTTGAGTGTCCTGAACCGCAGAGGCTAGGCGACGAATCGCTTCGGCACGGTTATCACCGTAGGCAATGACTTTGGCAATCATCGGGTCATAGAAAGGGCTGACTTCCTGACCGGTTTGAATACCGTGATCCATACGGATGCCGGCGCGTTCCGGGTAGTCCCATAAACGTACTTGACCGGTTTGTGGCATAAAGTTATTGCGAGGATCTTCGGCGTAAAGGCGTACCTCAACCGCGTGGCCGTTTAGCTCGACATCATCTTGTGTCAGCGGCAGCTTTTCACCTGCAGCAACTTTTAATTGCCAGGCCACCAGGTCCAAACCAGTAATCAGCTCGGTAACCGGGTGCTCTACCTGCAGGCGCGTGTTCATTTCCAGGAAGTAGAAATTCTTGTCGGCATCTACCAGAAATTCCACCGTACCGGCACCGCGATAGTTACAGGCTTTGGCAGCGTTAACGGCAGCTTCACCCATACGTTGGCGCAGCTCGGGGTCAACAAAGGGAGACGGTGCTTCTTCCACCACTTTCTGGTGACGACGCTGGATGGAACAATCGCGCTCGCCCAGGTACACCGCATTGCCGTGTTCATCGGCAAATACCTGAATTTCAATATGGCGTGGTTCGATAACGGCACGCTCCAGAATCAGTTCGCCACTGCCAAAGGCAGTTTCGGCTTCAGAGCGTGCAGTGCGAATTTGTTCAGCCAGTTCGCTTTCTTCGAATACCAGACGCATGCCGCGGCCACCACCACCGGCGGAGGCTTTAACCATTAGCGGGAAACCAATGTCCTTGGCTTTAGCCAGCAGGGTTTCATCGGACTGATCGGCATCCTGATAACCGGGAATGCAAGGTACGCCGGCATCGATCATAGCGATTTTAGACAGACGCTTGCTGCCCATCAGGTTAATGGCTTCACTACGAGGGCCGATAAAGGTAATACCCTCCGCTTCACAGGTTTCTGAAAAAGCCGCGTTTTCTGACAGGAAACCGTAACCCGGGTGAATGGCATCGGCGCCGGTTTGCTTGGCGGCGGCCAGTATTTTATCGGCGACCAGGTAAGACTCACCCACAGCCGCAGGACCAATACACACCGCCTGATCGGCTTCCTGTACGTGCAGTGCACCGGCATCGGCTTCACTGTACACAGCAACAGTGCGATAACCCAGGTCGCGGGCGGTGCGCATCACACGAACGGCAATTTCGCCACGGTTGGCAACTAATACTTTGGTAATTTTACTCATGATTTTTGATTCCTAATTTTGCCTAGACTGATCTTATAAGAAGACGGGTCTTATAAACGTCCAATACCAAAAGTATTGCTGTTGAGCTCACGCTCATCGCCTTCGCGACAAACACTTAAGGCAAACGCCACCACCGCTCGGGTATCGGCGGGATCAATCATGCCATCGTCCCAAACCCGCGCCGTATTGGCCAGGGCATTGGAGTTGGCTTCCATAGTCTCAGTCGTGTCTTTTTCCAGAGCGTCGACCGAAGCACGCATCTGCTCAGTAATCTCACCGGCTCGAGCCATTTTGGCTTCTGCTACCTGACGCAAAACACTACCGGCTTGCGCCGGACCCATTATTGACACCACACTGCGAGGCCAGGCGAACAGGAAGCGCGGATCCATACCGCGGCCAGCCATGGCATAGTTACCCGCACCGTAAGAGCCGCTCACGATGATGGTGACTTTTGGTACGGTGCAATTGGTCACGGCCTGAATAAATTTGGCACCGTGTTTAATAATGCCGGCTTGTTCTGGCTCAGTACCGACCAGGAAGCCGGTGGTGTTGGTTAAGAACAACAGGGGCGTGCCAGACTGCTCACACAACTGAATAAACTGTGCCGCCTTGGCAGCACCTTTGGCGGTAATCGGGCTGTTGTTACCGATGACACCACAGGGCTGACCTTCAATTTCCATATGGCCACACAGGGTGCCGTTATCGAAATCAGCTTTGAATTCCAAGAAGTCAGAACCGTCGGCGATACGGGCGATCACCTCGCGCATATCAAACGGGGTTTTTGCATCTTCTGGCACAATGCCACGCAATTCTTCTGCCGCGTACAGAGGTTCCTGATAGGACACTTCGGCGTGCAGAGGCTGATTTTTGTTCCAACCGAGTTTTTTGGTCACGTCACGGGCAATACGAATACCGTCGGCATCGTTCTCGGCCAGGTAATCGTTGGTACCGGCAACTTCACTGTGCATCTCCGCACCACCCAATTCTTCATCGGTGGCGATTTCACCGGTGGCCGCTTTCAACAACGGAGGGCCCGCCAAGTACATGGTGGATTGTTTTCGCACCAGAATCAGGTAGTCAGAAAGCGTTGGCTGATAAGCACCACCTGCGGTAGCACTGCCATGAACAACCGTGATTTGCGGAATGCCTGCAGCGGACAGGCGACACTGCAAAGCAAACACACTTCCAGATTCGCCAAAGGTATCACTTGCTAATTTCAGGTTTCCGCCGCCACTTTGGGAAAGGTTCACCATGGGCAATTTGTTTTTCATAGCGATGTTCAGCATACGCAGCCGCTTTTTCCCACCCATTGGGCCGATGCTGCCGCCTTTGGTCAGGTAATCGTCAACCGCCACCACACAGCGAACACCACCGATATAACCGATACCGGCTATATAGCTACCACCGGCACCAGTACCATCGGTATCTTCGTCTTGCATATAGCCGGCCAGGCTTGATAGCTCGAGAAAGGGTGCTCCGGCATCCAGCAGCAAACTCAAGCGCTCGCGAGGAGGGATATAGCCTTTTTTAATGTAACGATCTGCCTTGGCCTCTGCCGCTTCAATCACGCGGCGCTCAATACCGCGAAATTCGTCTACCGCTGCCGTCATCACTTTTAAATTGTTTTTAAACGCATCGGACTGCGTATCCAGCTGAGATTCGATAACCGCCATAACTTAAATTCCTGTTGCTGTTTTCTTAATTCGCTTACTTATTTGGTTATTTGAGTGAACTCTTCACCAATCTTGGCCACTTTTTGGAAAGCCGGGCGCTCTTTCATGCGATTCAGGTAATCGCGTACCTGGGGCTTATAGCGCTCATCAATTTTCAGGTTCTCCCCCAAAAACAACGCATAGGCAATGGTTATATCGGCAACGGTAAAGCGGTTGTCGACCAGGTACTCGCGGCCATCTTCCAGGTGCTTGTTCAGCTTGCGCAAGCGGGCGTGAAACCATTTCATATAGTCTGTCGCCGCCTCTTGCAGGCCACGCTCAGGCGGCTCTTGCAGGGTGTAGCGGATATAAACCGTCTGCGGAAAAGTCAGGGTGGCGTCACTGTGGAACAGCCAATTGAGATAATCGCCGTACTCCGGATGGTCGGGCTTCAGGCCAAACTCGTGTTTGCCGTAGCGCTCCACCAGATACAATGGAATACCGCATGACTCGGTCATATGGGTGTCGCCATCGATCATATAGGGAATGGTGCCCAGCTCGTTGATTTCGAGATATTCAGGCTGGGTGAAGCGTGGTGGAAAGGCCATGGAAATAACTTCATAGTCCAACCCCATCTCTTCCAACGCCCATAGGACCCGCATAGAGCGTGCCTGGTGGGTGTGCCAAACTTTAATGGTCATTCGTTAAACTCCATACTGGCGCGGGGCGAGGTCGCGCATGATTTCTTCTGAGCCGCCCAACATTACGATAACTGCGGGCATAAGCGCAGTGCCAGCGAACATATGCAACGATTTAGCGTCGCTGGATGAACACAGAACCCTCGATGGCCAAAAATCATTATCGACCATCGCGTGTGCCATACACATTACCCTAACTTGGTCGATCAATCAAGATAATTGCTATATGCTATATAGCAGGCTTTTCGAATTTTTAATTCGAGTGTCTTCTTTTCAATAAATAAAATCTTTAGGACATAGCTATGACTGTTGATGATCTAATTGCAAAACTGAATGAGTCTTTCAACCCTGCCGCTGCCGCTGGCATGGACGAAGTATTCCAGTATCACTTTAAAGGCGATGAAAGCTTCTACATCGTTATCAAAGACAACGAGCACGAGATCGTCAAGGGCGAGCACGCGGAGCCTTCCGTTACTTTTACCACTAGTGTGGCTACCTTTATTGGTGTTGCTGACGGCAGCATCAATGGTATGGCGGCATTCGTGACCGGCAAGCTGAGATTTAAAGGCAACAAGACGCTGGCACAGAAGATGGAGACCTTGTTCCCTTTGAGTTTTTGAGCTGAGTGCTGTCTTGGGCGGCGAACCAGGCTCTGTCCTGAAAGCTGCTCATTGAACGCCCTTCGGGGCGTTCAATGTTTTACCCTGCCCCTGTTTTATTCCCATGACTCTGTCCTCGATGACTTCTCGCTGTGTTCATAGGTGTTTAAACTATCGCGACATCGAGGGGATGATTAGTCGGGCTTTGTAAAAACTCAGTCACTTTCGAGCGAGAACCTGTTTACAGTTATTTGTTACAATGAGTAAATCCATAATTGCTGATACTCTCGAAATCTGAACGGATTAATCCTGCGTCGCTCAGATCGACTCTTGTTTTTCACCCGAAAGTGCTGCCGTAACTCTTCAAAGACCGTGCAAAATATCAGGGCGCAAAACACATCCTTAAACCCTTTCATCACCTTGTATCTGGACTTTATGGCTCGGTGATCTTGCTCCAAACAGTTATTCAGGTATTTTACGTCACGGTGATGAGTGCTATTCCCGAACACTCGCTTAATGGCTGGGTATAGTGCAGGCTCTTTGTCTGTGGTGATCTGCGACGGGACGACATCTGTTGTGCTGTGGCATTGCTTAAAGAAAGCCTCTGCTGCAGCCTGATCCCGGACATCACTCAGATAAACATCGACCAGATTCCCCTGCTTATCAATGGCTCTGTATAGATAGCACCAACGCCCATCAATTCTGATATAGGTCGCATCGATATGCCATTTGTGACCCGCCTTGCCCTGTCGAGATTTCCTCAGCTTGATGCCCAGTTCAGTGCCAAAACTCTGTGCCCAATTATGCACCGTCTGGTGACACAGTTGAATTCCTCGGGTAGTCATCAATTCCACCACATCATCCAAGCTGAGCTTGAAGCGGTAGTATTGGTAGACCGCCAGCATAACCACTTCGGTCGGGTACTCGATGAAGTTTAACGACGTGCCACTTCGCTCATTGAACTGACTTATGCAAGCGCGGCACCGAAATTGCCTGTAGCCAAGCGATGTCGTCCTGGGAATTTCTCGTGTGTTGGGCGAGGAGCAAGTGGGACAGATCATGGCAGGTCAGCCTTCTTATTGGAAATAATCGAATTGTACTCTGTTCAGGCTTGCAATAGCGGTTTATGGGACTGAGTTTTGACAAATCCATCGGTACCATTGGTGGTGGTATGCTGGTGGATAAGCTGAAGATGCGTGACCGTCGCTGGTACGTTTGGCTGGCAGCCACGGCAATGCTGAGCAGTGGTGTGTTTACTTTTATTATCTTAACCACGGATAATCTATATCTGGCTCTCGGTCTGAACGTAGTGGGTATGGGGCTGTTTGCCTCCTGGTTGCCTGCAGTTCTTGCGTTAAGTCATGGGTTGGTGTCGACTGCCAACCGAGCACAGGCAACGGCTGTGCTCTACTTTGTTATAAATATCATCGGCATGGGAATGGGGCCAGCCACAGTGGGCTTCTTGAGTGATATGCTGGCGATGCCTGGGGGCGGAGAGTCCCTGCGCTACGCCATGTTATTCGCAGCAGTTTTTGGTGGTGCTTTTGCGGTCTACTTTTTCTTTAGGGCCAGCCGTACCCTGATTTCCGATATGGATAACGCACCTGCTTGACTTCAATCTTCCTTCTAAATTGTTATTCGCTGTCAATTATTGTTGTGAATAATTGTCATTGCCGGGTTGTGCAGCAAGTGTCAGGATGGTCAATAGCTAGTCGCCGAAAAAGAAAGTGTCATGAAAGTTCTATCACGTGAAGATGTTGCCAGCTGTGTTGGCGAGCAACTGGAAGCCAGTGAATGGTTTACCGTTACCCAGACGCAAATTAACCAATTTGCCGACTGCACTTTGGATCATCAGTTTATTCATGTAGACCCTGAGAAAGCCAAGGAATCTCCCTTTGGCGGCACTATTGCTCACGGTTTCCTGAGCCTTTCCATGATCTCTCACTTTGCCAAAACCTTTAGTTTGATGATTGATGGCATGTTTATGGCCGTAAACTACGGTTTCGATAAGGTTCGCTTTATCGCTCCCGTAAAAGTAGACAGCCGCATTCGCTGCCACGCAAAAGTTCTGGCTGCCGTTGAAAAATCCCCCGGCCAGTTTATGCTCACCTATGACGTCGAAGTCGAAATAGAAGGCAGCGATAAGCCAGCTTTAAAGGCCGAGTGGATCTGCATGCAGATGGTCAAGTAATTCTCTAGGGCTCATCTACTATCATGCCTTTGCGGAACTGCAACGGTGTAAAGCCCGTCCAGTTTTTAAAAGCTCGAATAAAGGCGCTAGGCTCGCTATAGCCAGTGTGCAAGGCGATTTCTTCAATACTGGTTTCCGGGTGACCTAGATGGTGGATTGCGATATCCCGTCTTACTTGCGATTGAATTGTGTGAAAGTTGGTGCCTTCTTCGCTTAGTCTCCGCCTCAGTGTATGGGATTTGTAGTTTAAGTGTGAAGCAATGTCGTCGAGTTCAGGGGGAAGCTTTTGTTGTGTAAAAGCTTTTTTGGTGAGCAAACGGACAGATTGTGTCAGAGCCCCACCGACGTCTATAGGTAGATGAAGATCCAGAGGCGAGCGACGAATATAGCTTTCTACGCTGGCTTCATTTTGCATGATGCGGTGATCAAGATAGCTATTATCGAAGCTAAAGGAATTTATCGGTTGGTTGTACAGAACGGGTGCGCCGTAATATAAATGTTTGTGTTCATTCTTGTAGTCTGGCGGCGAGAAGTCGAGACTTACCTGGTTGAGAATAATCCGGTCGTTGCAGAGCCAGCCTAGAAAACGATGAGCGAGGCTAAGTACGCCATCAATCGCGTGGGTAGTGAGAATCTTGTGTCCAGGAATGCGTTCGACGCTGTATGTTGTCTGACCATGAGATGTGTTTATCGAGAAATGAAAACTGTTGTGAAACAAATTGTTAAATTCTGTCATTCGACGCAGGGCTTTACCCAGGGTGCGGGTGTTTAACAGAGAGAGTGCCAGTATGCGAAAATGCCCTAGCTGGGTTGGATGTTCAAGCTGGCAAAGTGACTCGTCCTGAGTTACCTGATAGCACAGTTTATACAGCTTGACGGCCTTATCGATCTCGATGCGTTGTTCCTTTCTATAAAGATCTTCCTCAGTGAGGTGGCACTGATAAAGTAGATCTTCCAGATTGTAATTCTCTTGTCTTATTCCTTCTAATGCCTGGTTTACGTAGAGGGCTGAAACGCTGTTTTTGGCGGTTTTTATGGATTTGTCAAAACTCAGTCCCATAAACCGCTATTGCAAGCCTGAACAGAGTACAATTCGATTATTTCCAATAAGAAGGCTGACCTGCCATGATCTGTCCCACTTGCTCCTCGCCCAACACACGAGAAATTCCCAGGACGACATCGCTTGGCTACAGGCAATTTCGGTGCCGCGCTTGCATAAGTCAGTTCAATGAGCGAAGTGGCACGTCGTTAAACTTCATCGAGTACCCGACCGAAGTGGTTATGCTGGCGGTCTACCAATACTACCGCTTCAAGCTCAGCTTGGATGATGTGGTGGAATTGATGACTACCCGAGGAATTCAACTGTGTCACCAGACGGTGCATAATTGGGCACAGAGTTTTGGCACTGAACTGGGCATCAAGCTGAGGAAATCTCGACAGGGCAAGGCGGGTCACAAATGGCATATCGATGCGACCTATATCAGAATTGATGGGCGTTGGTGCTATCTATACAGAGCCATTGATAAGCAGGGGAATCTGGTCGATGTTTATCTGAGTGATGTCCGGGATCAGGCTGCAGCAGAGGCTTTCTTTAAGCAATGCCACAGCACAACAGATGTCGTCCCGTCGCAGATCACCACAGACAAAGAGCCTGCACTATACCCAGCCATTAAGCGAGTGTTCGGGAATAGCACTCATCACCGTGACGTAAAATACCTGAATAACTGTTTGGAGCAAGATCACCGAGCCATAAAGTCCAGATACAAGGTGATGAAAGGGTTTAAGGATGTGTTTTGCGCCCTGATATTTTGCACGGTCTTTGAAGAGTTACGGCAGCACTTTCGGGTGAAAAACAAGAGTCGATCTGAGCGACGCAGGATTAATCCGTTCAGATTTCGAGAGTATCAGCAATTATGGATTTACTCATTGTAACAAATAACTGTAAACAGGTTCTCGCTCGAAAGTGACTGAGTTTTTACAAAGCCGTTTTTTTCATTTACATCAGAGGTAACACGTTAGCGTAAATAAACCTGCTAGCGAACCGCCAAACGCTCCATAAACGGGTTTTCATCAAAGGCTTTGCCAAAGGCTCTCAATTTAAGCGGATTGCCTTCAAAGTCAATTACCCCATCCTTAATCGCTTCCAAAGGCCCCAATTCCTGCTTCACCAGTTTATTAAAGGTCTCACGGGTCATGGTTAACGCCGCCTGAGGCTGGGGATGCAATTCAGGTTTAACAACCAGTACACCGTTGCGTAATTCGGCACTAACCTGTTCGTTGGAGTCAGTAATGTTGTAGTTAATCACTAAATGATCGCCACCGACCTCTTCGGCTTTTACCCGGAAGCGCAAACCGCCAATAATCTCTACCGCCGGTTTGGATTCCAGTTTGGCAAAGACGGCATCTTTCATTTCCTCAACCACCATTGAAGGTGACATAACACCATCAAGCTCCAAGGCTGAAGTTAAATACCAGGAGCGCCAGGTGGTGTTTAACTCGGCATATCCCAGTTTACGAAACGCAGCCGCTTTTAGGTGACGGGCTTCCATATCGTCGTTATCAACCCGGATCAAATAGGTTAGTAACTCGGCAGCAAACTGAGAATCACCATCGTTATAAGCATTGGCGGCGGCATTAAAGACGCGATCGCGCCCCCCCATAAGTTCGATATGACGGCGGGCCAGTTCAACCGGTTCTGTTGGGCGGTATTCAATCGCATCACCACTAAAGTATCCCACCAGGCCGGTAAACATTTGCGGGGCAATGTGGCGGAAGCTGCCGTACATCTCGGTGGAGAAAGCGCCGTTATCCAAATACTCTGGCACTTCGGTAAATTTCGCTTTTAGTTCTTCGATGCCGTAGCCCTTGTTGATATAGCGGATAGACTGGTCGTTAATCCACTGCACCAGGTCACGGAACTTGATCACCTGCTGGCGAATATTATCCTTGCCTACGATGGGCACCAGGTGAGTACCTAACAGGTATTCCACATCGTAGTGAAGCACCGCATCGACTGCGCGCATATACCCTTCTGGCTCGCGGAATTTTGCGCCGCGAATGGTGTAAATATTGGGCACGGAGTGAAACAGTTCGTCGGCAACCACCGCAGTTTTATACGCGGGCAAGTACAGACCAAATTCAGATTTGGCCTCACCGCCGGTGTAAAAGATATTCATCTCTACACCATCAAGGGTGATATGGGTGTCTTCAGAAAAGGTATCGGTTGGTGGAATATATCCTGCGCGACCGCCGTATTTTTCACCACAGCAACCGTGGTAGTGGGCATCTTCTTCAGGTAATGCAATGCCTAAGTAATACACCGAACGAATAACTTGTGCCGGTGCGGTAGCGCCCCACTCGCTGTTCATTTCCTCAACAAAGTTTTCCCAGGCGTAAATTTTTACCTTGCCTGCTTTCACGTCATCAACCGATACCAAACCGGAGGTACCGTTGTAATGATCCGGGTGGTGGTGGGAATAAAAAATATGGGTGATGGGTTTGTCGGAGAGCTTACGCACTTCTGCCAAAATGGCTTCACCATGCTCATGGCTTAAACCGGTATCGTAAACAATCAGGCCGGTCTCACCTTCAATCAGAATACTGTTGGCAGCCCAATCGTCCGGATTGTTAATGGACCAAAGCTTGTGCTCCCCAATCTGGTACACCTTGGGCTCAAAGTGTTTGCGGTGCTCTTCAAAATGCTCAGGCCAGCTGCGCTCTACGTGATAGTTAATAGCTGCCGGGGCGTCTACCGACACGGTATCTTTACAGGCCACCAGGCCCAGCGTGGATAACCCCACTACACCGGCAAACAGCGCCTTTCTCAAGTGCAACATTCTCTCTCTCCTATTCTTTTAGCATCAATAGCATTACCCCTATCCTAGACCAACTTATGCGATATAATTAGCCATATAAGCGGACAAAATATCCCATTACGACTGATTATTATGGCAAACGAACGAAACGATATTCCGGTTGAGGGCCAGGTCTCGCCCCTGGGCCATACCGATATCTATGAGTTGATTGCGCTGCTGGCCGCGCTTAGCGAAGCTACCCTGGTAGAACCCGGTAAAGCGGTGATTGATTCCAGCCATGGCTCGGGCACTATGCAGGGCTGGGCCTTGGCGCAGGGGATAGAACTGGTGCGTTGGGACAGCAATCTGAAACAGCCCTTTTCCATTCAACGCACGCCTGAACTAAACGCGCCGGTATGGACCATTTTGCTGACCGATTCATCGCGTTTGATAGCCAATGATGGTGAGGCTATACCTTCTCCTCAGTCAGCTCCTCAGTCAGCTCCGCAAAAGCGCTCAGAAGGTATGGCTTACCTGTACAACCATCATCTGGCTATGAATTTGATGTTTGAAGATAACGGTCCCATTCGGATGCTGTTGATTCGCTTAAAGCCAGAAGCCTGGCAATGGCTGGACCCACGACCAGAAATTATTAACCAGTTTATAGATGCCAAGGAGCCGCGGTTTTACGGCTTTAAGCTGCAGGACCAATTGGCCAAACTGTTCTCCCAACTTTTTCACGGCAGTGTTGAAGACAATACACCGCCTTGGCAAAGCTTGATTAAAACACTGGAAGTCTGCAGCCATTTGTTCGACAACTTACAGCAACGCCCGCAAACCCATTACGCCAAACTCAATACTCGCGATGCCCATCGTATCCATCAAGCGCAACAATTACTGGCGGCCGATTTTCAGGAACCACTGGGTTTGGCAGACATTTGTAAACAGGTGGGATTAGGGCGTGACAAACTGCGGCAGTTATTTCAGCAGGTGTATGGCACCACACCCTATCAGTATTTTCAGGAACAACGACTGCAGGAAGCCCACCGCCTGATTGCACAGGAACAACTCAGTGTCATGGAGGCGGGCTACCAGGTGGGATACAGCCATATGGGGCATTTTTCCCAAGCGTTTAAAAAACAGTTTGGTTATTTACCCAAGGCTGTAAAAGCTTCACCTTAACATTAGCGAGCCGTGTACCCACCATCGATAACCAATTCTGAACCCGTCATATAACGGGATTCATCAGAGGCTAAAAACAAACAACCGTTGGCAATATCTTCAGGCTGACCCATATGCCCCATGGGTATGGCTGCCTGAATACGCTCCAACATTTCTATTGCTTCAGCTTCCGATAAGCTGGCAGCAGCGCCGGCAATTAACGGCGTTTCAATAAAACCTGGGTGTACCGAATTAATTCTCACCGGATAGCCCTGCGATGCACAATGCAAGGCAGCCGACTTGGTAAAGATTCGCACACCACCTTTGCTGTAATTATAGGCAGCTGCTTGTGGTTCACCCACAATACCCTCGATAGAAGAAATATTGATAATCGAACCACCGCTGTCTTTCATGGCATCGATTGCACTCTGGGTACCCATAAACACGGATTCACCATTGACCGCTTGCGTAGTTTTCCAATCCGCCAGTGAACAATCGGCTACCGAACCGGGAATAACAATACCGGCATTGTTGACCAGTACCTGTAAACCACCCTGCTCGGCAACAATCTCAGTTATCACTTGCTGCCAACGATCTGCATTGGTGACATCCTGCTGCTTGGCTACTGCTTTTCCGCCAGCCTCAGAAATATCTGCTGCTACACGTTGCGCACCTTCAAGATTAATATCACTGACATACACCACAGCCCCTTCTTCGGCGAGCCGTTTACTGACAGCTTCACCAATACCACTACCTGCGCCCGTTACCAGGGCGACTTTGCCTTCCAAACGCTTAGTCATCTCTCTCGCTCACACAATTGTTGTATTAGTTATAGCTGGTTACGTAAGCAATCATTTTGCGGCGGATAAACCAGGGGCATAAACGGGTAACCAGACCCATCATTTGTGCTTTTAAACCCAACAGATAGCCTGCGTTTGATCCCGGTACGGCACGGTAGATAGCCTCTGCGACTTGTTCGGGCAATAGATCCACAGCCATACGCTGCATAATTTGTTCGGGGAGAGATGCGCCCATCGCGGTATTCACAATGGGCGGTTTTACACAGGTCACGCGAATACCGTAAGGCTTCCATTCCACGTT
The DNA here is from genome assembly GCF_042854845.1 of Maricurvus nonylphenolicus. Classification (GTDB taxonomy): domain Bacteria; phylum Pseudomonadota; class Gammaproteobacteria; order Pseudomonadales; family Cellvibrionaceae; genus Maricurvus; species Maricurvus nonylphenolicus. The sequence continues at coordinate 1,415,488 of NZ_AP031498.1, read as the reverse complement.
CAATGCCTCGGTCAAACCGTTAACATAAAACTTGCTGGCACTGTAAACCGCCAGCTGTGGAATACCCTGCACACTGGAGACAGAGCACAAATTGAGTAAGGTGGAATTGGGGGTTTGCTTGAGTAAAGGGAAGGCCAACTGCGCAACATCGGTCAGGCCTTTAATATTGATAGAAATCATCATATCGTGGGCTTTGCTATCGATCTGGTGAAATTCACCACCGGTTAAAACACCGGCGTTGTTGACCAGTACATCCAGTCGGCCCTGGGTTTGGTTGGAGAAATGATCCAGCGCCTGCTGAATCGAATCCCGGTCCATAACATTACAATAAGCACCACAGGCATTGGCAAACTCACCACTTTGCAGCAGTTTGTCTACGCCCTCCTGATTGATATCGTATAGGCCAACAAACCAGCCATCGGCCGCAAAACGCCTGGCCGTGGCCAAGCCAATACCGGATGCAGCACCGGTGATAAATACGGTTTTCATCTATGTTCTCTCTCTTGGTTTTAGCTCTTCTACATTAGGCTTCAGCTATGCTGGTCTGTATTTTTTATAGTTTTTCAGACCGATACTCTTCCTAACCTTACTTTAGACTACTAAAAACACTAACCACTAGACCCGGTCATATGCCGACACATTTAGGTCATATCACGCCCAAGCCTTCGCACCCTGGCCAGAGAGAACAAGGTGATAAACTAGATAGATTCCGTCAGAACCCCCTCCCCTTTCAGCGTAGAGACCTGCCCCGGCAATGGTGCCGAAAAGTAAATAGGTTTGATGCGGTTTGCCCGCTGCTGATCAAATACGGGGATCTGACTCATGGCATATTCGCTCAGTGCGGTAATGGTGAGTGAAGGATTCACGCCGAGGTTGCCGGGAATAATGGAGCCATCAATCACGCGTAACCCCTGGTAACCAAACACCTCGCCACTTTCATCGACCACACCCGTAGACGCGTCCTTACCAATAGCCACCCCACTCATAATATGAGCGGTTAGCGGTGTACCAAACAAAATTTCCATCAGGGAACTGCCGGCTTCACCACCGAGTTTTTCACTGTAACGCTTGGCCACATTTTCTGCGCCGGGAAAACTGACTTTCAGTTTCTCATCTTCATCATTTTGCACGGTAGTGATGGAGCGATTGAATAAACGGTACCAAGGCCTACGCCATTCAAAGTGAATATAAGCTTCAGAGGTTTGCATCACTAAAAATAAAATCGAATTGCGGGCTTTGCCTACCGGGTTTAATACTTTGAGGGTTTTAATCGGGTGAAGTAACGTATTGCCTAACCACTTAAACACTCGCGATACACCCTGGCCAGAGATTAGTGGCACATAAGGCAAGTAGTACCAAGGGCCATCAGAGCCTTTGCGGAAACGGTTGATTTCCATATTGGTATCATCGTCGGCGGCCATCATGGAGGTAATGGTTGGCCCTTCCCATACATCCTGATTTAAATTATTGGCGGTAATCAAGGTTTCCGAGTTGGTACGAATTTGTTGTCCTAACCAAGAGGAAATATTGGGTAAGGTTTTAGCGTTATCACGCATATTCAGTAACAACGGAACGGTACCCATAACACCTGCCGATAAAACCACACCACGGCAGCGAATCTTGTAACGGTTTTTGAACAACCACTTGGTAGAAGATTCAACGGTAATTTCATAACCGCCTGAACCATCATGTAAGCCGTTATCGCCAACCAGCGGTTCAATGCGAACCACTTGGGATTCCGGGCGAATCTCTACGCCGTTACGCTCGGCAAAGTAGAGATAGTTTTTCATCAGGGTATTTTTGGCATTGTGACGGCAACCGATAATGCAACTGCCACAGTTGTTGCAGGTGTTTCTATCCGGGCCATCGCCATTGAAATACGGGTCCCCTACCTCGGCGCCTTCCGGCGAGGTTTCGCTGGAAAAGATCACACCGGTATTAACCGTTTCCCAGCTATCACCGCGACCAATATCCTCGGCCACGGCTTTAAAGGTGTCATCGGCAACATTGGTATAAGGATTTTTTGTGGTTCCCAACATACGTTGCGCCAGGGCATAAAACGGTGCCAGGCGTTGCTTCCAGTCGCTGTGAATACGGGTCCAGGCGGTGGATTCAAACGCGGAATCGGGCGGCACCAGATGTACGTTGGCGTATATCTGCGAACCACCGCCAACACCAACGCCATGGATAATGCCAACCTTGCGGGTAAAGCTGAACTGCGTTGTACCTTTACAACCGATCCAGGGTAACCAGGCGTAGTTTTTCATATCCGTATTCAGTTCGGGAAAATCCTTATCCTCGCGTCTTAGGCCCTTTTCCAACACCAGCACGCTGTAACCCTTTTCCGATAAGCGCAGGGCACTGACGGCGCCGCCAAACCCGGAACCCACGACAACCTGATCAACATCAAACTCATTAACGCCCATGGCATCGACTCTCACTCTCCACTTGATAGCGCTTACTGTAGCAACTGTCCCTGAGCGACCATTGACAATATGCGACACCAGAATGACAATATGCGACATGCAGACAAATTCAATATTTCTATGAACAATCTCATCAGAGCCGCAGCCTTTCAGGGCTTTAATGAGCTGGTGCGTGAGCTCGCTGGCGATCCTGAGCAGATTCTCGCCAAGGTGTCATTGAGCACAGCGTTGCTGAGTAATACTGAACAGCTGGTCTCTTCAGCTGCGTTTATTCGTGCACTGAATATTGCCGCGCAAGACACACACTGCCCGGATTTCGGTTTGCGGCTTGGTGAACGTCAAAACCTTAAAGTACTCGGCGCGGTAGGCATTCTGGCCAGACAGGCGAAAACTATAAGTGAAGCCTTTGCCATCGTCAGCCGCTACTTCAACCTGCATAACACCGATGCCAGCCTGGGCATCGAAACCTATAACAATAAAACGCTGCTGGTGTACGACAACACCACCCCTGGGCACTCACGGGATTCACAGGTGTGTGATTTGGCACTGGCGGCCAGCAACAGCACCTTGCAGCAATTCGGCGGTAATAACTGGAGTGCCAAAGGGGTATTCTTTATCCACAAAGCCCCCAATGATCTGAGCCAATATCAGCGTATTTTTAATGCACCGCTTTATTTTGATCAGCCTCAGTACGCGATTGAATTTGAAAATGCGACCCTTGATATAGAACACTTGGAGCAAGATCCCGAGATCAATGCCTTCTTTAGCGATTACGTCTCCAAACTGGCCGCGACCTATGCATCCAACCATACAGAGATTGTCGGCCAACTCATTCGCTCTTTACTGAGTACGGGATATTGTACAGAGGAGCGTATCGCCAGCATTTTGCAGGTGAACAGACGCACGATTCAAAGGCGCTTAAAAAGTGAAGGCAGCAGCTTCAAGCAACTGTTAGCAGATATACGGCTCGAGATGGCTAAACACTTTTTGCGTGATACCAATCTTGCCATGAGCGATATTAGTATTGAACTCGGTTATTCTGAAACCAGTGCCTTTATGCGCTTTTTCAAACAACACGCAGGAATAACCGCCCTGTCATTCCGTCAGGGAAATTCTTAACTCCTCCCCATCTTTTGATTTGCATCAATAGATCATCAGCTTGTACGACTTCCCCGCTTGCTATAGCACAGGCTCTCGACTTAGCATAACCCCACAAATGAGACCTATCTCATTTTTGACCAAAACTCCAAAGGATAGAATTATGTCAAAGACTATTGCTATTGTGGGCGGCGGCCCATCCGGCCTGATCAGCGCTATCTGTTTTGCTCGTCGCGGTATTGCCACCACTGTGTATGAAGCCCTTGACTGCCCCTTAAAAGCAGCAACCTACAACCCCAACCGCTCCTACGCTATCGATATTTCTGGTCACGGCCTCAATGCCATTGACTACATCGGTGCTGTAGATCGCTTTAATAAAGCCATGATTCAGTTTGATGGCGTCAAACTCGAAGACAAGGTAGTAACCCCCTGGAATGAACCCGGCTGGATTGGTTCACGGGGTGATATCGTTAGCGTGTTAGTTAATTTGGTCAACGAGAAATACTCGGACCTTATCACCATCCACTACCAACACCGGGTAACCGGCGTTAATGTGCATCAGGGTCGACTGGAGTTTGAAGCTACCAATGACGATGGAACAACTGAACAACACAGCCAAGTCTTCGATTGTATTATTGCCGCCGACGGTGGTGGTTCAGTATTACGCGCACAAGCGACGCAACAGGAGCCCAACTATCAACTCACCAAAAAAGATGTGGGTTACCACTGCAAGATGATTACCATGGATACCAATACCGACGGTTTGGATCCCCGCTACTTACAAGTATTATCACCCAAAGGTTTCTGCGTGGCTGGCGCCATTAATGGCCCGGAAGGCCCTCAGGATCCGCTGTGGTTCTGTTTTGTACCCTACCCTGACGACAAACGTTTCGATTCCCTCGAAGACGTTCGTACACACTTTGCCGAACGCTGCCCGAAATTACTGCAATACACCAGCGATAAAGAGCTGAGTGAATTTGCCCAACGCCCGTCTCAGAATATTGGCCGCGTAACACAATCTTCCCAGTTATACGCCGGCAAAGTCATCTTCCTGGGGGATGCCGCCATTTCTTACCCGCCGATTGGTCAGGGCATTAACGGCGCGATGGAATCCTCCATGATTCTGGACCAATGTTTGGGCCGTGCCGGTTTTGATACCGAAGGTGCTGTGATTGACGATCAAATGCTGCAGCAAATGGCGAAGATGTATAACGACCGCTGGCACCCGGAAACCATGGCCGTGTCCTGGTTGGGAATGAAAAACGTCATGGCCAAACCCTGGCACAAGGTGCGCGCGCTGGCGATGGAAGCCCTGAATATGAATGTGCTGCACGATACCAAGCGTTCGGATATTGCGTATTCAGAAGTGTATCATCGTGCGAAAAAACAGGGGCCGTTCTGGATTTTGTAAAAGAAAATCGGGCCAAATAAAAAGCCCGTGAATCACTTCGCGGGCTTTTAGGTTTTTACTGCTAGCCACTATTAGCTAAACAGTTCACCCTTCTCGGCTTTCTCAACCACAATCGCAGGTGGCTCAAAGCGCTTGCCGTATTTCTCAGCCAGTTCTTTGGTACGTGCGATAAACTTATCCAAGCCATAGGTGTTGAGGAACTGCAGGTAACCACCGGTCCAGACCGGCGCACCAATGCCCATAATGGAACCGATGTTGCCATCGGCCACGGAGCGCAATACACCTTCTTCCAGACACTTGAGGGTTTCGATCACGGAGCGGAACAACAGACGATCTTTCATATCCTGCTCGGAGACACCGTGATCTTCCTTGTAGTATTTGTCCACTAGCGGCTGCCAAATTTTCTTGCTGCCATCGGCACCGTACTCGTAGAAACCACCACCGTGATGACGACCGCCACGGCCGTGTTCACCGACAATCCATTCAACCACTTCACCGGTGACATTGCCATCAACCGGCTCACGCCACAGGCCCATTTCCTGCTGAGTGGATTGCACCTTGCGAGCCAGCTCCTGGCTTACCTCATCCTGTACCGTCAAAGGACCAACCGGCATGCCAATGGCTTTACCCAGGCTGTCGATTTGAATCGGGTTAACACCTTCCGTCAGCAGGTGGATACCTTCATCGATATAGGTGCCGAAAGTACGGGAGGTAAAGAAGCCCACGGAATCGTTAACCACGATCGGGGTTTTCTTGATTTGACGTGCGTAGTCAAACGCTTTGGCCAGGGTTTCATCGCTGGTTTTGTCACCGGTGATAATTTCAACCAACGGCATCTTATCAACCGGCGAGAAGAAGTGGATACCAATAAAGTTTTCAGGCTTGCTGGCACCTTCTGCCAACTGAGTAATCGGCAGGGTTGAGGTATTAGAACCCCAGACGCCGTTTTCAGCCAGGTAACCTTCGGTGGACTGGGTGATCTTGTGCTTGAGTTCCATATTTTCAAACACAGCTTCAATAATCAGATCACAACCCTGCAGGTCGGCATCGTCAGCAGTCGCGTTGATCAGGCCCAGAATGCCGGCTTTTTTCTCTTCGGTCATACGACCGCGGGACACACGTTTGTCCAGCAGTTTTTCGGAGTAGGCTTTACCCTTGTCTGCCGCTTCCTGGGAGATATCTTTCAGTACCACTTCGATACCGGCCATGGCAGACACATAGGCAATGCCCTGGCCCATCATACCCGCCCCCAGTACACCGACTTTCTTCACAGAAGTTGGCGCAATATCTTTCGGGCGGTTGGAACCACCATTAACCTGATTCAGCTGGAAGAAGAACGCTGTAATCATGTTTTTGGCTTGTGGGGTTTTGCAGGCCAGATAAGCAAAGTTACGGGCTTCTACCAGGTGTGCATTATCAAAATCCAAACGCGCAGCTTCTACGGCTGTGGATAGAATCTTTTCCGGTGCCGGTAACAGGCCGCGGGTTTTCTGACGCAGCATGGGTGGTGCCATCATCAATACCTGAGCCAGTTTCGGGCTGTTGGCATTGCCACCAGGAATCTTAAAGCCTTTGCGATCCCAAGGCTGAACGGCGGCGTCTTCGTTGTCTTTGTTTTCCAGAATCCAGGCTTTGGCACGTGGCAGCAGCTCTTCCAGGCTTTCAACGGTTTCGTCGATAAGGCCAGCTTTCAGGGCTTTTTCCGCATTGGCTTTTTTACCTTCCAGCAGGTACGGTAAGGCGTTCTGTAAACCCAACAGGTTGACCATACGCACCACACCACCGCCGCCAGGCAACAGACCCAGGCTAACTTCTGGCAGACCTACTTGTACGGCCTTGCTGTTAATTGCAACACGGTGATTACAGGACAGGCAGATTTCATAACCGCCGCCCAACGCAGCACCATTAATGGCGGCAACAACAGGAACCGGCAATTTTTCCAAACGGCGCAGACGTTCTTTAGTGGCCAGAATACCGTTAAAGAATTCTTCGGTTTCTTCTTCCTTAACCGCCAGCAACATATTCAGATCACCACCGGCGAAGAAGGTGCTCTTGGCTGAGGCGAATACCACACCGGTTAAACCGGATTCGGCTTCCAGCTTGTCCACGGTTTCGTTCATGGCCACATTGTATTCTTCGTTCATGGCATTAACCGGACCGGTCATGTCCATGGTAACGGTTACGATACCGTCGGCGTCTTTTTCGTACTTAAATACACTCATTGTTCTTTACCCTTCAATTCTCAACCAACGGTTACACACGTTCGATAATGGTGGAAATGCCCATACCACCACCCACACACAGCGACAGCATGGCGCGCTTGGCGTTACGACGCTCCAGCTCGTCAAGCATGGTGCTTACCAGGATGGCACCGGTCGCACCCAGTGGGTGGCCCATGGCAATAGCGCCACCGTTAACGTTGGTAATTTCATGACTGATATCGAGATCCTGCATATAACGCATGGCAACAGAAGCGAAGGCTTCGTTGATTTCCCACAGATCAATATCGGAAGGTTTCAGGCCAGCGGTGGCCAGACATTTTTTCGCCGCAGGGCCAGGGCCTGTCAGCATAATAATAGGGTCGGTTGCCAGAATCGCAGTGGCAACAACACGGCCGCGAGGCGTCAGGCCCAGATCTTTACCGGCTTTTTCGCTACCGATCAGTACCGCACTGGCACCATCGACAATACCGGAGGAGTTACCCGGGGTGTGAACGTGATCAATCTTATCCACAGCGGTGTATTTGCTCAGCGCTACATCATCAAAACCAAACTGGCCAGGCATTTCAAAGGATGGCTTGAGCTTGCCCAGGCCTTCCATGGTGGTGTCTGGCTTAATAAAGTCGTCCTTTTCAAGAATGGTTAAACCATTGAGGTCTTTTACAGGCACAACCGACTTATCGAAGTAACCGTTATCACGGGCATGGGCGGCACGCTTCTGGGATTCCAGCGCGTAGGCATCTACATCCTCACGGCCCCAGCCACCCAGTGTGGCAATCAGGTCAGCGCCAATACCCTGAGGCACAAAACCGGTCTTCAATGAAAAGTCCGGGTCGGTAGCCATGGCACCACCGTTAGAGCCCATAGGCACACGGGACATACACTCCACACCACCGGCAACCACCAGCTGATCCCAACCGGAAGCAACCTTCTGGGCCGCAGTATTGACAGCTTCCAGGCCAGAGGCACAGAAGCGGTCCATTTGTACACCGGCAACGGACTCATCCCAGTCGGCGTTTTGGACGATCATTTTGGCGACATCACTGCCCTGCTCGCCAATCGGGGTCACACAACCCATGAGTACGTCATCGACATAGCTGGTATCCAGGTCGTGGCGGGACTGGATCTCGCGCAACAGGCCGGCGCCCAAGTCAATAGGCTTTACGGTATGTAGCGAACCGTCCTTCTTGCCCTTACTGCGCGGGGTGCGCACGGCTTCATAGATATAAGCGTGGTTTGCCATTGGGTGTATCTCTCTCTGCTTTGTTTTAATTGAAAGCTATCAAGTGTGGAATAGCCGCCCGAGGGAGTCTATGGCGCGGAGTGCCAACACCATAGACGAATCTGACAAAACACTAAGTATAGAAGAGAAACAGCCCTTGGCTGATCAAGAAGCGGAAGCACAAAAAAGGGCACTAAAAAGTGCCCTGGTAATAAATTGTGAATTAACTATCTGTGGTTAAGCCGTCAGTGGTAGCGGCGTCGATATACAAACAGGCCAATCATGGCTACTAACAACAATGTCGGTATCAACAGCATATTGATGAGTTTTAAACGCAACTCCAGGGATTCTATCGATTGATTGAGTTGATGCTGCACTTGTCGCAACTCTTTGCGCACCTTTAAGCGCTCTTCTTCAAAACGCTTAACTTCGGCTTGTTGGGATTCATTGAGTTCCAGTAACTGACCGCCGTTTTCCGGGCTATTAAATGCCTGAATACTGGCTTCCAGATTTTCCAGCTGCTCCAGCAAACGTTGCTCTTGCGCCTTAAAGGCACCGGCGGCTTCATTACGTAACTCGTTAACCAGCGTGAAGGGACGGGTGTACTGGCCGCGGGAGCGAATGGCAATCAGGCTGTTGCTGCCACTTAATACCTCGACGGCGTTAAGCACCAGATCACCATTGTTGGCCCAGGGCATGGCAACACGCTGACCAAAGAAGTTTGATACCTGCACCCATAGGCGGTCTGTGAGCATATCGACATCTCCTACCAACATGACCTGAATACCGGCATCAACCGATTCACTGCGATGCGGTTCCAGCACTGTCTCTTCAGTTTCTTGCTCAACTTCTTGTTCTGCCTCTTCAGTGCCCTCCTCCATTTCTGGACGGGCCTCAAAGGCAGACTCGGCAGCGCCGGTAATATTCGCCGCCAAGATATATCGCTCTCCCGTTGCCGCAAAGTCCAACAGTAAATCACCGTGATTGGTGATCCCGACAATATCATCGACGGCCAATGGCATGGATTGATCACTGGATTGCAGTAAAGGTTCCAAATTTGTTGTGGCGGCTTCCGCCTGGGTGAAATAACCGGCACTGGCAAGGTTCACCGTTTCCAATTCACCGGTGATTACGCTGTCGCGATTAAAGGCTTCTTCGCGTAATCCAAAGATGCCGACGTGCGGCAAAGCCGGTGCACCTTCGCTGGCAGCCAGTCGCAAGCCCCACTGGCTATCTCCCACCACTTCTTCAGCAGAGAAACTGACGCCCCAACTATCGAAAAGGCGCTGTAAGTTAGAGCCATTTAAGCCCCCCTGTCCCATACCTTCAAAATGGGGATCAACAAAAACCAGAGTTTTACCACCCGCCAGCACGTATTGATCGATGGCATATAAGGCTGAGTCAGGTAACGCCTGAGGATGCACCACCATCAAAACATCAACATCTTTATCTACCGCCGTTAATGTGCCAGGCAAATTACGCACATCAACAATCTGCTGCAATTGCTCAACCACAGCCCAAGGGCCACTGGGTTGGCGTGTAGCAAAATCAAAACCGCCCAGCATGGATTGAGAGCTCAATAAACCCAATACTGGAGACTGAGTTTGCTTTAGACGATAAATCAGTTGGCTAATGTCATACTCAAGAAATTGTTCGCGATCCGGGCTAAAAAAGGCAATCACTTCTTCACGTGCTTCGCTGTCTTTACCGCTACGACCAGCCAAGCCCATATACAAGCTGTCGCCACCCAAACTTAAAGGTGCCCCCTGTAATCCCAACTCCACCGCTTGGTCTTCCGCTTCGCTGAAGGGTTCCGGATCAACAACGGTGACGGAAACCTTTGTGGGGTTCAGTGCTTCGTATTCACGCAGCAGGTCTTCAATTCTGCGGGCATAGTCGCGGAACTGTGGCACTTCCGCCGCCAGGGAGGCAGAAAAATAAAAGCTGAGTTCAATCGGCTCTTCTACTTGTGAAACGATATCTTCGGTACCTTCCGATAAGGTATAGATCCCCTCTTCGGTCAGGTCCATCCGCCAGGCGGGCAACTGTTGCAGTAATTGCACCCCCACTAACAATACGGCAGCCAACACCAGTAAAGTGGCAAGGCTCTTGCCCCACAGGGAGCGCACGGAAACAGAATTACTCATAAACTATAAATCCTCTATTCCGCTTTTTTCAGATTGAGTACAACAACCGTTGCGCCCAGCCAACACAGCGCAAACAGAATAAAGAACAATAAATCACGGATATCCAGTACACCGCGACTAATACTCTGGAAATGAGTTAACAAGCTAAGATTGGCAATCCCTTGTGCCAGTACTTCTGGCAATACTGCCTGCAGTACATCTTGCAACATGGGAAGCCCTGCGAGAATAAACAGCAAGCACAACATCACCGTTAACACATAGGCAATGACCTGATTTTTTGTCGCGGCCGACAGGCAGGAACCCACCGCCAAAAAAGCCCCGGACATTAGCCAGCTGCCGCAGTAAGCCGCAGCGATAATGCCGTTATCTGGATCGCCCAGGTAATTTACCGTCAGCCACAAAGGAAAAGATAAAAGCAACGCGATACCGGTAAAGGTCCAGGCCGCGAGGAATTTACCCAGCACACTGTCATACAGCGACAGGGGTAAGGTCATCAGCAGTTCCAAATTGCCGCTGCGGCGTTCTTCGGCCCACAAACGCATCGACAGTGGTGGTACCAGCACTAAATAAAGCCAGGGGTGAAATAAAAAGAACGACAATAAATCGGCCTGCTCACGGGCAAAAAAACTGCCCAGCTCAAAAGTGAGAAATCCGCTTAACAATAAAAATACAGCGATAAAGATATAAGCCAGTGGCGTGACAAAATAACTTTGCAGCTCACGACGATAGACAACACCTATACGTGTTAACGACATTTGATTCATGTTTAAGCTTCCACAGGCAAGGCGGTGGTTACACGACGGAACACATCATCCAGCCGCCCTTCATCCACAGCAACATGATGTATCTTCCAACCGAGATCTTTGGCACCGGCAAACACCGCTTCAAAGATAGGCTGGTCGCCTTCAGGCAAGACAATAAGATGGCTGGCATCATTGACATCGGTGACTACGGATTTAACTCCGGCAACAGTCGCCAGTGCATTGATATCTGCAACCGGTTCGGCAAGGTAGAGGTGAACAGCCTGATAGAATTCAGAGGTACGCTGCAAGGCAATCGGTGTATCGTCGGCCACCAGTTTGCCACGATCGATAATAATGGCGCGCTGACATAAGGCTTCCACCTCTTCGAGAATATGGGTAGATATGATCACAATCTTGTTGCTGGCCAGGTTGCGAATAATTTCCCGCACCTGGTGTTTTTGATTGGGATCCAAACCATCAGTCGGCTCATCCAAAATCAGGATATCCGGGTCATGGATTAACGCCTGCGCCAATCCCACACGCCGCTTAAACCCTTTTGACAGGGTTTCAATGGTCTTTTTAAGCACTGACTCCAGTTGCAGTAGCTCAACAACATGGGCCACACGGCGATCTATCTCTGCCCCTCTGAAATCTCGCACCTGGGCAACAAATTTCAGAAAGCCTGCTACCGACATTTCCTCATAGCTGGGCGCACCTTCTGGCAGATAGCCGATTAACTGCTTTACGGCCAACGGGTCCTGAATAACATCGTGGCCGTGCACAATCACACTGCCGTGATCCGGTGTTAAAAACCCGGTAATCATTTTCATGGTGGTTGATTTACCGGCGCCATTGGGGCCTAAAAACCCCAGCACTTCTCCGGGCTTTACCGTAAAGGATAAATTATCAACTGCGAGCAGGTTACCGAACCGTTTGCTTAACTGCCTGACTTCAATCATATATTCACATCTGCCATCCCGGCTTCAAGTGATAAAAAACATGCTAAAAAAATATAATCGCAAGATTGAGGAATATCAATAGAGCCTGGGGCAGCGCTACTGATTAAGCAAGTGCTGGGCTTCAGCAATTTGTTCCCGCGATTCATCGAGGATTTTGATGGTTAACTGAGGAGTAAGCTCGCCCAAGGGCAGCTTGATAAAGGCTGGAAGCTGATCAATTTGCGCAACAGGCAGAGGACGCTTATGACGCATCATATTGTGCAATTGCGCCACCTGCACCACATCGCAGATATCCGCTTTACCCACGTGTTCGCGCTGCCAATGAGTGGCCTCTTTCGCCGTGACGATAAAGTCCTCGGGGAAGCGCCAGTGTTTTAACATCAACTCACCGGCTTCGGCTTTCAGCTGGTCTACCATGACCTGCACCTTGTGCTCATCGTCCACCTGCGTTTGATGGCTGTCGATATAGCTCAGCACGGCAATCACACCCACGTTGTGCAATAAACCCGCTAGCATTAGTTCTTCCGGCGGGTAACCCAAGCCCATCGAACGGCGGGCAATCACCAGGCTGATAGCGGCCACTTCCACACTGGTCTGCCAGGTCTTCAACATGGTTTTCTTCAATAGAGAAGAGCGTGGTTTAAACAAATCTTTGAGGGCAAAGCTGATCACCAACTGACGGGTGGTATCCAACCCCAAGCGCACAATGGCCCCCTGGGTGGTATCGCAGGCTTTTGAGCCGTGATAAACCGGGCTATTGGCCGCCCTGATAAGCTTGGCAGCAATGGCGGGATCGGCGTTCACGACATTGGCTATCTGGCCGGCACTGGCACTCTCATCATCGAGCAGACGCCGTACCTTCATCGCCACTTCGGGCAGGCTGGGCAACACAAAACTGTTATTGCGCAGGGCCACCTTAAAGTCTTTTAACAGCTCGCGCCCTTCGGCTTCCTCAATGCTGTTAACCTCATCGACAAAGTAGGTCTCTTCAACCACATTCGATTGACGCATTTCCTCCTGCAGCTCTTCGATCATATCGGCATCAATGATCAATAGCTCCGATTGTGCGGTGGTGCTCACGGTATACTGCCGTGGCCGCAGACGGGACAACTGTCGAGCTGCCTGTTCACTATCGGCGGTTAAACGACGGCGGCTGCCATCACTGGTCATCAGCTCCACTTCGCCACTGAGCAGGAAGAACTCATTGGAATCAATATCACCGGCTTCAAACAGGCAATAACCGGCCGGCACCTTCTGGTAATTGACCTGACTGGCCAACAGCAACAGATGGTGATCGTCCAGGCCCTGGAAGGGCACAAAGCGTTTTAATGCCTGAGGGTCGAATAAGGCCTGCATGGCCAAAAAAGCTCCAAGGTGTAAACAGAAGGTTTCTTATAACGAGTATATAGGAGAAAACACCGATACGGTGAGTCTTTAATACCCTGCCTAACAGGGTATCGGCATTAAGCGCCATTTCTATTGATGAATAACAACTAAAATGGCGCTTGGTAGCTATGGCGGGAAATTAGATCGGTAAGAGTTCCAGTTCTACACGGCGGTTGGCCTGGCGACCTTGAGCCGTATCGTTGCTGGCCACGGGGTAACGAGGGCCGTAACCGGCAGTCTGAATACGACCTACAGAGATATAATGGGTCAACAGGTAGTTTTTCACGCTCTCGGCACGACGCTCACTTAACACCTGGTTGGTTTGTAAGCTGCCGGTGGAGTCGGTGTGGCCGGCAATCTTGATCGCGGTTTTATCAAACTCCCCCAGCACCTGGGCGACAGAATCCAGCACATTGTAGAAGTTGCTGCGAATCTCGTAACGACCGGTATCAAAGGTGATATTGCCTGGCATTACCAGGCGCAGGTTATCACCTTCGCGACGTACCTGAACACCGGAGCCCGCCAACTTCTGGCGCAACGCCGCTTCCTGCTGATCCATGTAATAACCAATACCACCACCGATAGCACCACCGGCAACGGCGCCGGTCAAAATACCTTTGTTTCTGTCGCCCTTGCTGGAGGTCGCTGCACCGATAATGGCGCCTACCACAGCACCAGCGCCAGCGCCTTTGGCGGTACTACTGGTTTTTTGCTCACCGGTGTAGGGATCAACGGTGGTACAACCCACCATAACCAGTACCAGTAATAAGCTGAAAATTCTCATGTTGCACTCCTTGTATGTGTTGCCGCTATTGTATCGTTTATTGGTGGCTTGGTTTTGCTACCAAGCTCTCACTTAGGTATACAGACCTGAATTAATGGAATTAGTTTAGTGCGCTTTACTGAACCGCGCATGAATAATTACAGCTTGGTTACCATGGCCTGTTCAGGCTACTATTTGCGCCTTCTTTAAAGGACAACAGCATAAGCGAGCTTTACTATGCCCAACTACCGCCAGTCAGGGAATGTCCGACTGTTTACCCGTGTTTTTATTATTGCCACCACACTGCTGATTGGCGCCTGTAGTAAATACCAACTTACTCTCAATGAGCGGGTTATGTATACACCTGCTCCTCTGTTTACTGATTTCTCTACCGCTGATCGCCAGTTAAAAACCTGCCTCGACCAGGCCATTACCGATGCCCAGGTCACCAGCGCGGGCGACCTGAAACAATTGATCTGTACTCATGCAGGACTCACCTCTCTCGAAGGGCTAGAGATCTTTACCGGCCTGGAGCTATTACACCTGGCCCATAACAAACTGCAAAGCGCAGAAGCCATTGCTCGCCTGCCGCAACTGCAAGAGGTATCGCTAAGCGATAACCAACTGCAACAGATTCCCGAAATCCTGCTGCTGGAAAAACTGACCATGCTGGATTTAACTGAGAACGCTACGCTGAACTGCGGCGACATCGCCCAGTTCCGAGAACGATACCAGGGTGAACTGAAAGCGCCGGAGCAATGCCAATAAACGCCTGAGATTTTCAACACACAGCCATAAAAAAACGCCAGTCAATGCTGGCGTTTTTTTATGGCAATTTGAATAAGCTATTAGTACGACTTAGAGAGCATCAGGTACCGGTGCAAACATTAAACCGACGACATTGCGGTTGTGGTACATCACCTTCATATCGACGGGCTCTTCATTGATAGCTCCGACCATCTTGCGGAAGCGAACACTCACCACAGTACCTATCGGTGGCAAAGGTGCATTCTCAATCAGAACTGATGCGCCACCATCGGAAATATCGCGGGCAAAACCCGTAATAGTGCCAAATGTAGGATTAGTCACTTCAACGCGAATCGAAGTAGGACGGCGCTCAAACCGTCGACGTTCATCCACTGTCATATTCAACAACCTTAGCTAGCAATTCCCAATGCAAGGGTGGTATCAAATCATAATTCCATACAGGAATAAACCCATATCTTCTTACTATGAATTTAGACTACCTACTCATCAAGTATAGTTAGGTTTTCTGTAAGCCCCTGATAATTACTACGAAAGTATCAACAGTTATCCCAAAGTGCATACAATCCACAGATTCTGTGGATAACTCTGTGCACGACCTATTGAAACCTGCCGCTAAACCCCATAAAACCTATCCCCCCCACAAATTGAACACAAACTAAACAATCACAAAAAGTCTTTATTTTTCAATAAGTTAAGAATATCAATAGAGTTTGACGACTTTTTATCCACTTTCCACATCGCTGTAATAGAAACGTAAAAAAGGGTGTGGAAAAGCTTGTCAGGTTAGACAGGTTGTATGTGAGGAGAGGCCTTGGTGGGTACTTACATTGCTGATTTGGACCATAAATCGGTGCCATAAACTGGGGTCTGACCCGCAGGGTCAGACCCCGATCGGGGGATAGGCAAAGTGTTGGGGTCTGATCCCTGCGGGTCAGACCCCATTCATGGCACTATCAACGATTTCTAGACTGTGAGCTCCAGCCAGTCGAAGCCCTGATCCTGGCAGGCGTAAACCACCTGATCGATATCAGCGGTGACGTCAGCCAGGGTCTCGCGAGTGCGATCCAGGCAATTGTTCTTCTGACTGATATGGGCCACCACCAGTTGCTGCAAACGGGCAATGTCTACCCGCTGCAAAAAACCGGCAGCCTGTTGATTACTCAAATGGCCCCACAAGCCACCGACCCGCTGTTTGAGCGATGGCGGATAAGGGCCGGAGGCCAGCATATGTGGGTCGTGATTGGCTTCCAGCACCAGGCCGTCGCACTGACTGTAAGCTTCTTCCACATGGGGGCTGATGCTGCCCAGGTCGGTAAGAATACCCAGACGCAAACCATTGGCTTCAAAAATAAACTGTGCGGGCTCACGGGCATCGTGTGGCACGGCGACAGGAATCACCTTTAGCGCGCCCAAATGAAACGACTGGTAGCCTTCAATCAGATTGAGCTCAGGAAGTTTGCCGAGATCGCGACTATGAAAGGTACCCGGTGTCATATACACCGGGCATTTGAGCTTGCGGGCCAGGGGGCCGACGCCTTTGATATGGTCACCGTGTTCATGGGTAACCACAATGGCGGTGATCGTCTGCGGATCACGCTCTAAACGCTCAACACGTGCCAGCGTGTCCTTAACGGTAAAACCACAATCAACCAGTACCAGCTGGTCGTCATAAGCGACCAGTGTACCGTTGCCCCGGCTACCACTCCCGAGGGAGGCATACCTCATATCAACAACCCGTTAGATCAGGTTGCGACGAATAACGTTTAGCAGCTCTTTGGCCTTGCGAGTATCCAGCGGACGGGCATAACCATCGCGAATGCGGATCTCAATGTTGTCTTCCAAACCACGCACGACCACCAGATAACCCGGTACGTTTTGCAACGGCTCGGACTTATCACTGGAGATGCTGGCAAAGATGGCACGATTGGCTGGGGTATCGTCCAGCTGCAAATGCGCCAAGACTTGCTGCAGGCTGTAAGGGGACGTCGCTACCTGCTCAGGCTCATCGCTGCCAAACAGAGAGCTGAAGAAACCTGGCTCTTCGTCTTTTTCCTCTTCATCCTCTTCGCCGACAGATTGATAAGCAACATAGTAAACACCAATGTCGCTATCCTGTTCCCACAGGGTAAAGCCCTGCTGCTGAACGGCGTGGCCAACGGTGGCCCAGGCACGGGTGTAGTCCAGATCCAGGTTCAGAATCGGCTCGCCGTCATCACGGGTCAGCTTAACTTTATCTTCAACACCGATGGTTTGTGCCAGCAGTGAAGTGGCCTGACCGGTCACATCGGTCGCCAGAGTAGCGGCCAGCTCATCGAGCATCCAGGCTTCACGCTCGGCGCTGATGGATTGTGCAGGCCAGTTCACCTGACCACGGCCAGGAATATCGCGATCAACGTTCATGTGCAGAACGTGGATTTCCGTATTATCCGGCTGAACACCCTGCTCGATTTGAATACGGTATTTGTCTTTGCGTTCCTGATCGTCTTTAAACTGCAGCCAACCGGTTTCGATAATACCGTTGGTGGCATCGGTAAAGACCACTTCCAAACGGTTGCGAGCCAGGAAGTTACGCACTTTTGGCCACACATCGGAAGGTTCGGTACTGACCAGAATCCAACGCTTTTGTCCCAGCTTCTGAATTTTCACCTTGTCGGCAAACGCGTTACCAGACAGTGGCTGTGGACGTGGCACTTCAAACTCATCGGTGATGGCCAGATCAATATTTTCTTCGGAAGGAATCACATACAACTGCTCGACCGAACGACTTTCAACCCCTTCAGGGACCTTCATAGGCTCAATAACATCAGCACGCAGATAATCATGCCCGCGATCGCGGAAATAACCTTCCTGGCCAAATAAACTACTACACCCTGTGTTTATTCCGGCAGTCAGCGCAATAGCGCCAGCCAGAGTCATGCGCTGCATATAGCGTGTCTTCATTATTATTGTCGTCTTGTCGTCGTTAGTCATACAGAAAAAGATTGCCTTAGGCTTTTACGCCAACCTGCTCCATCGCAGCACGTACTTGAGCGTGATATTCGCTAGCCAGTGGAGTCAGAGGTAAACGAATACCACCACCCATCAGGCCCAACTGCTCTACCGCCCACTTCACAGGAATCGGGTTGGACTCCACAAACATGGCATTGTGCAACGGCATCAGCTTTTCATTGATGGCGCGGGCTTCGTCAGCGTTACCGGCAATGGCCAGTTCACACATTTTGGCCACTTCGGCCGGCGCTACGTTGGCGGTTACGGTAATGTCACCTTTACCACCCAGCAGCATCAGCTCTACAGCGGTCTCATCATCACCGGAGAAGGTCAGGAAATCGTCCGGGGTATTTTCAATAATCCACTTGGCACGATCCAGCTCACCAGTGGCTTCTTTAATCGCAACGATATTGTTAACCGTTGCCAGACGGGCCACGGTTTCCTTATCCATATCCACGCCGGTACGGCCTGGTACGTTGTACAAGATCTGAGGAATATCCACAGCCTTGGCGATAGCCACGTGGTGCTGGTACAAACCTTCTTGCGTAGGCTTGTTGTAATACGGGGTTACCAGCAGGCAGGCATCGGCGCCACTGGCTTTGGCAGATTCGGTCAGTTCAATGGCTTCGGCGGTGGAATTGGCTCCGGTACCGGCGATAACCGGGATACGGCCATTAACCTGATCCACCACTTTGGCGATAACTTCCTGATGCTCTTTTACATTCAGGGTGGCAGATTCACCGGTGGTGCCCACCGCAACGATGCCATGCGTGCCCTTTTCCAGGTGCCAGTCCACGAGTTTGTGGAGGCTATCCCAGTCCAGCTGATTGTCTGCTGTCATTGGGGTTACCAGGGCAACCATACTACCTTGCATCATGCATTGTCTCCGAGCGGGTAAATCTGTTGTAAATACGCTTTATAAGCCAAGGGCGTAATGTTACTGACGCCACAACCCTGACACAAGTTCCCCAAGCGATTTCTTGCCGTTATCTTCGTATTAGAGGCCAATTTCTGGCCAATAATTGACCTAGGCTCGCTTATAGAGGGAAGGCTCGCCTGGCGGGCGGGTTTTGAAGCGTCGGTGGGCCCACAAATACTGCTCGGGCTGCTCGTTGATGCGGTCCTCAATAAAGCCGTTGATACGCTGGGCATCATCACGCTCATCACCAACAGGGAATGCCTGCAGAGCCGGATAAATCGTCACTTTGTAGCCCTGGCTACCCGGCAGGCGGGTCTGCACAAACGGCACCACACGGGCCTTGCCCAGACGGGCAAACTTGGCAGTTGCGGTGACAGAGGCTGCTTCCACACCAAAGAAAGGCGCGAACACACTCTGTTTGGGGCCATAGTCCTGATCAGGCGCATACCAGATGGCACGGCCACGCTTCAGGGCGCGGATCATGCCACGCACATCTTCACGGGGAATCACTTCGGTATTGTGGCTGTGGCGCTCGCGGCCCTTGCGCTGAACATAGTCAAACACCGGGTTCTTGTGCGGGCGGTACATACCGTCGATAGAGGCACTCATATTGAGGAAAGCCGCACCAATATCCAGGGTGGTGAAGTGCATGGCCATCAGGATCACGCCCTGACCATCTTCTTGCTGCAAATGCTCCAACCCTTCAATGGTGAACAGGCGACGAAGGCGCCATCGCGGTAAAAACCAGGCCATACCGGTTTCAAACAGCGCCATGGAGGTGGAGAAGAAGTTGTCATCCAACAGTTTGTCACGCTCGGCGGAGGTTAGCTGTGGAAAACACAGTTCCAAATTGCGGGAGATAATACGGCGACGACTTTTGCCAACTTTACGTAGTACAGGTGTGAGCACCCGGGCCAGGCCGCGCAGGCAAGGATAAGGTAACTGGGAAATCAGCCACCACAAGATAATACCCAGCCACAGTAACCAGTGGCGGGGATGAAGTAATGCAAGGGTAAAACGTGGCTTTTCCATAAGGCCCATCAACTGCTAATGATGGGCCGGGATTATATAGTGACGAACTGTTGCTGAATAGTTAGGGGGCTGGATTAGGATTAGCGCGGTGAATGGCTTCAATGCCTTTCAACACTTCCTCGCTCAACTGCACATTGGCGCTGTCGATATTGATCTTCAGCTGCTCCATGGTGGTGGCACCAATAATATTGGAGGTCACAAACGGTTGGCCGGTGACAAAAGCCAGCGCCATCTGCGAAGGATCGAGGCCATGCTCGCGGGCTAAATCCACATAGGCTTGTGTCGCAGCTTCGGTACGCTCATTGGTGTAACGGGTAAAGCGCTCGAACAACGTGATACGTCCTTTCTCCGGACGCTGGCCATTGAGGTATTTACCGCTCAACACACCAAACGCCAGCGGTGAATAGGCCAGCAAACCAGCTTTTTCACGAATCGACATTTCAGCCAAACCCACTTCATACGTGCGATTAACCAGGCTGTAGGGATTTTGTACCGATACCACTGCGGGTAAATCATATTCACGGGCCAAGCGTAAATATTCCATCAAGCCCCAAGGGGTTTCATTGGATAAACCGATATAACGCACCTTGCCTTCTGTCACCAGCTCGGCCAAGGCTTCCAACGTCTCGCGAATAGCAATGCCGTCGTTATCACTGTGGCGATAGCCCAGCTGGCCAAAAAAATTGGTTTGCCTTTCCGGCCAATGCACCTGATACAAATCCAGGTAATCGGTTTGCAAACGCTCCAGCGATCCAGCAATGGCTTCACGAATATGATCACGACTTAAACGTGGGCCGTTGCGCACATGCCCCATACCGGCATTAGAGCTACCACGGCCGGTGACCTTACTGGCCAGAATTAAATCTTCACGGCCACCACGGGCGGCCAACCAATTGCCAATACAGGTTTCGGTTGATCCCTGGGTTTCTGGACGCGGAGGGACCGGGTACATCTCGGCGGTATCGAAAAAATTGATGCCATTGTCGCGGGCATAATCCATTTGTTCGAAGGCTTCGTCCTGGGTGTTTTGTTGGCCCCAGGTCATGGTGCCCAGACAAATAGCGCTGACTTTTAAATCTGTGTTGCCTAGTTGACGGTATTCCATGTTGTCTCCCTATCCGAGTATAAAATAGCTATTGATACCAATTCAGAAACAAATTAATGCCATTCCCGTGAAAACGGGAATCCAGGAATTTGGCAGTTTCTCCGAGCATGGATTCCCGCTTTCGCGGGAATGGCAGAGTTCTTTACCCGAATTTTAAATAGAAGATAATTACAGATGCTTTATTCAACAATCTCATAAATCTCTTCCCCCATAATCCAGTGCTTCTCACTGTAACGGGTGGCAAAACCTTCATGCACTAATTTCTGCAAATGCGCATACAGTGCAACCTTGGCACCGTAAATTAAATCACCTTGCACTTCCGGATAAACCAGTGGCGCCAATTCTTTAATCTGGCCTTTTTTCACTTCCCGTAATACTTGCTTGGCTTTTTCTTCGCGGGAAACCCGATGGGCTTTTAACTCAGTCACCACCTTATCGGCTTCATCAAGAATATGGCCATGGGCTGGTGCTAACCAGTTAATGCCCATGCCTTTTAATTTATCCAGCGATTCAAAATAATCCCACATGGTGCCACCGTGTGGCGGCACGATCACAACAGTCGCGCCCTGCATAATATGATCACCAGCAAACAGCACCATCTCTTCTTCCAGCAGGAAACTCATATGGTTGCTGACATGCCCTGGTGTTGAAATAGCACGCAAACTGTAGCTGTCGGTTTTAAAAATATCACCTTCTTGCACAGGTTCATCAACCACAAAGGTTTCGTCCAGGTGCTCGTGGTGCTCGTGGAAAGGTACACCGATCATTTCCGCACCGGTAGCTTCCTGCAGTGGTTTGGCTGCTGGGGAGTGATCTTCGTGGGTGTGGGTGGCGATCAGCCAGCGAATTTTTCCGTCGGTGGCTTTTAAAATCGCATCGATATGTGACTGCTCGTTGGGACCTGGATCAATCACAGCAACGTCATCACCGTGTCCCACTAAATAAGTATTGGTACCCGGGCCAGTAAAAGCGCTGGGGTTAGGTGCCGTAATGCGTCGAATCAACGGACTTAAGGTGACAACTTCACCCACTAAAATGTCAAATTCGACCAAGGTATCATGAATATCGGCCATGGTTACTTCTCTTTTCTCTGCTCTCTGTCGGCTATCTATGCACTATCTCTGCTCTTTATGCCTGTTCTTTATCTAAACAACAAGCATAAAGAGCAGGCACAAAAAAAGCCGGTAAATACCGGCTTTTTTTGTTTTTTATTGTTGTGCTGGTGAGAAAAGATTAAACCAGGTTGGCAATTTCCACAACCGGGCTTACATCTGCATCGTAATCAACACCATCAACACCGAAGCCAAACAGACGCAGGAACTCGGCCTGATAACCGGCGAAATCGGTCAGCTCTGGAATGTTATCGGAAGTGACCTGATCCCACAGATCAATGACCTTCTGCTGAATCTCATCACGAAGTTCCAGCTCGTCGACACGGGTACGACCTTCGTCATCCAAGCGTGGAGAATCGTTATACAAACACTCGGCAAACAAACGGTACAGCTGCTCGATACAACCTTCGTGAGAACCGTCTTCCTTCATCACTTTAAACAGCAGTGACAGGTACAGCGGCATAATGGGGATCGCAGAGCTCGCCTGAGTGACAACCGCTTTCAGTACAGAAACGCGCGCGTCACCACCGGTCTTGGCCAGCTTTTCACGAATGCCCAGAACTTTTTCGTCCAGATCTTTTTTGGCCTGGCCGATGGTACCGTTCCAGTAGATGTCGTGAGTGACTTTCTCGCCCACGTAGGTAAAGGCACTGGTCTTACAACCGTCGGCCAGTACACCGGCTTCGTCCAGAGCGTCGATCCACATCTGCCAATCTTCACCACCCATTACGGCAACGGTGTTGGAGATATCTTCGTCAGTTGCGGCTTCCAGGGTGAATTCCTGAATCTGCTTCTTATCGGTATTGATACCGCGCAGGGTGACATCCTGGCCAATCGGCTTCAGGGTAGAGTTGTGCAGCTCACCGGTTTTGGGGTGCTGACGACGAGGAGAAGCCAGAGAGTAAATCACCAGGTCAACCTGACCCAGGTCTTCTTTAATGGTCTCAATGGTCTTTTGCTTGATCTCATCAGAGAAGGCATCGCCATTGATGCTCTTGGCGTACAGACCTTCGGCTTCAGCAAACTTGTGGAAAGCTGCGGAGTTATACCAACCCGCCGTGCCCGGCTTGCGCTCGGTGCCTTCTTTTTCAAAGAACAGACCCAGAGTAGAAGCACCGCCACCAAACGCTGCGGTGATACGTGCCGCCAAACCATAGCCAGTGGAAGAGCCAATCACCAGTACGCGCTTGGGCATACCGTCTACTTTTGGCTGCGACTTAATAAAGTCGATCTGCTCTTTAACATTGGCTTCACAACCCGTTGGGTGGGTAGTGATACACATAAATCCACGGACTTTAGGTTTAATAATCATTTTTGTTTCCTATCGATAATCCGGTGCCGGGCCCTAGCCCGACGCCCTAACATTCAAGCGCACCCAGTATCACCTACACAAAGCACCTACTCCTAGGCGCACGGGTGCCAAAAGGCCCGTCATTATAAGCACAGGCCTGCGATAAAACACCGCTTGCGTCCAATTTTCCACAATTGCTGGCTACTATCCCGGCCAGGCGGTCACTTTTTAGGCAACCAAATTCCAACAATCCACGTGAAGCAATGAAAACCCTCGAGGATCCGCACAACCAGGCATTACTTGATAGATGATTCAGACTTGAATACTATTTCACAAAACAAAAGTGAGAGAACTCTCAAATGGATATACTACCCCTTTGCCTGCTAATAGTCTCCTGCTGCTTGCTTGTCTGGTATCTGGTGGAGCGCAATCGACGCAAAACCCGGCCCATGCCCGAAGGCCTCAACACCGACAGGGTTATCCCCACTGAACAGCCCTGGGAGCTGTATCACAACAACCTGTCGCTGTGCTCAAAGAAGATTCGAGTTTGCCTGGCCGAACTCAAGATTCCGTACAAGGCTCACCATATCGATCTGATTGAAACGGGTAGTTATCAGAATATTTCCCGCGAGTTCCTCAAGGTGAACCCCGCTGCGCTGGTGCCGGTGTTGATCCATAACGGCCACCCCATCTACGAATCCCATGCACAACTACAGTACGCGGCAGAGCATTCAGCAACACCGGCAGCGCTGGTACCCGCAGATCCGGATAAGAAACGCCTGATGGAATACTGGGTTACCAAAGGCTCATTAATCGGCGATGACCCGCTGGCAGCTCTTGAGGCCTCAGCCGGCAATACTATCCCCGGGCTAACCCTGCCGCTGTTTGGCACCATGATAGAAAGAATACCCGTAAAAAATATTCTGGAAGGCCTACTGTTCCACCGCTTAAAGGAGCGTCCACTGGGGTTTCTGCTGTTCAAACTGGTAGGCGCTCAGCGCTTTCATCATATTCCCCCGATCAGAAAAGCCATTCAACAGAGCCGTGATGCGTTAAACATACACCTCGATGAACTCGAAGCCGTACTTGCCCAATCCGAAGGCCCCTGGATTACCGGCAAGCAGTTTACCCTGGCTGATGTCGGCATGATGGTGATCTTTGAGCGCCTGCTGGAAGCCGACTGGATTAAAGAATTTCTCACCGAACGTCGCCCGCAGATAGGCCGCTACTGGGCAAGTTTACAGACACGCCCCAGTTACCAAAGCGCCATCGCCGAATTTGACCACCCCACCATTTCCCGGGGCCTCGATCGGCTGCAAACCATTAAACGTCACTACCCTGCATTTAACCAGGCAATCACTGCCGATCCAGCCTGCTAGGCTTACCCGCTGAAAAGACCCATACCAGCCTGCCGCTCTGCGGGCTGATATGGGTATCTGCTCCTCTCCGTACATCTTCTCAATACGACCAATCCAGCACCAAAGCTACGTTTATTGATCCAGCTCAAATTTCATCGATCAGGTTCAGTGCTAGCATACAGCTGAACTTAATTCACTTTTGAATATAAATACAATAATATCAAGGTAAGGGATTCTCCAACCTTGACATCTAGATCGGAGAAAGTATCGATGAAACGCTATACCACCTCAGTTGCCATCATTGGCGCAGGCCCAGCAGGCCTGACTCTGGCCCACCTGTTAAGCCAATCAGGCGTAGATACCCTGTTGCTGGAAAAACTCGATAAAACCATTGAACTGCCTCGCGCCATCGGCATTGATAGCGAAGCCCTACGAACCTACCAGGCCGCAGGCGTTATCGACGATGTGATTGACGAAATTTGCTCCGATATTCACACCACTGAATACATTAACGGTGAAGGCAAGCCGCTGTTTGAATTCCACAGCAGTAAATTCGGTGAGCCCTACGGCTTCCCCTTCTTTAACACCTTTGACCAGGCTGATGTGGACCGTATCGTTGCTAACGCCCTGTATCGCCGCGGTAATGTGCGCGCCTGGTTCAGCCATGAATTCGAACGCTTTGAACAGAGTGAAGACGGCGTAACGATTTTTGCCAAAAACGCTAACGAAGAAGCGATTGAAATTAACGCGCAATTTCTGGTCGGTGCCGATGGCGCCCACTCGATAATCCGCAAACAACTCGGCGCCAATATGATCGGCAAGAGCAATGAATTCCCCTGGCTGGTTATCGACACCATCGATCCCGGCCTAGCCAACAGTATGCCCAGCCGTTTTTTCTGCGACACCAAGCGCCCCGGTATGACCATTAAGAAAAACGGTAACCAGCGCCGTTGGGAATGGATGTTAATGCCCGGCGAAACCGCCGAGGATATGCTCAATGACGACCATATCAACAGCATTATCGCCCCCTATACCGACACCTCTCAGGTCGAGGTTTATCGCAAAGTGGTTTACAACTTTAACGCCCTCAATGCCGACAAGTGGCAAGACAATCGCGTGTTCCTGGTAGGCGATGCCGCCCACCTCACCCCACCGTTTGCCGGCCAGGGTTTGAACAGTGGCTTTAGGGATATTCGCAACCTGTCTTGGAAACTGGCGATGGCCAGCAAAGGCTTGGTCGATCACAAAGTGCTAGACAGTTATCAACAAGAACGCCGTGATCACGCGCAAGAGCTAATTGATTTCGCACTCAACCTGGGTGAAACCATTCAGCCGATTGACCCGCAAAAAGCCGCCGAGCGCGATAGCTTTTTCTTTAGCCTGCAAGAAGATGAAAAACAGTCGCAAGACTTTGTCGATAACCTGGCTCACTCCATGCTGTCCCGTCGCGTCGACACCGGTCTGGTTGTGGATACCGAATCGAATCCTGTTAGCGGCCAGCTTTTGGTGCAACCCAAACTGACAACCCACACCGATAAGGAAGTATTACTCGATGAGCTGCTGGGCACAGGCTTCGCCATTATCGGTTATAACTGCGACCCCGCCGAAGTCATTGCCACAGACACCCTGACCCAGTGGCAATCACTCTGCACCGCCACACTCGCCGTTGGTGATGCGCAGCACACAGGTATCTGGTCAAAAGATAAAGAAGGGCTTCTGGGTGATTTTATTCAAGGCAAGCGTTTAATAAACAGCGAATCGAGCCTCTGCAACGACAATACCTTGCTGCTGGTTCGCCCGGACAAATTCTGTATGGCCGCCTTTAACGCCAACAATGCCGACGATGTACTTAACCGCGCACTGCAACTTCTGAAAACTGCTTAAGGACTCACATAATGTCTGACACTGTTACTGAAACACCCTTTTATTATCCTGGCCTGGAACAATACACAGAAGAAGAGCTCAGCAAACTGGGCTCAGTGGCCATTGCCTGTGAAGCCCCGCTGGTAAAAGCAGACCGCATTGCCTACGTCTTGTTTGAACGCCCGGACCTCGATCAACAGGAAACCTTCCTACTCGATTTTGGCTTGGTCACCTATGAAAACACCGACAACGCCTTGTTTATGCGCGGCTGCGATGACCAACCTTATTGTTTTGTTGCACTGAAAGGTGATACGCCCCGCTATCTGGGTTGCGGATTTTTTGTCGACAGCCGCGAAGAGCTGCAAACCTTGGCAGAGGCTGGCGAAAATGCCAGCCCCATTGAACCACTCAGCTGGCCCGGTGGTGGTGAGCGTGTTCGCATGCACGACCCGGATGGATTTATTGTGGATGTTATTTACGGCCGTAATACTGTGGAGCCGCTTGCACATCGCGAAGAACCTCTACCGGTTAATACCCCCAACAACAAAGCGCGTATCAACCAGGGCCAACGCCGAGAATTTGCCCCCAGTAAAGTTGTGCGCCTGGGCCATGTAGCCATGATGGCCACCGACTATGCTCGCTCCATTAAATGGTATACCAAACACTTGGGTATCTTGTTGTCAGACAACCTGTGCCTGCACGATGGAACCCCAACCCTGTCCTTTACCCGCCTGGACCGCGGCGATAAACCCGCCGATCACCACACCCTGGCCATTGCCGGTGGACCATTACCCATGGTGATGCATGTGGCGTTTGAAACAGTCGATATCGATGAAATTGGTCAAGGCCAACAGTATTTAAAAACCAAAGGCTGGGATCACCACTGGGGTATCGGCCGCCATATTCTCGGCAGTCAGGTTTTCGACTACTGGCGCGACCCCTACGGCACCGAGTTTGAACACTATGCCGATGGCGATGTGTTTACCGCAGACCAACCTGCTGGCCATGCCTTCTTTGATCAGGGTGGCCTATGGCAATGGGGCGATGACTACCCGGTAGCGCAACCACCCGAGCTGCCCGAAGAGATGTTACAGCCAGAACCGCGCAAGGACTATTTAATGAAATGGCAGAAAGCGCTGGGACGCTTTGCACGGCCCTGGCTTAAATAAACACTAGCGAATATTAACCTTTCGTTCAGCCTGGGGCGGTTAGCATTACCTCATCGTAAGTAATAAGCGAGAGAGAAGCCGATGAATACTGCCGCCCCTATACCCAATATTATCCGTACTGAGCTAAAAGGCTGTATGGTTAGCCAATCCACACTGCGCTTTTACTACAACCTGATTAATGCAGCAGGTAAAGAAATGATGATCAGCTTTGACGTTGAGGCGGGGCTATCGGTGAAAGCAGCCCATGAGCGAGCTGCGGAGATGGTGGGGAGGTTTAGTCATTAGGCGAAGTAACCTCCCTCAACTTCATTCATATATACATATTTTATTACCATCAAGATCGCGAAAATATGCCGAATACCGACCTGAGCGCACTTCAGGTTCACCTTCACTCTGTGCACCTAGAGCAAGGGCCCTTTGGTAAATGCGATCAACCTCCCCTGCCGAATCGAGGTTAATACCAAGCATAGTCCCATTGCCCACTGTCGCTTCCTTGCCATCAAAAGGCTCAGCCAGAGCAAACATAAAGCCATCGCCCATCCAGAGAGTCATTCTGCCTTCGTCGTTGATTTTGGATACACCAGAGTCAGCAAAAATATCGTCGTAGAAGTTTACGGCTTTGGGCATATTGTTGGTACCAAAGACGAAGTAGTTCATTTTCATTGTTTCTTAACTCTTCTATTAATTTTTATTGGGGTAACCTTCCAGTCCCAGTCGTAGGCAACAACACCATCTTTTTTATGCATTTTTGCCTCCGAACCGTTTAAAAGTACCAGGTACTAACAATAGTACTAATGACACTACCATTACCGTTGTTGAAAAACCTATCTCAATAAAAAACTGTAATTCATCAAAGCCACTTAAAAATACCTGAGCAGCTGCATTGGTATCCCGACCTGTACCATACAGTAGGTTCACTGTAGCAAGATTGGTAATAAGATGGACTGCAACAATCAATGCACTGGAGTACCTAGCTAAGCGATTTAGTTTCAACAACAGAAATGCGCATAGGCCATAAATTATAGCGAGAACTACATAACCCAGTTCACCACATATAGTCAGATATAGGCTAAATAATGAAAGCAAGCCCAGTAATAGTGAAATTGTTATCTCCACCCTCATTTTCGACCTCTAGATGCATAACGTCCGTCACAGCAGAATTTGTTATTTGTTGGGCAAACCTCACAGGTTTTAGAGCAATTTCTCTAGAGGGATTCCTACTTCAGACTCTACATCTTTGTACTCAGATGTAATAAATTCTAAGAATTGGATTAACTGAAGGAGATGCTCTTCATAATCCGCCCTGTCTCTAAGAGTTTCGCTTTTTAATAAATTCTCTTGGTAAAGAACAGCGTCTCTGACAGAGGACACAAGCATTGGGGCCCAGGTATTTGGTATTTCCATTATGCAGCCTCTTTAATTAGTATTTGTTGGGGTCTCCCATTAGCCAGTATTAGGGTATACAATTATCCCAAACCTCTGAAAACCCACGATTCCCACAATGAATGTGCAACGTTGTATAGGTTTTTTCCAGCAGATACTCTATATCCTCACTGACACTGGCATCCACAATTGCCCAATATAACTTCGCCAATTGCTCTACTTCGGAAGCGCTATTAACACCTGACTCAATAATATTGATGCACTCTGAATCGTTAAATTCATTTGCATAATGCAATAGTAGTTCTTTTTGTTTAACATCATTAAATTCAATCATAATGCCACCTGCGCATCTCTAATTATCGACATTCTATCTGCCACCCACTCAAGCTTTGACCTAAGTTCCTCTACATGCATTCGCCTAGTAGCTGATAGTAAATAGTGTTGTTTCTTTTTATCTCTCGGATCAACAACAAATTTCAACCCTTCAGGTATATCTGCTTTCTCAAGGACCCAGTATACAGAAACTCTTTTCCCGGGATTTCGCTTAGATTTCATCCGGTGTATACCCTTGAGATGCTGCCAATGGCCCGAAAAAGACAAACCGTGATCATCTGATGGGAGAATCCAGTTCCCACAATTTGAAAATATGTAGTCATCTCTCTGAATACCATTCAGAACTTCACGATTAGTGCTACCTGGATTTATATGTAGGGTGGGGTGCTCCCCATCAACAGTAGGTCTAGCGAACCACTTACTGAGTCTTTTTAATGATTCCCGCAGGTCTTCTGTTGTTTTGAACTGCTCCATGTCACATCCTTATTTTTTACCGCCAAAATCCTTGGCAACTTTGTTAAGACTCTACTTCACGGCATGCTACACCTACTTCGAAGATTTATCCTGCCATTTACCCTAACTACTGAAAAATTAAGATATTCAGCTGGCCACTCTCGCCTGCGCCCCATACTTTTCCATGAAGAGCACTACCTAGTACTAAAAAGCGGAATCAGTTTCCAGATTCCGCTTAAAAAACAGTGCGTGTATTTTGATGACACTACTTTTTCTAGCTTATGGGGTCTGACCCTAGGGTCAGACCCCATAAGCCCGTTGGAGATGTATTAGCGCTAACGATTCTGTATGAAGTAATTGATGTCAATTGCTTTGAAACTGTTCAGCAATTTTGCTCTTATTGCCGATTGGTCAAATGCCAGAAAGAATCCGCAGGCAAAAAAGCAGGTACCTCTGGATCAAAAATAGGCAACGCTCATCTGAAGTGGGCTTTTTCAGAAGCTGCTGTACTTTTCCTAAGAGATAACGAGAGAGGAAAAGCCTACGTTGCCAAGATGGCGAAAAGAGTGGGTAAAGGTAAAGCGCTCTCAATATTAGCCCACAAACTGGGTAGAGCTACTTATTTCATCATGAAGAGGAATGACACCTTCGACGAGAATTACTTCTTTAGAACTTGCTAGTTCTGGCAGTGTACGAAGAGCTATTAATGTATAACTGTTGGTGCTGTGCGAGATAACACCGAATAGCTGTATCGCTTACGTCTCGAACGTCAGGTTATTCTGTTCAATATCGCCAACCACCTCCGCCTTGAATAGACAGCGTGCACTGCCATCCCTTTGGCTGCCCCTTGGCTGAGTGACTTATAACTGGATACAGACATGTAAGCCCGACTTTTGAAGCGCCAGATTCAAGGGTAACCGATAAATTTCTAGTAGCGTTTTGGAAAGCCAAAACACCTGCTCAAATAAACATTGAGCAGGCAGACTCTCGATAGGTGTTTGGTACAGCCTCTTAGGAGGTAAGCTCACCATGAAAATATCGTCAGTGGCGAGAAAGTGTATTTTTAATGAACAGCAGCACTGTAAAAGTGGTGCTTTAGCTACCTATTGTTTCTTTACAAGGTCCGGTCGTATAGGTGTTATGAGAATAAACCTTAAAAGTATACTCAGACACCCCCTATACCTGTGAAGTTTAAACATAAACAAGTTGCCAATAAACATGCCGCAATTATATATGGTGAAACTCTCCTCTCAAATTGAGACTGCGCACTCAACTTTACTACAAGAATTAAAACAACAATTTCACTAGCTACCGTTAAAACGAAAATAGGAGAATCGTAAATATATTTCGGCAATGCCCAATAGAAGTTAATCCCCCAAAATATGGTAAAGAAAATCCCTAGCCCCAAGGCAAATAAAATAAAAAGTACAGACCCCCAAAATAATATTTTCTTACAGATTCTTACGAGGATAGGTTTCATTATCTAGACCAGCTCATAACGCCTTTATAAACGGCGCGCGCTTTATGCGCGTCCAGTTGCAGCCGTCTTTTGGCTGCAACGATGTTTGATAAACTTGTTAAATGGCCGGATTGGCACCGAACTATGCATTGCCGCACCTGCACACATGCTTTGCTACCAAGCCACTTTCATTTTCGTAAAATACAACCTCTTCACAGGTAACTACCTCATCTGTGACGAACTCCCATGGAAAATGTTCATCATCGTCATTTACGTCGATAATTCTGAAACAGGAGCCATGAACGTGAATTGCCTTCACTGGTTCCAAGTTTCCATCGGGAAAACCAACAACGTTGACATAAATTAGCTGATCCATTGCTCCTGCCATTTAACGCCCGGCTTAAGGGCTATTTATGGAGCGCAGCGGAATAAATAGTCCCAGCCGCGCTTTTCGCAACGATTACAGCCGCTTGTTATGCATTACCGTCTGGTACTGTAGTAAGGTAGGCAATTGGTATCAGCCCTCCAAGCGCCCCCAATAGAATCGATAACAATGCCGCCATTACCGCTAAAGCTATACACTTGAATGATGATTGTAATGATTTCTTGAAAACAATTGTGACAGCTAAAGCGCAACACATTATCACTGCCATTATTTGTCCAACCTTCACTCCAACCTCATAAGCCTGATCGGGATTTAGCACCCCTATTATACCCCCAACGGTAAACCCCAATAAGAGAAACAAAATAAAGTAAGCTAAATAAAAACCTACAGCTTCCTTTATACTTCTTTGAGCATTAAATTCAGTTAATTTAGAAAACATACAATCTCCCTATTGAGTGCATAACGCCCGGCTTAATGGCTATTTATGGAGCGCAGCGGAGTAAATAGTCCCAGCCGCGCTTTTCGCGGCGATTACAGCCGCTTGTTAAGTGGGGGCCGCATCCTAACTCTTGCTGGCCCTTATCATTTACGATAAGGATAAACACAAGCTACAGAAGTGATCCATTCACCCCTCGAAGACTTAGTCTTTATCACGGCAAGACTTTTTTTCTTGGAGACTTTTGCACCACAATAATACACAGCCGAGTTCCCGTTACACCTCTCTAAGGTTACACCTTTCAAGGATTCAACACTCTCTTTCATTTCAGAAAAATCCATGTTGACACTTACACTGACACCTGGAGACATTCCTGCCGTAAAAGGGTTGAAACTCAGAATTTTAGCGCCAAATAAATTAATATCAGTTTTTGGCTCATATACTCCTCTATCAATTTCTTCAAAATACGATAAATATCTCTCTTCAATAAAGTTTGACCTATATCTCAGACCAGGTTTTTCTCTATCGAATATTGATTTCCAAGTTTCATCACAGGTAGAAAGCATTTCTAGATCATTTCCTAACGAAACAACCTTCTGCTTCTCTGCATTAGTGCTACATCCAATTAAAAATAAAGCAATTATAAATACCGTTATTCTATCCATGTTTATTTCTTTTCTTCCTTAAGAGATTCTGTTTTAGAGGTATATTCGGTCACTTAACAGCTTTAATATACGCCTCGAGGCGCTTATCTCCAGCCGTATATCCTTTTTTACAATCTCCCAACTATTCAATAATTCATATTTAAAATCAACAAGTTAGAATATATTTATCAATTATCTATTTCGACAACAGTGCCTCAAGGCGCTTATCTAAGCTTATCCACAGCTATTTCATTTTTTAAAACTTCTTACAATTCAATTAGTTATTCCTGTAGCACGCCACTACCCCGGAGATAAGCGCCTCGAGGTGCTTATCTCCGGTTTATACACAATACTTTTGAACCAACTCAAACCATACCCATGCCTTATTGATTTGCAGTTTATCCACACCTATCAGTAAAACTTCTATCTCCGTTATATCTACGGTGCTATAAATACCTGACACAAAAAAAGCGGAACCTGTTTCCAGATTCCGCTTAAGCACACAAACACAGAGTGGTGTTTTGTATCTGACTACAGCAGCAAACGACGAATATCACCTATCGCTGCAACTAGGAGGGTAAAGAAACGTCCGCAATCGGCACCGTTAATGGCGCGATGATCGTAAGACACGGTGAGAGGTAGCATTTGGCGCGGCTCGAACTCGGAACCATTCCAAACCGGTTTAATTGCAGCTTTAGATACTCCCATAATGGCTACTTCCGGTGCATTCACAATCGGGGTAAAGCCAGTGCCGCCTAAGGCTCCCAGGCTGGAGATGGTAAAACAACCACCTTGCATATCGCGCGGCATGAGTTTGCCATCGCGGGCTTTGGCGGCCATTTCGGCGCACTCTTCTGCCAGTTGCCAGATGCCTTTTTTATCCGCATCGCGAATCACCGGTACCACCAAACCTGCCGGGGTATCAACGGCCATACCAATGTGAACGTATTTTTTACGCACAATATGTTCACCATCGGCATGCAGGGAGACATTAAAACTTGGCTCTGCCACCAGAGCAGAAGCTGCGGCTTTTATCAGGAATGGCATGGGTGTTAATTTAACACCGCGCTTTTCCGCTTCACCTTTCATGGATTTACGGAAGGCTTCCATCTCGGTGATATCGGCATCGTCAAACTGGGTGACGTGGGGTGCGTTCAACCAGGAGCGCGACATATTCGCCGCGGTGACCTTTTTGATTTTGGTCATCTTCTCCATGTCGATCTCACCGAACTGGGAGAAGTCCACTTCGGGAATCGGTGGAATGCCGGTGCCGGATGCCAGCTTGCCGCTTTCGACATCGGAGATCAGCTGTTTGACAAAACCGCGAATGTCGTTTTTCATAATCCGGCCACGGGGACCAGAGGCTGAAATTTTTGCCAGGTTTACGCCGAGTTGACGGGCCAGCTTGCGAACCGCAGGACCGGCATAGGCAGCATCACCGGAGCCACTTTCTTTACTGGCATCTGGCGCTTTTGCTACAGGTACTTGAGCTTGCGGAGCGGGTTCTGGCTTAGGTGCCGCTTCGGGTACAGCAGGAGCCGGGGCGGCAGGTGCTGATACAGCGTCCACTTCGGCAACGCCTTTAATTACCGCCAGCGCCTGGCCTTCAGACACCTTGTCGCCTTCATTAATGGCAATGGAGACCACGGTACCCGAAACAGGTGATGGAATTTCCATCGATGCCTTGTCGGTTTCCAATACGATTAATGAATCACCTTCGGCAATCTCGTCACCGGCACTGACACAGACCTCAATCACATCGACATTGTCAGCACCGCCCAGATCGGGGATAGGCACTTCAATTTCAGCAGGTGCTGTACTGGCAACAGGAGCAGTAGTTTCCACAGGCGCTTCAGCTGCAACCGGGGCAGCCTCTACCTGGGGCTCTTCAGCAACCTTATCAACCGCAGCTTCACCTTCAGCCTCCACTTCGATCAGCACATCACCTTCGCTGACCTGATCGCCTTCATTCACTTTAATCGAGACAACCTTACCGGCTATTTCTGTAGGAATTTCCATGGACACCTTATCGGTTTCCAGTACCACCACAGATTGTTCGACTTCCAACACATCGCCAACGGCGACACAAACTTCGATCACATCAACCGCATCGGCGCCGCCCGTATCGGGGACTTTTACAATTTCAATCGCCATGGTGACCTCCTAACATCCCATTGGGTCAGCTTTATTGGCGCTGATTCCGAATTTTTGCATGGCCTGAGTAACCACCGATGCTTCGATAGTGCCCTCATCGGCCAGCGCTTTAAGAGAGGCAACTACAACAAAGGCGGCATCCACTTCGAAGAAGCGACGCAGCTGTTTGCGTGTATCACTGCGACCAAAGCCATCTGTTCCCAGGGCTGTAAAGGAGCCTGGGATAAAGGCACGCAACTGCTCCAAATGCGCCTTCATATAATCACTGGCGCCAATCACTGGACCCTGCTGGTTTTCCAGCTGTTGCGTGACATAGGCTTTTTGCGGTGCTGCTTCCGGGTTGAGTAAGTTGTGGCGTGCAGCGCGCTGACCATCGCGGGTCAATTCGTTAACACTGGTCAGGCTCCAGACATCGGATTCAACCCCGTAGTCCTTTCGCAGAATCTCAGCGGCTTTTTCCACTTCACGCAAAATAGAGCCAGAACCCATTAACTGCACGCGCTTGTCGGCTTTATCAGCCCCAGCTTGCAGCTTATACATACCTTTAATAATGCCCTCTTCGGCGCCTACTGGCATATCCGGGTGGGCGTAGTTTTCGTTCATGGTGGTGATGTAGTAAAAGCAGTTTTCCTTTGCCTCACCAAACATGCGCTCGATACCATCCTGAATAATCACCGCTAACTCATAACCATAGGTAGGGTCGTAGGTGCGACAGTTAGGAATGGTGTTGGCCATAATATGGCTGTGACCATCCTGGTGCTGCAGCCCCTCACCATTGAGGGTCGTGCGCCCGGCGGTTGCCCCCACCAGGAAACCACGCGCCTGGATATCACCGGCCAACCAGGCCAGGTCACCAATACGCTGGAAACCAAACATGGAGTAATAAATGTAGAAAGGAATGACCGGGCAATCGCTGTTGCTGTAGGCGGTAGCCGCAGCAATCCAGCCAGACATGGCTCCAGCTTCGTTAATGCCCTCTTCGAGGATCTGACCGGTTTTACTTTCTTTGTACCACATGATCTGATCGCGATCGTGTGGCGTGTATTTTTGACCCGCTGAAGAATAAATGCCGAGCTGGCGGAACATACCTTCCATACCAAAGGTACGCGCTTCGTCCGGTACAATCGGCACAATGCGCTTACCGATTTCTTTATCTTTTGCCAGGGAAGACAACTGACGCACAAATGCCATGGTGGTAGAGATTTCTCTCTCACCGGTGGACTTCAGTTGGTTTTTAAAAATATCCAGGCTCGGCACTGGCAGAGCTTCGAAATCTGGCTGACGTGATGGCAGTGGGCCATTCAGCGCTTCGCGACGCTTGCGCATATACACCATTTCCGGGCTGTCTGGCGCCGGACGGTAGTAAGGCACGTTTTTCAGTTCATCATCGGAGATGGGAATGCCGAAGCGATCGCGGAAACGTTTCAGGCTTTCGATATCGAGCTTTTTCACCGAGTGGGTTTCGTTCTGCGCTTCGGCAGATTCACCCATACCGTAACCTTTTACGGTTTGCGCCAGAATCACAGTGGGCTGGCCTTTATGAGCCACCGCATCGGCGTAGGCGGCGTAGACTTTAAAAGGATCGTGACCACCGCGGTTGAGGTACATCAGATCTTCATCACTCAGATCTTTTACCAGCTCCAGCAACTCAGGATATTTACCAAAGAAGTGCTCGCGGGTGTAGGCGCCACCGTTGGCTTTATAGTTCTGCAATTCACCGTCACAGACTTCGTCCATGCGTTTTTGCAGCAAGCCGGTTTCGTCTTTTTCCAGTAGAGCATCCCAGTGGCGGCCCCAGACAACCTTAATCACATTCCAGCCGGCACCGCGGAAGACCCCTTCCAGCTCCTGAATAATTTTGCCGTTACCACGCACCGGACCATCGAGACGCTGCAGGTTACAGTTAACCACAAAGATCAGGTTTTCCAGCTTTTCGCGACCGGCCAGTGAAATGGCGCCTAAGGATTCCGGCTCATCACACTCACCGTCACCGAGGAAGGCCCAGACTTTACGATCGCCCCGCGGCTGCAACTCACGGGCTGACAGGTAGCGCATCACGTGCGCCTGATAAATCGCCTGAATCGGGCCCAAGCCCATGGAAACGGTTGGGAACTGCCAGTAGTCCGGCATCAACCAGGGGTGCGGATAAGATGACAGGCCATCGCCATCCACTTCGCGACGGAAGTTATCCAGCTGCTCTTCGTTTAAGCGCCCTTCCAAATAAGAGCGCGCATACATACCGGGAGAAGAATGGCCCTGGAAGTAAATCAGATCACCGGGTTGTTCGCCTTCGTTACCGCGGAAGAAGTAGTTAAAGCCAATATCGTACAGGGTTGCCGCGGAGGCGAAACTGGAGATATGGCCACCCAGCCCCTCATCGTTATCGTTGGCCCGCATTACCATGGCCAGTGCATTCCAGCGAATCAAGGAGCGAATACGACGCTCCATAAACAAATCACCCGGCATACGCTTTTCTGCAGTGGCCGGGATGGTGTTGCGGTATGGGGTGGTGATTGCCGCCGGCATTTCGACGCCGGAATCTGTAGCACGATCAGACAGCTGCTTTAACAGGTAAGCGGCTCGGTCCTTGCCCCCGTGACGGATGACGGCATGCAGTGCATCCAGCCATTCCTGCGTCTCCAGGGCATCAATATCTTCTTGCATTCATATATCCTCGAATATCTCACAATCGCGCCTAAAAGCAGCATGTTCGCGCCCCCAATGGGCAACTTCCACAACGATTAATCAAATCTATCGGCGCTTTAAGTATAGATCTAAAGAGCTTATTACCAGTTATAAGTCTTATTTTTGTAGAATAATTACATAATAGAGCGATTTTTTCTAGCATGCTGGGGATGATTTTTACGTAAAACTACAAAAACCTTGAATTCCAACAAGATAGAAGGCATTAAAATGTAGTTTTATTACAAATAAACAAGTGTTTTAATCGAAATTGACAATTTTTCTGCGTCAAAAGACCTGCCACCCCGAGGTTTCGGAGCGGCAATCAGAAGCATAGATCGTAAAAAAGGGGCGAAATGCTTTTAAATGGGGCAGCTGGCTACCCCGAAGAGCAAGCCCTAAGGGAATGGGTAATGGGGCTTGGACGTCTTAAAGGTCTGAATATCTTCAACCGTGGCAGAGACTTCTTCGGCGGACTGGCTGGAAGCGGTTAACCACATCTGCCGTGACCGGGTTCCAACCATCGACGTGAAATAGTCTTGCAGAGACAACAGCGTCACCGCTTCAACCTGCTTGGCCAGGCGTTCTTTGCGATCAAAGCTCGACACCTCATGGATAATATTGCTCCAGTAGTGTTCCGATTGCTCTACCAGGTTTTTAGGTGCCTCTAGCAAATTACTGATAACCGCCTGCTTGTTTTGCGCCAGTGATTTCTCGTCGAATACCTGATTGGCAAGAAAGCCGCTAATCTCCTGCTGCAAATCCGCCACCGATGCGGTTGGCGACTGCACGACAAGAACCGAGCCAGCGACTTTTTTGATTGGCATACCGGTAGCGAAAACAATGTAACCCAATTGTTTTTGTGTTCGTAATTCGTGGAAGAACGGTGAGCGCAGCAGCTGGCGTACCACCAACATATGTGCCTTATCCTGCGCGGTGGTTGTGCCGCCCTGTAAATAAAGGCCAACCATGGAGTCAGGGTGATCAACCGTTAAATGCCAATGGGGAATCGTATCTTCATTGCCCACCAGTTTTACCACTCCGGCTTCGACCGCTTTTAACTCATCCCCTTTGCGGTACAGACGCGACTTAATCACCGCAGCGAGTTTCAGCGCTTCCTGACGGTAAAGGTTACCGTGCATTAAAATCTGTTGCTCAACATCGTCGTAGAAAGTGGCGGCAAAGGCTTTTACCTCAGCCAGGGTGACTGACTGCAGAACCTTTTGCTTTTCAGTATCTGTCCACAGCGGGCTATAGAGAACGACCGGCAAATCCCCCAGTGACTGCATATAGGGTGATTGCTTGCTACTGTTTTGCATATCGCGCAACAATTCATCCTTGATATTTTTGAAGCGGCCACGATCAAAACGGGTATCACCCAGTGCTTCGGAGATACGGCTCAATAATAATCCCTGGCGATCGTTGTAGCCGGAAATATACATGTCGAGCCCGCGGCTGTTAGACGACAGGGAGAAGCGCAACCCGGCCAGACTGGCGGGGTAGGAAAATTCATTCAGCGCATCTTTCACCATAGCGACATAGAGTTCACTCAATACCGCCTGCTTAATATCGCGGCCCATTTGTGGCGACTTTAAGCGTACATAAATCTGCGAGCGCGGAATCTTGTAGGTGTTGTCCTGTTTAAACCACACTTTTTGAACATCATCATCTTTAATCAGCTGCGGTATCTGGCTGATCCCCTGGCCCATGGCCGGCGGTCTTTTCACCACCAGGTGACGGGGAATAAAACCGTTAGGGTCAGGCAGCGCCAATTGTTCGGTCATCTGTTTGGGCAAGGACACCCGCTCATCCCGTAAACCTTCAACCCGGTAAGGGGTCTGGTACATGGGTGAAATCCGGTTGGTTTCTACAGACTTGGCGGTAACCACCCACACCGCATTGTCCGGGCGCAGGTAATTGAGGTAACGGGATATCAAACGTTCATCATAATCGGCAAACAGGTAACCGCCCTGCAGTACATCTTCCGGCGCATAACGCTGCAGGCTGCTGGCCAAACTGCTAACGGTGTGGATCGGCTCGCCTTTTTCGGCAAAGCGGAAATCAATATTGCCCAGCTGTTGTTGCTCTTTATAGCGCCACTCGTTAATGCCTTCGCGCTTCAAGATGCGGATCATCTTGTACACCACAGCCACCACCTTGTGGTGCTGCTTAAGACCGTCTTCGGTTAATTGAATAGAGATATTAAAGGTGCCCTGATTACGGCCCCCCAAACCACCGCCCGCACTTAAACCTTCAGCCCAGCCCTGCGCTTTAAGTACCGACAGAATACTACCTTCGCCCTCGTGACCTAACAGGTTACCCAAATATTGCAGCGGCTTTTGGCGGTAATAGCGTGTCGAAGAAGGAATGGGGAACATCAACGTCAGGGTGCGAATATCTTTTTCCGGTTCGATATAGACACGGGCGGGCAGAAAATCGCGACTAAACAGATCCTGCCCTTTGGATAACTCAGCCGCATCGCGTCGCTCAACCAAACCAAAGCGATCAACCACCATGGCCTGCAACTCAGCAAGGCTTTCACGGCCCAATACCACCAATGTCATACGATCAGCAGTGTAATAACGCTGATAAAAATCGAGCAGTGCTTCACGCACAGGAGCCCCAGGGCGGTCCGCCAGGGTATCCAGGTTACCAACACTGAACTTCGAAGACGGGTGCCAGGTACTGATCAGCTGGCGCAGTACATCGTACTGACGACGAAAATCATTTTTGATTTTGGCCTTGTACTCTGAGTGAACCGCTTTGCGCTCGCGATCAACATACTCAGCGGTGAACAAAGGCGCGGTAAAAAACTGGCTAAAGCGATCCAGGGCCTGATCCAGGTGATCGGCATTAATATCGAAAAAGTAGTTGGTATGCTCTTGGGAGGTATAGGCATTGTGACTGCCGCCGTGCTCACTGATAAAGGTCTGGTATTCGCCAGCCTCCGGGTAACGCTCTGTACCCAGGAACAACATATGTTCGAGAAAATGCGCTAAACCCGCACGGTCTTTAGGGTCATCTCCACTGCCAACCTCAACATCCAACGCGGCCGCCGCCTTATCGGTAGTGGGGTCTGATACCAGCAGTACACGCAGTTGATTGGGCAACTCCAGGAACTGGTACTGACGGGTGTCATTGGGGCTTTGAACGATGTTCTGGGTAGAAGCTGCGACAGGGTCACTAGCGTCTTGCGCACTAGCCTGCCCCCAAAACGCCAGGGAGATCACTAAACACAATGCCCGTAGCAGCACGGGGTAGGCCTTTGTCTCTGTGTGTTCGCTGTATGCAGCTGTGTTAGATAAAGACCAGTGTGCTTTCGACATCATTCCCGACATATCCGTTTATTCAGATCAATCCACAATCGACGCTAGACTATAACAGACCCTAGGCGGATTCCAATTGCTCTTCGCTGGTGGGCCAGGCAGACAAAATTGCCTTGATCAGGGTTGCCAGTGGAATCGCAAAAAATACCCCCCACAGCCCCCACAGGCCGCCAAAGACCAGTACCGCCATAATAATGGCTACAGGATGCAGGTTTACGGCTTCGGAAAACAACAGCGGTACCAGTACATTGCCATCCAGGGTCTGGATAATTAGATAGACAATCATCAGGTACATAAATTCAGTGCCCAGTCCCCACTGGAACATACCGATCAGTGCAACCGGCAGGGTAACCACCACCGCGCCGATATACGGGATCACCACCGACAAGCCTACCGCCAATGCCAGCAACAGCGCGTAATTCAAGCCCAGCCATATAAAGGCCACAAAGGACACTGCGCCTACCACAAGGATCTCGATCACCTTGCCACGCACATAGTTGGCAACCTGCAGGTTCATCTCGGTCCAAATCGTCTGCATGGTGGGTCGATCGTGAGGCAGAAAGCTGCCAATCCAGCTGAGAATGGTGTCGCTGTCCTTGAGGAAGAAAAATACCAGAATCGGCACAATCACCGCGTAGATCAGCACACCAAACAGTACCGGCAAGTTGGCTAGCGAAAAGGACACGACCACCTGCCCAAGGCCACCCAGTTCGCTACCGGCTGCGGTTATCAGGCTGTCGATCTGCTCTTCTTTGATTAAGGCGGGGTATTTCTCCGGCAACAGCAACAGCAGCTCTTTCCACTCGGTGAGCATGCGGGGCAATTCGGACAAGAGGTTAACTGACTGCTGCCACAAGGCCGGCAGCATCAACAAGAAACTCGC
The DNA here is from genome assembly GCF_042854845.1 of Maricurvus nonylphenolicus. GTDB lineage: Bacteria > Pseudomonadota > Gammaproteobacteria > Pseudomonadales > Cellvibrionaceae > Maricurvus > Maricurvus nonylphenolicus. The sequence continues at coordinate 1,373,371 of NZ_AP031498.1, read as the reverse complement.
CGCCAACACCCCTAGCAACACCAGAGTTGCCAAAACAACCGCCACGATATGGGGAACACCCCACTCCTGCAGCCGGCCAACCAGCCCCTGCATCAGGAAGGCAATAATCACCGCCGCGATCACCGGAGCCAGAATTGCCCCCATGGTGAGGATTACCACAAAGCTGACCACCAACAGTAGTGCCAGCAGCACGGTTTCTTCTTCGCCGAAATAACGATCAATCCACGATCGCAGAATATTTAACATATGTCCTTACAGCCCCAGATTAAGATTTTTGCAGAATATAGATATAACGCTCTGCGGTTTCTTCAAAACTGACCAGCTTGTGGCCACTGAGTTCAGCAAAACTGTGGAAATCCCGCACAGATCCAGCATCTGTGGCGATTACTTTGATACATTCACCAGAATTAACCTTGTTTAAACCCTGCTTGGCTTTTAACAAAGGCAACGGGCAACTCAGCCCGGATGCATCGATTTCTGCTATACATTCAACTGACATCTAATAGACCTTACTTTCACACTGTATCTGCGTTAGAGTGAACTTAGTATGAACATAGCGTTCAATATGATCGTATTCCTGCAGCAGGCCGATATTAAGTGCATCTAACGAAAAGCAGAAAGCTTAGCATGTCTCTTCCTTCGCTCCGACAACTGAGTCGCAAACTTTTACAAACAACCCTACTTGCGACCACCCTGGGGGGAGCATTGATCGTAGGTATCGACAACCACGCTCTTGCCGCCAGCAACCTCAACCTGCCAGAACTGGGCGATGCCAGCTCCGGAATTGTGTCGAGACAAAAAGAATTCGAGCTGGGCCAAACCTGGCTGAGATTGTACCGCAGCCAAGTACCAACGTCCTCAGATCCCCTGCTGCACGACTATGTCGAACAATTATTAACCCAACTGGCCCGCCACAGTGAACTCAAAGACCGCACCCTGGAACTGATTGTGGTGAAAAACCCCTCCATGAACGCCTTTGCCGTGCCCGGTGGCGTGGTAGGTGTACATACAGGGTTGTTCCTGTTTGCTCAAAATGAAGATCAGCTGTCTTCAGTACTGGCTCACGAATTAGCTCACTTAAGTCAACGCCACTTTGCCCGTGGGGTGGAACAGCGCCAAAAAGCCAGTATTCCTACCATGGCAGCCATGCTGGCCAGCCTGGTACTGGCCGCCACTGCCGGAGGCGATGCCGGTCTGGCCGCCATGACAGCCACCCAGGCTGCCGCACTGGACTCTCAGCTGCGCTTTAGCCGCCAAAACGAGCAGGAAGCCGACCGTATCGGCATGAAAACCATGGTCAGCGCCGGTAAAGACCCCAATGCGGTGCCTGAAATGTTCGAGAGTATGCTGCGCTCAACCCGCTACAGCCGTCGACCGCCGGAATTTCTGTTAACTCACCCGGTGACCGAAAGCCGGATTGCCGACTCGCGCAACCGTGCCAGCCAATACCCGGCTCGACAGTATCCGGATAACCTGGACTTTCACCTGATGCGTGCCCGTATCCGCCTGAAACACGAAAATACCCCGCAGGATGGGGTGAAGCGTTTTGTCAGCGAGCTGGAAGGCGAGTCATCTTCACCGGAAGCCAGCCGTTACGGCCTGGTACTGGCCCTGACCGCAACCAACCAGACTGACCGTGCCCGTGAAGCCTTTGCCCCGCTAAAAGAAAAGTCGCCGGATAAAACCGCCTATATCCTGGCCGAGGTGGACATCGAGGTCGCTGATGATAATTTGGGTAAAGCACTTAATCTTCTGGAAGGCAGCCTGAAACAATGGCCGCAAAGCCATCCGCTCAATGTGCGCTACGCCGAAGTTTTAATGAAGTCCGGTGAATACGCCCTGTGCGAAGAGGTATTGCAAGAACACGTAAAACGGCGTCCAAAAGACGATTACGTATGGTATTTGCTGGCCGAGGTTCACGGTTTGGCAGGCAATATTCTCGGTGTGCACCAGGCCCGCGCCGAGTACTTTATTCTTAACGGTGTCTACGATAAAGCCCAACAGCAGCTGCGCAACGCGTTGAAACTCTCCCAGGGTAACTACCATCAAACCGCCCTGCTGGAAGAACGCTTAAAGCAGGTCACTCATATGCAGAGGAAAAAGATGTAAATCCCCTCGACCTTCCTGTATAAATAATACCCAGGCTCACGAGGATGTTGAGCCAAAATGGATGTTATACAAAGATACAGGGAGGCCATGATGGCTCTACAACGCATTTCCTATCAGGACGCCCGTCCGCAAATGAAACCCGGTGATGTGATCGCCTTTGCTGGGCGCAGCTCACTGTCCAAAATCATTCGCATGGTGACCATGTCGAATATCACCCATGTCGGTACTATCCTGAAATCCCAGGTTGGCCCTATGGAACTGAACCAGATTGTCGAATCCACCGAGGTTAACGGTTTTTGCGGCGTGAATATTTCACGCTTCAGTGATCGCCTCGATGCCTACGACGGTGAAGTGTTCTGGTTACCGGTACGCAAAGACCTGCCTTTCGACGCAGACAAGTTTTTCACATTCCTGTTTGATAAAGCCGAGAAAAAACACAAGTGGGATGCCCTGCAGGCCCTGAAATCCGGCTTTGATTTTCTCGATGATATTCCCGGCTTCGATATCTTCACCAAGAACAAAGAAGATATGAGCAAAATTTATTGCTCGGAGTTGGTGGCCGCTGGGTTTGAAGCCGCAGGCAGTATCCCCAATATCAACTGCTCAGAGGTCACCCCCATCGAGCTGTGTCGCTGGAATATTTTTGAAGACAACTATTACGTACTCAATGAAAGTGTTGCCGACGGCACACCGGATGAAGACCTGACTATCAGCCGCTTTAATTCCGCAGCACCCGATGCCTGGGGCTGCAAACTATAAAACCAGCCAGATGCGTTTTCTGCGTATCAAGCCTGCCCTGCTTTGGGGCTGGTTTGATACCAGAGACCATCAACTAACCAGGCATCAATCTCCTCAACCGGCATAGGCTTGCCCATCAGATAACCCTGCGCCTTATCGCAACCCAGCGCCTGTAGACACTGCAGATGCGCTTCGGTTTCTACCCCTTCGGCAATCACATTTAACCCCAAATTGTGGGCCAGGTTAATGGTGGAGTTAACGATGATTTCATCCTGCTTGTCTTCCAGCATATGGATGATAAACGAGTAATCAATTTTTAACTGCCGTACCGGCAAGCGCTTTAAGTACGCCAGCGATGAATAACCGGTACCAAAGTCATCGATGGCAAGCTCCACGCCCAGATCATGGATTTTTTCCAGCGCTGCCATGGCCAGCTCGGGGTTAACCATAATGCTGCTTTCGGTAATTTCCAGCTCCAGCAACTGCGGCGGCAAATCGTACTGCTGTAACAGTTCATAGACGTGGTCCGGCAGGGTTTCATCGAGCAGGTTTCGCGCCGAGAGGTTCACCGCCACGGTGAAGTCATAACCCTGCTCGCGCCATTGCCGGGCCTGTTTAATACTCTGCTCCAATACCCACAGGGTCATGGGGTGAATCAGGTTTGTCATTTCTGCCAGAGGTACAAACTCCCCCGGCGGTACAAAACCCAGCTCCGGGTGCTGCCAGCGCAAGAGCGCTTCAAAACCATAGGTGTGGCGGCCATTGATATCAATTTTGGGTTGGAAATAGACCTGCAACTGGTCTTCGCGAATCGCCCGCCCCAGATCATTTAACAGCGCCAGACGTTTGGGGGAGTGCATATCGTCTTCGGGCCGATAAACCGACACGCCCTGCATCTCAGACTTGGCGTGGTACATCGCCACATCGGCATAACGCATCAGGGTGCTAACATCATCACCCTGGTCAGGGCACAAGGCTATGCCAATACTGGCACTGATTTCTGTCTGAAAACCGTCCAGATCAAAGGTTTGGCAAACCGCGTCCAGTAACCGATGGGCCACCACCACAGCCTGCTGGTTGTTACGCACGCGCGGTAACATTACCGCAAACTCATCGCCCCCCAGACGAGCCAGAATGTTATCAACATCGCCCAGCTCAGCCTCGATACGCGGCCCCAATTGGCGCAGCAATTTATCACCTGCATGGTGACCCAAGGTATCGTTAATTTCCTTAAAACGGTCCAGGTCAATAATCATTAAGGCCACTACCTGATCGCGGTGGCGCGTTTCCAGCGTGCGTTTTAATTCACGGTAAAGACGATTGCGGTTGGGGAGCTGAGTTAAAGAATCGTGGTTAGCCTGGTACTCCAACTGATCCATATAGCGTTGGCGCTCAGTGACATCGCGAGAATTGCCCCAGACACGGGTTAAATAGCCGTCTTCTACAATGCCGATGGCGCTGATCTGCATAAAGCCTTCTTCTTGTTTCGATCGGCTCCTGACCAGCTGTTTATCTTCAAGCCGATAACCCTGCTTAACGAAATCATCCAGATCCAGCATATAATCCCGGGAGCCGGACGCGCTCAGCGGTAAGCCCAATAAGTCCTTGGGCGATTTGGCTTTAAATAAATCCGCCATGGCCTGATTACATTCAGCCAGAAAGGCCCCTTGGCCTATAGCCTCGACTTGCTCGCTCAGAGATAAGCGGATGTCTACAGGTGGTTTTATGTCGTAACGAAATACCGCCTCGGAGCTACTGGCAATAAAGGTACGGTAGCGGGATTCACTTTCCTCCAGTGCCTGCTCTTTTAATACCTGGGTGGTGATATCGTTCATCACCATCATCACCCCGGTGATTTCCCCGGACGAATTGCGGGTGGGAATCTTATCGACCTGATACCAGAAACTGCGGCCGTTTTTGACATACTCCTCGCGGCTGTTAAAGAGTGGCTGACCGGTACGGATCACCTGCATAATTTCACGCTGGCGCTCGGCACCGAGTTCGTCATGGGGCATGACTTCGAGAAAGTTACGACCAACAACCTCCTCTAAAGAAAATACTTTTTGTGCCTGGCGGTTACCTGTAATCACCAGCCCCCAGCGATCGAGATACCAAATAACCGAACGCATGGAATCCAGCAGCAACTGCTGATCTGAGCGATGCTCTTCCAATGCACTCTCAAAGCGACGCTGACGCGTCACATCGGTCATCACATTACCCACCGCAACCACGCTGCCATCTTCATCCATAACGGGAAAACGCATACTGACAAAGTGCCACTGCTCGCCCGAAGCCATGGTAAAGGTTTCTTCGTAGGGAAATGCGCCCTTGCGCTTTATGGCAACACTGTCACGTTCGCGTATTCTCGCCGCGGTGTCGGTATCGAATAACTCCTCGTCGGTACAATCAACAATGGAATCAACACCACTTTCAAACAAACGCAGATATTCCTGGTTAGCGACCAGATAACGTCCCTGCATATCCTTAATGGTGATGGCCGAATTGGCATTTTCAATCACACTGGCCAGCAGGCGATCCTGACTCGAAAGCGACTTAAGCGTATTCGGCTGGTGCGGACAATCCGTATATTGCAGCAGCACGTACTGACACTCACCCTCCTGATTCTTAACAGGCGTGATCCGTAAACGCAGCGACACATGTCGGGGCAATTCCGACCAGTGAATGAAATAGTTAATGTCGACTTCCAACGGCTCAGCCAATAGAAACGCTGAGCGCAACTGATCATACTCCGGCATATCCTTTAACGTCGGATCAGCTAAAAAGTTATACCGACTGGTTTGCACGGGAAAACGGCCAATATCGAACAAGGTCGCCCATAAGCTGTTGCAACGCAGTAGATTGCCCTGGGAGTCTGCTATACAGGTAGGCGTCGTCTGCTGCTTGAACAACGTCTCAAACAGTAACTCCGCACGGTGAACATTGGATAACCCCACCTGGGGTTGCGAGATAAATATACCCGCCAGGGTTGGCTGGGGCATATCCTCTTGAACAAAGGACATTCCCCACAGCAGCATAGTTTTTGGCTGACCATTAATATTGATACGGACTTCACAGGTAAACGGTCGCTTATCTCTTAGGCTCGCGCCCACCGCCGATAACAACAGCTCGCCATCGCCAGATGACATCAAGACCAACAACTGTTGCAGTTGTGAAATTTTCTGGTGCAGGAGATGTTGGGCACTGCGGTTTATATGCCAGTGATTATCGGACAGGCGCCACAACCAACAGGGAACACGGGTTTGATTGAGCAAGCTAAATAGCTGCTCAGCTCCAGCATGACCTGAAATCGCATGCTCCCCAAAAACCTCTCCCTGCAAGGCCCCCAGTGATTGTAAATTGGTATTCCCTTTCGGCGATGTACTATCGGACATAGCTTCCCCTGACAAACTCAGCCACAGTCACCGCTACCACACGGGAGGGCATATAACCCTAAGCCTAGACGATAAATGTCTCTTTAGTTCGAAAAATGATGAAATGGGGAGGAGGCGGGATTTAGAGTATTGAGGGATATTCTAGATGGTTCCCCGCTTTCGCGGGGATGACGAGGTTTACAGTGATGATTTAACTGACTGTATAAGTTTAATAATGCGGTGGCCTCTCATTGGCAGGCGCCTTACCCGCCCCCTGCTCCAGACTGTACTCCATATCCGAAAGTTTTTCGGCCAGATGTCGCACTTGCTCCTGCAACTGCATAATGGTTCTATCCTGCTCGCTGATCACCTGGTTAAGTGATTGCAGGGTGTCCTCCTGGAAGGATAAACGAGTCTCCAGTTCAACGACTCGCTCTTCAATATCATGACTCATTAACTACTTCTCCAGGCACTGATAGACGGCATTCTGCAACTGCTCGGCGCGATAGTCCACCAAAATACTCTGCCCCAGAGTACGGGTGACATAACCAAAACCCAGCCCCTGGTCAGCATCGGCAAAGCCGAAGCTACCTCCGGCGCCTGGATGGCCACAGCGTCGGCCGCCTTCGGGTAACATCATAAAGCCCAGGCTAAAGCCGAGGTCCTGCGCCAGCAATTTATCTTTGGCGCGCGTTTGCTCCTGCCAGCAGCTCTCGGCACCTTGAGGTAACAGACGACTGCCTTGGCGATTAGCCAGATCCCCGTAAAACAATGCCAGGGCGTCTGCCGTACCGTGGCCATTGGCCGCAGGAATTTGCGCCTGACGCCAGGCAGGAGAGTTGGTACCAAACAGCAAACTCGGGGGATTACTAAACGCCTGATTGATCACGCCACGGGGATCTGCATGCATCAGGTTTACCAGGCTGCCGTTATTAGTCTGTGTTGGTTTCACCGCAGAGGGCACCACATCGGCCAAGGCATCCAGACGTTCACTGGCCACCCCAAATTCACAGCGCATACCCAGTGGCTCGGCTATGGTCTGCTGGAATACCTGGTTAAAGCTATCGGCACCGGTCACACGTTTTACCAACTCCCCCAACAACCAGCCATACACCATGGGGGAATAACCCTGCTCGGTATCGGGCTGCCACCAGGGAGTCTCAGCTTCCAGGTAACCTATCATCCTGGCCCAGTCGTAGATATCTTCATCCTGCAAGCGCGGATGAAAAGCGTTGATACCAGAGCGATGGCACAGTACCTGACGGGTGGTAATGCTATCTTTGCCCTGCTGGCCAAATTCAGGCCAGTAGTGTGCAATCGGCAGATCAAGATCCAGCTTACCGGCAGCGGCCAATTGCAATACGGTAACGGCGACAAGGGGCTTGCCCGCCGAAAAGATGTTGACTTGAGTGTCCTGCTGCCAGGGTAACGTTTGCGCTTTATCACGACTGCCAGCCCACAAATGGACGAGTATCTCGCCATCGCGAACAACACAAACTGACGCTCCTAAATCACCATATTTTTCGAAGTTTTCGACAAAGGCCGTCCTAACAGTTTCAAATTCTGAAGGACAAACACCCTTCACTTCGACCAATTCACCCATATTTATCCCATAGCCAATGCTCTTGATTACCTGCCTATTATATAACGTCTTTATCTAAAACCTTCAGCCTATAACCGTTGTCTACTTCTATACTTACTACAGAACCTGTCATTCCTGCCTAATATTGACAGGCTCTTACCGAAACCAGAGACAAGCAATCCTTGTGGTAGGCCGCTGTCTTACGCAGCACATCAAAAGTGTGACTCGCGGTGATTCAGGGCCTGTGTGGAAACGGGAGTATGACCATGTTCGACCTCATGCAACAGGTACGCCTGTGCGACCTGCATTTTAAGCACGACCCTCACACTGGCCTGAAAGCCATTATCGCCATTCACAGCACCAAACACGGGCCTGCACTCGGCGGTTGCCGATTTATCGAATACCCCAATACTGATCAGGCCGTAAAAGATGCCGCACTGCTGGCCAAAGGCATGAGCTACAAAGCCGCCCTGGCTGATATTCCGCAGGGTGGCGGTAAAGCCGTGATTATGAAACCCAAAAACCTCAAGGACAGACGCGCCCTGTTTGAAGCCTTTGGTGATTTTATTGAAGAGTTGGGCGGCCGCTACCTGACCGCAGTCGACAGCGGTACTACTTCCGACGATATGGATATCATTGCCGGCCGTACCCGTTTTGTCACCAGCACCACCCTGTCGGGCAATCCATCTCCCTATACCGCTCAAGGCGTTGTCGCCGGTATAAAAAGTGCGGTCAAACACCGACTACAACGCACCGATATGCAGGACATCCACGTTGCCATTCAGGGCCTCGGCAGTGTCGGCCAATCCGTTGCCGAACACCTGGCCAAAGCCGGTGCTCGCTTAAGTGTGACCGACATTGACGCAGAAAAAGTCGAAGCCGTTTGTGATCAATTTAAAGCCACCCCGATTGCCCCGGAAGACTTTTTCAGTCTCGATTGTGACGTACTCACACCTTGTGCGCTGGGCAATGTGGTCAATGCCAGCACCATCAGTCAGTTTAACTGCAAAGTGATTGCTGGCTCTGCCAACAACCAATTAAGTGATGAGCGTTGGGGCCATGCGTTACACGAACGCAATATTCTCTATGCCCCGGACTTTGCCATCAATGCTGGCGGTTTAATCTTCGCCTCCATGCATCACCGCCATATGGACGACAGCGCCATTGCCAAACAGGTAGATCATATTGGTGTCACCCTGTCGGATATCTTTACTCAATCCGAACACAGCCAGCAGGCCACCAATGTGATTGCCAACAAGCTTGCCGAAGCCAAACTCTATATTCGCGGTAACCAGGCATCGCCTCATTCACAACATCAATGGCCACAGGAGAAAGGACATGCAGTTTCAAACCCACACGCCGTCCACTGATCTTGAAAGCCACCAGTTTTTACTGGTAGACGGCAAAGCCAGCGGTCAATGGCCACAGTGGGCCCAAGATGGCGACCGCCTGATTGAAAGTTACAAAAGTATGGTGTTAACCCGCGTGTTTGATACCAAGTGCATCGCGCTGCAACGCACCGGTAAAATGGGCACCTATCCATCCTGCCTGGGGCAGGAAGCCATTGGTGTTGGACTGGCCCAGGCCATGCGCAAAGAAGATGTGTTTATTCCCTACTACCGTGATCAGGCCGCACAACTGGTACGCGGCGTGACTATGGTGGATATTCTGCGCTACTGGGGCGGCGATGAACGCGGCAGCGACTACGCAAACTGCCGCGAAGATTTACCCAACTGCGTGCCTATCGCCACCCAGTGCGGCCATGCCGCCGGGATTGCCAGTGCCTTCAAAATTCGTAAACAGCCTCGCGTAGCCGTCTGCACCCTGGGTGATGGTGCCACCTCAAAAGGCGATTTTCTCGAAGCACTCAACCTGGCCGGACTGTGGAAACTGCCACTGGTATTTATTATTAACAACAATCAATGGGCCATCTCCACTCCCCGTCATTTACAGTCCGGATTAGCTGATCTTGCCGATAAGGGGCAAGCCGCTGCCGTACCCGGCGAGAAAATCGACGGCAATGATTTGATAGCCGTTTACGACAGTGTCTCACGTGCCGTAGAACGGGCACGTGCAGGTAAAGGCCCATCACTGATTGAAGCGGTGAGTTATCGACTCAGCGATCACACCACCGCCGACGATGCCAGCCGTTACCGCAGTGCCGAAGAAGTCAATCGCGCCTGGCAGCAAGAGCCCATTAAACGCCTGCAACAATACTTAAATCGCGCCGATCTTTGGCACGAAGATGACGAAGTGGCATTGCAACAGCAGTGCCAGCAAATGGTTGAGGCCGCCGTGGAAACCTATTTAAAAACCCCACCACAACCGCCTGAAGCCATGTTCGATTATTTGTATGCCGAACTGCCCAAGCCCTATCAGGCGCAATACGAGCAGGTAAAACAAAAAGCACAGGGAGGTCAGTATGAGTAATGAAGCGACCTTGTTGGATGCAGTGAATATGGCGCTTGCCTATGAAATGCAGCACGACGAAAACGTGGTACTGCTGGGCGAAGACATTGGCGCAAACGGCGGTGTGTTTCGCGCAACCGCAGGCCTACAGGAAACCTATGGCCACACCCGCGTGATTGATACACCACTGGCCGAAACCCTAATTGCCGGCGTGACTATCGGTATGGCTACCCAGGGTTTAAAACCCGTTGCCGAAATCCAGTTTATGGGTTTTATCTACGCCATCTTTGAACAACTGGTCAGCCAGGCAGCGCGTATGCGCAACCGCACTCGCGGGCGCTTAACCTGCCCCCTGGTGATTCGCGCCCCCTTTGGTGGCGGTATTCACGCACCGGAACATCACTCGGAAAGTACCGAAGCCATGTTGGCCCATATCCCGGGAATTCGCGTGGTAATTCCCAGCTCGCCCAAACGCGCCTACGGTTTATTGCTTGCAGCCATGCGCGATCCCGATCCAGTAGTGTTTTTAGAGCCCAAACGGATTTACCGTGCCGTAAAACACCCACTGGACAATAACGGTGAAGCCCTGCCGCTGGACACCTGCTTTACCCTGCGCGAAGGCAGAGATATTACCTTGGTTAGCTGGGGCGCCAGCATCAGCGAAACACTGCAAGCCGCCGAACAATTAAGCACTGAAGGCATCGAAGCCGAAGTGATCGATGTCGCCACGATCAAGCCACTGGATATGGACACCATCAAAGCCTCTGTCGGTAAAACCGGACGCTGTGTGATTGTGCATGAAGCCGCGCGCAGCTTTGGTGCCGGTGCAGAAATCTCTGCCAACCTGGCTGAATGCTCACTGTTGGATTTAAAAGCGCCGGTCGTACGCGTCACTGGCTATGACACCATTATGCCGCTATTCCAAAACGAGCATTATTACTTGCCACAAACTGAAGACATTATTCGCAGTGTGCAACACGTCATGAACTTCGGTTAGTCAGACCCCATCCATCTACAACGTACCACGTAGGGTCTAATCCCGGAGATAACTAAGGATCCGTTATGCGATTTTTTAAATTGCCCGATTTGGGTGAGGGACTTCAGGAAGCCGAAATTGTTGAATGGCATATAAACCCCGGCGATACCGTAAAAGTCGACCAGTTATTGGTCTCGGTGGAAACCGCCAAAGCCATTGTCGAAGTCCCTTCTCCACAGGCCGGTACCATTAGCCATTGCTTTGGTGATGTTGGCGACCTGATTCATATTGGTGAGCCGCTGGTGGAATTCGACAATGCCGAGAACGACGATAGTGGCACCGTAGTAGGCAAAATTGAAAGCGCCAAGGAAACCTCCAGCGCCGATGATTTTATTATTGGTGCAGCGCCGTCAAGCTTGCAATCCGCACAGCAATCTCATCCACAGGTCACACCGGCCATTCGCCAACTGGCCACACGTTTAGGGGTTAAACTCGACGGCATTCGCGGCACGGGCCAACAAGGTCAAATCACTGCTGCCGATATTGAAACAGCCCAGCAGCAAAATGATCGCTTAGGCCAAAGCGAACCCCTGCGAGGCACGCGCCGTACCATGGCCAAATCCATGACAATCGCCCATGAACAAGTTGCCGCCGTCACCCTCTGCGACGATGCGGATGTTGAACACTGGCCAGAAAAATCCGATATCACCATTCGGCTGTGTAAAGCCATTGCCCACGCCGCCCAAGCGGAGCCGGGGTTAAATGCCTGGTTCGACGGCCAACAACTCAGTCGCCGTCTGCTCGACCATGTCGACATAGGGATCGCCGTGGACACCCCGGATGGTTTGTTTGTTCCTGTTCTTCGCAATATCCATAAGCGCAATGACAGTGATTTACGCGAGGGCCTGGATCGTCTGCGCCAGGATGTTAAACAACGTACCATTCCACCCAAGGAAATGCAGGGTGCAACTATCACACTGTCCAATTTCGGCACACTGCACAAAGGCAGTAACAGCACGCCGGTAATGGCAGGCCGCTATGCCTCCCCCATGATTGTGCCACCCATGGTGGCTATTATTGGCGCTGGCGCTATACGAAAAGAAGCTGTCGTCGTGAATGATGAAATTTGTATTCACCGACGCTTGCCACTCTCTCTCAGCTTTGATCACCGCTGCATAACCGGTGGCGAAGCTGCTAGATTCCTGGCAGCCTTAATAGCCCATCTACAGGATTAAACTGATTACTTGGCGATTGACTCTTCTTCGTCCGGAATAAAAATCAGCGCATCGGAATTGATGCAATAGCGCAAACCCGTGGGTTTTGGACCATCCTCAAACACATGGCCTAAATGCTCACCACAGCTGGAGAGAATTTCTGTGCGGAACATGCCCCAGCTGAAGTCTTTCTCCAGATGAATATTGTTTTTATCAGCCACTTCCCAAAAGCTGGGCCAGCCGGTGCCGGATTTGAACTTGTGCTCTGAGCGAAATACCGGGATACGACAACCAGCAGTGACATAAGTACCTGGGCGTTTTTCATTGAGCAGGGAACCGGTAAAGGGTCGCTCAGTACCCGACTTCCACAAAATATCGTATTGTTCAGGCGTGAGGATTTTCTTCCAGGTCGACTTGGGAATAGTTTTAAGGTCTTGCTGTTGGGTAATCAGCTTCTTGGCTTCTTCCACCGACATGGCGTGCACTTCCTGCGACAGCGACATGGACACCGAAGCGGTAATCAAAGACAACAGCAGAATAATTAAAGGCCAGCGAGCCATAAGCGTTTCCCCAGTCGTAGACAGTTTGCTTTTGTTACTGGGTTAGAGGGTTGAGTGGGTGGAGAGTTCCCTACAATTTGCGGTGTGATTGCACCGGCATATCACGGCGAATTTTGTGAAGCTGATCAAAGTCCAGCTCAGCGCTAACGATACCTTCGCCCTGAGCAAGGGCCTTGAGCTTTTCGCCCCAAGGCGATATCACACAGGAATCCCCCCAGGTTTTACGCTTGGCAGAATGCTCTCCGCCCTGATTGGCGCCAATCACATAACACTGGTTTTCAATGGCACGCGAGCGCAACAACACCTCCCAGTGGGCCTGACCGGTTTGGTAGGTAAACGCTGCGGGGATCGCCAGAATCTCCGCGCCCTGATCCCGTAACTGACGAAAGAACTCAGGGAAGCGCAAGTCATAACACACGCCCACCCCCAGTTTTCCCCACGGGGTTTCCACTAACAGCGGTTTGTCGCCAGGGGAAAATTGATCCGATTCTCGGTACTGGCCCTGACCGTCGGCGACATCGACATCAAACAGATGCACCTTGTCGTAACGCCCAACTTCTTCGCCAGCAGCGTTATAGACATAGGTTGAGGTAAAGACCTTATCTTGCTCTGGCGGCTGCCCTCGGCTATCGGCTGCCGTCGTCGGCAGTGTGCCACCAACCAGCCATATCTGATGTTTGGCCGCCTGCTGCGCAAGAAACTGGCGAATAGGTCCTGCAGCCGTCGACTCCGCTTCACCCCGTTGACGTTGATTGCCGCCACCAAACACCGCAAAGGTTTCCGGTAAAACCAACAACCGGGCGCCTTCGGCAACAGCCTCATTGATTAGCCTTTCAGCCTGCAGAAGATTGGTTTGCAAGTCTCGACCGCTGACCATTTGCAGGGCTGCAACAGTACAACTATTCACTGTCTTCTACTTTTTCAGTGTCTTCGGAGGATGATTCTTCCGCAGGCGCATGCCGTGTAGCCATTTTATCTTCTGCAGTGGTGGCAGCACGCTCGGCGCCTTTACTGTCGAACAGGCGATTAAACTTAATGTTTGGATCAGCCCAGGAGCCGGTCATGCCGTAACTGACACTGGCCACTTTATCGACCTGGCTTTTAAAAATTTTACTGATGGCATAGACACCGGCGGCCGCAGGAAGTCCTCCGGCAAACGCAGCGATGACCGTCAGATTCCCTCCCACGGGCAACGTAGCCACCAGGGTGGTATCCAGCTCTTCGTTATTGATATCGATAGAACCGGCCATACTCAAACGTGCCGAAGGTGTTTTCACCACCATGGGATCAGTCAGCACAATAATGCCGTCATCAAATGTTAAACGCCCATCAATATGATCAAAGGCCGTGCCACTGCGGTAAGTATCGGAAAAATCGAGCTGCAAACGCCGGGCCCAACTGTCAAAGTTGAACAGCCCCATTAAGCGCAACAAAGCGCTGCTGCCAGCTCCGGCGGTTTTACTAAAGGAACCCTTATCAATATCCACCGTGAATGACCCCTGCAGTTTTTTAACGGCAATGGCCGCAGGTGAACCGGGCCATTCAATATCAAGATCGAATATTGCATTACGACTTTCCAAGGCACGGTTTGCCCCCCAGGACTCCATCACATCACCAAGGTTCTGAGCTTTTATACGCCCGGAAAAATAGGTGCGTGCGCCTTTTTCAGTCGTATGCCAGCGCAACGCTGCGCCCTGATTTTGCTCATCAATTTTCACCCCGGCTTTATCGGGTTTGTTGTCATCAACCGGGTAACCCGCAATTAACATGCCCCGCATCTGGCCAAGAATATCTTTGATATAGAGCTGATCCTGTGAAGGCCGCAATTTAAAAGACCAGGCCCCATAGTCCTCTCCACCAATATTCACCTTGCCCACACTGACATTTAGGGGAATCAGCTCTGCGGGATCTAGATCCTTAAACGGGTCTCCAGATAAATCCACTTCGGTTGTGACCTCCGCCTCATCCTCGGTGGAGGCCTGATTAGGATCGGCTTGTTTTTCAGCAAGGGTAAGATAGTCCAGATTCAGGGTTATCGGCGTATCGTCATCAAACACAATGACTTCACCTGCCAATACCTTATTGACCGGTTTAAATGACCAACCGTTTGCCAGTCGCTCACCGGTAACGGCAAGATCTTCTAAACGAAAATCACTGATATCCAGCTCTGAAATTTGTAAATCGAGCAACTGGGCCAACCCCACATCCGTTGGCGACTGACTGCCCCCCTGACCAGATGATTGGCTTGTAGCTTCAATTTCGTCGATATAATTATTGTAGCGAGCCAACACCGACTGCCATTCCAGCAATTGGATATTATCCGCCTGCCCTAGCACCCTCAGCGTAGGCGTTTTGGCTTCAGCGTTGGCCTCGGCATATTTATTGAAGGAGATTTCATCAAGCGGCTGATCCAAGACAACCTCACCATAGATCAGCTGGTTGCCACGCTGTTCAAAAAGCGCAGACACCTGGTCGTTATAATTCAGGCCATATTGGGTGCTGCCTTTAGCAATTGGAACATCGACCGTAAATTTACGGACGTCACCAGCAACCTTGCCGTAAGGTACAGGCAAATCGATAGCGACACCTTTTAAATCGGATACCACTGAAAGTTTAGCCTGATAGTCAGCGGTCCCTTTGGCAGGTAACTGCAAGTTCGCCTGGTAAGGTATCTTGCCTTGTGCAAATAATACTTCCGGGCGTTGAGTCCATTGAGCCAGGTGTTTTGGCTGAGCATTACCGGCAAACTTCACCTCGGTTGCCATGCCTCGTGTGGCACTTACGCTTGAAGCTATAGCAACACTGACGTTTTCACCCCACAGCGAAGCGGATAAATCTGAACTGTTTAGGCCCCGCTGAGTGTTGTAGTGAATTGCGCCCGCTACCTTGTCGACCTGCAGATTTAAATCTTCCATGCTCAGCTTCGATGAATCCAGATTAACAACAACATCCTGCCGCTCGCCAGGCTGGCCCGGCGTCAGAGGAATATCCAAATCTACCTGGGTCGACATAGCGCCACTTAGATGCCAACTGTCAAACTGATCTCCAATCACTTGCCGCAACGGCGTCTTGCGCAACAAATCCAAACCGTCTTCTGCAGGCCCCTGCAACTGCCCCTTCACATTAAGCAGGCTGCCTTTACCTTTGCTGTTAGGTGATAAGGCTACCGTTAAACCAGAAGAATTGCCCTCTAGCAAAGTTGCCTGGGTGGCGCTGACAACCACCTCCGTATCATCTTCGATTACACGAGCACTGACGTTTTTAACCGCCGGCCAATCGGGATGATATTGCAGATGGCCATTATCCACATCGACCAGCAACTGGATCGTGCCCCCTAAATCAAAGGCTTTACTTATGTAGCTGCGGTAAACAAAACCTGCCTGACTAACGGCGCCGTCTTTAATACTGCTGTCGAGCCATGAGCGGGTAGCCTCATCAACCACAAACGGGACGTATTTTTTATAAACAACCGCCGGCGCATCCTGCAAACCAATCTGCAAGGTCAATTCAGAGGGACGGCTGTCTTTAAACCAGGGTAAATCCAAATAGAAATAACCATCGGCTCGGCCCTGCTTATCCACCAGCTGCAAGCGGCCGCTGTTGACGGCAATTTGGTTATTGTCTTTATCCAGATGCCAGGCCACCTGCCCCTTGGCAGATTCATAGGCCATGGGCTCGTGGTAAATCATCGGGTAGTGCATGCTAAAGCCCTGCTGACTATCCAGATCTACCCAACCACCACGACTGTCAGCTTGCACAAAACCGCTAACCTCGGTCAACGCTGGGGCCCCATTCCACGCCCCCACAAAAACATTATTTAATTGCGCCTGTAATTCAAATCCAGCGGGGTTTGCCAGTGGAATATCAACGCGTGCATTTTCAATACGACCACGAGGATTTAAATCATCAAACAGGGATTTCAATTTTCCCTGTAGCAGTTGCTGCTGCTCAACAAACCGGTACCACACCGCAAGATCTATCTCTGCCGCCTTCACCGATACGGTTTCACCCTGATTACGGCTTTCAAGCTGCACATCCAGCGCTGGAAGATTTTCGCCCTGCCACTCCAGGCTGAGATCATTTAAAGCCAACAACCAGTCAGTCTGAAAATCTGACTCACCTTTAATGACTGCCGTTACATGATTTTGTTGACCGTTTTCATCGGTAGTATCAATTCGCGCCTGGCCGTTAAGCTGAACCTCACGGGGCTGATCCATGCTTAACCACAGTGACAGATTTACCACGCCGTTATTGATTAACGGTTTGTCAGCCAAAGCCTCAGAAAAAAATGCAGAACTACTCAGCGGGAAATTGGTGAACTGAATATGGCCATTAAACAGATAGGAATCTAGATCCGATGAATCACCATAGCCTTCGGTGACCACTTTAAATGCTTCTTGCTGCTCTGGCAGGTCGATGTCGGCAACCAGGCGGTGAAAATCGCCACTGTTTTCTAGCAACATTTCCGTTAAGCGTAACTCACGCTGGCGTCCACTGGAGAAATTAAACTTCAGGTTGATATCCTTAAACTCGACGTAACGGCCGCGATTAAACGCTTCCATTAAGCCGCCGGCTTCTTCGCCGGTTCCCTGTGCCTTGCCAGGCTCGGTTGATAAGCCGGTGAGCGTCCAGGCGCCATCCTGCTTTTGTTGCAGCGCGGCTTTGACACCGGAGAAGTAGACTTTGCGCCACGTCAGGCTCTGATCCAGTAATGTTCCCAGCACATCCAACTGCAACAGGGCGCTATCAACCCGTAGCACTTCTTGTCCACTTTCTGTGCTGATAACCAAATTATTAACGGATAACTTCGGCGCCAGCCCTTCCCAAACACCTTGAATCTCATCAATGCTGACAGGTAGACCAATATTGGTACTGAACTCCTCGGCAAGCTGCTGACGATACTCCCCCACCATGGGCAAAAACTCACGCCCCAACTGTACCAACAATGCCGTCAGCACCAATAACAGGGCAAACAGCCCCCAAAGTTTTTTAGCCAGCCAACGGCTGTGATCAATCATGCAGGCAACTCATCAGAAAATGCAGCGTAAATACAACATTGGAAAGACACATCAGACAGTCCATTATCGTAGCGCGTTAAACTTAACCTTCTATTAATCGCACATAGCGATATAGATAGTATTAGGCCGTTAGTCACAGGTAGTTAACAGGGGAAGCTGAGAGCATCTAATAACAGGCTTGGTAATAACCTGATATAACATTTGCTCAATTAACAACACCTCTATTAACAATGTCTCTATTATCAACGCCTCAACTATAAAAAGCGTTGACGCACCTTAGACCTGGATTTAGACCAGAATAATGTCATATTGCTCCTGACTGTAGATATTTTCTACCTGGAACTGGATGCTACAGCTGATAAATTCTTCCAAGTCAGCCACATTGGCAGATTCCTCATCCAACAGACGATCAATGACCACTTGCGAGGCCAGCACCAGGAACTTCTTATTATCATAGGCCCTGGCTTCACGCAGGATCTCGCGGAAGATTTCATAGCACACGGTTTCTGAAGATTTTAATCGACCCCGGCCGTTGCACACAGGACAGGGTTCACACATCACCTGCCCCAGAGACTCGCGAATACGCTTGCGCGTCATCTCTACCAGACCCAGCTCAGAGACACCGGTGATACTGGTTTTGGCGTGATCGCGCTCCATCATTTTTTCCAGCGTGCGCAGTACCTGGCGTTGATGCTCGGTATCTTTCATATCGATAAAGTCGATAATGATGATGCCACCCAGATTGCGCAGGCGCAGTTGGCGGGCGATAGCGGTAGCCGCTTCCAGATTGGTTTTAAAGATGGTTTCTTCGAGGTTACGATGGCCGACAAAGGCGCCGGTATTCACATCAATAGTAGTCATGGCCTCGGTTTGCTCGATCACCAGAGAGCCTCCGGACTTCAGCAACACCTTTTTATCCAGCGCTTTCTGAATCTCATCCTCAACACCGTAGAGTTCAAACAGCGGGCGCTCACCGGGATAGTGCTCAAGGCGTTTGACGGTTTCTGGCGCATAGCTTTCGGCAAATTCCAGCATCTTGCCAATGGCCTCGCGAGAATCGACCCGTACCTTTTCAATATGCGGTTTAACCAGATCGCGCATGGTGCGCATAAACAGCGGCAGGTCTTCCAGAATGACGGTTTTTGGTGGCGCGGCTTTAATCTTGGCTTCCAGATCCGCCCAAAGTTTATAGAGGAAAGGAATATCTGCCCGTAACTCGTCTTCACTCACACCTTCAGCCACGGTGCGGACAATAAAACCACCCTGCTGATCCGGCTCCTCATTCTCTTCCACACACTGCTGTACCAGCGACTTTAAGCGATCACGCTCCTCGTCAGCTTCAATACGGGTGGAGATTCCTATATGGCGCGTATAAGGCATATATACCAGATACCGTGCCGATACCGACAAATGGGTGGTCAAGCGTGCGCCTTTGGTACCAATGGGGTCCTTAGTGACCTGCACCACTAGAGACTGGCCCTCACGAACAATCTCACGGATATCAGCAATTTCGGCATTGCGGTCTTCCATACCGTCTTCATCCAACGGCGCAATATCGCCCGCATGGATAAACCCGGCACGCTCCAAACCAATATCGACAAAGGCCGCCTGCATACCCGGCAGCACACGCACTACCTTGCCTTTATAGATATTGCCAACAAACCCTTTACGCTGGGTGCGCTCAATGTACACCTCTTGCAACATGCCGTTTTCTACCAGCGCGGTGCGGGTTTCGGTCGGGGTTACATTAATCAGTAATTCTTCGCTCATACTATTCCTTAGACGCCTGCCAGCAAGGCACCCCAAAACGCGTTAATAATTCGTAAGTCTGTTCAATCGGCAAGCCCACCACACCGGTATAACTGCCTTCAATAGCGGTCACAAACACCGCTCCCAGGCCTTGTATTCCGTAGCCACCAGCCTTGTCCTGCGGCTCTCCTGTGGCCCAATACCGCTCTGCCTCGGCTGCAGTGATATCGCGAAATTGCACTTTCGTTACTGAAAGCATAGTTTGCTGCCGGTCAGGTTTGTAATCCTGCTTGTAACAAGGTGTATAAAAAGAAACGGCCGTCATAACCTGATGCTCACGATTAGCCAACTGCAATAACATGGCTTTGCCTGCCTCAGCATCAACAGGCTTTTCCAGTACCTGATCACCCAGCACCACGACGGTATCAGCCCCCAGAACCGGTGCTAATTCTTTTCCTGAAGAAAGCAATAGCTCTCCGCCCGCCCTGGCCTTATCCGCCGCCAGGCGGGTCACATAGTCCGCCGGGGACTCTCCAGGCTGACGCTCTTCAGGCACATCAACCCGTAAGGTCTCATAATTGACCCCAATCTGGGCTAACAATTCACGACGGCGGGGAGATTGTGAGGCCAAATATAACGATGGATTACACGATGAAGAGCAAAGTGAAGATGACACAACACATCCTTGATCAAGCTAAACAGTTACGTAACCCGATATTGCACCCGGAAACGCTCAAGTACCAGCCACACCACAGGCCAAACCAGGGCACTGGTAAAGGCAGGCATTAAAAACACCAGCGGCGAAGACGCACTACTGCCAGTCAGGCTATGCACCCAGTTATCAATTAACTGGTGAATACCTACCACCATAAAGACGATAACGGTCTGATGCCATAACACGTAGTTCCGCAGGCGCTGATAACTCAGCAGACAGACATAAACTACAGCCATCAGCGCCAGCGCATGGGAACCCAGTAGACTGCCTTCGAGAATATCCAGAAACAAACCAACAACCCACAGCAGAGTAATACTGATCTGCAGGGGCATGACCAGGGTCCAGTAGATGACTAGCAGGGCAATCCACTCGGGTCTGAGCCACTGCATCTGTGCTGAAAGGGGAAATACCGTCAGCAGGCACCCTACGAAAAATCCCAGCCAAATAACCCAACGGTTGTGGGCCTTATCCAGGGACATCAGTTAGCGGCCTCTTTATCCCTTTCAGCCTTGGCTGCCGATGTTTCGTTGCCAAACACCAGCAATACATGGCGACTGCGGTTCATCTGTGCCTTGGGGCGAGCCAGGACTTCGGCAAACGGCTGACCGGGATCGTGCTTAACTCGCTCTACCACTGCTACCGGGTAACCGACCGGGAAACGCTGACCAAGCCCGGAAGACACCAGCAAATCGCCCTCGCGAATATCCACGGTATTGGAGACATGGCGCAACTTCAGGGTATAGAGATCACCAATACCTTCGGCAACAGCGCGCACGCCATTGCGATTAACCTGTACCGGCAAGGCATGGGTACTGTCGGTAATCAGCAGTACCTGGCTACTGTTAGCACTGACTTCCACCACCTGGCCCATCAAACCAAAGGCGTCCAACAGAGGTTGCCCCAGATAAACACCCTCACTGGCACCGCGGTTGATAATCACCTTGTGAGCCATAGGATCCGGTGACACACCAATCAGCTCAGCGACTAATACCCGATCCTGAATCATATCGGCGGAGTTCAGCAACTGGCGCAGACGTACGTTTTCTGCCGCCAGTGTGGCCATCTGTTGTAACTTGCGGCGATGAATCAGCAGCTCAGATTTCAGCGCCTCATTTTCCTGCTGCAGCGCCTCGCGGGTTTTCACCGCGTCAGTGCCCCACTCGGCAATGCGCGCCGGAATATTGGTTACCCAATAAAAAGAATTAGCCACATTGGCCACTGAGGAGCGTACCGGCGTCAGCCAGTCGGTATAGAGGTTTACCAGAATCAGAATCAGGGCGGCAAAACTCAGGGTCATCACCCGAGATGCCGCCGAAGGGCCTTTGGAAAACAGCGGTTTAATGGTGAAGCCTCCTGCTCACAAAGACCACAGAGTATGTAAAGTAGATTAGGTGGACAGCAGATCGATACTGCGGTTATCCATCATCTCCATCGCTTTACCACCACCGCGGGCCACACAGGTCAGCGGATCTTCAGCCACAATCACTGGCAGGCCAGTCTCTTCAGTTAGCAGACGATCCAGATCGCGCAGCAGCGCACCACCACCGGTCAGCACAATACCGCTCTCGGCGATATCGGAGGCCAATTCGGGTGGAGATTGCTCCAGTGCGCTCTTCACCGCCTGAACAATACCGGCCAGAGGCTCTTGCAGGGCTTCCAGAATCTCATCACTGTTGAGGGTAAAGCTGCGAGGTACACCTTCTGCCAGGTTGCGACCGCGCACATCAATCTCACGCACTTCACTGCCGGCAAAGGCACAACCCACTTCCTGCTTGATACGCTCAGCAGTGGCGTCACCAATCACGCTGCCGTAGTTGCGACGCACGTAGTTAACAATCGCCTCATCGAAGCGGTCACCGCCGATCCGCACAGAGTCGGAATAAACCACACCGTTAAGGGAGATAATCGCAATCTCGGTGGTACCACCACCGATATCCACCACCATGGAGCCGCTGGCTTCCTCGGTTTTCAGACCGGCACCTATGGCGGCTGCCATGGGTTCCTCTATTAGGCGTACTTCACGAGCACCGGCACCCAGGGCCGATTCACGGATTGCACGCTTTTCTACTTCGGTGGACAGGCAAGGTACACACACCAGCACGCGAGGGCTTGGCTGGAACCAGCTGTTTTCATGCACTTTCTTGATAAAGTGCTGCAGCATTTTTTCAGTAACTTGGAAGTCAGCAATAACACCGTCTTTCAGTGGACGGATTGCAGTGATATTTC
Source organism: Maricurvus nonylphenolicus (assembly GCF_042854845.1). Taxonomy (GTDB): domain Bacteria; phylum Pseudomonadota; class Gammaproteobacteria; order Pseudomonadales; family Cellvibrionaceae; genus Maricurvus; species Maricurvus nonylphenolicus. The sequence continues at coordinate 1,350,704 of NZ_AP031498.1, read as the reverse complement.
CCGGTGTACGACCCAGCATACGCTTGGCTTCGACACCTACTGCTTCGACAATCTTCTGGCCATTGTGTTGGCGAATAGCCACCACTGAAGGTTCATCCAGAACAATACCGCGCTCACGCACATAAATCAGGGTATTAGCTGTGCCCAAATCGATGGACAAATCGTTGGAGAAAACTCCGCGCAGGCGCTTTAACATGAACTCTGCTTACCTTCTTATTTTATAAGTTGCTTCATTTTTGTTATTTGGTCGGCAGATCCTGACAAAGTCCCCAAATCTGCCGTAAAAATGACATCTTTCCCGGGACTTATATATAAGACCCTGTAAACCCATGAACTCTATCAATGGCGGGGATTTAGAGCAAGGCGCAAATATGATAAGTTAGCGCCCTCAAATCGCTGGGTTCACAAATTGGATCACAAATCGGCTAATAATTAGCCAGGCAGGGTATTTCCAGGCCGTGCGCACCATGATGAACCCCAAGCAAGCGCCCCAAAGCGCACCCCAAACTAGGAGAAAACTGTGGATCGTTCAGACATTGTCAAACTGGCTGAACTGGCACGTATTGAAGTGACCGACGCTACCGCTGATGAAGTGGCGAAAAGTATCACCGACGTGCTGAATTTGGTTGACCAGCTGCAAGCCGCCGACACCGACGGCGTAGCCCCCATGGCTCACCCCATGGATGCCACCCAGCGCCTGCGCGCTGATGAGGTCACCGAAACCAACCAGCGCGAAGCCTTCCAGGCTATCGCACCGGCCGCCGAAGCGGGCCTGTACCTGGTACCTAAAGTAATTGACTGATACGGACTCTGATCCCATGCATAACAAAACCATTGCGGAACTGATTAGCGGTTTGCGCAACAAGGAATTTTCCAGTGTTGAGCTAACTCAGCACTACCTGGACCGTATCCAGCGTTTGGACGGTACCTACAACAGCTACATCAGCGTCACCAACGATATCGCGTTGGCACAAGCTGCCGAAGCCGATAAGCGTCTGGCTGCCGGTGACGCCCCAGCCCTGTGTGGTGTGCCCATTGCCCACAAGGATATCTTCTGCACCAACGGTGTTCGCACCAGCTGTGCTTCGAAGATGCTGGATAACTTTGTACCGCCTTACGACGCTACCGTGGTTAGCAATATGCAGACTGATGGCGCCGTGATGCTGGGTAAGGTGAATATGGATGAGTTCGCTATGGGCTCCTCCAACGAAACCAGTTTTTACGGTTCGGTGAAAAACCCTTGGGCCACTGACTGTGTACCTGGTGGTTCTTCCGGTGGTTCTGCTGCAGCCGTTGCTGCGCACCTGGCGCCTGGTGCGACTGCCACCGATACCGGCGGCTCAATTCGCCAACCTGCCAGCCTGTGTGGCCTGACAGGTCTGAAACCTACCTATGGACGAGTTTCCCGCTGGGGCATGATTGCCTTTGCCTCCAGCCTGGACCAGGCGGGCCCTATGACCCGCACCGCTGAAGATGCCGCCATTATGCTCAACAGCATGGCCAGCTTCGACGCCAAGGATTCCACCTGTATCGATCAGCCGCTGGAAGACTACACCGCTACCCTGAACGACAGCGTTCAAGGCCTAAAGATCGGCGTCCCCAAAGAGTACTTCAGCGAAGGCCTGAATGCCGAGACCGCAGCGCGTGTTGAAGCGGCGATCAAACAATACGAAGCCATGGGCGCTGAGATCAAAGAGATCAGCCTGCCACACACCGGCTTGTCGGTACCGGCTTACTACGTGATTGCCCCGGCCGAGTGTTCCGCCAACCTGTCCCGCTTTGACGGTGTACGTTACGGCTACCGCTGTGAAGATCCCAAAGATCTGGCTGACCTCTACAAGCGCTCACGCGGTGAAGGTTTTGGCGAGGAAGTTAAACGCCGCATTATGGTCGGCGCCTACGCCCTGTCTGCCGGTTACTACGATGCCTACTACAGCAAGGCACAAAAGGTACGCCGCCTGATCAAGCAAGACTTCGTTGATGCCTTCAACGAAGTCGATGTGGTGATGGGCCCAACCGCTACCGCGCCTGCCTTCCAGTTTGGCGCCAAAGGTGATGATCCGGTCGCCATGTACTTGGAAGATATCTACACCATCGCCACTAACCTGGCGGGCCTGCCTGGCCTGTCTATCCCCTGTGGTCTGGTCGACGGCAAACCGGTTGGCCTGCAGCTGATTGGTAACTATTTCAGTGAAGCCAAGCTGCTGAACGTTGCGTACCAATTCCAGCAAGCGACCGACTTCCACCAACAAACTGCCCCTGGCATCGAATAAGGAGTACAAGAGATGGAATGGGAAACAGTTATTGGTCTGGAAGTACACGTCCAGCTAGCCACCACCACCAAGATTTTCTCCGGCGCCAGCACTGCCTTTGGTGCCGAGCCTAACACCCAGGCCTGCGCCATTGATTTGGGTATGCCAGGCACTCTGCCGGTAGTGAACGAGCAGGCTTACCGCTATGCGGTGATGTTCGGTCTGGCCATTGATGCCGAAATCGGCAAGCGCTCTTTCTTCGAGCGTAAAAACTATTTCTACCCGGATCTGCCCAAGGGTTATCAAACCACCCAGCTGGAACAGCCTATCGTTGGCCCTGGCCACGTAGAGATTCAACTGAGCGATGGCTCCACCAAAACCGTGCGCATTCACCACGCTCACCTGGAAGAAGATGCGGGTAAATCCCTGCATGAGGACTTCCACGGTATGTCCGGTATCGATTTGAATCGCGCCGGCACGCCACTGATTGAAGTGGTAACCGAGCCGGATATGCGCTCTTCCGAGGAAGCCGTCGCCTTTGCCAAGAAATTGCACTCCATTGTGACCTCTATCGGTATTTGTGACGGTCAAATGGCTCAGGGCTCCATGCGTTTCGACGTTAACGTATCGGTACGCCTGAAAGGTGACGACAAACTCGGCACCCGCACCGAAACCAAAAACCTCAACTCCTTCAAATTTATGGAAGAAGCCATCAAGCTGGAAGTAGAACGCCAGATTGATGTGATTGAGGAAGGCGGCGAGATCATTCAGGAAACCCGCCTGTATAACGGTGATACCAAAACCGCTCGCGGCATGCGTTCGAAAGAAGAAGCCAACGACTACCGTTACTTCCCTTGCCCGGACCTGTTGCCGGTCGAGATCGATGACGAATATATCGAGGCGATTCGTCAAACCCTGCCGGAACTGCCCGATGCCCGTCAGGCCCGTTTTGTTGAGCAGTACGGCCTGTCTGACTATGACGCAGGCATCATTGCCGGTGACGCCAATGTGGCTAACTTCTTCGAAGCTGCAGTAAAAGCCTGCGACGATGCCAAGCTGGTGGCCAACTGGACCATGGGTGAAATCTCTGCACGCCTGAACGCCGAAGAGAAGATGATCACCGATGCACCGGTTAGCGCCGAGCAACTGGCCGGCCTGATTGCCCGCATCAAGGACAACACCATCTCCAACAAGATCGCCAAGCAGGTGTTCGAGGCCATGTGGGCCGGCGAAGGTGATGCCGATGCTATTATTGAGGCCAAAGGCCTGAAACAAATGTCGGATACCGGCGAGCTGGAAAAAATCGTCGATGATGTGATTGCCAGCAAACCACAGGAAGTTCAAAACTACCTGAACGCCGACGAGAAGAAACGCAAGAAGATGATGGGTGCCTTTATGGGGCCGATCATGGCAGCGACCAAGGGCCAGGCTAACCCGGGAATGGTTAACCAGATTCTGGCCAAGAAACTTAATGCCATGCAGTAACAGCGCCCTGTTTCTGCCATTAAAGATTTAAGGTAATTATTATGTCCCTGAAAAAAGACAAGCAAAAAGTTCTCGGCGAGTTTTTCGACGACGAGCGCATCAAAACCTTTTTGGATTTCGAAGCCCCTGAAGGTGTAGAAGCTGACTTCCACCTGCTGGAAAAAGCCTACCGCGGCATGGGTGCCGAGAACTTCACCACCTTTATCAAGTTCTTTGTTGAAGCCGGTCGCGACCTCAACGCGGTTGGCCCTGAAGGCAAAAACATCCTGCAAATCTGTCGCGAACACCGCCACAGCGCAGAATACGTTACTGCCCTGGAAGCGGCTGGCGCGCAATAATTCGCGCCATTTTTCTAAAGCTGCTTCCGCTTTATAGCCAAAAGGCCCAGTGCTTAACGCACCTGGGCCTTTTTTATTGCCAGACGTTCTAATACTCGCCCCTATAAGCTCCTATCCTTTAATTACTAACGCCTATATTTCTCCGTTGATTCCAGGGATACGGTTCTATGAATGGTTCTGTCAGTGGTATTACGCCGGTCGTTAACTCGCAGGAAGCCAAAAAGCTGATTACCGACATTACCATCCCACCACAGCCTCAGTTACTGGTGGATGTTCGCAACGCCTACCCAGACCTCAATAAAGTCAGTGCCATTATCAGTCAGGATCCAGCCATCAGTGCCGGGGTATTAAAAACCGTTAATAGCCCCTTTATAGGTCTGCCTAAAAAAATCGTCAGAGTCGACCAGGCTGTTGTCCTGCTGGGACTCGACAGCGTTATCAACCTGGTCAACGCCGTACAGTTTCGCAATGCCTTTGAGGATTTAGCCCCCGATCAGCTGGCTGAGTTCTGGCAGAACACCAATGCCACGGCTATGGCCGCCAGCATACTGGCCAAGCACACGAAGCTGGTTCGCACCGATGAAGCCTTTGCCCTGGGTTTATTTCGCAACTGCGCCATTCCGTTAATGCAGAGCAAGTTCAAAGGCTATATTGCCACTCTACAGCTGGCCTATGCAGATACAGCAGGTAATATCAGCCAAGTGGAAAAAAACAACTACCAGGCCGATCACGCCGCGATTAGCCATTTAATCGCCCGCGCCTGGCACTTACCCGCAAGTCTGATACAAGCCATCGCCGATCACCACAACCCCAAACGTCTGGCCTGCAAGGGCGCAGGCGATCAGCAACAGCATATCGATAACCTGTGCGCGATCCTCAAACTCGCCGAACACTGCACAGAAGAATATCTCTGTTACGGGAATCAGGAAGCCGACTATGAATGGGAGCGCCATAAAGCGACACTGCTGGATCATGTAGGCCTTAGCGAAGAAGACTACCTGCAACTCTGCGATCAAATTAGCGACGATATTGCACACAACACCTAAGCCCGGCTAGAATCCAGCCACCTAACTACTGGATTTTAACTACAAAGGATATTGGTGGCTGTTTTGGCAACAACTAAACCTTCCCTGGGTGAACCTTCCGGCATGGTTAACGGACTGACGTTTTTAACCCGCGGCGCTAACCTTATTACCCACAAAGAACTGCGCCTGTTTGTGCTGGTCCCCCTGCTGATTAACATCGTGCTGTTCTTTGTCCTAACGGGGATTTTAATTCAGCAATTCGATAGCGCAGTAGGTTGGTTGCTGGGCTGGCTGCCCAGCTGGCTGGACTTTATCTCCTGGTTTATCTGGAGCCTGTTTGCAGCCACCGTACTGGTTATTTACGGCTACAGTTTCAGTATTATTACCAATATTATTGCCGCACCGTTTTACGGTTTGCTAGCCGAGCGTGCAGAGGGCTTGATTACTGGTAAACGCCCCGACAGTGAACCGCTAAGCGAAATGATCCCCCGCACCCTGGGTCGGGAGATGTTAAAACTGTGGTATTTTATTTCCCGCGGGGCCGCGATTTTTATTATTAGCATAGTGCTATCGTTTATCCCCATAGTGAATATCCTGGTCCCCGTGATTGCCATCCTCTGGGGAGCCTGGTCCATGTCGATTCAGTATGTGGATTACCCGGCGGACAACCACCAACTGGCCTTTACCGAATTGCGTAAACGCTTGGGCGGCAACCTGACTCACAGTTATACCTTTGGTGGTTTGGTGATGCTGGGCACTATGGTGCCAATTTTGAATATTTTTATTATGCCGGTTGCCGTGGTGGGTGGGACTTACTACTGGGTAGAAAAACTAACACTGGTTAAAGCAGAAAAGTAACAATAGAGTTTGGGGTTGATAGAGACTGATCAACCCCGAATTGATTTAGTCGTCTCCTACCACTAAATTACGCCCGGCTTCCTTGGCGCGATACAAATAACCATCAGCCATATTTAATTGTTCATCCAGATTACCTAACAACTGGTTAGAAACACCAGCACTGAAGGTAATTGGCACAGCCTCATTACCGGCATATACAGGATTACTCGCAATAATTTCACGCAGCTTATCAATAAACGCAATGGCTTTTTCATTATCCAGGCCAGGCAATAAAGCAAAGAATTCTTCACCGCCAGCGCGAGCCACCAAGAAGCGCCCCAGGTTTTCAGTCAAGCAATCGGAAAACTGTTTTAGTGCGAGATCGCCCACTTCATGGCCGTGGGTATCGTTAATCTTTTTAAAGTGATCAATATCAATAATCACTGCCGCTAAAGGCGAGCCTTTTTCTTTGGCCTGGGCGTACATCGCTTCGCCCACTTCAAAGAAATAGCGACGGTTGTAGGCTTTGGTCAGGTGATCGCGATTGGCAGCATCCTTGATTTGTTCAATCAATTCCAAAGATTCCACATTGTGCATCACACGGCAGTGGAACTCTTCGTGATAAAACGGTTTGGGGAGAAAATCGTTAGCGCCGTTTTTAATAAACTTGGCAGACAGGGAACCCTGCCCTTCGGCGGACAAACCAATAATAATTAAATCAGACTTGTCGTACTTACCGCGCAACGCCTGAACCAATTCAAAGCCGTCCATATTCGGCATATTGTAATCGGTAATCAGCAGTTTCACTTCCGGGTGTTGCAACAATACTTTGATGGCCTCTACACCATCACCGGCTTCCAGCACCTGGAATAGATGGCGGCGTAACAGTTCACAAATAAAGCTACGCGAGGTGGTAGAATCTTCCACCACCAGCACTTTGATGTCCTGATTTTTACGCAGCCGGTTAATCATATTCACCGCATAGGCGTAAGAATAACGTCCTTCTTTGGTAACGTAATCCACAATGCCTTTGTTGAGCAATTCTTCGCGGCGCTCCTCATCGAAGGAGCCGGTCAACACGATAGTGGGCACCCCCAAGTCCAGCATATAGTCAACGACTTCGCCATCGGGGGCATCCGGCAGGTTCAGATCCACCAATGCAGCAAACAGATCATCCTGCTCTTCTTCATAGCGCTGCTTCGCCTCGGCAAAACTTTCGGCGTAGACCGCCTCAATAGTCGGCTCCTGGTTCATGACATGGCGAATCACCTTCATGACCATTTGGCTGTCTTCTACGACCAGTATTTTTTTTATTTCTTCCATAGTTCCGGGAACACCTGCTTACATCGGGTTGTTTGGGCTGCTATCCAGACCAGCTAAGTATGTAGCGGTCACAAGGTCAATGTCTTTAAGTTTAGTCAAAGCCAGAAAAAAGGCCCTTAAGTTGAACTTAAGAGCCTTTCGAAAAGGTGATTATGAGCGACGACGAGGACCGCCACGTCCGCGGCCATCTCCACGGCCACGTCCGCCACCGCCACCACGGCGCTCGCCGCGGTCACCGGTGTCTTTGCGCGGCCCCAAAGGCGGCGTATCAATCAACAGGTGCTCTGGTGGCATCTCACATTTGAGTTTTTGACCCAGCAGCTCCTGAATAGGCTCCAGGCGGAAAGCATCATCTTCGCAAGCGAAGCTGATTGAGGTACCGGTACGGCCCGCTCGACCAGTACGGCCAATACGGTGTACGTAGTCTTCCGGCTCTTCCGGCAAGGTAAAGTTCACCACATGGCTGATGCCATCAATATGAATACCACGACCCGCCACATCGGTAGCTACCAACACTTTCAAAGCACCGCTCTTAAAGCCTTCCAGGGTTTTCACCCGCTTATTCTGGGCAATTTCACCGGATAACAAGCCAGCTTTAAAGTCGTGGCGTTCGAGCTTTTCATGCAAACGGCGGCATTCATCACGACGGTTGGCAAACACGATCAGACTTTCCACATCTTCCTGCTGCAGGATGTTGTAGAGCAAACTGTATTTCTCTTCGGTGGCAGCCAGATAAACGCGCTGATCAACCCGGTCAGTCGCCACACTCTCAGGTTCAATCTCAATCTTGATAGCCTGATCCGTCCACTGATCGGCAAGGTTCATCACCTCATCGGTGAAAGTGGCGGAGAAGAACAGGGTTTGGCGGTGGGACTTTTTCGGGGTTTGACGCACAATACGACGCACCTGCGGAATAAAGCCCATATCCAGCATACGGTCGGCTTCATCGAGCACCAGAATCTCCACCTGATCCAGATAAACATCCTGATTGCCACAGAAGTCCAACAGACGCCCCGGCGTTGCCACCAGAATATCCACCAGCTCATTGTTCAATCGCTGCTGCTGTTTACCGTAATCCATACCACCCACCAGGGTGTGTACCTTCAAATCCGTATACTTGGTCAGATTTTTAGCATCATCAGCAATCTGCATCACCAACTCACGGGTTGGCGCAATCACCAGAGCACGGGCCTCACCCGCATAACGCTCACCTTCAATAGGGTGACGCAGCAAATCATCAATAATAGTCAGCAGGAACGCTGCTGTTTTACCGGTACCGGTTTGGCCTTTACCCAGCACATCGTGACCATTGAGGGTATGCGGCAGTGATTGGGCCTGAATAGGCGAAGCGTATTGATAACCCAGATCAGAGATAGCGTGCATCACATCCAGTGGCAGATCCAGATCGTGGAAGCGGGTTTTGCCCTCTTCCTCAGGCACCGCATACTGGGAAATATCCCATGGCTTGGCTGCAGGCTTATTGCTACGACGGCGGTTATTACGACGTTTATTCTGGTTACGAGGGTTAGAAGAAGACGCGTCTTGCTTATCTGACTGCCCTTTTTCACCTTTCGCGGCCTGGCCCTTCTTGGGCTTTTTGCCGGTTTTATCACCGCGGTGATCCTGGCGGTTGTTGGCAGATTTTTTGGCTGCGGGCTTGTCGGAAGATTGGCCACTCAGCTTGCGAAACAGATTACCTATCAAAATTCAGGTCCATTGGCTGATCGAAAGCTGAGCAGTATATATCAGTCGCTGGCGTCTAGGGTACCTTTGAATGATGGCAGCGGTACCCTATTGCCAAATAACGGCGGGGTTTAGGCCCTCCCTTGAGCCCTGGCAATCCAGTAGTCGGCGCTGACATAACGACCTCCACCGGTAAACAGCAGCACCAAACACATAATAAAGTAGGTCGCCGCAAACTCGATGCCACTATTGAGAATGACCAAGCTGCCACGACCAGTGAGCCAGTCATAGTTACCGTGTTCCTTCAGAATTTCTTTGGCACGGGCAAGGCGCTCTGCAGACTCCACCACCCGCTCATTGGCATATAACCAAGAGGGATCGGCTACCGCCTGCCAACCGTGAGGCCAATGTACGGCAAAGGCCGCCACCAGCATGGTGATCATCAGGGGAATACTCACCAGACGCGTAGCCAGTCCGGCAATTAACAAAATACCACCACCAAACTCTGTCAGCGCCGCAGCCCAACCCAGCAGTTCAGGCATGGGTAGACCCAAGCCCCAGTCCGGATTGCCAAACCAGGCAATGGTATCTTCAATACCTGTGATTTTTTTCCAGCCGGCAAAGATAAAGATTGGCCCTAAAAACAGGCGTAGAGCCAAGGGGCCCAGGCCGTCAAAATGACGTAGATTATCGAGAGCTCGATAGTACAGAGAAGTAATTGCTGTCACTTGTTTATCCTATTGTGTGAATAGCTTTTTGGGTAAGCTAAATGGTTATCCCTAGAGACCGAATATAACTTTAAGAGTTCCCTTTTATGGGAATATGATTTGTTTCTTGCAATTGTGGTGCTAAATCCGGAGTCAGCCGGGTAAAGCTGCTCTTCGCGCCCATAAGCGGCCGGAAAAAGTCAGCGCTACGTAAACTCGCATTCGCTCAAACAACCTCCGCGACTACCCTGACTTTTTCCGGCCGCTTAAGCAATGGGCTGATTGCTACGAGCAGTTTCACCCGGCTGACTCCTAACAATGTGCAGCGCCAAATAGAACTTAACAAGCCCGGGGTCTGACCCAATGGGTCAGACCCCTTCATCTCAACTCCGACCAGACTTTATTTATCCACAGGTAGGTTTACCCGAGGGAGGGGGATGCCTATGACCAATCAGGCTGCGCTTAAGACTTCTCCTGAGGTGGGAGCGTTTTCGAGGACTGTCTGAGCGTCGTTTGCGAGTTCCGCAGAGCGAGCACCTCAGGAGAAGTCTTGCAGCCGGGAATAGGCGTCCCCCTCCCTCGGGTAAACCGGGGTTACGGCACTCACCAACAAACCAAATTAATGCAAACGCACCGGCTGACGCCTAGCCCCCCAATCCCCAGGAGCCTTTTCAAACACTCCCGCGATCGGAGCTTGGCAATAACCACAACATCCTTGAGCATCCAAATGCCATTCTCCCAACTCATACCAATCTCGCTCAATCAAACGCTCCTTACAGGAGGGACAATAGGTACTGCCGCCACTACTATCATGGACGTTACCGGTATAGACATAATGTAAGCCCTTACTGAGCGCTATTTGCCTGGCGCGCGTTAAGGTCGCCGATGGTGTATGAACTATGTCTTTCATTTTCCAGTCAGGATGAAAGGCTGTGAAATGAAGTGGTACATCTGGCCCCAAATGTTCAGAAATCCACTCCGTCATAGCGTGCAACTCCTGATCACTGTCATTTTGGCCGGGAATCAGTAACGTCGTAATTTCAAACCAGACGTTGGTTTCGTGCTTCAGGTATTCCAGGGTTTCTAAAACTGCCTGTAACTCCCCACCGCAGATTTTTTTATAGAAACGTTCACTAAAGGCTTTTAAATCAATATTGGCAGCATCCATCGCACCATAAAATTCCTGTCGCGGCGCATCGCACATATACCCGGCACTGACGGCTACGGATTTTATGCCCTTCTCGCGGCAAGCCTGGGCTGCATCCACGGCGTATTCCATAAATATGACCGGGTCATTGTAGGTAAAAGCAATACTGCGGCAGCCCAATCGTTTGGCGTTATCGGCCAGGGATTCCGGCATGGCGGAGTCACACAGGGTATCCATTTCGCGGGATTTACTCATATCCCAGTTTTGACAGAACTTGCAGGCCAGGTTGCAGCCGGCAGTGCCAAAGGAGAGCACCGGGGTGCCCGGTAAGAAGTGGTTGAGGGGTTTCTTTTCAATGGGATCAATACAAAAGCCACTGGAGCGGCCATAGCTGTGCAATACAATGGCGTCGTTTTCACGCCCACGAACATAACACAGGCCTCGCTGCCCCTCTCGCAGCTTGCAGGCTCGGGGGCAGACATCGCATTGAATGCGACCATCGTCCAGCGTGTGCCAATAATGAGTGGGCACCGTTGCAGGTGGCTCCAGACTACCCGCCCCTTTAAAGATCAAACCCGACATACAAACCTCCTGCTGTGGACTTTCCACCAGCGACTTGCCGCCTATACTGTTTAATATATGACCAACCCGGCACAAAACAAGCCCCCCTAGACGAGACTTCACGGGAGCACACCATGGCCTCACAACAAATTCCTCCACGCGCCCATCTGCGTATCCGCCCCAGCGCTGTCGCTGGTAGCTTCTACCCCGCCGACCCTCAGCAACTGCATCGGGATATAAAGACTTATCTGGATAACGCTGGGCGCAGCGGCCCCTTTAAAACCTGGGCCCCCAAGGCGCTTATCACACCCCATGCGGGCTATGTTTACTCGGCGCCGATTGCAGCCAGTGCTTTTCGCACCTTGAAACACCGAGAAGATATTCACCGGGTAGTCCTACTGGGTCCCAGCCATAGAGTGCCTTTTAAGGGGATAGCCTCGCCCGATTGCGACAGTTTCCGTACCCCGCTGGGGATTATCCCCCTGGATACCCAGGTACTGGAGCAGCTGGAACACCTCAATCTGGTTCAACCACTAGCCGATGCCCACCGGCTGGAGCATAGCCTGGAGGTACAACTGCCCTTCCTGCAAACCCTGCTGGATGATTTTGAGCTGATTCCACTGGTGGTCGGGGATGCAGAACCGGAAACCGTGGCCGAAGTGCTGGATATGCTGTGGGGTGGCGATGAAACCCTGATCATTATCAGCTCTGACCTCAGTCATTATCTGGAATACAGCAACGCCAAATCCACTGACCGCCGGACTACCCAGGCCATAGAGTCCTTTGACCATCACCTTAATGGTGAGCAGGCCTGCGGCTGTCGTGCCATCAACGGCCTGCTGTGTTGTGCACACGCCAAGCGAATGCAACTGACAACGCTGGATGTACGCAATTCCGGTGATACGGCAGGCGATAAGGATCGCGTTGTAGGCTATGGCGCCTATGCGCTGCATTAATTCCTGGGAGCAGTCTGATGACACCTACTGAGCAGCAACAGCTATTAGATATCGCCCGTCAATCCATAGCCGCAGGTTTGCACGGCAAGCACTGGCACCCCAAAGCAGAAGACACCGATCCCAGCCTGCGAGAGCAGGGCTGCAGCTTTGTCACCCTGCATAAACAGGGCTTTCTGCGTGGCTGCATAGGTGCGCTTACCGCCTACCAACCGCTGTATGAAGATGTCGCCGAACACGCCTTTGCCGCCGCCTTTAGCGACCCTCGCTTCCCACCACTTGATGAGAGTGAACTGGATCAACTGCATATTGAAATCTCCCTGCTCAGCCCGGAAGAGCCCATCGAGTTCCGTAACAAGGCACACCTGTTAAATCAGCTCCGCCCAGGTATTGATGGCCTTACCATCCGCTCGGGCAGCCATCAGGCCACTTTCTTACCCGCCGTTTGGCAGCAACTGCCAGCCCCTGAAGTATTCCTGCAGCACCTGTTTAAAAAAGCCGGCATTGCCATGGATAGCTGGCCGGAAAACCTGCAAGCCTGGCGCTATACCACCGAACAATTTGGGGAATAACAGGTCTTATATTCCCCACTGCTTTCCTCGCGTATCGGTCTGAGCTCCATTAAACTTCACTTATGAAATTATTTGTCCCGATTTGGTCTGCCTATACGTCCTCTCAGGTATCAGAACAAGAGTCCGACTACGGACCAGATATGAGGGAAACCCTATGGCCTTGGCCGCGTCGACGACTGCCAAGCCAGATGCCGGGGCTCGTCCACCTAATTCACGACCGAGAAACTCGGCTATCGTGATGCGAGAGAGTGAGGGTGGCCAAGAGCGCGCCATAAACCTGGATGATGTCTATCAACAGCATCAACCGGAGCTGGTGCACTATTTACAAGGCAAATGGCAACGAAGTCATGAAGAAGCCTGCGACATTGTTCAGCAGGCATTTGAGCGATTTATGTGTCTCGCAGAGCCGCATAAAGTGGAACAGCCACGCGCATACCTGTTTCAACTGGTGAGAAACCTCACGGTTGATCAACTGCGTAAAGAGCAGGTGAGGGATAACCATCGCGACAAACTGCAGGAACAACCGAGTGATTCCACACTGGATTCTCCGGAGCGCCTGCTGTTAAGCCGTGAGCAGATTGAAACCCTGCAAACGGTGATTGAGAAACTGCCCGCCAAACGCCGCCGGGCCTTTATTCTCAGCCGCGTACACCAACTGAGTTACCGGGAAATCGCCGATGATATGGGGATTTCCGTAGAAGGCGTGAAGAAGCATGTAATGCGTGCGTTGGAAACTTGCCAGAACTTTCTGGCGCACCGATTTGAGGAATAACACCCATGGCCACAGATCAAGACCTTGATGATCTGACTCACTTGATCCCCAGTCCCGCCCAACAGGCGCGCGATTGGTTTATGCTGCTGGAATCAGACCAGGCTACCGGCGCCGACCGCGAGCGCTTTGCCCGTTGGCTGTCTCTGGATAGTGAGCATGCCCAGGCCTTTGCCGAACTGGAAGCCATCACTCAGGCCACAGCCAATATGGCCGACCTGAAATCTCTGGAGCCACTCGAAAGCGCAAGCCCCAGCCTGTGGCAGAAGCTCGGCTCTGGCCTACAAAACCTATTGAGCCCATCCTATGCCTTTGCCGCTGTCAGCATGTTGGCGGTAGCCTTGGTCAGCTGGCCATTTATTTCATCAACGCTAACCCCTGAAGCCACTGCGCCGGTCAGCTATCAAACCGCCAAAGCCGAAGACCGCGAAATCTTCCTGCCCGATGGCAGTGTGGTGACCCTGGCTGCGAACAGCCGCATCGAAATCAGCCTCAGCGAAACCCAGCGCCATATCAATCTGGCTCAGGGTGAAGCCTTCTTTGATGTCGCCAAGGATGCCAAACGCCCCTTTATCGTTGATACCCGTGATTCCCGCGTCACCGTGCTGGGCACTCACTTTAACGTCAACACGGTTACCGGCTTCTCACAAGTGAGTGTTGAAGAAGGCCGTGTAGAAGTCAGCAGCCTGCAGCAACAAGACGCCGAAGTGCTTACCGCTGGCCAGCGTGTACAACTGCTCAACAGTGGTTCGCTGAGCCCGGTGGCCAATATCGAGCCCAGCGCCGCTGGCGCCTGGCGTCGCGGCCTGCGCATCTACTTCGATGCCAAGCTCGAAGATGTCTTACTGGACCTCAATCGTTACAGCCCACAGGCGATTACCCTCGGCGAAGAGAATCTGCATGACCTCTCAGTGACTGCAATTTTCCCGGCCGATGATATCGACTTAATGCTGCAGGCGTTGGATAATACCCTTCCACTGCGGCTTGAAAAGACCGACGAAACGGTCACGCTTTACGCCGAAAAGCCCGGCAGCTAAGGCCTGTTAACACTTTACCTGTTAACCAGAAAACAGAAGCCGCAAACCACCGACGACAATAATAATTACGCGGTTTGCATAGCAGAAAGAGAGAACAGCAAAGCTCCCTCTCGAGCACACGCACGAGATTAAACAACGGGAGCCCTAAGAATACCTGTCGCCAGCTGGCCCTCGGTCTGCTGGCTTCTTGCGTATGGCTACCTGCTTCCGCAGATTCAGCTCAAACTTTCCCCTTACAAATACCGGCAGGCGACCTGAAACAATCCCTGGTTAAACTGGTGAGTGAAACCGGTGTCGGCATAGTGTTTGACCCGGAACTGTCGATAGACCATGAGCATGCCCGCCTGAACGGCCACTACACCCTCGAGCAAACCCTCAAAAAACTGCTCAAGGATTCCGGCCTGATCGCGATCCAGGAAGGCGAATACTTCCGTATTACCCGCGTAGCCGAAGATACCCCGGCACCGAGCACTGGCCAGCGCCAGCAGCTGGAAGAAATCGTGGTGACCGGCAGCTATATCAAAGGCCGCCGCCCACCCTATGCCAGCAATATCCAAATCCTTAACGACACGGATTTTTCTTCGGCCGGCTCACCCACAGCCGCCGACCTCATCGCAACCATGACCGCCGTCTCGGGTACCGAGAACCAGAGCAACCAATTCGACAACAACAATGCCGCGGGTACTGCCAATGTAAACCTGCGCGGCCTGGGTGTGAGCCGCACCCTGGTACTGCTCAACGGTCGCCGCACGGTGACCAGCGCTCTGCCCCATAACGACGGTCAGGCCTTTGTTGATCTCAACACCCTGCCCATGGGCGCGATTAGCCGTATTGAGGTTTTAAAAGATGGTGCTGCGGCGACCTACGGATCTGATGCGGTAGCCGGGGTGATTAACTTTGTCACCGAGCAGAATTTTGAAGGCGTACAACTCAGTGCCAGCGCTAAACATATCGATGATAGTGACGGCGATTGGACCCTCGGCCTGCTTTGGGGCCACCAGGGTGACAACTGGCACTGGATGACCAGTATTGATTACCAGCGTCGCAATGAACTTAAAGTTACGGATCGATCGAGCGTCACTCACCCTCGTGTCGACCTGCCCAGTATCAATACCACCCTGTTTGGCCAATCACGGGTCGGTAACCCTGGTGCGTTTATTCCCATCGATGCCGCCACGGCCGCTGGTGGCGTAACTAACGATGAAGCCGCCATTGCCCTTAACAATGGCAACAGCCTGGTGGCTGACCCCGGCTGTGCTTCCGGCGGTGGCGTACCGATTAATCAAAACCGCTGTGGCCATCAGTTTGTTAACTTCGATAATCTGATTGAAGACGAACGCCACCTGAATATCTTTAACAGCCTGACCGTCGACCTGCCCGGTGACAGGCAGCTTTACGGTGAACTGCTGTACGCTCGCACCCGCTTACCGCAGTGGAAAACCACCGCCAGCTTTGCGCCAAGCCGCGATGCCGATGTATCTCTATATATGGCTCCGACTCACCCAGGACTCGTTGATTTTCTGGCTAACAACCCCGGAGCTCTGCAGGCTGATGGCAATCCGGCAGACTTCAGTGGTGGGGCCATTTTCCAGGGCCGCCTGCGCGATGCCAACAGCTCTGCGGCGGAAGGTACCCGTGATCACGATACCTACCGATTATTAACGGGGCTTAAAGGACTTGTGGGTACTAACGGTGAGTATGACGTATCCCTTATTTACGCTCGCAATACAGCCAAGGCCACCACACCCGACGCCCTGCGCGAACGCTGGCAACTGGCCATGCAAGGACTTGGCGGCCCCAGCTGTCAAACCAACACCCCCGGCGCCAATGGCTGTCTGTACTACAACCCCTTCTCTTCGGCGCTGCCCAGTAGCAGTGAATACAATGCTGCATTGGCCAACGACCCCGATCTGCTTAACTGGATCACTGAAGAGCTTGAGCAGAAAAACACCAGTGAACTGGGTGTTATTGAAGGCCTCTACACCAACAGCATTAACCTTAAGCAGGGCGTGTTGCGTTACGCCCTTGGCAGCCAATATCGCTATGAAAGCTTGGATATTGGCTTTAACGACATCAGTAATATCGCACTCAGCCCCGGCGAGATTGACGCCGATGGCTCCCCCTCTGGCGAGTTTGTGTTTGTCCGCGGTGGCACCGAAGACAAGGTTAGCCAGGAGGTCTTTGCCCTGTTCGCAGAGGCCATGGTGCCCGCTTCTCATAATGTCGATTTACAACTGGCGCTGCGTTTTGAAGATTACGGTAGCAATATTGGCCACAGCATTAATCCGAAACTGGCGGCCATCTGGAACCTTAACCCCATGGTGTCAGTGCGAGCCTCCACCGGCACAACCTTCCGGGCACCCTCACTGAATCAAACCAGCTTAAATGTCAGCGCCCAGGAATCCATTGGTGCGGCACTGAGCTTTAAGCCAGTAGATCGCATTGGCAGTGAAGATCTCGACCCCGAAAAAGGCACCAACTACAACCTGGGCCTGATCCTTACTCCTACTGAAAACAGTCAAATCACTCTCGACTATTGGCGTATCGATTTAACCGATCCGATTATTCAGGAAAACCCCAACGCTGTGATAGCCAAAGCTGACGCCGATCCCAGCTCACGCTTTGCCGATCAGGTAATCCGTGACAATACCGGTAATATCCAACGTATCATCACCCACTACATTAACGGCCCGAAACTCAAGCTCGACGGTATCGACCTGGAAGCCAAGGTCGGCTTCCCGGTGGCTGACGCCTGGATTACCACCGGCCTCGATATCGCCTACCTGCACCGCTACCGGGTCGCCAGCGACGAACTCAACGAAAGCTTCGATGCCGCCGGCCGCGCCAATAACGGCACCTTCCTGCAGGCCCTGCCTCAGTGGCAGGGAAAGGCCTATATCGAATGGCAGCAGGGTAACCACAATGCCGTGCTGCGTTATAACCATATTGGCAGCTATACCGATGACGGCCTGAATATTCTGCGCGGCTCCATTCACGAAGACCTGATCAGCTTCCGCCGCGTGGATGCCTTTGAAACCTTTGACTTCTACTACCACTACGACTTCCCCAAGGGGAAAACCTCCCTAAGCGCCACTCTTCTCAACGTCACCGATGAAGACCCACCCGAGGTCTACGACGATATTCGCTTCGACAGCGCCTTACACAATGCTTTTGGCCGGACGCTTACGCTGGCCGTTACCCACAATTTTTAATCCATACTTTTTTACCTATTACGGCCAGCCCACGGCTGACGGGCGAGACCTCAGAGTCACACTTTTTTTAAAAAAGTTTGTCCCTTCGCGCCATTTCCATACGTCCTCTTCGTAACTGCCTGTCCGCCAATCGGACATCGCAGGTGATAAACATAATAAGATTTACATTCAGGAGAGTTCTATGCGTATCGCCATGAAACACGCGCTGAGCCTGGCTATCGGTTCAGCTATCGCTTCATCTACCCCCGTTTTTGCACAAGACAGCGCTGCCTTCACTTTGGAAGAAGTGATCGTTACCGCTCAAAAGCGTGAGCAAAGCCTGCAAGACGTACCACTTTCTGTTAACGCCGTTGGCGGTGAGAAAATGGCAGAAGCCGGTATCACCAATCTGGAAGGCATGACAGGCCTGGTTCCTAACCTGACCTTCAACCAAACCGGTATTGGTACCAACGTTGCTATCCGCGGCATCAGCTCCGGTATTAACCAGGGTTTTGAACAGTCTGTTGGTCAGTACGTTGACGGTATCTACTACGGTCGTGCCCAGCTGACTCGTGCTCCTATGTTCGATATGGAGCGTGTAGAAGTTTTGCGTGGTCCACAAAGTATTCTGTTCGGTAAAAACTCCATCGCCGGTGCGATCAGCATGACCAGCGCCAAACCTACCGATGAGTTCGAAGCAAAAATCGGTGCCCTGTATGAGCCAGAGCACGACGAGCAGCAAATTGATTTAGTGGTTTCCGGTCCTATTACCGAAAACCTGTCCGGCCGTTTAGCGATTATGGATCGCACCATGGACGGTTACTTCGATAACGAATTCCTGGACAACGACGAGCAGGATGATGATGAAACCTTTATCCGTGGTACCCTGGTTTGGGATGCCTCTGATGATCTGTCTGTAACCCTGAAAGTTGAAGACGGCAGCTTTGACTCTAAAGGTCGTAATATTGGTGTTACTCAAGAAACTACTCTGGGAGCAACCTCCTACGAAGCTCAACTAGATCGCTTAACGGGTATCAATGCGAACCAAGGTCTCTTGACCGGTGGAGCCTTACCAAGCATAACCTCTGCGGGTTCAAGCTATTCGCTTAATACCAACGGCGACGACTTTGAGCGTACCAGTAATGGTGACTTCTCTGAGAATGACATGGAAAATGTCACCATTACTGTTGAATACGGTATCGGCGACTACACCCTGACCTCTATCACGGGTTACAACGCCTACGAGTACACCGAGCACTGTGACTGTGACTTTATCTCCGCAGAGCTGATTGAGCTGACCTCTGAAGAAGAGTTTGAACAGTACAGCCAGGAATTCCGTATTACTTCTCCAGGCGGTGAAACTATCGACTGGATTGCTGGTATTTTCTATCAAGAAAATGAACTGGAATTTGATGATAAGCTGGTTGTCCCGGAAGATAGCTTGCTGCCTACAGGAGTCGCCTTCGCATCAGCCCTCGCTGCTGTTGGCGGTAACCCTCTTGATCCAGGTTTTAATGCAGCACTCGGCGGAGAACTCGTAAATGTTGACCCAATGCGCGGTGCAAGCAGCTCTCGCGACTTCGATCAAGAGAGCGAGCTCTGGTCCATCTTCGCTCAGGCGACCTGGAACATTACAGACGAAACCCGTCTAACTTTGGGCGCTCGTTACACCGATGAAGAGAAAGAAGCTTCTCGTCGCCAATTCCACCTGGATGCAAACGGTGCAGTCGACCCAACCCTGACCGGTCTGTTTGGTGCCTTTGGTGTTGAAGAACATAGCATTGCAGATGACCGTGACGAGACCTCTTTCACTCCGCTAGTAACCCTGCAACACGATCTGACCGATGATGCGATGGTTTACATCTCCTGGACTACTGGTTATAAATCCGGCGGTTTTGACGTTCGCTCCAACGCTCACCCAACTGTAGGTGCAGGCGGCCTCGCAGGCATTCCTACCCTTGATGTTGAAGGTGTTTTCGAGTTTGAAGAAGAAGAAGCTGAGAGCATTGAAATCGGTGGTAAGTTCACTCTGCTGGATGGCGCTGCTGAAATGAATGTCGCTCTGTTCCGCACCGAGTACACCGACCTGCAAACCTCTCAGTTCGACGGCACCCTGGGCTTTAACGTAACCAATGCCGGTGAAGCTACGACCCAAGGTCTGGAACTGGATGGTCGCTGGCGTGTAAGCGAAGGCCTGACCCTGTCCGGCGCCCTGGCTTATCTGGACTTCGAGTACGACAAGTTCCCGAACTCCCAGTGTGCCTTTGGTCAAACACCAAACAGCACCTCTCATGCTGGCCAGTGTGATATCAGTGGCGAAACCCGTGAATTCACTCCTGAGTGGACTGGCAGCCTGACTGCCGACTACATCCGCCCATTAGGGGATGCTCTGGAATTCCGCTCTACGCTGGACCTGATCTACAGCGATGACTACTTCACTTCTCCGACTCTGGACTCACGTACCGAACAGGACTCCTACACCAAGGTTAACCTGCGTCTGGCACTGGGTGCTTCCGACGGTCAATGGGAAGTGGCACTGGTTGGTAAGAACCTGACTGACGAAGAAGTGATGAGCTTCTCTAATCAGCTGCCAGTATCCAACAGCTTTACTGCTGGTAGCGGCACCGCCTACTACGCGTTCTACGATCGCCCACGTAGTGTTGCCCTGCAAGGTATGCTGCGCTTCTAAGCCAGTAACCTAAAGGTAAGTTCTTCCCTCGGGTTATTAGACTTGTAACCCCCTTTTCAGGGCTCCTTCGGGAGCCCTTTTTTGTGCCTGTTATTTCTGTAAATCGCAGGCACAAAAAAACGGAGCCACAGGGCTCCGCTTTTTATTAAACGATAAACTGCGTTTAGTGTTACTTATCCTTCATCGCTTCTTCGATCTTCTGATCGGTTTTATACTGACTCAGCGCATACACAGACCAGATGGCCGCTGGCAACCAACCCACCAGAGTCAATTGCAAAATCAAACAGATAATACCGGCAAATGGACGACCGATGGTAAAAAACTGCAACCAAGGCAGCAACAAAGCCAAAATCAAACGCATGGATAACCCCTAATGAGTATTTATTTTAATTCGCGCTATTATTGCCCGCTCTGGGTAAGCTGTAAATCCTTCTGGGTAGGTTCCTCTATTTCTGACCGATGTCGCTTTTAACCAGATTTCCGCCATTTTCGCCCCTACCCTAAGCTAAGGGTTAACCCCTAGAATAACGATCATTACAAAACACCAAGACAGAAAGAGACATACTCGATGGATTACAACACGCTCAAGTACGAGGTTGCCGATGGCATCCTGACACTGACCCTAAATCGCCCGGATCATATGAACGCCTTTACCGTGGAAATGCACGAAGAGCTGATCCATGCCTACAATCGCGCCAGTGATGATGACAGCGTCAATGCCATCGTGCTTACAGGCGCCGGTAAAGCTTTCTGTGCCGGTATGGACTTGAGCGTTGGTGGCAATGTCTTTGGCCTGGACGAAGAGGCCCAGCCCACCGTTGCCGATATGGAAGAGAACGAATACCTGGAAGGTATCAGCGATACCGGCGGTCGCGTAACCCTGGCCATGTACGACTGTAAAAAACCCATCATCGGAGCCATTAACGGTGCAGCCGTCGGCATTGGTGCAACCATGCTGGCAGCAGCCGATATCCGCGTGGCCTCTGAGAAAGCGCGTATCGGTTTTGTGTTTGAGAAGATCGGCATTACCCCTGAAGCCTGTTCCAGTTGGTTCCTGCCACGTATTGTCGGTATTTCCCAAGCATTAGAGTGGGTCTACACCGGAGAGATCTTTAACGCTGAAACAGCCCTGCAAACCCGCTTGGTACGTTCCGTACATGCGCCGGAAGATATGCTGGAAGCAGCCTATGAGATTGCCCGCAGCATCAGCAAGAAGTCACAGGTCTCTATCGCTCTGGCTCGCCAGATGCTGTATCGCCTGTCTGCAGCGCCACATCCGCGTGATGCGCACAATGTAGATTCACTGGCTATCTTCTATGCCAGCCGAACCGATGCTAAAGAAGGGATTCCGGCGTTTTTAGAGAAACGTGAGCCGGAGTTCACCAGCAAAGCGTCTACGGATATGCCTCCGTTTTATCCCTGGTGGGAAAAGTAAGCGGAAAAGTATTTACTCGCTTAAATACGAAAAAGGGGGAGATGAAATCATCTCCCCCTTTTTTATTACTTGAAACTAACGGCAAAGCGTTACTTCAAGTTATCCTGAATAACAGCCACAAATTGCTGAACTTCTTCGGCTGTTAACTTGCCATCTTTATGCGCCAACACCTGGCCATCCTTACTTACAATAGTGACACTGGAACCTTCATCGGCTAAACCCCAGGAATCACGCACACCCGCATCTTCGTCCCAAATAAACTCTGACTCTACGTATTCTTCACGCTTGGCTTCGAAGTCGCCTTGCGCCATGCTTTTAACAAAGTAGGAACTGTCGGCAACGTTCAATACGGTCAGCATGGAAAAAGTATCAGAACTCAATTTAAGCGCCTCAACAGAATCCACAAAGGGTTTGTTAATCGCATCAACACCCATCTCGGCATTCAGGTGATAAACCACGCGCAGCTTGCCGGTCAGTTCTGTGGGCGCCCAATCGCGGTACACCACTTCGTTATTTTCCAGTACCAGCTCTTCGGCCGGAGTGGTTACGGCAGGGGCTTTTGCGCCAACACTGACTTCCGCCATAGTGGTAAAAGATGCAAGTGAAAAGGCCAGGCCAAGGCCAAGTGGGCGTAGTAAAGATTTCATTCGAGGCTCCTGTAAGCTTCCCTATATAGTTATCGTGGTCACGCAGGGCTGCATGATGTGAGTTAGGTTAGCATAGGGACTCGGGGTTCTACGGGTTAATTTTTGTTAATCCCCGGTGTTTTGACGACAAAATCCGGTGCGATCACGGACTAACCAGTCACGCCTGCGACACCTGAGCATATTCCAGCGCCGCCTGCATCAATGCTCTAAAGCCATTATTGCGCGAAGGGCTCAAGTGCTTGTCTAACCCCAGCGCCTGAAATTCTGCCGCCAGGTCCAGACTTTCAATCTCCGTGCTAGTGCGGCCCTGAAGATAAACCAGTAGAAGCGAGGCCAACCCCTTTACCACACGGGCATCACTGTCGACGGCAAAAAAGTGCTGATCCCCCTGCTGACTATGGTAGAGCCAGGCTTCGGCTTCACAGCCTTTTACCAGATATTGCGATCTACGCATCAACGGTTGAGTGACAACGGCTTCGCCCCACCCCAGTAACAATTTGTAGCGTTTCTGCCAGCCGCGCTGCTGGTGCAATGCATCAATATCGTAGTTTGAAACATCCGTAAGAATAATGTCTTCCGCATCGGATAACGCTGCAGATGATATCTGTGCAGGCTGAGATTTTATCGCGGCGATCAATCGATCAATATCTTCGCGGGTGTTATAGGCCATCACCGAGGCGCGTAAACTCCCCCCTTCTGTGACTCGCTCCATTAATGGCATGGCACAGTGGTGTCCTGCCCGCACAGCGATATCCTGCTCATCTAACCAATGGGCCATATCTGCAATCGATGTTTTGTCTGAGGGTACAAACGCCACCACACCGACATTCTGCGCAAGGGGGGATAACACCTTAATATTGGGTAACGCGGATAGAGATTTATGCAGATAGTGAGTCAATTGCTGCTCATAATCCTGGATCGCTTGACGATCCTGCTGCCCCCACCAATCCAACACGGCTTCCAAACCTGCGATGGCAGCCAGTGAGGATGTACCGGTTTCAAAACGATGAGGCGCCTGGGCATATTCACTTTGCGTTAAAGCCACATGGGTAATCATTTCACCGCCGCTTTGCCAGGGAGGTAAAAGCGATAAGGCATCTTCGCGACCGTAAAGCAAACCAATGCCTGTTGGTCCAAAGAATTTATGAGCCGAGCACACAAGAAAGTCACAGCCTAAAGCCTGCGCATCTATCACTTGGTGCGCTGCTAATTGGGCGGCATCCACAATCCAATTGATATTACGGCCAGCCAACAATTGTTTAACGCTGTATAAATCTGTTTTCACCCCCAACGCATTAGACGCTGCGCTTATAGACACTATGCGGGTTTTATCATTGATCAGTGTGTTTAACTGATGAATATCCAACACGCCTTGCGAATCTTCGATAAAACGCAATACCGCCCCCGTGCGCTGGGCAACACGCTGCCATGGCACCAGATTGGCATGATGTTCGGCTGTGGATAAAATAATTTCATCACCGGCTTGTAGTGACTCGCCCAAGCTGAACGCTAAAAGATTTAATGCTTCGGTGGCTCCGCGACAAAAAATAATCTCTTGTGATAATTTTGCGCCAAGAAATGCCGCGGCCTTTTCACGACAGCGCTCCACCATGGTTGTAGCCTGTCGAGCCAGGCGATGGCTTGAGCGGTGAGTATTAGCATTATCATGCAGGTAGAAGTGACTGATCGCATCAATCACAGTTTGCGGACGCTGCGTGGTCGCCGCATTATCCAAATAGACCAGGTCGCTATTTTCAGATTGGGCAAATAAAGGAAATTGGGATTTAAACTGTTGCGGATCGAAACTCATGGCGGTTATTTTAGCAAACCAAATAATAACCGACTATTCTCGCTGGTCTGCTCACTCACCTGCTCCAGCGACTCACCACGCAGCTCTGCTACACATCGCGCCACATCAGCTACCCTTAATGGCGTATTGGCTTGCCCCTGATAACCCTGCAATGGCATATCTGGCGCATCAGTTTCCAACAGGATTGCTTCGAGGGGAAGCTGAGCAACGGCTTTACGGGTTTTATTGGCACGGGGATAAGTCACCGTGCCCCCTACTCCTATACGAAACCCCAGACGCCAGTAACTTAAAGCCAACTCCAGACTACCGCTAAAACCGTGGATAACACCACCTTTGGCTAAGCCAAAATGCTTTATTCGTTCCAGCAAGGGTTGATGGGCTTTATAGCCGTGCAGGATAACCGGTAATTCATATTCCCTGGCCAAAGCCAACTGGGCGTCTAAAAAAGGTATCTGCTTAGCCAACGGATAGTCAAGCTTGCCATCCAAACCACATTCCCCAATGGCTACTACATCGGTATGCTGATCCAGCCACTTACGTAGATGACTCTGCAACATTTCCGGTGACAACTCACAAGATTCAACCCACCAGGGATGCAAACCTGCCGCGTAGTAAATGCCGGGGAACTGTTGGCTGATGTCGGCCAGCTGCTGCCACTGCGAAGGTTCTACACCCGGCATAATAAGCGCACTGATCCCCGCCTGCAGACAGGACTGCCAGAGGATATCACGCTGGCCATCAAATTCGGCAAAATCAAAATGGCAGTGTGAATCGATTAACATGGGAGTGGACTAATTGAATAAATGCAGGGTGTGACGGCGAATATAATCAAAGGCCTGATCGAAATCGTCAGTCACCAATACCGGGTCTACATCTTCGGTTTCGATGGTGCCCGTCTCAATCATGGAGCGCTGCACAAACTCCTGCAGGTGTTGCCAGTACTCTGTGCCCAGCGCCACAATGGGGAAGCGTTTTATTTTGGCGGTTTGTATCAGGGTAAGAGTTTCAAACACTTCATCCATGGTGCCAAAACCTCCCGGTAGGACAACAAAGGCGGAGGAATATTTTACCAACATCACCTTGCGCACGTAGAAGTGTTCAAATTCTGCCCACATATCCAGATAGGGATTAGGGATCTGCTCCATCGGCAGCTGAATATTACAACCGATAGACTTGGCGCCAACATCACGGGCACCTCGATTGGCGGCCTCCATAATACCTGGGCCTCCGCCGGTCATAATGGTAAATCCGGCCTCACCAAGACACTGACTGAATTCCCGCGCCGTTTTGTAGTAACGATGGTTCTCGTCAAAGCGCGCCGAGCCAAACACGGTGACACAGGGGCCAATATTGCGCAGCATGCGGAAGCCGCGAAAAAACTCCAAACCAATACTGAAGGTGCGGGAAATATCAAGCCAGGTGCCCTGTGCGCCTTCAAGTAACCCCTGGTCTCTATCCTTTTTGGTCATTGCTTAATTGCTTATTCGCCTGCTGCAGATCTTCCGGGCGGTCAATATCCCATACAATGCCCGCATCATCCAGTGTCAGTCGCTGAATCTTATCGGGGTACTGTTTGAGTATAGAACGCGCACCGACATCCCCTTGTAACGCCAGCAGTAATTGCCGATAGCCACAACCAAAACCTACCGGGTGGCCTTGTTTATCCTGGCAAAAGGGAACGCAAAGACTGTCGTCGCTGGAGAGACTATCAGCAACAGCCTGATAGCTGGCCGGTTGAATAAACGGCATATCGGCAAAGGCAATTAACCAGCCAGAGGCGGAGGGAGTAGCGGCAACCCCACACTTTAAGGACTCTGCCATACCCAGGTGCGCCTTGTCACAAGCCACTACAGTAAAGCCCTGATCTCGCATTAACTGCTGTAAGGCACTATCACCAGGCCTGGCAATCACCACTAGATGATCAACTGCCCCCTGTAAATTGCGTGCAGCTTGTAAAACCAGAGGAGTGCCGTCGGCAAGAGGTGCGAGGCATTTATCCCCGCCAAAGCGGCTGCCCTGACCGGCAGCCAAGAGTAGCCCGACTTTCATACAGCGAGACTGGCCTCCTGTTACTCAACAATTGATTTAATCAACAAGAGTAGCAGCATTATCCAAGCGGGCACGAAGATCAACCCCGTTGCGCAGGGCGGTTAGCTCCGCCAGTACGGCCAGGGCAATTTCCGGCGGTGATTTACTGCCAATAGGCAAACCAACCGGACCATGCAGTTTGTCCAGAGTTTGATCATCGAAATCAAAATGCTCTCGGAATCGTTCACGGCGTTTATTATTCGTGCGAATGGACCCCAAGGCGCCCACATAAAATGCATTGGAATACAGAGCTGTTAAAAGCGCAGCATCATCCAGACGTGGGTCGTGAGTCAGTGCCACAATGGCTGTGCGGGCATCAGGATTAAACGCGGTGACCACATCATCCGGATAACCTTCCAGTAAAGGTGCGGCAGGCAAGTCCCAGCCCAGGCGATATTCTGGTCGGGGATCACTGATACTCACGCTATACCCCATGCCCATCGCCATATCAGCGAGATAACGGGAGGTTTGTCCGGCGCCGATGATTAACAAACGCCATGCAGGACCAAAAATGTTACGCCACACCTTACCGTCAAACTCAGGCACCGGCGGCGTTTTAGACACTTCTGTCAGAGCAGAAACTGTGACCTTACGGGTCTCCAGGCAGGTTTCGCGGATAAAGATTTCTCGCTCATCCAGCGCCTTGATCAGCGGATCAACATCATCTGTAGTCCGCAAAGGCTCCAGCAATAACTCCAGGGTACCACCACAGGGCAAACCGAAACGCTGGCGCTCTTCATCGGTTTCACCGTAAATGGCCAACTCCGGTGTATCGACGGGCTGCTCGATAAGCTTGCCGATCAGATCATCTTCAACACAGCCACCGGACACAGAACCCCAAAAGCGGCCATTGCTGGCAACCGCCAACAGAGCCCCCACCGGGCGCGGTGCATTGCCCCAGGTTTTAATCACACTAACCAGGGTAGCTTTTTGCCCTGCTTCCAGCGCAGAACGAATGCCCTGTAAAACTTCTAATTGCGTATCTAACATAACGATATTGTAACGGTGCGATTTATCACAAGCTCTAACCAATAATGCCAATTTTAGCGCACACAATCCCCCCAATTCCCTCCCTATGGCGGAATTGACCAGAATTTAAAGAGAATTGGACAAGAAATTGAGAAAATGTAGCCAGCCCTCAACATGAATGCTGAGGACTGGCTACTAGCGCACTCAGTTCAGAGCTTAAGCCCTTAAGTTAAACGTAGAGGTAGCTGCCTTAAGCGCTGCCCTGTCGCAGCAAATACTGCATTGCCAATAGCTGCCGCTATCGGCGGTAAACCCGGTTCACCCACACCTGTCGGCGCTTCATCACCGTCGATAATATGCACATCGATTTCCGGTGTTTCCTGCATCCGCAGTAAGGGGTAGTCATGGAAGTTGCTCTGCACAACCGAGCCCTTGTCCAGGGTGATATCACCGTGCAAAGCAGCCGTCATACCAAAGATAATGCCGCTTTCCATCTGCGATTTAATCATGTCAGGGTTTACTGCTCGCCCACAGTCCACGACGCACACTACACGGTGAACTTTGATCTGGTTATTTTCAACACTAACATCAACAACCTGCGCAACATGGGAACTAAAACTGGTGACAGCAGCAACACCCTGGCTGATACCCGCTTTAGCTTGCCCCCATCCTGCCTTCTCGGCAGCGACTTCAATCACCTTGCGCTTGCGAGCCTGATGATGGGTATGAGCCAAACGAATAGCCACCGGATCCTGGCCTGTGGCATGGGCCACTTCGTCCATAAAACTCTCAGCGAAGAAACCACTGAACGAATGGCCCACTGAACGCCAAAAGCCAACCCGCAAACCGGGGTCAACCGTCACATGGCGAACCTCTTTGTTCTCCACATCGTAACCTTCATAGAGGCCTTCGATACTGGAGTGATCCACCTGCCAGCCATCAAAAATCCCATAGCCGCGCTTACTGATCCATTCGACAAAACCCTGTGGCATAAACTCGGGCAGTAACAGACCTGCGGCCTCATCGACGGTATAGGGCATGATATTGGGACCAGCACGTTTAGCAGTCCACGCGGAAATCGTACCGTTGCTATCAACACCCGCCCGCATGCGTGCAATCGCCGCAGGACGATAGAAATCGTTCTGCATATCATCTTCTCGACTCCATACCAGCTGCACAGGCACGCCTGCAGCCTTGGCAATGCTCACTGCTTCGGCAACATAATCCTGATTCGCTCGGCGACCAAAACCGCCGCCCAACATCGTGGTATGTACAACAATATTATCGCGGTCAATGCCGGAGTATTCGTGGGCAATCTCCTGCGATAAACCCGCCCCCTGGGACGGCACCCACACCTCGGCGCGATTGCCGTCGAGCTTCACTGTGCAGTTCATGGTCTCCATGGTGGCATGGGCCAGGAAAGGCGCGGAGTAGTCTGCGGTGACAACTTGCGCAGCCTGCTTCAAGGCCTTTTTTGCATTGCCTTCGTCAACGCCCTTATCACCTTTTTGCTCAAGTGCGCCCTGCATTTCAGCCAGCAAATTAGCGGAAGAATAGCTGGCCAGATTGGGCTTATCCCATTCCACCTCAATAACATTGGCTGCTTGCTTGGCCTGCCAATAGTTATCAGCGACAACGGCAACACCGTTAAAGATTTCAACAACAGTTTTTACCCCCGCCATAGCCTGTGCTTGACTGGCGTCAAAACGTTTAACCTTGCCACCTATCACCGGGCAACGCTTGACCACGGCGCGGTACAAACCAGGAAAATCAACATCCATACCAAACTCAGCCTGGCCGGTGACTTTGGCCAAACCATCAACACGCTGGGAATCCTTACCGATAAAACGAAAATCCTGCGGCTGCTTGGTTGTCACAACATCCGGAGCTGGCAAGGTGGTAGCTACCTCGGCAAAATCGCCGACAGGGTAACCCTGCCCCTGCCAGATCACCTCACCGTCTTGCATAACCAGCTGGTCTTTTGGTGCAGACAGTTTTTGCGCCGCCGCACTCAACAATAATTCCCGCGCTTGCGCTGCAGCATGCCTTAGCGGTTCATAGTGCCCGGCAATACTGGTACTGCCACCAGTTAACTGCATGCCAAACAGGGGGTTGGCAAAGCTGTCGTGAGGAGGCGCATGAATTGAGTGAATACGTTGAGGCGCCAGATTCAGTTCTTCTGCCACCAAGGTGCTGAGGCCATGCATAACACCCTGCCCCATTTCAGTTTGAGGAAGATACAGGGTCACCTGATTATCAGTGCCAATAAAAATAAACGGATTGGCCTGCACACCACTATCACCTGCCGGCTGAAACGCCGCACTGGCACAGGCTGTTAAAGGCGCGGTAACTAGCAGACCACCACTGCTAAGTCCCAACAGTTTCAGGAAACCACGGCGGGATTGCTGTAATTCGCTCATACCTCGCCCTCCTTACTCATCGCCTGTGGATCCATATACTGCACGCCGGCATTGAGCTTACTGGCGGCTGAGTGAATGGCCTTACGAATTCTCGGGTAGGTTCCACAGCGGCAGAGATTGCCACTCATGGCAGCATCAATATCGCTGTCGGAAGGATTAGGGTTCTGGGCTAACAGGGCACTGGCCGACATAATTTGGCCGGACTGACAGTAACCACACTGGGGCACATTGTGCTGCAACCAGGCCTCTTGCACTATGTGCAGGTTATCCGGGGTTCCCAGGCCTTCAATCGTGGTCACCTGTTGGTTCATCACTGCAGCTACAGGGGTAATACAGGTGCGAATCGCACTGCCATTAAGGTGCATGGTGCAGGCACCACACAGGCCCATCCCACAGCCAAATTTGGAGCCTTTTAATTTGAAGTGGTCGCGAACCACCCACAACAATGGCGTATCACCGGCGACATCGGTTTCTACCGATTGGCCGTTGAGGGTAAATTGAATCATGACTTTCTCTCGGAAGTATATGCAAAGTTGAGGGTGTGGACTTTTTAGTCTCTGCTACCCAATTTCTTCTCTTATCAGCTGCTTTTTCTGCCTTTTATAACGATAACAGGCTGTCTGCCAAAAGGCAGATGACTTAACCCTTCTTAACCAAGTAGTACATTTGTACAACTAAATATTTTCATATTTCCTGCAATCAAACCTCTCTCAGCGTCGTCTTTACCTTTACTCCATTCACGTCAATTGACTCAAAGGATCACTACGATGAAAAACGCTACCCTCACTACGACCATTGCAGGCATTCTCGCCGTTGGCGGCGCTGGCTTGGCCCAGGCGGTTCCCGATCAGCCCACTCACTGGGAAAAATGTGCCGGTATCGCCAAAGCAGGTATGAATGATTGCGGCGCACTGGACGGTACCCACGGCTGTTCCGGTCAGGCCAAAACCGATAATCACCCTCAAGAATGGGTCTATGTACCTCAGGGCACCTGCGAGAAGATTACCGGCGGCCGTGTTGCCAAAGTTAAACCCGCCAAAAAATAGCCTGTAAAAAAGTTAAGCCTGTAAAAAAAGTACTCGACATGAAGCGCACTATCGCTGGTGTGGGAGTGGGGCTGCGAACGCCCCATATCCCGGACATAATGCAACAAGAACCCGACATCCCCTGGCTGGAGCTCCTGGCCGATAACTGGCTGACACCCGGCGGCTTAACCCATGACTACTTATTGGCCATCAGCGAACGCTATCCGGTGACCTTACACGGCGTGGGTTTATCGCTGGGCACTATTACACCCTTAGATGTAAACTACTTGCAACGTATTAAAGACCTACAGCAACAAACCCAGGCAGCGTGGTATTCGGAACACTGCAGTTTTTCAGAAGTTCACGGCGAATATATACCCGACCTGTTACCTCTGCCTTACACCGAAGAAGCCATAGACCATATCAGTGAGCGCATACTTCAAGTACAGGATTTTCTGGGCCAGCCACTGTTACTGGAAAATGTCTCCAGTTACCTTGAATACACCCATAGCCAATTACACGAAGCAGACTTTCTTAACGCCATTGCCGAGAAAACTGATTGCTATCTGTTGCTGGATATCAATAACATCTATGTCACCGCTTTTAACCAGCAAAAAGACCCTCTGGAGTTTCTGCAACGTATCAATACTGAACGGGTAAAAGAAATTCACCTGGCAGGCTTTCAAGCCTGTACAGACTCCAATACCCAGCCGCCAACGGATTATCTATTGGACGCCCATAACCACCCAATCGATAACGCGGTCTGGGAACTCTACCGTGGTACGGTGGATCAAATGGGCGAAATTCCGACGCTGATCGAATGGGACAGCGAGTTACCCACCTTGGATATTCTACTGGCTGAGCGCAGCAAGGCAGAAGATATTCAACATCCTCCGATGATAGGCCAACAGATATGCCGTTAAGTGAACTTCAGCAAAAACTGGTGGCGCTATCATCTTCATCGGCAACCTCACCGACAACGATTAGCGACAATACAAGCGCGATATTTGGCGGTAAGCTGGGGAGCACTGCACATCGAATTTATCGCAATAACCGGTTACAAGCGCTACGCCAATCCTTAAAGCAACATTATCCCACTATCAGTTTGTTATTAGGTGAGCTTTATTTTGATCATCTCAGTGCAGAATTTATTCAACAGCACCCACCTCGGCAGCGGGATATGAATAGCTATGGCGCAGCCTTTCCAAATTGGCTGGAATCGCAACTGCCATTAAAGCAGGAGCTTACAGACCTGCCCTACCTTGCCGACAGCGCACGCCTCGATCACCTTTGCCATAGCAGTTACTATGCACCGAACCGACAGGCATGGCCTGCCGAGCAATTTGCCGCGCTGTCTTCTGATAAACAAGCTGCCGATAAACAAGCTGCCGTCTGCCTGTGCCTGGCTGAAGATATTTTCCCACTGCATACGCAATGGCCAGTGGATAACATCAAAAACTGCAGCGAAAACTCCCAGCCTTTGGATCTTTCCCATAAGCAGGATAACTACTATTTTCTAATACACAGGCCTCAGTACCAACCGCAGATAAGCGCTATAAGCGAGAGTGAATTTAGCTTGGCAAATGCATTGTTACAAAACACATCCCTACAACAGTTGCTACAGGACAGTGAAGGGCAACCCCCTATGCATCAATATATCTTCAGCTGGATCGAATGCGGCTGGATCGATCGCTTCCAAATCCCAGGTGATGCATGTTAAGTAATCAGCAGTTACAGCAGCTGTATCAATACAGCTTCTCGTTAACAGCCAATGCTGATAACGCGCAGGATCTATTGCAAACCTCATTGGAAAAATGGCTGCGTTCAAACTCAACGTCCAAACAGAAGGTGCAAAGTCCTGCTGCCTATGTGCGGAAAATCATTCGCAACCAGTATATTGACGACTGTCGTCGCCAACAGCGCATAGCTTTCGACAACCTGGAAGAGTCAGCCCCCAGTCTGGCGGACGAGCGTAACCTGGACGATATCATTATCAGTAACAGTTTATTGGATCTACTGTGGCAACAACTCAATACTGCCGAGCGGGAAGTACTCTATCTATGGGGAGTATTGGAATACAGTGCCCAGGAAATCAGTATCGAACTTGATCAACCCCGCGGCACAATATTATCCCGCCTCTATCGTTTGAGAGAGAAAGTAAAACACCTGAATCCTGCAGATGATTCCACTACGGGTGAGGCGCAGCTATGAAAAAAGACATGAAAAAAACACTTCGCCAATCCAGTCAGGATTTTTTTGCTGAACAGCAACTCGACGAGGCACAGCTGGTTAATTTACAGCAGTTGCAACAGCAGTTTGCCACCTCAGAAAATAACAAAACATCGAAAAAACCTGCACTATTACGTTATCGCCTCAGTATGGTTGCCAGTGTATTCTTTATCGCGGCATTACTAACCTTTGTGTTAACACAATTACAACCCGCGATAAAATCGCAAGAAAATTTAATTACAGCCATTGCCAATGAAGTGGCAAAAAACCATATCAAAATGAAACCACTGGATGTGAAAAGTCATCACTTTAATGACATGCAGAAATTTTTCACGCAACTGGAATTTATACCAACGCCTTCAACATATTTTCAATCACAACAGGGAGTATCAAGCTACACATTAATCGGTGGTCGCTATTGCTCGATACAAAGTATTACCGCCGCGCAATTGCGCTACGGTGATGCGCAGGATCCACACACCACACTCTACCAAACTGAATACCTGCCCGATGTATTTGGTGAGTTGCCGGTTCTCGAACAGGGCCAAGTACCCCTTGTGACTTATGCCAAAGGACTCAGAATTGAAATCTGGGTAGAAAAGCAGCTCTTGATGGTGTCATCCACCATGGCCTCAAGCGAAACTGACCGGTGAAACTTCAGGCGTCACAACTGACTCCTGGGTCAGTTGATTTGGCGCCTTTTTCAACCCTCATACCCTGCTTGAGTGTGTTGAAGCAACCGGGGTTTCTAGAATATTTCGTGATATTGAAGCCGCTTCATATTTGCCTCGTCTATAAATAACCGCCAAGCCAAACACACCTGATCATCGGTAAAAAATGCCAAGGTGGCTTAACATCCCGGTTTCGCATGTAATTGGTTACCTACCTGAGCTGCAACTGCACAACAATAGGGCAATGATTTAAGTGCCAGAACCCAACCCCCCTCCCCATGACTCAATCATCGAACCAATGGGCCTTGGCTATACTTTGATTAACTTCGAATGCCACACCCCAGTTTATGATGCAGCGCGTTTCCCGAGGTATAGAACCAACGGAAAAAATGGCTGTCATAACAAGATTCCAGTCACAGATATTCACTTTATCTCGTGATCTGAGTGCCGATAAACTGGGTATATGGTTTAACGTAAGGTTTTAACCTGACAACAGTCATTACATGTTTGGGATCGTGCAAATGCATTACCACAGCAGCGTCACTCTAACCTCGCAGCAACAAGGACGTATGCTTACACAGCGCCTGTTCCCCGTAGCTTTTGTATTACTCGCTTTAGGTGTTTTACCTCAAGTAGCCCCGGCAGCGGAGAATATCCCGGAAGGCGCCAACGGTCTGGCCCCTGACAGTCATTTCGACACCACAGAGCAAGCCGATAGCCGCTCTGCCTCTGATTATCAGATGCATATCGAATCACTGGAAGGCGAGTATGGCCCTTACCACACCCAACTCTCCGAACACCTGGTAGGCCTGGGTATTGCCCAGCAAAATAATGGTGATCACGAGAGTGCCGTCGATACCTTTAGTCGGGCCATGCATGTTAACCGTATCAACAGCGGCCTCTATAACCTCAGCCAGGTACCGATTCTTGAGCGCCTGATTGAAAGCCATATCGCCCAGGGTCAGTGGGAAGACGCCAGCAACAGCCATGAATACCTGTATTGGCTACATAGGCGAAATTTCGGCGAAAATGACCCCAGAATGCTACCTGCTATCGAGAAAATGAGTAAATGGCATCTTCAGGCCTACTCTCTTAATGTCGGCAGCGGTCTATTCCATCATCTGATCAATGCCCATAACCTCTACAGTCTGGCAGTGAAAATTATTGATCACTTCGACGGAGACAATGAAAGCCACGAAGAGCGCTTAATTAATGCTTTGCGCGGCATTACTGTATCCAATTATTACCTTGCCACCTTCCAGGCCAGTAGCCTGAGCCGCTCCAGCCAGCAGATGATCGGCGAGAAGCCCACTCAGGATGATCAGATCCGCCTCGAACAGTACATTATGAATAGCTATTCATCGGGCAAGAAAGCCATTAAACGCATTCATGATGTTTATGCCAGTAACCCCGATGCTTACCCCACGGGCGCCATGGAAGCTCAAGTTGAGCTGGCAGATTGGCACCTGCTATTTAACCGCTGGCATACCGCCATGGATATGTATCAACAGGCCTACGACAACCTGGCGCAGAACCCGGAAACAGAAGCCAAGGCCAAGGAACTGTTT
Source organism: Maricurvus nonylphenolicus (assembly GCF_042854845.1). Taxonomy (GTDB): domain Bacteria; phylum Pseudomonadota; class Gammaproteobacteria; order Pseudomonadales; family Cellvibrionaceae; genus Maricurvus; species Maricurvus nonylphenolicus. The sequence goes on along the minus strand of NZ_AP031498.1, from coordinate 1,315,273 downwards.
AGTAAACCTGTTGCCTTACCGGATATGCCCCTTTTAAATACCAAGGTGGATAACAGTAACCTGAACAACGAATTTGTATTGGTGAACTTTGATGTATCCGCGAATGGCCGGGCCAGGAATATAGAGATCGTTGAATCCAATCCTCCTGAAAACGTCCGCAATCGCTCCAAAGTTCGCAAGTCGTTGAAATACGCGAAATTTAGACCACGCTTTGAAGGTGGCGTACCGGTGATAACCCAAAACCTGACTCACCGTTACGTATTCCCACCCAAAGGGCATTAGTCACTGGCATAAGAATCGCAACCAGCGGCGACCGCCAGAAGACAACATGACATAATTAACATAATGAAAGTGGTGCAGGCGCAAGTCTGCACTTCGCTGGTAAGGATTAAGGAAGACCATGAACAAGCTCACACTGGCGCTGGCTATCAGTGCCACTCTGGCAATTACAGGCTGCAAGACCCAACAACAGCAGCAACAGTCCTCTACGCCCAGTGTACCCAGCCCGTCGACGTCCTCACCCAGCACGCCGTCGACACCGTCCATGCCCTCACCGCAAAAGTCGCCCAATAAATCCCAGAACCAGTCCACGGCTTCCAGCCAGGACGGGCAGGAATCACAATCCTCTGAAGGCCAGACGGGCGAGGTTGCCAGCCAGTCGCAAAGCGGAGAACAATCCGAAGGGACAGAAGCCGGTGGCGAGATGAGCGGTGAAGAAGCCGAACAGCAGGCTTCCAGTGAAGGCGAGCAGAGCGAACCCACCGATGAGCCTCCTATGGCTGATGCCTCGGAAAGCCAGAGCGACGAGATTGATTTTTCCGAAGAAGAACAAAGCAGCGCCAGCAGTTCGTCGAGCCAGTCATCAAGCTCCTCTAGTAGCTCCTCTAGCAGCTCATCTTCCAGTAGCGCATCTTCGAGCTCTTCCTCAAGCGCTTCCTCGAGCTCCTCTTCCAGTTCATCATCTAGTTCATCGTCCAGCTCATCAGCCAGCGCCTCTGGCGCACCACCGATGACTGCGAGCGAAGCGGTAGCTGTGCTCGATGCACAATTGGAAACCTCCATGTCGACCTACGACGGCATGATTCTGCGCGAGCGGGAATATATCCATAACCGAGCCAACCAACGTGGCAGTGAAGCTGAGGCTGAAGCCGCAGCGGCGGCTGCCGGTGGCACACCTTATGATGAAGCCTTCGTCGAAGAGCAAGGCAGTGAATCACAACAACCGGGTGATCAAAATCCTCCGCCACCTGCCGGTGGTGAAGAAGGTGCTGAATCAAATGCCGGTGGCGGCAACCTGCCCCCTGGTGGAGGCAACCAGCGCAAAGGCGACTTTGATAGTTCCGGAGACCGTGGTTTCCCACCACCACCGGATATTCCCGATGGCAGTGACGATGATGTGGTTGCTCGTCAAATTCGAGAAGCCGCAATGAAAGAGAGTGACCCGGAACTGCGTGAAAAACTGTGGGAAGAATACCGCCGTTACAAAAACCAAAAGTAACCTCTTGATAACTATTGCAACTTGGCTAGGTAATAGAAGCATGAAAGCGTCTTTTCAACAAATAGGTCAACATAGCAGTCATAGTACCGGTTTACGCCTGTTAGCGATCATAGGATTAGCTATAGGGCTTGCAGGCTGCGCCAGCAATGTTATCAAGAGCACCGAGTATGTCCCCGTGGTGCAGGAGACTGCCGAAATCCCCGAATCCGAGTTGCTGGATGTTGGCATTCATATCTTCGATCCCAATCTCGACAACCCGGTCGATGACGATGAACGCATGCTGTTCCCCGAAGTACGCAAAGCCGAGTCGCGCTTTATCCCTTACCAATTAATGGCCTCCCTGCAAAAGAGTTCAGCCTGGGGCGCTGTGCGGGTTATCCCCAATCAACAGAGCAGCGTCGATGTCAATGTCGAAGGCAAGATCCTGCAATCCGATGGTGAACAACTGCTACTGCTAGTTACCGTCAGAGATGCCACCGGTAGCGTGTGGTTTGAAAAAGAATACGAAGCCCTGGCCAGTAAATACGCCTACACCGCTGATCGCGGCTATAACGCACCCGATCCTTTCCAAGGCCTCTATAACCGTATCGCCAACGACATGCTGGCCTATCGACGCCAACAGCCCTCTAGCGAACTGCTGCGCATCCGCACCGTTGCCGAATTAAAATTTGCCCAGAACTTCTCCCCCACCGCTTTTAGTGAACACCTGAAACAAAGTGATCAGGGCACTTACAGTATTCAGCGCCTACCGGCAGATAACGACCCTATGATGGAACGCATTCGCCTGATTCGCGAACGCGACTACCTGTTTGTCGATACCCTGCAGGATTACTACGGCACCTTTGTTAAGGAAATGCAGGGTTCCTATCAGGAATGGCGCAAAATGAGCTATGACGAAGTCATGGCATTGCGCGAGCTAAAACGCGATGCCCGCAATCGCACCATCGCCGGTATTGCCTCCATTATCGCCGGTGTTGCCGCCGCTGGCAGCGATAACGGTTCCAGCCGCGCAGCCGGTAGTGTCGCCGTTGCCGCCGGTGGTTATCTGATTAAAAGTGGTTTCGATAAACGCGCCGAATCACAAATGCATATCGAAGCCCTGATGGAGCTCGGCGATTCACTGGAAGCCGATATTGAGCCACAGGTTATTGAACTGGAAGACCGCACCATTACCCTGTCGGGCAGTGTGGAAAACCAGTATGAACAGTGGCGCCAATTGCTTCAGGAAATTTATCGTATTGATACCGGCATCAGCGCCGCCGACGCTAACGTCAATTAATAGCAATCAATAAATAACAACAGTTAAAAGACCAAAACGGGACACCCTATGAACGATATTTCAGAGGTAAACGCCACTGAAACTTCCTGGATGGAACGCAACAAAATCACCCTAGCCGCCTTTATTGGCCTGTCATTGATACTACTGGCGGTTATCTTTTGGCTACCCAAGTTGGTCACACCACCAACGATAGAAACGGCATCACCAGAAGACCCCGCTGGCCCCGCCAGTGTGGCCGGCAGTGCGCCTACAGGTGGTAGCCCGGCGGTCAGTAACGAATCTCCCTGGCAGGATGCCCAACTCGCCAAAGCCCGGCGCGCAGCCCAGGAAATTCTCGCCAAACTGCTCGACAAACAGAAAACCCTGGAGTCAATGCAAGTCGAGCTGTGGGCCAAAGCCAATTATCAGCAGGCCATGAGTTATGCCGAACAGGCCGACAGCCTTTATCGCCAACGCCAGTTTGATCAGGCTCAAGCACAGTATGAGCAGGCCCTAAGCCAACTAGAACAGTTAGTGGCCATGGCAGACACCATTTTCACTGACAGTTTGAAAGACGGCGAGCAAGCCATTGCTGAGCGCAATGCCGAACAAGCCATCAGCGCTTACCAACTGGCCAATGCCATACGCCCCCACAATGATGACGCGCAAAAAGGCCTGACCCGCGCCCAAACACTCACCGATGTGATTAACCTACTGGATGAAGCCGAAAACCTGCAACTTAATCAGCAGTGGCAGGCCGCCAAAGACAAGGTCGAGGCAGCCCTTAAACTCGACCCGGAATTTGCACCCGCACAAGCGCAACTGAAACAGCTGACAACCACCCTGCGTGACGAGCGCTTTAGCCAGCTAATGGGTGAAGGCTACAGCCACCTGTACAACGAAAAGTTTATCGCTGCCAAGAAATCCTTTAAGCAGGCCCTGGCTGTGAAACCACAGGAAAAAACCGCCAAACAAGCCATTGAGCAAGCCAACAATCAACACACCCAGTTTTTGATCAAACAACATATGGCCACGGCGCTCAAACAGGAACAGCAGGAAAAATGGCAAGATGCGGTTAACTACTTCGAACAGGCGCTCAAGCTCGATGACAGCCTGGTTAAAGCCCGTGTAGGCCTGATTCGCACCCAGGCCAGAGCTACCCTGGATGACAAGCTGGAACAGACCATCGCCAACCCGCAACGCCTGGCCAATAATGCGGTATACAATCAGGCTCAGGGGTTGCTGCGTGATGCCAAAGCCATCAATAAACCCGGGCCGCGCCTGCAACAGCAAACCACCCTGCTGCAAGCCGTACTGGAAAAGTCGCAGATTCCCATCACCGTACAATTGCAGTCTGATAACCTGACCCAGGTCACTCTGTATCGGGTCGGCAAGCTGGGTAATTTCACCGAACGCAGTATGGCGTTGAAACCCGGTCGCTATACCCTGGTTGGCACCCGCGAAGGTTATCGCGATGTACGCCAGGAATTCACTGTGTTACCCAATGGCCAAACATCACCTATCGTGATTCAGTGCCGCGAAAAAGTCTCTTTGTAATACTTACCAAGGCCCGCCGAGCCGGGCCCCTAGTGAATACGCAGGACTGGGGATTTATATAAAATAAGCTAAGATTAGACTATGTCTTATATAACTATAATGTCTCAGATTGTCACGGACCTTAACCCAGTTAAAGAAACACAGACCTAACAAGGAAATACCGATAGGATGACGAAAAAGGAAGATCCAGGCGCTCACAACCAGACGATTCAGCCCGCCGCCTTTGAGCCTGCTGCAGCGCCTACGTCAAAGCCCGGTTTTGCGATTACGCCTCTGCAAGGTGGTATAGGCGGTGTCCTGCTAATCGCCCTGCTGATTTTGCTTTACCTGTTTTCCGCTCGCTCCTTGATCGTTACCACTACCCCCGAAAATGCCGAAGTCGACATTGATGGTTTGACCTTTCAAGTGGGTGATCACTACCTTGTTCTCAGTGGCGAGCACGACATTACTGCCAGCGCAGAAGGTTATTACGACTATAAAGAAACCCTCACGATTACTGAGCAACAGTCACAACAAGCGCACTTGGAGCTGCGTCGCCTGCCCGGCCACCTAACCATCAACAGTAATACCGAAGCCACTGTGTTGCTGGACGGCGAAGTCATCGGTAAAACCGGTGAACGGCTCAATGACATTGCCGCGGGCACACACCAGTTGGCCCTGCAGGCTGAGCGCTACAAAACCCTGGAACAAACTATTGATATTGAGGGCCGCGATACCCATCAAAGTATCGACCTGAGCCTGGAACCCGCCTGGGGAACTGTGTCCTTAACATCGACGCCAGCAGGCGCCGAACTATTTGTTGATGACGTGAGTGTGGGCACCACACCCATTGATGCCGAGATTCTTGAAGGTAAACATCGCCTGCGCTTGAAACTCGCCGGCCATAAAGCCTGGCAACACAGCATTAAAGTCAAAGCCCAGCAAAACTACAGTTTGCCGGAAGTCAGCCTGATTAAAGCCGATGGCCTGGTGATGGTACGCAGCCAACCCGCAGGCGCCAGTGTCACCGTCAACGGCAGCTACCGTGGCCGCACGCCACTGGAGCTGGCGCTGCCGCCCGGTCAACGTGTTAAGGTCACCCTGTTTAAAGATGGCTATGCCCCCAAGCATCGTCAGGTAACTGCACTAAGCGGAGAAGAAAAACAATTAAGTGTAAATCTCGCCCCCGACCTGGGTGATATTGTCATTCGCGCAACACCTAAAGACGCCCTGCTCTATGTCGATGGCCGCCTGATGGGTAGAGCCGATCAAAAACTCACCTTGCCCGCTCGTAACCATAAAATTCGTATCAGCAAAGAAGGCTACGCTGACCACGTACAAACGGTTTTGCCTCGTCCGGAACTGTCCCAGCAATTCCCGATTACCCTGCTGACACTGGAACAGGAGCGCTGGAAAAATACACCGCGCAGTATCACCACCAAAGCCGGCCAGACCCTGAAGCTGTTCCGTCCGCGACAAACTTTTACCATGGGCGCATCGCGTCGTGAGCAGGGCCGTCGCGCAAACGAAGCTCTGCGGGAAGTCAGACTGGACCGCGCTTTTTATATCGCCACCACTGAGGTGACCAACGCCCAATATCGCCAGTTTGAAAAATTTCATTCATCCAGTCATGTCAAAGGCAACAGCCTTAACAACGAAAATTATCCGGCGGTACAGGTAAGCTGGCAGAAAGCCGCTCTCTACTGCAACTGGCTATCGGAAAAAGAAAAACTCCCCCCCTTCTATACCCTGGAAGATGGTGTGGTCACCGGCTTTAATGCCAACAGCAACGGCTACCGCCTGCCCACCGAAGCCGAGTGGGCCTGGGCAGCACGAGAACAGGAAGGTGCCATGCTGAAGTACAGCTGGGGTAAAACCATGCCGCCATCCCAGGGGGCGGGAAACTACGCTGATCGCTCCGCAGCCGCGATTCTGGGGAATATTATTGCCACCTACGATGACAGCTATATTGTCAGCTCGCCAGTGGGTAAATTTGGGGTAAACCACAAAGGCCTGGCGGATATGAGTGGCAATGTCGCCGAGTGGATCAATGATTTGTACGGCATTAAAACAGGACTATCCCTGAAAACCGAAGTGGATCCCATGGGGCCAGCCAAAGGTGATCACCATGTGATTCGCGGTTCCAGTTGGGCGCACGGTACCGTTACCGAATTGCGACTGTCGTTTAGGGATTACGGCAATGATCCGCGCAATGATGTTGGCTTCCGTATTGCCCGGTACGTCGATAAACAATAGGGATTAGCAGCAGTAATTAAACCGGGGTCTGACCCGAAGGGTCAGACCCCTAGCATGGAGAAGGCGGGGTCTGACCCTGCGGGTCAGACCCCAGTTAAGAAACGATGAAACAGCTTATTTTTTATGTAGTGTTCGCACTGGCAACCAGCCACGCTTTGGCTCAGGAAGACAAAGCTGAAGAAAAAACCAGCGAACAAAAACAACAGGAAACCATCGAACAGGCGCCACCCGGCGATGTAAAAACATCCGAGACCTTTGTACCTAGCGAAGAAGTCTCTGAGGATTTATCGGTTTCCTTCCCTATTGATATTTAATATTACGTTTAAGGACACATTATGAAGCGCAGTACAGGATCGGATTTTATCTACCAGCTGTTTGCCTTGCTGTTATCTGTCATTGTGGTGCATACCATTTACGTGGCCATTATCCGCCCCAATGCCGACGCCATCCTGCAGCACCAGATGGAACGCCAGGCTGCCGGGGAAGCCTACGTGGTACAGCGCTCCCTTTACGTGGTGATGCGCGACTACGAACAGGAAGCCTGTTTTGTACTGATGCTCTGGGCCATGGCCATCATGGGTTACAAAGCACGCCAGGCTATGCAGGAGCGCAATATGCTGGATCGCTCCCTACTCAATATCAGTTCTGGTCGCAGTGTGCTTCCTGACGATGCGCGGGAATTCTCTCGCCCGATTGAGTCGCTACCGACTCAGCAGCAGGGGTTGTTATTGCCCCGAGTGATAGCTACAGCATTGCAGCGTTTTAGTACCACCCGCGATGTTGGCGACACCTCTACGGCAGTTAAAGAAATTTGTGATAACGAAGGCGAACGTCTGGACAGTGAACTGGCGATGGTTCGCTATATCGCCTGGGCCATTCCCTCCATCGGTTTTATTGGTACGGTGCGCGGTATTGGTGAAGCACTGGGCCAAGCACACCGCGCTGTCGAAGGCGATATCGCCGGGGTCACCGTCAGCCTGGGTGTGGCCTTCAACTCAACCTTTATTGCCCTGGTGATCAGTATTGTAGTGATGTTTTTCACCCATCAATTGCAGCTGATGCAAGAGCGCCAGGTATTGGATACCCAAAACTACTGTGACGATAAGTTGCTGCGTTTCCTTAAAGCTGACTAGCAAGACACATATTGAAGAGAACACACCTCATGTCTGCCACAGTTATAGAATTAAACGATATCGGAATTCGCGCCAGCGATCAGGTTCGCTGTTTACATGAATCCCCCGGATTTGCCTTGGTACAAGCCGACGGTGTAGTTGTAGGTGAATTTGCCCGCAACCAGGCACGCCTCAACCCGCTAAACACCCATTATCAATACTGGCAAAACCTTAATACCGAACCTCTGCACACCGATAATCCACAGGTACGACACTTCGGTGATCTGGCCTATATGCACTTGCAGGAATTAAGTCTGCAGATCAAGAACAAAGGCGATCTGGTGCTGGCAGTTCCCGGCAGTTTTTCCCGCGATCAACTGGCTCTGTTACTGGGGATCTGTCAGTCGTTGTCGTTAAATGTGAAGGCGATGGTAGATTCAGCCGTAGCTGCAGCGAGTGCACACCATACACCCGGACATCATCTACTGATTGATTTACAACTAAATCAGGCGTTGGTTACTGAGCTGCATATTGATCACAATATTGAGCGACGTAAAACCCATATCGTGCCCGAGCAGGGTTGGCAGTCACTGCTGGATCATCTTGCCAAATATGTATCCGGTGAATTTATTCGCCAGGTTCGCTTTGACCCCAAACACACAGCAGCCGCAGAACAACTGCTTTACAACCAGTTACCACAATGGTTACGCCAGGCTCACAGCCAGAAAGCCATTCAACTTGAGGTTGAAAACCAGCGCATCCAATTACCCAAGGAAGACATCAATAACTGTGTCAGCCAGTTTTTCCAACCGCTACTCAACAATGTCCAACAGTTAAGCCAAGGCGGGCAAACACTTTATACCGATCGCTGGCAGCCCTTGCCTGGCGTTACACAACAGCTACCGCAAGCACAGGCTCTGGCGACACAGGATCTGGCCAAAAACTGTCTCAAACATCTGCCGCAGTTGCGTGAGCAAAGCAAAGACAATATCAGCTTTACCACTTCGCTAAGCAGCCAAGTGGGTTCAACATCTCAACAGCAACCCACATCGGCAGCCAACATTGCCAGCCAACCCAGTCATATTTTATGGGCCGACCATGCCTATCCGCTGGCAGATACCTGCTACTTACGAGACCACAGTACGGCACCCATCGGCAAGCAGGCCAATGGCACCAGCATCGCCCATATTGAAAAGGGCCGACTGTCCCTGCAAGGTGAAACAGCAATATTGCTTAATGACCGCCCGGTGACCGCCCCTGTCACACTGACCGTGGGTGATGAACTGACACTGCCCAATGTGTCGCAAACGCTACGCCTGATCAGCGTCAAGGAGCAGCTGTAACCATGGCGAGAAAGCGCGGCTTTTCCACCTTCAGTTTGTCTTTTCTGGATATTATGTCCTGCGGTTTTGGTGCCGTGGCATTGATCTTTTTGATCATTAAGCACGATGTGGATAACCGTATTGAAGCCGAACACCAAGACCTGACCGCCGAGATTAATTTGCTTGAGGAAGATATAACTGACGGCGAGGAAGGTTTAGTACGCGCGCGCAACACACTTTCCGCTTTGGATCAGCGCCTTGCTGAAGCCAAAGGCCTGGCACGACGGATCAACCAGCAAATTGAAACCACCCGCGCCTCCATTGCCGAGATCAGTGGCGATGATAACGAAACCGAAATCAAACGCTTAAAAGAAGAAATTCGCAAGCTCAGCGCCCAGAAAGAAGAACTGGAAAGCCAGCGTGAACAGGGTAACGACGTACGCCGTTATGTCGGCCAGGGTGACCGCCAATACTTAACCGGTTTAAACCTCGGCGGCAGCCATATTTTGATCCTGCTGGATAGCTCAGCCAGTATGCTCGACGAGAGCATTGTCAATATTATCCGTCGTCGCAACATGAGTGATGATGTAAAACGCACAGCCGCTAAATGGCAACGTGCGTTATCCACTGTCGACTGGTTATCAGCCCAGTTGCCACAGGAAAGCCGCTATCAAATTTATACCTTTAATACCGATATCGAAGCCGCCATTAGCGACACCCAGGGCCAATGGTTAAACGTCTCCGATGCGGCGGAATTGGAACAATCGGTATTAAATCTTCGTAAACGTATTCCAGAGGATGGTACCAATCTGGAAAATGTTTTCGCCTCTATCGCTGAACTTAACCCGGTACCGGACAATATCTTTTTAATTACCGATGGCCTTCCCACCCAAGGCGCCAAAAAACCCAAGGGCACCAAAATCAGTGGTGTGGACCGCGTTAAGTTGTTTAACAGTGCCGTGGATATTCTGCCCAAGGGTATTCCCGTCAATGTCATCCTGGCACCGATGGAAGGTGACCCCATGGCTGCCGCCGCCTTTTGGCAACTGGCACAAATAACCGATGGTGCTTTTATCAGCCCATCCAGGGATTGGCCATGAAACGTAACCGTCGCTCTTCAGAAGAGGTTAACGTCAGTTTTCTTGACGTGATCTGCTGTGGCTTTGGCGCCATCGTTTTGCTGTTGATGATCACTAAAACCACCGAGCCCGTCGCAGTTGAAAAAGCCGCCGTGGATATGGATGCCCAGGTTGCCCACTTGCAACAGCAGTTATTTGAAATTCGTGGCGAGACCACGATTCTGAACCGCGACCTGGATGCCAAACACGAACAACTCTCCCTGGAAGATGAACGCATTGCCATCTTGCGCAGCAAATTACAGGAAATAGAAAACTACTATACCCAGCTGGCCAACAAAGCCAGCAGCGAAGGTAACGATAAGGGCGAACTCTATTTGGCCCTGCAAAGCCTGACCGAAGAAATGCAGCGCTTGCTGGGCGAAAACTACAAACGCCAAAACAGCCTGATTGGCGGTATACCCGTCGACAGTGAATACCTGGTATTTATTATCGATACCTCCGGCAGTATGTTTAACTACGGCTGGGAGCGACTGCAGGACGAAATTATCGCCACGCTGGATATTTACCCGCAGGTAAAAGGTATCCAGATAATGAACGATATGGGTGACTATATGTTCTCCAATTACCGCGGCAAATGGATTCCCGATACCCCGGGGCGCCGCGATGTGATTATCAAACGCCTGCGTACCTGGAACCCGTTCAGTAACTCCAGCCCGGTGGAAGGTATTCAGCGGGCAATTCGCAGTTTTTATGACCCGGATAAAAAAATCAGTCTCTATGTCATGGGCGATGAATTTACCGGGCAGTCCATTCGTACCGTGGTAAGAACGGTGGACCGCTTAAACCAGCAGCGTAAAGACAAGGAACGCATGGTACGTATTCACGCGGTTGGTTTCCCGGTGCAATTTGCCAGACCGGCACATTTACAAACGACAGGTATCCGCTTTGCCGCATTGATGCGTGAGCTGACCTATCGTAACGGTGGTACCTTTGTGGGGCTGAACGATTACCGGCCCTAATGCACAAATTAGTCCCTAACACGGATACAGGAGTTGACCATGAAACACTATTTCGCCTTCTGGCAACGTCTTCGTTCAGCCAGTTTGCTCCTGCTGTTAACGCTGGCCGGTTGTACCAATGACCTGGTGGTTGATGCCGACTTCCCGGCCCCGCTGGTTGAACCTCTGCCGCAAACCATCGGCGTGTATTTTGATGAAGAATTCCGCCAGTACACCCACACAGAAGATACTGAAGACCGCTCCAAGTGGATAATTACCAGCGGGCCCGCGCAGGTCGAGCTGTTTAACCAGGTACTGCCCCATGTCTTCAATCAATCCCACGAATTAAAAAGCCTGCCCACAGCCGAAGCGCCGGTCAATGTGGATCTGGTGCTGCACCCCCAGGTCAATGAATTCCAATACGCTATCCCGCGGGAAACCAAATTCAAGGTGTTTGAGGTGTGGATCAAATACAACCTCACCGCCATGGATCCGGAAGGCAATCTGATCGCCGACTGGATAGTAACCGCCTACGGCAAAACCCCCACGGCCTTTATGCAGTCCGATGAGGAGGCCATGGATGCCGCCGTAGAGGTCGCCCTGCGTGATCTGGGCGCCAACCTGTCTATCGCCATGCCCAGGGTGCCAGAACTCAAGCACTGGCTGGACAACCACCCTGCCACCCAGGCGGCAAGGCAAACCGTTACTAATGGCAGCTGAACGCCTAGCGGTTGAATTAAGCGACAGACACAGATTATTCACCCAAGAATCGTCGGTTTTTGACTATGCTTAAGAGAAAGCTATAACGATTTAACGCTCACTTGAGACCACCAGCCATGCACAAGCCCATAGCCCTGCTACTGATTGCTGCAACCGTGTTCCTGCACGCCTGTACCACCGTCACCATCGACGAATATGTGGCCGAACAGGATGCCGTCAGCATCAAAAGTGATGAAGCGGTTGTTGTCCTCGGTCGCCGTCATTCCAGTAACTACGAAACAGAACCCAGCCTGATCGAATGTGTTGCCGACGTGATCGACGACAAAGAGGGCAAGGTTATCAGCGTTATCCAGGAAACCGATTTTCTCGACTCCCTCTACCCCTGGTTTGAACCACGTACCGCACCGCTGCGTATCAAAGATATCAACCGCCTGTTGGCCAAACCCCAGGTCGCCCAGCGTATTCAGGATTACAAAATCCGCTATATGATCTGGATTGACGGTAAAACCGAAACCACCGACAGCTCTGGCTCCATCGGCTGCTCCATCGGCGCTGGCGGTGGTGGCTGCTTTGGCTTCGGTACCTGGGATAAAGAATCCGACTACGAGGCCACCATTTGGGACTTCGAAGAGATGGAAATGGACGGCAAGATCAGCGCCGATGCCGAAGGTACCTCCTATATGCCGGCCATTGTCGTACCCATTCCACTGATTGCCCGGGTGCAAACCAACGCCTGTAAAGCCCTAGGGGCTCAGTTGAGAAATTTCCTCAATCCTAACGGAGCGACTGCCAGTGTTAATTAACAGAGAGCTAAGCAAGCGTTCTCACAAACTGATTGTCGCGGCCTGCAGCGCTGCACTGCTGACCTTTAGCAGTGGCTGTGCCATCAATCCCGCTACCGGCACCCCGGATCTGGTGTTGATGAGCGAAGACTCTGAAATTAAAAAAGGTAAAGAACTTCACGAAAAACTGATGGAAGGTATGGCCATCTACCAGGACGAGAAACTGCAAACCTATATCGAAGAAATCGGCCAGACATTGGTTAAAAACAGTGACCGCCCCGACATCGCCTATACCTTTACCATTATCGACAGTCCCGACATCAACGCCTTTGCCCTGCCCGGTGGTTATATCTATATCAACCGCGGCCTGATTGGTTTTCTTAAAAACGAAGCCCAGCTCGCCGCCGTGCTGGCCCACGAAATTGGCCACGTGACGGCACGTCACGCCGTGCGTCAGGATGCCGCTAAAACCGGTGCCAAAGTTGGCTCTACTGCCGCCTCCATTATCTCAGTGCTAACCACCGGCAATACCGCCCTCGGTGATGTCACGGGTCTGTGGAGCAGCGCCGCAGTCATGGGTTACGGTCGGGAAATGGAACTGGAAGCCGATAGCTTTGGGGCTCAGTATCTGTATAACTCCGGCTATGAACCGCAAGCGATGGCCGATGTGATTGGCGTACTTAAAGATCACGAACGCTTCTCCCGCCGTCGTGCCCGCGACTCCGGTAAAAAACAGCAGAGCTACCACGGCGTGTTTTCTACCCACCCCCGTAACGATACGCGTCTGCAGGAAGTGATCGCCAAAGCTGGCACCCTGCCGGAAAATCAGGAAGCCATCACCAACGAAGATATCTTCCGCAAAAAAACCGAGGGCATGATCTACGGCATTAACTACCAGCCGAAAAAAGGCACAGAAAGCGAGCACAACGACTACACCCACAAACGACTGGGCTTTACCCTGCGCTATCCGGACGAATGGAAAGTGGAAAACACCCGCAGCTCGATTGTTGCCGCACCGGAAGATAAACACGCACATATCGATCTGCGCGTAAGCCGACTGAAAGAAAAAATTGCCCCGGAGCAGTATCTGCGCAAGCAGTTTAATGTCACCCTGCTGAAGCAATCCGAAGCCTTTAAACAACACGGCCTATACGGCCATACAGGTATCATCCCCGCCAGTGCCGACAACCCCAACCCACGCCGGGTCGCGGTGCTTTACCAGGGCAGCCGGGTTTACAGCCTGGAATGTGAAGCAGAGAAGCCAGTGGCCGATGTGGACTACGATGAGATGTTCCTCAACACCATCCACAGCTTCCGCCCGGTACGCCCTGCAAGGCGCACCCCGAAATCGAAAACCCTGCACTATGTGAAGGCCAACGATTCCACCACCTTCTCTCGCCTGGCTCAGCATGTGCGTCTGGGTAAGTATTCAGAAGAACAATTGCGCCTGCTCAATGGCTACTATCCACGTGGCGAGCCCCAAACAGGCGAGTGGATTAAAATCGTTCAGTAACCCTCTTTTCAGTGCGAGTCAGCCAAAATCTGACTCGCAACCTCTTTCTGATCATGAATTACGCCGCTTTGTCGTTTCTAGCCATGGATACCAAACACCTGTTTGAATATACTTTTGTCCAAAGTCGGCTTAAGACTGACGTAGCGAGAGAATAATAATCGCCGTTGAACATCACCCACGATGTCCCAACGGAGCTTAATGAGTACCCAATGGGAGAGTTAATCGATGCAAAGCACGATGATGAATATGCCGCTGACCATCACTTCAGTGATGCGTTTTGCTGACAAGGTCTACGGCAACTCCGAGATTGTCTCCATCACCGCCGACAATCCACAACACAGCTACACCTACAAAGAAGCCTTCCAGCGCGTGCGCAAACTGGCCAATGCCCTGGCCGACCTGGGCGCCAAACAAAACGACCGCATTGCCACCCTGGCCTGGAACGATTACCGCCACCTGGAACTGTATTACGCCATATCCTGTTCCGGCATGGTGTGCCACACCATTAACCCGCGCCTGTTTGCCGAGCAGCTGGAATTTATTGTTAATCACGCAGAAGACAGCTGGGTGTTTACCGATGTGGCGTTTGTCCCTGTACTGGAGCAACTGCAGGACAAGATGCCAACTGTCAAAGGCTTTATAGTACTGACCGACGAAGCCCATATGCCGGACACCAGCCTGCGCAATGCCCAGTGTTACGAAACCCTGATTGCCGACAAATCCGATAGCTTTGAATGGCCAGAGCTGGATGAAAACCTGGCCTCCGCCATGTGTTATACCTCCGGCACCACAGGCAACCCTAAAGGTGTGGTCTACGATCATCGCTCTACCGTGCTGCATACTTACGCCAGCGCCCTGCCTGATGCGTTCAACTTAAGCAGCAAAGAAATTGTGATGCCCATTGTGCCCATGTTCCATGTTAATGGTTGGGGACTGGCCTATTCTGGCCCCATGGTAGGCGCCAAGATGGTAATGCCAGGACCCAAGATGGGCGACGGTGAAACCCTGTGTCAGCTGATTAACGAACATAAGATTACCGCATCCGCCGGTGTGCCAACTGTCTGGCTCGCCCTGCTGCAGTATCTGGAAAAAAGTGGCCAAGAGGTTCCCACCCTACAACGCGTCACCGTTGGTGGTGCAGCCTGTCCGCAGATGATTTTCGAAAACATGGCCAAGTTCGGTGTGGATGTGCAACACGCCTGGGGCATGACAGAAATGAGCCCGCTGGGCACCTACAACACCCCCAAAGCCGGTGAAGAAGATCTCGATGATGATGCCTATATGGCCAAGCGCCTGAAACAAGGTCGCCCGCTATACGGTGTGGATATCAAAATCGTTGACGCCGACGGTAAAGAACTTCCCTGGGATGGCAAGTCGTCCGGTGCAGTGATGGTTCGCGGTCCCTGGATCACCCAGGGCTATCACGGCATTGGCAGCGCTATTACCGAAGACGGCTGGTTTGAAACCGGTGATGTTGCCTGCTTTGATGAAGACGGCTATATGCAGATTACCGACCGCACCAAGGATGTGATCAAGTCAGGCGGTGAATGGATCTCCTCTATCGAACTGGAGAACTGTGCCGTTGGCCACGACATGATTGCCGAAGCCGCGGTGATAGGAATAGCCCATCCGAAGTGGACAGAACGTCCTCTGCTGGTAGCCGTGAAAAAAGCCGGTGCAGACGTCAGTGCCGAAGAGATGCTAGCCTGGTTCGACGGCAAAGTTGCCAAGTGGTGGATTCCTGCGGACTGTGTGTTTGTCGATGAATTGCCGCACACAGCGACAGGTAAGATCAGCAAGAAAGATTTGCGCGATCAGTTTAAGGATTTTTCCTGGTCTGACGTTTAGTCTTTGTATTAAGCCTGGTTAATTTGGGGTCTGGCCCTCAGGGTCAGACCCCGCTCTAATTCTTCCCACCAATCAATCCCCACTTGATATAGATCATTTCTTCTCGCTCAACAGGCCACTAGAATGCGCGCCATTTTCTCAATTTAATCACCCCTCCAAAGCCTACATCTGGGATTTATGGATGAATCGACAAGCAGATGTTCTGCCGTGAATAATTTCACTCAAAAGAAGAAGCTGGTCTTCAGTTTTACATTGCTTTTAGCCGTTGGATTTCTGACCACCCTGACCATCGCCTATTACAGTACCAAACAGCGCTTGGCAGACAACATCGTTGAGCAGCATCTCACGACTACGCGAATCGCTTCAGCACACCTGACACATTGGCTCGATCAACATCTCTATTCAGTTGCCAAATTTGCCAAATCTATTGCCAACTCACCGGATAACCCTCGCGATAACCCAGTGCTTGAGTTTTATATGGACCAAGTGACCAAAGCTCAGGAATTGGTTTTTCTCGCCTACGCATTGGAAAGCGATGGCTACTACGCTTCAAATGACTGGGATGTTCCAGAGGATTATGCCCCAAGGCAAAGGCCGTGGTACCAATCTTCAAAAACTGCCATGGCCCCCTATATTACCTCCCCCTATTTCGGCCCAATTACACAACAGTGGTACATCGCACTGACAGCGCCCATTATCCGAGACGATAAATTTATCGGTGTCGTCAGTGGTGATGTCACCCTTAATTTTATAAAGCAGAAAATCCTGGCACATCAACTCACCGATGGCAGTGATATATTTGTCATCGATAGCGATGGTCATACAGTTATCCACAATGACTCATCGTTAACAGGCAAGAGCATCCAATCACTCATGCCAGGCATAAAAGTTGATGTAATAACGTCGTTTCAGGAAGCAAACGGGGTACTACTAGAGCAAGGGGACGTCTTTTACTCTATCCACCCAGTAGAACATACAAACTGGTATTTAGTCGTTACTACAGAAAAGAGCTCCATTAACAGCGAACTCTCTCGACAAACGATCAACCTCTTTGCCATCGTTTTGCTAGTGGCGATACTCGGCGTATCCGGAGTATTAATCTACAACCGCTATATTCTACGTCCGGTATTTCGCTTTATGGCTTTCGACAGTAATACCGGCCTGCCCAGTAAAACTACATTCAAGCAACAAATCGTCGACAATCATCTTCATAAAGGTAAACAAGGCCATCTGCTAATTATCAGTATTAATAAATACGGCCAGTACACGACCCTCTACTCCAGCAGTACGATGGATTCAGTACTAGTGGCCGTAAAGAAACACATAACAGAAACACTCCCACCTCACACGGAGCTGGGTAAATTTTCTGATGGCCGCTTTATCGCCTATATTGAAAGCAACAAAACAGACAGCCGCCAAGAGGTAGATATTTGGTTACAACGTCTCGCTTATCACCTCTCCATGCCTTATAAGGTAGAGGATAACGAACTTATACTGTCCTTTAGTATAGGTGCCAGTAGCTATCCCCAGAACGGTACAACCATTGACCAGTTGATAGACAGTGCATTTTCAGCCATCGGTCAACGGGGTAAAAATACTCTATCGAGTTACCACTATGTCGACCCCAAGGATATCGAACATCGAAACCATGAACTGGCGATGTTGCGCGCCCTCCAAAAAGCAATTGCAATGTCAGAATTGCATATGGTCTATCAGCCACAGGTAGACAGTCTCACCGGCAAAACGGTATCGCTGGAAGCCCTGGCCAGATGGCATTCCTCTGAGCTAAACAGAGATGTATCACCTGCAGAATTTATTCCCTTAGCCGAGAAATCAGATCTAATCCTATTGCTCGGTGATTGGGTAATTAACACCGTAGCTCAGCAAGTCCAGACATGGAATAAGAACAATATTGTCTACGACTGCATCAGCATTAATATTGCTGCCGAACAGTTGCAACAACCCAACATTGTCGATCGCCTTCTGAGTTCTCTGGCCCGTAATCAAGTCAGTCCTCAACAAATTGAACTTGAGATCACCGAAACATCGTTGATGCAGGACACTAAAACCTGCCTGGATACGCTGCAACAACTAAGATCGGCAGGCTTTCGTATCGCCATTGATGACTTTGGCACCGGCTACTGCTCTTTGGAATACTTGAAAATGATGCCTGCCGATAAGCTAAAGATCGACAGGGCCTTTATCAAAGACATCACCCATGACAATCAGGATTACGAGATCGCTAAATTGATAACCAATATCGCCAAAACCATGAACTTTGACATGGTGGCAGAAGGCGTTGAAACCGAGGAACAAGTCAGCATACTTAACAGCCTTGGATGCCGATTTATCCAAGGCTACTTTTTCTGCAAGCCCATGTCGGCAACCGCGCTGGCCAACTGGAATTCGGAAAACTGTATAGCCACGGAAACCCAGCACTGAACTTCCTCTTCGCGGATCACTCTAAATCATAGTAATTTTTTCCCAGTAATAACGTATGGGAGCAGCCACTATGTCTTTTAAACTCGATGGTAATATTGAACAGATACTCACCGAATCCAAAGCCAAAGCGGGTGATCACTATGGTGATGATTTTGGTAACGAGTGGGTAGTACACGATGATCGCGATGGTCTGCGGTTGGAACTGGAAGGCAAGCCCGATGCCTGGATCCCCTATTGGACCGCAATGAATATCAAACTACCCGGTTTGCATCGTCTCTAACATCTTGTGTGAAGATAACCCGGGGTCTGACCCTACGGGTCAGACCCCATGCCCACTCCATCCCTACCGACGAATTAACTTAACCGGCACCCCGGCTTGCGGCCCAAAAAAACTGCCCTGCATTGCCGCCTGGTCACTCACACCCGCATCTTCGATATCGTAATGTAACAACAGATTTGCCAACGCCAATTTAATTTCATGCTGGGCAAATCCCATACCGATACAACGGCGGATCCCCCCGCCAAACGGAATCCATTGGTGGGGATTCGGCTTCTTATCCAGGAAACGCTCAGGTTTAAATATCTCAGGCTCTGGATATATGTCAGCCCGGTGATGGACCAGATAATTGCAATTAGCCACCATAGTGCCAACGGGTAATTGATACTGGCCAATTTGCATTGGCTGCTTCAGTAGACGAACTGAACTGTTGAAGAGCATAGGACTGATCCGGGAAGACTCTTTCACGACGGCATCCAAGTAGGCCAGCTGCTCGATATCCAATTCAGCTAACGCGCTATCTTCTGTGGCAGCCGTTAACTCTTGCCGTAACGTCTGCATGGCCTGCGGATTCTTTAACAGCCAAACCAGTGTCCAGCTCATCGAGGTTGCCGTGGTATCAGCGCCGCCGAGAAGCAGAGTGACCAATTCATCACGCAGCTGCTCTTTCTCCAGCGGTTGCCAACGATCAGAGGTACTGGAAAGCCCATTGAGCAACGAGGTATAGCTTTCGCGATCAGAGGAGTTATGCGCAACCGGGCAGCCTGCCCGTGAGGAGAGAAAGGATTCAACCCCCGATAGGCACTGATCTAAAATTTCCCGCTTGTCTTGCGGCGTTACCCCAAAGTCACCAAAGCGATGGAGATTCTCTGCGAGCAGCGCTGTGTTGCCATCACATAGATCACCAAATGTAACCCGTTCCATAACCCGATGAGATAGCGTGCGAAACACAGAGGCCAAATTGATCGTGCCCTGTTGTGCTCTGGTTTGTTGCGCTCTGGTTTGTTGCTCTGTGGCTTCTCGGAAGGCCTGCTCAGCAACATCCAATATCATGCTATTAAAACGCTCCAGCGTGTGTTTGCCGACAACCAGATCACTCAACGCCCGACGCCGATCCACATGCTCAACCCCATCTATCACAGCGCTGCCGCGACTGGGGATTAATTGCATAAACAGAATACTATTGGCCTCACCACCCGGCGCATCCTGATCCTTCACATTGAATAACTGCTTTATATGCTGAGGGTCGGTCAGAAAAACCCAGTTACCCGTAGCCTGATACTGTGTTGCGCCAAAGTCACCCAGCGGCACAGAAAACGTGTCGCCATAGTCGCGCTGGCACTGCAGTAAAAAGTTAAATGGATTGGCAAGGAAGTGATCCAAAAGATCTGGAGAGGGGGCTGGCCCAGGTGGTAATAACATAATCAATCCCTGTATCAAGTTATAAACCCACTATAGCACCCAATACCACATTGCACAGGTATTAGGTGCCAATATCAGGTGATTCGATTAGTCTCCCAGCAATAGCTTTCTTGCATTAATTGGGTTGGTTTTTATCATCTAAATCTGAGGTCATTAAAGCAGGCCGTCGCGCCGGCAGATACCTACTAGGCAGAACTTTGTGCCGCTAAATGTAGTTGCGGTACATAGTCCTGGCGGGAATCAGACTCCGTAACCTCCCCATCCACATGCACGGATCCCGTGGCCTTAATTTTCTTCAACAATGTAGGCTCTATATAACGTGGCTGCTCACTGACTTTGTACATATCAATCAGATCCATAAGTCCCATACTCATTTCGGATAACAAAGACGCTGACTGGCAGATTTCTTCAGCCCCATCCAGGTTCTCTTGCGACATTTTATCGATATCCGCAATGACCCGTGTCATTTCATCGGTAACCGAAGCCTGCTGACGGCCACTCTCACTGATGCCCATCGCTTTTTCATTAACATCTTGCATACTCGATACAATACGCATCAAGGAATCATTAATGCCTGCGGATTTTTCCACTGCACTTTCGGAACGTTTACGGACTTCTTTAATAACTCCCATAGAGTTCTTTGAATCAGACTGCAAAGCACCGATAATTGAACCGATTTCTTCCGTTGAACTTTGCACGCGTTTAGCCAACTGCCTCACCTCATCAGCTACAACGGCAAAACCACGACCTTGATCACCTGCACGAGCAGCTTCAATTGCTGCGTTCAGTGCCAGCAAGTTGGTTTGCTCTGCAACAGATTCAATCACCTCAATCACACTGGAAATCGTCTCAACACGCTGATCCAGATTTACAATCGATTCACTGAGATTACTGATTTCAGTAGCTACGATCTGAATGCTTTCACTGGCCTCTTTGACGCGCAGTTGTCCATCATGACATTCTTGCATTGCTGTTGATACCGACGTCGCAGTAGAATCAATATTGATGCTCACCTCTCTAATACTGCAAGCCAACTCTTCTACTGCACCCGCCGTTGATGAAGTTTGAGCAAGCTGATTACGAATATTTTCTTCGCTTTGCACAATTGCCACAATGGTGTCCTGGGTAGAGGCTACCGAATCTAAAGTGTTGGTACTAATTTTTTCCATATCGCTTTGCATACGATCCAATAGCCTATTAGCCAACAAAGCAATTCTCCCCATTTGATCTTGACTTAAAACATCCACTCTTTGAGTCAAATCTTGCTGCTTTGTTACTGTTTCCAAAGTGCTCCTAAGCCTCTCAGCTTGACGTCTCGACAGGCTTAGATTCGTTACCACGAGTACAGAATTGAACAATACAAAAGACATCAGCACACCCAGCAGCACCATGTTGTACCAACCCTGACTATAGTTGCCTTCAACAATCTCATGCATATGCTTGATGACTTGCTCTTCTAGAGTCTTTAAAGCATTGATACGCTGAGTCGATGCATCAAACCATATTTCAGGCGCTATTTTATACTCCCCTTGATTGGCCGCATCTAAAGCAGACAGACGTAGCTGCAGGACATCCCGATTGGCATTGCCATTAGCGAAAGCGTTATAGAAATCCAACAGTCCTGGGCTAGCTGATTTTACAAAACTGTCTTCATAGGCTTTCTGCTCTGCGATTAAACTGTATAAGCGACGCTGCACATCTGACGTAAAGGTTTTGGAAGCTAGCATATTACTCAATACGGCACGTTCCAAACCGGCCTTCTCCTTGACTTCCATCAAGTTATAAGTAGCAATCAAATCTTCGACAAGATACTTATCATCTACATAACGGATAAGTAGCAAAGGCTGTTCGATCAGAGCAATGTTTTTACTGGTGTAGTAACTGAGTACAGCTTTTAAATTCATACTCAGATTATCAACCCCTGATCGCACCGAGGAGATACTCTCCATACTGGATACCAGATCAGTAACCTGTTCACGAATCCTAGGGCTGAAATCATCACCTGCGGAAGAATGCACGAAGTCGTAATACTCTTTATAGCGCCTATCCGTTAACTTCCGCTGCTGAACCAAGCTGTCGGCAAACTTAGTACCACCAGAGCCCAGATAACCAGCCGACATACCGCGCTCTTTCTGCAGCTCATGCACCAAATTACCGTTTAAATCAGACAGATAGAGTAAATCCACAGCAGTGGACAAGCGAGTGACAGAAGCAAGGCTAGATATCAGCAGCCAGGCACACACAAGAATCAGTAAACAGGCGGGAATAACAACTAAAGTGGTCAAATAACGGCTAACAAGCGATCGAAACGGCATAAGAATACCCCTGCTAAAAGTGCACCTACCTTGTACGGATCTTTTTGCACAAAAGATCACTGAGTGATTGTTTAAGAATCTTTAGCATAGAAGGGATTTTCCAGGCCTACCTATAGGCTTCCGCCCCGCCAATCGCTATAATGCTCGGCCGATTTGAATTGGCTAGTTTTTGATCACACAGATTGAAAACCGCAATGCAACCAGACGCACCAGAAAGACAAAAGACAGGTAGAGCCCATGGCCGAAAAAGCCGTTAAAAAGTTGTTTATCCAGACCCACGGCTGCCAGATGAACGAATACGATTCCGCCCGCATGCGGGATCTACTGGGGGACTCCCACCAGATGGAGCCCACCGACGACCCCAATGAGGCCGACGTACTGCTGGTAAACACCTGCTCTATCCGCGAGAAGGCCGAAGACAAGCTGTTCCACCAGCTGGGCCGCTGGAAGCACCTGAAAGAGAAGAACCCAGACCTGATTATCGGCGTTGGCGGCTGTGTTGCCAGCCAGGAAGGTGGCGCTATTGCTGAGCGCGCCCCCTATGTTGACCTGATTTTTGGCCCCCAAACCCTGCACCGCCTGCCAGAGATGCTGGAAACCCCGAAAGACGACGGTGCCGTGGTTGTGGATATCAGCTTCCCGGAGATCGAGAAGTTCGACAACCTGCCTGAGCCAGAAGCCGATGGCGCCACTGCCTTTGTTTCCATCATGGAAGGCTGCTCCAAGTACTGTACCTTCTGTGTAGTGCCCTACACCCGCGGTGAAGAAGTCAGCCGTCCGCTGGCACCGGTACTGGAAGAAGTTGCCTCCCTGGCCTCCCAGGGCGTACGAGAGATCAACCTGCTGGGCCAAAATGTAAACGCCTACCGCGGTGAAGGCCCCAATGGCCAGATCGTCGATTTGGCAGAGCTGATCACCTATGTAGCGGCAGTCGATGGTATTGACCGTATCCGCTTTACCACCTCGCATCCGGTAGAGTTCTCCGACAGCCTGATCGATGTCTATGAAGAAGTGCCAGAACTGGTCAGCCACGTGCACCTGCCAGTGCAGAGCGGTTCAGATCGCATCCTGATGGCCATGAAGCGTGGCCACACAGCGCTGGAGTACAAATCCAAGATGCGCCGCCTGAAGAAGGCTCGCCCTGGCATCAGCCTGTCCTCGGACTTTATTATCGGCTTCCCCGGTGAGACCGATGCCGACTTCGAAGCCACCATGAACCTGATCAAGGACGTGGGCTTTGATATGTCCTTCAGCTTTATCTACAGCCCACGCCCCGGTACCCCTGCCAGTGATCTGCCAGACGATACCCCGGCCGAGGTGAAAAAGGAGCGCCTGCAGATCCTGCAACAGCGTATCAACCAGCAAGCTGTCGAAATCAGCCGCCGCATGGTGGGCAATACCGAGCGAGTGTTAGTGACCGGTTACTCCAAGAAGGACCCAGGCCAACTGGCTGGGCGTACCGAGAACAACCGGGTAGTGAACTTCCGCTGTGATCAGCCTGAACTGATTGGCAAGTTTGCCGATATCCTGATTGAGGAAGCACTTCCTAACTCTCTACGGGGCACGCTGCTTGGCTCAGAGCTGGATGACTGAGCGGGAGACCTCCCTTAGCTCCAAACTATTGATAAAAACCAGCTATATTAAAGTTCTGTTATAAGAACAATATCGCTGAATCAGAGGCTTCCCTGCCCCAGAGGATTAGGGTAGCCTTTGAGATATATCCACAGCCGAGAGGACGGCTTACAAAAACTTGGACAGTAATACGGCAACGCCACAACCCGTCGCCCATAAGGTGACCCTAGAGCCTAACGACACCCGTCGTCTCGCAACCCTCTGCGGCCAATTTGATGCCCATCTGCGTCAAATCGAAGACCGCCTCAAGATCGAGATACGCAACCGCGGCAACCACTTTTCCCTGTTGGGTACCCCCAACAGCACCCGTGCGGCTGGCCGCTTGCTGGAAAGCCTGTATCGCGAAACCGACAATGGACAGGATCTGACCCCCGATGAGGTTCACCTGGCCCTGCAGCAATCTGGAATAGAAGCTTTGAGTAATCAGCCCGCTGATCATGGGGCACACCATGATGATAATGATGACGACAACGTCGAATCGCTAACACTTATCCGAACCAAGAAGTGTACTGTCCGCCCCCGCGGTAAAAACCAGCAGCACTATGTGCGAATGGTGCAAACCCACGATATCAACTTTGGCATCGGCCCTGCCGGTACCGGTAAGACCTACCTGGCCGTAGCCTGCGCAGTAGAATCCTTACTGAAAGACGAAGTCGAGCGTATCCTGCTCGTGCGCCCGGCGGTCGAAGCGGGCGAGAAACTGGGCTTCTTACCCGGTGACCTGGCCCAGAAGGTCGACCCTTACCTGCGCCCTCTGTATGACGCCCTTTACGAGATGCTGGGCTTTGAGACCGTAGGCAAGCTGATTGAGCGCAACGTCATTGAAGTCGCGCCACTGGCCTATATGCGTGGTCGCACCCTGAACAACTCGTTTATTATTCTCGACGAGAGCCAGAACACTACTCGCGAGCAGATGAAAATGTTTCTGACTCGAATTGGTTTTGGCTCCACCGCCGTCATTACCGGCGACCCCTCACAGATCGACCTGCCCCGCGGCCAGAAATCCGGTCTGCGCCATGCTATCGAGGTTCTTGAGCATGTAGACGGCATCAGCTTTACCCACTTCAACGCCAAGGACGTCGTACGTCACCCACTGGTTCAGCGTATCGTTGAAGCCTATGACCTGATTGAAGAAAAACAGGAAGCTGAAGACCAGCGTAGAGCAGATCAATATAAAGAGCAGCGCCGCGCAGAGAGAAAAGCCTGGGAAGAGTCCCGCCCATTCCAAGACGGGGATCAGGCGGACTAAGCATGAGCCTCACTCTGGATCTACAAGTGGCCAGTAACGCCACCGGTTTGCCGTCCCAGACAGATATTGAGCGCTGGGCGTTAGCCGCGCTTGGCACCCGCGAAGAAAGCGAGCTAAGCGTACGCATCGTCGATAACGACGAAAGCCAGGCCTTGAATCACCAGTACCGCGGTAAAGACAAGCCCACTAATGTGTTGTCGTTCCCTGCCGAATTACCCGAGGGGGTGGATATCCCACTGCTGGGTGATCTGGTGATCTGTGCCCCAGTGGTAGAACAAGAGGCACAAGAGCAGAATAAAACCCTTGAGGCCCACTGGGCCCATATGGTGGTTCACGGCACCTTGCATTTGCTGGGTTATGACCATATTGAAGATAATGAAGCCGAGGAGATGGAAGCGCTGGAGACAGAACTTCTCACGGCCATGAATTACCCTCCACCGTATGAAACGGTGGAAAATAGTTGCGCAAGCTAGCGCGTTATAAGGAGCGAAAAAAAGCACCATGAGCGATGACCCTTCGAGTAGTAGCGTCCAGGATGCCCGCCCGGCGGAAAAATCCTGGCTAGATAAACTGATTACCGCGTTTTCCGGTGAACCCAAATCCCGCGAAGACCTACTCGACATAATAAAAGATGCCGCCGACAACAAGCTACTGGATCAGGAAGCCCTGACCATTATTGAAGGCGCGCTGGATGTAGCTGATCAACAGGTGCGCGAGATTATGATTCCTCGCTCACAGATGGTTTGCGTCAATATCGACGACCAGCCCGACAAGCTACTGCCGACCGTGATCGAATCCGGTCACTCCCGTTTTCCTGTCATTGGTGAATCCACCGACGATATCCGCGGTATTTTGTTGGCCAAGGATCTGCTGCCGTTGATTCTTAACGGCAAAGACAACTTCACCCTGGAAAACATTATTCGCCCCGCCACTATCGTGCCGGAGAGCAAGCGCCTGAATGTACTGCTGCGCGAATTCCGTGAAAACCGTTACCATATGGCGCTGGTCATCGATGAGTACGGTGGTATTTCCGGCCTGGTGACCATTGAAGATATTCTGGAAGAAATTGTCGGTGAAATTGAAGACGAAACCGATGAGGATAACGACGGCGCCTTCATCCGTCAGGTATCGGATACCGATTTTATTATCAAAGCCCTGACCCCCATTGAAGACTTCAACGAACACTTCAGTGCCGGCTTTGATGAAGATGAGTTTGATACCATTGGCGGGATTTTGATGCGGGCGTTTGGGCACTTGCCGCAGCGTAACGAAACTACCGAAATTGATGGTTTTAACTTCCGTGTGCTTTATGCGGATAATCGCCAGATTCATCTACTGCGATTAACACCTCCTGCTTAACGGGCCGGGGTCTGACCCGCAGGGTCAGACCCCTTCGTGCTAAATTCTTCAAGGCCAGCACCCAGCACGGGGGCCAACCCTACATGGCATTACTGGGGTCCGACCCTGCGGGTCGTACCCCACGTCCTGGCACCACTCTCCCAACAAAACTCATTTGACTCACACCATCCATAGTTTCTGCTAAACTCCTTAATAACCATGATGATTTACGGATATCTATTTATAGATGGTAATTCGACAAAATCATGGGGGGAGCCAACCGATCCACTCGCGATCCAGCCATCTGCGCCTTGCAAAAACGTTTCCTTTATTAAAACTATCTGCAGTTATAACACTTGCGTCTTTCACGCTTTACCCGGACATCAGTTTAGCCCGCTACAGCCAACTGGATGATGTACGTATAGGCCACCACCCGGATAAAGTCCGCGTGGTATTCGATCTTGATCAGAACACGCAATACAAACTTTTCACACTGAAAGATCCACACCGACTGGTGCTGGATTTTAATGACACACAAATTCCAACCAAGATCAAAGCCCAGCTAAAGCAAGCCTGGTTAAAAGACACACCAATTAAGCGCTTCCGCACGGGCATACGTGGTTACAATGATTTACGGGTTGTGTTCGATTTAAGCCAGGAAGTCAGTAGCCGCAGCTTTACCTTAAAGAACCCTAATCGCCTGGTCATTGATATCACCTATAAATCAACCACGACCAACACCGTCAGTTCACCTCCGAAGAAAAAAACAATCACTAAACAGACTGTTGCCACGTCCCCCATTACACCCACTAAACCCAAGGCACCGGTCCCAGCGCCAGAATCGAAAATCGACAAAGCCGTAACAACAACATCTGAACCACAAACGCTGGACTTGCACCTACTGGATTATCAGGTTAAAAAATTCTCACTCGATGATGCCCTCCCCACTTACAGCCAGGGAGAGAGCCTGTGGATTGACTTCAATGCTTTTTTAAGGGCCTCGGAATTTTCTATTAACCAGACAACTCCGTTTGAGTGGAGCGGCTTTTTCTTTAGCGAAGACAATACATTTATTCTGGATTTACAAAACCATACCGTTACGATAAATGGCCAAGTCACACCTCTAGACCCAAAAACCGTTATCGAACATGACGACACCTGGCTGGTCAAACACAACGATATAACCGCCTGGTTTGGCATCGAGCTGCAAGCAGACTACCGCCGTCAAATATTAACGGCTAGCAGCAATAAACTGTTCCCCATTGAAGAGCGCTATCTGCGCTACGCTAATCGCAATCGCTATGTGCCCGTCTCAGAAGAACCGGTGTTTTTACGTGATGACTACCACTGGATCACCAGCCCCAGAACCTATATCCAGGGCAATATTAATCATCTGGATAACGATGGCATCACCACTGACACTGGCAGCCTGTCTGTCACCACCAGTATGGATTTATTAAAACACCAAACCTATTACACAGGTACTATTACCGATAGCAGTGGTAGCAGTACCAACACTACCCAGCGGCTTACATTCAGTCGTTATGGCGATACCCAGGACGACACCCTGGCCTTGGGAGCCCGCTATTATGAGTTCGGTGATGTTTTTTACAGTGGTAATAACCTTGCCAACCGCGGTGGTAGTGGTGAAGGTTTTGTCATCGCCCGACAAACGGATACCCAAACCTTAAGCAAGGGGGTTACCACTATTGCCGGTGATGCACCGCCAGGCTGGGATGCAGAGCTTTACCGTAACAACCAGCTACTGGATTTTACCCGCACAACACAAGACGGTCGCTACCGTTTTATCGATCAACAAACCCAGCCCGGCAAGAATGTCTTTACCGTGCGCCTCTATGGCCCACAAGGCCAATACGAAGAACAGCAACAACTCATTTGGGGTGGCGGACTGGAGCTGGATCCCGGCGATTACAGCTATCGACTCACCCATATCGATTACGATCAGACGCTGCTTGAAGGCAAGTTCAATGGCGCCGATGTGTTGCCAGCTCACCGTACACGCAGCGCCGAATTCACCTACGGTTTCAATCAAGACCTTCAGCTGGGTGTGGGATACTTTGATCAACTCACAGGCGTCAGGGATAATTTTGGCCAGTTTACCGATGAACGTTATTACCAGGCCAATTTCCGAGCCAACCTGTTTACCGGCGTTTTACTCGGCGAATGGAACCAGCAGGAAAATGCAGGCCAGGCCTGGCAAGCCAACTATTTAGGCAATATTAACGATCGCCACTCCTATAGCCTAAATTACCAATCCTTCGATACTGATTTCACCAGCCCCTACAATGTCCGCGCCATCCCACTTGATGATCAAATTGAACTGTCTCTCTTTGGTCGCCCCAAGACTCACTGGCTAGATGCCTATGATCTGCGTGTAAGCCGCGATAAACAAAGTAATGGTGTCGAGCAGGACGAACTGTTCAATCGCCTGAGCCGTCGCTTTGGCAAAGTTTACGTCAGTAACGAGATCACCTACCGCAATGCTGATCCCGGCGATGAGACCTATCGCGGCGCCCTAAAAATGTCCGGTCGCTATAAGCACTACAGTTTAAGTGGTCAACTGGACTACGACCCTGCCGATTCAAAACCCGCAACCCAGGCTCAAGGCACCGTACGCTGGCAATTAAGCCGCAACCTGTACACCAATATCCAGCTCAGCAAACAACTGCGCGATAACCACACCACCTTTATCAATAGCGAACTCACCTGGCAACATAAAGCGGTGGATATCTCACTCAAAGCCAGTGCCAACACCGATGACTTTTGGTCTGTCGGCATAGGCTTTAGCACCACTCTCGATTACAACCCTTATAAGAAAACCCTGTATGCCAAAGGGGATAATATGGCCGACAAAGGACGCGCGGCATTTAATGTATTTGTGGACGACAATAAAAACCAGAAACTCGATCACGGCGAAGAAATTGTAGAGCAAGTCAGTTACCGGGATATCGATTCAGTTAACCAACAGCAAGCCAGCTATATCCCTCTCGACAACCTGCCAAAACAAAATAACTACCGTATAGACACACAAAAAATAGTGACTCAGGACCCCTACCTGGTTGCCGCCAACCGCTACTACAATATTTACACCCACGCCGGCAGTGCCATTACCTTTAACCTGCCGGTGTATAACAGTGGTGATATCGAAGGTTATTTATTACGTTATACCAATCCCGATGATGCCGACAGCATTATGCCAAGCCCCGGCGTCGAGATTGAATTGCGCAATCAGAAAGGCGAAGTGGTTGCCGCAACCACATCAGAATTTGACGGCTATTACAGTTTTAACACGGTGCCAGTCGGTAATTACAGCATTGTCACTCGTTCCACCAAGGGTTTCTTTCAGGAGCATGAACGCTTTTTCGAATTGGACAAAGAAGATAACTATCGCGAAGTGGACAATGTCATTCTGACTACCGACCGGCCTCTGAAACGCCGTAAACGCCCACGTAAATAATCACTGATAAGTGACATTAATATCCATACTCACTGTGGCGCTATCGCCACCATTATGCACCTGACTGGTGGTAACATCGACACCAATCTTCAAAGAAGCTGAAGCAGAGCTGGTCGCCACTAACGGACTGCCGTCACACTGGGTTTGCGCACCTCCTGCGTAACTGCATAACACCTGATTAACCGTTAAACCACCCGAGGTTGATATAGCATCCGCCAAAATTTCAATCGTGGCCGGCGAGGTATCATCGGTAACGGTAATATCACCAGCCGCTTGCGAACTGACATGATCTGCCGCATCGGCGCCAGTAATCGCACCGGACGTATTTAATACAAACTGACGCCCCGACGCGCCACTGAGAATCAGACCAAAGGTTGGCGAGGTAATTTCTGTCAACGTAATCGTTGCCTGCCCTGGGCAACTGAGACACAAACAACCCAGCAACAACAGAGAGCGACTAGAGCTGAATGCTGGCAAAGCCCAAGGGCTTATCCCAGTGCTCTTTATCTGCTGAGTAATACACATATAACTTACCGCCTGCCAACGCCCTATTAGCGAGGGACAAATTGACCTTGCGTCCGTCAATGTTGGGATAAATCACCAGCGGATGCGGATCAAGCAATCGCTTCTCTTTCCCATTCTGCTGATAAATCACATGTAAAAAACCTCGAGTAGATACCTGCCCCAATCGCTTAACCTGCAAACTCAGAGTTTGCTGCGATGAATTCCATTGACTAATTTCAACTTCGGCTGCAGGTTGATCCCGAGTGTGGCGCCACAATACAGGAATGCTAATACCGGTTCTGGCAACAACACGAAATACGCCGGCCTCAGCTTCTTCGCTACCCTCTTCTTGCTGACGAATGGATTCTTCGACATTTTTATTCAGCATCACCACATTCAGATGCGAAAAATATTCCCCAATCGGCACTTGGTCATAAGGTTTTTTAAGCGCGATACGTACAAGCTGACTTTCTCCCGGTCGCAAAGTAACCCGCCGCGGAGAATAGCGAACATAAGGCTGTAACGACCAGGGAGATTTATCGGGTTCCTTCCAGGTAAACAACCTGCCCTCTTCAGTCATGGTGTGATCTATCCAGCGTATAGCAAACACCCCCGTGCGGTTGCCACGATTGACAACATGCACCGCTTGGCTACGCGACTTTTCGTCGAAGATAATGGATTGCGGCGTAAGAAATAAACTCGCCTCACTGGCGATCACAGAGGTGACCGCCATACAACAAGAAAGGAACAGGCCACATATGAGAACTTTTTTGCAAGCGCTCACAGGCAATTACCCAGACCTAGTCGTAGGTCATATTAATATCAAATGATCCGTTATCCACACCGGCTGTCATCGCCACCGCATTACGGGTTAAGGTCGCACCAATTAATACCGTCGCCGAAGCAACCGATGTATTCGCTTGACCACCACCATCACAGCCAGACTCACCAGCACCATTGTAATTACAAACGAACGATGCCAGCGTGTAGTGGGTTCCGTCAGTTACATTATTCACAAGCAGAGTGACCGCCACTCCTGCGGTAGCCGTGATGGTTACCTCCGCCGCTTCCTGAGTACCGCCGACAATATTTGCACCACCATCGGTTGTACCGTCAGCCGTATCAATAGCTACCGTTTCAGTGTTTGCCATGGTTGAGTCCAATAAACCAAAATCCAGTGCATTGACTTCAGTGATCGTAATCGCTTCGACAAACGTCACGGTCACATCAACGGGTTCAGGAGTCGCCGAAAAGGCAGAAGCAGAAAACAACAGCGGCAAGGCCGCGAGGGCTGAAGCACTTCGAAAAGCAAGTTTTTTTACATGATGGATATGCATAATTTTACCCACCTTTATTACCTCTATGCTTACAGACTAGTAAGCATTCACATTGGCGTCAAATTTATCAACAGCGCAATTGAGATAGCAAACTAACAGAGAAAGTTGCTTTCTGTTGTATAAAAATAATTGGAAGTAATGACAAGATTTCTGCTTAAGAGGAATAGCTATATATACAAGCATCTCTAATAAGACTTCATCCCCGCAAAAGCGGGGATCCATTTTTAAGAGTGCTCAAAAAGCTGGATTCCCGCTTTCGCGGGAATGGCAACTTAGCTTAGCAACAATGGCGCTAAACGCTTGCGGTGATGGGCAGAATCGCCAAATTGCTGCTGACTCCACTGGGCTCGACGGATATACAACTGCGCATCACATTCATAAGTGAAACCCATGCCGCCATGGAACTGCACAGCGCGATCCCCCGCTAACAAAAGGGCATCATTGGCTGATGCTTTGGCCATACGACAGGCGATTTCCAGATCGCGCTCTATATTGCCATTACCCTCTTCATACAAAGTGGCTGCATGATATACCTGAGAACGCGCGCCCTCCAGCTTCGATAAGATATCGACACAAGGATGCTTTAACGCCTGGTAGGAACCAATCAACTTGCCAAATTGTTTACGCGTATTCAGATATTCAACCGTCAGATTTAAACAGGAAGCCGTAGCGCCAACGGTTTCAGCTGCAACCAGCAAAGCCCCGATTAATTTAATATCCTCCAGAATCGTTTGAGCATTGTCTGCACTGAGAACAGCATCTGCGGTGACAGATACACCAGTGAAGTCAATTTTTGCTGAACGTTTGGTCTCATCAATTAATGCGTGAGCCTTTATCGCTCCCTCAGCTAGCTGATTGCGCTCAACGACAACAAAGCGATCTTGCCCCTGATACTGGCAAAGCACGATAAACAGTTCGGCACTTTGCGCATCACTAACAAAGAATTTTTCGCCCTTTAAAACCAAATCCTCGGAAAGCATATGAGTCGTGCCATTTGCCCCCCAGTCCTCGTTATCCAATAAAGCTACAGTGGCAACCTGCCCTTCTACCACTCTGGACAACCAACGTTGTTGCTGCTCCTCACTACCTGCGCGCAATAGTAACTGTGCAGCCAAGGTACTGGAGATAAAAGGCGTTGCTGATAAGTTGCGCCCCATACTTTCCACAATCGGCACTACTGCTTCGACACCCAAGCCGGAGCCACCAAATTGCTCGGGGATAGCCATGCCCGTCCAACCCAACGCTACCAGTTGCTGCCAAGTACTGTCTTCATAACCTTGCGATGAGGATAATAACTCTCTCACCTTCTCGATAGATGAATTATCCTGGCAAAAGCTACGCGCGCTTTCCAGAATCATCTTTTGCTCTTCGCTGAAGTGCATATTCGCAACTTTAAGATTTTTAGCTTCTTGTCCAAAGTTCATGATGCTTCTCCTTACTTCGGCAAACCGAGCGCATGCTCTGCAATAATATTGTTTTGAACCTGGCTGGTACCGCCACCGATAGTCGCCGAGAAATTATTAAAGTAGGCGTGCTGCCAAATAGCGCCATCCAATGCATCCTTATCGTGAATATACAGGCCACCTTTAGCGCCCTGTAAACTCACTGCGTACTGGCGCATACGTCGGAACAGCTCAGTCGCTTCCAGCTTGCCAGATAACATCAGGGATAAAGGATAATCCGAGCAAAGATCCTGAATGCTACTGCGTTTTTGATTCAACAACAGATTTCTTTCTTCCATAATAAACTGCACCAGTTGATCCTGAACTACAGGGTCTTCCAGTAGCGGGTTGCCATCGCGCTGGATATTACGGCAGGTTTCAATAAGATCTGAACTGGTGATGGAGGTAATTTTATAGGTCGTGGCCTGACCGCCATCGACACTGCGTTCATATTGCAGGGTTTGCATGGCCAGCTTCCAGCCATCGCCTTCCTCGCCCATCAAACACTCGGCAGGGATACGGGCATCATCAAAGAAGGTTTGGGCAAAGCCGTGCTCGCCGGTAATTTTTTGAATAGGTGAGGTGGTAATGCCAGGTGCCTGCATAGGCGACAAAAAGAAAGACAAACCGGCGTATTTGTTTTTCGCTTCGGGATTTGTACGCGCCAGCAAAATCATATATTTGGCGTAGCTTCCGTGGGTAGTCCAGATCTTACTGCCATTAATCACATACTCATCGCCATCGCGCACAGCGCGAGTCTGGGCATTACCCAGATCGGAACCGTGATCCGGCTCAGAGAATCCCTGACACCAGATATCTTCACCGGTAAGAATGCCTTTAATGTATTTCTGTTTTTCTGCCTCAGTACCCAATTGCAAAATCAGCGGACCGGCCCATCCCAAACCAATGGTATTAAAGATAATCGGCGCCTTTTTGTTCATCAGTTCTTCATCAACAATATCCTGATAAACCTGAGGCATGCCTCGACCACCGTATTCCTTAGGCCATGCCATACCTATATATCCAGCGTCGTAGACTTTGCGCTGCCAGGCAATTAAGAATTCCAGCTGTTCCTCGGTGCCAACCTCCATAAAGGTTAATGGCAACAGAAATCCTGGATCTGCGGGAATATTGTCTGCCAACCAGGCAGTGACCTCTTCTCGGAATGCCGCTAAGGTTTGAGGATCGGTATTCATCGTAAGCCTCTATACACTATGATTCTTGGTTCATGGTTCGGGTAAAGATGGCTAAATAATAGGTAGCCTCGGAGACCCGCGCTTTAGAATTGGTGTCAGAGAGTTTTGAATTGGTGCCAGAATAGACAGAGATAGAAAACGGCTAGCGTGACTCGACAAAATCCCTTGGTGAACACCCGTGCCAACCTTTAAAGGCTGTGGAGAAAGAAGAGGTATCAGCGTATCCCAGCATAAAGGCAATCTCAGTTACAGGGATTTGGTTATCCACCAATAATCGGACTGCCATAGCTGAACGCAGCTCCTGCACCACATTGGCAAAGACTTCATCGCGCTCCGATAATCGACGCTGCAAGGTTCGGCGCGATATCGCCAGTTCAGTGGCGATCGTATCGATGGTCATATGTCCAGAGGGCAATGCCCGCACGATACAGCGCCTGACCCGCCGCATAAAACCGTCGCTGCTGCCGGTTTCAATCACACTGAGCAGGTTATCTTTATCCACAGGGGATTTTTCATCCCAGACTTTGATAATTGGCCACTCGAGCGCGGCCACAGGATAAAACAGACCGCTAAAGGGCTGGTCAAATACCAACTCACCGCTAAAGATCTGCCGATGCAGAGAGGTATCTTCAGGTTCGGGATAACTAAAATACACCTTGGGCACAGGTACTGGGTTATAACACGCGGAATTGAGCAGACTCTGGCACATGCTCAATATCATATCGATAATATATCGGCCACTGACATCCACGGGCGCAAGCGGGCGCCACTCAGTACGCAACATGTCGCCTTCCTTGACCACAACCGTTTCACCAATATCCCCTATCGCTTCCAGCGTGCTGGGCATCATATTGAGCCATTGGCGAAAATGGCTGCAAATTGCCGAGAGGTATTGCAGTAAACTGGTTTGATTCAGAAAGGACGACCGCCCGGCCCACAAACCAATATTCTCGTTGCCAGCCAACTTGGCCAATTGTTTGGTCAGGGCATACAGTGATTCAACAGGAATATGCGAATCGGTTTTCTCCAACCAGATGGGATCGATATCTGCACTCGCGATCAGTTGATGGCGATCCACCCCCAGGTCATCCGCCAACTGCAAATACAACAGCGCCAGCTTGGATGACACGTTTGGCCCGGGGTCAGCTCTTCTGTTGCCTGGTGCAGAACGGGTCATTAATGATCTGCCTCATCCGTCGACTGGATATAACTTCTCGGCGTCACCCCTGTCCAGCGTTTAAAGGCCCGAAAAAACGCCGTCGAATCGGCAAAACCAACCTGGGCGGCGACCTCTTCTATCGAGTGATTGCCCCGGGATAACAGGTAAATGGCTTCATCACGTCGTAAGCCGTCCTTGATTTGTTTTACGCTGGTGCCCTCTTGTTTTAATTTGCGGCGCAGCGTTTCCGGCGAACAGTGTAACTGCTCGGCAACATCTTCAATATTCAGCGCTGAAGCTGCCTGCCTTAAGATTCCCTGAACTTTAAAATGGTAGGAATCATTATCTTCCGGATGCGCTAACAAACCCGCATTGCCGCCGCGCAAAAAGACTTTTAACGAGGCCTCGTTTTGCACGATATCTTTATCGAGATAAGCCGTATCAAAACAGAGATAATTCTCCGTGGCAGAAAACTTTATCGGGCAGGAAAACAAAACCTGGAAGTCGCTGGGGATATCCGTTTTCGCCGATTTAAAAGCTACACTGTCGAGCACAATCTTTTGATTGATCATCCAGCAACTCCAGCGATAAAGCGCGCCGAAAAATGCGGGAATCATATAATTCTTGGGATCTGAGGAGGTAATACCCGAATCTATTGTCCAGTAGGTCTTGCCGTCTTTTTCATAGTGATTAATGGGCAGGCTCTCTGAAAACAAACCATAGAACTCTTGGCTTCTTTTTATCACCTCACGTAAATTCGGTGCCCCCAGACAAGCCAGGCACATCATGCGAAAGCTGCCCACGGGCATAGGCTGCTGTAGAAAACCCAAACTCTCATCATTCAGTGCTATAGCGACGTATTGGGTAATCTCCTGCAGCTGCTTGGCACTGATACGCCCCTGCTCTGATTGCAGCACATCGGTAGCAATACCCAACTTACCCACAATACCGCCTTGATCGACGCCCTTGGCAGCCGCAGCGTCCAATACAGCCAGTGCAAACGATGATGGGTAGGTTTGGAAATCCATATTCAGGCAAATGTAGTCGTTACAAGCTGTAAATTTATCATGACAGCTTCACTTTTGCGCCTACTCTTATTGAAGTTAATGCTTAACCGGCTGGGGGCTGACCGCTGAAGTCAGGAATTTCAACCGGTAAAACAAGTGTCAATACACGCTGATTACGACAACATAACCCCATAGATACCAATGTGAGGTTACCATGACCATAGACTTCGATTCCCTACAGTTAAAGAGCCCGTTTTACACCGAATCCCACCAGCAGTGGCGTGAGCAGATGCGCCGCTTTGTGGATAAAGAAATCATCCCCTATGTGGATGACTGGGAAGAAGCCGGTGAAGTACCCCTGGAGCTGTGGTCCAAAGCCGCTGACATAGGCCTGCTGCAAATGGGTTACCCTGAGGAATACGGCGGCATTTCCGAAGGTATCGATGCCTTTCACACCATTATCGCCAGCGAAGAAATTGCCCGCAGTGGCGCAACCGGCATTTCCTCATCCCTGACCATTCACGGTATCGGCCTGCCGCCGGTAGTGAACTATGGCAGCGATGCCATGAAAGACGAGGTTGTGGGCGCGGTTCTGGCCGGTGAAAAGCGCATCTCCCTGGGCATTACTGAACCGGGCGCCGGCTCCGATGTGGCTAACATCAGCACCACGGCCGTACGCGACGGTGATCACTATATTGTGAACGGCTCTAAAACCTTTATCTCCGGCGGTACCCGTGCCAACTGGCTGACCACTGCCGTACGCACCGGCGGTGAAGGCATCGGCGGTATTTCCCTGCTGTTGATCCCGATGGATTCAGAAGGCGTCAGCTGGACCAAACTCGACAGAAAACAGGGCTGGTGGTGTTCAGATACCGCAACCATTTACTTCGACAATGTGAAGGTGCCCGCTGAAAACATCATCGGCGAAGAGAATCAGGGCTTCCTGCCTATCGTGCACAACTTCAACAAAGAGCGTCTGGGCATTATCTCCCTGTCGCTGGGTGCCGCCAAAGCCTGTATGGAAGAAGCTGCCGAGTGGGCCATGGAGCGTAAAACCTTTGGCAAGCCATTATCCAAGCACCAGGTGATTCGCCATAAATTCGCCGAGATGCTTAAGCGCATCAATGCCACTCAAGCCTATATGGATATGTGTGCCTGGCAGATGCAGAACAACACCATCAAGATCGAAGATATCTCCATGTGTAAGGTACAGGCCACAGAAACCATGGAATTCTGTGCCCGCGAAGCCATGCAGATTATGGGTGGCATCTCCTATATGCGCGGTTGCAAAACCGAGCGTATTTACCGTGAAGTCCGCGTGATGGCGATTGGCGGTGGCTCAGAGGAAATTATGCGCGATCTGACCAGCCGTCAGCTGGGGCTCTAATACAGCCTTGGGACCAGAAGGATACAAGCGCCCCAGTGTTATGGCGCTTGTATCTGGATCAAACGACAACGCCACTGCTAGAATGCCCTATCTCTTGTGGCACGCAGAAAGCAGGATTATGTCGTCACCCAACCCCGACTGGACAGTTTACAGCTCCTCCATCCACGCGCTAATTCAGGCTGCTGAGCTTTCATCGGTGCCTATCGACAAGTTCCTTGCCCGTGAGGGGATTGATCGACAGCGCCTAACAGATCCCGATGCGCGCTTTCCGGTGATATCCCTGCTGAATCTGTATGAATCGGTGGCCTTGGCCAGTAAAAATCCCGATATCGGTCTGTTTGCCGGTCGGGTGAGTTATGTCTGCGGCCTCAACCTGCAATTACACATGTCCACCCTGTGCCACACCTTTCGCGAATACCTGAATTTGATGCCCAGTGTGCTGCGCTTTACCGGTGATATTGGCGAGGTCAAAATCAAAGGCGAGGCTGACTATATCCGCCTCGAATGGCATCCCTTATGGGATGAAACCGCCAGCCAGCGCTTTTTGAGCGACAACCTGCTGTCCTCTTCAGCCAATATCGTCGATTCCCTGTGTGTGCAGCCAATCCCCGTGATCAAGGCGCGATTTACCTACCCGGAACCAGAAGACCTGACCCAATTACAGGCCTTTTTTGGCAATGATCTGGCCTTTGACCAGGAGGTTAGCTGCCTCTATTTCGCCCGTGAAAGCCTTGATTACCCACTGACCCAGCTGGGCCAGTCCCTGGATCAGAGCTTTGGCCGCTCGTTTGACCATCTGTTTGAGGAAGAAGACGACCCCTTCCTGCGGGAACTGCGCAACACTATCTTGAAACTCTTGCCCATCGGCGAGATGACCATCGACAGCGTCGCCCATCAGCTCAACGTATCCCGCCGTACGCTGCAGCGCCGCCTGGCCGATAAGGACACCCAGTTCCAACAGGTGCTGCAATCAGTGCGCTCAGAGCAGGCCCTGCGCTATCTGGGCGATGAACGCCTGGGCATTACTGATATCGCCTTTCTGCTGGGGTATACCGACCAGGGCTCCTTTTCCAGCGCCTTTAAGAGCTGGCACGGCCAGACCCCCTCCGAATACCGCCAATCCCACCGCTAGCAGCTCTTACCTCACATTTATCCCACCTTGAACCCGGTGTCATCCTGGCGCCATTTTCGCGAAATTTTGGCACCAATTCCCAAATAACTTGGCGCCCTATCCCAAGCAGCTCATCTCAGGGTCTTTAGACTGAGACTATTCTGATTAAAGTCTTAGGATTTAGGAGCCCAATATGTCACTGGATTTCGATAGCGCCCGCATAAGTAACCCCTACTTAACCTCGGAACACGAAGAATGGCGCAGCCAAATACGTCGTTTTATCGATCGTGAAATCATGCCCTTCGCCGCCGAGTGGGACGAAGCTGGCAAGATCCCCGATGAGCTGTGGCCCAAGGCCGGTGAAGTTGGCATTCTGGGGCTGGGTTACGCCGAAGAATACGGCGGTATTAAAGAAGGCATCGATGTTTGGTACCACAATATCCTTAACGAAGAACTGGCCCGCTCCAGCGTCGGCGGCGTCGGTGCCACCCTGTGTATTCACGGTATTGGCCTGCCACCGGTAGCCAACTTCGCCAGCGATGAAGTTAAGCAAATGGTGATGCCGGGTGTGCTGAGTGGTACCAAGCGTATCTCACTGGGTATTACCGAACCCGGTGGTGGCTCCGATGTTGCCAACCTGCAAACTACTGCCCGTCGTGAAGGCGACTACTACATAGTTAACGGCTCCAAGACCTTTATTACCGGTGCAATGAACGCCAATTGGACCTCCACCGCCGTGCGTACTGGTGGCGAAGGCCCCGGCGGTGTTTCCATGCTGTTGATCCCGATGGATGCCGAAGGCGTATCCCGCACCCAATTACATCGTAAACAGGGCTGGTGGTGTTCTGATACCGCAACTATCTACTTCGACAACGTCAAAGTACCTGTGGGTAACTTGATCGGTAAAGAGAACCAGGGCTTCCAGGTGATCATGAATAATTTCAATGCCGAGCGTATGGCCCTGTGCGTTGGTATGGAAGCGTCTGCCCGCGTTTGTCTTGAAGACGCCGTAAGCTGGGCCAAAGACCGTAAAACCTTCGGCAAGCGTTTGGCTGACCACCAGGTTATTCGCCACAAGATTGCCGAAATGAAACAGCGCATCAACGCCTGTCAGGCTTATATCAATCACTGCTCTCGCGAAATTGCTGAGGGCAAACCTAACCCCGGTGACATTGCCATGCTTAAAGTGCAGTGCAGCCAAACCATGGAATTCTGCGCGCGCGAAGCCAGCCAGATTCTGGGCGGCGCCAGCTACTTGCGTGACAACCGCATCGAGCGCATCTACCGGGAAGTTCGCGTCAACGCCATTGGCGGTGGCTCGGAAGAAATCATGCGCGACCTCGCTTCGCGTCAATATGGACTTTAAGTTTAAAAAGAGAGAATAAAATGACCATTAAACTTTGGCACTGCCACAACGCCCGCTCCCTGCGCGCACTGTGGGCCCTGGAAGAAATGGGTTTCGACTACGAAGTAGAAACCATGCCCTTCCCGCCGCGTTTTATGCAGCCGGAATTTCTCGAAGTCAACGAGCTGGGCACCATCCCATACATGATCGACGGCGAAACCCATATGACTGAGTCATCCGGTATTCCCCTGTATCTGGTGGAGCGCTATGGCAAACACGAGTTTGGTCTTAAACCAGACCATCCCGAGTACGGCGATTACCTCAATTGGTTATTCCATAGTGACGCAACCCTGACCTTCCCACAGACCGTGTACATCCGCTACACCCTGCAAGAGCCACCCGAGCGCGGTCTGCAAGAAGCCGCAACGGATTATATGAAATGGTTCCATGCTCGCCTGCGTCGACTCAACAGACACCTGGAAGATGGCCGTGAATATCTGGTCGGTGATCGCTTCACCATTGCCGACATCACAATCGCCTACGCGCTTCACTTGGGCGAGTCGCTAAGAATTGACGAGCGTTACAAGCCCCATGTTCGCGACTATTTAAATCGCATGCGTGCACGCCCTGCCTTCCAAAAGGTAGTGAAAATCGGTGAAGAAGGCAGCATCTTTAAATAGTTAAATAGGTCGCTCACGTAGCGACGCAGAGAGAGACATTACAGGAAAATACATTATGGCGGTTATCGAATCCCAATTAGATACCCAGTCCGATGCGTTTAAAAATAACGTTAAAGTTATGACCGCAGCGGTAGACGAATTTCGTGGCATTGAACGTCGCGTGATTGAAGCAGCGCAAGCTAAAGCCCCACGCTATATCAAAAAGGGCTTTATCCCTCCGCGCGAGCGTTTAAGTTTATTGCTCGACGCTGGCGCACCTTTTTTTGAGCTGTCGACCCTGTGTGGTTATATGCAGGATGAAGACACCGATGGTTCCGGTGCAGGCGGTAGCTACATTGCCGGTATTGGTTATATCAATGGTGTTCGCTGTGTTGTTGCCGTTGATGACTACCTGACCAAAGGTGGCAGTATCGGCCCTATGGGCGGTAAGAAGCGTAACCGCGTGATGGACATCGCCCTTGAAAACAAACTGCCGATGGTAAACCTGTCACAAAGTGGTGGTGGTAACCTGAAGCTGGTTGGCGATACCTTTGGTGAATCTGGCGCTATGTTTGCTCGCCAGTGTCGTTTGTCTGCAGCCGGTATTCCACAAATTACCGTCGTACACGGCAGTGCAACCGCCGGTGGTGCTTACCAGCCGACTCTTTCTGATTACCTGATTCTGGTCCGTAAGCAATCCACCATGTATCTGGCCGGTCCCCCGCTGCTGAAAGCCGCGACCGGTGAAATTGCTACCGATGAAGAGCTGGGTGGAGCAGAGATGCACAGTGAGGTAGCCGGTACCAACGACTATCTGGCCGAAAACGATGCCGACGGTATTCGTATTGCCCGTGACGTCACCAAAAAATTGGGCTGGAATAAAAGCCAACCTCTACGTGCTGAAGTCTCCTTCGAAGATCCAATCTACCCTGCCGAAGAGTTGCGCGGTATTGTGCCAGAAGATTCGAAAGTCCCGTTTGATATGCGTGAAGTGATTGCCCGCATCGCCGACGGTTCTGACTTTTTGGAATTTAAAGGTGACTTCGATAACGGCACCCTGTGTGGCCATATGGAAATCGAAGGTATGCCTTGCGGTGTAATCGGCAACAACAGCCCGATTACTGCCAAGGGTGCAGCCAAAGCTGCACAGTTTATTCAGCTGTGTGAGCAATCCGGTACACCCCTGCTGTTCCTAACCAACACCACCGGTTTCCTGGTCGGTACAGAGCCAGAACAAGCGGGCATTATTAAACACGGCGCTAAATTTATTCAGGCCGTAACCAACTGCACCGTGCCAAAAATCACCGTTATTGTCAGCGGTTCCTACGGTGCCGGTAACTACGCTATGGCCGGTCGCGGTATGGACCCACGCTTCCTGTTTGCCTGGCCTCGAAGTGTTGTCTCCGTAATGGGTCCTGCTCAAGCCGGTAGCGTATTGCGTCAAGTTGCTGAAGCCAAAATTGCTCGCTCCGGTGCAGAGATGAACGACGAGATGCGCGGCATGGTGGACGCCATGGAAAAAGACACCGTGGAAACCATGGAAGCCAAATCCAACGCCCTGGCCAATACGGCGCGTGTTTGGGACGACGGCATGATTGATCCCGCCGATACCCGTTCGGTAGTGGCCTTTGCCCTAAGTGTTTGTCGCGAAGGCGATGAGCGTACTGTTAACACGAATACCTTTGGTATTGGTCGTTTATAAGATCCGTCTTACGGCAAAACTAGGAATTTAAAAACATGAGCAAAATTACCAAAGTATTAGTTGCTAACCGTGGCGAGATTGCCGTTCGCGTGATGCGTACCGCCCGCGATCTGGGTTATCGTACTGTCGCCGTTTACAGTGAAGCCGATGCCGGAGCCCTGCACGTCAGTGAGGCCGACCAGGCCGTTTGTATTGGCCCTGCCGCTGTCGGTGAATCCTACCTGGTAGCGGAAAAAATTCTCGAAGCCGCCAAACAGACTGGCGCCGATGCTATTCACCCGGGTTACGGTTTCTTATCAGAAAATGCCGCCTTCTCCGAAGCGTGTGAAGAAGCTGGTATTACCTTTATCGGCCCACGTAGCGAAGCTATCAATTTGATGGGCAGCAAGCGTTTGTCCAAGATCGCCATGATCGACGCCGGTGTACCTTGTATCCCTGGTTATCAAGACGCAGACCAGTCTGACGAAACCCTGCTGGCCAAAGCCAAAGACATCGGTTTCCCGCTGATGGTTAAAGCCTCCGCTGGTGGTGGTGGTCGCGGTATGCGCCTGGTGTTTGAAGAAAGCGAGTTGGCCGAACAAATTCGCACCGCACGCTCGGAAGCAGAAACCGCGTTTGGCAGCGGTGAACTGATTCTGGAACGCGCCGTATTAGAACCACGCCATATTGAAATTCAGGTATTTGCCGACGAGCATGGTAATGCGGTTTACCTGGGCGAGCGTGATTGTTCTATTCAGCGTCGCCACCAGAAAGTTGTTGAAGAAGCCCCGTCGCCGTTTGTAGACCCGGAGCTGCGTCAACGTATGGGTGAAGCTGCCGTTAACGCTGCCAAAGCCTGTAACTACCGTGGCGCCGGTACCGTTGAGTTCCTGGTCGACAAAGACAAGAACTTCTACTTCCTGGAAATGAATACCCGCTTGCAGGTAGAACACCCGGTAACCGAACTGATCACCGGTCAGGATCTGGTAGCCTGGCAATTAAAAGTCGCCGCTGGTGAAACCCTGCCATTAGGCCAGGATGACATTGAGCTAAACGGTCACGCCGTTGAAGTTCGCCTGTATGCAGAAGATCCGCGTAATAACTTTATGCCACAAACTGGTCAAGTGCGCTTATGGGACTACCCTGAGCGTGCCGGTATCCGTATGGATCACGGTATTCAAACCGGTCAGGAAGTTAGCCCTTTCTATGACCCAATGATTGCCAAAGTGATTGCCTACGG
Source organism: Maricurvus nonylphenolicus (assembly GCF_042854845.1). Lineage (GTDB taxonomy): Bacteria > Pseudomonadota > Gammaproteobacteria > Pseudomonadales > Cellvibrionaceae > Maricurvus > Maricurvus nonylphenolicus. The sequence goes on along the minus strand of NZ_AP031498.1, from coordinate 1,271,130 downwards.
TGACAACCGCGCCGAAGCGATTCGTCGTCTGGCCTCTGCGGTTCAAGACACGCAACTGCTGGGCATGAACAACAATAAATTGTTCCTACAAAATGTTCTGCGTCACGATGTGTTTGGTGCTGGTGAAGCGACTACTGCGTTTATCGAGCAGCACTTCAGTGCTGATGTCAGCATGGACCAAAAGCAACCGTCCAATAACACCCTGGCAAAAGCCGCGCTGCTGAATTACCAACGCGCTATTAAAGAAGGTCAAGCCAGTAGCTCCAACTGGAGTCGTGCTATCGCCCAAAGTTATGTCTATAAACTGGAGTTTGATGGCCAAGCCAATGTCGTCACTCTGGTTAACAATGACGATTACTTTGAGATCTCTGTGGGTGATGACACCTTCACTCTCAACTTTGTTGCCTTGGAAGACAATCGCTGCACCTATATTGAAAACGGTGTCCGCGAGAATATGCACTTTGCCTTCGATAACAAGACGCTGTACCTGGATGATGGGACTGGCCACTTCATTATTGAAGATATCACCCATCAACCTGCCGCCGCTGCTGGCGGTGCGGGTAGCGGTCAAATCAAAGCCTCTATGGACGGCGCTATTGTTGAAGTGATGGTGAAAGAAGGTGATACGGTTGAAGCCGGTCAAACCCTGGTGGTACTGGAAGCCATGAAGATGGAGCATCCATTAAAAGCCGGTATCAGTGGTACCGTCACAGCAATCAGCTGTGAAGCCGGTCAGCAGGTGAAAACCAAACAACTGCTGATCACAGTAGAAGGCGAATAAAACATAGTCATCCCTGCCGTCTTGAAAATCTGTTCAGATGACTAAAGGGATGATGGTTTTAGGTTGGTATATCAGAATCTAAGGATTACCAGCCATAAGATAAACTTAAAAATTAGCACGTCATCCCCGCGCACAAGGTGAATTGCCTAGCAAGAGAAGGCAGCCTGGGCTGGGCGGGGATCCAGTGACTTTGATCTTTGAGTGTTTTTCCGCAGTACCTTACAGACAAAAGCCACTGGATACCCAAAGCACTCGCGATGCTCGCGGGGCAGGCCCTTCCAACCTGCGCGGGAATGACATTCTCTAAATACTCACGTAAAAAAGAGAACAACGATGACTGATGTAATTAAGATTGCCAACTGCAGCGGTTTTTACGGCGACAAATTATCCGCAGCTAAAGAAATGGTCGAAGGCGGTCCTATTGATGTATTGACTGGTGACTACCTGGCAGAACTGACCATGGCCATTTTGTACGGCCAAAAAATGAAACGTAACACAGGTTATGTTGGAACATTTTTAAAGCAGGTCAAACAAGTTCTGCAACCCTGTATTGAAAAAAACATAAAAATCGTCAGCAATGCCGGCGGTTTAAATCCCGCTGCTATGGCCGATGCGGTAAAAGAAATTGCCAAAGAACTGGAACTCGATGTTAAGGTTGCCTATATCGACGGTGATGATCTATCACCACGTATGCAAGAGCTGCAAGGCGAAGGCGAAGCCTTTAGGAATATGGATACCGGCCAAAACCTGGCAGACAGTAAAAACCACCTGCTAACCGCCAACGCCTATCTGGGTGCCTGGGGTATTAAAGAAGCCCTGGATCAAGGCGCCGATATAGTGATTTGCCCGCGCGTTACCGATGCCGCCGTAGTGATTGGCCCTGCCGCCTGGAAATTTAACTGGCAACGCACTGACTACGATGCACTAGCCGGTGCACTGGCCGCAGGTCATGTGATCGAATGTGGTCAACAGGCGACCGGTGGTAACTATGCTTTCTTCCAGGAAGTACCGAGCTTTGACAACCCCGGTTACCCCATTGCCGAAATTGAAGCCAACGGTAACTTCACCATTACCAAACACGCTGGCACCGGCGGTTTGGTTTCTGTCGGTACGGTAAAATCTCAACTGCTGTATGAGATTGGTGACCCGGCCTATAAAAACCCGGATGTGATTGGCCACTTCGATACTCTGAGTATTGAACAGGTGGGTGAAGATCGCGTTTACGTTAGCGGCTGTAAAGGCTCCTGCCCGCCACCAAGTCACAAGGTCTGTATCAATACCCTGGGCGGTTTCCGCAACGGTTTTGAAATTATGCTGACCGGCCTGGACATCGAAGAAAAAGCCAAGATACTGACCGACACTTTCTTCAAAAATATTGGCGGCAAAGAACAGTTTGACGATGTATCTATCGAACTGCTGCGTACCGATAAAGAAAACCCACAATGTAATGAAGAGGCCTTCGCCCGCCTGCGCATAGTGGCCAAGTCCAGCGATAAGGATTTAGTCGGCCGCCTGTTTAGCGCCAAGATGATTGAAATCGCCCTGGCCAATATTCCTGGCTTTGGCCCAATGAACCCTATCGGCAACGGCGACAGCTTCCTGGTGTACTGGCCTACCTTGGTGGACAGTCAATATATCACCGAGTATGTGCATATTGATGATCAAGTCACCGAGGTTACGCCAACCAGTCAACTTGAGCTTGAGCCAGTTAATCATCAGGTTGTACCAGCTACCGTAGCCGCCGCACCGGCTGGTGACACTGTCAGTATTCCATTCGGTCGCCTGTTCGGTACTCGCTCCGGTGATAAAGGCGGCTGTGCCAACGTCGGCGTTTGGGCCACTAGTGAAGAAGCCTATGGATTCCTGCACGAGTTTTTGACCGTTGAGCGTTTGAAAGCCCTGATGCCGGAAACTGCAGACCTGGAAATTGTTCGCTACGATTTAGCCAATATTCACTCGCTGAATTTCTTTATCAAAGGTATTTTGGGTGAAGGTGTTGCCTCTTCGGTTCGCATGGATCCACAGGCGAAATCTATGGGTGAATACTTGCGGGCGAAAGTGATTGAAGTGCCGGCGGTGTTGGCTGACGCAGTAAAGAATGCATAGCGTTTTCGCTAAGCTATAGCTAACACATAAAACTTAAAATTTAGCACGCCATCCCCTCGAAAGAGGGGATCCAGGGCTACGGAGTGAATCACTCTCATCCAGCGCTGAATGAATACTTCACATAAATTCAGCCAATGTGCCACAACACTGGATACCCGCTTTCGCGGGTATAGCAACATAAAGATACGAGAATAAATCATGACTGAAGAAAAATTATCTCTCGAAGGCCTGGTTTTTGAAGCGGTAGAACTTGAAACCAAAAACCACATCCTAACCATCACACTAAACCGCCCACAACGCAAAAACGCCATTAATCCCACCATGGCCGCCGAAATTATCTACGCCCTGGACTACGCCAAACAGGAACGCGATATCCGCGTCGTAGTCCTGGCCGCCAAAGGCGATGTCTTCTGCGCCGGTGGCGATCTGGCAGCCATGAGCGGTAAAGGCAGCGAAACCACATCAACCGTACCGGTTCGCGGCGGTACTGACGATATCGCCCTGCGCTTCCGTCACCTCAACAAACCTTCCATTGCTTGTGTGCAAGGAAACCTGTTTGCCGGTGCCCTGTTATTCCTCTGTAATGTGACCCACGCCATTGCCGCTGAAGGCGTGAAATTCTCCGCCCCGGAAATCAAACGCGGTATCTGGCCGTTTATGGTGATGGGTGGCCTGTTCCGCGTTATGCCTCAGCGTGCCGCACTGGATTTTGTTATGCGTGGCAATTCCATCTCTACCGCTCAGGCGGAGAAATGGGGACTGATTAACGAAGCCGTTCCTGCAGATGCATTACAAGACCATGTCGCAAGCTTGGCTGCAGAACTCGCCAGCCTTGCCCCAGGAACCATGCAACTTGGCCTGGCGGCTTATGTAGCACAGGATGCAATGGACTTTGACAGCGCCCTGCCTTTCCTGCGTAAACAGCTGGATGCCTGCCTGCAAAGTGCCGATGCCAAAGAAGGTATTACCGCATTTTTGGAAAAGCGTGAGCCCAAGTGGGACTAAATCCAACCGCTAGCGCATAACGTCAAACACGGGGGATTCTCAACAATCCCCCGTATTTTTTTACAGAACGACAATTTATAAAAAGCAAACGAGAGTGGAGAATTAACATGAGTGAGCTGATACTTCAGGAACTCAATGAAGGCGTATTACTTATTACCCTCAACAACCCCAAAAAGAAAAATGCGTTTAATGCGGAAGCCTGGATCGGATTGGCTGAAACGCTCAATTCGGCAAAAGATAATCCTGAGATCAATGTGGTTGTCATTACCGGCGCCGGTAAGGATTTCTCGGCAGGCCAGGACCTGGGCGATTTAACCGGTAAAGATGACGCAGGCCTGAGCCCCTACCAACATACCGAAAGAGCACTGCTGGATTTTGATAAACCCGTCTTAATGTGTGCCAAAGGTGTAGCCGTAGGCGGTGGAGGTACCATACTTTTCCATGCTGATATTGCTTATGTCGGCGAAAGCTTACGTTTTAGACTACCCTTCACCAGCCTGGGCCTGGCGCCAGAGTTTGGCAGTTCCTACTTACTGCAAGCCAATATCGGTGCGCAGCGCGCGGCAGAGATTCTTTTGTGCGCCGAATGGCTGGATGCCGACCAAGCAGTAGAATGCGGCATTGCCGCCAGAAAATTCAGTGATGACGAACTGCTGGATAAAACCCTGGAAAAAGCCCATACCATCGCCAAGCTGGCACCCAATGCCCTGCGTGAGTCCAAACGCTGTATAAAACTGGCTCAACGCCAACATCTTGAAGCAGCCTATAAAATGGAAAGTGATTCCATGGATAAGCTCAGAGGTAGCGAGGAGAACACTGAGGCCATTATGGCCTTGTTCGAGAAAAGGGAGCCGGATTTTAAAAAGCTCGCCAAGTAAAAGCCTTATCGCTACGTTGACAGCCCCTAGCCCCAACTATACACTAATAGCGTACAAATGGATTTGTAAGGCTGCCCATGAAGGGACTATTTATTGAAACACCTGCTTTTGAGCGCTTGTTACCTAACTATTTAAGCGACGATGATTATTGTGAGTTGCAACAAGCGCTTCTAAGTAAACCCCAAGCTGGGGCAGTTATTCAGGGAACTGGTGGCATCCGTAAGATTCGATGGGCACCTCAAGGTAGCGGTAAGCGAGGAGGCTTAAGGGTTATCTATTATGTACATAGTGCCAAGACCCGGTTCTATATGTTGACTCTATACAAAAAAGGTGAGGTCTCTGATTTATCCCCATCAGAGAAAAAAACTCTGAAGCGTTTGGTTGAGGTATTAGAAAATGAGTAAGCGCGATCTGTTTGCTGAAATCAGCGAAGGGCTTGAAGCCGTCGTTGAACACAATCAAGGTAAAATCACCTTAAAAACCACCGAGCTAGAAATATTGCCCCCAGTGACAATCACTGGTGCTGAGATTGTAGATATTCGCACCCGGTTGAATGTGTCGCGTGCTGTACTTGCAGCAGCACTGAGAATTAAACCGAGAAAGCTCGAGAAATGGGAGCAAGATATATCGACTCCTAGTCCAGAAGCGGCAACACTGATCAAACTAATGGCCAAGCACCCAGATATGGTGGAGCGAATACACGCGCTTTAGTCATCTTGACGTGTGCAACACTTGGCACCGAATATACGCTCCTCTCAAACCCAATATCGCTAGCCTAGTCAGAGCCCAAAACATGACCACACCAATGTACTGGGCTCTGTATAGACTCTTTAGGGAATTTTCACTGTAAATCGTTCCCAGGAACCGATGTTACTGCGGTTGGCATTAACGTCGTCGTTAGATTCGGCAACCATATATTTATTGTGAACACTCTTCAGCGAGATCACATCGTTGTTGGCAATACAGCCAGAGTTATCACTGTGGTTAGTTAGTGTAAACCGCTCCCAGCTCCCCAAAGCACTGGCTTTAGCATCCAAACCACCGTTGGAGTGAGCACGGAAATAGTAACCACCACCGGTAACCAGGGCTACCGAATCCCCATGCTGTACGCAACTATCCTCATCCAGGTCAACCATATTGAAGCTTTCATGGCTACCAATAGCACTGCGATCGGCGTAGACATTTGAACCGCCATTACCGCTGGCTCGCACATATTGCCCGTGGGCGCCTAACAGCGAAACCCCGGCAATAACATCGCCCACATTGTTAACCGTAAACTCACGGCTTTTGCCCGAGTAACTGTTAATGGACCCATTCCAACCGCTCTTCCAGTGGCCTTCGTGACGCAGACGATAAATACCGGTTTCAATGTCGTTGGGGATATCCCACTGCAAAGTCACATAGGAACATGCCAAACAGTCAATGGCCGTATCACGTAACCAGTGGAACTGTGTACTGGTATCGTTTTCGGTATACAGCGTTAACCAGCTACCATCACTTTGTTTTTGCTGAACCTTAAGAAAGGCACCCATGGTTTTAAAATTATTTTGCGGGTGCCCGGAACGGAAGGTCGCTGATGCGGTAGCGCCTTGCAAATACACGGCAGCAGCATCACTTGTGGTTTCACCAAAAGATTCCCACAAACGCTTATCGTCATAAACCACACCAATGGTATGAATAATCTGATCATCGGATAAATCATCCGGTGTAGGCCCCATCGCAACGGTGGAACCATTAACTAACGCGGCGGCCTGCTGATCAAACACCTGACGATAAGCCGCCAAGGTGTTGGGCCCAAAAATCGTATGGCCACCGGCGTAATGTTGAATGCTGTATTCTTCCGGAGTGGTGATATAACCGCTATAGGCGTTGGCTAAACCCGCAACCACAATATGTTCTACACCGGTACCAGCAAGGGTCTTCTGCAAGTCAGCGCGTAAGCGACGAGCTGACATAGTGGTCATTTCACCTGGTACCCCGACCAGCACCAGCTCACCGATTTGAAAAGTCTGAAAAGGCAGTACATCAGTGTACAAGCGAATACCGTCAGTGAGTTTTGTGTTCAGAAAGGTTGGCTTGGGATACTGACAGGCCTCATGGGAATCATCCCCTACCGTAACATCAGACAAGATATTCATCGCTGCAAGTAGCGGATAGCCATCAAACACGGTTTCGATTAAGGAGCCACTTTGGTTCCATACGGTACCTTCGTTATCCTGGGTCATTCCCTCAACAATGCCGTCAATATTTGAAGGGCCATCGCGGTACTGACCCGCCGTGAATGACCAGCCCAGGGTGCCTTCACAAACCACTTCATCGGAACCGGTATGCGTGTAAGCCTGGCTGACAGCATAACCCGGCATATTCACATATTGAAACTGATGGGCCAGATTACCGCTAACAGATGTGTTAGCGTTATTGTAAAGCGTTAGGGCTTTGTCATATTGTTTGTGGGCAACCTGATTAACGCCATCAACTTCACTGCTACCGCAACTGTCTTCAATACCACAACGATTAGGCGAAACGTCCCCTTCTTCACTGTTAGCAAACGCGGCTACAAAACCCTCAGACAGCGGAGGAAAGGCGCCCTTATGATTTTCAAAAAGTTGGCTGGCAACACCTTTGTTGTCACCACTGATTAAGCGAAATTCCTGCGAGGCAGAGACATTATGCATACCAAACCAGTTGATCATGCCGACCTCTTCGCCATTATCCTTTACCAACTTCAGTAACGTCATGGTCTGGTTGGTATCGGTGGCGTAATCCGCAGCATCCGGGTTCAAGGCATAGGCTTCAGGGCTGCGATTAATATTGGTATCAGCCAGTTCGCCTTGGGCAAGTTTGATACTGCCTTCTGCACGTGAATTAAAGGCCTGCCGAATTGATTGGTAAATGCCATCAACAATCACGTTGTAGTTATCGCTGTCATAACCAAAGGCGGTCATATTAAGCATGACCGTGTGATCATAACCGCCGGGCCCTACATGAGTATGGGTTGCGGTTAGCATAACGTTACTGACATCCAGATAGGCTGACAGCGTACTGTCATTGGCAATTCTCTTTAATACGCCCTGATGTACACCCTGAGTAATGCTCTGAATATCGGCACTGACAAACACGACATAATTGTCGGTGCCCGGTTTGCCTATGGTGAATGCTCGCGACCAAAGTCGGGTATGAATGCCCTGGGTGGTCTGACTGGTATTACCGTAACCCACCATACCGCGATCTGCTGCAGGGCCGGTAATATCGTATATGCCTGCACCCACCACCCACTCGCCGGCTTGGGTTGTAACTGCATGCATTGTGGTTAATAACAGTATACTGATAGAGGCGACATCTCTCATATGTCGCGCTAGACGGTTTTTTATTTTCATTATCTTCTCCGTAGAGCGTTATCGTATTACCTCGCTTACCGCTTTACTCACCAACGACATCAGCAGCCCTGCTCACAGGCCAAGAACATCGTGACGTACATCATTTTGAAGGTAGATTCTATGGATCTTTGTGTGATGGGCAGCGAACTTTATTGTTAAGGTTTGTATCGCTGCTTTCCGATAGAAATACTAGAAGATTGAAAAACCAAAAAAACCACACAAACGGCCAAGCCACGACATATTCGGACAAAACGCAAAAAACGATTCAAAAATGCGGTGAACAAATGTTATTAGGTTTACATTCTGCCTAGAGCAGCAGAGGCATTCTTGATAATTCAGTATTCTGCCGCTGAGAAAATATTTTGCTTCTCTCGGTAGGCACTTGGCGGAACACCGACCCACTGTTTAAACGTCCGGGTGAATGGGCTGGTCTCAGAAAATCCCAGTTTGGCACTGATTTCTTCAATGGTGAGATCGGTATTGATCAGCAATTCAATGGCGGAATCGCGCTTAAGATGATTTTTGATGGTCAGATAACTTGTGCCTTCATCGGCCAATCGACGCTGTAATGTATAGGGTTTGACCTTCATAAGCTTTGCTAGCTCCGGCAAGGTCGGTAGAGCATTGAGCTTATCACTAATTATGTTTTCCACTTCCGACGCCCAGCTGTCGGTTTTAAAGTGGAGTTGAAACAAATTGAAATACACATCTTCAAGCAATACCTCCAAACTGGCATTATCTTGCCTCACCGGTTTTTGTAATAGTGATCGCGGTAAAGTCATGCTTGCGCGGTCGTAGCCAAAGGACAAAGGGGCACCATAGAATACGGCGCGAAACTCATGAGCCATATCCGGCCTAGGCAATTTAAAATGCAGATGGCGAATGGCGATAATTTCCCGGCATAACCAACTGAGTATCCGGTGAATCACAAAGAAAATATCGGCAGCATACTCATCCTCATCGTAGGGTGGATCGATAATCAGGTGAACCTGATCCCCCTCAACCTCCGAATGAAAGCTAAACCCTTTGTCGACTATCAGGTAAAAATTCTGCATACGCTCAAGCACCTGCTCCAGAGTTCTGGCACTCACCAGCCAGTGCATCAGTAATGAACGGCTCCCCATCGGCAAAGGCGCACGACCGCGCCCCAGCATCTCATCACCCGAGGCCAATATCAGGGAACTGGTGAATCTGGCCAGCTGCGCCAGTGTCACCCTGGCATCCGGCACGACTAATAGCGCCTTGGGGATACGACACTCTGCTAACAAGGTATCAACCACCTCCGAGCTTAAAGACACTTTACTTAAAGCCGCATTTATAAAGGAGATGCCGAAAGATAGGGACTTTTTATCGGTTTTTCGCATGTTTAGTGGTATATAAGACGTATTTCTCTTGATTCTGGCTTGCTTGTGGCCCACATATTCCGCTACCCACAAACCCATAGTATTCCATAATATCAGCCAAAATTGTTATAAAGTATCAACCAGTCTGTGTATCCCGGTCATTCATCTCCCCCCTAGGGTTACAGATAATAAGCACACGACATTACCAAGCCCTCGCTATTGGTAAGGCTACGCAGCCCTCAAACCAGGGGCAGTTAACTACCTTTTCAGGAGATATCATGAAAACTCGTATTACTGAATTACTCGGCATCGAATACCCTATCGTCTGTGGCGGTATGATGCGTGTAGGTACTGCCGAGCTGGCAGCTGCTGTATCCAATGCCGGCGGCCTGGGTATTATGACCGCCCTGACCTGCCCAACCCCTGAGTTGCTGAAAGCCGAAATCAAGAAGTGTCAGTCACTGACCGACAAGCCCTTCGCCGTAAACCTGACCGTGGGTGTGGTTGCCACTGAGATTAACTACGATGATTACGTGGATGTGATCTGTGCAAGCGGCGTGAAGATTGTTGAGACCGCTGGTCGCAGCCCTGAGCCGTTTATGGAGAAGTTTAATGCCAACGACATTAAAGTTATCCACAAATGTGTGGCTGTACGACATGCGCTGAAGGCTGAAAAGATTGGTGTAGCTGCAGTTAGTATCGATGGCTTTGAATGTGCCGGCCACCCAGGTGAAGAAGACATTCCAGGCCTCGTATTGATTCCTGCTGCTGCCGACCAAGTTAAGATTCCTATTCTGGCCTCCGGTGGTATTGCCGATGGCCGTGGCCTGGCAGCTGCTCTGGCATTGGGTGCAGACGGTATCAATATGGGCACTCGCTTCCTGGCGACCAAAGAAGCTCCAGCACATGACAATATCAAGCAAGCTATTGTCAACATGAAAGAAACCGATACCTCTTTGCTGTTCCGTAAGTTTAAAAATACCGCTCGTGTATTTAAAAACGATATTGCGGTTAAGGTACAGGAAATTGAAAATTCCGGTGGTGAGTTCGGTGATATCCATCAGTATGTAAGTGGTAAAAACCAGGAGAAAGCCTGGACCACCGGTGATGTTAATGCGGGAATGGTAACCTGGGGCATGTGCGGCGGATTGATTAAAGAAATCCCCACCTGTGAAGAAGTGGTTACCTCTATTGCCAACGAAGCCAAGGCAATCATCAGAGAGAAACTTGCGGCTTTAGCCGAATAAGCGAAGCCAGCAATACTCAATAAAAAAGCCGAGCCTTACACAAGACTCGGCTTTTTTATTGGCCGTACTTTTGTTGGCGAAGCTATTGTCCAAGTGCCAGAGACTAACCAGAAGTCACTACTTGCGTTCAGGATAATTGGAGAAGGGAAATTTATCGCTGGTTATCCCCAACTCATGGTAGGTTTGTTCCAGCGCTTGCGCTATAGGCTTTGCCAAGTGGTGATTCCGCGCACTGAGGTACATATAAATCGAAATATTTATATCTGATTCTTCTAATCGATATAAAGGCGTCTGCCGCTGGGCGCTCAAGTATTGTTCCAACGCTTCTGGTGCCGAAATCCAATCCAAGCGGCCACCCTGCATCATATTATTCAACTGATGGAGGTATTTTGCATAAAAAGGTTGTATCGGTTTATCGCAGTTAAACATGTCACTCAACTGTATAGCTATCTGCTCATAACCCGATAACATACCTATTCTTTGCTTACAGATATCATATGCACGGGGTTTGTTATCCGCATAAAGATAGATGGAAGTAGAAAATAACTGATATTCAACCCGTACCAGGTTTGGATATTGCTCCTTGAGTCTATAAGGCTGGAATAACAAACCGTCGCTTCCACCGCTATCCGCCTGGTAAATGGCACGTTTCACTGGCGCAAAACGCACCTCATAATCGTAACCTACACGCGCCAAGGCATCGGTTACCACGCGGTATACAGGCACCTCCTCCACTGATCCAAGGTGTCTGAGATAGCTGTACTCACTGAAGATCAGGGTTTCAGCCCTGATGCTGGCAGGTAAAACCAAAGCAGTAATCAACATCCAGCGGAGCATAAGCCTCTCCCGAAGCAGATACTTTCTATCTGCATTAATTAAAGCATAGGTACTTATTCACAGCTTATAAGCTTTCCAGCCATCGCATCAAGCATCTGCTGAGTTGGAAATATCAGCTCTTAGCTATGACAATCTCAGGCATATAGCTGCCTCCACTCCTGAGGAGACTGACCAGAAGCCACTTTAAATGCTCGAGAGAAGGCGCTTACATTGTTGTAACCCAGCATATCAGCAAGATCAACCAATGAAATATTGGAGCTTTGCAAGTAATGCTCTGCCACTTCCTGTCGAATTTCTATCAGCAAATCCCGAAAACCAACATCAAACTCTTTCAGCTCTCGCTGCAAAGCACGAGGATGCTTTCCCATCAACTGAGAGATGCCATCCAAATTACACAGGTTCGTGCCGAGGTTAGCTCTTATCAAAGTACGGACATTTTCAATCACATCCTGATCAGTCTTTTCGGATAACAGACCAGAAAGGTGCTCCTCAACTATTGCGAGCAATTCTGGATCAGCTGTCGCAATAGGAATCGATAAGTAACTTTTCGGGAAAACATACCCGTCATAATCCTGATCAAAATTTACAGGCGCTTGAAAGTAACGACTATAAATCTCACTATTTTCAGGACGAGCATGTGAAAAAGAAACCGATGTAACCGGATAGTTACCTTTTATCAAGTCTCTTGCAGCTTTAACCATCAAGGTAACCGCCAAGAGATGCAGCTGTACCATTGAGCCAGTGTAGGCAACACGCTGCTGACGCTTCATAACTATATAATCGCCTTCTTCACAGACCTGCCACAATGATGCCTGATTATAAAGCTGAGTGTATTTAAACGACTTCGCTAATGATTCCCCCACCGTAGAGCACAGTTTTGACACTTGAGCCAAAGCACCAAAACGGAACGGTTGCTGATGTTTAGCCACATAAAAACCAAAGTGGGGGCACCTATTGCGAGCGGCAACATCATCCAAGAAGGTAACCACCTGGTGGTAACCCAGAAACGTTTTTGGGCTCAGCAACTGCTGCTTACTAATACCTGATACCGCCAACGAATCGCTCAGATCAATACCCAGCTCTTCAGCGGCCTCCCAAGAGCCCAGCAGAATATCGCTATCCGTAAATAACGCCTCATCCTCAGCACCGTTTCGCATATCTATACCAAGCATTTCGTTGTGTCGTAAATTGGTATGCCTAGCGTCGCAAAATGGTACGCCCAAGTCAAGTTGCCTCTGTAGGCTTTAGTGGTAATGCGCTCATTAGCTTTTAAGTTCCTCACCAGAGCCATTATCACAATATAACAAGCACCATAAATGCGTGGAGAGATTTACTATGAGAAACCGTAAAATCGCAGTTGCCCTAAGCACCAGCTTAATGGCTGCTGCCATAAGTTCCGCCACACACGCCGAGGATAATACCTGGGCCATCGAAGAGATCGTTGTCACCGCCCAAAAACGCGCGCAAAGCTCCCAAGATGTACCCATTGCACTTTCCGCTTTTAGTAACGATATGCTCAAGCAGGTTGGTGCTACCGACTTTAAAGGCCTCACCAAGATGACGCCAGGATTTAGTGTCGCCGGTGGAAGTGATGCGTTTCCGCGTTCTTATATACGCGGTATTGGCTCCAACGATACTGGAGTAGGTGTTGATCCCAGCGTGGGCGTCTACATTGATGGTATTTATGCCTCACGTAACGGCGGTGCACTCACAGACTTAATGGATGTTGCACGAGTTGAAATTCTAAAAGGCCCACAGGGCACGCTCTTTGGACGCAATTCCATTGGCGGCGCTATCAGCATCGTGACCGAGAAGCCTTCAGAAGAACTGACAGGTGAAGTATCGGTTGAAGTCGGAAGTTACAATAACCGTGTAGCCAAAGGCCTTATTAACATCCCGCTTATAGAAGACACACTGTACATGCGAGCCTCTGGCAATATTCAAAAGCGAGATGGCTGGCAAGAAAATCTTCTGGGTGGTGCAGATGGCTATGACCGAGATCGCGCCAATGGACGATTGAAGTTTACTTGGCTGCCGAGCGATTCCGTAGAAGTAAACTTTTCGAATAGCTGGAGCCGTTACGATGAAACCTCAGGATATTTAGATAACTTATCATTTGCCCTGCCTTTTCCTCTTAACAGCAAAACATCTGACATTAACGACAAGAAAGTCGTCAGTGGAGGACTCAACCTATTTGGCAATACCGCCTTAGATGTAGCGCCTCTCGAACCCAGACTAGAGCGCTCCCTGCGAGATCACTCCGTGACTGTTGACTGGGACATCACTGATAACCTGTCGTTAGCGTCTTTATCTTCTTACCGAACTTACAGCACTTTCAGCTCTACAGATTACGACGGAACCGAGTACTACCTGCTTAATAATGAAGGCTCTACGGAATTTAACGAAACTATAAGCCAAGAGTTTCGTCTGAATGGCAGTAGCGACAATCTGGATTGGTTTGTGGGCTTAAGCGCTACTCACGAACGTAACGTATTGGATTTTAAACTTGGTTTTGCAGACTTTGGCCCCTTATCCGCAGACGTCGGTAATGCCCCCATCAATGGCGGTTTAAACTTCTCTGAAATAACCCACGTAGACACAAGCACTGACAGTTACGCCATTTATGGTGATGCCACCTGGCATGTCACCGATCGTTTGAATATTACCTTTGGCGCCCGCTACTCAGAAGATGAAAAAGATATTAAATGGGAAGCCCCAACAACCCAAGCCAATGGTGCTTCAGGCTTTAGTGGAGCAGGTTTCACCCTACCCAGCCTTTTTCAGTTTGTTGATGCCAACGGCATTCCAGATCCATCTCAAGCCCAACGCAGTGACAAATGGAGCGATTTCTCACCACGTATAGTTGTTGATTACGCCTTAGCTGAAGACGCCATGATATATGCGAGTATCAGCAAAGGGTATAAATCAGGTGGTTTTAATTCAACCCCCAACCCATCACTCAGTAATTTTCTTCGTGTCACCCCAGAAGCTACTGAAAGCGTTGACCCGGAAGAAGTGATCAATTATGAAGTCGGTATAAAATCAACCTGGTTAGACAGCCGCCTACTGGTAAACGCCTCTGTATTTGCTCTAAATTATGATGAACTCCAAGTTCGCCAAATCAACGGAGCAGTTGTACAGCTGGCCAACGCCGGCGAAGCGTCAAACAAAGGGCTTGAACTTGAGGTAAGATACCAACTAACGCAAGATTTAACGGTACTGGCCAACGCTACCTGGATGGATGCCGAATATGATGAATACTCTGTAAATGGTGAAGACTTATCCGGGACACCTTTACTGTTTTCTCCAGATTTTGCTGGAAGTATTGCGCTTGATCACAGCTATCATATAGATGGATACGGTGAGTTACGCAGTTACATCAGCTACGCCTATAAAGACGACCATCTGTACCAGGAAGGTTTTGAGCAAGAATCTTACGGTTTAGTCGATGCACGCGTCTCGCTATTAACGGAAGGTGAAGAATGGGAAATTGCCGTTTTCGCTAACAATCTGACAGATGAAGCCTATATCAACAGCTATATAGGTCAGGTTTCATCATTAGGTGTTGTTGGCGTATATCGCAATACGCCGAAGACCATCGGCGCATCTGTCAGCTATAAATTTTAATCTAACATTACCGGCGGCTTTGCCGCCGGAACTTCAAAGTATCTATGAAACTTTCAAAGCATACAAATTTATTACAAAAACTATTTTATCTTTTCATTGTCTGCTCCATTGCTCCGCCCCTATACGCCAAGGAACATACATTCACAATAACTGAGCAGTGGTTCACGCAACCCACTGACCACTCCTCTCCTCAAGAGCAAACCTTCAAGCAACAGTTAATCGTTCTCACACCCGATCAAGCTTCTAAAGATTCGGATATATTATTTATTCTTGGCAATGAAACCGATGCAACAAAAGAAAGCTTGATAAAGCTCTACCATGCCTATGGTAGCCCTAAGGACGTGACCTTTATCCAGGCAGAACACCGCGGTTATGGCCAAAGTATTACTCAAGGCCCTCAAGCTAATCCTGGATACGTCTCTGTAGAATCTGCCCTGCAAGATTACAACCGCGTTATCCATCACCTAAAGCAGACATACACTGGAAGATGGATGGCAGCGGGCTACAGTTACGGAGGCGCACTGGCCATTAACTTTGGTCATCAGTTCCCCAATGCTGTGGACGCCATTCTGGCATCAAGCGCCCCTATTCATTGGCCTTTCTTGATTCCTCAGTACGATCAGCAGGTTATGAAAAATTTAGGGTCAGCGTTAGTATCACGCCTTCATCGACATGCCTCCCAGTTAAAACCTGAAAAGCTCTACGACCAAAACTGGCAAGATAGAGAACTACTAACTGCCCTTACCGTTGCATTAAGTCAACGCAGCGATTCTCAGCATTATAAGCCTTATATCAATGGGCTAAGCTTTCTGCCAACTTCACTATTTATCAACTTCCTTCATGCATTACTCCCTGAAGAAGCTTACACATGGTCCGAAAACCGTATCGCTCAATCTCTCAGTTACGAGAAGGCCCAAACAGGAGAATATAACTGGTACACCTGGAAGTACCAACAATGTAACGAGTTAGGCTCGTTTTTTGCGCAAGGGGCATTTAACTATACACAGCAAGATCACATTAATGACTGTATAGCCTCGTTCGAAAAATCACCTGAATATTTTAATAAAGAACCCTGGGATGTCGCAGGTATGCTGGATAAACTCTCAATCCCAGCCATTGTTGTTTCAGGCGGACGAGACCCCTGGATACAAATTGGCGTGCAGCCTGACCACAGTTACTCTCATATAGACTATTTTTACAGTGAGAATGGACATCACTGTCCTGACCGAGAATCACACAAGCTTGGAGAAAAGGTATTTAAAGCCTTGAGAGCAGCAGCCCATTACAATCAGGGTAACCGCTAATTCCCTTACCACACCTTACCCACCTCTTTCAAAAAAGCCGCCATAAAGGCGGCAAAATCCTCAGAGAGTAAGAGGAGAGAAGGTAAAGATAAAAAATCAATCAACACCAACAGCAGCGAAAACTTCATCAATGGATAAACCAGAGGCATCGCTATCACAAAATGCCTTATAGGCAAAACGCCTTAATTCACCTCCAGGGTTTTCCATCCCTTTTCGGTTCACTGAAAATCCGACCTGACTTTCTTCTCGAATTTCCTGGCCTTCAGAATCCGTAAAAATCAACGTATATAAACCTTGGTATTCCATAAGCATTATCCTATGCCCCCATCGTCATCAAAGAAGCATTACCACCAGCAGCCGTAGTATCCACAGTCACGGTTTTCTCCTGCAGTAATCGAGGTAAAAGTAACTCAGGACGGGTTTCAGTAATCAACGGCAATAAAGCACCTTCTCGCTCTGCCAACATCAATTGAGCCCAGTGTGCACACACCGCCCCACGGTTAATCAAAGCCCCATCAATAATTTCTGACGCAAGAAGATCTCCGGCACAATCTATCGACTTCAAGATAAGGACAGATTCATAAACTCCAGCCTTGCGCAAATGACTCACTATTGTTTCAGCCATAGCCTGATGCTGCTCTGCCACCAACCAAACCACGGCATTACCGGCCATCAAGGCGATCAATACGCGCTTAACATTTACTTCAAAGTTATCCTCATCAGCGAGCAATGCAACCAATACTCCACGCGCTCGCCCTTTTAAGCAATTACTTTCACCAGTGGGACCCGGTAATATCTGATCCTGATCAATTCTGGACATTAATGTGTCTATCTGTGGTTGCAGCCAATTAATCACATCCGAAACAGAGGAGGGTATTTTTGAAAGAACATCTTTTGACAAACAACTTACAAAGCTGCGCATAATTAACTCACGTTTCTCTAGCGACAACGCTGCCCATTGATATTGCACTGATCGAATCTCATTAGATTGGAGATTCGCCGAAGCAATGCCAGGCTTAAATACTTTCTCTCTCGGCGCTTCAACTGATTCACCACAGGTAACCAAGCGAGACAGGTAATGGGGACCACCGGCTTTAGGTCCGGTACCCGACAAACCACAGCCACCAAATGGCTGAACACCGACTACAGCGCCGATCATATTGCGGTTAACATACACATTACCCACCTGGGCTTTGTCTGCTACACGATTACACACACCTTCAATACGACTATGTACTCCCAGGGTTAAGCCAAAACCCGTCGCATTAATTTGATCAATCACTGCATCTATCTGGCCGGCTTTAAATCTGATGACATGAACCACCGGGCCAAAGACTTCTTGTTTCAGTACGGAAAGTTCAGATAACTCAAATAAATGCGGCACAAAGAAATTACCTGACGTACAGGAACCTGGAATCTCGAGCTTGTGCAAAAGCGATGCCTTACCGGGCAACGCGGCTAAATCATCAACATGACTGTGTAAACGGGCCAACGCTTTTGCGTCAATGACCGGGCCCACATCGGTGGTAAGTAAGGCTGGATCCCCGATATGTAATTCATCCATTGCCCCTTTGATCATGGTAATGATCTTATCGGCAACATCATCCTGTAAAAACAATACGCGCAGCGCCGAACAACGTTGACCCGCACTCTGAAAACCAGATTGAATCACATCATCAACCACCTGCTCAGGCAGTGCGGTTGAATCCACAATCATGGCATTTTGACCACCGGTTTCGGCGATCAACGGGATACCAACATCGGCTCTGTTAGCCAGAGTTTTGGATAACCAGCGACCAGTATCGGTAGAACCGGTAAACATCACACCCTGAATGCGGGAATCGGGCACCAGCTTTTCCCCCACCGGTTTACCCGGCGCAACCACCAATTCCACCACGCTTTCAGGAAAGCCGCAGCTTTTCATTAACTTCACCGTTTCAATGGCAATCAGGCTGGTTTGCTCCGCCGGTTTAGCAACAACGGTATTGCCGGTAACCAATGCGGCGGCGACCTGCCCCAGAAAAATGGCTAACGGGAAGTTCCAGGGGCTAACACACAAAATAACCCCGCGGGCCTGCAGACTCTCATCGGCCATCAATTCTTCAGCACGGTCAGCGTAATAGCGGCAGAAATCAACAGCCTCACGCACCTCTGCCACACCATCGGCAATGGTTTTGCCTGCCTCTTTCGTGCATAGCGCCATCAGGCAGGCATGCTTGTCTTCCAACACAGTCGCCAAACGCCTTAACAGCGCTGCACGCTCTACAACCGGCGTAACAGACCAGGTGGTAAAGGCTTTTTCAGCGCGACTAATGCTGGCTTCTATATCTTCTTCATTTACGAACTGGATATTGCCAACCTGTTCCTGGTGATTAGCCGGGTTCATAACCTTAACGGCATCCTTAACGACATCGGTACTACCACTATCGGATTTTATAAAGCTCTGCCACCATTGCTCCATAGAGGCTTTTAACGCAGTTACCGTATTCACATCACTCAACTCTAATCCCATAGAGTTTTGACGCTGCCCTGTTTCAAGTTTAGATTTCGATAATATATCCAGAGGTTTTGGAATAGACAGGTTACGCTTTTGACCCCAGCTCTCTACCTGCTCCACCGGGTCCTGCAACAAGGATTCAACCGGAATCGTTTCATCAACAATGTTGTTAACAAAAGAACTGTTAGCCCCGTTTTCCAATAAACGTCGAACTAAGTAGGCAAGCAGGTCGGCATGTTCTCCCACCGGCGCATAAATACGGCAAGAAACCAGTTCCTTCTCTAAAACTTGATCGTATAGTGCTTCACCCATACCGTGTAAACGCTGAAACTCATAACCCTCGCGAACCGGATTAAGATGACCATCATCCATTTCCAAAATACTGGCAACGGTGTAGGCATTATGGGTGGCAAATTGTGGGTACAAATATTCTCGAGCAGCTAACAATGCTTTCGCACAGGCCTGATAGGACACATCGGTTGATGGCTTACGGGTAAATACCGGATAATCGGCCAGACCAGCTTCCTGACTCCATTTAATTTCTGAATCCCAGTAGGCTCCCTTAACCAGGCGCACCATCATTTTGCGACCGACTTGTTTACTAAGATCTCGCGCCCAATCAACAACCAACAAGGCACGTTTTTGGTAGGCCTGAATTGCCAATCCAAAACCATTCCAACCGTCAAGATCCTGATCGGCAAATACAGCCCCGATAATTTCCAGCGACAATTCCAGCCGATCGGCCTCTTCGGCATCAACGGTAAAACCAATATCGTACTGCTTAGCCACCAAGGCTAGTGCTTTAAGCTGTGGAACCAGCTCATTCAACACGCGTTCGCGGTGAGAAAATTCATAGCGCGGATGGATCGCCGAGAGCTTGACCGAAATCCCCGGGCTTTCCATGGGCCCGCGACCCTTAGCCGCTTTACCAATACTGTGAATGGCATCCAGATAACTTTGGAAATAACGATCCGCCGCCGCTTGCGTGCGCGCACCTTCGCCCAACATATCGTAAGAGTAACGATATCCGCGGCCCTCTTGTGCCTCAGCACGCTTGAGAGCCGAGCCGATGGTTTTACCCATAACAAATTGGGTACCCATGATCTGCATGGCATAGCGCACCGCCGAGCGGATCACAGGCTCCCCAAACCGATTAACCGTTTTCTTTAATAATCCTATTTGCTGCTGTTGCGAGTCGTTGTAGCTCACGACCTTTCCGGTCAGCAACAGCCCCCAAGCAGAGGCATTTACAAACAGGGAATCGCTGTGCCCCAAATGTGAAGACCAGTCCCCCTGGGTTAATTTGTCTCGAATTAAACTGTCAGTAGTTTCTTTATCCGGTACCCGCAACAGAGCTTCAGCCAGACACATCAAGACAATGCCTTCTTCGGTCGAAAGGGAAAATTCATTTAACAGCGCATCCACACCGCCCTTACCGGTTTGGGCACGACGTATGCCAACGACAAGTTCACGCGCCCTGTACCATGCCCGAGCTCGTACCGTTGCTGCCAGCTTCGCCTGTGGCAACAGGGACTCAATAACGACATCTTCATCCTGGCGGTAGGTATCACGAAAAGCCTGGGTAAAAGCATCAATAGCAGGGAATGGCTGGTGGGTAAGCATAGAAAAGCCCTTCATAGTCTCAACATCATATATGCTGTACTATAGTTAAATACTCATAGAATATGCGGCTGAACTTCCCCATTTTTCAGTAAGATATTCCAACCCAAGTAAATTAACAGCATATTATGCTGACAAGATAATTTGACTCTTACTATGCGCCAGCTCGACCGTACCGATATCGCCATACTCGACCACTTACAGCGCAACGGCCGCTGTTCCAATGTCGAACTCGCCAAACAGGTAAACCTCAGCCCCAGCCCCTGCCTTGAACGGGTTAAACGCCTGGAGGCCGACGGTTTTATAGAAAGCTATGGCGCCAAGCTTAATGCCGCTAAACTCAACCAGGCCATGTCGGCCTTTATTCAAGTTACGCTGGATCGCACCACCGGTGATGTGTTCGATCAGTTTAAAGAGGCATTGGTGGATATACCGCAGGTAGCAGAGTGCCACATGGTAGCGGGCGGTTTTGATTATCTGGTGAAGTTACGCTTTCGGGATATGGAGCAATACCGGGTGGTATTAGGGCAACTGGTGGAGTTGCCCGGTGTAGCACAAACCCACACTTATGTGGTGATTGAAGATGTGAAGCAGGATCGGGGGTTACATATTAAATAGATCACAGAAGGATCGGGTTACAAGGGCCCCCTGTTAGACTGTATTAATCTTGGTAGCGAGGTAAATCGAGCGCCATCAGGCGCTTAATCTCAACATCATCGATACCAAGCAGACGTAAAAAATACACCCCATAACTTTCAGCCTGTTCCAGAGTAACATCCTTATCGGCAACCCCCCACATGATACCTACAACTGAACAATTAAAAAATTTACCCAGCGATTCCGGATGTGGAATGTTAAAACGCCCGGACTCTACCCCACGCATCGAATCGGCCATGCTACGTGCTTCCAATCGATCACGAACATAACTATGGGGCATCTGACGCATAATGTGCCAGCCTTTTTGATCACTCACACATTGCACGGTATATCGATACGACACCAAAAAGATTTCTGCAGGGTCGGTGATCCCTTCAATCAGTTTATCCAGCTCGGCTACATGTGCCAACAGATAATCATCAGACAAGGCTTTGAGTAATTCCTGTTTGGAATCAAAGTGATTATAAAAAGTACCCAACCCCACATCGGCGGCTTCGGTGATATCAACAATGCTGATATCTTCCAGATCTTTTTCCAGGGTTAACTCCCCAGCAGCTTCCAGAAGCTTTTTACGTGTACGAGCTTTCCTGCGAGCACCTCTATCTACTTTTACGACATCTGTCATTGCACTATACCCTCAAACCTAGTCTTAAGCATCTCAATCGAGAGGTAACTTTATCTTCCGCATAAATAAGTTAGACCTTTACTTTACCACTTCATCAGCCCTATTCGCACATGAATATAACTCAGAGCTTATGTTTAATGGAGAATATATTCGAGATCAGGATGACAACAGATTGCGTGCTTCTTATGGGAGATAAAAAAAGGCGCGGCATAAAGCCGCGCAAAGAGAGAGAGTACGCAGAGAGTTCTCCCCAAATCGGATCAATCCTAGTCTTCTGACATAAAGGTTAAATTAACAGAGCTTTGTGCTGGGTCAGGCCAGCGAGTAGTAACCGCTTTAATTCTGGTATAAAACGATAACGACTCTGGGCCTGTCACTTTTGTCTCAGTAAAGGCACTATCTTTCCAACCACCAAAGCTATGAGAAAATGTCGGCACAGGAATAGGGATATTAATACCCACCATACCGGCCTGAACACTTTCAACATATTCTCTAGCAACACCACCATCACGAGTAAACAGAGCTGCACCGTTACCAAGCGGATGCTGTTCAGCAATTTCCATAGCTTCTTCAAGAGTATCAACTCGTACTACGCTCAACGCAGGCCCAAAAATCTCATTATCATAAACTGACATTCCAGGTTTAACATGATCAAAAAGTGTAGCTCCCACCAGATACCCTTCATCTTCAACATCTCGACCGTCGACTACAACTTCAGCACCTTCACCTTCAGCGGATGCAATAAAAGAATGAATTCGATCCTTACTTTCACGACTAATCACTGGTCCCAACTGCACACCAGGAGTTGTTGCAGGCCCGGTTTTAACCGCAGGAATCCGCTCTTTAATTTTCTCCACTAAGGAGTCAGCCGCATCGCCTACAGCCACTAGCACAGAAATCGCCATACAACGCTGACCTGCAGCACCATAAGCGGCAGACACAGCGGCATCAGCAGCCATATCCATATCAGCGTCAGGTAATACGATCATGTGATTCTTACCGCTACCAAATGCCTGAACTTTCTTATCATTTGCAACACCAGCGACTCTTACCTTTTTCGCAACGGTGGTACTTCCAACAAAAGTCACACCTGCAACATCAGGGTGCTCCAGTATTCTATCTACAACAACGCGATCCCCATTAATGACATTTAAAACGCCATCGGGTAATCCCGCCTCTTTAAATACCTCTGCAATTTTACGCAAGCAGGTAGGAACCTTCTCGCTAGCTTTTGCTACAACTGTATTTCCGCAGGCGATAGCCATTGAACTCTGGATTACAGGAATCATCACAGGAAAGTTAAAAGGACTTACCGTGCCCACTACACCTATAGGAAACCGTGCATCATAGGTATCAATTCCTCCTGATACATTACGGGTTAAGTGTGTGGTATACCAACTCACTACACCCGATGCATAAGCGATGGCTTCCAATCCCTTGCCGAATTCAGCCATAGCATCTTCGCGGGTTTTTCCACCTTCAAGCATCATAATTTCGACAAATTCAGATGCACGTGATGATAATATTTCCCTGGCTTTTAAGAGAATATCCGCGCGTTTCTGCAATCCGGATACAGACCATCCAACTAACGCCTCTTTCGCTGCAGCAACCGCAAGGTCAACTTCTTGAATGTCAGCATGAAGTACGGTAGAGATTTTCTCTCCGGTAGATGGATTGTAAATTGAGGATTCATCAAAGTCATTGGCTACTGCCTTACCACCAATAAAATGGTCAACAACTGTCATAGTAAATTATCTCTTTTTAAAGTGATGATGGGACTGAAGCTTTCAGGTTCCTACCTTTTCTACAGCCAAAATTTTTAAATACAGCTAGACTCTTCCTTTACTGAAGGTTGCAACTGTGCAGCCATCGAAATTTCAGTTAAGCAAATACTTTCATTGACACTGTCAACAGTACGGCAAATCTCTGCCAGACCATCTTTTTCAATTACAACTTGATAACCCTTAGTGCGCGAGTCAATATGATCAAATTTGAACTCACCAAAATCAGACGTCAACGTATTTGCAACAACACTGCCATTTAACAACAATGAAACCTTAGCTCCCGCAACACATTCCTCTACTCCTTCATTCTCAGTAACTACCGAACCCGCAATAAAATTCTTAGTTACCCGATGAAGGTTTTTATAAAAGACTCTCGCTTTCTCACCAAAATACGGACCTAAGGTTTCAAGTTTCATCTCTTCAGCACGCTTAGCCATCTCAGCATCAGTAATTTTCACAGCATCAAATACACCTGTAGGGCAGGTTTGCTGGCAGCGAGGTTTATCCCACCCCTGGTCCAGTAAATGCGCATCGAATATCCAGGTTTGAGGAACTTTCAGCGTCTCATTCCAAACAATTGCCCCATACGGACAAGACTTAACGATATCTTTACGGCCCTTAGCTTTATCTGGATCAATAATAACAATGCCATCATCGCGTTTGTGAATAACATCGCTGGCATTTTTTATACAGGGAGCATCATCACAGTGATTACACATTTTTACCAGATAGGCAGTATCCATAAGAGCGCCAGTACCACGGTTTTTACGCGTAATAGAAATTAACTCAGCACCAGTGTGATCCGCAGCGGCACTGTATCCTGGATATTCGTTGCCAACGTACTCATCTTTAGCAGCCAGCACGCAATTGTTGCAATTCTCACAACGCTCAACATCAATAATAAGATTCCACTTTTTCATTGCTGTACCTTTTAACTAGCCCGCTGCATCAATACTTGCCTTAAAGCATTTACGTTTTGATATTTTTCGATCTGAACCAATGTAGAGTTAGGCCCCATTGAATGAGTACCCTGTGTCTGGCTTCGAGAAGGAGACAGGTTATTCAAGCACCCACCAATCTCTACCATTTCACCGCCAACCCTCAAAGGCATATACTTTGCACTAGCTTCATAACCCTTAGTAATACGTCGAGAAACCATTGGCGTCACCTCAGCCACGCAAACTACGGCACCTCGATCATTGTAAATCTTGACGAGATCGTTTTGTTTAATTCCACGATCTTTCGCATCATCTGCATTAATTTGGATAACCCAAAAATAATGCCCATGAATCAAGCGGCGATGATCCTTAATCTGGTCAGTAAACCCTTTGTTATCTGCATAAGTATGGAAGCTATAACGACTATGGGTAGCAATCATCTGAATGGGATATTTATCAACAAGCTCTGTTGTTCTTAGCCCCTCCCATGAAGGTATATAACGATTTACCGCAGGTCTATCCGGATGATCCTTCTCATTACGTTTCAAGATTGTGGGGACAAATTCAAACTTACCGCTGGGTGTTTGTAATCCATACCCGAATTCTTCAGCAAATTGTGAAGGCAATGGTTGAGGCTCAGGGATATCTTTTTTACGGCCCTCGGCAAACCACTTCATGCTTAGAGGTGCCCGTAACTCCTCTTCTTCAGCAGGCACGACAAAGTACCCTTTCTTTACAAATTGTTTCCATGAAATGTGGTCAGGTAGATCTGATGAATCAAATTGTCGTTTACACCAATCCAACTCACTACACCCTTCAGTGAAAACAGTGCCAAGCCCGAGCCGCTCTAATATTTCTTCAAAAATTTGATAGTCTGACTTCGACTCTCCTAAAGGCTCGATGCATTTCTGTTGAAGCGCAATAACCCGATGGTTAAGCATCTCGACACTATGGTGGCCATAACCACCGCCATTACAGGCTTCCCCGATATCCCAACGCTCAAATGACGTACATGCTGGAAGAATGATATCGGCAAACTTTGCATCACCCTCCATAAAGATAGACTGGTTAACAATAAACTCGATGCTCTTATGCCGGAATGCTTCAGCGAATCGGCCTGATTCAGTTGCAGTGCCGAATAGCGAACCTCCATATCGATAAATCATGCGAATCGGTGAATATCCTTTCATCGGGTATTCAAAAGGCGTAAATTGATTTTCCTGGGATGCGCAATCCCATAGATAACCCGTACATTTACCCTCTATGATTGCTTCAGGAATTTTCTGCTTAGGTATCTGTTGCTTGACCGGATTCATGGACAGCACATGGGGCATACGTTGATAGTTGTTTACCATGTTGCCGTTATTCGCTAAATCCCCCGAAATACCACCATCAGCATAGCCAGGGAAATAAAACTCTAAATCCAGTGGAGCACCTGCGGTAAGGTGACCCATGTTGATTCCAGGCTTACCCCACCCCTGCATAGCCAACATCATAACCATACAGCGAGCCCACTGCGCTCCAGTTGCACCTCGACAAGCGCCACCAAAACCCGTCCCTGTTACACCACAGCCCAGATAGGTTTTTTTCTTTCCCCATGAACGCGCTAAAGCACGCACGTCCCGAGCGGGTACCCCGGTTTCATTTTCCTGCCATTCTGGTGTTTTAGGCTCCCCATCACTGGCTCCCAATAAATATTCACACCACTCATCAAAACCGGTAGTTCGCGTCGCGACATAATCTTTGTCATACAAGCCTTCTTCAAGCCACACATACATGATTGCAATTGCTAATGCCGCATCAGTCGCTGGCTTGATAGGCATCCATTTGCCGCCTAACAACTGAGCTGTAGGATTAAAGTGAGGATCGATATGAACGAACTCTATGCCATTTTCTTTGGCCCAAAGCCGACGTTGGGTACTTTCAAATCCACCATAAATACCATTAGTACTTTCAGGATCTGCTGACCAAAAGATAATTTGATCAGCTTCCTTCATGCAATCTTCCATCGTGCCATAACCAGGTGAAGCACCAGCTCGCATCGAATGCCCCACATGGTGTTGAGCACCCCAGAACCACCCCTCCCAACTGTCAGGGTTCATGGCCATGCGAGTAAATCCAATTTGATTGCCAAAACGCATCAAGGCACTCAAGTAGTAACCAATATTTCCCCATTGATGATGAGAAGGCGTTGGCAAAAATATGGATCCGGGCCCATGCTCTCTCTTCTGGCGATTAATTTCTTTAGCAACAATATCCAAAGCCTCATCCCAGCTGATTCTTTCGTACCCGGATATACCTCTATTTTGAGGGTTTCTCTCACCATCTGGATCAAAGTCAACCCGCTTCATAGGATATAGAACACGATTCTCTGAATATACCGCGCCTTTATTTGATAAAGCATGTGGAGCAATGGTTGATTGCCGCTTAGGCTTGAAGGTCTTACCGCGGGCATCAATTTTAAAGCTCCCGGCATCTTCATCCGTAAAATCGATAGGCGTTAAGCGAAGGATTTTTCCTTCTTTGACATAAACATGAAGTGGACCACCATTTGTTATAGTGGTGTATCGTTTCGAGCCATCCTTCATCGCAGTTCCGTACGAGAACCCCTCATACGCAACACGCTGCATCAGCTTAAGAATCCAGTTACTTAAATAGTCTGGCCCCTCTACTCCCATAAGGAAATTTTTTGCCGCATGAACCTTGTAAGCAATATCTGCCGTAGGACTGAGAATCTTTAAGGCTACATTTAAATTCTTGAAAACCAGACCAACATCAGGGTTTTCATGAATTCCCGCCCTAGAAGTCACTAGTCCATCTTTGAAGATGAAATAACGTCCTAATTTATTATTCTTGAGCTTTATCTGTAGAACACAGTCGTGCTTTCTAGCTTCTTCTCGAAATGAAGCGTGCCGCTTTGAGACTCGGTTAATCACCGGACCAAGCCCGAATAAAATAGTCCGTAGAATAGTGCTCTTCATCTCATCTCTCTCTTGATTCACCGCTGGATGGCGCAGGCAGAAAAACACGCCTATTGCATCCAAATAGGATTTCTAGTCTACTGTCTAAAATAGACATTAGTCAAGTGGATAAATAAAATCCATATAACGAGGTAAAGATCACAAACAACGAACTGGGCACCCCCCTTCTGCCCCCAAACAGTTTATCGAGCAATAAATACGGTCCTTATTCATGATATCTATAACACTAGCCTTGCTTATTCTATTTACCATACTATGTGCAGCATTTATCAGGGAAAAACGGCGACGGAAGTCACACCCCGTTGCGGCCGGACTGGATCCAACCGTGGTCCTACCACATAACCAGGAATTTGAACTTTACAGTAACCCTTTCTCACACTGCTCCCGCAAAGTACGGCTTGTACTGGCTACCCTCAATATCCCCTATCGGCATCATGAGATAGACCTCATTGAGACAGGTCATTACCAGACCATAAGCCCAGACTACCTAAGAATTAACCCTGCCGGGCTAGTACCCACACTGGTTCACAACGGCAACCCTATCTACGAGTCAGACGATATATTGGAATATGCAACCCAGCATGCAACTCCAGATGCTCCACACCTAAAGCCTTCATGCCCACAGGCAGTTAAGTCCATGGAAAAGTGGATAAAACTCACTTCTCTTTCGGGAGATCCACTAACCTCAGACATGAGTAAAAGCGCGGGATTGTGTATTCCAGCCTTATCTATCCCTCTCTTTGCTCAGGCTATTAAACATATCCCAACACACCGCATAGTCACGGGCTTGCTGTTTCACCCTGATAAAAGGCGTCCACTCATTTTTTTAGCCGCAAAACTGCTCAGCGCACATCGTTTTTTGAGAATTCCGAAAGTTAGCAAGCTGGTAATGGATAGTCGCCATGCAATGACCAAGCATTTATTAAACCTGGAAGGTCAACTGCAAGGGTCTCCCTGGCTGGCAGGAAGAAGCTATAGCCTTGCAGATCTTACTTGGGCATGCACCTTACTACGACTTGAAGAGACTGGCTGGCTAGAATATTACTGCAAAGAGCTTGAATTAGTCGCTATTCCTAAATACTACGATCGACTAAAACGTGAGAAGAATTGGTATCCTGCTATTGATTCAGTTCAAAGCCCAACGATTATAAAAGCAACGAAAGCCCTAAAATACGCACTGGAGAATGACAAAAGGCTTTCATCACTACTCTATAGCTAGTATTCACTTACTCGCACTACTATCTTTGGTTATGTTAATATCAGTGCATGAGTAACGATGAAACCTCATCGGCTAACAATAACCAACACTGTGATCTACAAACATGGCAGGCAGCAACAATTCCACCCCATCCGCTCGCGGCAGAGAAGCTGTAGAAGCAAAATTAATTGATTCGACCTGTACACTCCTTGCCTCTACAGGCCCCAACGCCTTAAGCATTAGAGATATTGCTAGCCATGCCGGCGTTAATCATGGGCAGATACATCATTATTTCGGAGGTAAGCAAGGGTTAATTACGGCAGCTATTAAAAAGCTAGCTCGTGAACATGAAGAGCATGCAAGGGAAGGTGGACTTGATGAATTTGAAGGCCCTAAGCACCTTACTCTGGGTAGAGACCAAAACTATGTTCAAGCCGTTATCCGTTCGATACTGGATGACCAACTGGACCTAGCAATCCTGGATATAGAAGATAATACCTCAGTCCCCCGCCACATAATGAAAGCAATCACCAAGCTTTTGGGTCACAGAAAGCCAACTACCGAAATCAAGGGTTTTATGGCTAGCCAAATGGCCATAGAACTGGCATGGGCTGTTTTCGAACCTTACATTATGGCGCAAATAGATGCTAAGCCCGCTGAAGTCGCAAAGATTCGTCAGTATGTCATTGACCAGATGGAAGAACAACGAGACCTGCTTGCCAAGAAAGCCAAGAAATAGGAGATAGCGCCAAAATCGATACAGATATTTGGCGCCCTCTTTTATGCAGCTAGTTAAGATCTTCGTAATATTACTCTTGTTGCTCTACGACAGAATAATCTGAATCCCACACCGGTAACAACTTAAATCGCTGCTGACGGCTAACCCCGTCATATAACAGCGCGGGCCGATTGTGTCTCACAAAGCCTTTCATGCCCTCTACAATTTTAGCAAAATCAGAATCTGCTTCAGACTCACTATTCAGCACATCCGAAGTTGCTTCCCTTAAACGATCTAGGACTTTAGGTGGCAGACCCGAATGAATTGTTACTCCAGCCTCTGCAGCTTTATAAAGAACCCTTGCCCCTTTGGCGATATCGGTAGTCAACGATCGACTTACACCAGCTCTCGCAACAGTGATAATCGCCTGTTGCTCATGGGGCGCCAAAGATTCAAAAAACGTTTTATTAATAGCCATCCATGAGCTTAATAAAAGCTGCTGCCAGCTTCCCAAATAAAGATGCTTAAAACCGCACTCAACGATATTATCCCCATTCGGGTGACTAAATTTATCAAAGAAAAAGATATCATAAAGTGACAAAGTACCCAGTTCAGTTCCATTGATCTTACCAGTACATAAATCATCAACAGGAACTCTGCCAGCAGGCGTCGTCACCATATTCAAATCAGGGAAGGCAAGTTTCATAGCTTTAGACCCTAAATAATTAATTCGGTAAGTTATATTACTGTTATTAAATTTATCCGGGTCGTTAGGTATCGAATCTGTAAAAAATCCAGGCGGTTCACTAGTACTGACAGCAAGTGGAAACACTAATACATTAGCGTGTGCTGTTTTACGATCAAATATTTCTTGAATCAACTGCTGCCCACCAGCGTTATAGTACCAGGACAAATACTCTTGAGCATTAAGCCCAAATGGGAAACCGGAAGTCAACAATATCCCAAAGCGCTGAGGCGCGCCTTGAATAAAGAATGTTTCTGGAGGAGCAACAAATACCTGCTGCTTACCCGAGTCAATTTGATCTATCATTGCAGGAAGAGGCACACCTGATTCCTTCATTGATTTAACACGCACCTCTAGAGAACCATTCGTAAGCGCCGTAACTTCTGATGCAAAACCATGAGGTGCTTGCCCTAGAACCCCGACAGGGGGCATGAGGGAGACAACATCAACAGTCTTGGCAAAAGATGATGATATCAGCAGCTGGGAAACTGCAATATAAAATAATGAAGTGAAAATAAAGCTATTGAAAGGACTAAAGCCTCGCTCACTTTTTTGATAATGCATATGAAAGTGCCTTATTAAATTACAGTTATTCACTAAAGGGTAAGAGGCAAAGTACGAAAACGTTTACCTGTTGCAGAATAAAGAGCATTAGCTATAGCGGGGGCGACCGGAGGTAACCCTGGCTCTCCTACTCCCGCCGGGGATTCATCACTGTCGATTAAATGAACCTCAATCTCTGGTGTTTGGTCCAATCTAAGTAAGGGGTAATCATGGAAATTACTTTGCTTTACTGCACCCGATTCAATGTCTATGCTTCCATATAAGGCAGCGGTTAACGCAAAAATAATGCTGCTTTCCATTTGAGCACGGACATTATCTGGTGTAACAACCCTGCCACAATCAATAACGCAGAGAATTTTATGGATCTCAATACTCCCCCCATTAACTGACAACTCAACCACCTGTGCAACTCTACTACCATAGGATTCATGACAAGCAAACCCTTTGACGCGCCCATTCACACTCGGCCCTTTCCAAGCCGATTTTTCAGCAGCCAGCTTCACAACGTGAGTCATTCGGGGTTTCGATTTAAGATTCTGCAGACGAAATTCAATCGGATCAATATTTAATCCAATGGCGATTTCATCGATAAAGACTTCCTTTGCAAAAGCATTACCTGAATGCCCCACACCACGCCAGAAACCAACACGTAACCCGGGATCAACGGTATAATTACGTACCTCAAGGTGTGGCACATCGTAGCCCTCGAATAAACCCTCTACACTTTTCTCATCAACCTTCAGCCCGTCAAATACATCAAAACCGCGCTTGCTGACCCAGTCAGCCACAGGTAAAGGAAGTACCCCAGCAGAAACTACATCCACAGCATCATCAATCATATAAGGCAGGATATTTGCTCCAGCCCTATCTGCACGCCAAACGGATATCTGTCCGCGCTTATCTACACCAGCCGTTAGCTTTGCAACTGATGCGGGACGATAATAATCATGACGAATATCATCCTCACGACTCCACATGAGCTGAACAGGAACATCGGCAATTGCCGCCACCTTAACAGCCTCGATAATAAAATCGATATGGGCACGGCGGCCAAATCCACCACCAAGAAAATAGGGGTGCACTCGAACCTTATCTTTAGATACACCGGCGAACCGAGCAGCACAATCTCTTGCTATTTGGTTACTCTGGGCTCCAACCCAAATATCACACTCGCCGCCATGGATATGAACAGCACAATTTAAGGGCTCCATCGTGGCATGCGCTAAAAAGGGTAACTGATATTCTGCCGAAAACGTATTTTCTGCCTGTACTAATGCACTACTACCTTCACCAATCAGTATCGCCTCAGTACCCTCCTGGTTCAAAATGGCAGAAGACATCTCAGAAAACACTGCAATGGTATCGTAGTTTTTTAAAGCGGGTAATTGCCATTCAACATTGAGGCTATTAACTGCACTTCGAGCATTCCAATAGCTATCGGCAACAATGGCCACACCGTGCTCTACCGTAAATACGGCTTCGACACCCGGCCTATCCAAAACAGCCTGCCGATTAAAATATTTAGGCTTACCTCCGACAACAGGACAGCGTGAAATCACCGCCTTTCGCAGGTTAGGTATATCCACATCTATGCCAAATTCCGCTTCACCAGTCACTTTGGAGATGGCATCCAGACGAGCTTCTTGCTTGCCTATATAAATAAAATCTTCTTCATTTTTTAGCGGCGCATCCGGCACTTGCTCCAATACAGCAGCAGTCTTAATGAATGTAGAAAATTTGTATTCATTATTTTCGACAGCAATCTTCCCATTCGACAAAGCTACTGATGAAAGAGGCACGTTCAATTGCTGTGAAGCAGCCCTACGCAGCATAAGCCCGACATTAGCTGCCGCCTGTCGAATGGGCTGATAAAAGACACGCATAGAAGAACTAGCGGCCGTGGCCTGAATACCCAATTCAGTATTGGTGTAATCCGCATGTAGTAGGCCATGGCAAATATTTATAGATTCAGGCGGAGTATTGAGCTCTTCAGCCACGAGAGTAGCTAACCCTGTCCAAACTCCCTGCCCCATCTCGCTGGAAGGTAAATAGAAATGAACACTACCATCCTCTCTAATCTGCAAAAAAGCGTTAACAACAAGGGACCCGGAAGTAATTGCCTTAGGAAGCTTGGCATCGCTACAAGCCGTCAGATTAACACCGACGATCAGACCTCCGCCAACAACCCCTAGCATTTTCATGAAATCACGACGGGAAGATTTTTGTACTTTCATCAGCTACCCCCCTCGGCGCTAGCGTCATAATGCTGTGCTGCTGCTTTAGATTCTGCCACCTGCTTTATCGCTCGCTTGATTCTAGGATAAGTACCACACCGACAAAGATTACCGGACATTGCTGCATCGATTTGTTCATCACTCGGTTCCGGATTTCGATCAAGCAACGAAGACGCAGAAATTATTTGCCCCGATTGGCAATAACCACACTGCGGCACATTATTATCTACCCAGGCTTTTTGAACCGGATGCAAGTTACCAGCTGAGCCCAAGCCTTCAATAGTAGTAACATGCCGCCCTTCTACCGCAGCAACAGGTAAAATACAGGTTCGTGTCGAAACACCATCAAGTTGCATGGAGCAAACACCACACAGCCCCATACCGCAACCAAACTTACTGCCCGTTAGTTTAAAGTAATCACGAATCACCCAAAGCAAGGGAGTCTCTGGCTGCACATCAGCCTCAACGGGCTCACCATTCAAAACAAAGCTAATCATATTAACGACCTCGATGACTTGAACTGTACTAACGGCTTATTAGCTTGCGGCCAGAATCCCTTTAGGATCGAGGGCATCCTTCAAACGTGCCTGAAGATCGACCAAACCACCTGATTTAAAACCCTCGAGTGCAACGGGAAGATAACCCGTGCTGATATGAGTGATGCCATAACCAGCATTTGATAAACGCGTGGCCAATTCATACAAACATTTTTCCGCCTGTTCACGACTTCCATCGATACGACTATCGAAAGGCAGGTTAATGCGCTTGCTCATCGAACGCATTGCCAATGCATATTCACATAAATAGTCGAAACCATGCTCAGACAATATTGAAGAAACCATTTGCTGCAGCTTCAGGCTGTCCTCCCCTGCCAGGGGCGCTGTAGCACTTAAACTCAAAACACTATCGCCTTGCCAGTTTACGATATTATCCATGCCTTCGACCGGCACCCCACGCATCATTTTCTCTCGGTTCTGCCAGACTTTATCATCAGCCCGCTCTCCCCTTTTAAATACTTTAGCGCCTGGGATAAGTTTTAATGCTGGCTCCAGTGTCGACCACATGGCTTCCACGTTTTTCTCTGACCCATAAAAAGCGCCGTAAAGATTCCACTGGCCAAGATTTAACGAGCCCTTCAAGGCCCCTTCATCAACAGCACCGTTCTCGATATAGTCAGAACGACGCTGGTAGGGTGCAGCATCCATAGCAGGACTGCTAATGATCACAGTATTACCCACAACCATATTGATTTTCAGCGGACGCATCAGCTCTACCGCCATTGATAAATCTTCAAGACGCGGCAGTGAAACCATAAATGGCTGATAAGCGGCTGGCGCAGGCATTAACCACAGGCCAATTTTTGTCACAATACCCAGATCGGATTGCGTAAACAGGCCATCAACATAGGGACCAAAACCAAACTTGTATAGTTGCCAGGTATTGTTACCCGGCAACGATCCCATACCTGTACGCACTAAATTTCCGTCCGCCAGCATAACCTCCATACCGCACTGCATGAAAAAGTGATCACCATAAAATGTGTAACCGTATTCTCTCGCGCATATACTACCCGCGACCGAATGCTGGCTGTTACGATCACAATCAATCCAGAGATTAGGGTGTTTATCCTGCAAATAATCATAGAGCTGCTGGTAACTAACCCCAGGCTCCACCAGCGCATAAGCTGCATCGGGGTCAACATCAATAATCTGATTCATTCGACTAAGGTCCAGCATAACTACTGCCTTATCGTTATCAGAACTGCCGACAAGCCCTCCGTTGCCAGCGGTATTTGGCAAAACCCAGACGGAAAAACCATCTTTATCTGCTGATTTTATAATGGTTTCCAGCTCTTCTGTGTTCGCCGGTAAAACAACACAAACAGGTGAAAATCCAAACCGCTCTAAATAAGGAGCAGCGGATTCAGAAGCTCGATCATGCACCCAAGAATGACCAACAATATTTTTCAACCCGGATATTAATGCTTGATTACTCATCATTGCTCCTCACTGCTCTGACCAGCAAGATAGCTTGCTATTGCCGCCACTTCGGCATCACTAAGCTCGGTTGGTCTAAAGGTAGGCATCATCGCCAATCCATTACGCACGACCCACTTAACATAAGCAGGACTCAAATTTTCACGGTTTTCAAGCACTGCATGTTCTCTCCCTGAACGGACTGCCAGTCTTTCCGTTCCCGGGAAGTTTGCACCATCGCCATGGCAAATATGGCAATTTTTATTGAATAACTGAGCACCATCCAACGCTGATTGACGATCGCCTTGATCAAGCTCCATGTTATCGTGCTGCCTAGCGAGAGAACTATTTTCTACATCTTTAGATTCATTGCTGCAGGCAGTAATCATTGTAAGTAGAAGTAGAATTACACTCTTATTCATGAGCTTTTACCCCCGCGCATGTGTTCTGGCCATATTCCTGATTTTCCAGGCGACAAAATTCCTCGAGGATCAAGTGCATCCTTGATTTTGTCATGCATTTTCCACAGGGCGCTATCATTCCAGCTATAGGTTTGAGCGACCTTATCCATAAATTGAGGTGCAGTACGGTACTCACAGTAACCTTTAGCCGCAGCATCATCGATCAACAATCCCATACACTCGTGAGCACGAGCTTTTGCCACCGCATCATTAACATCGTAAAGCAGGAAATTTACATGGGCCATCGATCGCCAGGCCACCATAAATTCCCCACAATAATCCATATCATATTGTGCCAAGCGATCACGGATCATATAAAACTGACTTAGAGCATCTTTACCATCAATGGGAGACATAGGAGTAAAATCCAGGTGTGCACCACTACCAACCCAGTTAAGCACGCCAAACTCAGCCATATTAGGTATGCCACGCATAAGCTTTGCGCGATATTCAAACGCAGCATCATTGGGACGATCTTCCTCAAAATAGAACTTTGCACCTGGAATTTGGCTATAGGCATCACGCACATCATCCCAGTTGTTATCAATAATCGCCGGTGGGCCATAGAGTCCGCCATAAAAATTCCACATACCAACATCGAAATCGCTGGCAAGCTTACGCATTGCACTATCAGGCATCGGCCCCTTGCCGGAATAATATTTCGCTCGTGTAGTCGCGTGTCCGGTTTCGTAAATTAATCCAACAGCCGGGGTTCCATTTGGAACAACCATATTAATTTTGAGCGGCTTGGAGATATCCATGATAGGAGCCAGATCGTCCTCTTTCTGAAAACTAATCTTGAAAGGTTTAACTGCAGGAGGCTCTGGCATTAACCAGATACCCATCTTAGTCACAACACCGGCATTACCCATACTGAACAAGCCATCGACACTCGGGCCACAGCCGAACTTGTGGAGCTGTGCCGTTTCACTATTAGGTACCGATCCCATGGCTGTCTCAATAACGGTGCCATCTGCCAGTACGGTCTGCATACCACACTGCATCAAGAAATGATCACCGTAAGGTGTATAACCGCCTCCGTGGTCAAGCGCATTCCCCATCACACCACCCCAACCTGGGGCAGCACAATCAATCCATAATTTAATGCCTTTAGCCTGCAAATAATTGTAGAGATCAAAGTAACTGACCCCAGGTTCTACAACCGCATAGCCATGTTTTTCATTGACCTCAAGAATGCGATTCATTCTCTTCAAATCAAGAATGATGTAACCTGCCTTACGAGGACCCGATCCACCGTAAGCCAAATTCCGTCCAGTAGAAATAGTCCACAACGGTATCCGATACTTTCTGGCAACTGCTAAGACTGCCTGAACCTGCTCAACACTACGTGGAGCTACCGCCGCCGATGGTAAAACTTCGTCTGGCAAAGTTCCCCACGGATCGCGATAACTTCTTACATGCTCGGCATTCTCTACAATAACTGAGTCGACAGGTAATACTGTTTTAAGCTCACCGATAGCTGCGATAAAATCTTCTTGAGTAACACCAGGAGGGGTAATAATACTCATACTGTTTTCCTCAACATCCACGACACCAAGTGACCAGTTGCCCCAACCGGGCTCTGCACTGCAAGGCTAACTTCTTTTACTGAGTTAGGCGTGCAAGACTGACATAGAAGCTCTACGCTGCTCGCTATTTGACGCGCCCAATCTTCACCCGATGCTTCAAGTTGCGCTGCCAAATTATCGATTACCATTGGACTACCACTTAATCGGTGCACAATGGCTTTTTGATCATAAGCGTGCTCGCCTTCATAGCTAATATGATAACCATGACAATGAGCGTACTGTTCAATTAGAAAACGGGTAGACCCTCGGGTTAAACCAATAATCGAGGCATACTCTCCCTTTTCCATTCGAGCATCTAAAGCTTGTAATTCAGCAAGAAGATCAGAGTTAAAGCTTTGGCCGCTTAGGTATCTTCCAAAACTTAGCGCATCCGAGCACTGTGTATCAGTCAGTACCAATACCTTATTTGCATTAACCCCGTTAATACTAACTGATTCAGCCATAACCTTAGCGACCAAAGGTACTGCACACATCGCCAAACTGCCTTGTAGAAATCTTCGCCTACTATTCATACTCCTCACCATCCCGATTCATTACAACAATCTCTTGGCAGCTAACTATTATTAGCCAACCCCCTCTATCCAACGCCTTGTAAACCACCTTCTCCAAAGCAATCTAGCCAAATGACTAAACAATAGAAAGACTAACAATAAGCTCACATTCTAGTCAACCGGCTAAATATAAATAAAAGATTGGGAAGGAGCTACATTACAACCCCAGAAATTAACATCCCTTATCAGGAGGCATACCCTAATTGTATACCGCTAAAGAAAAACAATTAGCACCGCTTTTCGGGTATGCGTTCACGATAAAGTGATGTCATGGCAACTTCTATACGTTGCTGAACCATAGCCCTAACCTGATGTTGATCTCTTTCATCAATATCGGCCAATAAATATCCTAAGTCTTCGAATGCTACCCATGCCAGCTGAGAGAGAATTATGGTTGCAAAATCAGCTTTCAAAGCAAGATTCTCAGAGCGGCAATCGCTAGCCTCAACTAGCTGGTTTAAGAAAGCGCGAGGTATCGACTTACCCTGCTCGATTTCAACCTGAACCAACTCCACATACCCTTCCAGAACAACCCGACAAGTTGCCCTCCAATAGCGCTCATCCTGACCTAAAGATGCAGCAGAAGGGAAATCAGAACTTTCAGAATTTGCAGCATGAGCATTATTCCAATGCTCCTCAGCCAGCGCTGACATAGCCGCCTTTAACAGGCCCATTTTGCCGCCAAAGTAATGATGCACTTGACCATTATTAACCCCAGCAAGATCGGCAACCTCACGTACACGAAGCGCTGTTGGCCCAACCTCCGCCAATTTATCACCTGCTGCTTTAATCAGAGCGGCTTTAACAGCCTCCTCACCACGAGGATTAACCGATAACCTTGTCATTAGAACCTTGAAAAAAATTATCTGGACATTTCTAGTCAGACGGCTAATACTAACAACTAGTCACTCGGCTAGCAAGTAAATCATGAGTCTAAAAAAATAGCCATTGAGCACTTAATTAGCCGCATTTAACCATCATAGATATACGAGGAATGAAGATGCAGTTACAAGACAAAGTTGCCATTATCACTGGAGCAGGGGATCTGGAAGGCATAGGTGCCGCTATTGCCCAACGCTATGCAAAAGAAGGCGCCAAACTGGTTATCGCCGATATTCAGGATGGAGAAGCTGTTGTGAATACCATCAAGGCACAGGGTGGTGAAGCAATTTTTGTTAAGACCGACGTCACCAGCCAGGAAAGCTGTTCAGCATTGGCAAAGGCATGTATCGAGAACTTTGGGCGCATCGATATTCTAGTCAACAATGCAGCTATGTTTAAAAATATTAAAGGCCAAGCATTTACAGAAGTCACCAGTGAGGAATGGAACGCGGTCATGAACGTTAATAGTGCCGGTCCTTTCAACTGTATCAAAGCTGTCAGCCCTATGATGCTCGAACAACAGGGCGGTAAAATAATCAATTTATCCTCTTCGACAATTTATGAAGGCTCTCCTTTTATGCCCCACTATGTTGCTTCAAAAGGCGCCGTAATGGCATTAACGCGCTCAATGGCACGTAGCTTGGGCGGAGGCAATATTACGATAAATACACTTGCCCCTGGATTTACGCAAACAGCAGCCGGCAAAGAGATTGAGGCACGTTCTGGGTTGCCAGTTGCAGAGATGTTAAAACCTATGCGCTGCCTACAAAAGACCCCCACTCCTGAAGACCTTGCTGGACCAGCGGTTTTTCTCGCTAGCGATGATAGTAATTTCATGACCGGTCAATTACTGCTTTGTGATGGTGGCATTAATTTTAACTGATTAAGGCGTATTCTCCCGTGCTTAATTTCTTTGTTAATTCAGCACGGGAACTTTTAAGGCTGTAAGAGGAATAACTATGAGCGATATGAATTTGTCGAATTCCAACTCACTGACTAATTATGATTCGAGTAATAGATCCGTCAGAAATATTTATAAATTCGCAACTATACTAATACCTGTTTGTTTATGTGCAAGTATGTATCTTCCATTTCTCAATTTCTATGGTTCTACTCTCTCATATATTGATCTAGCGGCTAATGATTTACTTCTCATATCATCAACTGTCATTTTATTATTATTAACGACGCTTAGCCTTATTAGTGGGTTATCGAAATCACTCTCCATAACTTTGGGAATAATTAGCATTATCCTAATTAGCTTGCCCATTACTCAATTATTGGGGAATATGACCGATTTAATAAGTAACATTGAAAAACTTGGAATAAAGAACGAAGATCCACTGCAGATGATATCTGAAGTAATTAATATCGGCATGCCCTTGATGCTTATCTCCACACTAGCACTAGCTGTGCGTATTTTCATGACTGCTCGCACACAGGAATATTGACGAATATAAAGGAATGGGTTAGAAGATAGGCAGTAAATATAGACTGCCTATCTTCTTCAAAGATTAAGCTTTTGGAAGACCTGGCATTTCAACAGCAAATAACGACTGTTTTTTACTGCCTACACCAAAATCCGAGTCAATCAGTTTTTGCTGAAATTCAGCTGCTAGATTCATATCAGGAAGCTCAGGACCTGCCATTCGGCGAGATATCTCGCTTTCAATAACATCTGGCCATACCTGAGGGAAAAGACTTCCGGACAATTTATCACCCGCTTTCAATCCATGATCCCACAGCAAGGGCATAGTTGCATGCCTTGGCGCGTAAATCACATCAGGACCAGCATAACGAAATGCCAAAGCCCTACGGTCGTTCTTATTTGAATTATTTCCAGATGAACCATGTAGAATTGTTGGCCCAAAGATTAATACATCGCCAGGTTCCATATCCCAGCCAACGACATCATATTCCTCACGATATTTATTGATATCAGGAGGTTCTGGAAGATCTGTATCTGCAAGATAAGAATCTACACCAGGAGTTATGGCCTTATATCTATTTCCCCAGCGATGAGAACCTTTAACAAATTCCAGCCCACTTGATTCCTTTGTAACACTATCAAGCGTAATCCAGAATGAAATCAGCTGACTTCCCTCAATTGGCCAAAATGTTAAGTCTTGATGCCAAGGTGTATTTACAGGGCTCCCAGCACGCTTAACAAAGAACTGCTCATAGAAAAAATTCACAGTATCTACGCCTAAAGCTTGTTGTGCTAATTCTGGTAACGATGAGAAGAGCGCGATATCACGAAATGCATCGTGTAGCTTCCAAACAAAAACATCTCCAGAAAAACCATTATCAATCTCAAACGAGTCTGTCTTTAATGCAGCAAGTCTTTGTATAGCATCTTCGATCGCCTCCCGTAAAAATGAAATTGATCCTAGATCCAGTAAACCACGAGCACATATAACGCCATCTTTATCTAAAGCGATAAGCTCTTCTCGTGTTAAATCTCGTATAGGTCTTTGCTTTTTCGGATATATACTAGTCATACGTCTTTTCTCTTATTACAACGATTGTTTACTTACCTACCTAACAAGGTCATATTCTACAAATCGGTATTATCTGTTTAAGGTTCGCGGCAGGTTAGTTAAAGCTTCATGCATTCCTTTACCTAGGTTGATTACCTTTTCCGACGGCAACATAAATTACTTTTTCTAATAGGAATAACGTAGACGCAATCCATAACGTCGCCCATCAGCAGGGGTGGCTAGAACCTCATCGGAACGGCGAGTCATCTGACTATAATACTCTTCATCAGTCAGATTCTCGACAAATGCAGAGACCGTCCACTTTTGATCCGGTGACGTTAATCCCATATGTAAAGCCCCTAGGGTGTAAGACTCTTGCTGGGTATAGGGATCATTCTCTGTGACATCAAAGTTGTAATCATCAGTCCAGGACCAATCCGTTCCAAGTGTTAATTCCCAACTGTCATTCAAAGTAGTGTTGTAATTTAAGGAAAACATTACTGTATGCTCAGGACTGACAGGAAGAGTATTACCAGTAAACTCACCGAAACTTTCATACTCGGCATCCAAGAATGCATAAGCCATCCGAAAATCAAACCCTTCGGCCGGAATCCAGTTTGCCTCAATCTCAAATCCTTTAATTTCACTCTCAGCTGCATTTTGGGTTAACGCAGCGGATACAGGGGGAACGACGTTAACTTGCTGTACCCTTTGCACTTGAAGGTCTTGATAATCATATAAGAACATAGAGGCATTAAGACGCAGTGTTTTTTCTAATAAATCAGATTTAATGCCAATCTCATAAGCGGTTAGCTCTTCAGGGTCAAATACTGCTTGAGCCATAGTTTCTGTAACCGCAGTGAACTGAACTCCTCCAGCTTTGTAACCTTCGCTATAAGTTGCATAAGCCAGAATATCGTTAGACAATTGATAGGTCAGTGAAATTCTGGGATCGAAAGAATCCCAATTTTCCTTATCAGAGAAACTATAAGGAGCAATAACTACAGGTAATCCAGGTGACACGGTTTCCCCTCTTAACTCAAAGTCCTTTTCATCTTCTGAATAACGCCCACCTACGGTTAACGCAAGATTTTCAGACAATTCTAACCTGTATTCTCCAAATACAGCCCAACTCGTGGTTTTAACATCTATTGGCGTGTTATCTGAAAAATCTGAATAACCCAAGCTCAATGCTGAATTCAAGAAGGACTGTAGTGACTCAGACTCCCAAGAAAAGCGATATTGGCTTTCTACATCATCAATGTAATAGTAAACCCCAAAAATAAAATTATCGTTGCTTAGACGAAGCTCCTGAGAGAATGTCTCAGTATCTTCTTCCATTTCAACAAGACCGATCATGGCGGAACTACCATCGAAATCCTGTACCGATAGACTTTCGTAGTCTTGAATACCAGTAATTGAAGTCAGGCTAAAACCTCCAAAATCCTTTTCAATTCTCAGAGAAGCAAATAATGAGTCACTATCGAATGATCCGTCATGATTTACCGGTGTATCTCGAAACTTAGTATTGACATCAAAACGATGAGGCGTAGTGACAGGTGGGGGCCCCGGATTAACAACATTCAATGTACCAAATAGTGGAGCTATAGTATTATCACTCGCCGTAGAAATACTCTTCTGTAGGAGGGCGTTTTGCTCTCTTTCGGTATACTGCATCGCAGCCAAAATATATAGACTATCACTTACTGTAAAGTCAGCCTGAAGACGAACCGCACTATTAATAAAATCACTTTCCTCGCCACTCAAAGGATTTTCTTGAAAACCACCCTGTTCACCCTGCCCGGCAGATAGACGAACATTTACGTTATCACCTATAGCACCCGATACTCCACCCCGAATTGAATAACTACCTTTATTTCCAACGCCTGCTTCTATATAACCTTCATGCTCTTCTGAAGGACGTAATGTTGATATATTTATAGCCCCCGCCGCCGTATTCCGGCCAAATAAAGTTCCCTGAGGACCTTTAAGTACCTCAACGCCACTTAGATCTAGCAAGCCGATATCCGCACCACTGAATCTCGGCATATAGATTTCATCCACAAAAACGCCAACTGAACCTTCGGAACCGACATCGAACTTTCTACTACCCACGCCACGAACTCTAATATACGTTTTAGAAGCATCCTGTTGCGGGATCCTTAACCCTGGTGCATGTTTTTCCAGGTCAGTAACTGCCAGAATATTTTTCTTTTCAAGTGCATCGCCACTTAAGGCCGTAATTGCTATAGGAACATCTTGGGCTGACTGTGATCGTTTCTGTGCAGTCACAATCACCTCCTCCAAGGTTTGATTTGCTTTAACACCACTAACCATAGACAGTGCTATAAATAGTGGAGACAATTTACTTATTATTTTCATGGTAGCTCACTCTTATTAGATTTATATGATGAAGCTGTATAGGACATCCTTCTCGTTGACCAAATAATCACATATAGTCAACTGACTAAGAATTATTCAAGATAATATATAGGCCCAGCGTAGCGCACAAGCATTAATACAGGCACGGTTTGTTGCAGGGAAGAAACAGTTAGTAGATTACTAAAAGAGAATCGAGTGCCTTGAGATCACAAGGCTTTAAATTATAGATATCTAAATATGTTTTTATATAAGCGACAATATAGATACCCTCTTGCAAGGAAGCAAAAGGGTATCTGTCGAT
Source organism: Maricurvus nonylphenolicus (assembly GCF_042854845.1). Classification (GTDB taxonomy): domain Bacteria; phylum Pseudomonadota; class Gammaproteobacteria; order Pseudomonadales; family Cellvibrionaceae; genus Maricurvus; species Maricurvus nonylphenolicus. The sequence continues at coordinate 1,227,442 of NZ_AP031498.1, read as the reverse complement.
TAACATCTATAAACAAAGGAATTGATTAATCGTCGGTATTTTTTTGAATATTAATTATTTCTATTAATTACTATCCAATAAAGCCAGCAAGTTTTTTATTAATAATATCTTCAGCTTCCGTCATAATTCTATCTACCAGACTTTTAACAGACGGAATATCGTGAATAAGACCTGCAACTAAGCCACAGGACCAAGCACCTGAATCCATTTCACCATTTTTCATGACCTTCGGGTACACACCTGCCACTTCTTCACGAATATCATCAAATTGAAGTTCACTGCCTAACTCATTTTCCTTATCAATCAAACGCTCAACAGCATCATTGATTAATACACGCTCTGTATTTTTTAAGGATCGCATAATTAACCGGGTATCTAACTCTGTAGCCTTAAGAATAGCCTGCTTCACATTATCGTGTACTGGAGCATCCTCAGTTACAATAAAGCGTGTTCCCATATTGATACCTTCAGCACCCAACGCCATAGCTCCAACCAGACTCCGCCCGTCAGCCATTCCTCCTGATGCAATAAATGGGATTTTGAGCTCTTCAGCAGCACGAGGTAATAAAATAAAGTTTGGAATATCATCTTCACCTGGATGTCCTGCACACTCAAAACCATCAACTGAAACTGCGTCGCAGCCTATTTCCTCAGCCTTAAGCGCGTGACGTACCGAAGTACACTTATGAATAACCTTGATGCCCGCATCTTTCATTTGCGTCATATATTCCTGAGGGCTTCGACCTGCTGTTTCTACAATTTTCACATCACAATCGATAATCGCCTGAATCAGCCCAGGATAGTCCGGTGGAGTCAGCGAGGGTAAAAACGTCAAGTTAACACCAAAAGGTTTATCGGTCATTGACTTACAGCGCTCTATCTCTGCAGTAAGCTTCTCCGGCGTTCCCTGTGTTAAACCAGTAATAATTCCTAAGCCACCCGCATTCGAAACTGCCGCTGCCAATTCAGCCAAACCGACATGATGCATGCCCCCTTGAACGATAGGATGTTCAATGCCAAAAAGTTCAGTAATTCGTGTTTTCATGATCAACCTTCCACACCACCTGTTAACAATTAGTTTTACTCATACCATAAAAAGTACGACTACCGGTCTATTTAAGAGTCTAGAAGGGACCGAGCAACTAGCTCACGCATAATTTCTGAAGTCCCCCCCCATATACGACCAATTCTTACATCACGATAAAATCGTGATATCGCATATTCAGCCGTATAGCCATATCCACCAAACATTTGCAGGCAATCATCAATCACCCTACAAGACATTTCGGTAGTTGATAGCTTTAATAACGCCGCATCATCTGCGGATAACTTTCCTTCCGCGAAAGCAGCCAACTGTTTTTCATATAATGTTCTATGCAGAACCACTTGAGCTTTCGCATCCGCAAGTTTGAAACGTGTATTTTGCAACTTGGATAAAGGCTTCCCAAAAGCTTCTCGTTCTTTTACATAATTGACCGTTACCTCAAGTGCGCCTTCGGCAGCACCTAATGCTTGAGCAGCGCAAGTCATACGCTCTCGAGGTAACTCAGACATCAAGCTCATAAACCCCCTGTTTAACTCACCCAATAATGCCTCTTCTGGCAAATGCACATCCGAGAAAAAAAGCTCTGCAGTATCAGATGAATGTATACCCATTTTGGCAATTTTCTTTCCGCGTTCAAATCCAGGGAGAGATGCATCTACAAGAAATAATGAAATCCCTTTCGCACCCTTGCCTGGATCGGTTACCGCCGCAACAACAGCTAGATCAGCATGGCAACCATTGGATATAAAGGTTTTAGATCCGTTTAAAATCCAACCTCTATCTTTTTTAACCGCCTGTGTACGAATTTTTTGCACATCGGATCCAGCCCCCGGTTCCGTCATGGCAATTGCACCCATAGCCTCACCAGATACCATTTTTGGTAACCAGTATTGTTTTTGCTCTTCTGTACCCAAGTTATGTACATAGGCAGTTACGACACCACAATGCACGTTATAACCGGTAGCAATTCCGCCATACCCCATTCTTGCAAGCTCTTCAGCAATAACAACAGTGACGTCAGGACTGGTACCCGCACCTCCATATTGCTCTGGCATATCAGGACACAATAATCCGGCAGCACCGAGTGTTCGCCAAAGCTCTCTGGGTGCAATTTCCGCTTCCTCCCATTCTTCAAAGAAAGGGGTAACCTCTTGCTCAAACGCTCTTACCGCCATATCACGGAATAATGATAAATCTTCTTTATTCATAACAACCTCAGGACCGGGAAAATACAGGCTTACGCTTATTTAAAAAGGCATGGATACCTTCCTGACCGTCCTCAGCCGCTGCAAGCTCAGCGATACTACGAGCTTCAAGTTCCATTTGTGATTCCAGACCATTGCTAAATGTTTGATCAAGCATGCTCTTTACAGCCCCAATAGCTGCCCGAGAACCGGACGCTAGCTTTACCGCAAGTTTTTTCGCAACATCATCTACTGCATCATCCTCTACCAACTGATTCACCAAGCCCCAATCTAAAGCTTCTTTAGCACTCAGCATTCGATTTGTTAACATCATCTCACGAGCCCGAGCGGGACCAATTCGACGCGGCAAGTAATAGGTTGAGCTTCCATCTGGCGACAAACCTGCAGCAGTGTAAGCAACCATGTACTTGCCTGATTCACCTGAAACAACTAAATCAGCCATCGCTACCAAACTCAGACCTGCGCCTGCTGCGGTTCCGTTCACAGCCACAATAAATGGCGAGCTCATTTTTGAAAACTTTGAAATCGCGCAATGAAAGTCCGCCACCCACAGCTTTATCTTTGCAGCTATTTGATCCCCGGCTTCTGCAAAAGAGGCTAAATCACCTCCAGCACAGAATATTGGACCCTGGCCCCTAAGCAGAATAGCTCTAACTTCTGGATTGGTGTCGCAGGAAATGGCAATATCGTGCAACTCAGCCATCATCTGACCGTTCATAGCATTCGCAAGATTTGGTCGATTTAATGTGATGACTGCGACATTTGAATCTATTTCAAATGCCAATGTTTCATAATTCATGATTCTTACCTTCTACTTTAGAAGCTTGGCGCTTTATTTTTTGACTAAGAGATTTCTTAACTCCAACGTCAAAACGCTGGAGTTAAGATACTTGATATCTGAACAGATACGAAATATAACAGAGGTTTACATATGCTAACTCAACAAATAGCAGCGTTATAGTATTCGACAAACCTCTTCAAATTCAAAACGCGGCAAGCGCTGGAAAAGTTTTTTGTAATTACCATAACCTAGACAACACAAAAAGTTTGATTTAATTTTTGTTCCTGAAAAAAACGCCTGATCAACAAGATCATTTGAAAATCCTGAAAGTGGCCCACAGTCCAAACCTAAAGCTCTGGCAGCCATCATCAGATAAGCGCCCTGCAAGGTACCATTTCTAAATGCTGTGAGTTCCGCATTTTCAGGATCATTTTCGAACAAAGGCCGAACATCTTTATGAGGAAATAGTTTAGGCATATGCTCAAAGAAAGCTTGATCGTAGCCTACTATAACTACCACAGGAGCCTCCTCTACCTTGCTCACATTAGGTGGAGCAAGCGAAGGGATAAGGCGTTCTTTTTCAGACTCGGTCCGAATAAATACAAATCTTGCAGGGCAACAATTCATGCTCGTAGAACCCATTTTCACAAGATCATATAAAGCTACAATCTGCTCATCACTAACCGGTTTATCCTGCCAACCATTTTGACTTCTAGCTTGACGAAAAATAAGATCTTTATGATCCTCGGATAAAGGCTCGTAACGATCTCTAAGTTCTTTTGCATCCTGTTGAGCAGCTGCAATAATTTGCAGCTGCTCTTGTGTAAATACTGGCTCCATATCAAATCACTCAAAGTCTTTAAGGATTTCTGTGAAACTTGGATTATTCTCACGATAACGGCTTACTTCATCACTTGGCATAGACAATCCAAATGTACTAGGCACTAACGGTCCATACTGCGCAAGGACAAAATTCTTAGCCGGTACATTTTCAGGAGCCACTGACGCGTCTAACAAATCACCATCCGTCCAATGCTCAAGGGTAAAACCATTAGGATCACGCCAATAATCATACATCTGACTCCCTAACAAGTGACGACCCACTCCCCATTCATGAAAATACTTATCAACGGTTTTCATGTGGTAGTGGCCTGCCATTAAGTCATCAACCGACTCTGTCAACTCAAAACCGCCATGACCAAACGTACCTGCAAAACGATCATCCATTGCACCGGTGATATTGATAATATGATGGTCAACTGGCTTATCACCTTGATCCGCTCGCATAAAAGCTCCCAAGCGAGCACCATCTGGTCCGAGCAAATTATCCGAAATAAGGAAACCCAGGGTATTCTGATACCATGCTATAGATTCTTCTGGATTTTCGGTCACTATCGCTATATGACCCAAACGAAATACCTTTGACGTCAACTGATACTTCCATTCTCCCTCTTCCACAACCCACTCGTCCGATGCTTTACCGAAGCGTTGTAAATCATTAGTATCACGGGTCTTTTCCACACCGGCATTAAGTCTGGGAACTGAACTAGCTTCGATTGAAGAACGATTTAGCCCACAATATACTTCAACAACCAAGCCATCTGGATCGGTGATAGATACATATTCACCACCACCAGGCTCACTGCTAGTAAAAATCTCCACACCAAAAGACTCCGCAAGACTTTCAAGTGCTTTACGGCTTCCTACTCGATATCCTGTGCCGACAAACTTATTTTCATCACCTTTACTAGCGATATAGCAATAGGGATCCGGCCCAGTACCTTTAAAATAAATTGTGTCATTTTCTTCAAAAGCCGAGCGCATACCAAAATGGTGCAAATACTCTTTTTGAGACTCTAAGTCCTGAACGGTGAAACGTAGAAAAACAATATCATCAATCTTACAAATTGGATCACTCATCTAATCATCCTCTATTCATTGCTTGTTAGCGAATTAGACCTTCTAACTGGCATCACTTAATGGTGTTCAAAAACTTGTAATTATTATGAAACTGTTTTTAGTTCTTTCTTAAGAAATCCCATAAATGGATTATCTTCATCACCATATACAGCCTTTATGGCATCACGCCACTCCCAGCTATGATGATCAAGCATGGCTTTCTGGTAACTAGGTCTTGCTTTGATTTTTTTCCAATACTCACGAATATTTGGAAACTCATCACTCTCAAGTAAGGATCCAAAAGCAATATCTTCCAAACGGTGAAAATGGGCCGTCAGCATAATATCGACAGCGGAGTATTCTCCAATAATATAGTCGCCACCGTGATTTAATTGATTTTCAATAGACGTCAATCCACGAGCCAAACGTTTCACAAATTTTTTATAAAACGGCTTGGGTAAAGATCCCGTCAACCTCATAATCAGGAATGCAACACCGCGATTCTTAAGTGGGTGCTTGAAGAAGTAGTCCTTAATGATTGAAGGAATGCTTCTGCGACGCAGAATATTGGCAAGAATATAACTACTTGCTCCTGCTATGGAAGAACCAAAGTTCTCTCCAATTGGCTCATTTTCATCAAGTGCACTATCAACCATCAATCGCTCAACGAGCTTCACCTTTTCTACATCTTTTGGCCACAGTGATTCGCCTTGATTAGGAAAGCATTCATCCAAATACTTGATAATTCTCCAACTATCATAGATTGGATTACCATTGTGAACTAAAACGGGAACCAACGCAGTGGGATTGATTGAACGAAACTCTTTTGACAGATGCTCACCATTCAACTCTAAATGTAAGTGGTGCGATTTATACGCTACATCTTTTTCGCAAAGTGCCAAGCGAGCCATCTGTGAACAAATTGACTCTCCATAGTGGTACAACTCAAATTCTTCATCGTATGGAACTGTCATGATCTAATCAAATCTCCAACATCAATAATACTTTCGCAGGCCAATGACATATCACGACCGACACTTCAAATTTTTCATCATAGGGAAGGGACTAAAGCCGCATCAACAGACAGTCAATGCGACTTTAACTCAGCTTAGAAGTCGTAAGTCACTTCCAAACCAAAACGACGAGGTTTAGCCCAGTAGGCCAAACCACCACCACCTTGTGCTTCAGGCAGTACCTTGACCTGTGTACGATATTCCTCATCATCACAGTTATCACAGAACAGGCGTAATGTGAGACTTTCATCAACGCGCCAAATCGCAGCTAAATTAACAACCGCGAAGTCATCTTCATAGCCGACTTCAGAGTTATTTGCGTCAAAGTAGAAGTCATCTTTCCAGCTGTAATCACCACGTAACGTCAATTCACCCATCGAAACAGGCACAGAATAATCGAGCCCCAAGGTAAACGCATTTTCTGGCGCAAATTCCATTTTATTGCCTGAATTATCAGACACAGCTGTTTCAAACTTTTCAAATTCGGCATCTTGCCAAGAATAAGAGGCGTTTAATGCCAGATTCTCAGTCAGCATGGCTACGACTTCTATCTCGACACCATCCATCTGACTTTCACCGGCATTTTCAGTAATACCTACTAAAATTGGGGCTGCTGGACCTGGTCCATCTGGATCCACAGACGCGGTGGATTGAACCTGTTGATCGGTATAATCATAACGATATACCGACGCATTTAACTGAAGACGATCATCAAACAAGCGAGATTTAATACCGATTTCAGTGGTCTCCAGCTCTTCTTTATCAAACCCACCTTCTACCAATGGAATTACAGCATTGGCGAATGCAACACCGCCACTCTTGTATCCAGTAGAGTAAGTCGCATAAAGCATGACATCTTCTGTCAAATGATAATCCAGTGTTACCTTAGGATCTGTGGACTCAAAATCTAGCGTTTCACTGATCGAATCAGGACCAAAGACAGTTGGCTGACCAGGTTGATTGGTATCAAGCGAATAAGAATAATCTTTCTCGTCATTACTGTAACGAAGGCCTAATGTCAGATTAAGATCATCAGTCAAAGCTATAGTTGCCTGACCAAAAACGGCATAAGCAGTGGTGTCGATTTCAACAGTATAAATATTTTCGTTGCGACTAGCTGTCGTTGGAGCTAGTCCGGGTACAGCATCGGCGCCAAAACCAAAATTATCGGTACGCTCGGCATCATCAGTAAAGTAATATACACCAGCCACCCAATTAACCTTATCGTCAAAGGTTAACCAACCACCGGTAGTAGAAGTAAAACGAAACTCTTGACTAACCTGCTCGGAGGTCTGAGCCACATTGGTTCGCATAATATCAAACTCAGAGCCCTCAAAGTCCAAACCTTCATTCAGTTCTTCATCGGTATAACTGGTAATTGAAGTGAAGGTAAACTGATCTGCATCATAGTTGAGTTTGAAAGATGCCTGGGTATTATCCATGTCAATGAAACCAAGATAATCAGAGGCATTTTTACGAGGATCGGCGGTTTCCGAAGCCAAGGAATCTATAACAGCAGGTGTTGGAACAATTCCAAATATACCACCAGTGGTTGGAGATGCTATAGGCTGTCCCAAACGAGCATCCTGCTCAAAGTCGGTGTACTGTGCGGTAAAAATCATTTCCAATTGATCAGATGGAGTTCCGACCAGTGTCATTCTGGCGGCATTAGATTCTTGTGAATCATCTTTACCGGTTACGGTATCTTCATGCACACCATCTTCTTCAGCTGTAGATAGACTCAATCGACCAGCAAGATTCTCAACCACCTCGCCTGAAATCAAACCACTTACGCGCCTAACACCATCATTGCCAATACCAACTTTAACGCGGCCTTCGAAGTCATCAGTAGGCTTACGAGTATGGAGATTTATCGCTCCGCCGATGGTATTACGACCATATAAAGTTCCTTGTGGACCTTTAAGAACTTCGACACGTTCCATATCGGCCACGCCCATCAACGAACTACTAAAGCGGGCGTTATAGACTTCATCGACAAAAACACCAACTGAGCCATCAGTGCCGATATCAAATTTTCGGGTTCCCACACCACGGATAAACATAAAGGGGCGTGAGTCTCCAGCACCGCCGATAGACAAGCTTGGTACACTGTTTTGCAGCTGCCCAATATTTTGCACGCCCGCATCTTCTAACTGATCACCACCAAATGCAGAAACAGATGAAGGTACTTCCTGCAAGCTTTGCTCTCGTTTTTCAGCTGTAACAATAACTTCTTCCAGAGCAAACTCATTACTATTTGCAACTTGGCTAACAGCTGCCGCTAAAATTAGCGGCGTATATTTATGACTGACTCTCATGAAATCATCTCTCCAATTCTTTGATTATTTTGTTTGACACCAAGTGAAAAGCCTCATCGCCGAAACTGCTCTCCAAGCCTGATAAAGCTAGTCAGGTGGATAGACTATATCCTAGTCACCCGGATAGCAATACTTTTTTTGGTGCAAAATCGGCATAAAACACGAATAAATTCCAATCAGGGATAAGGGCTTGCACTATAAATAACCAGAAGTACTAAGACGCTCGATACCAATAAATACCTGATGCACCTGGCCATACACTTATCAATCAAGTGGCACGAAAAGATAAGAAAAACGAATGGATGAACAACACAAAATATGAACGGAAAGACCTTTACCTCCCTAACCAAGCCACTAATACGCTTAGGTTAGGGAGTAAAGTAAATAGACCAGTCGATGTAACGGCTTATTTTTCTGCAGCTTTAGCTGCATTGAGCATGGCTGAGTATACATCAGGGATAATCTTAGCTCGCGAATGATCGCTAACTCGCACACAGCGATTTGTTAAAACCCCCAACCCCTCAATAGACGTAGTAATCACATCACCATCGCGCAAGAAATTTCCGCTTACGACAGCAACCCCACCTGGAGTGCCTGTAAAGATTAGATCGCCCGGACTTAGCGTTACAATTTCTGACAGGTACGCAATTATTTCAGGAATACCAAAGATAAGATCATTAGTATTATCTGACTGTCGTACTTCACCATTAACCTCACACTTAATATGCAAGCTGCCAGGATCATCCAACTCTTCCGGAGAAACCAGTACTGGTCCCAAAGGGCCAAACGTGTCAAATGACTTACCTAAATTAAACTGCGGTGGCTTAGATGTTAGCTGCACCGTTCGATCAGATATATCCTGCCCAACGCATAACCCAGCAACATGATCCCATGCATTCTCTACTGCTATATCTTTGCCTCCACGACCAATAACAGCAACCAGCTCAGCTTCGTAATCGATATAATCACTGCGCATTTCAATATCGGCAGTCGGACCAGTAATACTGTTGGTATGCTTAGTAAAAACCATTGGAACCTCTGGAATATCCATATTGGCTTCAACGGCATGGTTACGGTAATTTAATCCAATTGCATAACAGTTTCGTGGGCGTGGAACTGGGGCGCCAAGCTCTACCTCCTCCAAGCGTCCTGTTGGCTGCTTGCCTTTCAATTCAGCACTGATATTTGATAACTCCAACGGCGATGTCACGGCATCCATCGGATCACTACTTAGAGCGCCTCGCGATGCCTCTTCAAGATCATAGTAATATTCACCTAACACTAACGCTGCGCGCCCTTCAACATTCACCAACCTGAAGCCCATGATGCTTTCCTCTTAAATCGTCAAAAATACAGGCCGTACCACTTCACAGAAGCAAAACCTATCCACTTGACTATAACATCAACCACCGTATTATAGTCAAGTGGATAAAAATTAAGAATACTCAAGATTCCGGTGACATGATGCGATACAGATTATTACAAAGCTCAACCCAAGCAAATCTAAGCAAGGCCAGGACTGCCACTAACTGCAACTATCTCCCGCGTTACTTTTTGGCCATAGCTCAGGCCACGCTATTCCTAATAGGTATATGCCTGGGAACATCTGCACAAGCATCTGTAGACTTACCACCTAATATAGTTCTTATTCTTGCCGATGATCTGGGCTGGCGCGATGTCGGCTATCATGATAGTGAGATCAAAACGCCAACTATAGACCGACTTGCAAAGGAAGGTATCGAATTAGACCGGTTTTATGTGCAGCCAACATGCAGCCCTACCCGGGCCTCACTTATGACTGGCAAGTCCCCTAAGAAGCTTGGAATTACAACCCCCATCGGAAAAAATCAGGAGACTGGACTGCCTTTAGAAGAAACAACACTACCTGAGTACCTCAACCAACGAGGATACAGTAGTCAAATGATTGGTAAATGGCATCTTGGGCACCATACTCCCGATCAATTTCCGCACAACCGCGGTTTTGAAAACTTCTATGGATATGTTTCAGGAGGCATTGGTTATTGGGACCATAATCAAGGCGGCGGTCACGATTGGCAACGAAACGGTAAAACAGTACGTGAAGAAGGTTATGCTACTCACTTACTCGCAGATGAAGCGGTAAGAATGATTAATACCCACGATCAACAACAGCCCATGTTTCTCTACCTCGCTTTGGGCGCTCCACACTTACCCAATGAAGCGCCTGCAGAATCAATTAGCCAATATCAACACATCGAAGATAGTGAAAGGCGTATTCATGCAGCCATGGTATCCGAGCTTGATATTGCTATAGGGCAAGTAATGAAGGCATTAGTAGCCAACAATATGGACAAGAATACTATCCTATTCTTCGCCAGTGACAATGGCGGCCTGATCAAAAACGGTATGCCAGGAATAATGAACACCTTGGCAAACTGGTCGGTATCTCTTTTTGATCGACCCATTCCTATTGCAGGTTTGGAGTTTTTTGCTTCCAATGCTTTTGATGGCGGTAGCGACAATCTACCATTGAGCGGCGGTAAAGGTAGCCTACTTGAGGGAGGGGTTCGTGTTCCTGCACTTATCTGGTGGCCCGAAAAACTCTCTCCTAAAAAATATGATGGCTTTGTAACCATTAGTGATTTACTACCCACTCTTCTTGAAGCTACTGGCCGGCCTCTACAGAATCCAAAGCAAATCGATGGTGTTAGCCAATGGCAGTCGCTAACTAACGGAACACCTTTAGAAATCACACCCGACTACTTTGTAGCCACATTTAACGGGAGCGCTCTTTACCGGTGGCCCTGGAAACTTATAGATCTTGAAAACCCAAGACTCTATAACATAGAGACAGATCCCAACGAACAAACTGACGTCAGTCAATTGCATCCTGAGTTGGTAAACAGCCTGCTACATATTGCTAACAACTGGACAGATCAACCTAATCGGGGCATATCAGTTTTAGGGGCCCTACTGGATATGGATTCATTTGGTGGTGGCGAAGATCGAGAGCCTTGGGCAGAAGCTGCGCAGAAAAATGCCCAGCAATAATCATCGAACAGATACAGAAAATACACTAAGGTATCTACACCAAATTCAAAATCATCAAAGTTAGGTACAAACAACAAAGGGGTAGGGCAGCTGGAGGAACTGCCCCGTGTGACACAAACCCACACTAATGTGGTGATTGAAGATGTTAAACAAGATAACGGCTTACATTAACAGAAAAGCTGACATTCAACATTCTGTTAATGTAAGCACTGCAATACTTATTGTTATTGCCTAACCTTCCCAAGCATGGAATCAAACATCGATTGCATAGAGTGTGAAGGTTCTTTGTCCAACAAACTCACAGCAATAATGACAACCGTACTCAACAGTACACCCGGAACAATTTCATACATCATACGGCCAAGGGGCTGCCCGCCTATGGTGATCGGCGCGTAGATCCAGATCAGAACCGTCACCGCCCCCACCACCATGCCTGATAAAGCTCCGGCGAAGGTCATTCTTTTCCAGTAAATACCCAATACGATCAAAGGACCAAAAGCCGCACCAAAACCCGCCCAGGCATTGGCCACGATATCCAAAATAGAACTATCCCTATTATGAGCCAAACCAATTGCGACCAACGCCACCAAGGCCACACAAATTCGCCCCATAAATACCAACTGTTTGTCGCTTGCCTGCTTATTGATAAAGGTTTTATAAACATCTTCAGTCAGGGAACTGGAAGTTACCAGTAACTGCGACGAGACGGTACTCATAATCGCAGCCAGAATAGCGGCCAGCATGAACCCACCGATCAGCGGGTGAAACAACACCTGAGACAAGACTATAAAAATAGTTTCAGCATCCCCTACAGCGATACCATTCTTTTCGGTATAGGCATAACCCAAGAAGCCGGTGGCCATTGCACCAACCAAGGCCACTATCATCCAGCTCATGCCGATGCGGCGAGCGACTTTAAGATCTTTCACCGTGCGAATGGCCATAAAGCGGACGATGATATGTGGCTGACCAAAATAGCCTAATCCCCACGCCAGAGACGATATAATTCCCAACACGGTAGTCCCTGCAAAGATATCCAAATGTGTCGGGCTTAACTGTTCAATTGTCTCTCTAACTCCTGTGTAACTGTCGAAATCAAAAAGAATAACAACAGGTACTAACACCAGGGCAATAAACATAATGCAACCCTGGACAAAATCCGTCAGGCTCACCGCCAGGAAACCACCAAAAAACGTGTAAGCCACTACCACCCCGGCGGTTACATACAAACCGAGCTCGTAGCTCAAGCCAAATGATGATTCAAACAGTTTCCCACCACCAACGATGCCGGACGATGTGTATACCGTAAAAAATATAATAATGACTATCGAACTGACAATTCTTAGCAGCCGGGTTTTATCTTCAAACCGGCTTTCAAAAAACATCGGCAAGGTAATAGAGTCATTGGCCAGTTCGGTATAGGTTCTGAGCCTTGGTGCGACAATCAGATAATTAAAGTAAGCACCTACGATTAATCCTATGGCAATCCACACATTAGGCAGGCCTGTAAGATACATGGCACCGGGCAAACCCATCACCATCCAGCCACTCATGTCCGAAGCACCCGCTGATAATGCCGTTACCGTAGGGCCTAATTGCCTGCCCCCCAGTAAATAACCGGAAGAACTTTCTGATGCAGCCCGAAAGGCATAAAGACCGATACCGAGCATAAGCAGAAAATATCCCGACAAGGATATAAGTGTTCCGATTTCCATTTTCATCTCCTAAAACCCAACCATGACCCAAGTATACCTGCAATAACACCCAATAAATTAATCAACAACGCCAAGCCCCATGCAGTCATTGAAGCATAGCGATCAAAATCATCACTAAAGTATGCCCCCGCATGAGTATACGCTGCCATTCCCGTTAAACAGATGAAGAACCAATTTAGACGTAAATAGAGCCGAACATTGCCGTTTAGCCCTAACCACAAGACTGGCCATGCTACGGCTGATACCACAAAAAAAGCGAGCACAGGATTTGTTGGGCTTAACGCCTGTTGCCCTTGTATCAGGCACCAGCCACTTATCAGGTTGTAACCAAGAGCCAGTAGCAACCAAAACGCCTGGCCCCATATAGCAAACCTAAAGGCTTTCATTCATATCTCCTAGGACAAAGCCTTAACGGGTATGAATATAGCCGTTTACCGAGATAACCAACGGCTTGCTTATCAGTGACAAATCTTTTCGAGGATCCCCATCCACAACTAATAGATCCGCTCGCTTGCCTGCTTCAATACTGCCCGTTTGTGCGTCAATGCCGATACTTTTCGCGGTAGCTAACGTACCCATGTGTATAGCCTTGTCGGCCGATACATTTGCGAACTCTTGAAAATACTTTAGCTCTTTCCAAACGGCTTTGTGACTGATAAAACCTGAATCTGTACCTACCCCGACTAACACGTCATTATCTACGGCTTGCTTAAAACCACTGATAAGTTGCTCTCCCACCATCAGCGCATTGCGCCCAATAATGGAAAGCGCTGCGACTGATTTAGCTTCCTCCGTCCAATTAACCCCTTTGGCAAAAACTGACAAGGTTGGATGCAAAGAGGTATAGCCACGTAACGCATTGGGATTATTGCGAAATAGCTCAATCATTTCGTCGTCTAGAATTGCACCGTGCTCGATATTATCGACGCCAGCCAATAACGCCTCTTTCACACCCTGCGTACTTTCAGCATGCGCGGCGACCAATATATTTTTACGATGCGCCTCATCAACAATGGCTGTTACTTCTTCTGGCGTCATCTGCAGCTCACCGGCCTCCCCCAAACGCCGGGAATCTGCTACACCACCTGTATTGGTAATCTTGATAAAATCGACTTTATTGCGTAATGCCTCACGTACCGCTCGCCTAGCTTCTACTGGACCATTAATGACCATGCCAATGTCGGCAGCATGGCCACCGGTGATGGCCAATATTTTCCCGGCCACTAACAGGTTGGGGCCCACAAGTTTCCCTTCAGCTATCTTTTCTCTCAGCGCCACATCAAGAAAACCAACCTCACCAATGGCCCGTAGTGTAGTTACGCCGGTAAACAATTCTTTTTTGGCATTGTTTGCCATGACTGCCGCCAGGTAACGCTTACCTAAATAGGAGTCGGCAATATACATATTGATGCTATGGCGATAGCCGGGAACGGCCATGGAAGTTACATCCATGGGAAGATCAGGATCTGCGGCATCTTTGAACAAATGCGTGTGGGCATTAATCAGCCCAGGCATAACAAACTTGCCCGCCGCATCAATGACTTCGTAGTTTGCCGGCACGTTGATAGCGTCCGACTTAGCCACCTCCACGATTTTGCCAGCCGGGTCGATTAACACCGTGCCATTGTGAATAACCTCAGCGCCCTCTTGCCCGGTAATAATATTGCCACCAACAAGCGCAACATAGTTTCGAGAGGGCGTTGGAGCGCTGGAAAACTCCAATGTCACATTAGCAAGCAGCAATAAGGAAACCGTCAGCAAGCTTTTATAAGGCAGGCTCGACGAGAATTCGAAACGGCTAACAAGTATCACCCCCAGTGCCAACAAGAACAGGCCAAGGGATAAACCGGAGGCAAAAGACGTTAAAGAAAAAATAAATACAAAGTGCAAGATCAGCAGGCTGATACATGCACCCTTCGCGAATCTAGCCATGGTTCTCTCGCTCTTGGTTATTAGTCACTACTCTGAAACTGTGACTCTACCCAAGACTCTTGCGAGAGGCGTACCATTTTACGACAAGACTACAACCACCACTGGAAATAGCCCAATTCGATTAGGCAGGTTCTGCTTCTGTAGCTACCTCAGCACGCAAATCCTTACGCAAGACTTTACCTACAGCTGTCATAGGCAACTCCGCTCGGAATTCAATATGGCGCGGTTGCTTATAACCGGTCAGGTTTTCACGACAGTAGGCTTTCAACTCAGCTTCTGATAAAGAATCATTAGACTTCACCACAAACAGTTTTGGCACTTCACCCGACTTTGCATCGGTCACACCAACACAGGCACACAACTCGACCTTCGGATGTGCGGTTACCACATCTTCAATCTCATTGGGGAAGACATTAAAGCCAGATACCAGAATCATGTCTTTCTTGCGGTCAACAATACTGACATAACCGTCTTCTTCTATGCGGGCAATATCGCCAGTATGCAGCCAACCATCGCGTATAGTCTCGGCCGTAGCTTCTGGCCGCTGCCAGTAACCCGCCATCACCTGAGGGCCTTTGACACACAGCTCACCGACTTCGCCCACCCCCAGCTCGTTATTTTCTTCATCAACAACCTTTAATGCCGTACCAGGTACCGGCAAACCAATGGTGCCGATGCGCCCCTGGCCATCAATCGGGTTCGAGCATACTGTTGGTGAGGTTTCCGTTAGCCCGTAACCTTCGGATACAGGGCAACTGGTCAACTCTTGCCAGCGTTCGGCGACACTTTTATTCAGCGCCGTACCGCCGGATACGGTGGTACGTAAACGGGTAAAATCCAAGCCAGCGAAGCCAGGGTGCTCCATCAAACTAACAAACAAGGTATTAATACCGACCAGAACCGTTGGGCGATATTTGGCAAGCGATTTGATAAAACCATCGATGTCACGCGGATTGGTAATCAGTACACTGTGATTACCCGAATTAAACGCCGCAATGCAATTCACAGTAAACGCATAAATATGGTACAGCGGCAGTGGGCACATAATAACTTGCTTGCCAGACTCAGCATGTAGCTGCCCCTGGCGATTCAGTGCACCCTCATTGGCTTTGAGTTGATATACCTGTGATACCAGGTTGCGGTGCAAAATCATCGCACCTTTGGCCACACCGGTTGTGCCACCGGTGTACTGCAGCAAAGCAACATCGTCAGGGCCTTTTGCAGGCCGGCTATACACCTGCGGCTTACCACGCTGCATAACCTCATTAAATTGAATCGCCCCTGGCAAGGTAAAACGGGGCACCACTTTCTTGACATGTTTAGCGGCCAGATTGACCAGTTTGCCTTTTAACCAGGGCAGCATGTCACCCATGGACACTTCAATCAGATATTCCAGGTGGGTTTCAGGCAGAACCTTCTCAACCTTGTCGCCAAACATGTTCATATACACCAGCGCACGAGCACCGGAATCAGAAAACTGATGCTGCATTTCACGTGCTGTGTATAACGGGTTGGTGTTAACAATCACCAGACCGGCTCGCAAAGAGCCATAGAGTGCGACAAGGTAAGGCAAGACGCTTGGCATCTGCAGGGCGATACGATCCCCCGGCTCCAGCGTGGTATGTTGTTGCACATAAGCCGCAAATGTCGCGCTGGCTTGATCCAGCTGTTGAAAGCTTAAGGTTTCGCCTAATGCCGAAAAGGCAGGCTTGTTGCCATGGGTAGTAAATGCGCGCTCAATGACATCAAGTACACTCCGATCATCATAATCGGCAACGTTATCCAGTACGCCTGGGGCCCGTTTTCCTTGCCAAAAATCAACGTCCATAAGCTTCTCACTCTTTGCGGATGATAAACAATCACCTTAGAGCGATGAGGGGGGTAACTCTGTTAAAAATTTTACATTCGCCCAGATACAACAAAGGGGCCAATTGGCCCCTTTGAGTGTACTCGTAATCCTATAAAAGACGCTGGATTCCTGCCTTCGCAGGAATGACGTTAATAAAGAATTAGCGAGTTTCTGTACTCAGTGTATTTAGTCGATATTTTCGAACAACGCAGCAATACCCTGACCACCACCGATACACATGGTGATAACCGCGTAACGGCCGCCAACACGCTTCAGCTCGTACAGGGCTTTAACAGTGATAACCGCACCGGTGGCACCGATTGGGTGACCCAGAGAAATACCGGAACCGTTTGGATTCACTTTCTCAGCAGGCAGGTCCAGATCTTTAACCACAGCCAGCGCCTGGGCAGCGAAAGCTTCGTTCACTTCCCATACGTCGATGTCGGAAACGGACAGGCCAGTTTTATCCAGTAGTTTCTTAACCGCAGGAACAGGGCCAATACCCATGTACTCAGGCTCAACGCCAGCGAAGGAGTAACCTACCAAGCGCGCCATTGGCTTCAGGCCTTTGGCTTCGGCAGCTTCGCGTTCCATCATCACAATACCGGCAGCGGCGTCGTTCAGGCCGGAGGCGTTACCGGCTGTTACGGTGCCGTCCTTTTTGAATACAGGGCGCAGCTTGGCCATGTCATCGGCTTTGGCGTCGAAGCGAACGTGCTCGTCTTGCTCGAAGCTCACCATGCCTTTACGGGTTTTGATTTCTACCGGCAGGATCTGACCGTCGAAACGGTTTTCTTCGATCGCGCGCTGAGCACGGTTGTGACTTTCTGCCGCCAGAGCGTCTTGCTCTTCACGGGAGATGCCCCACTTCTCGGCAATGTTTTCGGCGGTGATGCCCATGTGTACATCGTTAACCGGGCAGGTCAGAGCACCGGTCATGGCATCTACCATCTCGGCATCGCCCATGCGAGCACCAAAACGCGCCTTTGGCAGCCAGTAAGGAACGCGGCTCATGGACTCGGCGCCACCAGCGAAAACAGCATCGCAGTCACCCAGTTGAACCAGCTGGGCAGCAGATACGATGGCTTGCAGGCCAGAACCACACAGACGGTTAACCGTCAGGGCTGGGGTTTCATTCGGCAGACCACCGTTAAGGCCAGCGGCACGGCTCATGTACATATCACGACGGTCGGAGTGGGTTACGTTACCCACAACACAGTGGCCGATATCTTCCGGGGCCAGGCCGGAGCGCTTAACCGCTTCTTCAACAACCTTACCCGCCAGTTTGGTGGTTTCCTGATCTTTCAGGCTTCCACCAAAGGTACCAATTGCGGTACGAACACCGCTCAATACAACCACTTCACGATTGCTCATATCCCAAATCCTCTCTTGCGTGATTCTCTCCAGATAAAGCCTGGACTAAGCCTAGTTGGGGCAGTGAAAGTGGCCTGTACGCCTGGCTGCCCTCTTTAAGGTGCGGCGCATTATACAGGAAAGTTAAACAAGTGTTTTAACTCGTGTCGACCACAACCCTAGGCACAGTCATACAAGATTCACCCATTCGTCATATTCCACAGGCTAGAATGGCTGATTCCTATAAAAATGAGCCGTCCAATGCCTGTATTCCACCTGCGTCCCCGCCTGTTACCTCTTGTTGCTGCCGTGGCTGTAAGCCTGGTATCTGTAGTAACAGTGGCAGAGCCCTATCAACAGGTAATTGCCGAGGCGTTTGATAGCCGTAAAAGGCAGCTGCTCTATACCGAACACCATCAGCTCGATCACACGGGCATGCAACACCAGGTGCAATATCGTTGCCCGGAAGGCAGGCTACTGGCCTCCAAGTCACTGGATTATTCGGCCGGTACCTTTGCTCCCAGCTTTACCATGAGCTTCGAGACCCATGACCTGGAGTACGGCGCCCAAAGGCAAGAGGGCTCTGAGCAACATGAAGCGGCTACTACCCACTTAACGCTGTTTAACCGTCCGGCGGCAGAAAACGACCAGCTGCGAGTCACCCACCAACAGCAGCTTAGCTGGGATAAGCCCAGTCCCCTGGTGATTGATGGTGGCATTAACCATTTTATCGTTGAGCACTTTGATACCCTGGCCGCTGGCACCCCAGTGAGCTTTGATTTTGGTCTGTCCCTGCGCCTGTCTACCGTTAAGCTGCAATTAGAACGGGTTTCCCCCAAGCAACTGCCTGTAAAACTGCAAGATTACAGCGTTAACGCTGATACCAGTGCCATCTTCCGCGCCCAAGCCAAAAACTGGCTGGTACGCCAGTTGGCCCCGGAAATTTTCTTTGTCTATGACATTGCCCTGCGAGACCCGGTCCTGTTTTACGGCCCATCCAACCTGTTAAATCAGGAAGGCCAAGCCGATCAGGTGGTGATTCGTTTTCGCGAGCTAAGTGAATCTGAAAAAGAAAAAGCGGCATTGATTGCCGCCTCTGAAACCAATTTTGAAACTGCCGACGCGCTTTAGCTGGCCAACAGGTTACCGATCAACTTATTGATCAGTGATTGTGGAGCGACACGCTTCAACATCGATACGGCCTTGGACTTATCCATAGGTACGCGCAACGGTTTCTTGTCCTTGCTGATTACCTGGTAAATCTTCTCCGATACCATCTCCGGCGTCAGCTTACTGGCCGCGGTATCCTTGGCCATAATTTCCACCATGCGGTTGGTGAAAGATCCTGCGGGCACATTTTCTACGGTACGCAAGTGACCACCGGTCGCCGGGCGATCCATGTACATAGCCACAGGCTGCATAATCACCACATCGATGTTGTGCGGCTTCATCTCGTGGTACAGCGCCTCGCTCATGGCTTCCAGGCAGAATTTAGCTGAGGTGTAAGCACTCATATACGGCACAGCCAGCAGCCCACCTAGGGAGCTCATATTCACAATGGTGCCTTTGCCCTGCTTGCGCATATGGGGAATCACCGCCTTACACACACGCATGACACCAAAGATATTGGTGCGGAACAGGTCTTCCACCTCTTCCACGGTCTGCTCTTCCACAGAGCCGATAATCATCTGGTTTACGCAGTTAATCAGCACATCAATGCGGCCTTCTTTGGCGATCACCTGATCAATGCAGGCCTGCACCGATTCATCACTGGTGGCTTCCATTGGCAGGATGCTGAACGGGAAGTCAGCCTCCCTGCCCGTGGTATTACGCATGGTGCCGTAGACCTTCATACCCTTACTTTGCAGCAAGCCGCCAAGCACCTGACCCAGACCGCCGGAAGCGCCTGTAATTAACACAACCATGGGATAACCCTCAACAAGTGAACTCAATTCAGTTATGATTACAGTATCAAATAACTTATCCACAGGTCAAACAACGATTCGCTAGCGGAGGTCGATTTATGCTTGCCATGACAATCAACACCTATGGGCCTGCTGAAGAGGTTTTTCAGCCCAGTAACATCCCCACGCCAGATATTCGGGATGATGAAGTGCTGGTGCAAATCAAAGCCACCAGCGTTAACCCGATTGAATTCAAGATGCGTGAAGGCTACGGCCGGCGGGTGTTTAGCAAGAAACGCGGCTTCGAATTCCCGGTCGCCCTCGGCAACGATGTCAGTGGTGTGGTGGTGAAAACCGGCCGTAAGGTCAAACACCTGAAAAACGGCGATGAAGTCTTTGCCGCCCCGGAAGTCACCGGCCAGGGCAGCTACTGTGAATACCGGGCTATCAAGGCCAGCCACTGTATCGCCAAACCCAAGGGCCTGAGCTTTGAGGAAGCCGCCAGCCTGCCCTATGTCACCATGACAAGTTGGTCGGCGCTGATCACCAAACCCAAATTGTGCCCGGAGGATTACCGTGGCAAGAAGGTTCTGGTACACGGCGGCTCCGGTGGAATCGGCAGTTTTGCGGTACAACTGCTTAAAGCCTGGGGCGCCTATGTCGCCACCACCTGCAGTACCGGCAAGGTTGAAGCGGTACGCCAGTTGGGGGCCGATCAAGTCATTGACTATAAGCAGGAAGATTTCAGCCAGCTATTAAGCGACTTCGATGTGGTACTGGATACCGTCGGCGGCAATCAGGAAGCCCCCTCGCTGTCCATATTGAAAACCAACGGCAAGAGCCACTACATCACCCTGGTATTCCCTGCGCTGGCCAATATCGACCAATACGGTTTTTTGAGAGGCGCCTTCAAAACCATCAAGACGTTTCTGGGCAAGAAAAAGGCCTGCAAAAAACAGGGTATTCAATACCACTGGGGTATGTTCAGTTCATCGCCAGAAGCCCTGGAGCACGTTCGCCAGCTGGTGGAAAACGGCAAGATTCGCCCGGTACTGGACCGCTGCTTCCCCCTGGATCAAATTGCTCAAGCCCACAGCTACGCGGAGTCTGGCCAGGCTACCGGTAAGGTCGGTATCAGTATTGCCCAATAACCCCTGCCCCCTTATCTACCGCCAGGGACAGGCGGTTCCTTCTGCCTAACATTCCCCTGACACTCCCCCTCCCCAAAAGCAAAAGTTGCATTTAAATTCATAACTGAATACCATTCAGTTAACTAGAGATTTTGTATGTGGTACCCCGGAGGAGATTTCCCATGCTTGAATACACCACCTCAGTCGTTATCGCAGGTGCAGGCCCTGCTGGCCTAACCCTGGCTCATCTGCTCGATAGCCACGGTATCGACAGCATTGTGCTGGAGAAGCTGGATAAGACTATTGAAGAGCCCAGAGCCATCGGCATTGATAGTGAATCCTTACGTACTCACCAGGCCGCCAATACCCTTGAGGATATCGCCGGTGAGATCTACAGCGAAATCGACGCTACCCAGTACCTGAATGCCGATGGCAAGCTGTTATTCGAGTTTGACACTCTGGGCCTGCGTCCTTACGGCCATGAGTTCTTTAACACTTTCGACCAAGCCGCATTCGACCGTATCCTGGCCAATGAGCTGCCAAAGCGCGAGCATGCCCGCCTGTGGTTTAACCATGAATTGACCGGTTACCAGCAGGATGAAGAAGGCATCACCATTGAAGCGCTGAATGCCGACAAACAGCCGATTGTCATCAAAGCCCAGTTCCTGGTGGGTTGTGACGGTGGCCGCTCCGTTATTCGCCAGCTGATCGGTGCCACCATGACCGGAGACAGCAATGAATTCCCGTGGCTGGTGATCGATACCGTCGATCCCGGCTACGACAGCGGTCCGTCCTCACGCTTCTTCTGCGATCCGGCCCGCCCCGGCATGACCATCAAAAAACACCACAAGCAGCGTCGCTGGGAGTGGATGTTGATGCCCGGCGAAGAGCCGGAAGCCCTGCTGGATGACGATATGATCAATTCCCTGATTGCGCCGTTTACCGATCCAGCCCAGGTCGATGTATTCCGCAAGCGTGTGTATAACTTCAGCGCCATTATTGCCGATCGCTGGCAGGACGGCCGTGTGTTTATCGCCGGCGACGCCGCCCATATGACCCCGCCATTTGCTGGCCAGGGCCTCAACAGTGGTATGCGCGATGTACGTAACCTGTCCTGGAAGCTGGCCATGGTGATCAAGGGCAAAGCCGACCGTGCTTTACTGGATACTTATCAACAGGAGCGCTGGCAGCACGCCAAGGATCTGATTCAATTTGCCCTGGATCTGGGCGAGCAAATCCAGCCAATCGACCCACAAAAAGCCGCTGAGCGCGATGCCTTCTTCTTCGAGCTGCAAAAGGACCCAGCCGGTGCCGAAGCCTTTGCCGAAGGTATGGCGCAATCCATTCTGGCCCGCGCTATTGATAGCGGTATCGTTATCCCCAACCCGGAATGCGCCGTGACAGGTCAACTGCTGCCGCAGCCGGAAGTTACCTGTGCCGATGGCAACACCCTACTGCTCGATGAGTTGCTGGGTAAAGAGTTCAGTATCCTCGGGTATAACTGTGACCCAGAAGCCGAAATTGACGCCGACACCCTGGCCACCTGGAAAGCCCTGGGCGCCAACTTTGTTGCCGTTAGTGACCATGAAAACGACAACGGCTGGCCAGTAACCTGTGATGCAGGCCTGACTGAATTCTTTGCCGGCAGCAGTAACAAACTGGTTCTGCTTCGCCCGGATAAATTCTGCCTGGCCAGCTTTAACCCTGAGAATGCCAGTACCATACTGCCCAAAGCCGAAACCCTATTACAGCTGCGTTAAGACAGCTGCCCAGGGAGCCGTTCTTTCTCTCACCCGCTCCCTACCCTTCCCGTTCTTTGCACCGCCGGCCTTGCGCCGGCTTTTTTGTGCCTGACGATCTATCTTCCTCACTCCTGAAATTACATATTTTATTGCATTATGACTTTTTATGTAATATCTTGATCAAACCGTAACCTGAGAGAGAGAAATATGAACAGCGCCCCTTTTGATGAAGAAGGCCTGCAGCGGCAGGCTGCCCGCAAGAAACTCACCGAATTGCTGGGTAAAGAGACGGTTGCCGACCTGCACAGGAAATCCGACCTGCGAGGCTGGTGGGCTATCGTGTCTGTTTGGGCTGTAGTCGCTATAGCCATGGCCGCCATCGTCTGGGCACAAACCCAACCGCTATGGATTGCCATTCCCACCATTATCTTTGCCATTGCTGTTATCGCCGGACGCCAACTGGGTATGGCCATTTTGATGCACGAAGCCTCCCACCGTTCACTGTTTAACAACGTGTGGCTAAACGACAACCTGACCAACTGGCTCTGTGGCCACCCCATCTATGTGGAGATCCACAAGTACCGCAAGCACCACTTTATTCACCACGCCAAAACCGGTACCGAAGAAGATATTGACTACTCGCTGGTGCGTGGCTTCCCTACCACGCGAGCTTCGCTGGTGCGTAAATTTGCGCGCGACCTAACCGGTATTACCGGCATTAAAGCAATGTTTGGCTTAGTGCTGATGCATGCCGGCGTACTAAAGTGGACCGTAGCGACAGATATAGAAAAACTACCCCGCAACGGCCGCAGCTTTATGGATTATGTGGTGACATTTTTTAAAGCATCCTGGCCGACACTGGTAACCAACGGCGCCCTGTTTGCCTTGCTCTACGCTATTGGCCATCCGGAATTGTTCCTGGCCTGGATTGTCGCGTACCTGGTGCCCTACTACGCCTTTATTCGTATTCGTGCCCTGGCTGAACACGCTATGACAGAAATGTGCCCGGATATGTTGAAGAATACTCGCTCAACCAAAGCCGGTTTTCTGGCCCGTGCCTTTGTGGCGCCTTTCTATGTGAATTACCACATTGAGCACCATGCCTTGGCGTCAGTACCGAGTTGGCAGTTGCCGAGGTTGCATAAGTTGTTGAGGGAGAAAAATGCAGTGCCGGTGCCGCCGACGTATTGGGATGTGATGAAGTTGGTGTCTACTAAACCGGCTTAGTGCGAGATTGAAGGAAAGACACTGGATACCCAAAGCGCTCACTGCGTTCGCGGGGCAGACTCTCCCCGCCTGCGCGGGGATGACATTAATTAGCTTTAGTGATGATTTTCTACAATGTCATTCCAAAGTAGTTAAGAACACGAGCTTAAAATAACAATAAGTATTCTCTACAGCGTCATTCCCGCGCAGGCGGGAATCCAGTGTCTTTAGGTACGAATTCAGTACTTGAACAATAGGTAATAAAGAAAACTAAGCCTCACTCAAACTCCGATACAACTCATAAAAAAACGTCTTCCCCACCCGATCATACTCAACCATGATCTCAACCCGCTTAGCCCGCAACGCCACATCAATCATCTCAGCAGGCAACATAGGGTCATAAGCAACACGACGCAAGACCGCATCACCCATCACAAACGATTGCCTGGCCGCCTCTTCCAGCGTTAATGCATCCATACCGGCAAGCCAATCGAGCATCTCGTCACAGTCCTGTTGATAAGTCGCCATCAACGCATCCACATCCCACAGGCCTATAGCCTGCTTTTGCTCAGCATCCGACAAATCACCCAGCGAAAACACTCGCGCCTTCTCTTCCAGGCCAAAATGGTACAAACGGGTACGTAAAGCACTTACCCCGCCTTTAAGATTATTGGGGCGAATAAACAACCCCTGCTCCAATTCCTCAAAGCCCGCCAGATTCAACACCCGCATGCGCCGGCGTAAACCTGTCCTATCGGTACGCCCCAACGCACCAATAAACACACCAATCCAATCCTGGTTCCATTCACAGGTCGTGGCTTCTTTCTCGCGCCAATCCGCCAGGGCTTCGGCCAAAGGTTCCGCGGTTTGCCCCAACTGATAAAAACCCCGTTGAGGGACATCCACCATATTGTCCGCCGTAAGACGCGCAAGCGTTACGCGGGCATTATTAGGAGTAATACCAAATAACTGACAAACACCAACCAGAATATGAGCACTTATGGGTTCTTCAGTGGCCAATAACAGATTTACGATCAGGTGTTTGGGTTTCATTGAGAAAAAGGAGTCCGGAACTATTTTATGTCCCCGGAATTGTAACTGATCTAGCGTCAAGATAGGACTAAAACTAAAAAAGGCGACCGAAGCCGCCCAAGAGAGAGTCTGTAGAGATAACTAGGGAAGCAATAACAGTAAACTGCTACTTGCCAGTAAACACGGGTGCACGTTTCTCAAAAAACGCCGTAAAACCTTCCTGCACATCACGGCTTTGCATAACCACATCCTGAATCTTGCCTTCGATATCCACAGTCGACATCAGATCGGTCAGTAACGCCTGATGCATGGCCTCTTTGGTGTAACGCAATGTCAGCGGCGCTTTCTTGGCAAGCTCTAACGCCCACTCTTCGGTGCGAGCCACCAGTTGATCGGCAGGCAGGACGCGGTTAACCAAGCCCAACTCCAGGCACTGTTGTGCAGGCATTTTTTCGGCTTCAATGACCATTTCATAGGCGCGACGATAGCCGAGCTGCTGTACCAGATGCCAACAGGCACCGCCATCTGGAATCAGTGACAGGGTGCTAAACGCCTGGTAGATGTAGGCATTGTCCGCCATGGTGATCAGGTCGCAGGTCATCGCCAGTGCGCTAGAGACACCTGCGGCTGAACCATTAATGGCACAGATAAACGGTTTCTCGGCATTGTAGATAGCACTAATAATCGGCTTGGTGTAATTATCCAGCAGATAGGTAGCGGTATCATCGGGGTTGGTCAGACGCTCGTTAAGGTCGAAGCCCGCGCAGAAATTTTTACCCGCACCGGTCAATACAACAACCCGAACAGCATCATCTGCACACACCTGCTCAATCGCCGCTAATAAATCAATCTGCAGTTGTTTGTTGATTGAGTTGGACACTTCGGGGCGATTAAAGGTAATGGTAGCCACACCTTCTTTTTCACGGTATTGAAGCGTTTGATAATCTTTCATAATGCTCATCTCAAGTAACGGCTATCGCGCTTAGTAAGCGGCAGCGCCTTGCATAATCTGGTCGTAAAATTCCCGATCAAGTGGGGTATAACAACGCTCATTGGGTTTCATTACCAAGAGTTTGTCTTCCACCTTATCGAGGTGATAAGCGTGTTCACGCAAATCACCCTTTTGTAATTTGTGGGTTGCGGTTGAAGGCAACTCTTTCAGAATGCGAATAAAGATAGGGCGAGCATAAGCAGGTAGGCTTTCACAAATATGCTCGCTTAACGCCTGGATATCGAGTTTCGATATATCCTTGCCTTCATTAAGTACAATGGCAGCCATACCGGCTCGACCATCGGTTTTGGGAATTTCCACCCCGTAGACATTGGCAAACAAAATATCATCAAAGTTGCTGATAATATCGCCCACCTCATTGGTCGAAACGTTTTCGCTTTTCCAACGGAAGGTATCACCTACCCTATCCACAAACTGATAGTGTTTTTGGAATAAGGTAAAACCAACATCAATGGTTTTCAGCAAATCGCCGCTGTTAAAGTAGGCATCCCCTTGTTTAAACGCATTGCGGATAATTTTGGAATTGGAGGCATCGCTGTTGGTATAACCTTCAAAGCGGGCTTTATCACTGATCTCAATCAGTAACAGCCCTGGCTCACCGTCTTTCACCTCAATACAATGGCCCTTGGCATCGTAAACGATCTCATCAGCGGCTACGTCATAGCGCACCAGTTTTACCGGGCTCAGCGCGCAACCAACGGTACAGTCACGATTAAACACATTGGCAAAACCACTGTTGCCTTCACTGCCGCCGTAGAATTCACCGATACGTTCAATACCAAAGCGTTCTTTAAAGGTTGGCCAAATATCCGGACGCAAACCATTACCCACAATACTGCGAATGGGATTATCAGAATCCTTGGCCGAGGCAGGTGCGGAAAGCAGGTAACGAATAAACTCACCCACATAAACAAACGAGGTACATTGGTACTCACGAATATCTTCCCAGAAGGCACTGATGGATAAGCGACGACGAATAACCGTAGCACAGCCCACCAAAAATGCCGCGGACAAGCCTACAACCATACCGGTGCCATGGAATAACGGCAGACAGTTATACATTCTGTCATCGGCATCCAGCTTGGCCAGGTACTGTGCCGACAAACGCCCTGTGGATAAAATACGGCGGTTGGTGACAATGGCGGCTTTTGGCAAACCGGTGGTACCGGAGGTAAAAACATACATCGCCAAGTCGCCATGAGTGATGGAATCCACCTTGGCAGGGTTACTTGCTTGAATAGATGCATCCTGGGTATCCAGCGTAATGGCCCACTCTGGCGCCCTCTGTTTGCCGCTATCTTTTACAAACAGATAATCCTGGCCTGCGTTTAAATCCAGATCGTCAATACATTCTGACAAGGGTTCGAGTAGCTCTTCACCAAAAATGCACTTTGTAGATTTAATCAGATTGATACAGTGGATCAGTGGTTTTTTAATCAGATTGGTATTGATCATGCCCGACACGGCACCGATTTTATTAATGCCTATAGCACAAGCAACAAAATCGATACGGTTTTGCATAAACAGGCTGACACAATCGCCTTCACCGATACCCAATTCAGACAACCGCTGTGCCACACGGTTGGCACGGTCATTTAATCCCTGCCAGGTGATTTCCTCACCTTCACAGATTAAGGCAGTCTTCTGCGGTGTTTGCGCAGCGTGCTGCTGAAGCTGTAGTGCCATAGAGCCAATATCAGAATCTTTAGGTTGTTTGGCTGTCTTGGCGGCAATCGCAATACTGAGATCACTAAAAAAAGTGTTAATGCCCATCTCGCCCCCTACATCTTGATGCCGAGGTTACGCATCATTGGCGCGCTGGATTCCATGGCATTGGCAGGTGTATCGTATTCAGTAAAGTCACAGATATCAGCCCAACGCTCGGCAACAGCCTCAGCAGTCAGTTCTTCCTGTGGGTTAAAACTCACACCCGCCGAACGCTGCCAACGCAGTTTACCGATCCAACCGGCACCGACTTCAAAAATAGAACCGTTTTCCTGACTGGTTTCGGCACACAGGCTGACAACCAGAGGGGCAATTAATTCAGGCTTCATACCTTTGATCACCGCCTCCGGGAAAAGGGCTTCGGTCATACGCGAAGCCGCCGCTGGGGCAATGGCATTGGTAAATACGTTATGTTTTTGACCTTCAATCGCCAGGGTATTGGTCAGCCCCAGTAAGCCCAGTTTAGCCGCGCCGTAGTTTGCCTGGCCAAAGTTGCCGTAAAGGCCTGCCGCCGAAGAGGTGTTAATAATACGACCGTACTGTTGTTCCAACATATGCGGCCAAGCTGCTTTAGTCAGGTTAAACGCACCGTCAACATGGACTTTATGAATTAAGTCCCAATCCTCATTGGTCATTTTTTTGAAGCTGCTATCACGCAGAATGCCGGCGTTATTGACCAGTACGTCTACACGGCCAAAAGCCTCGATGGCGGTTTTAATAATCGCTTCGCCATTTTCGACGGAATCATAATTCGCAACCGCCTCACCGCCATTCGCCTTAATTTCGGCGACTACCGCATCCGCTGCCGATGAGCTCTCGCCGCTGCCTTTAGCAGTACCACCCAGGTCATTTACCACAACCTTGGCGCCGCGCTCGGCAAAGGATAAAGCGTAACAGCGCCCAAGGCTGCCGCCAGCACCGGTTACGACCACCACACGGTCTTTAAAGGATAGTTGCGTGTTTTCCATCATTCACTCCAAACGGCTGATATCGTGCTTAGTCACGACACTAACTTTGGAGCAAGGGCGGAATCTATGGAATGTTAAGATCGCACCTTCAGCTTAGCCAAAACATTCACCCATTATCGTTGCTGACTGAATGATCAGGCCAAGTGATCCAGGTTATTGATCTTTCTTAAGATTTTCGCGGAAGTCGGTGGGATTTACCCCGGTCCACTGTTGGAAAGCGCGGGTAAAGGAAGAGGCTTCGACAAAACCCAATTGGAAACCTATATCGGCAATGGGCTGATCGCTGTGAGTTAATCGATCAATCGCAATATCGCGTCGCATGTCATTTTTGATATGCTGGAAATTGGTATCTTCTTTTAATAATCGACGCCTAACCGTTTGCTCGGTAATACACAGGCGGCTGGCAATCGTATTTAAATCGGGGAAACCGTTACCCTTCTTATGCTCAGACAGCAGTATGCCCTTTAAGGTCGCACTCATGCTGTCGTCTTTACCGGGAATATCAATAAAACCAAAGGGCGTATTATGTAAAAAAGATTTCGAGTCTTGCCAGGTTTTCGCAATAGGCTGATTCAGCCAACTTTTATCGATATAAAAGCCGTCATAATCCCGATCAAAACTGCAATCGCCGGGCAGTAATTCATCATAGGCTTCTGCATATTGTGGCTTGGGAAAAGAGAAGGTCGATTCCAGCAAAGGAATACGCTTGCCGGTCACCCAACAGAAAAACCGATGCATAGTGACCAGCATCAAACCGGAAAGAAAGTGATCGACATCACGATCGGGTTCGGTTAACTCCAGCAAAAAACCCAAGCGGTATTCCTCATAATCGAGACGAAAGTGAAAGTCTTCACGCACCGTGCGATAAAAACGGCAGGCTTCGCGCATAACCGCTTCGAGCGTCTCAAAGTGGATCACATAACGAATCATCAGTTCGAAATGCCCTGAGCTACATTGACGGCTGGTTAAACCAAAGGCTTCATCTCCTGACAGCTCCCAGATCTGACGTACCAAAGCCGCGTACAGCTCGGTAGGAATGCGGGCCTCTGTATTTTCGGGGTCCAGCACATTCTGCGGAATACCAATTTGCTCCAGAATCACTTCAGGGTCTATACCCAAAGCTTCTGAGTTTCTCAGTACGGCGCGTACAAAATGACTATTCGTTGTCACTGACATAAAGACACTTCCGCTCTCTTCGACAATCTCTTTGACACCCTGCCAGAGCTAAATCCTAGCACAGCCATCTAGCGTTTTATACAAAGTAGAAGCGAGTGAAATGCCAAAGAATAAGACTGGCAATAGTAATGATAGTTATGGCTAAGCAGGAGGAAGGAAATCAACATTCACCCTACCGTATATTTCTCGCAAGCTCACGTATTACGAGATAATTACTGAGGAAAGACATATGGCATCCGCTATTGTAGCCGGTGTAGACATGGTTAAATTTGTCAAACCCGGCGAGCAGCAACCCTATCGGGTCATGGCCGCCAAGGCCATACAAGGCGCCATCAACAATGCAGGCCTGAAACCGGAGCATATTCAACAAGCCTACGCCTCCTACGTAATGGGCGATAGCACCTGTGGCCAACATGCCTTATATGATGCGTTCCAAACCGGCATCCCGGTGATTAATGTCAACAACAACTGTGCCTCTGGCTCAACCGCATTATTTATGGCGCGCCAGGCAGTAGCCAGTGGCGAAATAGATTGTGTTGTTGCCTTCGGCTTTGAAGAAATGCAACCCGGTGCGTTAGGTGCAACCTGGGAAGACCGGGAAAACCCGATGATACGTTTCTTTGACGTGCTGCAAACATTCGATGCACCGCCTGGCCCTCCAGCCCTGCGCTGCTTTGGTGCCGCCGGTAGTCACTATATGCAAAAGTACGGTGCCAGCGCCGATATCTTTGCCAAGATTGCCGTTAAAAACCGCAGCCATGCCATTCGTAACCCTTACTCATTGTTTACCAAAGCTATTAGCGAAGCAGAGGTTTCTGCTGCGCCGGTTATCTGGGGTGACTATCTTACCCGCTTTATGGCTTGCCCGCCTTCCTGCGGCGCTGCGGCTGCCGTGATTGTTAGCCCTGCGTTCGCCAAAAAGCATGGCCTATCTAAAGGCGTAGAAATTATCGGCCAGGCGATGACAACCGACACCAAGGAATCCTGGCAAGACCCAATGATGAATGTGGGTTACGGCATGACCCAGCGCGCTGCACAAAGCGTTTACGAACAAGCCGGCCTTGGCCCCGATTCCATTGATGTGGTTGAACTGCACGATTGTTTTGCCACCAACGAAGTGATCACCTACGAAGGTCTTGGCCTGTGTGACGAAGGTGAAGCAACCGCCTTTATCGAACGCGGGGACAACACCTACGGCGGAAAATTTGTCGTCAACCCGTCCGGCGGTTTGATGTCAAAAGGCCACCCGATTGGTGCGACTGGTTTAGCGCAGTGTTTTGAGTTGTTCCATCAGTTACAGGGAAGCGCTGGTGATCGTCAGGTAGACGGAGCCCAGGTTGGATTACAGCATAACCTGGGGCTGGGCGGTGCCGCAGTGGTGACGCTGTACAAATCGCTATAGAGTAATACGAAGTCTCCCTAAAACAGCGATGTTTTAGGGAGACTTCCGACACAATCCTAACTAGAAAAATCAGCTCGATACCGAGGACAGGGCTTGAGTAAACATCTTGTTTATAGCTCGACGACTGGAGTTTTCCCGATAAAACATTTCTATGGGCATAGTTCTATATAAATCTTCTACGGGTAAAGCAACAAGATCTTTAGCTAATGGATATTGATCAACCCAACGACGGGGTAATAAAACAATATATTCACCTGTATTAGCAAACATGACACCTTGTTCAAAGGAATCGAATAAAGCGCGAGCATTGATATTGATTAATTCACTTTCAACGTTTCGAACATACAGAGAATTCCATACAGCCCAGGATTCTTTGGTTAAGTCTTTTAGCGTGAATTGCCTGGATTGATCAGCTAGAGGGTGCCCCTTAATGCAATACACCTCTAAAGGCTCCTCCTCTAAAAGTTGATAACTAAATTCCACTTGACGTTCCGAAATCACTCCAATTCCTATATCAAAGTCTTCTTTTCGTACGCCCTCAATAATATCTACACTCCCGGCGGTATAAACTTCCTGAATGACTTTCGGGGCCTGTTTTGATAATTTTTCAAGGCAGTGCGTTAAGAGGCTATGCGATTTACAAAACCCTAATCCTTCAATAACTGCAATACGAAAATAGCCGGCAAGATTATCGTTTAACCCACTAATATCTCGTTTAAATATTTCTAAATGGTATAAAAGGTCTTTTGCTGATTTATATACCACCTCACCTGCCGGTAACAATTTAAACCCCGATCGCCCACGGCGACACAATTGGACGCCTAATCGATTTTCAAGCTCAGATAAATGTCCACTTATGGTTGATCTGGCTAGGTTTAATCGGGACTCAGCAGCCGCAATACCTTCTGATTCGACGATCACAACGTAAATACGAAGAAGCCGAATATCGATATCATCGGGCAATTTTTGCAGCGCATAATTCATAATGATAACTATTCTTAACTAATGTGATTTAGTGCCAAGCATTAGTTCGGCAAAGCCGACGTAACAAGCCGACTATTTCAGATTTTTACTAGAGAGGCAACATGACAGCATGGGATGTTGGTCATTAAGTAAAATATAGGAAACAGTTATGAAATCTTTACTTGGTTATACTGATCGTTTGACGGTTCGTCCTGGAGAATCGATCGACTTCAAAGTCAGCTCACAAATAAAAGGAAACTACGAAGCGCAATTAGTTCGTCTAATTAACGCTGACAGCCAATCTACCTCATCTAATTTTAAGGAAGAACTCATAAATGCCCAGGTTAACGGGCAATACCCATCACAGCAGCAAGAAATAGCTCCCGGGTCTTATATTGCTATAGATGATAGCTCTGCCTTAGATAACCTCAGCTCATTTACGCTCTCTTTTCGCTTTAAATCAACACTGCCGGGTTTTAGTAAACAGCAACTGCTTGGTCGCTGGAATGAAGCTGAGCAAGAAGGCTGGGGAGTGCAATTAGATGAAAATGGCTATATGAGCTTTGTTTCGAGTAGCCATGGCAAGAGCCTTAAAATTAGTATTGACCAGGTTGTGCCATACAATGAATGGGTTCAAGCAACGCTCAAAGTTGATACATCAAAAAATACAGTGCAGATTTATTGGTCTCAAATCGTCCAATCAAGCTTCCAGTCTGTTGGAAAAAAACTACATTGGGAAGCCGAAGGCGCTTTATCTCACGAACTGAATCATACCGCCGCCCCCTTTATAATGGCGGCAGCCTATTCTGGTAATTTAACGTCCGGGAGAATTCGTCCCGGCTTGTGTTACAGCGGCCGTCTGGAAGAACCCTACATTTATAGCTGTATTCTCAATGACGAAGAGGTTATCGCTGCGAATAATGGAGTCAGGTCACCAGAATTAAATGCCTGGTTAGAAGCCGACTGGGACTTCACTAAAGGTATAGGAACTACTACCATAAGCGATCTCTCAGTCAACCGCCTGCATGGAAAAACCTACAATTTGCCTGTTCGAGCGGTCAAAGCCTCAAACTGGAACGGTGAATACCACGATTGGAAACACTGCCCCTCCCAGTACAACGCCATTCATTTCCATGATGACGATCTATATGACTGCGGCTGGGAAACAGACTTTACTTACCACGTTGATGACGATCTCAAAAGCGGCATCTATGCCATGCGCCTGCGACAAGGTGAGACTGAAGAGTACTTGCCCTTCTTTGTTGCCGCTAAGCGAGATAAACCTCAAGCCAAATTAGCGTTTCTAGTGCCTACATTCACGTATATGGCCTATGCCAATAATCACTTAATGGAAAACTTACGGAATATGGTTGGAGCAGACAAACATACGTCTCACAAGTTTATGGGCTCACCAGGCATTGACGTATATGACACAGAAATGTGTGATAACTATGAGGTTGGCCGTTCCACTTACGATCTCCACAGCGACGGCAGCCCCGTGCACCATTCATCCTGGCTGCGTCCAATTCTGAATATGCGCCCCAAAACAACACTTTGGACGTTTTGTGCAGACCTTTTGTTTGTCGATTGGCTTGAAAAGAAGAACATCGATTACGACATTATTACAGATGATCTTTTGCAGGAAGAAGGCATAGACCTGTTGAGCAATTATCATGTAATTATGACCGGCAACCACCCTGAATACCCAACCACAGAGCATATGGATGCTATACAAGCTTACATGGATCAAGGTGGCAGATTTATGTATATGGGAGGCAACGGTTTCTACTGGCGTTCTGCAGTGCACAAAGAGTTACCTGGTGTTATTGAAGTACGCCGAGGACGCGTAGGTACCTGTCCTTGGAAGTCAGAAATTGGTGAAGTGGTTATGGCGTTTTCTGGCGAGCAAGGTGCCCTGTGGAAAGAAAATGGCAGGCCACCACAACAACTGTTCGGCGTAGGGTTTGTTGCACAAGGCTATGGCCCTTCATACTACAGGGTTCTGGATGAAGCGAGAGAATCCCGTGCTGGATTTATTCTTGAAGGTGTCAGTAATGAGATTATCGGCGACTACGGCATCTTTGGTGGCGCAGCTGGAGAGGAGATTGATCATACAAACCCAGCTTACGGAACACCACCACATACCATTGTATTAGCAAGATCAGAGAATCATGGTCCAGGGATGCTCTATGTTCTTGAAGAAATGAATATGACATACCCTCTTGAGGCATACAAACCGTTGATTTATGCCGAGGTGGCGTTCTTTGAAACGCCCAATGGCGGGGCTATGTTTACGGTCGGTTCTATGACCTGGTGTGGAAGTTTAAGTCATAATAACTACGAAAATGACGTTTCCATTATGACCCAAAATGTAATCAATCGATTTATAGACTCTACCCCTTTTGAACTGCCCAACGTAAGCTAAAAAAGCTGGTAGGGGTTGCAATAATATCCCTACCATCTTCCCCCCTATTAAACAGCTCACCTAAATACTATCTAGGCAATCAATTAAAAGTTGATTGCCTTTTCTATCTAAATATTCAATAAAGATTTATAAAGCTCAAGCCAATAAAAAGCCTGCATAAAGCAGGCAAAGGTTGCACCAACGAGTGGGCAACAATAGAGAGTCTGGTACTAAATACTGGTTACTTTATATTTCCATTAAAGAACCTTGATCTAGCCTATTTGTTTAAACATCAGTTGAGCTGGCTAACTTGGACTCGACGCTCATGAACGGTTATTCCATGAGCATTAATACCTTCAAAAAACTGTAGGGGATCTACACAACCCTCTGGGGCATGAACGCCATGTATATCTATCTTCCCTTGCCCCATCATCAAGATACCAACTGCTGCTGCAATGCCTGTGCCCTCATCCATTCTGGGTAAGGCATAATTTGACTTATGGCTGATAGAAATTTGCAAAGGATTTCCGTCTTTAAAGCCAGTTACCTCCACAAAGGAATCAGACCCTTCTGGAGCTATTGAGGTTGGAATGGGATCACTGTGCTCAGCAATACTGGCCATAACCGAAAGCCCTAAATCTGAAGCCTTATAAGAATTACCCTTGACAGTAATACTGTGATCACCTGTTAAACCCAGTTCTCTTAAACCGAGTAACAGATCATCCATTCCCAGGGTCCCGCCCTGGTTTGTGATATTTTCAGCGGCAATATACCGACATAGCGTCACAGGCTCTGGGTGGGCAACATAATAAACCTTCTGCTTACCCAGGTTCGGGAACTCGACCTCTTCCATACCACTGCCAGCGGGTACATACTGGATCTTACCATCGATAAATTGTGGAACATCACCGCTAACAATCTCTAAGCCATGTTCAAAAATTGCTGCATTATCCAGGCTTGCAACAATATCTGTTTCAATATCATTGACAGAAACATTCCAGAAAATACGAATATCTTTAACAGAATCCATATTATTGGCAGCGTATTTTGCAAAGACATTCAGCATGCCTGGGCTTGCCCCCATCCCCATCAAAATGGTGATACCTTTTGCCTTTGCTGCCTCATGATATTTATCCATCAGTTCTATGGTTGGCTTTGTATCATCACAAATATCGACATAATTGATGCCCGCCTCGATAGCTGCAGAGACCACAGCCTCTGCATACCGAAAGAAAGGTCCAACAAAATTTGCAACAACATCCACCAAACGCATCTGATTGATAAGTGCCGAGCTATCCGTTACATCTAACTGCAAGCATTCAACCCTTAAATCATTCAACTCAGATGTAAATTGCTGAGCTTTAGCAATATCAATATCAGCAATGACAATCTTTGAAACCACCTCATGCTGTAACAAAGCTTTAATCGCATAGCGACCTTGTTGGCCACAGCCCCCCAACGCTAAAATCTTCATAATTACCTCTTAGAAATTGTAGCCTGCACGCAGACCGTAATATCTTGGTGACGCATCTTGAACCAATGCCAAACCAAAATCGTTAATCATCTGAGTCTGATTGATATAATTTACATCTTCTAAATTATTAACAAACAACGATACGAAATATGACTCATCGGATGAGATCAACGTCGCCTCTACATCAACTGTCGTGTAATCCTCTTGCAAACTTTCTTCTGCATTGGATGCAAGAAGGTACTGATCATCGGTATATACGGCTGTGAGATTGAAGTTGATAAGATGGCTATCTCCCAAAGGAAGATCATAAGAAAGATTTACACTGGCAGTGTATTCTGGAGATCTCGCCAGGTCATTACCGGTGAAGTCTTCAGTGCCAGATACCACAAAGGTGTCATACTCCGCATCTAAATAGGCCAATGTGGAAGAAACAGATAGTCGTTCAGTCGCTTTAAAGCGCAGGCTAGATTCAAAGCCATAACCTTTTGCTTCAGCCGCATTACGGGTAATACTGACAACATCGATAACCTGCACCTGCAGTTCGTCATATACATAATGGAAAATAGCTGCATCGTAAACAAGACGGCGATCCATCAGGCTACCTTTTACACCAATCTCATAGGACAGCATCTCTTCCGGCTCAAAACTACCTGCCGCAGGAACAAGAATATTAAAACCACCGGACTTGTAACCCATCGATGCAGACGCATAAACCAGAGTATCCGCATTAAGACTGTGATCGATAACAAAACGTGGCTGGAATTGACTCCAGGTATCACTGTTAGATTCGGTTCCAGCCGTTTCAACCAGGAATATATTCTGATTTGGCAACAGACTTAATCCATACAAGCTAGGAGCGACAACAGCATTAGCAGGAATAGGGTTACTGACATCCATTTCCTTATCATCATATGAATAACGCAAACCCACAGTAACATTAGTATGATCACCTACTGCAAACTTAACATCACCAAAGATGGCGTAGTTCCAGTACTCTCCCTCTGCAGAATTAAGTTCAGTAACATTCGAACCGACAAAGCCAGGGGCTCCTAAAGCAACTTCACAGGTAGCCCCTAATTGCAGGATACACAAAACTTCTTCCGAATAATCTACAGAACCGGTGGCCTCAACATCCTCATAGGAGATCGACAAGCCAACAAACCAATCAACATTTTCGCCAGTAGCATTTAATCTAAATTCCTGACTGAAAATCTCACTAGTCTCTTCCACGCCAAAATGGAGCAAGCGCATTGGGGTAGCATCTGTATCTTCCAAATACTCAAGATCGTACTTTCTCCAAGAAGATATTGAGGTCAGTTCATAATCATCACTTAACTGGAAATGCCCTTTACCCGTTACACTCATGACCTCCCGCTTACTACCTTGCTCATCGGCAATATCTGAAACCGCATGCTTTTCCTTAACAAAACCAGAACCAAGATCCAACAGCGTTCGATACACGGCAGCATCCTGATCATCCTCAGACCAGTCGACAGTAACCGTATAATCAAACCTGTCGCCCTCGTGCCTGATGGCAGCTTTTATAGCGCTCATATTGGTATCGAGCAT
The DNA here is from genome assembly GCF_042854845.1 of Maricurvus nonylphenolicus. Taxonomy (GTDB): domain Bacteria; phylum Pseudomonadota; class Gammaproteobacteria; order Pseudomonadales; family Cellvibrionaceae; genus Maricurvus; species Maricurvus nonylphenolicus. Next base: position 1,189,595 of record NZ_AP031498.1, on the reverse strand, counting down.
GTCTTTACCGCTGACATCTTCTGAGACAAAACCATCGCGACGCTGATCAAGTACACCAATTCTGGCAAAGGTATTTTCAGTCAACTCATCATTAAAGATAAATCGGGCTTCTTGATACCCATGATTACCCACACGAAGCTCTACACTCCCAGATCGCTCTGCCTCTGGCTGCGCCCTGGTGATACTAATTGCACCTGCCGTTGTATTGCGGCCAAAAAGAGTACCTTGAGGGCCTTTCAGCACTTCAACTTGAGCAGCATCAAACAAGTTAACGACCGAGCCAGCCGAGCGACCGACATACACCTCATCGACGTACACACCAAGAGCTGGATCATTACCAATTGTGAAATCATTACTACCAACACCACGCATGGTTAAAATAGGCTGAGAGGAGGAAACCACATTACCGTTAAATCCTGGGGTTAACCCCACCAGGTCTGATGCATCATCCATACCAGCACGTTGCAAGTCCTGGCCAGAAAAAGCCGACACAGCAATTGGCACATCCTCTAAAGACTCGGCACGCCGTTGAGCAGTAACCACAACCTCCTCAATCATGAATCCTTCTGCGCTTGCATGCGACATATAGCCCGTTGCAGCCAAAGAACAAGCTAGGCTTAAAATACGTGGGGTAAATTTTTTCATGGTGCATCTCCTCAATACTATTGAGTAAACCCAGGCCTCGGGCATTGGATTTATCTAGTTATTATTTGTATGTATATGACTCAAACTGGTCGGTGGAAGCATTTCTCATGCACAAGATTAGACCTCTTAGGCCTATATTTATTGCTTTTACGCGCACAGTAATTGATAATACGCGCACAAATAACCCTAGATAGATGCGAGATGATGATACGGACAAGCCCTTTATCCGATATTGAATGGATGTACACGGCCCTTGAGAAATATGGGCTCAAGCCAGATATTCTTGATGAACTGCTCCCTCAGTACAGGGTTAAGAGCAACAGCCATTTAGTAAGCTTCGAGAACTATCTCATCCTTTTAAATAAGCTTTCGGACATTACTAATGATCCCCTGCTAGGCATTCACATAACAGAATCTCTGCCTTTGGAAGTGCTTGGTCTTTTCGGCTATTTAGTAAAAAATGCAAGAACCCTTAGAGAGTTGTGCCAAAACGCGGAACGCTATTGGTCTACACTGACGCAAGCATCCGTTATTGAATATCAGGAAAATGAGCGCAATAGTTCGTTAATATACAGGCTCTTATTATCAACTGATGTTTCTGCACAACATGAAGTAGAATCCACACTGACAGGTCTTGTCGTCTTATTCAGAGAAAGAATAGGAACAAGTTGGACGCCCGAAGAAACTCACTTTCAACATCCTATGAAGGGCCCTCTAAAAAACTACCAGAAAATATTTGGCAAGAACATTCACTTCGAAATGCCTGTTAATCAAATATTTTTTGACTCTTCAATTCTAGACATACAATACGCTCACGCAGATTTACACCTCCTCTCCATATTGCGAGAGAACGCAGAAAGCCTTCTGCACAATATAATAAACGAAGAGAACTTTGTGAGCAGTGTCCGCCTTATGATAATGAGCCAACTAGCTCAGGGAGACGCCGACATAATCAACGTTTCAAAGAAACTAAATATGTCATCGAGAAAGCTTCAAAAGATGCTGAAAGACAACCAGACATCTTTTAGAGAAATTAGAGATAACTTGAGAATTGAGCTGGCCAAACAAGCACTGTTAGAAACCGACTCGCCTATTGCTTTAATCGCACAGAATCTTGGTTTTTCAGAATCAGCAAGTTTTAATCACAGTTTCCGTCGAATGACGGGGGTTAGTCCTCGTCAATATAAAAAGTCACATTTAAAATAATCAATATTCGTATTAATAAGAAACATTAAGGAATGTATTTGTTAGCTATCAAATAAAACCTTGCTTAGGTTTTACCCACAAGCCTTGCGCAGTTGCCACTATCTTCCCATCCACCAGGATATGTCCGGCATTACGCAGTTTGCGTTCATCCACATACTCAACCCAAGCTTCGAGCTGCAGGGGGGTATCCAAAGGTACGGCACTTTTGTAGCTTACCTGCAGATCGGCAGTAAACCCCAAAAAATCACATAGGCCTTGTGTTCTGGAGAGTAAAATATCAAATACGGCGGCAACAATTCCACCATGCACGCGCTGAGGCGGGCCTTGAAACGCTACGGGAATTGTCGCCGTGCCAACGACCTTATCGTTAATTACATTTAGCTCCATTGGAAAACCCACAGGGGACGCTTTTCCGAATAGCACACCACTATCAATATCCAGGTAGAATTCGTCAACACTGGCTTTACCTTGATAAAGCTGTTTAAACACTTCAACACTGTCGAATTTGTCATGGTCAGCGATGCATTCTGATAAATCTTCAATCGCTTCTACATAACGAGCCATTTCTGCTTCACTGGCCTGCATGCGGGCCACTTTATTGATTAGCTTTTGCATGGCTGTGGCCATTTGTCTGCGTTTTTCCTGCGCTGACGATGGTGTAGCATCCGTTTTGCGCATGGTATCCATATAATGGAAGGATTCGGGGGGCGTGAAAGATGTATTCATAACGAGGCCTGCAATATAAAAAGGCCCCTGCTCCACGATAGGAAGCAGAGGCTGGCAGTCTATTGAAAGATATTAACTTGGCCTCTTGTGTCCCAAAAAAGCGTTTACACTTTTTCCTTACACAGACTGCCAAAAATGGTTCAGCGGTTATTACTCTGGCATTAAGCCATTGAGCGCTTCCAGAGCATCGACGTACTCGCCAATCAGTCTGGAAACAACACCTCGACAGGATTCAATTTCATTGATCTGACCGATAACCTGACCGCAGCCATTGTCGGCAATCTTTTGGGTATCACCGGCAGAAGCGTACATGGCACTACGTCTTCTTAGGTCTGAGGTTAACAACAACTGCAGTGGGAACGGCAGTGGATCAGGGTTAGCGGGATCTTTCCAGGCTTCTGACCAGTCGTTACGCAGCAGACGACAGTTTTTACCAGTCCAGGATTTGGTGGTAACCGCATCGGTTGATTCCGCTTTCAGGTAAGACTCTTTTTGAGCCATCTGTGCATGGGCTTCTTCTACGGTTAACCATAAAGAACCCGTCCACACACCCGCAGCGCCCATGCCCATGGCAGCCAGCATTTGTCTGCCGTTACCAATACCACCGGCAGCAATAACGGGCATAGGCGCAACGGCATCAACCAATTCTGGCCAGCAGACAATACTGCCAATTTCACCACAGTGGCCACCACCCTCACTGCCGTTAGCAACGATAAAGTCTAAACCGGCTTCTTTATGTGCCTTAGCGTGTTTTTTAGTTCCGGTAAGTGCACCGATTAAACGTCCGCTGTCCTGAACCATTTTAGTGACATGGTCTGGCGGTGTACCCAAGGCGTTAACAATCACCTTACACTTGGGGCGCTTTAAGGCATCCTCCAGCATGGGCATCACCTGCTCCATGGTCCACGCGCCCATGGGTGGGCGTGAGTCGTCATGCCACTGGGGCACACCGTGTTCATCAATCATTTTATTGGTGAAGTCGGTATGCTCTTGCGGAATCATCTCCCACAACTTGTTTTCCTGCTCTGCCGCAGACATGCCACTGCCCTGGCCTACCGCGTTATTGGGAATAACAATATCGAAGCCATAGATATGGTCACCGATGTGGGCATCAATCCAGTCTAACTCTTCTTTGAGTTCCTCCAGGCTGTTGACAAATGCAGCACCAAAAACACCGATACCACCCGCCTTGCTTACTTCAACAACAACATCACGACAATGGGTGAATGCAAAAATGGGAACATCGATATCAAGTTTCTTACATAGCTCTGTATACATAGGTATCACCTCTGGTCATTTTCATCATTAATACAAACGGAAGTCCTGATCTTCCATTGTCATAATCGAAGCTATCCCCGCTTCAACACAGGCTTTATGGGTTAGTGTGCGCGGCAAGATCTTGCTAAAGTAGAACTGTGCTGTGGTGAGTTTCATTGTGTAGAAACTTTCCTGCGCCTGCTTGTCTTTGGCTATAGTCCCCATACGGCCCCATAACCAGGCAAAGATCACGTAGCCGCTGTACATCATGTAATCCACAGCCGATGCGCCTAACTCATCCAGATTCGCCATGGCTTTCTCACCCACAATGGTGGTGAGGTTTTGCCACTCTTCAAGTTTTTCCAACAGCGGGCCGGAAAACTCATCGTCCATGGTTTCGCAATCCCACTTGATCATCTCAACCAGCTCTTTGTACTTCTGGCCGGCATCCGCCATGACTTTGCGGCCTAACAGATCGAGAGATTGAATACCGGTAGTACCTTCATAGAGTGTCGCAATGCGTGCATCACGCACGTTTTGCTCCATACCCCACTCACGAATGAATCCGTGACCACCGTACACCTGCATACCCAGGTTGGCGGCTTCCAAACCGGTCTCGGTCATAAAGCCTTTGGCAATCGGCGTCAGGAAGGAAAGTAAATCAGCAGCCTGTTGTTGCTTGTCACCCTCGGAGCGCATTTCATGGTCAGACAGTTGCGCCAGGTAATGGGCAAAAGCACGACCACCTTCTGCAAAGGCACGGATGGTTAACAACATGCGACGTACATCAGGATGAACAATCAGAGGATCTGCCGGGCGCTCTGGTGCTTTAACACCGGTGAGTGAACGACCAGCTTCACGCTCATGGGCGTAACCCATTGCACCTTGTAGCGCCACTTCTGCATGGTTCATGCCCTGCGAAGCCGTACCAATACGCGCAGTGTTCATAAAGGTAAACATGCAGTGCAAACCGCGGTTAAGCTCACCAATCAGATAGCCCGTGGCGCCATCAAAGTTCATCACACAGGTGGCATTGGCGTGAATACCCATTTTGTGCTCGAGTGAGCCGCAGTTAACTTGATTACGCTCGCCTGCTTCGCCATTCGCCGTTGGATTAAACTTGGGCACAATAAACAAAGAGATGCCTTTGGTACCTGCAGGTGCATCTGGCGTTCTGGCCAAGACCAAGTGAACAATGTTCTCTGACATATCATGCTCACCGGCACTGATAAAGATCTTGGTACCGGTAATGGCATAGCTGCCATCGGCATTGGGAGCGGCGCGGGTTTTCAGGAAGCTTAAATCACTACCACACTGGGGTTCGGTTAAGCACATGGTGCCGGTCCACAAACCTGATACCATTTTTGGCAAGTAGGTTTGCTTTTGCTCATCACTGCCGTGAGCACTGATTGTCATACGACAACCGGCAGACAACCCCGGGTACATAGCCCAGGCCTGGTTAGCCTGGCCGGAAAATTCACCACACACCAAATCTACAGACAACGGAAGACCCTGGCCGCCGAACTCAGTCGGCATACTTAAACTGGGCCAGCCACCTTCAACGTATTGATCGTAGGCCTCACTAAAACCGGTGGGTGTTGTGACGCCGCTTTCATGCCAGGTACAACCCTCTTCATCACCACTACGACGAATAGGCGCCAATACCTGCTCAGAAAATTTTGCCGCTTCATTAAAAATCGCTTCGCGTAACTCAGGGGTAATATCATCACCCCCCGGTAGCGATTGGTAATGCTTATCGCATTCCAGCAACTCATCCAATACAAAACGAACATCCCGCAACGGGGCTTTATATTCAAACATGTGAATACCTCGTTGAATTTATACCACTTCGAACAGGCCAGCAGCGCCCATGCCACCGCCAATACACATGGTGACCACTACGTATTTCACACCGCGACGTTTACCTTCCATCAGCGCGTGCATCACCATACGTGTGCCACTCATGCCATAGGGGTGACCAATAGAAATTGCACCACCATTCACATTGAGGTTTTCATTGGGGATACCCAGCTTGTCGCGGCAGTACAGAACCTGAACGGCAAAGGCTTCGTTTAATTCCCAAAGACCAATATCATCCATGGTCAGGTTGTGGCGTTTTAACAACTTGGGAATCGCGTAGATGGGACCAATACCCATTTCATCGGGCTCACAACCGGCGACGCTCATACCGCGATAAATACCCAGCGGTTCGATATTGCGTTGCTGCGCTAATTGCGCATCCATCATCACCACGGCTGCGGCACCGTCAGACAGTTGCGAGGCATTACCACCGGTAATGGTGCCGCCTTCGCGCACGGTTTTTAATCCAGCCAAACCTTCAATGCTGGTTTCTGGACGGTTGCCTTCGTCTTTAGTCAGCGTCACCTGCTCTTCGCTGGTCTCACCGGTTTCTTTGTTCATCACCAGTTTGTTGGCGGTTACCGGTACGATTTCGTCGTCAAACAAACCGTCACGTTGCGCAATGGCGGTACGCTGTTGGGATTGCAGAGAATATTCATCCTGCGCGTCACGAGAAATGTTGTAACGCTTGGCTACCACTTCGGCGGTATCCAGCATCGGCATATGAATATTGGGCGAGTTGGCCATTACCTTTGGGTCAACCATACGGTGCAGGTTCATATGCTCGTTCTGTACCAGGCTGATAGATTCAGCACCACCGGCCAGTACAACTGGCGCACCATCAACCATAATATGTTTTGCACCGGCGGCAATGGACATCAAACCGGATGAACATTGACGATCAACCGTCATGCCAGCAACGTTTACCGGCAGACCAGCAGCCAGTGCAACCTGACGGCCCAGGTTAGCACCCTGCGAACCCTGCTGAATAGCAGCACCAAAAATACAGTCATCAATCTCACCGGTTTCAATACCGGCACGGGCAATAGCCGCCTCAACAGCGTAAGAAGACAACGATGGGGTTTCCAGATTATTAAATGCACCGCGATAGGCTTTGCCGATGGGCGTGCGCGCTGCGGATACGATTACTGCTTCTTTCATGGAATATTCCTTTCAAGTAAATCACCGGGGCACACAACCCCGGATTGAGTCGATTGCCGGTTATCAGCTTTGCGCTTCCAATTCCGCCAGGGCTTTTAAAACAAACTTTTGACTTTGTTCTGCACCGGATGCCAGTTTTGCATTCTTGCTGGTATCGGTAATTTCATCCCAGCGCTCGGCAATCACATCTGGATTTTGTTCTTCAGGTGACAGGAAAATGCCATCGGTTTCATACATGGCTGCAACGGCATAACCGCCAGCGCCGGCGCACAGAATGGTATTGTTAGGCGCTTGATCAGAACACAGATACACCGCTGCAGCAGTCACAGCCTCTGGTGATAACAGCTTGGTGAAGTCTTCCGGCATTAAGCCTTCGGTCATACGCGTGGCTGCGGTTGGCGCCAGGGCGTTGATGGCAATATCGTACTTGGCACTTTCTTGTACCAGCGTATTCATCAAGCCCAGCACGCCCATTTTGGCGGCACCGTAGTTAGCCTGACCGAAGTTACCGTACATACCACTGGAGGAGGTAGTCATCACCACGCGACCGTATTCCTGCTCACGCATAATCCCCCAAACGGCTTTGGTACAATTTACCGAGCCCATCAAATGCACATCGACACAGGCCTGAAAATCTTCAAGCGGCATTTTGGCAAACGACTTATCACGCAGAATACCGGCGTTGTTAATAAGAATATCGACCCGGCCCCATTTATCCATGGTCTGCTGAACCATATCCTCAACTTCGGCGTAGTTGGTTACATTGGCGCCGTGGTGAAAAGCTTCACCGCCCGCTTCAGTAATAAGCTTGACCACTTCTTCAGCAGGGGCAGAAGATTTACCTACACCGGTGCGATCGCCACCCAGTTCGTTCACAACAACCTTGGCACCACGTGCGGCTAAAGCCAGCGCATGGGAACGCCCCAGGCCATTACCGGCACCGGTAACAATGGCAACTTTGCCGTCTAAATTAATTGTCATAGTATTTTCTCAACGTTAAATCTGTTATGTCATTCTGTAGATAATCAGGCGACCATCTGAATACTGATCCACTCGGCGATCAGAGCCGGCTTGTCTTCACCTTCAATTTCAACGGTTACTTCCGCTTTGATGCGGTACTGGCCTGGACTTTTCTCGTCGATGGAAAGGAACTTGGCGTGGCCGCGAATACGGCTGCCGACTTTAACCGGTGCCAGAAAACGTACCTTATCGAAACCGGAGTTAACGCCCATAAAGATGCCTTCAATCACCAGGCTGTAACTCTCAGCAAAATGCGACAGCATCGACAGGGTTAAAAAACCGTGGGCTATGGTGGAGCCAAACGGTGAGTCTTTGGCTTTTTCCGGATCAACATGAATAAACTGACGATCCAGGGTACACTCGGCAAACTGATCAATCTGATCCTGATCAACGGTGTGCCACGGCGTAGGTTCAGCCTGGTGACCAATGTACTTTTCAATATCTTCTTTCTTAATCGTTGTAGTCATTACCAATCTCTTTATATCTTTATATCTTTATCTCATTAACCCAGTAGATAATCAGCGAAACGCTGCTGGGTGTAATCCATATCACCAAACGTGGTATTAATGGTCATCAGGCGTTTGACATAGTGACCAATATCCAACTCATCGGTGACCCCCATGCCGCCGTGAATCTGGATAGCATCACCGCCAATCTTTTTGCCGATACGACCTATCAAGGTTTTCAGTGCGAGAATGTTCTTTTCAATCTCATCACTCTGTTCATCCATAGAACACACGGTTCGGAACAACAGGGATTTAGCTTGCTCATATTCGATAAACATATCGGCCATACGGTGTTGCAACACCTGGAAGGAACCAATAGGTGTATCAAACTGCTTACGGATTTTGGAATACTCTACGGTCGCGGTGTAAAGCTTTTCCATAGTGCCAACCGCTTCGGCACAAATGGCAACCCGGGCATGGTTGATCACTTTCTTAACCAAGCCTGCGGCTTGATCAATATGACCAACCACAGCCTGCTCAGACACAACCACGTTATTAAAGGTAATGTTGGCCACCTTCTGGCCGTCCATCAGCTGGTAAGGCGTCAGGGAAATCCCTTCGGCATCTCGGTCAACCAAAAACAAAGACACACCTAACTCATCGGTTTGACTGCCACCGGTTCTGGCCAGCACAATCAGCTTGTCAGTGTTTTGAGCGTTAAATACAACGGTTTTTTCACCATTAAGAATAAACGCATTGTCCTGACGCTTGGCCGTGGTTTTTACATCAAAAAGCTCAAATCGGCTTTGACGCTCCAGATACGCGAAGCTACCGTGCAGATTACCGGCAATAAGCGCTTCAATAATATTGAGAAATTTGTCGCTGTTATTGCTCTGACTTAACAGGCCACCGAACAACAGTGCGCTGGTAACAAATGGTTCGCTAACCAGCCCTTTACCAAAGGCTTCCATCAGTACCATCAGGTCAACCGCACTGCCGCCCATACCACCCTGAGCTTCAGGAAATGGCACCGCCAGCCAACCTAGCTCGGCAAACTGTGACCAGATTTCCTGGCTGGTACCTTTATCAGATTCGACAATCTTGCGTCGTATTTCAAAGTCATACGTCTCTTGCGTAAAACGCGAGACACTGTCTTTGAGCATTTGTTGCTCTTGGGTAAGATCGAAATCCATACTTATCTACTCCTGGGCGGATTAAAGACCTAAAACAAACTTGGCAATAATGCCCCGTTGAATTTCATTGGAACCGCCATAGAGGGTTGATGCACGGCCGTACATATACTTCTCACGGGCAGAGCTACCAAACTCATGGCCTGTGTCTTCTGGGGAGAGTTCACCCGGCACAATGCCTGCGTAGTAACCCGCCAGATCCATACGCAGTTCTTGCATGGCCTGTTGAATCTCGGTGCCTTTGATTTTCAGGATGGAAGACTCGGTACCCGGGCCCTGCCCTTTCATGGCTTTGGCCAGCGTGCGAAGCTCGGTATATTCCAAAGCCATCAAATCAATTTCCACATCGGTTAAACGCTTGCGGAACAGAGGATCTTCAAGCAACGGCTTGCCGCCGTTAATTTCCTGCTTGGCCCATTCACGGATCTCGCGCATATCACGCTTGGAATCTGCCACACCAGCCATGGAACGCTCATGGGTTAATAGTGCTTTGGCATAGGTCCAGCCTTTACCCGGCTCACCGATCAGGTTTTCAACCGGCACACGCACATCATCAAAGAAAACTTCGTTTAAGGTGTGACGACCATCGATAGATACAATCGGTTTAACAGTGATACCCGGCGTATTCATATCAATTAACAGGAAACTGATACCCTGCTGTTTTTTGGCTTCCTTGCTGGTACGCACCAAACAGAAAATCCAATCGGCATAGTGGGCATAACTGGTCCAGATTTTGTGGCCATTAACCACATACTCACCGTTATCCAGTTCAGCACTGGTTTTCAGTGCTGCCAGATCCGAACCGGCACCCGGCTCGGAATATCCCTGACACCACCACTCATCACTGCTGAGAATTTTGGGCAGGAAGCGTTGTTTTTGCGCTTCACTGCCAAAACCCAGAATGACCGAAGACAACATCTTCAAACCAAATGGCATCACATCCGCTGCACCGGCAGCGGAGCGCTCGGATTCAAAGATAAACTTTTCAGCAACAGTCCAACCCGTACCGCCGTACTCAACCGGCCAATTCGGGGCAATCCAGCCTTTGGCGAAAAGCTTCTTTTCCCACTCGACCTGGGCATCTTTAAAAGTTTTGTCGCAAGCAAGACGGCGAGCGAGATCAGGCGTGAAGTTTTCGCGCATAAAGGCTCTGACTTCATCGCGGAACGCTAACTCTTCATCTGAGAAGGATGTATGCATAGTCCTTACCTACCTTTTATTCACTCAGGTTTACAAATAATCATCAGCTTTTCGGTACCCTCTACGGCCACTTCGCCACGCTGATTAATTATCTGAAAACGCGATGTCACAATACCGCGGTCGCCCCTACTGGTAAGACGTGTTTCCGCCACTGAAATTTTTGCGGTGATGGTATCGCCAATTACGACAGGTCCAGGGAAGTTCACTTCCATTCCCAGAAAGCCAATGGTGGTACCATCAACAATACCCAGCTTTTGCTTAAGGCCAGAATACATCGACATCACTAACAATCCTTGGGCAATACGCTGCCCAAAGGGTTGCTGCTTGGCGTATTCCTCATCGGTGTGCATGGAGGCGTTGTCCCAGGACAAGGCACTGAACATCACAATGTCGGCTTCCGATACAGTTCGCGAAGGTGTGGTGTATTCCTCACCTTCGATAAACTCTTCAAAATACTTGGCAGCCATTACTTAGCACCAACCTTTACAAAGCGTTCTGGTAATGGACGCTCTGGGACACCGGTATAGTCATTAATAATGGGAGGTATAATGCGAAGCGGTACACCTTCAGTGACCTCTTCCTGAATATGAGCAATCAGAGCAGGCATATAAGCAATAGCGGCAATGCCAGTATATTCAAACGGCGCCATATCCAGTTCGGCACCAATACAGGCAACACGTGCAGGCCAGTTAAGAGAGATCTCACGATCAAACTCTTGTTCTGCACGAACACGAATTGCTTCGTAAATTTCTGATTTCTCACCAAAAATATCCAGTTCATGCTGAACTTTTAACAGGCTTTCTGCCCGTAAATCATCACTTCTATATAGTGGATGCCCCAAACCCGGAATCGCCTCACCACGATCGGTATATTCACGTACAACGCGATCGGCGATCTCTTCTACGCTGAGGTTTTCTTTTTTCATAGTTGCATAGGACTGTTCCAGCAGCTCACCGGCATATTGTGGTGACACATAGGTTCGGCCCAATGATAATAACCCTGCAGCAATACCAGGCATGGGTGAATCAGGTGAAGCAGAGGTAATCGTACGCCCAGGTACAGAAACCATACTGTTAAAGCCATAATCACCAATTGAGCACAGCAGAACATTAACCATGGTTTTCTGCTTTTCGTTCGGCAGCTCACCTTTTAGAACTAGAAATACCAGTTCTGCAAATGACATATTACTTTCAATAATGTCACACAGAGGGTAACCCCTAACAATTGAGTTTCCCGTTTCCTGGCTTACAGTACTGATTTTTGTTGTCCAGTATTGCTTCCAATCATTGTTTTTCAGGAATGAAAAAAGCGATCTTCTCTTCTTGGTTGTCATGTTCTTTCCTTCTCTTCAAGGTTCACTTAGCTACGTCTACTGCACTTCGACTAACGCAAAACGCTAGGTGTAATGTGCAGTGATCGGGAAAAACAATGAATGTTAGAAACAGTACTTCGACTTAGCCAAAACATTCCCGTAATGGCAGACTCCCAAATAGGGCTTTGAGGGATGTAAACAGAAGAGGTAGAGGCCTAAACAGCCTCTACCTGACGAGAAAAATAGCGCTCTTTCACCTGACGATGCAGCACCTTGCCAACGGCACTTAATGGCAAGTCATTAACAAAATCTATCGACTTCGGCGCTTTGTAACCACCCAGAGCTTCCTTCACATAAGCCTGCAGCTCTGCCGCATCACAGCTGCACCACTCCTTTAGCACAACATCGGCGTGGACCACCTCACCCCACTCCTCATGGGGGACACCAATCACCGCTGACATGGTTACGGCAGGATGGGCATTGATCGTGGCCTCAACTTCTGAGGCGTAAATATTAAAGCCACCACTGATAATCATGTCTTTACAACGATCGACGATGTAGAGATACCCTTCTTCATCACGACGAGCGAGATCGCCGGATCTCCAATAACCATCAGTAAACTCTGCTTCACTCGCCTCCGGGTTATTGAAATATTGAGTAATCGTCGAGCGTGAACGAATCCAGATTTCGCCAATCTTACCTACTGCTGCAGCTTGCCCCTGGTTGTCGACAAGCTTTATTTCAACACTCGGGGTAGGTTTACCACAGGAGGCTAGAATCACGTCCTGCCTGGTAGAATCCGGGCATTGATGGGTTTTATGGTCAAGGTAAGTCACCGGCGCCAGATTTTCAGTGGCCGCGTAGACTTGCACAAACAGATTACCAAATTGTGCCTGCAACGCCTCGAGTTTACTCGGCGCCATAGGTGCGGCCCCATAAACCACAGTCTTCAGAGAGGATAAGTCGCTGGACATAACCGTGGGACTATCCAATAACCGGTAGAGCAAGGTGGGAACCATCATGCTAGTAGTAATGGCCTCCTGATGAACGTAACGCCCCCAGGCATTGAGATCCGGCGTATTCATCGTCACCGTACACCCGCCGTTAAGCAGGGTTGGCAATATTTGTATACCAGAACCGTGACTTATCGGACCTATGTGCAGATAACGGGTATCTGCTGTAAAGAGTACATCGGGTAAATATCCATAGGCATCACAGGCATGCATCCAGTTATCCAGCGTATAAGCGGCACACTTACCCTTACCTGTAGTGCCTCCAGTAAAGCGCAATAGAACAGTATCCTCACGGTCATTCAGTACAACGCCGGGAACCCGATCACTGACATTTTGTAGCAGAGCCCAAAAGTCATACACCTTTGAGTGCTTAGCGCCAGGAGGATCCATACAAACCACCACCACCTCGTGCCGAGATAACATATCCGCATATTCATCCAGCAAGGCTCTTTCAATAAACACCACCTTCGGTCGTGTTAACTCAATTTGACGATTGTGCTCCGCCTTTGAATCACGATAATTGGTCCATACCGAGGTCGCCTCTGCCTTCAGTGAAGTCCACAAATGCAATAAACTTAGATTATCGTTTTCTAAAATACTCAGGTAACAATCGCCGCGCTTAAGCTGTAGCTTGTCGCGCATCATATTGGCTATACGGTTACTGAGCCGATGTAATTCGGTAAAACTGTAGCGCCGATTGCGCTCAAGGTTTATCAACGCCTCCTTGTCACCGTAATGACTGACCAGTTTTTCAAACAACTCACTAAAATCGATATTCATTTGACGCCCCCACAAAACAGAAAGCCCCCGGCCTGCAAGCAAGCGCGAGGGCAAATACGAGAGAAATAACAATTACTCGAAGGTCTATTATTCGAAACTATGCTACTCGAAATTACGCTATTCGAAATTATAGGTAGCGCGCAGCCCCCAAACTCGACCTTCATCGACATAACCAATACGCATACCGGGCGCCGAAGGCACATCCTGACTAGCCGTTAAGGTTTGCTCATCGGTCACGTTGTTACCAAACAACATAAGCTCCCAGTTATTCTCCAAGGATTTAAGGCCTACTCGCAAATTGTACTTCCAGGTAGCATCCTGCAGGCTTGCGTCATTGAGGTCATCATCTGTGTAGTACTCATCTTTATAGTTAGCATCCGCGCCCACCTGCAAGGTTAACGCATCTCCAACAGGCCGTTCATATTGCAGAGCCAGCGCACCACTCCACTCTGGCGCAAAGGTGCCAGTTTCACCAGACAGGTCTGCCGTACAACCAGAGGCAGGCAAGCCCGTAGACTGAACATAGACCAGCTGTGCCTCAACACTACAGGACGCTGTATCGTATTCGTCGTAAGCGTAATCCAGGTAAGCGATGTTCGCACTCACGTTCAAATACTCAGAAGCCTGCCACTGCCAATCAGCTTCCACCCCCTCAATAGTAGTTGCAGCTGCATTACCCACTGTAAAGCTGGTGCCGTTAAAAGAGGTAACCTGCAGATTAGTGTATTCGGTATGGAACAGCGCCCAATTCAAACGCATAGAACCTTCTGCAAGCGTAAATTTACCGCCGATCTCAAAGGTTTTAACCTCTTCATCTTCATACTCGTAATCGTCAGTGGGCGTATCACCCACCCCATCACCCGTAGAATCAATAACAGCCATATCATCGGCGGCATTAAACCCGCCGCTCTTGTAACCTTCAGAGTAACTAAAGTAAACCATGGCATCTTCACTCAGATCCCACTCAATATTTAAGCCCGGTGTCAGGTTTTCAGACTTACGCTTCTCATTATTGAAGTTATGGCGATAGGTACCATAGTTTGTCCATAGGCCTTCAAGCGCGGCCTGAAAAATATGCCCATCCGGATCTGCATCCGAACGATTAGAGCCCAGAATATCATCGGTGAAGACTACACTTTTATCCGTTGTTTTCTTGTCAACGGCATAACGCAAACCGAGGGTTGCTCGGACTTCCGGCGTTATCTCCCAGGTAGCCTGAGCAAACGCCGAAGCCGTTTCAGCATCCTGCTCAAACAGACCATGACGGTAAATGCTATCCACACCATATGCCCCACCCGTCAGAGCAGCAGCTAAACTCGTAAATCCAAACCCTCCAGTTGCCGCATCAATATAAGCAGGCTGCCCCAACGAAGTATCAACACCTACAGAACCATCATTCTTCAAGGACTGCTTTTCAAAGTAGGCGCCCACTGTCCAATTTACAGGACCGTCATCCGTTGTTGTAAAACGAAACTCCTGGCTAATCTGATCAAACTCCTGCTCGCCGCCGGCACTAATAAACGTTAATGGGCCAAAATCCCCATCAACACCATTAATGTACTCATAATCCGAATACGCCGTTACTGATGCCAAACTGAAATTATCGAAGCTCCAATCAACACTCAACACCAGTCCGTTCGTTTCCAACTCCATACCTTCTTTGTGACGCATGGAATTGCCGTTTTTATACCAACTGAAATCTTTACCTGCATAACCCGCCGCTTCCGGGAAGGCTGAATCCAGAGCACCATATAAATACGGAGCAAACGCAGATAATGCAGCCTGCTCAGCCGGATTTGTCGTCACAGGGCCAGCAGCATTCAGAACCATAGGCGTACCAGAGCTGTTCATATCGGAATGAGAGAGCTTTAAGGTTGCACTGATATCATCCGTGGGATACCAGGCTAAGGTTACGCGAGCACTGGTCTCTTCATTGTCCGGCTCAGTACTATCCAGTAAGTCATTATCAACCCAGCCTTCAGCATCACGGTACTTAAGCGCCACACGAGCACCCAAGTTATCCGTCAACGACGTATTAAACATTGCGTTATAAACTTGTGTATCTGTTTCCGGCTCATATTCAACGCTGACTTTACCCGTGGTTTCATCACCAGGAGAAGGAGACGCCGTGGTAATATTAATTACACCTGCTACCGTATTTTTACCAAACAGAACCCCTTGTGGCCCGCGCAACACTTCAACACGTTCTACATCAAGAAACGGTGAGCGATATTGCAAACTACGTCCCATATAGGCGCCGTCGATATACATACCCACCGACTGCTCAAAACCCCTATTACTGCCAGAGCCTATACCACGGATAAAGATATTCTGACTGATCGCCCCGGTACCAATCTGCAAACCAGGAACACTGGCGGATAAGGTCTGTAAGTTGTTGATACCCGCATCGGCGATCTTTTGGCCATCAACAGCCGACATGGAAATAGGTACGTCCTGTAGACTTTCTGGTACCTTCTGTGCGGTTACAATGATTTCTTCCAGCATAAATCGCTCCGAAGCTGAAGTAATGGCTGAAGCTAGAAGAAGTGGGGTAAATAGCCCCGTATTTAAAGGAGATAATGTATTTTTTGCGATTTTCATGCTCTCACGCCCTGTCAAGATTATTATGATTTGAGTGCACCTTGGTGAACTGAAGGTGCATTTAATGGATTTTGCTAATAGTTTTAGTCGTGCGAGCAAATAGGCTATCGGAATGTGTTTGGGGCGACAGGTCAATTTCATTAAAGCGCCTGTCCGAATCACTCACAGGCGATATTCTGCATTTTGATGTTTTTGGTTAACCCAAGGGTAGGAATTGGCTTAGTTAGGCAGTCAACCTCTGTGATAAGTTGTAGTGGTCATTTCGACCCAGTGGGTTGTCACTATGATGACCAGAGGCAGACTATCAGCTACGGGAGGCAGCATGTTGCAATCTCAACTGACCACCATGGGGGGGTATGTCCTTGGTATTGCCAATGCGATAGAACAGCAAGGTTTAAATGCCGACAAGCTGTTGCAGTCTGCCGGTATTGAACAACGCCCTAAAAACGATCCTCTGGACCGTTTGCCCCACGACAATATCAGCCGTTTATTTGATGCCTGCGTGAAAGCTACTGACGATCAGTGCTTTGGACTTTCGGCATCCCGCTATCTGAATATTGCTAACTTTCACGCGGTAGGATGTTCGCTCACTGCCAGCAATAGTTTGTGGGATATGCTCCTGCGTCTAAAACGTTATGCCCATATCGTCTCGCAACTAGGCCATCTCCACGTGGAAGAAACCGACACAGAGGTAAGGCTGGTTATCGCCATGGAAGCTGTTGCCTGTTACGAAACCCAGGATACGGCTTTTAGCTTTATCGTTCGTTTAATGCGATCGCTCTATAAAAACAGTTTGCACCCCAACAGGGTAGAACTGGTACGCCCACTTCCCAGCCAGGGAGCCGAGCAGTTTTCTGAGTTTTTTCGCAGCCAGGTAAGCTTTGGCCACCCCCAAGCGGTATTCAGTTTTAACAAGGCGGAGATGCAAGCCCCACTAGCAGGCGCCAATCCGGAACTGGCGCACTATAACGATAACCTGGCCAAAAGATACTTGACCCTGTTGGACCGCTCCGATATTGCTCGCTTGGTAAAAGGCAAAATGCTTGAACTGATGTCATCCGGGGATATATCCAAAAAGCTGATTTCACAACAGTTGAATATGAGCGTGAATAATTTGCAAAGTAAACTGGCTAAGCAAAATACCTCCTACTCAGCGCTGTATGATTCCGTACGTAAGGATATTGCCTGCGATCATTTAAAGCAGCAGCATATGTCGATTTGTGAGATTTCTTATTTGGTGGGGTTTTCTGATACCAGTAATTTTACTCGTGCGTTTAAGCGTTGGCAGGGTGTGTCGCCTAGTGAATACCGAGAAAACAAAGCAACTGATTTGAGCTTCATGGATTTAATGAACTAACCCTAATTGCCATTCCCGTGAAAACGGGAATCCAGGGGTACGGAGTGATGCAGTCCAGCTCTTTAGCACTTAACGTTAATTAGCTTACTGCAATGGATTTAGTCTGTGCCATAACACTGGATACCCGTTTTCACGGGTATGGCGTGCTGGTGGTGAGGTGGTAAATTTAGGGTTTATTGAGTGATAAAGTCCAGTTCTTTAGTACTTAGGGTTAACTAGATCACTGCAATAGATTTAGTGCGTGCCATCAAACTGGATACCCGTTTTCACGGGTATGGCGTGTTGGTGGTGAGGTGGAAAATTCAAGGTTTATTGAAGTATTTGAGTTTGCTGTATTTGGCTATGATCTTGTCAATACTGCCACTGTCTTGCAGCCGCCCTACCTGCCTGCAAAACTGCTGGCTAATGACCTCAGTTTTATCACCCAGAGCATTCATTGAAAATCCCAATGTCACCGTCGCCGAGGGAAATATATTCTCTTCTATAACTTCAGCATCACCCTGCAGTGCTTTATAGCTCGCATAAAAATTGGGTACCGAGGAAATAACGTAATCGACTCTGTTGGCCAATAACATTTTGGCTAACTGAGGATAAGAGTGCGCATACAGGAAATTAACCTCAAAGGGGATATACTCAGAAAATCGTTCGACATCCACATAGTGGTAGCGCATCCAACCAACGTTACTAGTGCCTGCATTGGTGGTGGAGTTTTTTACCGGAGCCAGACTAAACAGTGACATTTTGACTGAAAACAGCGGTTCCTCACAAACCACGGTATTAGGAATATCTTTGAATTTTATATTTTCGCCCATTTCAAAATGAGGGAAGAGATCAATCTCAGCATTTTTTAGCGCCGTAATGACACGCCCGGCGGGATAGGCAGCAACTTCCACCCGGTAAGGAGAACCTGTAGCTACAAGTTCGAGCAGATCTTTGTATATCCCCTGCTCTTCGCCATCTTCAATATAAGTAAAAGGATAGCTCTGAGTACCAGAAGCAAAACGTAGAATTTGTGGAGACGTATCGTTTAAAAGGTTTTCTGCCACACATGTGGAGCCAAGTACAACACATGTGAGAGATAAACAAATAGCCAGGAATGCCTTCAAGGTAATAGCCCAATACAACTCATGGTCATATTACCTATCCTAGACCATTACTGGGGCTTTAAGAACCTAACCCAAGAACTGAAGATCAGTCCTACGAAATAAGGAATGATAATCAGGCCATAAAAACAGGGGCTGATATAACCTACATACAGAAGAGGCTAAAATTAGAACAGCTCTAACTGAGCCTCAGCAGCCTGACTTGGCACACGCTTGGTTCTTGGCGCAGACTTTTTAGTCTCCAGCTTAACCACGGCTGCTTTTTTGCTCGCTTCAATCTGATGCTCAATATCTAACTGGAATTCAGTTCTGAGTTCAGCGGCAAGCTGTACGGCTTCTGGTTGCGCTTCAGGCTGTACGTCTTGCTGAGATTCTGCTTGTGGTTCCGGTGTTTGCGATTCCTGAGCTTGCGGTTCCGGAGTTTGTGCTTCTTGTGCCTGTGGTTCCGGAGTTTGAGTTTCCTGGGCTTGTGGTTCCGGTAGTTGAGCTTCCTGGGCTTGCGGCTCCTGCTCTTGTCCAGCAACAACTTCAGGCTCTGGGGCTTTTTCTACCTTGGCATCGCTGATCAGGCGTGTTTGATCTTTTAAGGTAAAACCCTTGGCCAGCTCGACACAGGCATCGTAATAGTGGATACCCGTATAACCACGAATACGTGCCTTCTCTGCCTCGTACCAACAGGCTTCGAAGGCGACTTCGATATCGACGTAACAAAGGTGCTCTTCGGCGCTCTGATCGTCGTCGATCAAAAACCACACAAGGCTGTGTTTGTCTATTTCGTAATCAAGCCCCAGGTCAAATAAGGCGTCGGTAATATTCTTGAGCGCGGGTTCACGCTTTTCCATGCGCGAGTTAATTATTGTGCATCCCTTTGCACTGAACCTTTCTTCGCCATGATGTATAGATTTTAAGCGAATGGCGACGTACTTCTCACTCATATTTTTTTATTGTTCTCGAATGCTACTTGGATATTCGTTGACTGGAAGCGAGCAAGCTTACCATGATTTTGGATTTTGGAACCAATTAGATTTTGGCTCATTTATTGAGCACAATTAGAAGTACCAACCCAGCTGTATCGACGCGCTCAGCCCCCGTGATAGCTGTAGATTGCCGGGCTCAAGATCAACACCCCCAAACTCTGTTCCACTAGGGCCGATAGGAATATTCAATGAGCCTAGCACTTGAATATTTTGTGAAGGGTCATACTGCACAACCCATTGCCATAAACTGGATTGATCACTGAGGTTAACAAATACACCTGGACGAAAATTCAACAACGGCGTCATCTCTATGGTTAACGAACCCGCAATATATTGTCGGCCGGTTGTGTATAACTCCCCACGTGTTAATCGCTCACGTAACGCGGGATTTTCCAGAAGATCCGTTGTGGATAACTGATCGCCGGTTTCACCAAAGCCGTTGTAATAGTACTCCGCCACACCACTGATATTTTTATCCCACCAGCGCCAGGAATAGCTCAGATTGGTGACCAGTGACCAGGTCCAATGATCGCTGGCATCTACCGCCATCACATCGCTACGCCATACTGCACCACCAATATCCCGTGCAACGCCCATGGCAACAATGGATTCATCATAATGCTCGGCCATCAACAGGTCCCACTCCTGCTCTCCCCACCAGGCGTGATATTTCAGTGCGGTGGAGGCAACATCTCTGGTGACATCATGCTCGTCATCACGGCGGGCGACATAAACACCTTGCAGGTCATCACCGTTATTAAATAAATACTGGCCGTAGAGCATGTCATCGCCGGTTTTATATTCGGTATCAACTGCGGCGGGATCAAACGGATTAAAAAAATCGACTGGGTTATAGATTAAACCGTTGCCCCAGCTAAGTACCTGGCGGCCCAGGCGCCACACAGACTGTTGGCCGGTATAGGTAATATGGGCGCGATCCAGGCGGTGTAAGAGGATATGACGGTCTTGATCACTGAAACGGTGGGTTAAATCAAACAGGCGGCGGTCGTCATCGGGAAAGCCACTGGAACCGGCCACGGTTAAGGTACTCGCTGCACCTCCCGTTACCGCCAGCTGCTTTGCCAGGTCTACGCCATCCCCCGCAATGCCCAGCAATTGATAATCCACCTGAACTGACCACTGACCTTGCTGTGCCGACCACTGCAACCGTAAATCAGCGCTGTGATCGTAGGCCTGTGCCTCACCGAGCTGCCGAAACAGAGAGTCATCCGGGTAATGGGCCGCCTGGGCGCGATATTTTAAGTGGCCACTTACGGTGTCTGCCAGGGTTGCTGTTGTCGCCAGTGCACATATCACCCCCAATACAAAAACGGGTGTGCGATAAAAACGGGGTTTTGCTCGTTCGCTAGCGACGCTGATCTTCAACAATTTTTCCATCCACCATGCGAATCAATCGCTGGGCGTATTCCATCACCCGGGTATCGTGGGTTGCGATAATAAAGGTGACCTTATGATTGACGTTAAGCGATACAAACAAATCCATTAACTGTTCAGCAGAGTGAGAATCCAGATTGGCCGTGGGTTCATCAGCCAACACCAGCGCGGGCTTGGACACAATTGCGCGGGCTACGGCTACCCGCTGCTGCTGCCCGCCGGATAGTTGCGCCGGCCGGCGATCTTCCATACCTTCCAGGCCAACCTCACGTAAAATATCATCGGCTGCACGACGTCGCTCGGCTGCACTGACGCCCTGTACCTGCATAACAAATTCAACATTTTCCCGTGCGCTGAGTACAGGGATCAAATTGTAAGCCTGAAACACAAAACCAATGGTATTGAGGCGCATATTGGCCAGCTCACCTTTACTCAGGTCATCAATAGAACGCCCTGCGATGGTAATACTGCCCTCGTCCGGTTTATCCAATCCGCCGATGGCATTGAGCAAGGTCGTTTTACCGGAACCGGAAGGGCCGGACAGGCACACGAAGCCGCCCTCTTTAATCGTCAGATCAACATGGTCCAAACCATAAATGGTTTGATCCCCCTGCTGAAAGCGTTTGACCAATCCCTGACAGGTTACTGCACCCATGCTATCAGCCTCATCATTGTTTCTGTTTTATGTTCATATCTTGGTTAACGCTGCTTTTTATATCTTGGTTAACGCTTCCTTCTATATCTTGGTTAACGCTTTTATGGGCTCATACCGAGCCGCGCGCCAGGCCGGTATCAAGCTCGCAACCACCCCCAAGATCAGTACCACCACGGTTGCCAGCAACATATCTTTTACTAATAACGTCGGGTATAAGACGCTGCTCATCCCTGCCATTTCCATTCCTTCGGCGACGACGGAAATATCAATACCCGATTGCAGGGGCACGATCGTTAACCAGGCGGTCAGATTGCCAATAATTAATCCCAGGCCCAACAATAAAATCGATTCACATAACACCTGCGCCATGATCGCACCTGGCCGCATACCCAGCGCTTGCATTAAACCAATCTCACGCACGCGTTCAAATACCGCCATAGCCAGTGTATTGACCAAACCAAACGACAGCGCGGTAAACACAACCACAATCCAGATAAACACAAAGCCGTCCATCATGGGCAACATAGACCCCAAGTAACTATCCAGCTGGGGCCAACTTAGCACTTCAAGATTCAACTTCTCACGCTCAACCAACGCCTGCAAAGGCTCGGCCAGTAAGTCCGCCTGCCGATAATCCTGACCTAACACTTCCAGCTCGGATACCTGATCACCCATACGTAAAAACCGTTGTGCTGTCGCACGGCCGGTAAAGGCAAACTGCTCTTCAACGGCGGACGGATCACTGCGATAAATACCGACGATACGAAAACCGCGATCCACCACCTCGTTATCCGGGTCCTGGCTCATCAGCACAACGCGCTTGCCCAGATTGGTTTCCAGTTTTTCCACCAGGCGCGCACCGAGAATAACCCCGCGGTCATCTACGCCTTCAAGGTAACGTCCATCATCAATACTGTCGCCGATAAAAGACAGCGGGCGCTCGGCTTCGGGGTCTATGCCTACCAGGGTAATGCCGGTTGATTCTCGCTCACTTGAAACAACAGCCGGTACACGTACACGGGTGGTCCAAGCCTTCACCGTTTTATCTGCCACGGCTTGTGATAAGGCGCTTTCCAAGGCAGGAGAAGGCGGCTCAATGCTGTTGACGATATTGGGGTCATCAATATAGTCCGGATGATGCATCTGCACATGGCCCAACAACGTCTGAGTGCTGCCACGTACCATATCGTCAACCATGCCGCGCATCATCGCGGTCATAAAAATCATGGCCCATACACCTACAGCAATAGCCGCCAGCATAATCAACGTGCGGCGATGGTTACGCCACAAATTGCGCCAGGCCAAAATCCACACCACTTGCCAGGAGTGATTCATTGGCTGCTCCTCATGGCTTCGATGGGATGTAAAAACTGTAACCGCAACGCCGGATAAAAAGAGGCTAACAGGCAGCCAAGCCAAACTATCGCCGGCCCCAACACCAACACCCACACATTGAGGGAAGGGTAAATATGGGTAGGCAGGTTATAGCGTGCCATGGCCTCTTCCATACCGGGAATACTAAAACCGTTAACATTCAGGTAAGCCACCAAGGCAACCCCCAGAGCGATACCCAAAACAAAACCCAGCGCGGCCATTAAAAACGCTTCCAGCATCACCAGTCGCCCCAAGCGCGCCGGTGTTAACCCCAGCGAGAGCACAATACCAAACTCCCGGGTACGCTCCAGCACCGACATCAACTGTGTATTCAGCACACTAAAAGCCACCAAAATAATTAACACGCCGTACATAAACCAGGCACTGGTCATGTCAGCAATAATGGCCTGGCGTAATCCGGGCTGTAGCTCTTGCCAATCCAGTAAACGTAATTGAGGATGCTCAGCTAAAGCGGGCTGAAGTTCTGCCTTGAGAGTTTCCAGGCGATAGACATCGTGATTCATGATGACCACACTGTGGCCCGCATCCCCCATGGCAAACGATGCCTGAAAACGCTGCATTGGCATATGGATCACGTTGCGGTCGAGATCAGCAACACCACTGTCAAACACACCCCGAACATAAACCACATCGGCGACAAAGGAACCGTCACGCCCGGAGCCCAATAGAGTTAATTCATCCCCCACCGATACCCGTAAATTACGTGCAAGTGCCGCCCCTATGACTACCTGGTCGTCTGAATCGGGCACAAGATAATCCCCCTGCTTCACCAAACCCGGCAGGTTTGATACCTGTGGTTCAAAGGCAGGCTCAACCCCCATAATCATGGCCCCATAACTGCGCTCTTCACTGGACACCAGGGCAAAGCCCTGGGCCCGCGCAGCAACCCTGACTTGCTCTGGGTTTAGCTGGCGTAATTCTTCGGCTAGTGCCACTACACCAGTTACCACCTTATGAATGCGCGGCAGATCCTGATAGCCCTCGGCCTGCACCTGCATGTGGCCACTCATTAAACGCAGTGTGTTATCGATCATGCGGTGGTACATACCAAACTGTATGCTGATCATAAATACCAGCAGCACGTTGGAAAATACCATGGCAGCAATGGTTAACCAGGTACGGCGCGGGTGCCGCCAAAGATTACGCCAAGCCAGTTTGAGATTCAGCATTGCTATTGCCGCCCTGGTTATTGACCGTCGCGAGGATTACGCAGATTGGAAAGTGTGAATTGATGCGGGCTGATAGTGACATCAAAATCGGCTTTATGGATCAGGATTTCGGTCCACTCATCAGTCGCTTCCAGCTTTTCCATACGCTGCTGTTGCGCCACACTACGGCCGTCCATAACGGTGACTTTGAGCGTATTGAGCTGTTTAACTAAAACATCATCCTGATCATAAAACTGGTGTTGTAAAAGCACATAGTCATCGCGAATATGCAGAACCTCGCGCCCCCATACCACAGACGAATCCTCTAGCGGTATAGACTCAATCCGATATACTTGATGCTCGCTCTGCTGCTCAACATCCAGTAAGCGATGTGTGTATTCATCAATGATATCGTCGGAACGGGCCACATCATTATTGGAGAAATCTGAGCCCATCCAGCTCTGTCCCATCATGGAGGAAGGAATCTTAATCACGCGGTTGATTTTAGGAGCGTAGGACCACATGGCATTGCCCCGCAGCAAAGTGCCATTGCCAACGTCTTTTTTCGGGGCGGTGATACGAATCAGCGTCTGCTCGTTACCTTGGGTCCAGCCTTTCATTGAGACGCTGCGCTGCCAGTCCGGGCGACTGATGGTCATGGTCATCTCTGAATAGGAACTCAGGCCGCGCCAGTGCTCGATGGACTTTTCCACAATCTCCTGAGCTGACACTGACACAGACACAGACACTGAAATAGACTCTTCGGACGTCGTTGAATCTTGTGCATAAGCTGCTGCAGATATCATACCCAGCACTGCAATACGCCAAATGATAGACCACCACTGAATCACCGTATGCTCCTTGACTGCTCGTCTTTAGCTAAACAAACGATAACGGTTATATAGGGACATTTCTACCCTCATAATCAGGCAATCATTGAGCTGGATCAGCACCTTGCTGATTGCTCCAGTCCCCAACTTGCCCACTGCTATACCAAATTGGCTTATTCAGACAAACCATGGCGTTTACTGTCAATTATGTGTCTGAAATGGTCATGCTGCCTCACCACCAGTGCCGTAGATTAATACCATTCACCCCATCTGAGGCCCGGCTATGACTGTTAATAACTTATCACTGTTCGAAGAAAAATCATTCTGGTTAAGAAGCTACGGCGACTATACGCCTAACCCGCCTTTCGCCGGCCAAGCCCAAGCTGATGTGGTGATTATAGGCGGTGGATTTACCGGCCTTAATACCGCCTGGCAATTCAAACAAGACAACCCCAATGCCAGGGTGATTGTGCTGGAGGCAGCCGTTATTGGCTATGGCGCCAGCGGCCGCAACGGCGGCTTCAGTATGAAGCTGTTTGGCATGGAACCGGAATTGACGGTATTGCGCTGGGGTAAGCAACGCATGATTGATGCCCATCATTATATGCAAAAGGCCGTCAAGCATTTGAAAACCATGGTAGAGGAGCACGATCTGCAGTCCGACTACCGCCATACTGGCATGTTCCGTGTTAGCTACAGCAAACAACAATTAAAACGCTGCCAGAAAACCTATGAATTGTTTCAGAAGCTGGGCATCGATGATGACATGAGCTGGCACACTCAAGAAGAGCTGCAACAGGAGTTCAACTCCGAGCGTTTCCTCGGCGGCATGTATGAATCAGAAACGGGAATTCTGAATCCTTGCAAGCAGGTTCGAGAATTAAAACGTCTGGCACTGTCTGCCGGGGTAGAAATTTACGAGATGATCCCTGTAACCGACATTGACCGTAACGGTTCACAGATTGTAACCCAAACCGCAGAAGGCAAGATCACCTCCGACAAGATTGTGCTGGCCACCAACGCTTACTCCCGTCATATCAACGGGCCCCGCAAGCTGAAAAACCGACAAATGCCACTGTGGACCTATCAGGTTGTGACTGAACCTTTAAGTAAAGAGCAATGGAACAGTATCGGTTGGCAACAACAGCAATCGTTTGAGGATAACCGTCAGTTAGTGCACTACTTCCGCCCCACCGTTGATGGGCGCATTACTATGGGCGGGGGCGATGTGGTTACCCCAGGCGATGAGTGTATGGATAAAGACTTTGCCCCCAAGCTTTGGCAGCACTGTGAAAACCACTTGAAATGGATCTACCCGCAACTCAAGGATGTGCGCATAGACTACCGCTGGGGCGGTCCGACTTCTGTAAACCTGGATATGACACCTGAAATTGGTTACCTGGATGATGAGCGCATGATTTACGCCACAGGCTGCATTGGCCACGGCGTATCCCTTACACATTTAAATGGCAGAACTATTGCAGACCTGCTTAATGGCGATAAAACCGAATTAACCGACTTTTGGATTGTCAATCGTAAAGCCATTCCACAACCAGGCAACACACTCTCTTACCTGGGCGCTAAAACACTTCATGCCGGCTTTAAACTTTGGGACCGGTGGGATGAGCGTGGTCTGAAAAGAAGCTAAATTGTCTTAATCAGACAGGTCGTGACGACAACTATCAATTATGTGTCTGAAATGGTCATGCTCTGCCGCCTTCTCTGCCGTAAATTATGACCTATACACTCTATATGGGAACCGGTAATGACAGTTAATAACCAATCACTCTTTGAAGAGAAATCATTCTGGCTACGAAGCTACGGTGACTACACACCTAATCCGTCTTTCGCCGGAGAAACCCAAGCCGATGTAGTCATTATTGGTGGTGGGTTTACAGGTCTCAATACCGCCTGGCAATTTAAGCAGGACAACCCCAATGCCCGTGTCATTGTTCTGGAAAGTGCTGTGATTGGATTTGGCGCCAGCGGTCGTAACGGCGGCTTCAATATGAAGCTGTTTGGCATTGATCCGGAAATGACGGTATTACGCTGGGGTAAACAACGCATGGTTGATGCCCATCATTATATGCAAAAAGCCGTCAGTCATTTGAAAACCATGGTAGAGGAACACGAACTGCAGTCCGACTACCAACATACGGGTATGTTTCGTATTAGCTACAGCAAACAACAGCTAAAACGTGTTGAAGAAACCTATCAACTGTTTCAGAAGTTGGGCATCGACGATGACATGCGCTGGTATACACAAGACGCATTACAACAGGAGTTCAACTCCGAGCGCTTCCTCGGTGGTATGTATGAATCAGAAACGGGAATTCTGAACCCTTGCAAACAGGTTCGTGAATTAAAACTCCTGGCACTCTCTGCTGGCGTAGAAATCTACGAAATGAGCCCTGTAACGGGTATAGACCGCAATGGTTCACATATTGTAACTCATACCGCAGAAGGCAAAATCTCCGCCGATAAGATTGTGCTGGCCACCAATGCTTACTCCCGTCACATCAACGGTGCCCGTAAACTGAAAAACAAACAGATACCACTGTGGACCTATCAGATTGTCACTGAGCAATTAACGCAAGAACAATGGAAGAGCATCGGCTGGGAACAACAGCAATCTTTTGAAGACAACCGCCAATTAGTGCACTACTTCCGCCCCACGGTTGATGGGCGTATTACCATGGGTGGGGGCGATGTGCTTGCCCCAGGCAATGAGTGTATGGATAAAGACTTTTCCCCCAAGATCTGGCAACAATGCGAAGATCATTTGAAATGGATCTACCCGCAACTCAAAAATGTGCGTGTAGACTATCGTTGGGGCGGCCCGGTATCTGTAAACCTGGATATGACCCCGGAGATTGGTTTTCTTGATGATGAACGCATGATTTACGCCGCCGGCTGTATTGGTCACGGTGTATCACTGACCCACTTGAATGGCAGAACCATCGCAGACTTGCTCAATGGTGATAAAACCGAATTAACCGACTTTTGGATTGTTAATCGTAAAGCCATTCCACTGCCTGGCGATACGCTCTCTTACCTGGGCGGTAAAACACTGCATGCCGGCCTTAAACTTTGGGACTGGTGGGATGAGCGCGGTCTGAAAAAAAGCTAGGCGAATGCCCTACCCTTTTTTTAAACGCCCTGGAAAAACTCGCCAGGTCTGCATACCCCAATGATAATGCAACCTGGCTAACCGACATGCCCGATTCCAGTAATGCCTGTGCACGACCAAACTTCAGTGTCAGCTGAAGCTCTCGAAAGCTAACGCCCTCTTTTGTCAGTTGCCGGCGCAGTTGTCGGCTACTTATACCAAATTGTTGAGCAACCTCTTCCAAGTCCAGCTTTAGGTTTTGCTCTTCCAAAATACTACGCACGCGACCCGCATAGGTCATTGGAGTAATTTGCGATTCAATCACTTCATCACAGTAGCGAATGCTCGCCAGATGTAACTTGCGATTGGCGTTTGGCAAGGGTGTATTTTCGATGGCACGGTCGAATATGATCGTCGTTTGTGCTGCGTTGAACTGAACATCGACACCAAAAAAGTCGTGATAGATAGCCGGCTCACTGGGTGGAGGCAGACGCATGGTCACCGCCTTTGGCACCAGGGTGTCGCCTATCAGATCGGAAAACAGCGCCAGGCAAGCCCCCATACCGCGCTCTTCACAAAAGCGCTGACAATCTGCGGGCATTTCGAAATCGTGCAGCGTAAGACACAGCTGCTTTTTGGTTGTGGAAAACTCAAAGCGGCTAAAGGCCAAACCCAGCAATTGGTAGCGCTGCATTAACTCCCAGACCTGCTGAAGATTATCACTGGTGGCCAGCGCCTGTCCGAACATGCCCATGGCTGAAGCAATACAATGCTTGGCAACCATCAGCCCCAACTGCTCGTCGCTGCCACGAAATTCCTGAATATTGCGAATAAGGGTCAACTCTTGCCAGACGGAAATACTGGCCAGCGGATTTTCCAGCTCATCGGCCACAATCTGCGTGCCGGACAGGCACTGGTCCTGGCTTAACCCCAGCTCTGCGCCAACCTCCAGAAGAATCGATACTCCGGCGGTATCTCTTAGTCTTTGCCAGTCAATCATAACCCTAATTTGGCCTGCCTATTCGTCGAAATGTCCGAAAGTATCATATCCTGGTCACAGGTGTTATAGCCAGCTTTTGAGCGGATAAGGATACTAACGAGCATCAATTTAACGCGGAAAGGACACTGGTATGCTTAAACAGACATTAGCTGCGGCATTGTTGCTATTCACAAGCGTGACAACTATCGCCGAGCAGAACACCAACCGTGTGCACATAGAAACCCCATTGGCTCTGGTGTATCAGTACATCACCCAACCGGACAAATGGCATGACTGGTATCCCTACTCCAAATCGGCCAAGACGCCGGGAGGCTCGTTGCAGCTGGGGCAGCGATTTTCTGAAGTGGTCACTCTCAACGACACAGATGCTGATTTTAACTATGAGGTAGTAGCAGTACAGGCCCCTTCGCTGTGGAAGGTGGAATTTACCTCACAACAGATTATCGGCAGCATTCAGTATCAGCTGCACGAAACCATCGACGGCACCTTATTAACACGCACGCTGGAATATTACCCCGTCCCCCGTAACCCTGACGAACAACAAGCACTCGCCATGTTGGCCGCTCAGGTTCAACCAATATCCGTTATCGTAATGCGACAACTGAGAGAAAAACTGGAAAGCGATTGGCAAGCTTCCAACCCCATCAAGCAGTAAAGAGGAAACCCTATGCCATTTATTACCTACACCACCGTAGCAGGCGCCTTAACCGATGAACAGAAAGTGGAACTTTCGAACGCCTTAACCGAAGCGGTAACCAACACCCTGGGTGAAAAACTGAAACAGAATGTCTGGGTAACACTGAACGAAGCACCTGAAGGTAACTTCTATATCGGTGGCCACGAACTAAAAGCCAAAACTCTTAAAAGACTAATGGATTAATCGAAGGAGGCAACCCATGCTCGAGACCGTACTTATACTCAATGCCCTTTGGTTTTTGGGGGGCTATCACACGTTTCATATACGCGGCAGAATTTTCGCAAAGAAGGTGGTGCCTAAAGAGCATCGCAACACACCGGTGTTCGAAACCCTGATTATGTCTGGCAAGTTTGTTGCCGGATTTAACCTGGCATTTTTAGTGCTCAATATCTTATTGCTACTGAATACGAGCTTATTTGACAAAGACCTACAGTGGGTGATTCTTTTATTCACCATAGCTGTTGCCCACGCGACACAGTTTGCCTTTAATGTTCCTGTGGCTCTGCAAAACCGCCGCGGCGAAGGTGTATGGGAAGTTAAAGGGCTGATGCTGTTTATATTTATTACCGACTTTACAATGATGGTATTGAATTTGGTAATGGCGGGAATGTATCTAATCAACTGATAACTCAGGAAGCTATCTCGTCGATTAAATTGAAAAAGGGCGCCTCTACAGGCGCCAAACGAGAGACTTATTTGTCAAATACGTTAGTAGCTATAACGAAGAGTTGCGCCATAACTAGCGGGTTGATTTAACCAGCTCCAGTAAGAGGATTGTGTTCCGCCACCTAATGCCTGCGCGATCGTGTGCCCAGTGTGGTTAACACTGTAGGTTTCATCCGTCACGTTTTTACCCCATAAGCTTAAATCCCAATGATCCGCTCGCCAGCCCATCCGCACGTTCACTAAGGTAGTCGCATCAACAGTACCATAGGGAGCAAAGGTGGGATCGGCTACATGCTCACCGCGGTATGCTATATCGCTGTGAAAGTACATTTCGCCATTGCTGAGAGGATAAACATAATCTGCACTTACTGTTCCGGACCAATAAGGGGCAAACGGCATTTGTTTACCACTGAAGTCGCAGGTGCCATCGGGATTATGTGGTGCGGCAGCATCCGTATGGCACCCAGCTTCCTTATAGTCTCGGAATCTGGCATCCAGATAACTAATTTTGGCGCCCATAGTCAGGTTAGGCGTAACGGCAACCATGGCATCAATATCAATACCCTGTGTCACTTGCCGCCCCGCATTTTCAACCAAAAATGCAACGGTGGCGACATCGAACTGCGTTACCTGGAAATCTTTATACTCGGTATAGTAGTAAGCCAAATTAATACGCGCTCGACCATCAAGCAGATTATCTATTTTTGCACCCACCTCATAACTAAGGGTCTTTTCAGTATCATATTCACGATCATCAATAGGCGTTAAACCCGCATCACCATTAAAGCCACCGGATTTATTCCCTGTGGCGACCGTTGCATAGAACATGGCATCACCCACAAAGTGGTTGAGACTTATCATGCCATTAAATCCATCGTCACTGATGCTATCCGCACCAGAATTCGGCCCTGTTAAAGCACGGATAAATATATCCTGGGCAGGATTTCCCGATAGGTTGGTATCTGTGAAAAAATCAAAATCTTTCTCTTCGGTGCCATAACGTAAACCCAGAGTCAGATTTGTTGCTTCGCTAAAGTTATAGGTTGCCTGTCCAAATACAGCCACGGACTCTGTCTCATAGTTGGCTTCCCATGTCGACGATGCCCCCGGTGTAAAGGCCAGATATGCGCTACCGGCACCGCAGGTTGCAGCATTAACGGGGTTGGTACAATCAAGGCCACCTAGAATGGCAGCGGCGGCGCCAGCAAATGGCGCAAACCCATCACCTATCTCAGCATACGTCTTGTCCTTATCTCCGCGTTGCAGGTCAGACTTGAAATAGAATAAGCCAGCCACCCAGTCAATGGTCTCTCCGCCAGGGGACGTTAAGCGAAATTCCTGGCTGAATGAGTCTTCCTGCATTCGATCGGTCGTCTTAACAATATCGATTGATGTCATATCGACATCCGATTCTGATTCCATATCCCATTGCTGCCATCCGGTCGAAGACAGAAAGGTAACATTTTCAAAATCATGCTCAACCTGAACACTGGCGCCTTTCACTTCAACTCGATTTTGCTTGGAAAAGGTATTGGTAATTTCTCTGTCATCGATATCGGTATTTTCAACAACTCCACCGTTGAGCGTCTGGGCAAGCACACTTAAATTACTCGTGGGATCAAGATAGGAATCGGGCGAACTGCCATAACTATCTTCAAGGCTATAATAGCCACTAAAGCGAACAAGCGTATTCTCCGCTGCAGTCCACTCCAACAATCCTCTGTAAGATTGCTTATCGACTTGATTGTACTCACTATTATCAAACTCACCACCCATGACGCCATCGCGTTTACGAAGTCGGCTGGATACACGGTAGGCTAATTCATCATTAATCGTATCCGATAAGGCAAGCTTGGTATCAGTCAAACCATCATTACCCAGTGTTTGCTCGAACAGCGCTTCAAAGGATTCAGAGGGTTTCTTCGTCGTTACAGAAATAACACCGGCATTGGTATTCTTTCCATACAGGGTTCCCTGGGGTCCGAATAAGACTTCAACCTGCGACACATCCACTAAGTCAGAAATACCAAACAGGCTGCGAGGCATAAAAACACCATCGACAAAAAAACCAACTGAAGGCTCAAGCGTTGGATCTGCCGCCCCTGTACCAGCACCACGCAACTGGATACCCGTTGCGGCCGGGGAATTACCACTGTAAATATTCAGCCCAGGAATAATGGCCTTAAGGTCTTCCGCCGTATCAATACCACTGTTAAACAGTGCATCTTCCGAAATAGCCGATACACTCATGGCAATATCTTGTAAGGACTGCTCACGTTTCTGGGCAGTGACTACAATTTCTTCTAATTCAAAATGTTCTACAGCAGCGAATGAAGGTGCTGAAACACCCAGTAGACTCGCCGTCAGCAAATTTAATGGTGTCTTTATTTTATTATCTCGCATGATTACTCTCTCAGTATTTATAGATATTATGTAATGTCTGTCAGTTACTGCTTTACTGAACCTCCTCCCGTTAATGTCGCTATAAAAACTATTCCAATAATGCGACCACCCTGGCTGGAGCCGCCGAGGCGCCAACAATTTTCAAGGGAAAAACACAAACCTTGAAGCCATGCGATGGAAGACTACTCAGATTAGTTAGCTGCTCCATTTGCCAATAGGGTTTATGCTGGCCAATTCGATGGCCTTCCCAAAACAGGTCATCCCTGTTTTGCTGCTTGGCCTGTTGGATTTGATAATGAAAGGGAAGATCCCAACCCCACTGATCTATCCCCATCACAGTGATGCCTTGATCGATTAGCCATTCTGTCGCCTCCGCACTCATACCTGTGCCTTTTTTCCAGAACAGCTTAGTCCCCATGTATTCATCACGCCCGGTGTGAATAAGCACAATACTTCCAGGCTGCAATTCAGAGCCGGTCTTATCCAGGGACTGAATAAGATCTTCGGCAGTAATAGAATCCCCTTCTGCCTTATGGGTCATATCAATCACAACACCCGGGCCTATACATTCATTGAGAGGAATATCCTCAACACTGGCTGCCTTCTGAGTACCGTTTTTAGGCCCGTAGTGCCAAGGGGCATCAATATGCGTGGTGCTGTGTACTCCCATTTGCGTGATGGTGTCATCTGCCCAGCCAACAAAGTCTTTTGGCATTAAGCGAAATGGCAATCCCATCAAGCGAACTATCCATCGAGCTATCCAGTGGGGTTTATGGCGAATCTTCACACGCATAAAAAATGGGTCTTCACGGTTATATTGAATAGGTTTTGACAAATCGACTACTTGCATACCGGTGTCTCTGTAGCTAACGGTGATAAAATCTTATTTTTGATGTGCCCTATACCTTTAATTTCGAGTTCAAGTACATCATCTGGAGACAGCCAGCGACCATTCTCCATGCCACTGCCCCCTGGAAGCGTGCCAGAGCCAAACAACTCACCCGGATGGAGTTTTTCACCTCGGGAAGCGAAAGCTATACTCTCCTGAAAACTGTGGTACATGTCCTTGGTTGAGCAGGACGCAACAAACTCATCATTAATCGACACACTGCCTTCCAACCGACTTAACTTGGGAAGAACCTCGTCGGCACTGACGACGACGGAGGACATAACACTGGAAAAATGTTTGGCTTTTTGTGGCCCAAAACCACAATCCATCTCGGCCAACTGTTGATCACGGGCTGAAAGATCATTTAACACAACAAAGCCGCCGATAGCTTTTTCAGCCTCTTCAGGCGTAGCATTGAATAACGGTTGCGTTAGAATGGCCCCTAATTCCAGTTCATAATCCAAGGCTGATGTATAGCCTGGCCATGGCACCGGCTCACCACAGACTAAAAAGTTGAGGTGATTACTAAAATAGTAAATTGGCTGCTGATACCACAGTTGATGTGGTTTGAACTTCCAAAACGGTTTACCCGTTATTGCCTCAATTACTCTTGAGAATTGATAACCTGCGGGCATAAACTTTTTGACATAACCGCGCGATGCATTAATGACGTGATCTTCAAACAGCATAAAGTCACGAAAGGATGTTGGATCAATCGGTGTCATAAGCTTGCCACCAAGATCATTGACCGGTTGAAGGCGATCAAGCTCTTGGGCAAGCGCGTTGAAACCTTGACTGCCCAGCTGGAGTACGGCAATAACATCTTCAGCCAGGTTACCGGTAACCCCAAAATCCAAGGCTAGTGCTTGCAAATTTGGGACTGTATCAAGCGATCTCCATGCATTGTTATGCAAGGCTTCCACCCTTACTCTGCCATCAATGTTAACGCGTCGAAATTTCATAAAAAGATACCTTTGTTAACTCCTAGAAAACGAGTGCTATACAGATTCCAGGACGGCCTCAAACTTGCCTTGAGTCTTCTTCATCGTCGCAAAAGCCAGCTTGAATTCCAGCCGCTGAGAAAGACGGGAACCTTTATAAAAGGCTTTCTGGAATGATTCACGGTCCGTCATTCGTTCATACCAATCCTGCACAGCGGGGTATTGATGCCACAGGTATTGCATTTTCAAATCGACAACCCGGTCTATCAGAGGCACTAAGCACATATCCGCCAAAGATAATTTCTCCCCCAGAATCCAATCACCTTGCTCCAACGCAGTATTCAACCGCTTAACCGTTTCTAGCAGCTGGCGCACTGAATCTTGCAAAACGGACTGCTCAAAGCCTTTGCCATCGTTCATCTTTTTATAGAAACCGGTACGAATCGTGCGTTTATCGATAGATTTCTCGAATCCCTTCTTGCTTTTCACCAGTCGCAAGGCAGGCAGGAACACCTTTTCGAATGAAGGTATTCGAACCGCTGAAGTAGGTACCTCTTCGATAAACCGTAACCACGCACGCATTCTGGCCCGATCCAGAGGCGATTCGGGTGATAGCGAGCACTCTGGGAAGACTTCATCGAGATATTCGATAATGCAGGATGAATCCATAATAGGCTGACCATTATGAACCAGCGTTGGCACCACACCGTTAGGATTGATTTTGAGGTACTCTGGTGTGAGCTGCTCTTCTTTTCGAAAACTGATCTCATGAGAGATAAAATCAAGACCCTTTTCGTGCAGAACCAGGCGAACCTTCTGACTACAGGTTGAATATGCTGAATGATAGAGTTCAATAGTCATTTATATACCTTATAGATTTAAAGGCACCGCAACATGGCTATACATTCCTTTGGTGTTGCTATTGATAAATAACTCAGTCTCTCCATAATCTGCATCTGAGCTTTGAGTGCCTTAACAAGTCAACAGATGGTAATATCTCTGCAGCAGGTTGAATTGACAGATCGGACAGTCACCATGTCCAAGCTGCCAAATACACACTCAAACACACCATAAGTACGGTTTATTTACTGAATTTGACTGATCTCGCTATGACAGACGCCTATAGCTATTCAACCGTGATCATTGGGCTAGTATTCGATGCCTTGAATAAAGCAGGCTATGACACCAGCCAGCTACGCCAGCAATTCAACCTTACCGACATTGCATTTGGCTCAGAGCTGGATCGGATATCACAGGATATGCTGATAAACATCTGGTCTGAGATAGAAAATTTGACACAGGACCCGGATATAGGCCTACATTTGGCCGAACACTGCAACATTGGCCTGAACGGCGTAGTGATTCATCTCGTAGCAAGTAGTGATACCTTGCTGGAGGGAATGAATAGGATGGTCCGTTACAAAAAGATTATTGGCAATTCAACGCTACTATCCATCACGGAAGATAACGATAAAATTCTACTGAATTTTGACCTCAGCCATGGCAACCATTTAAAGAAATCACAAGCAGATTTTTTCGCGCTTTATTTATACCGCATAGCCTCCACCCTATCCCATCAGAACATCAAACCCAGTTTGATTAAACTCTCGATCGCAAAGCCTGAAAAACTGAATGAGTATGAAAGGCTTTTCCCTTGCCCAGTCGTTTTTAGCTCCCCAAACAATGCGATACAGTTTGAGAGCGGTGATCTAAATTCACCATTACAAAGCGCCAACCCTAACCTGCTTAAAATTCACGAAGGGCTTGCTTCGGGCTACATTAAAGAGATTGACAGTAAAAACCTGATTGAAACGCTGGAAAAAGCCATATCCCTGGCCATGATGGATGGGCCCGTAAATATTGCCATAGCAGCCAAAAGACTGGCCATGAGCGAAAGGCAACTCAAGGAAGCCCTATCTAAACAGGGAACATCATTTAGTGAAATACTGGAATCACTGCGTGAAAAGATGTCTATCCGCTTATTACAGCAACCAGAATACACCATCACTGACGTTGCTTATCTGTGTGGCTATTCCGAATCCAGTGCATTTGTTCGAGCCTTTAAACGCTGGAAGCAAGTTACCCCCAGTGATTTTCGTAAGCAATTAAAAGCTTAAGTATCCTCAGAAAGGGTATGAACAACATTTAATCGCATCCTACTTTTGACATTTCAGCCTTTTCACCTCTTCCTCCAGTCAATCTTAAAGAAATCAAACCAGCTATTCTAGAATCGGTCTAAGACCACAATGGCCCTCTATTACGCTCCCGCACGGCCATCGGCTTATCATATCCAAGGCACTAAAAATGAATACAGAAGAAGCTGCGACAGATACAGGCGATATTTCTGAAAGCGAAAATACATCTGAAATAAAACAAGCTTGGCTACCACTGACGGCTGCTTTTATCGGTATAGGCTGTGGTATTTCTTCATTAAGCTTCTATACCACGGGCATTTTTATGATCCCTTGGCAACAGGAGTTTGGCTGGAGTCGTACAGCTATCTCCAGTGTTGGTATATTTGCTGGCATCATTCTGGCCTTAATGTCTCCCGTAGTTGGGGCCTTAATTGATAAACTGGGTTTTCGTCATATCGCCTTTTTCTCACTTATCGCCTATGCGGTTGGCATTCTAGCCATAAGCTTTATCAGCAACTCTCTAATCACACTGTATATGCTGTCCATATTGACTGCATTACTTGCATCAGGGTCATCGCCGGTAACCTTCACGCGTGCGGTAACCGAATGGTTTAATAGTTCAAGAGGTCTAGCCCTTGGCATTGCACTTATGGGCACAGGCGCGGCAAGCGTCTTAGCCCCTATATTACTTACTCAGGCCATTGAGAACTTCGGCTGGCGAGATGCATACCGTCTGTTAGCATTGATAGTATTCTTCGCAGCCACCTATGTTTATCTATTTCTTAAAACACCAGCAATGGCTATTTTGCCAACTAGCAGCAAACGTATTACTGAAACAGTAAAATCAGGAATAAGCCGAAAGGAAGCCCTTCAGAGCTGGACGTTTTATCAAATGTCAGCAATTTTTTTGTTAGTCTCTACTGCAGTAAGCGGCATGATCATTCATTTTATCCCCATGCTGTCTGATCTGGGAGTCACTCAGACCACAGCCGGAACACTCACGGCCACGATTGGAGCATCCATTATTGTAGGGCGTTTAGGTGTCGGTTTTCTTATCGATCGATTCTTTGCTCCCTATGTTGCAGCCGTACTTTTTGGCCTGGCCTCAATCGGTTTTATGGTCTTTATCATCGGTGGCGTAGAGTACGCACTGGTGGCGGCCCTAGCAATTGGCTTATCCATGGGAGCTGAAGTCGATTTAATTGGCTATATGATCTCACGGTACTTTGGTTTGAAAGCCTACGGGGTACTTTATGGCACTATTTATTCTATATTTCTCGTAGGCGCCGCAATCTCTCCCTTTCTTGCGGGATTGATATTCGACAAACTTGGCAGCTACGATATTTTCCTCATTATGTCTGCTGCGTGCTTGGGTATAGCATCATTACTATGCTTGTCTCTTAAACGCTTCCCCAAGCTACGCCATTAGAAAACTCTATCATGGTAATGCAGTCATCTTGGCCATGTAGACCGCCCATTATGCGCAAATACTTATGCTATTTCTAAAGTCGATTCGGGTTCTATTTGCTTGATTAATTCCTGATGTAAGTGGCGTCGCCAAGATTCTCTCAGCTTATCAAGACGTGGATTAGCGACAACATCGAAAGCAGCAAAACTCGCCAACGGCCTCATCCCGACGTACTGTTGCGCTTTATGCATGGCAACTAATACTTCTTTCTGCAAACGGCCGTCAAAGAAATGCGCTTTATCTAAAAACGCTTCTTCAGGTGCATTCCAGGTGGTCGACAGCAAATAGCGCTTGCCCCTTAATAATCCGCCCTCACCGTAACGGTCGCTACCTTCAAAGAATACGCCATGCTCATACACCTCATCCATATAGGCTTTTAGCCCTGCCGGAACACTGAACCAAAATACCGGATACTGAAACAAGACCACATCTGCCTGTTTGAACTTTTCCTGCTCCTCTCTGACGTTATAACCGTCGGCAACCGTCGTCTGTAATATGTTGAAGTGATTCTGTAGCTCGTTGCTGGCCAGCTCAATTAAAGTCTGACTGAGTTGCCCCTGTGCTACCCCTCGGGACTCTGCGCCATTGATCAATAACAGGGTTTGCGTCTTCATCTGATAGCTCCTTAGTGCGTTATCTGAATAGAATGTCGCTATTCTATGCTCCAATCAGATTTGCGATAATGGGAAAATATGGATTACATTATTCGATATTTGCAACAATGATCGGAGGACGAAATGCACGATCTGAACGCCTTGCGCGCCTTTCTGGCCGTGGCAGAAAACGGCAGCTTTAGTCAGGCAGCGCGTTTGCTGAATTGCGCCAACTCTTCTATCTCAAGACAAATCAGCCAACTTGAACAACAACTTGGCCAGACGTTACTGATTCGCAGCACTCGCTCAGTGGCGACAACCGATGCCGGAGCCGAACTCTATGAGCGCATTCGCCTGCTACTCCCGGAAGTCGATGCCGCCTGTAGCAGCTTGCCAACAAGCGAAGGGCAGCCAGCCGGAAAGCTACGTGTCAGCGTGCCCTGGTGGTTCAGTCAGTGCTTCATAGGACCATTGTTAGCCAAATTCCATCATGCCTACCCTGACATTCAACTCGAGCTGATTGCCAATGACGCCCTGGTCGATGTACTGGCTGACGGATTTGATGTGGCTATCAGGGTGAGCTATCTGAAAGACTCGGAACTGATCGCCAAACCCCTTGGAGCCCATAACTACGTACTCACGGCCAGCCGCCAATACCTGGATCAACACCCGGCCATCACACACCCGACAGACCTGGCTTCACACCACTTGATGGCCTTCGCGTTATCCACCCCGTTTAAAACCTGGGTACTGCGCAAAAACCGCAATGAGTTTCGCGTGAGTACCGAGCACTGCTGGCTTCGCACCAATCATGCTGAGCTTCTTTATCAAAGTGCGGTTGATGGCGGCGGTATCATTCTGCAACCGCGCTGGGGATTACAAGACGCCTTGGACAAGGGTGAGTTAATACAGGTATTACCGGATTACGAAGTGACATCGACACGCTTTGATAATGGTATCTATGCGATCTATTCAAAACATCAAAGGCAGTCACCTAAAATCAAAGCGTTTGTAGATTTCTTTGCCGGGCAATGGGACATTCATCAAGAATAAAAAGCGAGCAGTAATTGCCCGCACTCAACACAGTTTTTAGTTCAAACAATCCAGCTCTTCTACTAACGCCGACATTAATGCATCGGCATCCCGGTGTTTTAACAAGGGTGCACCCTGGCCCGCATAGTGTGAGCTGAATCCGGCATTACCTGCTGCTTTTGCGGCCGCCTTAATCGGCGCGACAAAAAAACTGTGTAACGGGAACGGCAAGGGCAAGCCTTCGGTTTTATCGATAGCCTCGATAAATTCATCGGGAATGAAGCGCGCCAATCGGCCAGTGTAATTGCGACTTAATACAGTGTTATGGGCCTTGTCAGAAAACAGCACCTGTTTGTGTTCATCACTGGTACCTGATTCCCGGCAGGCCAGAAAGGCGGTACCCATTTGCACGGCGTGAGCGCCGGCGGTTTGTATGGCGGCAATACCACGGGCATCGGCAATACCACCGGCGGCTATCAAGGGAACATCGAGGCTGTGGTCAATCTGCCGCACCAGCGTGTAGGTGCCGACCAGTGACTGCTCTGCCGGTTTTAAAAATGCCACGCGATGGCCGCCCGCTTCGAAGCCGGTGGCCAGAACTATATCGATCCCGGCTTCAGTAATCGCGCGAGCCTCATCGAAGGTGGTTGCTGCACCCATGGTGATAATGTCGCGCTGTTTACAGGCTTGTAGAACTTTTTTATCGGGAATACCAAATACAAAACTCAGAACCGGAGGTGCGGCCTCAATCACCGCCTCCACCTGCTCCTCAAAGCGTTGGGAGATGTTTTGCGGGTAGTCGGGATATTCGACTCCCAGCTGATCATAAAAAGGTTTAAACAATTTCAGGTAACGCTCGAAACTGGCGGGGTCGAGATCCAATCCGTGGGCATCGTGGTCGGATACCCACAGATTGATATTAAAGGCCTTATCGGTGCGCTGGCGTGCAGCAGCCACCAGCGCAATGATGTCATCTGGAGCCAAGATATGCGCTCCATAAGACCCCATACCACCGCTGTTGGATACTATAGTGAGCAATTCCAGCGTCGATAAACCTCCACCAAAAGGCCCTTGGATAATCGGGTACTGAATATTGAGTCGTTCACTGACGCGCGTCTGATTCCAAGACATGGGATTACCTTTTCGTTTCTTGTGTTAACTATCGATTAGGCAGCGACGGCCAGTTCAATACCTTCTACCTCAGCAGCCTCAATAAATTCAGGCAACTGCATGACGGTTTGAATCAGACGCTGTGTGTTCTCACCCAGCTCAATATTCAAGCCGGGAAAGCTATTGCCCCAACGACTGTATACGGCAAGCAAATAATCGATCAGGCTGGGCTGGTCACCCACAATATAGGTACGGTTTTCCAGGCGCTGCTCAACAATACGCCACAGCTCGGAGATACGATCAGCCAGCGTCTGCAATAAGGCTTGCTTTGCTTCACCGTCGGCCATCGCTCCATTTACAGCAAACAGCTTGCTATAGGCCGGGTGCAGAGTGGCGTAATTAAACATCAGCCATTGACGGAACTCGCTGCGCTGCTGAAGATCCTCAGGCAATTCGCTGTGTTTCTCTAGCAGGTAGAGGGCAATAGAAGCACCTTCAGTCAGTAAAAGATCATCGGTTTGCAGAGCCGGCACCTGATTGGTCGCCACCAGCTGGTTGTAGTTGTCGACATCACTGCGCATCACAATCTCCACCGGAAGATGTAGTTTGCGTAGCAATACATGGATACCGGTCGAGCAGCTGCCCGCAATGGAATAAAGCTTGTACATAGTGTTCTCCTGCCACTCAGGCGGTTGTAGTAGAAATCGCGGTCGGCCAACCATCGACAGTCAGTGTAAAAGCCGTTAGCATCTTTATAAATTCGCAATAAAAACACATTAGGCGTGCAAAAATGCACAACTGGGACGATTTTCAGTACTTTCTGGCAGTAGCCGATGAAGGCAGCTTCTCGGGAGCAGCCAAACAGCTAGGGGTTAACCACTCCACGGTGTCGCGCCGTATTCAAATGCTTGAGCAGGAACATGGGGTGCGGCTGTTAGAACGAACCCAATCAGGTTATGAAATGACCGATGCGGGCGTGGCTATTTATGATATCGCCACTGAAATCCGCAGCGCCAACCAGCGAATCTCCAGGGTACTG
Source organism: Maricurvus nonylphenolicus (assembly GCF_042854845.1). GTDB lineage: Bacteria > Pseudomonadota > Gammaproteobacteria > Pseudomonadales > Cellvibrionaceae > Maricurvus > Maricurvus nonylphenolicus. Next base: position 1,147,236 of record NZ_AP031498.1, on the reverse strand, counting down.
ATGGGCCAGGATGCCCGTCTGGCAGGCAAAATATCCCTCACCATGCCCCACGAGATATTCCAGTACTATATGGCAGAGCCACTGCAGCGCTACTGCGCCGAGAACCCGGCCATCAGCATAGACCTACAGGTTTCCCGTGGCGTACGTAACCTGGCCAACCGCGAGGCAGATATGGCCATTCGCCTCAGCCCTTCGCCACCGGACTACCTGATTGCCAACCATATTGAATATATGCAGCATGGCCTATATGCCAATCAGGCCAACGCCGAGAAGTATGCCGACAAAGATGCAAGCGAGCCCACCCGTATCATCGTCTGGAGCAATCAACAGGAAATACCGCACTGGGCGCAAAAGCATTGCACTAACCCGGAAATCGTCCTGCGAGTGGATGACCTATACAGCATGTATAACGCGGTGAAACTGGGTTACGGTCTGGCTCGTATACCGTGTTTTTTACCGGATAAAATCGCCGACTCCACAGTTCAACGCCTGCCGGTAGCCCTGCCCCGCAGCGATTGGAGCATCTGGTTATTACACCACCCAGATCTAAGATCCACAGCACGAATACAGCACTGCAAGCGCTTTCTGCAGCAAGAGCTGGAACTGATCAAGCCCTTTTCGCTGGGGAAGTTCAGTGAAGTTATCAACAGCTAACCACCTGCTGAAAGGCTCGCATTTTTACGCTATCTTTTAATTAACCCTCAGTATTGGCACCTATCCCTAGCGGATATATCGGAGCCTGCGGCATGAACAGCCATCGATTCACCTACGGCGAACTCATCATTCAGCAAGACGATATTGTAGAGGTGATTGCCGATGACGGAATAGAAATCGATCTAGCGATGATCGGCGAATTCCACGAATTCCTGATCAACAACATGCAGGCCCCCTTCGCACTGCTTATCAACAAGCGCAACTCCTACTCCTTTACCCTGGAAGCCCAAAAGTACCTCTACGCATTGGAACAGATTAATGCCGTTGCCGTGGTAGCCCACAACAAGGCCAGCGAGGATACCGCTCAAGCCCTGCTTGATTACCCAGGCAATCCGGATTTTGAGGGTAAGGTGTTTGATAACCGGGAAGACGCCTTAAACTGGCTAAAAAACAAACAAAATCAAGGCGACGGGTAGAATAGCGTTCATTTTGGATAAAATTTAGGCACAAAAAAGCCTCTAATAAAGAGGCTTAAGCAAGAGGAGAGCAAGACACCATGATTGTCTTGCTTATTGGGACACGGCCAATTCCAAAAGGTTCAAACTTTTTTAATAAAAAATAGAAATTATGTCTAATAGCCAAAACTCTCGTCACCAAAAGGGTCATCTTCGACCGCTAACTGGTTGCCATTACAGCGGTTTACCTCAGGCATATAGCGGCTATAACTCAATAACAGCCGGGTTTTGATCCTGGTCTTGGTCATATTAGAGGTGTCATTGCCTATAGCTAACAGGGCATTGGCAGCGCCTTGCATAGGTTTGTCCATCGACTGAATACAGCGATGGGCCGGTTTACCGGTTTTTTCAGGCTCCTCAAATCCCGGCATTGCCATAAACACTTCATCGGTGTCGGCAAAAAACATAAAGTCCACCGAGCCATCTCCATTGTGATCCCTGGCGCACATTTGATAGGAAAAATAACTGTCGCAGTGTTGTAAAAGGCCACTGCTCGGGGAAACCGCCTTCTGGCTGACGCAGGCAGAGAGAAATAGACACAGGCAAAGCAGTGCCAGATAGCCGTGACTGGGAAATGGCATGGTCGAGACAGAAGACCTCAAACTTGGCTCAAAACACCAATCACCCTATCGGGGTTTTATGACTAGCCTATGGCAAGGAGATGACAGTAAAGATGCAAGGCCCCCACATTGGCCTTACACCGGCCAAAGCTGCCCTACCAGCTCAAGAGCTTTCATGACACTGCAGTGACGGAATAGAAGCTGCAGCATCGGCGTCTAGACTTAGTAAGTTAAGATGCTGCTGAGCATAATTTTTATAAATCTGTGCCAATTCGCCAGAGCGCAGCATTTGCTCCAACACCTCTGTGATATCGTTGAGAAGCCCTCGATGTTTATCGTGCAAAAAATGGTAGATTGGCGTCTGGGTTAAAGGCGGGTCATTGATAACAATATTATCAAAGCCCCCTTCTAGAACAGTAGCAGCACCGATCAGACGATTTGCAACAACCACATCAATCCTATCAGTAGCCAACATTTTAAATAGCTGATTAAGATTGACGACCTTCACCGTCTTAAGATCAACAGTCTGTGCCTCAATTTTCATCATGCCGAGAGTGACCCCAACAGACAGCCCCTTGAGCCCCTCCCAACTTACCACGGGTAAAGGTTTGTGATGGGTGTAAGCAACAATATCAAAGCAATAAAGGGTAACGGGAACCCGAATCAAGTTTGGGAACTTTTGCAGAACAATCGTGGTTCTAGCCAGCTCACCGTCATAGAGTCCTTGGCTACTTAGCATAAGCCCCCTTTTACGGGGCAGGTGTACAACCTCAACGTCGATCCCTAATCGACCATAGGCTGTATGAATAACTGTTTCCAGAGCTTTGGACAACGGACTATTTGAGACCGTGGGAAAGACCAATTTATCTTGTGCACCAGAAACGCTAACCCAAGCAACACTAAATACAATGATAAGCGAACGGATCATTAGCATGCCATTCTTCTCCACATGCCAGTTACTGCAACTAAGCAAGCAAAACAGTATTTCAGCAGGTTTATGATTTCAGTTTAGAAGCCAAGGAACTTTCCGCCAATACACTGCCTTTATCGGTAGGGTGCTGATTAATTTTTTAATGAAAATTGATACTGAAACTGAGCATTCTAATGGCTATTTAACCTATGAGGAATTGAGTCGTAAAGAACACCGTAGCTAAGCTGTGCTTTGCATTTTCATCTTGGCAGCAATGCGCTCTGCAACCATCACACAACCAAGATAGGTATTACCCCGCGGAATGGTTGGCATCACCGATGCATCGGCAACACGCAAATTCGGTATACCCAACACTCGACAATCGGCGTCCAGCACTGTGCCCATCGGACAGGTCCCGACCATATGTCCATAACTAATGGTGTTGCGAGCAAGAGCGATTGCAACCGCATCCGGTGCAGAAAGGTCCTGTGGAAAAACCGGTGAGAGCCCCAGATTTCTGAACTCATCTGAACCTTCCCAAGCGGCTATCACATCAAATGCATGACGCAGTCTCTGATGAGCATCCTTTGGTAAAGGTGGAGCCGTGACGACTGGATCTGCATCCGGGGTGTCTCCCAGCCTTACACTGCCTTGACCACTGGAGCACAATAAAAACAGCGCAAGCATAAACATGGTGTCGTTTTTGGTTGGCGTCATCAAAAATTTCAATGCATCGTAGGCATCGCTGATTGTGATCTTGCTGTTTTCAGTGCTTGCTCTTCTGATCAGTTTTAACTTTTCCGAAAACGTCAGCGGGTTACGGTTTGGATCCTGCAACGAAATTGGCATCGCATGATAATCAACATCGTGACCGTTCGATGCCCCCACAAAAACCACCTGGGCGGGCCCGGCGTCGCTTCCGCGTGAGCCAGGGTGTCGGTAAAGAATACCTGGGCCAAGATGATCGCTCATTGTTGACCCCACCGGCAGATCGGCGTGAACATTGATACCGTATTTTGCAAGATGCTCTTTCGGACCAACACCGGAACGCAGCAACATCTTGGCAGACCAGATTGCTCCCGCACTCAGGACAATCTCGTCTGCGGCCAATTCTTCACCGCTTTCCAAAAGCACACTGGTCGCTTGGCCGTTCTCAATCAGGATGCGCTCAACCGGCGCGTTGGTCCGGATGTTAAGATTCCCTCTTCGTCTTACCTCCTCTGTCAGGTAAGCCAGACTTGTGGTAACACGCTGTGCGTTCTCATCGATGGTGACCGGGAAAATACCAACACCGGGAAGCTGATCAGGATCATTAATATCATGGGAAAAGGGCTGGCCATTATTCACAAGGCCGTTGCAGAATGTGGCCTGCGCATGGGAAAGCTCTTGCTTGCGCCATCGGCGCACCGGTAGCGGACCGGCATTGCCATGCAGTGGCGAAGTACCGAAATCCCTATCGCGTTCCGCCGCGATAAACGTGTCCCGGACATCTTGCCAGCCCCAGCCCTCAAGGCCGGCATCAGCCCAGGCGTCATAGTCACCGGGCTGCCCCCTTAAGGTGGCCATGCCATTAAGGGTGGAAGTTCCGCCCAGTAGGCGGCCCTGCATCATTGTCATGACGCCATTGTCAGCTTTCATGGGCGAAGGGACATGGTGCTTTCTATCCTCAGACCAAGCATCACTTGCATGCAGTGGTGTAAACACGTCCGCATCATAGGCATCGTGATCAGGTCCTGCCTCAAGCAAAGTCACCATGAAACTTGGGCTTTCACTGAGTCTTGCCGCCATAACGGCTCCTGATGTACCACCGCCTATAACGATGATATGCCTGTTTTTTATGCTCATACCGTGCTCCTCCCCCTGTCACACTTTTCAACTTAGGTTGAAAAACCTAAATTTAGTTAGTAAAACCTAATTTGTCAACATAGAAGAAATTGAGAGCAAAAAGGGTCTATGAATTCACGCAGTAGGACACCGGACAAAATCCTGGAAGCTGCCCGACGCCTCTTTAATGAAAAAGGCTATGCCGCAACCACGCTGACAGAGATTGCCGCTGCAGCCGGTATCGCACAGGGAAACCTGACCTACCACTTCCCCACAAAACTGGACCTTGTGCTTCGACTTGAAGAACAAGCTAAAACCACCACCAGTGAGCGACGTGCCAAGCTGGCCCCTGGAACCATTGCCGATGACTATGTTGAACATCTGCTGTTTGCCATGGAACTGACCTGGAACAATCGCTTTATGCTTCGTGACAGATCGCAATACTTGAAAGACCAAAGTGCTATAGGATCGAGCACAGAGTCTGTCGCTGACTACGCTGAACTGGAAAGCCTGATCCAAAGGATCGAACAAGAGAATATGTTCAGACAGGATCTGGGCGTGAGCCTGAAAGAACTGACGACCTCTTTATGGATCGTCAGCCGTTACTGGATGGATTATCTGCGGGAGACTGAAGGCCTATCTGATATCGGTTGGGCCGATCAGGAGAGAGGCATTCAGCAGCATTTTGCCGTGTTACTGCCATGTTTGAATGCTACGGCCAGAAAGAAATTTCAGGCCGCCCTGGCGCAAGCATCAAAGCAGCCATTTAGGCCTGATACAAAATAGGCCAACTGACTTCTGTTAAGTTGGCCATCACAAAAAACGGTAACTCAAGGACTACACTCTATTTAAATATCTTCTTGATCACCGCTGCCATATCTTCACCGGCGTCTTTAAACCCCTGATTGAGCTGCTGAGCCTGTAGTTTTGCTTTTACATTTTCGAGATCATCGCCTTTGATTTCACGAATGCCTACGGCCTGCACGACACCGGTTTCGGTATCGACCACTCGCCCCTCCATAAACAAGCGTACTTGTTGATCGCGAGCGCCTGCGGCTTTGCTGGCACCCGCGGCTATCATCGCCACCGGGATATACTCGTATACCGCCAGCGACTTATCTGAAATATTTACCCCTGTAATGGCCACTTGCAGCCTCAACACCCCCTCTCCGGAGGATTGCGACAACTTGAGCGCCTCAGACATAGAGTCTTCCAGTAAACGTGTCAGCCTGGCTTGTATATCCCGCAGCATTTCCATACTCACCTGCTCGGTTGGCTGGGGTTCGGGGTATGCAATGACCGGATCAACGATGACATGGGTATAGTTTGCGGGCTTAAAATCGGGCGCGATATAGCGAAATACTACCTGATCACTTAATGACTCAACCCTTGAGAGTTTTTCATAGTGAGTCTGGGATATAAAGCCGGAGAAGCTGTCTTCCAACTTCTTTTGACTGGCGCAAGATGACAGCGCGATGACAATCAGGGTAATCCACAGAATTTTCATACAAGCTCCTTACACGGCATATACTCGAGAGAAGAATAATTCGAATTCACTAATAGGGATTAGACAAGATAACCACGGCCGTCAAGCAGCCCGGGAGCTTTTAAAAATTACCTCAATATGGCGAGCCAGCGCCAAACGCTCAAAATATCCGCCAGGGCACCGGCGACATAGGTAAGGGCACAGGCCTTGAGTACCTGGCGGGCGGCAGGCATATGCTCAGGGGGCAGATAACCCTCATTTAAGATGGGCAGCGCCTTGCCAAAGCTGGCATCGTATTCCTCCGGCAGAATCAACGCATGCAACACAACGGAAGATAACATGGCCAATATACCCGCCAACGCGAGTATGCCGATCACAACCGGAGTTCTTGCCATGCCCCCCAAAAGCGGGGATAGCGATAAAATGATAATGCCGAAATTCTGGGCCGCCACAGCCCTGCCTGTATACTTATCACGTAATCGGCTTACGGGCTCTTGTTTAATATATTGAATCGCATGCCCGACTTCATGGGCCGCAATAGCGATGGCAGAGATGGATTTGCCGTCGTAGACCTCGGGCGATAGGCCGACAATTTTCTCAGTAGGAGAGTAATAGTCTTCATCTTTTGCGGTCTTTTTAACGGTCACGCCTTCCAGTTTAAACCGTTCAATCAGGTGTTCGGCCAGCTCTGCGCCTGTACCTGGCATTTCTTCAATGGGTTTGTTGTGCTTGCGGATGGCGTAGTTGACCCATAGACGGGGGCCGAAGATGATAAGGACTATAATGACAGCAAGTATAAGGTAGAACATGTCTAATGAAACTTAATAGCGTTAGAGCTAGTTAAACATTAAGTCGAAGTTATAGCCAGAGTACTCAGTAGAAAATCGCCAACCAAAGCGTCGCTTCATCTTTCGATGTTTCCACAACGCGGTGCTTTTTATGCGCCTTGATATTCACATAGTCACCAGATGTAAGGGTAACCCTGGTACCATCCTCATATTCAATAACACCATAACCTGATAACACTATAACCCACTCATTTTCAGCCTGATCATACCAGCCAGTATCAGGGGATGTATGGCCTTTAGAAACTATGCGCTCAATCCTAAGATTGTCCGTTTTAACTATGTCTTCAAAAAACTCATGTGGCAGCTCTGCAGGGATAGAACCGAATATATTTGGCATTATTTCCAACCCAATCTGGTCGCTAAGGTGTTAGCTTAGTTTTGGCCGTCAGGACCAATAAAGCTCCACTCCAAAACAGGTACCTTAACAATCATTACCGAGTCTTGCTTAAACCTCTTTGCATATAGGGAGGCTAACGCATTGGCTTTTGCAATATCCTTAGATTCAACAATCACCGTGACTATTTTCGAGCGTTCAGGCTTGCCTTTATAATAACCAACAGAATCTACGACATTGAATCCATCGAAAACCTTTACGATCTCTTCTTGCTGAAAAGACTGCCACTCCGCTAAAGAGACTGCACCACCACCCGGAAGAGACAAACCAAAAAACATCCTCAGCCTGAATACCTCTTCAGCATAAGAGGCCGAGCTGCCGACTAGAACCAACATTGATACCAAAAGATAATGAATACTTTTCTTCACAGCCTTCCCTCTGCAACTAAACGTAGATAACCTTCAGACACGACCAACATTACTTACGAGACGGGGATGCTGTACTACCCGCCAAAATACCCCCGTCTACAACAAGCTCGATACCTGTGACATACTTGGACTCATCTGACGCCAAATAAAGAGCAGCATAAGCAACGTCTTCTGGCTCCCCCATTGTGCCAATAGGGATATCTTGCGCAATAGCTTCAATCGACGACTCCCTTTCCTCACCCTCGCCAAGCATTGCATCCCATAATGGCGTAAGGATAGCCCCAGGGTGAATGGAATTACATCGGATAGGGTACCCGCTTTGCGCGCAGTACAAAGCAACCGTCTTAGAATGGTTACGTATTGCCGCTTTACTTGATGCGTAGGCAGCGGCACCGGGAATACCTACCATTCCCGATCTTGAAGATATATTAACAATACTGGCTGATGGAGAAGACTTCATAAGCTTTATTGCCGCCTTACACCCAAATGCCACACCATCCATATTGACTTGATGTACTTTGTGCCAGCTTTCGGTATTAAAGTTTTCTGGATCAAAGGGCCCTTCTGATTCCAGAAACCCCGTTATACCGGCATTATTTACCAAGACATCAAGCCGGCCGTGCTTATTCACTATATACCCACTAGCCTTCTCCCAAGCAGACTCTGACGCTACGTCCAGGTTTATATACTCAGCACTTCCACCTATGTCTGAACAAACCTGGTTACCCAAAGCATCATCAATATCGCTGAGAATAACTGTGGCGCCCTCTGCTGCAAAAAGCTCAGCAATCGCTTTGCCAATGCCTTTTGCTGCACCGGTTACTAGTGCAATTTTCTTGTCGAGTCTATGCATAGGTTACTCGTTTTATAAAATAAATAGTTTAGCCGTTAATAGGCTATCAACAATATTAAATAGCTATTCCCTATAGTAGCGTTGCTGGCGAAAACGGGGTTACCCCGAGGATCAGACCCAAGAAATTCACTAAATCATAGTTTGATGTTACTTTGCCTGAATCGCTTCACATGTCACTGTTGCTTATAACTTTAATAATGGGAAACTTGTTTTTCCCAAAATAGATTGATTTGGTAAGCATTTCATTTCCCGATAAAGTCTGATCAAGCACCTCTGGATATCGACTCGTACAGTTGGCGAATACAGCCACCAGATTTTCGCGCCTAAGTATTCGCTGACCTGAAGATGTATTCTCAATATTGATAATCGCGTAACGCTCACCGCCTTCTGAGCTCATTAGATCATAATCAACTATATCGAAATCACTTTTATCCGGGGTTAAAATATCTTCCTCACAGAAAATCGGTTTATCTTTGAATAAGACATTGCTTATCTGTAAAACGCCTTGTGAAGAGCTAGCAGAGGCTATTTGAGATACAAAAAGGACACTAAAGAGGACAGCTAATCTTACTTTCATACATTGTCATTCCCTGAAAAAATAAGCCAAGCCAAACTACGCGGCAAGGCGTCACCTGGGACTTATTGTAACAGCTCCTTACTACTCTAAAAAACGGAAGCTGACCCCAGGGTCAGCCTCCAAATAATCAATCCTGTGGAATTTCCCCAAAAAAACCTATAACACAAGACACGCGATCTTCATCATCCGTTTCTGTTACATCAAAGCCAGAGAGCAGCAACTTCCCGTCTTGATGGATTTCCCAATGGTAACGATGAAAATTATGCTGGGAATCCACGCCACTGGCCCGAGAATAAACAGCCCCTGGGATATTGGCTTTAACTTCGTGAACATTTTTCTCAAATCCATCAATACCACTAACATCAATAGACGGATCTACAAAACGGACATTCGAGCTCAGCGCCTTATCAAGGTGACCACGAACAAGACTAGCATCGGGTTCATTCCATGCCGCCAACATATGATCCAGTGCTTCGGGGTAATCTTTCATACATCCAACCTATGATTTAGTTATAAAAGAACATTCAATTAGCAGGTAAATATAGAACCCACTCTTTAAATGATCAGCCTCTAGCCTTATAATGACGATTCGTCACAATAAAATCAAGAGACTTTAAATGCCAAAGATACTAGGCCAGGAAGAATTGGCTGAGCGTGAAGCGCTGATAATCAAAATAGCCTGTGACATTATCGAGGAAGAAGGCTTCTCAGGGCTGACGATGGATAAAATCGTAGCAAAGGTCCCTTATTCCAAAGGCAGCGTATACAAGCTATTTAACTCAACGGAAGAAGTGATGCTTGCTATCACAAATGATGGCGCCACGACCTTGCTGGAGTTTATGCACAGAGCACGTCAGTATCACGGCAACTCGAGAGCACGAAACCTGGCCAGAGCCTTCGCATACCATATCTATGGTCAACTCTATCCCGTGCATTTCTTTTGTGAACTGCAAGCGATAAGCCCCGCAGTGAGAGAAAAAGCCTCACAGAGACGACTCGCACACGGAATAAAGATCCTCAACGAATTCAAGAAGCTATCTAAAACCTTTGTTGCCGATGCCATCGAAGACGGTGATTTAACCTGCCCTGCCGATCATTCGCCTTCACGAATTGCCAATTGCTCCTGGTCGTCAGAATTTGGCGTAACAAGTTACGCCTTAGCCGTTCATGAAGACCAAAGAAATATTGGCCCTAACGCAAGGGCACAACTGGAGACGGATATATTCTGGCTGGCAAATACATATATGGATGGCCTTGGCTGGAAACCGCTTTCAGGTTCCAATGATTACAAGGATATTTGGCAAGACATTAAGAAGTCATTGTTTGCAGATGAACTGCGTATACTCGCTTTGCAGGGATAGTTTGAGGACGACTTTAAGGTCAGCCCCCAAAGATTTTCCACGCCACATCCCAGGTGTAAAGGACTGAGAATAGCGTAAGATCTGCGGACAAAACGCACAATCATTGCTGGGCAATAAAGGTTCTGGCAATGGCCTGTTCCTGCGCCGTAGGGAAGTAACGCAATAACAGGGCCTGTAACTCATCATTACTGGCATGGCGTGATTGCAACACCTGTCTTTCCTGCTGATAGCGATCAAACCGCTGACGTAGATTGGCCTTATTGCTTTGGTGCTGCATGATTCGCTCGGTCACAGTTTCAGGATATAGTTGTGATAACTGATGGCGCTTTTCAAGTTCAGATAGGGAGGACTTTATGACGGACTCAGATTTTTCTACATTCTGCTGGTGTCGTTGCTTGCGAATAATCGACTCTTGAATCTCCTGTGGAAGTATCCAAACCAACTCACTCAATTTCTGCTGTTTTTGTTCTGGTGACAAATCTGCTGTTTGGCTAATCCGAATTTTTTCTAAACTGTACTCAGTGTATATCTCTTCGTCGGCAAAAAAAGCGCCAACCGCTTCCACTGACATATGAGTACGACGCAGTAGTTTTAGCTCTTCAAATGTATCTTGCAATATTCTGTAATGATAAGCAGGCGTCTGTTCTGTGTGGGCAATAAGACGTGTCGAACGTAAGATCAGGGCACTTTCCTTGAAGGCCAGGTAATCATCCAGCAAAGCCATCATTTCTTCAACTGCTGGAGCAGGTATCTGCTGATGTGCATAAGCTGACATAATGTTAAATACAGCTTGGGGTTCCAGATCGCCAACGGCACTTAACATATAATCAAAATAATCCCGTAACTGGCGATCAATAATTAACTGACCGTTTTCATCAACTTTAAGCTCACCATCTATCTCCGTACCTGCCCAAGTTTCCACATCTTGCCGTGTAATCTCTGACGGACTTCCCTCCTGTTTAACACTTTGTAACTTCGGTTTAGTTAACCCATCGAGTGAGGGAATTATCGGCTTGACGATATAAGGCGTGCTGCCAACCTCTTTCTGTGGATATTGAAAATAGAATATGGCACCGCTAGCGGTGATAACTAACGTAAAGAATATAAATATTTTCTTAGGCATCACAATAACCAGATCGAGTAACGGACAGTATTAACTGCCCGTTATGGGTGAAAATTTAGAGATTTTTACTTTTTAAGCGATTGGCATGTGCCCGATAGAGTGACACGGGGTCTAACCAGAGGGAGCTAACCCCTAATACCTGGTTAGCTGCATCAAGGTGATTCATGTGTCTATTATCGTAAATAACCTGCCCCATATACTGTGAACACTGGCTAATCAGCCCATCATTAGCTTCACCATTAAATGCCAAGCTGGTAAGTTTCAGCAAAGCATCACTGATATCGAAAACATTTGTAGTTGCATCGGTTCCAACCCAGGAATACATCTTGATGTTATGACCAAAGACATCGATATTTTCCTGCGACTTGCCACAGGCACTTTGGGTATTTACTCCCCACCCATGACGCGTATTCAGATCAGCCGCACCAGCTATAGTTAAAGATTCGATTCCCGCCAGCGCATCCTGCTCAGCTTTAGCATCGCCGCCAGACACTAGGGCCAATAAACTGCCAAGGCCGTCTAAGACGGGGCCTGCTACACTTGCCAAGTGTGACCCTGGGGGGATAAGGCCGTGTAATATATCTAATACAGGTGAGCCTTTGTTGGCCCCATCAATTGATGTAATGGAAGCAATACGATCAGGTGCAAAAGTTGCCGCGACACGTGCTGTAGGCGCCCCTTGGCTGTGAGCAAAGAGATTCACCTTTTCAGCAGGAATGTGATTCACTAAATAGTCTGCCAACTGTTGGCCTGTCACTTCGCTATCATTAAACGGAGAAAGTTGTGCTGTATAGACAGTGGCACCAGATCTTTCTAGGTTGTAACTGATTTTATGGAAGTAATCCAAGAGATCACCAATCGAATCAAAACCACCAAAACCGTGTACTAAGACAATCGGATATCGGGTTTCGGTATAACCGGTGTAGCTGAAAAACCATGCATTACCATGGCTGGCGATCAGCAAGCAGCTAATGCTGATAACAGAAGTAACAATGCGTTTTACAGAGCGCAGACTTTCTTTTATTTTCATAATGGGCACCTAATTATTATTGATGTTATTGGTAAAAAGATGAGCCCGCTTCAACTGCTCGAGCCCATTAAGGAGAGATACTGCGATTGGGTTTTCAAGTGTTACGCTAGACACCATGGGTATCTAACGTAACTCTCAAAGCGTTAAAAAAGCCGTTAGTACTTCAAACGACCGCGGATGGCATAGTTGGCCCCACGCGACCAACTCACCTGCTGGCTGCCGGCAAACAACGGCATATCATTGGAGTAAGTTATGAATTCCTCGTCGGTCAGATTGCGGCCGACCAGAGAGATATCCCACTTGTCATCCTGAGCGCCCAAGGTAACAGTCAAGTTTACGGTGGCATAAGCGTCCTGATATACCAGCTCATCGTTATCCTGTGCGGTGTGGTGATCGTCCATATAGTTGACGTCCGCAACAGTACGCAGGAACAGGCTACTGCCTAAATCCATTTCGTGTTCCAACGACAGGCTGGCACTGATCTCCGGCGTGTAGGCACTGGTTCCACCACTCAGATCCTGCTCACACGTTGCAGCCTGACCAAAAGCATTAGTGCCTACTGCAGTAGCATTGCCAACGGTGGTGCCTGGTGCTGGACGTGTAAACAAACCGACAAAACCAAGCGCACTGCGCTGTGCAGCGGTACAGCCCGCGTTGTCATACTCGTCAAATTCGAAGTCTACATAACCAAGGGAACCGCGCAGCATCAACTCTTCAGTCAGCTGCCAGCGGCCGTCTATTTCAATACCCTGAATACTCGCGGAAGCGGCGTTCTCTACCTTAAAGCCGGTAGCGCCGGTAAAGATAGTGGCTTGCAGATCATCGTAGTCCATATCGAATACAGCGAAGTTTACTTCAGCTTGGCCATCTAGCAGACTCATTTTTGCGCCCACTTCGAAGGACTTCACCTTTTCCTCGTCAAACTCGGCTTCGTCAGTGTTGTCAGTCAAGGCAAAGCTGTTAAAGCCACCGGATTTCACACCGTTGGACATAGTGGCGTAGACCATAATATCTTCAGTAAGATCCCACTGAATATTAGCGGTATAGGTCCAGTGCTCTTCATCGCGACTCAAGTCATTAAACTGGTGCGGGGTAAATTCCGCCAGCAGTAGCGAAAAAGCGCCACAGTTGGCTGCAGTATTGTTAGTGGTCGTTGTATCCCAGTCCGCACAGTTGACGCCCTGCTTGGCTTCACGCTCTTCTTCACCGTAGCGGGCACCGAGTGTCAGGCGCAACTCATCACTCAAATCCCAGGTACCTTGGGTAAAGACGGCCCAGCTTTCGGTTTCCTGTTCCATCACATTGGCGCGGGTAAACTGCCCAATAGCATCCGCTGCTACCTGGGCTTCAGCCGGAGATAAATCACCGCTCGAGTCAGCATCCAACAGTGCCAGTAAAGGGGCTGTGCCCAAAACGTTCGCTTCCTGCAAAATCGCACCAATAGCTACCGGGCCAAAGGAATCTGGGTCAGCAGAGTTAACATTAAAGTTAGACTTGCCGGCAAAATTTAGTTCGCTGTCCTGATAGTAGAGACCAGTAATAAACTCAAAACCGTTACCCAATTCAGAGACAAAACGTACTTCCAAACTGGTCTGCTCGTAGTCTTCCGCCTCCTCAAAGCCCATACCGTCAAGGGCATTGAAGTCGGCATCCAGGTTTCTTTCAAATTCGTACTCAGAGTAACCGGCAATAGCCGTCAAGGTACCCTTGGGCAGGGTGTAGTCGATACGTAATGCCGATTCCTGGGAGTCGCCTTCGAACGTTTGCGCTGCACCGTAATCAATTCCGGCAGTGTTATTACCGATAGTCGTTGTAAAATTCCCTGGCTGTGTATCTGCCCCCAACCCTGTCAGGACGCCTGATAACTGCGGCGTTAGAATCTCTTGGTCATAGCCCAGTTTGTTGTCCCACTCGCCATATTCATACTTGAATTTTACCAGTACATCATCAGAGGCATCCCATTCCAGAGAGAGTCGGCCAGCGGTCTCATCGGTTTGAGGTTCGTCGCTATCGTAGTAAGTATTCTCAATCCAGCCATCATCCAGTTGGCGATCCAGAATGGCTAAGCGTCCACGAACACTATCGCTCAAAGGACCAGAAACGTATCCCTTGATTTCTGTTTCATCGTGCTCAACTTCGTAAAGGCCTGATATCTCAGCTTGAAATTCTTCTGTCGGAGCGGCGGAAGTAATGTTCAGGGCTCCACCAATAGTGTTTTTACCAAACAGTGTACTCTGGGGGCCACGCAATACTTCGATCATACCCACATCAAGGAAAGAGAATCGTGATTGAGTACCGCGGCCACGATAAACACCATCAACAAACGTACCTACAGATTGCTCGATGCTGGCAAGAATACCGGACTGGATGCCTCGAATAGAGATCACATCGCCAATGGCGTTAGAGGTAACGTTAAAGTTGGGTACGTAAGCAGAAAAATCATTCATGCTCGGAATACCCGCCTCGGCAATTTTATCACCACTCATAGCGGACACCGAGATGGGAACATCCTGCAGACTTTCTGCACGCTTCTGTGCAGTCACCACGATTTCTTCCAAGACGAAATCCTGGGCCAAGGCGGGCGTAGCGATAAATGCTACAGACAAGGCGAGGGGGTTTAACTTAGATGCGATTGCTCTCATCGATTGCTCCTCAAATTTTATTGTATTTATAAAAATATTTTTCTTATGCGACCACGCAATCACCGAGCAGTGCCGTGGGTTATTTCACAGCACTACCGGTGATCTTGTAACCAATAGCGGCTTCCCTGCCAGGTTTATCCTCTGCAACGGCAATTACAGCTATTGCTCGTCTGCAGGAATTCTTTTGCTCTTAGAAAATTGACGGATACTGACCGCCATCGATAACAATGTTCTGCCCGACAATGAAGCGAGACAAATCACTGCATAACATTGCCACCATGGGTGCCAGGTCGTCGACATCACCAAGGAAACCGGTGGGGATACGATTGTGCTCGTGAAAGTGGGCCAAAGCTGCTTCACGAGTTGGCTCAAGATCAAAGGCTTTGGCGTAAATTTTCACATTCTCTTCAAAGCCTTCCGTACGGAACATACCTGGCAGGACGTTGTTCATAATCACCCCATGCTGGGCAACATCACGAGACACACTGGCTGTGTAATTGAGAAGCGCCGAGCGAGCAGGGCCGGACATAAGACGCCATAGCATCGGTTTCTTTGCTGAAAACGTGGCGATATTGACGATACGCCCCCAGCCCTTGTCTTTCATGACAGGGATATAGTGCTTGATGATTTCAATCGGACCGATCAATGCCATCTCAATTGAACTTCGCCAGTCTTCAGGCGTCAGCTCCAAAAAGTTCCCGTTCGGGGGCGGAGGATTGATAGTGATTGCCAAGATATCCGGATCCGGGCAAGCCGCAAACAAAGCCCGGCGACCCCCTTCCGTTGAAGAGTCGGCAACCACGGGGGTAACGTTGATGCCATATTTTTCTGATATTTCCCTTGCCGCTTTAACCAGCCTTTCCTGGCGGCGTGCAGTGATGTACAGATCCACCCCTGCTTCTGCGAGTCTTTCAGCAGTCGCACGGCCCATACCCGCGCTTCCCCCTGCCATGATTGCTTTTTTGCCGCGTATTTTAAGATCCACTACATCTCTCCCACTTAAAATTCTTACTATCAACTACTGCGGATCGCCCCTGAGGACCATGGGTAAAACCACACGTAATTTCATATTCACGTTGTAGTACTCTCGCTCAGATAATCGCGAGCCTACATCAGAATTTACATAAGAACTGCACAAGGAAAGAAGCGCATAGAAGGCCAAAGACTATGCAAATACGGCCGAACGACGGCAGAAACGTATTACCAATTTTTCAGCGACCAGCATTGTCGCTATAACAGCAATAAATGCGATGACACCGTTGATGGGGCCTGCAAATACAACCTGATCCCCGAAAGTCACATTGATCAGCCCCAGGATGACAAACTTTGAACCGAATAAAATCAGTATGGTTCCAATTACTCGCAAAAATCTGGATGCCCTCCATGACTGGGAGGAAAAGTAATCAGCAACCGCGTATTCTAATTTCAGGGTCAGTTTCAGCAGTACTTGCAGGAAAACCGCGACGGCCAGAGAGACAGTGAACGACTCGACGATGACATACTGCGAATGCTCGTCGAACAAATTAAGTACGACCAGATCAATCAGTATCAGGGTGAAATAACGCAGAAACAGGTTTCGCCGTGGCGAGAGATCTTCCACAGCTGCTACTTCTATATAAGCCATTGATTTACCACCCCGAAGCCCACTTAATTTGGGACTAATTTACTTGTGAGAGGATTATGGAGAGAAGAGAATAGGCGGCCAGAAGCCATGCAAATACGGCCAGAAGCCTATTTTTTACCGGAGCGAATTGAGGACGGAGGTTTACCGGTCCACTTTTTAAAGGCTCGCCCAAAGTCAGAAGGGTTATCAAACCCGAGCTCATAGGCTATTGAAGACACAGGCTCATCGGTTTCCTGAAGCAGCCTGATTGCCATTTTAGAGCGTACTAAATCCAGCAGTTTCTGATAGCTGGTTCCAGACTGTTCTAACTTTCTTCTCAATCCTCGTGGAGATACGCCAAGCATTGTCGCCGCATCATCAAGTTTAGGTGGTGATGCTATGTGTTTGATCAGTATGGCATTAACCGCCCCAACAAAGCTCGTCTCAGCATCCGCTTCATCCAATTGACGCTCACTCATCTCCATCAGCAAACGGACTGTCTGTGGATCTGCCTGTCGCACAGACTTATCCAGCAGGCTTTTGTCGAAATAAATTAGTGTACGAGGCGCCCCAAAGGTTACTGGAATACCGAAGTCCTCAGCCACTTCGTCGAAGCCACCCGGTTTTAAAATAGACATTTCTACACGCTCAACAAGATGAGCGCCATTGAGCACCTCTCGGAAAAAGTTGTCTAGCATCAGAACCAAACTACACAGAGCAAAATAGGTAACACTGTCATGCTCCAGATGGGACTCTATATCCATCACAGCCAAATCGTTAATTTCAAATGATCGAATAGAAAACGCTCGCGAAACAAGCCTGTGGTAGCGCGTAAAGAGGTGTAACGCTTTAGAAATTTTCCCACAGTTAGCAACGGCCAAAAGGGTGATATTGGCTGAAGCGGGATCATAACTGCGCGCCACCTGTATTGCGAAATGAGGGTTAGCCGTCAGCGCTAGTACATGCAGGATAAATCGCTCATGCTGCTCAAGACTCAAGCGATACTTTTCATCATGTAATTGCTCTGCCGTAATATCCAGACCACCGAGTATTTGGTCATTATTGAAGCCTTCTTCCAGCAAAGCCAGATAGATAAGGCGCGGATAAACCGGCAACATAGCCGGATCAGAGATGGTATGTGTCGATCGTGCCATCGTGCTTGTTGCCAGTCACTAATGATTATCACAGGATATTGATCACAGAAGTCTAGGGTATGAAAATTCATGATCTGCCGCAGGTCAGAGATGGCCAAATCTGTGTCAGTTTTGGCCATCGCATAGAGGTAGTTATTGAGTTAATAATACTCAGGCTTTCAGAGAATTGGTGAGAGATTGACGCAGCATCAGGCCTAGGGGCTGCCCCCATGAATTGCACTTTTACTAGGGGAGGCATCCTGTGTAAGAAATCTCTGTAAAAGTTGCTGATCGGAATCCTGAGCTATTATGGTGGTTGAAGCATCTTTCCAACGCTGTAACTCGGCATTGATTTTTGAGCTTTTACTAATCCAGATATAGGCTTTGAAGCTTCTTATTGACAGTATTGAAAACCGCTCTTTAGAAAAACCATGCTTTCTTGCATTAAATTCAAGCCCAGGTTCCAGTGCGGCAACTACATCGACGTTACCACTCACCAGCACGGGAATTAAATTCTTTATTGAACTAACGTAATTCACAGATTTAACATTATGCTCAAACAAGCCTTTATAGTACTGGGACGTTGCTAAGCGCATGCTCTCTAGGTCTTTCAACGCTTTTATCGGCGTTTCAGCCAAGCTCCAAGCTTGATAATCAACGCTGATGGTATTTCCCAAGTTGACGGTTTGTTCGGCTAGGCGTTCATCGTAGAAGGTAATCACAATATCGGCTTGATTTGAGAGAACTAGTTGGATATTTCTCTCTGTACTACCCAGTATGTATTTAATGTCTATAGAGGGATCCACTTCGTCAACCAAAACCCTAATCAGCTCTGGAGCTATCCCTTTTATCTGGCCGTTAGATTCTTTCCATCCCCAAGGTGGGGAGTTATATATAGCTGCGGTAATGTGATTGATACTTGAGTTGTTAACATCAGTAGAAGCGATGCTTGATATAGGAAATAACATTAAGCAAGCATAGATTATATGAGCTAAGCGAATAAGCCAATTGCTTATCATATAACCGCTTCCGGAGTGGATCATTGGAAATATCTCAGCTCGACACTAACCTCTCCTTAAGCATAGACCGCTTAATGTAATAAATCAGTTCTTAGAAATTGGCCAGATTGTGGTGGTGCAACAACACTCTTTGATCAATTACATTGACATATTGCAACCTCTTTAATCTCTTCACTGTATTCATATTTAACCTCTTGGCAGAGGCAACTCCCTTTGATCATCATTTCCTCAATTTTATGTGAGAGCAGAACACCCGCTACAGTGGTAATCCACTGAGCAAATTGACCGACACTACTGTTTGTTAGCCTGTGATGTTAAGCAAAGGCACCAATAATTGCACCGATTAGAGTTAATTCAACAATGCTGTGAGCTGAATTTATTAGTGTTAATTTTGACGATGTACGAGCAAAGCCGTTGTAGTAACCTAATGAGGTAACCGTATATACAGCTGCAATGACTGCCCCAAAAAATGCCCCACTTAAAACGCCAGATATATTGGTTGCCGACATAAGCAAAGCGATAAATATAGTTTTTGTTAGCCCAGAAACTAAAGATATAGCAAAAGCTCCACCAAGCCCCTCGGTACTATCGGCTTCCTCTTTAGTGAGATCTAAAGCTTTTGCCCATGCTTCACCGAAAATTGCCCAATGGTACCAAGTAAAGCCAAGTAGATAGCTTGTAATCGTTGCGGTTGCTACAGCCATGTAGCTTAGGTTTTGTAATGCTGCAATTAGATCCATATATTTCCCAGCTTTATTCTGAATAACCTAACGTCTAGCACTGGGGCGCAGCTTTGCTGCGCCTTGTGAGCTTTATGCATGATATGAGCAACCTTCAATTAACACCCGACCATCATGCTCTCTAAAGCCATATATCAATAAACCTGGCTCTTCCCGTTTCTCCAAATCGACCTTCCACAACACTATGACATGGTCTGGATTTCTATGTATGGCAACCAAGTTAGCGATTGTATGCTTTCCATATACATCGTAGTTCTCTTCAATTTGCCGATTAAATTCTTCTTCTGGAAAATGTTCCGATAGGTTCTCATCAATGAAATAGCGGATATGATCCCTGTAGTTTTTTTCATTCCATGCGTTTTCAGTATGCTCGGCAAGCGGTCTCACTATATCGAGTATTTCTTCGTCGCTAAGGCCTTTCGTTATCATCGTATTCTCCATAACTTTCTGTAAAGCTAATGCCGTGTTAAACGGCGTGCGTCTTTTGCGTGTCCATTGGAGGCCGTTTTCGGCCGGAACGGTATTTGAACACCTTGTTAGCCATATTTGGCTTTAAGCATGCTAACAAGTTTGTTTATATATATTTCTAGCTTCTCTTTTTCTGCTATTTGACTGGTGGATCCAGTCATTGCAATTCGTGAAACATTATCTCCTTCATTAAATACAACAATAAATAAAGCTGCCCCTGTGCTTGTTAAAGTGGTTTGAGTTTTATATTGAAGATAATAATCAGGAGTTTTATCTACATTTAATGCTTTGTCCCATGCGAATGAATCATAGTTTTCAAACCTAGTTCCAAGTGGGTTAACATTGCTTGGGCCAGATAGATATTCTATAGGCATTTGCTTTCCTTTATATAGGAGTTTCCATTCTTCTACTTTTGCAATATCAATAATAGATTTTGCTAGTGTCATTGTGTCTACAGGAAATACAAGGTCGTCATTAATTCCCATGTCATGAGTAGAAACAGCACGAGGAGCAAGACTTCCGCATCCACCAAGAATGATGGTAAGAAAAATGGTTATTATTGGCTTCATAATTTCTCCTTAATTGGCTAGCGCCCCGCACAAGGGCAGACAAATGTAAGCAGCGTTTTGGCTGTCCCAGCGACCAACGGAGCGCTTGCTGCGGTTTGTTATGTTTTTGGATTAAGAAGCTCATAATATGACTTCTCAAAATTGGAGATAGATTTACTTACCCAAGCTGCAAGCTCTTTCGATTTTAAAAGTTCTGAGACCCAGCTCGAGCAGTCATCCTCTACCCATGTTGCTGAGCTAGAAATACCTAATTTTTTCATTAAGCCCGCAATTTTCTTATTAGGAGTCTCATCCTTTCCTAAAAATTCACCCTTGAAATGAACCAATTCGTTTCTCAATGATGAGATGATTTCGAATGATTGAAACGGTTCTCTACTTTTATCCCATAGATCTCCATTTGTTCTCAAGGAGACTAAATCCCACTTCTCTTGAACCGTGAGCTTTTTCTGAAGATTCTGGATAGTAGCCCATTCTTTACTTTTAGGGCTCTCAGGTTCAAATCCATAGCATAGAACACCAATAGATATTTCCTCATTGATTCTAGCTTCAAGAAAACATGCGGCATTAATAATAGAAGATGAGTTAAAAACTCTTATATCTTGCTCATTGTCAGAAGAGCTAGCCAATTCAGCGAACCTCCTACACCCATGAAGAAAATCAGCGGAGAATCTACTCATAGCTGATTTTATAGGTTTTCCCGCGCATGTATTTTCTTCTGAAGTATCAAATTCCATGGTAAACCTTAGAAAACATAACGCCGCCAACAGCTGCGGCTTTGTAGTTGGTTGGTGTTGAGCTAGCGAAGCGAGCAGCTCATAAGCCAAGCAACGGAAAAGCCGTCAGATGCTTGGCCTTGTTAGAGCTAGCCAGGATTAGCAAGAAACTTACATGATAAGCCAATGACTATGCATGCTATAAGCACAAGATCGACTTTTCCCCTGCCAAAGCGATCTTTTAAAGACTCACTTGCCCCGATTAGCAATCCAGCTCCTAAGAACAGATAAAATGCTGAAACAAGATAGGCATCTTGCTCATAATTCAACCGAATGCTTCTGTAGCCACCTGAAATTTGATGATTAATGCCTCCAATTATTCCATAAGCTATCAAGACCAATGCCATTAGACGCACAAACCAAATAGCTTTATTGTTTTGCTTGGCGCTAGATTCTTCAGCCTTGGAGGGATGGTTACATTCCGAATCCATTGTTATTTATAAATCCTTTTCGCTCAGAATAGATATTATATTCGTTGCTCTAACGCCCGCAACACCGGGCAAATTGGAGCGCAGCGGAAATTTGATCCGCGTGCTTGCGTTTGTTATGCATTGCCATCCCAGCCACTCCGATCCCAAACTTTCTGAACACGCTCCCAGACTTCAGTTGACATATCATTTTTCCAAACACCACCTAGTAGGTTTGCAAACGCAGGATCTAGCTTTGCTTGCTGCTCAACTTTTTCTATCACTACCCCTCCAAGCTTGGATAAATAGTCTTCAAGGGGGCCTGCAGCAAGAATTTCCATTACCTCGTTTGACGGGCTCTTTGATAATACAACCAATATTATTTCCCAGAGATCTTCGGGAGCTTCATACGTCAAATCCATGACGCGGTCATTAGCCCACTCATACTGGGACTTATCGGCCTTTTGAATTACTCCAGCATCATCAGCGGCATACCTGTTACTCCAGTAGCCAATGTAAGCTTCAGCGATTGATTCTATTTCGATCTCGTTCATAGAAGTGCATAACGCCTTACTTAACGGCGCACGCTTTTTGTGCGTCCGGTGGAGGCCCGTCTTTTGGGCCGGAACGAATTACAGTAACTTGTTATGCGCTCAGCCAAAATAGAACCCCAAAACCAATACCACCAAGGCTATTGCCGAGATTTTAATCATAAGCGGTGATGTTAATGCCTTTGCGATTCTTAAGGTATTAGTATTTCTTATTTCTCTTAGCCTTTGAGCATACGGCGGAAATAAATCATTAATAAAATCCGTATCCGTATGAACTAAATGCCTAATATACTGACTAGACCCAAGAGGGTGTACTACCGCAAACACCTCCCTTCCCTGTGGATCATAACCCGAAGTTAGAACATGAGTTTCAGCCCCGTAACGTCTCAAGGCAGAATTCATGTACTCAATGAAATCCTTATCCGTGGATTCAATTATGCTATTCATTAGTACTCACGCATAACAGCTTTAATATACGCCTCGAGGCGCTTATCTCCAGCCGTATATCCTTTTCTATAATCTCCCAACTATTCAATAAATCATATTTAAAATCAACAGGTTAGGTAATATCACCAATTATCTATTTTGACAAAGGTGCCTCGAGGCGCTTATCTAAGCTTATCCACAGCGACTTCTATTTTTAAAACTTCTTATAATTCAATCAGTTATTTTTGTAGCACGTCACTGCCCCGGAGATAAGCGCCTCCAGGCGCTTATCTCCGGGACTTATACACAACACTAAAGGGCCAATTTACATTCTAATACCATACCTACGGATTATTGATTTCAAACTTATCCACACCTATCGATAATATTGGCACCTTAGACAAGCTGGCTGAGGAATAAATAACAGACACAAAAAAGGCGGAGCAAGCTCCGCCTAAATCACCTTATCGATAAGCCGCTCGCCAAAGGGCGAGCTTCCCCATCAATACTTCAAGTTAAACTGCACCGCCACGGTACGCGGTGGCGCGTAGTAAGAGAAGTGCGCGCCGGTCAACAGTAATGGATCGTTAGACCAGGTACGGATTTCCTCATCGGTGAGGTTTTTACCCACCAGGGCCACTTCCCAGGAGCCATCGGCATCGCTTAGGGCTACGCGGGCGTTGGCGGTTATATGGGAATCTTCCTTGGAGTTATCATCCAGGTCACTGGACAGGTATTGCTCGCCGGTGTAAGCCACATCAACGTGGGTACGTAACAGCAGGTTATCGGACAGGATAAATTCCTGATCCAAACCAATATTACCGGACCACTCTGGCGCGTTAGCCAGATCCTTATCGGTTAAATCCTGTGAACACACTTGGCCAATAGCGGTGGCAGCCAACTGGCCAGCAGTACAGCTTGCATCTTCATACTTGCTGTAATGGGCATCCAGATAAGCGAACGATGCATTAAGGAACAGGGTTTCACTTAAACGCATGGTACCGTCGACCTCCAGGCCCTGGCTGATAGCTTCAGCGGCGTTACCCACAATAAAGGTATCGCCCTGGAAGTTACTCACCTGCAGGTCGGTGTATTCGGTGCGGAACAAGGCGAAGTTTAATTGTGCGGCACCATCCATGAGTACGGTTTTTCCGCCCAGCTCGAAGGCCAGCGCCTCTTCTTCATCGAAATCGAATTGGTTGGGACTTAAACCGTATTCACCCGGGTCATCGCCCTGGTTACCAATGGCATTGTAACCACCGGATTTAAACGCTTTGCTGATGCTGGCATACAACATAACGTCGTCACTTAAGTCGTATTGTACTTTTAAGGATGGCGAGACATTTTCCGCGCGGCGATCACCTTCTACGTCGTGTTCGTACACACCCAGCAACTGCATACCGCCTACGGCGCGGCCGTATTCGTTAGCGGGGAATGGGCCTGCAGGTGCGGCCGGGTCATACACATCGGCCAGAGCGCTGTAGGTGTCGTAACCGGTGAACACCATATTGCGCTTCGCGTCTTTTTCTTCAATGGTGTAACGCAATCCACCGGTGAGGTGTAATTGCTCGGTAGCATGCCAGGTTACCGAACCAAAGGCGGCGTAGGTTTCAGATTCCTGCTCGTAATCGGAATAGGCACCAGCTTCTGGCACAAAAACTAACTGCGCATCGACAAAAGCATACTCAGCCAAGCGAGTATCAATACGGCGATGCAAGTTAAAGTCGGAGGTTTGGAAATACAAGCCGGCGATAAAGTCTATGTCACCACCCAGCGGGGAGGTTAAACGTAACTCCTGACTCCACTGATCAAACTCCTGACTTTGTGGCATACGCAGGGCATCCAGTGATGTGGAATCACCATCAACAACTTCATCATAATTAAATTCGGAGTAACCGGTAATGGACGTCAGCTCATACTCACCCAGGGCGTAATTCATGGTTAGGGTGAAGCTGTCGCTGTTGGTATCGGCTTCTTCTTCGGTGTTGGTGGTACGTTCACTTTCGTCATTCGGGTCCCAGTTAGGATCGGCAGCTTGCAGCGCAGTGCCCCATACACCGACGCCATCCATACGGTAGCCGCGGCCGGTGGACTCACTGTGGCCCCACTCGTATTTGGCGATAACTTCCAGATCGTCGCTGGCATCCCACACCAGGGTACCGCGCACAACAGCGTTTTGTTCTTCTGGCTCGTCGTCATCAATCGCGGCGTTGGTGTTTTTCAGGTAGCCGCCGGTTTCCGATTGGCTGACCGCTAAACGGCCTTTTAAGGTATCGGTAATGGGGCCGGAAATGACGCCTTCCACATCGTAACTGTTATAGCGTGGCTCGTAAGAGGTTTTCAGCAACATTTCGACATCATCGGTAGGCTTGGCAGTGTTTACCGTCATGGCACCAGCGATGGTGTTTTTACCAAACAAGGTTCCCTGCGGCCCGCGCAATACTTCCACACTGGCCACATCCATAAACGGGGCCTGGAACTGTTTGGAACGGCCGGCATAAACGCCGTCGATAAACAGCCCAACGGATTGCTCAAAGCCCTGGTTATCACCAGAGCCCAAACCGCGCACATAAATGCTGAGGTTTTGTGGGCTTTGGTTGATCGACAGGTTGGGCACCAGTGCCGACATTTCCTCTAAGTTACCAATACCGCCTTCGCTGATGGCCTCTCCACCCACCACGTTAACGGATACAGGGACATCCTGTAGGTTTTGCTCTCGTTTCTGTGCGGTAACCACCAGCTCTTCCAGGACAAAGGTTTCTGCCGCTGCTAACTGCGGGCCGCTAACTGCGGCGGCAACAGCTGCCACCAATGCTTTTTTGGGGTTCACGAATCTCATTGATCTCTCCTGTTTTTATAGTCTTCTGCACCTGACCTCCTACACCAGGGATTGATGGCCAAGCGGTGTCGGGGAGGCTCTTCAAACTCCCAAACACAAACTGAACTATATTCACTCTTGAAGATATAAACAACTATGATTAGGATAACAAACAGGAATTAGCGCCCGAACTACATCTCAGGGATTTAGAAAAACCCAATAGAAACAGGTACTTAGTAATGCAGAACAACCAACTTGTATTATCCGAACGCCCCGATGGCATCCCCGGCCCCCAGCATTTTTCAGCTCAAACCACGGACATAGACCTAACACCCGGTGAAGGTCAGATCGCGGTGAAGAGCTGTTATCTATCGATTGACCCGGCGATGCGCGGCTGGGTATCACTGGAGGAAAACTACCTGCCACCGGTGCAAATTGGTGAGGTGATGCGCTCGGTGGCCGTGGCCGAAGTACTGGAATCCCAACACCCGGATTATGCAAAAGGCGATTGTGTCTATGGCCTGTTTGGCTGGCAGGAATATTGTGTAACTGATGTAAATCCGTTTATGCGTAAAGTAGATGCATCCCTGGCTCCCATTTCTACCGCTCTGGGTGCACTGGGCCCCAATGGTTTAACCGCCTACCAGGTACTGAATTTGAAAGCGCAGATTCAGGAAGGTGATACGGTATTGATTTCTACCGCCGCCGGTGGCGTGGGCAGTATTGCCGGGCAGATTGCCAAGCTGAAGGGTTGCACCGTGATCGGTTTAACCGGCAGTGATGAAAAGGTGGAGATGTGCTTAAACGAGTTTGGTTACGACCACGCCATTAACTACAAAACCTGCGGTGATTTGGAAGCAGCCATTAAAGAAATTGCACCTATGGGTGTTAGTGTGTTTTTTGATAACACCTCTGGCGGTATTGCCGATGCGGTTTATCCAACCCTTGGCTTTAATGCCCGTGTAGTTCAGGTGGGTACGGCAGCCATTGATAGTTGGGAGCCAGTACCAACAGGGCCGCGTCGTGATCGCTATATTTTAACCAAGCGTTTAACGGTGATGGGTTTTGTTTTGCTGGATCATTTTGCCGATGCACCGGCGGCATTGCAGCAGTTGGCCCAGTGGTACCAGGAAGGCAAGCTGAATTATCGCGAGACGATTACCCAGGGGCTGGAGAATGCACCGCGGGCGGTGACTGAGTTGTATGAGGGGTTAAATACTGGCAAGCAGTTGATTAAGCTTTAAGGAAGTAAACTGCGGAGCCATACACTTCCCGAATGCCATCCCCGTGAAAACGGGGATGGCGAATCAGCTTAATATGAATTTAAAAATTCTTACGCGTTGCTTAAGCATTCCACTTCAGCTTCTGGTAGATCTTTATCCAACAAAGCCTGCACATCCTCATCACTCATACCGAGTAACTTCAGGAAGTAACCACCGTAATCTTTGGCCTGCTGCAGGTTAATATCACCATCGGCCAGACCGGACATGATGCCCACGACTGAACAGTTTAAGAATTTACCCAGGCAGTCTGGGTTGGCAATATGGAAGCGCCCCTGCTCCAGTCCCATTTTGACATCGGCGACACTGCGAGCTTCCAAACGATCACGAATATAACTGTGAGGCATTTGACGCATAATATGCCAGCCGCGGGCATCACAGGCACAGCTCACAGTAAAGCGGTAGGACACCAGGAAAATTTCGGCAGGATCTTCCAGACCTTCGATCAAACCGGTTAACTCTGCCACGTGGGCTACCAGGTAGTCATCGGCCAGCGCTTTGAGCAGATCATTTTTGGATTCAAAGTGGTTGTAGAAAGTACCCAGCCCTACATCAGCAGCCTCGGTAATATCGACAATACTGATATCTTCCAGATCTTTTTCCCGACTCAGGTCGCTGGCGGCATCCAGCAATTTCTTACGGGTTCTCGCCTTGCGGCGTGCACCGCGGTCTACTTTTTTCTCTGCTTCAGCCATTAACCATTACCTTTGTGTACCGGCTTGCTCGGCACTTTTACTTTAATTTCAATAAGTTGGCGTTACTTTACCACTTTCACCCCACTATTCACACCTGAATAGCGCTCAACTATGACAAGCCAGAATTCGATGATTTTTTAGCCAAAAACGCTGTAACAAGCCAAACCAACGCCCCTCCAAATACAATTTCTCCCTAAATATCAAAGAGTTACAAGAATAAAACTTGCCCAACAATTCTTAACTGAACCCCATTCACTTTTGATCCCAAATCCAATAAACTACTCAAAACGCCAAAGAGAGTTTAACCATGAACGCCATTTCCGAGATCACTGATATTCAGCAAGCGGCTTTTAAAGCCAACTGTAACGTACAGGAGCGCAGCCCCAACCCTATCAGTAAGGTTACTGGTCTGGCCTATGCGGTGGTACAGCGCCCGGATTTGGATTCAGCGACCAAGTTTTTTGAAGATTTTGGCCTACTGGTAACCCAGAAGAGCGGCGACAAGGTCTATATGCGCGGCCGCAGCAACAGCCACCACGCGCTGGTGATTGAGCGCGGCAGTGCCGCCTTTGCCCGCCTGGGCTTTTATGCCGAAGAGGCCGAGCTGAATAAACTGGCGAAACATTTCAAACAAACGCCAAAAACCCAGGACTCTGTGCTGGGCGGCAAGTTTATTACCATCACCACCCCTGATGGTTTCCCGCTGGAAATTAACTGCGGTTTGAACTCACTGCCGACCATCAACCGTAAAGAAAGTGATCCCTGGAACTATTCCGACAGCAAAGAACGTATTAACGATTGTATTCGCAAAGACATAGCACCAGTGCTGGTACACAAACTGGGGCATAGTGTGTACAGCATCACCAACGTAAAAGAATCCATTGAGTGGTTCCAAAACACGCTGGGCATGATCACCTCTGATTTCCAATTCATGAATGATGAAGAAATTCCCAGCTCTGCCTTCCTGCGTTGCGACTGTGGCGACACCCCAACCGATCACCACACTATTGCCTTGGCACTGTCACCAGAGTTAGGCCATGTACACACAGCTTTCGAAGTGGATTCCATGGAAGAGGTGGCCATGGCTAAAGACTGGCTTGAGAAACGCAAGCAGTACAAACACTCCTGGGGCATGGGCCGCCATATTTTAGGCAGTCAGATTTTTGATTACTGGCGTGACCAGGAAGGTGATTTATTTGAGCACTACGCTGACGGCGATTTGTTTGATGCCAAAGTGCCCACTGGCTATCACCCATTCCACAAACAGTCTTTACACCAGTGGGGCCCGGATATCAGCAATGACTTTGCCGGCCTGAACCATCCCTGGAAATTGATCAAGATAGTGATCAAGCGCCTGTTCAGTAAAGACGATTTAACGATGAAGCGTATAAAAAAACTCGGCAAAGCGATGGGTTAATCCGTCGTCCTTCATCTTCTACCTTTAACCACAACTAATACTACGAGGCTATTATGATTTGTCACGTTGTTCACTACTCTAAAGACGCTTCGCAAACCAACAGCGGCGATTGGGGCGTATTGATAGACAATCAGGTTTTCCCTATTGAGGGAAGCTTTGCCTCTACTGCAGAGTTTATTGCCCAAGGGCGCGAGCAAGCCTACGCCGTTTTACAACAGGCACAAAACAAAGCGTTAAATAATAGCCTGCCGTTAAGCGAGCTAACGCTATTAAGCCCGGTAACCACGCCTTGCCGTGTTTTGTGCCAGGGCGCTAATTATCGCCAGCATATGATTGAGTCGGGTATGAACCCGGACGATAAAGCGTTCAACATGTTTTTTAACAAATCTTCTGCCAGTGTCTGTGCCGGCAGCAGTGACATTACCCGCCCCAAGCACGTACAACTACTCGACTACGAAGTAGAATTGGGCCTGGTAATCGGTAAAGACACCAATACTGAGCTGAAAATTACCGATGACAATATTCACGACGTAGTCGCCGGTATTGTGATTGGTAACGATGTATCGGCACGTGATATTCAAGTACCACAAATGCAGTTCTTTAAAGGCAAAAGTTATCGCAGTTTCTGCCCTACCGGCCCGGTGCTGTGCCTGCTGGAAAAAGAAGATATGCACTACTTACACGGCTTGCAACTGGAACTACGTGTTAACGGCCAAGTACGCCAGCAGGACTCCACCGCCAACCTGGTTTTTAAACCAGCCGAATCCTTAAGTGAATTTACTCAAGTCAGTGACTTAAGTGTGGGCGATCTGGTATTAACCGGCACTCCTCACGGTTGTGCGATGCAAATTCCACCGGCGTTTTTAGTGAAGATACTGTCCCTGTTGCCTGAGTCAAAGAAATGGAATCTGTTTGTTAAAGGTCAAAAGCGTAATGGTCGCTACCTGCAACCGGGCGATAAGCTGACAACCTCTATTCGTAGCCAGGACGGCAAGGTTAATTTAGGTACACAGGAAAATCTGATTAAGCAGGGTGCTTGATCACACCATTATTTTTAGTAGCGCTTGCCCTGAAAAAATCCCCATTCCCACGAAAGCGGGAATGGCAGTGTCTATTCGGGTTGAGTTCTATATAACCCCTTCTCTCTCTGCACAGGTGTCAGGTATGTTTTCGGCACCTGTTTTTTTATGAGATCACATACAGGAGAACGCCATGCCCTTTGTTACCCCCACCACGAAGGAAGTCACCGAATGGCAAGGCTTCCATTTGTTTCACTACGGCATGAGCTACTGCTCGCAGCGGGTACGTATCTTCTTAAACGAGCGTGATATTCCCTGGACCAGTCATATTGTCGATATCCCCAAGGAAGAAAACCTCACCGAGTGGTATCAAGGCATTAACCCCAATGCGGTGGTGCCGACACTGGTACACGATGGACAAGTACTGATTGAATCCAGTGATATTCTGAAGTATTTAAAACAACTTTCCGATACCCGTCCGCAAGCGGCTGAAGATCTGGAAACAGAAAATGCGGTTATTGCCCTTAGCGATGCGCGACAAACAGATTTTAAAATTCTTTCTTTCCAGTATCTGTTCAAGCCCATGGCAAAAAAGAATGCCGAACAACTGGAAACGCTGAATAAAAAATTAAAGAACCGCGAGCTTTATCAATTTCACAAAAGCTTTTCTTCTGCCGAGGGTTTACCGGTGAGCACTATTCGCGCCGCCGTCTGGCAGATGCAGCAGGCCTTAACGCGATTGGAAAATATTTTAAGCAAACAGCCCTGGTTATCGGGTGGTGACTTCGGGATCGCCGATACCACCTGGGCAGTCAATATCCATCGCCTGGAACTACTGTGCTTCCCGATGGCCAAATTTCCGCACCTGCGCCGCTGGTTTAAACAAATATCCCAGCGCCCATCATACCAGCAGGGTTTATTAGCTTATGAGCCAGCCCCTGCGCTTAAGGTTTTAAAATTCGCCGCTTTTTTCCGTGCCAATATCGGCAAGAACTCTATCCGCAGTATTCTTGCGATGGATACCAACCCCACTGACTTTCCCCAAACGGCGACAGCCGCTCGAAAGGAGAACCGCTTATGAATAACGCTAACCCGTTCACTGGTACCTGGGCCCTCGCCGAGTGGTCCGTAACCCATACACCATCCGGTTATGTGCACTACCCGTTTAACGGCAATGCCGACGGCCATCTTATTTATACCGACAACGGTTGGGTCTCAGCCACCCTAATGGAAAAAGACCGCAAACATGTGCCACAAGATCGCCACCGTTTGGTAGCTGCACGCATGCTGCTCAATCCCCCCAAGGATGCCCCCAAGCAAGATCTTGATATTGATGCACAACAGCAAAAAGATATCGATGATTTGATGGAGCGATTCTGCCTGGCCAGTATGGGTTATATCACCTACTGCGGCCCCTTTGAGGTTAACAACGATGAAGTGCAGCACCATATTAAAAACAGTCTGGTACCGCAGTGGGTTGGTACCACCCTGGCCCGAAAGTTTGACATTTCAGACAATCGGTTAACCTTAAGCACCAATGAAGGCGAATTCAGTGATAAGCTGGTTTGGCAACGCATTGCCTAAATGGCGATTTAAAAAGCTAGAGAGAAATGAGAGAGGTAATAATTAATGATCGGATACGTCACCATTGGTGTTAACGATATGGAAAAGGCCAAGCAGTTCTATACCGAACTGCTGGCAGACATTGACGCCAAGCTGTTAATGGATATGGATCGCATTGCCCTGATTGGCCGCTCTATGGAAGAGCCAATGCTGGCCGTGTGTATTCCCTACGACAAAGAAACCCCAGCACCGGGCAACGGTAATATGATTGCTATTCACCCGGGTTCCACGGAATTAATCGACCGCCTGCATGCCAAAGCCCTGGAGCTGGGTGCAACCTGTGACGGAGCCCCCGGAGTGCGTATTCCCGATGTATTCTATGGTGCCTATATTCGCGATCCTGACGGCAACAAGATTGCCTTCTACCAGTTTGGCCCAGCCTAAAGCGCGCCTTCCTCGTTATGCCCTAGATATGCCCCTGCCTCCCAGGGGCATTTGTAAAATCAGATCTGCAAACACTATAGTTATACCATTGATTCTAGATTCAGTGGCGCTATTCCATGAAAACATGTCAGTATCTCGCCCTGCTATTACTCTGGTGTGCAAGCTGTTGTGCTGACCCGACAGCCACTGATAACACGGATTCCACTGGCCCTACGCTCAGATTTTCAAGTGCTGAAATAAAGCCCTTCTTATTCCATCAAGAGGGTAAGCTTACCGGTTTAAGCTACGATATCATTGTTGCCGCCTGCAAAGAGATTGGCGTAACGCCCCAATTCTCTATCAAACCTTTCCGCCGCAGCCATCTGGAAGTTCTGCAGGGGGGCGCAGATGGTATGTTGGTATTGAGAATTCCCGGCTACGACGAAGTGTTGTTTCCAAACCTGACATTAAGTTCAGTCACTATCTTTCACCAACGCGTTTTTATTATTGGTTTAACAGCCCAAAACATTACTATAAGTCAGCTAGAAGATTTGGCGGGTTACCATGTTGGCCACATTAGACTACTGCCGGAGCTGCACGATATTTTGATTCCGGTCTCGGAACAGAAATCCATTTTCAACAATACCCGCCAGTTACTTAAAGCCTTATTGGCCAACCGCATTGATGTGGCGATTGTCAGCCCCAGTATGATTCCCGATATCAA
This sequence comes from Maricurvus nonylphenolicus, assembly GCF_042854845.1. Classification (GTDB taxonomy): domain Bacteria; phylum Pseudomonadota; class Gammaproteobacteria; order Pseudomonadales; family Cellvibrionaceae; genus Maricurvus; species Maricurvus nonylphenolicus. The sequence continues at coordinate 1,114,463 of NZ_AP031498.1, read as the reverse complement.
TTCCGAGCTAGCGATTGAAAATACCCGCTTTGTGCAGCTGTTCGAATACCCCTTGCAACCTGTCACTATAGCCTGGACCCAAAACAGTCAACGGGCAGGTTTCTCTGATATGACTCGGGAGTTTGACCAGGCGCTGATAGCGTTAAAAAAGTCGGGGGCGATTAAAACCATTATCTCCCGCTATCTGGACCCATCGGTATTTATTTTTGACGCCAGCCACGAAGCTACACCCTAAACCCGGCCCGCTAACGTAGCGCAGCAGCTAACTCTACGCCCCACTGGGCAACAGCCAAACGCGTCTCACACCACCAATCGCAAGTATCCACATGGAGTTTTTTCAGGGTAACGGTAAATGGCGGTTGTGGTGCAATAACGCCTACCCGACGATCATAATCTTCATACAACGCCATTAACTCACCAAGCTTTTGCGGGTTTGACTGTGCCAGATTTTGAGTTTCCCCCGGATCATTTGCCAGGTTAAACAATTCCCACTGACCAGATCCCAGTGGGATATTGATAAAGTGGGCTTTCCAATCGCCCTGACGAATCGCCCGGTTACCGAATAATTCCGTTGCCACCACAGCTTGATTCTGTTGTGGCAATCCCAACCACGCCGGTAATAGAGACGCGCCTGAGGGTAACTGTTTGCCTTTAAAGGCCGCCAAACTTTCAGGCGTAATACCCAGCATGGAATAAATAGCCGGTGCTATGCCCGCTACATGACCAACACGGTTTTCCATGCGACCGGCTGTCAAACCTGGCCCACGAACAATCAATGGCGAGCGAATACCGCCTTCAGCCACAGTGCCCTTAAACAGCTTCCAGGGGGAACCGGCCGTTTGCGCCCACTCGCGACCTAAATAAATGTGGGAACCTGCACGCCCTGCCTGTTCGGGGCGTTGGTCCCGTTGTTTGAAAAACCACTCAGCATCTTTTGCCGGGTACACCAAAGGCGTCGCGCCGTTGGCGCCGTTATCGGACAGGAACAAAATATAGGTATTGTCCAGCTCGCCAGTATCCCGCAGATGTTTTATCACACGGCCCAATTGCTGATCCATTAACTCAACCATGGCGGCGTAGAGTTCCATGCGCCGCACAGAGTCTTGTCGCTCTTCCTCGCTGCGCTGTTGCCACTGCGGTTTATATAAAGGCAACCATTTGGGGGGAGAGGGCATTTGCCAAAGTGAACTGTCTTCCGGCAAAAGGCCTTTGGTTTTTAACTGTTGTGCGCGTTGCTCACGAATTGCCTCGGGACCGGCATCATAAACACCACGGTAGCGATCCAACCAGTTATCCGGCACCTGAATGGGATCATGGGGAGCGGTATAAGCCAGATAGGCAAAGAACGGCTGACGAGTATCTCGCTGCTCAAGGTAGCTCAATAATTTTTCGGTATAGAAAATGGAAGAATAGAAATCTTCCGGCAAGCCTACCGGTTTACCATCTTCCAGATAGGTCACACCATTACCTTCGTAAAGCGGTAGCTCATCGCCAAAATGGCTGGCGCCTCCTTCAAGCAGGACAAAACTTTTATCAAACCCACGGCGATTGGGATACTGTTCGGGCGATGCCGCTAAATGCCACTTGCCCGCCATAAAGGTTTGGTAACCAAGCGGTTTAAGCACTTCGGGCAGGGTCACCACATCGTTATGTAGCTCGCCGGCATAGTTGCGATCCTGCAATTGATTGGCTGCCCGCACATCATGCATGGTCCCCAACCCCGCCAAATGATGATCAACACCGGTTAACAACATGGCTCGAGTCGGTGAACAGGTGGGTGCGGTATAGAACTGGGTCATGGCAACCCCTTGGTTGGCCAAACTGTTCAGCACCGGGGTGTTAATCTCCCCACCGAAGGCCCCGATATCAGACCAGCCCAGGTCGTCGGCAACCACAACCAGAAAGTTAGGCTGCTTTTTGTCTGGCATATCATTATTGGATTCAGTACTGACATCCGCAGCCACACCACCCCCAACTACGCACAACAGCAGTGCTACGAGGCCAAATCTGGCGACATTTTTCACCTTAAGCATATCTGTAACCACCTGATATATAACAACTTTTACCAAACACCCTGCTCTCAGACAGACTCCCTTCCCAGCCGCGAAAGCCAATCCCGTAGTGGATAAAAATTGATCACTCTATTGACTATTTCAAACAACTGTATCACCATCACTAGTGAATGTCATTCATTTACGATATTCATTCACATCATAATAAATACATCGCAATGCGAAAATCGGAGAGTATTCCTATGAACCTGAAACAACGGTTTACCCCATTGGCACTCGCCATAACCGCCAGCCTGCCGGTAGCAGCCAACGACAGCCCCTCATTTGCCTTGGAAGAAGTGGTGGTAACAGCACAGAAACGGGCCGAAAGCCTGCAAGAGGTTCCCGCAGCTGTCTCTGCCTTTGGCGCAGAAGATATCGAGAACGCCGGCTGGGGCGACATCAATCAGCTACAACATGCCATGCCCAGTGTCGCGGTAGGCGGTGAGAGTGCTTCGCGCCCCTATGTGTTTATTCGCGGTATTGGTACCCGTAAATTTGATATTGGTGCCGACGGCTCGGTGGGTATTTTTGTCGACGAAATTTTTAATGCCCGCTTTAGCAGTACCTTAACCGGTATCCTGGACCTGGAGCGGATCGAAGTGCTTAAGGGCCCACAGGGCACCCTGTATGGTCGCAACACTATTGGCGGTGCCATCAGCATGTACACCAAGCAGCCGAGCAATGAGTTTGAAGGCAAGCTGAAAGCCGCTACAGGTAATGATGGTTATTACTTACTGAGTGGCTCTGCCTCCGGTGCGCTGGTGGAAGATAAATTAATGGGGCGCATCAGCCTGGCCAGCTCTGACGAAGATGGTGTTTATAAAGATACCGCTTCCGGTAAAACGGATAATAACCGCAGCAAGTCAGCACGTTTCACCTTGCTGGCAACTCCGACCGATGAGCTCGAGTTTTCCCTGACCGGTGAGCTGAACAAGATTAAATCCGATGCGGTACTGACCGAACCTCTGACTGCCGATACCGGAATTGTGGCAGTATCACCGTTAATTCCTGCGGCGACGGTGGCGGCGGAAGTGGCCGACAATCAATCCGACCGTTACAGCAATGCGTTTACTGACCCCGGTTATCTTGAGCGCGATAACAACCTGCTGGCTTTCAAAGCCAAGTGGATGGGAGATAGTTTCGACTTTACCGCCATCACCAGCCGCACCGAAGAGGATTACCAAGAAGGCCGCGATTTCGATGGCAGCGCGTTGGATATTTGGAATCACTACATCGATCAGGACTCCACACAATACAGCCAGGAATTTCGTTTTAGCTCTGTTGACGGCGGCGCCTTTACCTTCGACGATAAACTGCAGTGGGTAACGGGTATTTATTACTTTACCGATGATGCTTACCGCTCCGATAGCTTACCGTTTGGTCCTGACAGCGCCCTGTCTCCCGCTATGGCAGCTATCGTATCTGGCGGCGCCTTAAGTTTCCCTGGCCTGACCTACAATGTGTCCACCTCGGTAGTTGAAATTGAAACCACCAGCTATGCGGTTTACGGCCAGGCAACTTACGCGATAACCCCAGACTTGGGATTAACCTTGGGCCTACGCTACACCGATGATAAAAAAGAATTCACCTACAGCGGTCGCACCAATACGCCGGGTTATGCACCGGGAGCCACCAATTTTGATGTGGGTGACACGCTGAATTTCTCTTCTACCGATCCCCGCATCACGCTCGATTATCAAGTGACCGATGATGTCATGGTCTACGCCACCTATGCCACCGGCTATAAAAGTGGCGGCGTTCAGTTCTCTGTTAACTCGGCTGAGGCCGCGCAAGAAAGCTTCGATGAAGAAAGCCTGACCATGTATGAAGTTGGCTTAAAGTCGATGTTATGGAACCAGCGCTTGCAGTTGAACGCCGCACTCTATCGCTATAACTACGAGGACCAGCAGGTTCAATCGATTATTTCCGTTAACGGTTCACCGACCGCCATCACTCAAAATGCCGGTAAGAGTAATATGAACGGTTTGGAAGTGGATGTCGTGGCGATGCTGACACAGAACCTGACCATGGAATTCGGTTACACCTACCAGGATGCCGAGTTTGATGAGTTCAGCTCCATCGATGGCGATCGCGCCGGAAACAAAATGGCCTATGCCCCCGAACACGCTGCCAATATTGGTTTCAACTACCTGATTCCATTAGCGGATGGTGGTGAAGTTACCCTGCAGGGGCAGTACTCCTGGAAAGACGATTACTACTTCGATTTTGATAACAGCGAAGAAGCGCTTCAGGAAAGCTACGGGGTTGTTAACCTGTCAGCCTGGTGGGATTTGGCCGATGGCAAAACCCGCCTGCGGGCATTCTGTAATAACTGCGGCGATGAGGAATACCTGAATAATGTCACCACCTTCCCCGATAGCCTGGGTGGCGGTGGTCGTCAAAGCTGGGCGGCACCTCGCCGTTACGGTGTAGAAGTGACTTACAACTTCTAACCCATCTTCATTGATATCCTCTGTTTACCGGCGGCCTGGCCGCCGGCTTTTTACTGTTCACGCCATCATCCTTCCGCCCATTTATAGACACCATAAAATGTGAGAGTTATTCTTCCTACTGGCTATAGCAGCGCAGGCTGCTGGTTTACCTTTTTCGCCGGAAGATTGACACTATGCTCTCCTTTAGCCGTAAAGGCTCATTTATCGCCATCACCAGTGTGTTGCTGTTGATTGGATTCTCAGCGATTAGCCTGATTAGCTATTACGTTGCCAACAGCACCCTCAATCAGCATATCCGCACCAACACCCTGCCAATCACCAGCGATAACATTTATTCCGAAGTACAGCGGGATTTACTGCAACCAATTCTGGTGTCTTCACTGATGGCCCAGGATACATTTGTACATGACTGGATTGTCGCCGGTGAACAAAACCCGGCCGCCATTACCCGCTACCTGAACAATATCCAGGAGCGCTACCAAACCATTACCGCTTTTTTCATTTCCGAGAGCACCCGCAACTACTATCACTCCAGCGGCATCCTCAAAAAAGTCGATCCAGAGAACCCACAGGATGACTGGTATTTCCGGGTCAAGAAGTTATCCGGGCAGTATGAAATCAATATGGATATCGACACGGCCGATAACAGCCGCACCACCTTCTTTGTAAACCACAAGGTTCTTGATCGCGACAACAGCTACCTGGGTGTTATTGGTGTTGGCCTGGCCTCTGAAGCCATCAAAGATATGATTGATGTTTATCAAAATCGCTACAACCGCCAGGTCTACTTTGTCGATCGCCAAGGCAAGATTACCCTGCATGGCGAGGCACTGGATGATCGCAACAGCATTCGAGAAATCGATGGTTTAAAAGAAATCGCCACCCAGATTCTAACCACGACCGGCGGCTCCTATGAGTATCAATTCAAAGACAAACATATTTTCCTCAAGACCCGCTATGTACCCGACCTTGACTGGTATCTATTGGTCGAACAAGAGGAGCATCCTGAGCAGGCAGTGCAAAGTGTACTGTGGCTCAATTTGGGGTTGAGCATTGGTATCACGATTATTGTTTTAATCCTGGCGCACTTCACGCTGGGCAGTTACCAGCGCCGTCTGGAGCAAATGGCCAATACCGACAAACTGACGGGTGCCATTACGCGCAGCGCCTTTGAACCCACCTTTGAACAACTCCTGAGTTTTGCCCAACGCCGCCAGCAACCGCTGTCGGTTCTGTTAATGGATATCGATCACTTTAAAGTCATTAACGATACCCATGGCCATTTGTTGGGTGATCATGTGCTGAAACATATCACCAAACTGATGAACAGCCTGCTGCGTAAATCTGATGTTATTTGTCGCTGGGGCGGGGAAGAATTTCTCATCGTGCTGCCCGAGTGCAATCTACATTCAGCCACCAATATAGCCAGCAAGATGCGTAAACTGATTGAGGAATCATTGAAGGTGGTGGACAGTAAACATATTGATGTCACCGCCAGCTTTGGTGTCGCGCAATTTAATAACCTCGAATCATCCGAGAACTTATTCCTACGTGTCGATAAGGCCCTGTATGCCGCCAAGGCCGGTGGGCGTAACTGTGTGGAAACGACAGAGCAGGAACAGGAAGCCTCTGCTAAAGCTTGATAAAAACTAAATATATCAATTAGTTAGCGCCTACCAAGAAGAAAGGGATTAAAAATAGTCAAAATTCCACTTGCAAACCGACCGCTCGGTTTGTAATCTATCTCTATCCTGAAAACACCACCCGATATGTAAAATGACCCGTATGGCCCCGTTAAGAGACCCAGACATCACCAGACAACGCATTCTTGGCGTCGCCGCTGAGGAGTTTCATCTGCGTGGTTACAAGGCGACTAGCCTGTCTGACATTCTTACCCGAGCCGAGGTTTCTAAAGGCGCGCTCTACCACCACTTCCCGAATAAGCAGGAGTTGGGCTACGCGGTTCTGGAAGAAGCCTATATTAATGACTGTATGTCAATGTGGCGTCAGGCCATGGCCCAGGACGATATCATCAAGAGCCTGGGCGACATGCTAGAGGAAATGCGTTCACACTGTGTGAATGAAGACGTGATGAAGCAGGGTTGCCCTGTGAATAATATTGCCCAGGAAATGACTGCGCAGGATGCCGGTTTCCAGCAACGCATATCGGCCATGTACACAACCCAGGCCAAACTGGTGGAAGAGGCACTGAACCGCTCCATTGCTGCAGGCTACATCCGTGATGATATAGACCCTGAGGGTGTGGCGCTGTTTATCATCTCCTGCCTACCGGGCATGATGGGGATCGTGAAAGCAACTCGCTCTAAAAAAGATCTCGAAAAGATGCACCAGGGGTTACTCAACTACCTGGAAACCCTGCGCGCAGGAACCTAAAACCACAGAATTTTTTTTTGGCCCAATAAACAGACCGGACGGTCGGTTTATTAGGCCTTTTTAACCCAAGCAAACAGACCAACTGGTCGGTTTAATTATAACATTCGATAACTTCTACAAAAGGAGGCCTTGTGATGTCACCACAACACAAGCAGAGAGACTGGTCCCTCCGCTATGCGGATTGGCTTATTCGCCATCGCTGGCTGGTGCTGACCACCACCCTGATTCTGGCGCTACTGGCTGCCAGTGGTGCCCGGTTTTTGGCATTTAATAATGACTACCGGGTATTTTTCAGCAACGAAAACCCCAACCTGCAGGCCTACGAGGATCTGCAAAAAACCTACACCAAAGTGGATAACATCCTGTTTGCGGTTGAAGCATTGGATGGCGATGTATTTTCGCACGACGTACTAGAGGCGGTGGAAACACTGACTGCCGAAGCCTGGATGCTGCCCTTCGCCCTGCGTGTTGATTCAGTCACCAACTTTCAACACACCTATTCCGAAGGCGATGATCTTATCGTGCAGGATTTGGTAGAAGGCGCCTCAACACTAACGCCACGGGAATTATCCGCAGCGAGAACAGTAGCGCTCAATGAGCCACAGCTGGCCGGGCGTATGATCAACCCTGAGGCCTCGGTAACCGGCATCAATGTCACCTTCCAAATGCCGATGAAGTCGATCGACGAAGCGCCTATAACTGTGGCAGCTGCGCGTGCCCTGGCGACAGAGATTGAAGATAAATACAACGTGCGTGTCTATATGACCGGCATGGTTATGCTGTCGAACGCGTTCTTTGAATCGGCCATGCAGGACATGAGCACACTGGTGCCTCTTATGTACGCGGTAATTGTTGCCGTGACTTACCTGCTGGTTCGCTCAGTCAGTGCAACGATTGCTGCCGTGATGGTCATCATCTTTTCCATGCTTGGCGGTATGGGACTGGCGGGCTTCCTCGGTGTGCAGCTAACACCGCCCTCCTCTTCGGCCACCACTATTATTATGACCCTGGCCGTGGCGGACTCGATTCATATTCTGGTGAGTATGTTTGCTGCCATGCGACGCGGACTCAGTAAACATGATGCCATTCGTGAAAGTTTGCAGATCAATATCGGGCCGGTGTTTTTAACCTCTATCACCACGGCTATCGGTTTTCTGTCGATGAATTTTGCCGATGCACCACCCTTTCACGATCTGGGTAATATGACCGCCATGGGCGTGATGCTGGCATTCCTATTGTCAGTCACTTTACTGCCGGCACTGATGGCCATACTGCCTGCCAAGGCTAATCATGGTACGACCTCCATCGGTCGCTCAATGGATAAACTGTCGAATTTTGTTGTAACCCGACAAAGACCGATTCTGTTTGCAACCGTGGCCGCCTCGGTGATGTTGATCAGTATGATCCCTCTGAATCACCTGGACGATAACTTTGTCGATTACTTCGATGAATCCCAGGCCTTCCGGACCGACACGGATTTTATTAACCAGCACCTTACCGGCGTTTACCAGCTGCATTATTCACTGGATTCCCAGCAGGCCAACGGTGTCAGTGATCCGGAATTTTTGCAAAAGCTGCAAAAATTTACCGACTGGTTACGTGAGCAACCGGAAGTCCGCCATGTGAGCACGATCAGCGATACCTTCTTACGGTTAAATAAAAATCTGCACGAAGACGACGCCAGCTATTATCGCCTGCCGGAAGATTCAGAGTTAGCCGCACAATACCTGTTGCTGTATGAACTGTCCCTGCCCTACGGGCTGGATTTAAATAACCAGCTCAATGTTGGCAAGTCCACGACACAATTGGTGGTGACACTCAATAACGCCGGTTCCGTGCAATTAAAGAGCATCGGAGAGCGAGGCACTCAGTGGCTGCACGACAACCTGGGAATGGAAGCCTACGGTGTTGGTCCCTCGATCATGTTTGCCTACATTGCCGATCGCAATATGCAAGGTATGCTGGTGGGTACCATACTCGCGCTGTTAATTATTTCACTGTTGATTGGTATCTCCCTGCGTAGTGTTCGCTTGGGTGCCCTGAGCCTGATTCCCAATTTGTTACCCGCCGGACTGGCGTTTGGTTTGTGGGGTGGCCTGGTAGGTGAAGTCAATATGGCCGTCTCCATGGTGACCGGTATGGCGCTGGGCATTGTGGTGGACGATACCGTGCACTTCCTCAGCAAGTATTTAAGAGCCCGTCGCGAGCAAGGCTTAAATGCAGAACAAGCCGTCCGTTACGCCTTTTCTTCCGTGGGGGTTGCCATTGTTGTTACCTCACTGATTCTGGTATTTGGCTTTAGTGTATTGGCGCAATCATCCTTTGGCATGAACTCCAATATGGCCATACTCACTGCCATTTCCATTTTTATGGCGCTGGTTGCCGACTTCCTGCTGCTGCCAGTACTGCTGATAAAACTGGACCGCAAGTACTATCCCTTACAAGCCCCACAACGCTCTAACGAATTTATCGACGGCCAAGATTCAGCCGCACAAGAGGAGAAGCCCTATGAAACTCAACCTGTTTAAAACTGATAGCTTCGCCCACACGTTGGGTGCTACCGCATTGTTTTTCAGCCTGGGCGTATTCGCCCAGGAATCTGCAAACACCGAGATAACGGCCGAAGAAAAAGGTCTGGCCATTGCCACAGAAGCCGATAAGCGGGATCTGGGTTTTGGCGACCTGGCCAGTAGCCTGACCATGACCCTGCGCAATAAATACGGTGAAGAAAGTGTTCGCCGCATGCGCAACAAAACCCTGGAACAGGACAACGACGGTGATAAATCCCTGATCGTGTTTGATAACCCACGCGATGTGAAGGGCACAGCCTTTTTGTCCTTTACGCACAAAGCGGGCCCCGATGATCAGTGGTTGTATTTACCGGCTTTGAAACGGGTTAAACGTATTTCTTCCAGTAACAAGTCCGGCCCCTTTATGGGCAGTGAATTTGCCTATGAAGATATTTCTTCCCAGGAGGTAGAGAAATACACCTATAAGTATTTACAAAATGAAAGCTTTGATAACCGCGATCATTTTGTCATTGAACGGGATCCTGTAGATCCTAAATCCGGCTACTCTATTCAGCACGTCTGGATTGACAGTGAAGAATATCGTGCCTGGAAAATTGATTACTATGATCGCAAGGGCGACCTGTTAAAAACCCTCACCCTGAAAGATTACCAGCAGTATCTGGGACAGTACTGGCGAGCCGATCACTGGCATATGGTTAACCACCAAACCGGAAAGTCCACCGAACTGCAATACGGTGAGTGGCAGTTTCGCAACGGCTATCGTGATCGGGACTTTACCAAAAACAGTCTCGCCCGTATTAAATAAAAGGCTAAATAAAAGGTTAAGGTTCTAATGAGTTACTTAAACCTATTGCTAACTCTGGGACTGATATCTGTAGCGGGCGCTGTGCCCGCTGCTGATATCGACAGTGAGTTCACCGGTTACGCCAGTGTTGAGTTCCGTGGTTTTCTCGAAGATGCTCTTGATAACGAACAGAAAGACACCTACGGGGCATCATCCGTCAACCTGGAGTACTACCGCGATTGGGATGGCGGTTATCAGCGCTTTGTCGCCACCGGCTTTGCCCGCTGGGACAGCGAGGATAGCGAGCGCAATCACGTCGATATTCGTGAGTTTTACTGGTGGAAAGCCTTCGACAACTTTGAAGTCTATGCCGGTGTGCGCAAGGTATTCTGGGGTGTAACTGAAACCGTTCATCTGGTGGATGTGATTAACCAGGATGACAACCTGGAAAATATCGACGGCGAAGACAAACTCGGCCAACCCATGGTCAGTCTCCTATTGGAACGCGACTGGGGCACACTGGAGGTGTTCGGCTTATTAGGTTTTCGGGAGCGGGAATTTGTCGGTAAGGACAGCCGCTTGCGACCGCAGTTACCCATCGATGAATCAGCAGCCGAATATCAGTCCGGCGCTGGCGACAAACATATTGATTTAGCCATTCGCTGGAGCCATGTGATCGGCGATTGGGATATTGGCATCAGCCACTTTTCCGGCACAGCCCGGGATCCACAGTTTAGGGCAACAAGCTCTTCCCCTACAGAACTGTACCCTTACTATGTACAGACAAACCAAACCGGTTTGGACCTACAGGCGACCTTAGGTGACTGGTTGTGGAAACTGGAAGCGATTTCCGTCAAGAACCAAAGTGAAGGTAGAAATACCGCCGCCGTCGGCGGGTTTGAATACACCTTTGTCGGCATCAATGAAGGCATCACCGATTTAGGTATCCTGCTGGAATACCAATTTGATGATCGTCGCGGTGCAGCAGAAACAGCCTCACAAAACGATATCGCCCTGGGCGCGCGCTGGGTATTAAACGATATACAAAGCACCGAAGTGCTCGCGGCAATGAGCGTGGACCTGGACAACAACAGCCGCTTTTTTAGCGTGGAAGCCACCCACCGCCTTAACGACCAGTGGCTACTGGAAGCTGAGGGGCGCTGGTTTTCCAACACCGCCAGTGATGATCCGCTGTATGACTTCCGCAACGATGACTATATTCAGGTGGAGCTGCGGCGATATTTTTAGCCAGTTATATTTATGACGCAGCACTGGAAATGATCAGTTTGATCGCCAGTCCAATAAATACGCCACCGGCTATGCGGTTTAAATATAGCTGCCCTTTAGGAGAGTTAGTGATCCATTGCCCTAGTGCTCCAGCTAAATAGGCAATGGATACAAACACCGCAAGCGCCACAATGATAAACAAGGCCCCTAACAACAAAAACTGTCCAGCCAAACTGCCCGCCTGTGGATCGGCAAACTGAGGCAGAAATGCCAGGAAGAAAATCGCCACCTTGGGGTTGGTGACATTCATAATGATACCGCGGCGGTAAAGCGCCTTGGCCGAAACTAAACCGTTATTACTCGATGGTAATGCAGAGGGTTTGGCAGAGAATGCAAGCCAGGCCAGATAGAGAAGATAAGCTGCACCCAGGTATTTAAGAAGATTAAATGCCAATGGCGAGGTAAGAACAATAGCGGCCACGCCTAATGCGACCGCTGCGGTGTGTACCAACAGCCCCGTACATAATCCCAAGGTAACAATCACGCCGGACTTGCGGCCATAGAGTGCCGATTGTGTCAGGACAAAAATGTTATCGGGACCGGGGGCAACACTGATTAGGGCCGATGCGAAAATAAACGTAACGATCGATTCAATCGGCATTAATCCCCACCACAACCACCGCCGCAACCAGACGAGTCGCCCCCACAACCACCACCGCAGCCTGAGCCACAGCCGATGTGACCCGCACAGTAATTGTTACTTCCTGCCTTCTGACAATTTAGTGAGTATTTAAAACCATCAGGAATATCCAGTTTGGCATCCATGGCAAACAACAGGGGCAATTTAGTGGCTGCCTTGGGTTCAATGTCCTCTCGAAAACATGAAATTTTCCAAGCGGTCTTGATTCCAGCCTGTGCCACTGTTGGTGATTCCATCGCCTCGGCCGGCGTGTGATGTAAAAAGCGCCCTAAGGCCTTGTCACAAAAGAATTCATACTTGCGAGTAAACAAAATAAATTCATGCCAGGCAACATCGACTGCCTGGGATGGCATGGAGACCATCCGCTTGCCAGCAATATTACACAGATGAAAATATTCCCGCAGGCCGCGCATCACCATCTCGGTATCTTTTTCGTTTAAGTGCGGGTACTTCTCCGCGACTTTGTTTTTTATCGTGGTGGGGAACTGATAGGTATCGATCAGCACTTCACGCTTGGCAATTTGTGAACGTCTGTAGCTGCGGTAAATGGCCCAGGCAAATAGTGCGGCAATGATGGCGGCTATGATATATGGCATAGTGCTTCCGAATTATGGGGTACGACCCGTAGGGTCGGACCCCAGCTATGGTAGTTTATAATTCTGTTTTATCGTTTTCGGCAACCAGGTTGTCGACCTGTTTTTCAAAAGTTTGGTTTTCATTTATATTGCCGGCGATCTCTTTACCAAAAGACACTTTTAAAGACGACGACTGACTTTCAGGCTGCCAGGTTTTACTGCGCAGGTAAGCTTTCGCGCAGTGGAAGTAAGCATCTTTTACTTCTACTCGCATAATCAACAGTGCATCATGGGTTTGAGAGGCCAACTGCTCACATAGGGCGTGATCATGAATAAGAGTGCATTCTCCATGCACCCTTAAGGTTTCATTGACACCGGGTACGGAAAACAGCAAAGCGACCTTGCCGTTATCCAGGATATTTTGCAGGGAGAAGGCCAGCTTGTTGCCTTTACGCTCGGGGATAAGCAGCGTGTTATTATCTTCTACGTAGACAAACCCCGCATCATCACCTTTGGGCGAAATAGTTGGGAAGCCGTCGGCATCGACAGTGGATAGCATTAATAGAGGCGATTGGGCGATAAACGCCTGCATCTGCGGGTTGAGGTGGTTGTAGATTTTTTTGCTGGACAGAGGATGAGGTTCGCCGCCCAGGGCTTCTCTTAGTTCTTTTAAATCTTGGATTTTATTCATGATAGTTCCTTCATCATTTATTGTTATTAATGTCTGTGCCAAAACGTGGGGTACGACCCGTGGGGTCGGACCCCGTTCGTGCCAGCTCCCGTTCATGCAGGCTCCACCGGATTGGGGTCCGACCCTGCGGGTCGTACCCCTGTTCAGAACTAAATTACCTCAGCCTTACGCAGGGCTTCCTGCTCCTCAGTCGATAAACCCAGAATCTCACCCAGCACTTCATCATTGTGCTGCCCCAAGCTCGGCCCAGGCCACTGGGTTTTGCCTTCGGTACGATCCAGCTTGGGAATAATCGCCGGGATTTTTAACGGTTTGCCGTTGATCTCCACCTGTTCAAATAAACCGCGAGCCTGGAAGTGTTCATCGTTAAACATATCTTCCACATGGTAAATGGGCCCTGCGGGAACTCGCTGCTCTTCCATCACGGCTAACACGTCGCTAACGGTTCTGGCCGAACACCAACCACCGATAATCTGGTCGATCTCATCCTGATGTTCAACGCGGCCAGCGTTGGTGGCCACACGTTCGTCTACCGCTAAATCGGGATGGCCAATACCTTCCATCAAACGCTTGAAGATACTGTCACCATTGCCACCGATTACCACGTATTTACCGTCGGCACATTTATAGGTATTGGTGGGTACAATACCGGTAACCGTTGAACCAGAAGGTTCACGAATAACACCGGCACCGTCGTATTCGGGAATGACCGCTTCCATTAAATTAAACATGGCTTCATATAAAGCCACATCAACCACCTGTCCCTGGCCACTTTTTTCGCGTTCCAGTAAGGCCATGGTAATACCCAGTGCGGTGTGAATACCGGCAATGGTATCGCCGATACTCAGGTTAGGACGCACCGGCGGCCCATCGGGGAAACCATTCACATAGCGAAAACCGCTCATGCCTTCGCACACCGAAGCAAAGCCCGCCTTGCTGCTGTAAGGACCGGTTTGGCCATAACCGGAAATACGGGCATACACCAGTTTGGGATTGGACTGTTTAAACTCTTCCGGGCCTATGCCCCATTTTTCCACCACACCGGGTCGGAAGTTTTCGATCACCACATCGGCGCTGTCGATCAGCTGTTTAACCAGCTTGATGCCTTCCTCAGACTTGAGATCGATGGTGACGGATTTTTTGTTGCGGCCAAGGGAGTGCCACCACAGAGAGGTGCCATCCTGGACTTCGCGCCAACCGCGGATGGGGTCACCACCTTTGGGGGGCTCGATTTTAATCACTTCAGCGCCGAAGTATCCCAGCATACAGCCGGTGAAGGGGCCGGCTAGTAGTTGCCCCAATTCAATTACGCGATAGCCTGCTAATGGGCCTGTGCTCATATTCTCTTCCCCAACGTTCTACAAGCCATCCCCGTGGAAACGGGGATCCAGAGATACGGAGTGGGTTGATGAAAATTTTCCCAAGTCCAAGTACGTGCCGTAAAACTGGATACCCAAAGCACTCGCTCCGCTCGCGGGGCAGGCGCTTCCCGTTTTCACGGGAATGGCAGTATTTTTAATATGTTTCTATTCGTCGATAGTTAATACGATTTTGCCAATCAACTCACCACTCTCCATTTTGCTATGGGCATCAGCCGCCTGCGCCAACGGAAAAGTAGCATCTACTAAGGGCTTTATTTTACCCGCTTCAATCGCTGGCCAAATATGCTGGCGTAGATTATCAGCAATAGCGCTTTTCACATCGGCTGACCGCGGTCGTAAAGTAGAGCCACTCAGGGTTAAGCGTTTTAACATCACCGGCATAAAATTCACTTCCGCCACCGGCCCCTGCAGGAAAGCGATATTCACAATGCGGCCGTCTTGTGCGGCGACATTGATATTGCGCTGCAGGTACTCACCCCCAACCATATCGAGAATTACATCAACGCCACGATTATCGGTGTCCGCTTTAATTACTTCGACAAAGTCTTCTTCACGGTAATTAATTGCGCGCTTCACCCCCAAAGTTTCGCAGGCCTGGCATTTTTCAGCATCACCGGCGGTGGCATATACGGTTGCCCCCATGGCGACGGCCATTTGAATCGCTGTGGTTCCAATACCACCAGCACCGCCATGCACCAGCAGGGTTTCGCCTTTTTTTAAGGCGGCGCGATCAAACACATTAGTCCAAACAGTAAAACAGGTTTCCGGTAAGGCTGCTGTCTCAACCATTGATAAGCCTTTGGGTATGGGTAGGCATTGGCCGGTAGGAATGGTCACATATTCCGCATAACCGCCACCGTTGGCCAGACCACAAACCTGATCTCCTACAGCCCAACCTTCAACCCCCTCGCCAACAGCAGCAACAGTACCGGCGACTTCCAGACCAGGAATGGGTGATGCACCAGGAGGAGCTGGGTAGAGCCCCATACGCTGAATAACATCCGGGCGGTTAACACCGGCGGCTTCAACTTTAATTAGCAGCTCACCTTTTGCGGCCTCTGGCGCAGGGCCTTCCTGCAGCTGTAATACCTCGGGGCCACCGGGTTGGGTGATATCGATATATTTCATTGTTGTGCTCGTTAATATTTACTCTGCCAAATACCCACGATTAACTCCTCAATGCCATACCTGCGTACCCAAAGCACTCGCTCCGCTCATGGGGCAGGCTCTAGGCAGGAATGACGGCATTGGGCTACGGTGCCAGTCGCTCAATTTCCCAACTATTATCATCCTGGCGCTGGTATTCAAAACGATCATGCAAACGGTTTGCCCCGCCCTGCCAAAACTCAATACTGCTAGGTACTACGCGATAGCCGCCCCAAAAGTCCGGCAGTGGGATTTCACCTTTCGAGAATTTATTCTTAATGGCATTAAATTGCTGCATCAGTACCTGACGCGAAGATACCGGGCGGCTCTGCTCGGAGGCCCAGGCAGCCAGCTGACTTTCTTCCGGGCGTGACAGAAAATATTTTAAAGATTCAGCTGTGGATACACGCTCGGCGCGACCACAGATCTTTACCTGTCGCTCCAGCATATGCCAGGGGAAGTGAAGGCTTACCAGCGGGTTGGCTTCGATTTCTTTGGCCTTGCGGCTTTCGTAGTTGGTATAAAACACAAAGCCTTTTTGATTAACCTGCTTAAGCAACACAATACGCTGGCTGGGCTGGCCGTTGGCATTAACCGTTGCCACCGTCATGGCGGTAGGGTCCTGAATCTCCGCATCAATAGCTTGCTTTAACCAGGCCTCAAACTGGGTGATAGGATCCTCGGCCAGGTCCTCTCGTTTAAGGCCGCCACGCAGGTATTCCCGCCTTACATCTTCCAACTTCATTGATCGTCTCTTTGCCTGTATGAACTAAATATCCTGCTAACCATTGTATCCCCTGGGGACAATTCCACATAATACTGCTTTATATATGGGAAAGAAGGTTGAGTGTTATGGGGCACCCCATCTGCGGCGTGATTTTGGCCGGTGGTAAAGCCACACGAATGGCAGGCCAACCGAAGGGACTTTTGCCCTTGGGGGACACCACGCTAATGGCACAGGTTATCAAACGGGCTATGCCACAAGTCGACCACCTGTTAATCAACAGCAATGAGCCCCTGCCAGAATATATCGAGACAGGCCTACCGGTGATAGCCGATAGCGAAGCAGGCCATCTGGGCCCATTAGCAGGCATAGTGACTGCCATGGAATGGGCCGCCAAGACTGCGCTCGATGCCGAATGGTTGGCCAGTTTTGCGGTCGACACCCCCTTTTTCCCCCTGGATTTGGTCTATCGGCTGCAACAAGCTACTGAAAATAAGGTGGACGTTATCTACCCCGAGCACGGCGGCTACCGCCACCCTACCTTGAGTTTATGGCGTATTAGCCAGGCCCCAGCCCTTAAAAAAGCGCTGGTTGACGACCAGCTATACAAAGTGGGCGCCTGGCTGAAGCTGGCCCCAAGCCTGGCGGTGGACTTAAACCAACTGCCGGATTACAGCTTCTTCAATATCAATACCCCTGAGGATCTGGCCCAAGCCCAGACTGACTATCTGGAGCAACTGATATGATCGATTTGGGCGACCTGTTTATTGTCTTTCTGCTGTTTATTGCCATAGCCCTGCTCTGGCATAACGCCAGCTTTAAGGAGCAAGCTCTGCGAGCGGCCAAAGCCCATTGTGAGAAGTACGATGTACAGCTGCTGGATGAGAGCATGGTGATAAAAGGGGTATGGCCACAGCGCAACCGGCGCGGGCATATGGTGTTGCGCCGCCGCTATGAGTTCGAGTTCAGCACCACCGGCAACCATCGCTATCGAGGTGAGGTCATTTTGCTGGCCGGACAAACCGCCCACATCCAACTGGCGCCTCACACCATCGACTTTTGAACGACAACTGCACCAGCAGTTGTCAGCCTGCCCGAAAACCCTTCATAAAATATTCATCTACGGGGCTCACAATGCCCATAGATAGGGACTTCAAGGGTATTTGGCCCGCCAAAAAGGTGCTTTTTGGCTGTCCCTATCAATCCCACGAAAACAGGCGTTGACGAGGGGGAGGTACGACGGTTATAGTCGATGCAGCTAGAAAGTTAGCTTGGGCTATTCGAAGTAATACATATAACCTCAAATGCGGCTAAAATGTGGTACAACGGACTTGCCCTTACTTTATGTCAAAAGTGTTTCGAAGCTCCACTCTGTGACTCGTCCTGTAGAACATAAGTAACATGCACTTCCCAGCTACATCGTCATGCTCTCGAGTACGACAAAATACAAATTGTTATAGATAGGATGCAACTATGTCTACAGTTACTGGCACAGTTAAGTGGTTCAACGAAGCTAAAGGTTTCGGTTTCATCGAGCAAGAGAACGGCCCAGACGTTTTCGCTCACTTCAGCGCGATCCAAGGCACAGGCTTCAAAACCCTGGCTGAAGGCCAAAAAGTTGAGTTCACCGTAACTCAAGGCCAAAAAGGTCCACAAGCTGAGAACATTCAGCCGCTGTAAGTCTTAATTCTCTGAATTAAGAACCTAAAAAGGCAGGCCCTCGGGCTTGCCTTTTTTGTATCTGCCTTTTCAATTTAAGCTTATTTTCCTAGAGAATTGGCCGTTAAACTCTGTGACAGACCACCTAAATGTGGTTTAGGATTACGCTAAAATAGATACACAGATACGGCAACAGGAAGCCCACGTGCCCGACCAGGCTGATACACAGATACACACACCTCAGGCCCCGCCGCGCTGCCCCGCAGGCACAGACTGCCCTAACCTGGAAGCGCTCGATGAGCTGCGCACCGAGGTTGCAGCCCTGACCGAACAGGTTCATACCGACACCCTGACCGGCATTGCCAATTTCCGCCATTTCCGCCAGGTGCTGGATCAGGAAATGGAGCGTACCCGCCGTACGGGTCAAGCCACCGCCCTGATTATGGTGGATCTGGATTTCTTCAAGAAGGTCAACGATACCTGGGGCCACGAAGTGGGCAACCAGGCGCTGATGCAAACCGCCAAGCTGCTGACCCAAGCTACCCGTCGCCTGGATACCCCCTGCCGCTACGGCGGTGAAGAGTTTGCGATTGTCCTGCCCTCCACCGAACTGATCACCGCCATTCAGGTTGCTGAACGGCTGCGCTCGATGATTGAGGGCACTCCGCTGATTGTCGGCGAGAAATCCTTACCGCTGACCGCCAGCTTAGGGGTAGATACCTTCCGTACCCTCCCCCATGCCTCCACCGAGGAAACCGCGGAAGACTTTATCAAACGCACCGACGAACAGCTTTACCGCGCCAAACACGAAGGCCGCAACCGGGTCTGCCACGGCATTACCCCCATTGCCGACAAGGAAGCCAATGTGTCGGCGGAGGAGAAGGATGCGTTGTTTGGTCTGTTTGGGAACGACGACTAGCGCTGGAATACCGTTTTGCCACCCACCACCGTCTGTAATACCTGCGTCTTGTGAATCGCATAGGTATCTACTTCAAACAGGTTTTGATCCAACACGATAAAGTCCGCCAACTTACCTGACTCTATCGAGCCAATAACATCATCACGGTTTTGTGCATAAGCACCACCCAGAGTGAATGCCTTTACGGCTGTCGCCAGGTCAATACGCTGTTTCTCACTGGCCAGCGCCTCACTGCCACCTCCGGCAACGCGGCGGGTGATCATGGATTCGATCAACGGGAAAGGATTAGGATCTTCCGCCACCGGCCAATCGGAACCCACCGATATATTCACCCCTTGATCTGACAGGGTTTTAAAGGGGAAGACCCACTCTAAACGCCGGTCTCCTAGCTCGCCACGAACAATACTCCAACCCGGAGCCGGATACCAAAAGTAAGGAGACATTTCTGCCACGGCGTTAAGTGCTTTGAAACGTGGCAGGTCTTCCGGATGCACAAAGGTTGTGTGAGCCACACTGTGACGCAGGATTGAACCCTTCTCGCGAACCGACTCAATGGCATCGAGAATCGTGCGAATACTTTGCGTGCCTACCCCGTGGGATTTTATGGTTAACCCCATGGCATCATATTCAATGAATTTTTTAGCAAAGTACGCCGGATCATTGCGCCATGGCCCACCATGGACATCCGTAGTCCCCTCATAGGGCTCAACCATGATAATGGTTTGCCCACCCGCTGAACCATCCAACACAAACTTTACGCCAGAGGCATCCAACCAATTCTCACGATAGTAGTCTTTGTGGTTGGCAATCGCCTCGCGAGCGCCCTGCTTCCACTCTTCTGTCATCCACTCAATGGGGTCAGAAATAAACGCTCGCAAACGCAGGGTCAGCTCGTTGTTATCAGCCATTTGGCGGTAGGCATCCAAGACATAATAACGCGCCCACACATCACTGATTGCAGTAAAGCCCAAGGCATTCAGTGTTTGAAACACCGGTTTAATACCATGCTCAATCAATGCCTGACCTCGTGGCAGTTCTTTTAACGCCGTTTCATAAGCGAGGTTAGCAGCGGTTTCGCGCAGCACACCGGTAGGTTGCCCCTGAGCATCCTTTACAATAACGCCACCTTCGGGGTTTTCGCTGGCTGCCGTAATACCCAACACCTGCATGCCTTTGGAATTTAACAGCAACGCGTGGCCACCAATATCCCACAGCATGACCGGGCGATCAGTGATTATGTTATCCAGCGTGGAGTAATGAGATGGGACACCGCTACCCAGAATCTCCTCGCCGTTATCTGCCAACCAATTTAGAGTACCGCCGGTAATCCAGCCGCTGCCTTTATTATGTTTGGCAAAATTGCTGATCACCTGCGCTTGCTCTTGCCAGCTCATAACACTGGGTTGCAATAAAATACCCATCAGGTTTTCGGCGCCCATATCCGGGTGAATATGCTCTTCAACCAAACCCGGCATAACAAAGCGGCCACCTAAATCAATAACCTTGGTATCCTTACCTCGATAGGCTGCCATTTCGGAGTTTGAGCCTACAGCCAGAAATTTTTCGCCCTGAACCGCAAAGGCCTCCTCCCACGGAGCAGCCTCATTAACGGTATAAACCTTGGCATTGGTATAAATTACATCCGCGACTGGATCATTATTCTTACACGCTGTCAGCGACAGCAGCATTAGCGCAACAACTATGTACAACTTCATCATTGACCTCATATGTTTTATATCGCTCTACATCTGAAAAAGGCCACCGAAGTGGCCGCAAAGCTCTATTGAGCACGAGAGAAGAGAGCAAGCACTGTATTAATTCCAGTAGTAACTAAAGTTAACGCCGTAGGTGCGACCCATACCGGCCATACCAAACACAATGTCATTACCGTAGTTGTTGCAGGGCTGATAGAATTTATCTTCCAGATTCTTCACCCAGGCAGCCACAGCCCAAGTACCGTCTTCAGATTCAACACCAACGCGGGCATTCACCAACCACCAGTTATCCACTTTCATATCGTCATAATCGACCGTGCCGTCGGCGGTACCTATCAAGGTGTAATAGCTATCGCTGTAGGAAAAATCGGTGGTAGCGCGCATCATCAATCCATCTACCAATGGGAATTCATAACTGATAATGCCGTTGTACTGCCACTGTGGGGTTTGTGGTAATTCTTTGCCTTCCTGATCGTTATCGTAGAAATCGGTATATTCATCGACGCGGGAATCCAGATAAGAAGCCGCCAGCTTGACATCCAGCCCCTGCATTGGACGCCATTGCAACTCCAACTCCCCCCCCTGAATAGTCGAATGAGGAATATTGGTAAGATTTGCCAGTGGTCCAAAGAAGGTATCTACCGCATCGTAAACCTGCTTGTCGCGGTAGTCGTAATAGAACAGCGCACCGTTTAACTGCATGGTTTGCTCAAGCAGTGTGGCTTTAATACCAATCTCGTAGGCCAGCAACTCTTCTTCTTGATAAGGCGCTAACTGTGAGTAGTCATTGGCAGGGTTGCCGTTATAGCCACCGGATTTAAATCCGGTGCCAATACTGGCATACAGTAAGACATCTTCGGTTGGCGTGTAATCCAAACCAATTTTGCCGGAGACATTTTCAGTCACGATGCTATCGCTATAAACACCATAGTTAGCCACCTCACCTGTACCGCCATCAACAGAGGTGCCATCAATCGTTAGGCAATCGCCATTATCAAACGCCACCAGACCTGGCTTGGAGTAACCCAGTAAATTGTTATAGATAAAGGTAAGCCCACCGTCGGCATCGTAGGTACAACCACTCCACTCGCGCTCTTCATGGGTATAGCGGATACCAGCGATAACTTTAAATTGTTCAGCAAACTGCCATTCAGCATGCCCGAAAATACCGCGGGTGTCGGTATCCTGCTCATAGACCTGACGGTACTCGTTAAAACCCAAACCACCACCGCCGGCCAAGGTGTTACCGACAAAGCCGTGAATTTCTTCTTCCACCGTATCGCTGGACAGGTAGATACCCGCAATCCAGGTTAGGTCACCGCCATCATCAAAGCTCAGACGCGCTTCCTGGCTCCAGGACTCAATCTCCGAATCATTCATCACATCCATAATTTCATAGGATGTGCCGTCGTAATCGAAAGTTTCATCGCGCTTAAAAGAGTCGTAAGCGGTGATCGACGTTAAGGAGTAAGCATCATCAATATCCCAACTGACGGTAACAGAGCTACCCCAGGCATCATTATCACGCTCGGGCTTTAAGCTCCAATCGGCTGAACGTGGATCATTGTCCTGACGCAAGGCATCGCTAATATCAATAAAGGTTTGTTCGGTTGGCGCACCACCAGACCATACCGCGTATTTTAAATGATCACCCGCCAGAACATCGTCATAACCCGGACCACTGCCCAAAGCAGGAATCATGGATACCGGTGCACCGTAATTATTTAAGCCAACGGCGTAAGCGGCCTGGTTATCTGATTTATCACGATTTGCATGAACGTTAAACAACACACTGACATTATCACTGGCTGCCCAATCCAACAGGATACGGCCGGCAAGCTCATCCTTTTCACCTTGCTCGTCATCACTGGAAATACTTTCCTGCCAGTCATCCTGCTGGGTAACATTTAATGCCAGTCGGCCATTGACGCTATCGGTTAAGGCCCCGCTGACAAAGCTTTCCACTTTGGTATAGTCGTAACGACCATAATCAACCGAGACACCGGCTTCGAACTCTTCCGTCGGTTTATTATTTACAAAGTTAATCGCACCACCGGTATTATTGCGACCATACAAGTCACCTTGTGGCCCTTTTAAAACTTCGATGCGCTCGACATCGAATGACATACCGCGCGTCATGGCGGGATAAGGCAAAGCCACTTCATCAACGTAGACACCCACTGTGGAGCTACTGCTGACAGAAATATCATCAAAACCGACACCACGAATGGTATACACAGGAATCCCTGCTGGCTGGGTTTCGGTTAACACCAAACCCGGTGTATGTGCAGCCATATCAGTGGCATTGCTAATACCCAACTCCTTCATCTGCTCGCCACTGAATGCCGAGATAGCCACCCCTACATCATTCATATTCTGGGCGCGCTTTTGCGCAGTGACGACAATCTCTTCAAGTGTAAAGTCTTGGGCAATTACCGCAGACGGTGCCACCAGGGCAACGGCAGCTGCCAATGCTAGTTTTTTCATCTTGACTCTCCTGTTATAAGTATAGTGCTGCAAGGTTTAAGGTATTGCCGGGTTAACGCCATGGCTGCATCAATCAACACCGGCGCCATTTCGTTAACTCCTTCAATTTCACTGCGGGTATATACCCACCCCAGATACACCATCGCGCGTACCGCTAGAAACAATGGCAAGTGACTGAGGTGTTGATCATCCAATGCACGTTCAGCTCGGTAGCCAGCAATAAAGGCATCAAACAGATCATCAAAATAATCTTCCCCAACATGGAAAAATAAGGTGGTAGCAATATCGAACAGATGCCAACCGAAACCGGCATCATCGAAATCAATCAGATGCAGACCTTTGTCACCACGCAAAAGGTTTTCAGGCAAAAAATCACAATGAATCAGACCGTAATAGGCCGGGTCTTGCCCCAGGCTTTGCAACTCCCGATAAGCCTGTTTACGGGCGATTTGAATTTGTGCACGTTGCGCTTCGGTTAACAGGGGTAACTCCCAAAAACGTCCCCAGACAGGGGTCTCCCCCAAAAGCCCATCCACATCCCACATTTGGCGTTTGAACTCAGCAGGCCTGTCCCACACTTGCGCATGGGAATGCAGTTTGGCCATTAAGCTACCAACGGTGCGATAGTTGGCGATGATGGTGTCATGATCACCACGGGCCCCCTCTTCAATCGAGCCCAATGGCTTACCTTCAACCCAGCCGAGTACATCAACCATCCGCGCTTCGGGCACATCATCGACGCGCACATTTTTTACCAACTGACCATCGGTTGTTTTGATAATGGCTGGTGTCATCACGCCGCTATCGTTAAGCGCTTGCATCCAATCCAGTTCAGATTGCAACTCAGCCTGGGAGTGGTAACCAAATCGGTGTATGCGCAAAGCATATTGATCCCCACCATCAACAACGCGATAAACCGCATTCTCCCGGTACTTCAATAGGGTCAGCTCAGCAGCCTGACTTAGCCCCCACAAGGGCAGAGCCTCTCGCGCCAATTGGGTTAGGCACTCAATCTGCTGATCACTGGATTGCTGGTAGAAATCGCTCATACATCAAAACCCGACTTAATTCGACTTTAAATTAGACTAAAGACGAGTTTTAACAATTGCAAGGCTTATTTGATCGATATGACGATTCTGTCTACCAAGCAGGATCGCTTATACCCTCGCCAGCGGGCCAAACAACACCACAAAATCAATTTAAATCAGATAGTTACAAAGAATACAAACTAGATATTCACTATAAAACAGAGATAAAAAAAGGTTATTTTCGGATTAATAAGCAGCTCACACGCCAAAACTATATTCGACATTATTCGAGTTTTAACATAAAGTGATACTCAGATTGCAGCCAATTAGACGCAGAGGCCCCCATGAATCCACCCAGCAATGCCACTTCTCGCAGCAAGCCAGCAATGCTTGGCGCAGCTCACACCCATACAGATTCCTACGATCAGCCCCCCAAGAACATCGACATGATCAAACGCAGGCAGGCACATCTGGGGGGAAGTATTTTGTTCTACCACGAGCCTGTACATATCGTGCGCGGTGAAGGTGTTTGGCTTTACGATGCTGAAGGCAAACGCTACCTGGACTGCTACAACAACGTAGCGTCAGTGGGGCACTGTCATCCCAAGGTTGTAGCGGCATTGACGGAGCAGGCAGCGACTCTCAACACCCACACTCGCTACCTGCATGAAAACGTTATCGACTACGCCGAAGAGCTGACAGCACTGATGCCTGATCCACTTTCAGTGTGTATGTTTGTTTGCAGCGGTACAGAAGCCAATGAGCTGGCAATGCGTATTGCACGCACAGTAACCGGCAAACGCGGGGCCATCGTGATGGAAAATAGCTACCACGGTAACTCTACGCTGATCGATGAGCTGTCGACCGTCGCCCATCCCGATCCTCAAACCAGACCAGCCCATGTGGTGGGTATCGAACCACCCAATACCTACCGCGGACCCTTTACCGATATCGGCGATGAAAACGTAAGTAACCGCTACGCCAATCTGGTTGATGATGCGATCGATAAACTGGAAAACAATGGTGAAGGTGTTGCCGCTTTTATGTGCGACACCATCTTTGACACCCAGGGCAGCCTTGAAGCACCTAAAGATTATTTTAAGAAGGTTTATCACAAGGTACGCCAAGCTGGTGGACTATGCATCGCCGACGAAGTTCAGCCAGGCCTCTGCCGTACCGGTAAATGGTGGGGATTTGAACATTATGATGTGATTCCCGATATCGTCACTCTGGGTAAGCCCATGGGCGACGGACATCCACTGGCCATCGTGGTTACCAGCCAGGAGATCGCCGAACGCTTTAGTCAACAGGCCTATTACTTTAACACCTTCGGTGGTAACCCGGTTTCCTGTGCTGTCGGCCGATCCGTGCTACACATCTGCAAGGAAGAAAAGCTGGTCGATAATTGCCATAACGTGGGCGCGTACTTCCGTAAACAATTGGAAATATTAGCGTTAAAACACCCGGTTATCGGCGATATTCGTGGCAAAGGTCTGTTCCTGGGAATCGAACTTGTAAAAGACCGAAACACCAAGGAACCCTACCCTGAACTTGCAGCCAAAATTCCGGATGCTATGAAACAGCAAGGTATTTTAATGGGTATGACAGGACGCTACGGTAACATGTTAAAAGTACGGCCACCGCTGATTTTTAAAGAAGCCCATGCCGATTTAGTGGCAGAAGCCCTGGATAGAGTATTAACCCTACTTACTCAATAGCGTTTATAGCGTTTCCAAAGCCTGCCTCGGATAAATAGCTTACCGGGGCGGCACCTCAAGAATTTGGTCGAGTTTAAAAGATGTAATCGATATACTGTGGCAATGGTCGAATCATCTACAAAAACCAAGCGCAGTAATGGCACCACCCAGGCAAGAGGGCGAGCCCGTCGCGAGAGCCTGCTGAACAGTGCCGCTATTCTGCTTGTTGAGAAAGACCTCGAAGATATTACCTTTCTCGACATAGCCGAGCACGCCAATATTCCCAAGGGCTCGGCCTATCATTTTTACGCCAATATTATGGACCTCTATTCGGCCCTAACCACCCGTATTGGTGAAGAGTTATACAACCACTTGGCGCAACCGATCAAAGATCAAAATATCTCTCACTGGCACGATGTCTGTAATGGCATGATTGAGCGCGCAGTAAATTTTTACCACAACCATCCCGCCGCTCGCCAACTGCTGATCGGTGGTAAAACCCCACCGCAATTTAAACGTGCAGACCGGGATAACGACCGGCGTCTGGGTGCTTTACTTAAGCAACACCTGGAAAGCTATTTTGTCTTACCTCAAATCCCCAATGAACTGGATGTGTTCTTTTATGCCGTTGAGATCATTGACCTGATGTTTGTGCTTTCCATGTTGCGGGAAAATGACATCACTGAGGCCATGACCGCAGAAGCCAAGCGGGCTGCATCAGCCTACCTGGAAACCTATCTGCCCAGGGAGCTCCCCCGCCAACCCGCATAATTACAGCGCGAAATAGAGCTGATAAAATACCTGTAAGTAAGACCAAAGGGTAAATAGGGTGACACTACTTCTAAACTGCGATCTCGGCGAAAGCTTTGGCTCCTGGACTATGGGGGTCGACGAAGCTGTGATGCCTTATATTGACCAGGCCAATATCGCCTGTGGCTATCATGCCGGTGATCCTGTGGTGATCAATAACACCCTCACCCTTGCCAAACAACACGGGGTGACCGTCGGCGCCCATCCGAGCTATCCGGATCTTGCCGGCTTTGGCCGGCGCTCACTTAACTGCTCCATGGAAGAAATCCACGCCCTGCTGAATTACCAAATTGCGGCGCTGGATGGCATGGCCCGCAACCATGGCCTGGAACTTCACTACGTAAAACCCCACGGAGCTCTCTACAACGACATGATGAAGCGCGATGATATCCGCCGCACCATTATGCAAACCCTTGCCGAGTTCCATAAGCCGCTGCACCTCATGCTGCAGGCCACGGCTAGCGCGGATCAACACCGCCATGAAGCAGAAACCTATCAACTGCCACTGTATTTTGAAGCCTTTGCCGATCGGCGTTATGACGATGACGGTTTACTGCTGGCCCGTAGTAAAGCAGGTGCCGTGTTAAACCACGATGATATGTTGCAGCAAGTACAACAACTGCAAGATACCCAAACGGTTACCACTGTCAGTGGTAAAACGCTGCCTCTGGCTGCAGATACACTCTGCGTTCACGGCGATAACCAGGCCGGAGTGGATGCCATTAACCAAATCCGCCAACTGATTCACTCGTCATGAGAATTCATGTTGCCGGAGAAAATTCGCTGATTGTTTATTTCAGCGATAAAGCCAGCCCCGAGGTTGCCGCCGAAGTGCAGCAAGCCTTTTATGCGATCCGCAGCGCGATGGGCGATAAACTGATCGATGCGATTCCCTCCTTCGCCTCGCTGCTGGTGTTATTTGATGCCTTGCAAACTGATCATATTGCCGTAAGGAAATTAATTCGTCAGGCACTGGAAGCTAAATCAGAACAAAGTATTCAATCCGGCAAACTTGTCGAGCTACCGGTGTACTACGGCGAAGAATGCGGCCCGGACTTACAACGTATCAGTGAACTGAGCCAACTGAGCATTGATGAAATTATTAATATTCATCAAGCTATGGAATATCGTGTTTACGCTATTGGTTTCGCACCTGGCTTTGCCTATCTTGGTGAAGTAGATACCCGAATTGCCACTCCACGATTAACCACACCACGCAAACAGGTGGCCAAAGGCAGTGTGGCTATTGCCGATCAACAAACCGCCGTTTATCCCGCTGCTTCACCCGGCGGCTGGAATATTATTGGCCGCTGCCCTACGTCAATGTTTGATAAAACGCAGCAACCAACCATGCCGGTAGACGTGGGCGATCGCGTACGCTTTTACGCCGTGGATCGTGACAGTTTTTTGGATATGGGTGGCGCGCTGTGAAAAAGTTGCATGTGATTAAACCCGGTTTTTTATCCTTACTGCAAGATGGTGGCCGCTTCGGCCATCACACTATCGGGCTGACCAACGGTGGTCCGATGGATCCAGATGCTTTTCGCTGGGCTAACCGCTTGTGCGAAAACAACGACAACAGCACCGCGATTGAAGTTACGTTTGGCGGCCTGCAATTAATTGCCAGCGGTGATATGCGTATAGCTGTGGCCGGTGCAGTCATGCCGTTAACCATTAACGGCGAAAACCAGCCACTGTGGCAAACCCATTTTATTCGCAGTGGTGATCGTATCGAATTGGGATTTTGCCAACAGGGTTGTCGCAGTTACCTTGCCGTAGAAGGCGGACTGGATATCGCTGAAGAATTCGGTAGTAACTCTACGGTTGTTCGCGAAGGCTTAGGCGGACTCTCGGGCCTGGCATTACAAAAGGATGATCGCCTACCCTGCGCAACGGGCCCCAAGCACACACAACGCCCAACCCTGCGCGTGCCCGAAAAATTTCGTCCACAGTATGGTAAACACGTCGAACTGCGAGTGATACCCGGTTTTCAGGAAAGCAGTTTTAGCCGCTACCAACAACGCTTGTTTTTTAACAGCCGCTATACCGTTAGCGATCAATGTGATCGTATGGGTTACCGCCTTAATGGCCCGACGATTGAATCCAGTATTACCACGATGTTGTCGGAAGGTATTTGCCTGGGCGCCATTCAAATTCCCGGTGATGGCCAGCCGATTATTCTGTTAAATGATCGCCAGACGATTGGCGGCTACCCCAAAATTGGCTCAGTACTGTCGTTGGATTTGGCCAAGCTGGCTCAGCTACAGCCAGGAGCTGAAATCAGCTTTACCCCCATTAGCATGGATCATGCCCACAATCAATTACACCTGCACCATACCCGCTGGCAACAGATGCAACCCGAAGAGCTATAACGCCATCTCCTTGTGGCCTCAGATGTCATAAACTTGAAATATTTCAAATATTTATTACATTTTTATGAAGCGTTTTTCACCCATAAGGAGATGCTTTATGAAAATGACCCGCCTGCTATTACCCGTAGCTATTTGCAGCACCTGCGTTAGCCTTCCTGCTTATACCGAAGACGGTCTTACCAAAGCCATTAAAGACGGCGAAGTCAAACTCAACTTTCGCCTGCGCTATGAAGATGTCGAGGACGATATCAGCACGGGCTCTGATACAGATGCCGAAGCCTTTACCCTGCGTACCCGGCTTTCCTATACCACAGCGCCCTTTAACGGCTTCAACGCACAGATCGAAATGGACGATGTCACCGAGCTGGATTCGGTCGACTATAAAACCCACCCCAGTAATTCCGATGCTGACTTGGCCGATAAATCCGTTATTTCAGATCCTGAAGACACGGAGATCAATCAGGTATGGCTGAATTACAACTTCAACAAGACCGATTTACGCTACGGCCGCCAACGCCTTAACCTCGATAACCAGCGTTACATCGGTGGTGTGGGCTTCCGTCAAAATGAACAAACCTATCTCGCTACAACTATCGCCAGCAAAGCCTTTAAAGATACCGAAATCTATTTAGGCTATATCAACCAAGTGCGACGTATCTGGGGCGAAGATCGTACCGACGGTGAGCCTGATAACCTGGGTAAACACGACCACTCAACAAAATATTTCAACGTCAGCTATTCCGGTATCAAACATACTAAAGCCACCCTGTACCATTACGACATTGATAATGAAGAAAGTAATGCCGTAGCCATGTCGAGTAAAACCACAGGGCTGCGTGTTGCCGGTAAATACGACAGTTTTGGCTACGCGCTGGAATATGCTCAACAATCCGATGCCCACGACAACCCCAAGAGTTACGATGCCGACTATGTCCTGCTGGAAGCCTACGGCAAACTCGCTGGCTTTACCTTTAAGCTAGGCCAGGAAACTCTGGAAGCTGATGGCAGCGATGGTTTCTTTGTTACGCCACTGGCCACCCTGCATAAATTCCAGGGCTGGACCGATCGCTTTCTGGGTGGTGGTTTAGGCAATGTAGACGGCGGTGTTGAAGATACCTATGCATCTATCAGCTACAACCTTGAAGGCATAAACCTGTCACTGGTCGCCCATCAGTTTGAATCCGATGACAGCAGTGCAGCGACCGGTGGAGCCAGTGATTATGGTGATGAGTGGGGTATTTCAATCAGTAAGAAATTTGCCAAGCGTTATGGATTAAGTCTGAAGTATGCGGACTTTGATGCGGATAGTGATTGGAGTAGTACGGATACCACTAAACTTTGGCTAACCGCTACGGCGAATTTTTAATTCTGTTTTATAAGACTATTGTGGCATCCGCCTACGCGGATGCCACATTACATAAACTGCGACATATATACCCACTGCGCAACCAAGCCTACTGCCAACAAGGCTGATATTCCCTGCCAAAACAGCGTCGGATTACGCTTTAACAGCGGCGCACTTTTATGTACAGCCACTAACTCCGCATTAGGGCTACTTAAATCGTGCAGTAATTCCGACATCACGTGATAACGTTTAGCCGGGTTAGGGTCACTGGCTTTTTCCAGAGTGAGATCCAACCACAGCGGTAATTCCGGGCGTGCTCGGCGTGCCGGAATATAATTCCATTCCTGATAATGTTGCGGCTGTTGCTGTTGTGCTGCGGTTTGTTTAAACGGTAAGGTGCCGGTACACATTTCGTAGAGAATCACCCCCAGCGAGAAAATATCGGAATAATGCTGGCCTTTTTCGCCACGTAAATATTCCGGGGCAATATAGTTGACCGAACCAACCGGAACCTCTTCACCTAACGGTGTGGCAATTTCATCCAGGCCATCAACCTGCACGGTACCAAAATCAATCAGACGTACCCGCTCGTGCTCATCGAGCAAAATATTTTCCGGTTTGATATCCCGGTGCACCATACCCTGACGCTGGAAGACGCGCACAGCCGCTACCATACCCTTGGCCAGTTCACGCACTTTGGCCAGGCTCGGCTGCGGATTATCAATCATCCACTGGCGCAAGCTGGTACCCTCAATATATTCACACAGGTGATACATAAAGGGGCTTTCTGCCGGGCGCGGGTAAATCTTCATAACATTGGGGTGATTGATTCTACGCCCCACCCACTGCTCGCGAATAAAACCTTCCAGGTATTGCGCATCCTCAGCAAAGTTTTCCGACGGCGCCTTTAAGACATACTTCTTGCCGGTTTCCATCTGCTTAACCAGATACAGATGACTGCGAGTACCGGAGTGAACAATTTTTTGAATTTCGTAACCATCAATCTTGTGCCCCGGCTCCATCACCGGCGGAATGGTTAGCTTGGTTAGCTTGCGATGAACTTCGTTGATATCTTCTATGGGCAATTCTTTGATTTTTACCAGCAGACAACTGATATTGTCTTCACTGCCTGCCTCATAGGCATCATCGACAATGCGGCGTGCGGTTTGCTCCAGGGTTGGTGCCTCCGGCGTTTCCGCCAGGTGCGCCTGCAACATCGCCAATAGATCGTGATCCTTGAGGGTATCGTGTACACCGTCGGTGGTAAGCATCAATACATCACCGACTTTTAACGACTTCTGCTGGTAATCCACATCCAGGCGACTATCCATACCCAGGGCACGGGTTAGAAAAGCCTTGGTACCAATTTGTTTGTGGGTATGATCGCGGGTGACCTGCTCCAGATTACCCTGGCGCAAACGATAAATACGACTGTCACCAGCGTGGAATATATGTGCGGTGGTGGATTTTAAAATGGCACCACTGAAGGTGGTTACCAGGCCATTGTGGCGCAGGTTACCCTGCTGGCCGTGATGGAATAACCAGGAGTTTAACGAAGACAGGACCTTGGCCGCCGCCTGCTTAACTCCCCAGGTATCCGGCGTACTGTAGTAGTTCTCGATAAAGTCCATGACGCTGGTCTGACTAGCCTGCTGGGCGTTTTCACTACAGCTCACCCCATCAGCAACACAGGCAACCACACCTTTATAATAGCGTTCGCCGCCATCGGGCTGGCGCGCCGCAAAGGCATCTTCGTTCTTCTCTTTACGACCAGCAATAGAATGCCCGCCAAACTCGACGTCTAACTGCGGCTGATCATCCCCAAAAGGCAACAACGGCATAATGTCTTCGAACTCTCGATTGTCTGTTGTCAGATCTTCTTTTGCAGTCATTATTGTTTAATTTCACCCCTTAGGGAAGCGTTATAGGAAAGAGTACAAACGCAAAAACGGCCACCCAAAGGCGGCCGTTTTTTAATCAATCAAGCAAGGCTTGAATTAAGACTTGGCAACATCAATCAGGGTTACACTACCGTCTTCATTCACTTCGGCGATTTGACCTTTAGGCTCGCTCATAAACAGCAGCGTTACAAAGCCCAGTACCGCAGTACCTGCAATCACCATAAAGAAGGTGCTGTAATCAACCATGGACAGAACAGTCAGATAAACTACCGCACCTACGTTACCGTAAGCACCGGTCATACCGGCGATCTGGCCAGTCATACGACGCTTGATCAGAGGAACCGCCGCGAATACTGCACCTTCACCAGCCTGTACAAAGAAAGAACACGCCATAGCTGCAACAACCGCCAACCACAGAGGCCAGGAGCTCTCAACCTGTGCCATCGCAAAGTAACCAACAGCCAGACCTGCAGTCAGAATCAACAGGGTAGGCTTGCGGCCGAAGCGGTCAGAAATCCAGCCACCACCAGGACGAGACATCAGGTTCATAAAGGCGTATGCAGACGCCACCATACCGGCAATCACTGGGGTCAGCTCGAAGGTATCAGCAAAGAACAGTGGCAGCATGGATACAACAGCCAGCTCAGAACCGAAAGTCGCAAAGTACAGTACATTCAGAACAGCAACCTGTTTAAAGCTGTAACGGTGCAGCTCAGGTACAGGCTCTTTAAAGACGTTCTTGTTCACGTTCCAAACTTTAGACGCATCGTACAAGTACAGAACAACCAGCCCCGCATAAATGGCATTGGCCGCAACCTCACCCAGCAGGCTCACACCGTTAGGGGACAGTTTCCACACCAGCAGAGCCAGTGCAGCGTACATTGGGATTTTCATCGCCAGCAGGAAGAAGAAGTCACCTTTAGAGGTTACTTCCATCGCGCCCAGGGTTTTAGGACGGAAGTAAGTAGAACCTTTCGGGGTGTCAGATACGTTAGCGTAGAAGATAAAACCAAACACCAGGCTCAGAACACCGGTGATACCCATGGCATAACGCCAGCCGTCTTCACCGCCGAACATGATAGCAACGGTAGGCAGGGTGAACGCAGCAGCAGCGGAACCGAAGTTACCCCAACCACCGTAGATACCCTCTGCAGTACCCAGCTCGTTATGTGGGAACCACTCAGATACCAGACGAATACCAATTACAAAACCGGCACCGATCAGACCCAGCGCAAAACGAGCAATCGCTGCCTGCGTAAAGTCATCGGCAACAGCGAACATAAAGCATGGGAAAGAACACACGATCAACAGTGCGGAGTAAACCAGACGTGGACCGTATTTATCGGTCAACATACCAATCAGGACTCGAGCAGGAATCGCGATAGATACGTTCAACAGCAGCAGGGTTT
Source organism: Maricurvus nonylphenolicus (assembly GCF_042854845.1). Taxonomy (GTDB): domain Bacteria; phylum Pseudomonadota; class Gammaproteobacteria; order Pseudomonadales; family Cellvibrionaceae; genus Maricurvus; species Maricurvus nonylphenolicus. The sequence continues at coordinate 1,080,460 of NZ_AP031498.1, read as the reverse complement.
TGATTTCTGCCGAGGTCAGGCCTAAGGATTCTTTCACCGCAACCAACAGTGGGGCGAAGTTAAACCACACCAGGAAGGTAATAAAGAAGGCCATCCAGCTCATGTGGAGGATCTTCATCTTCCCCGTAAAGGAGAAGAGATTAAACTTTTCGGATTCGCTCATACGTCGAGTCTCCAGGGTCCGTAATGAATGTAAAGATTAAAATGCTTGGATATAACCCTTACAGCAATCCTTATGCCAAATAGATTTTCCCCTTACTTATCAATAGGTTAGAAACAATAACGGTATTTACAGGTCATTCTTGGCCCTATAAACGCACCAAGGCCTCACCTCAAAAAGCGCCCTAATGGTGCAAAACGCACCACCGATGACCACCCCTCTTTTCCCGCAGAGCTAAAATATACCCCTAATAAGTCACCCCAAGCACTCAAGTTCGCACAATCATTGTGCACAACAGTAAGCAGGTATTGTTTGATAGCGATCAACAATTGCACGGTCAGCCAGAAATCAGTGCACAACTGGCCAAGCGAAGAACAGATAAATAGAAAGAAGACTTCCAGAGAAAGACCGCTAGCAGACAAGCCGAACTAACTAATGGCTTAACTTGCCCTTTTGCAGGTAGAGGACATAAGCCCCCCAGGCGCAGCCCATCAGCATTAACAGGCTACCAATGCCGAAGCTCATTCGCGCCAGCGGCATGGCCATATCCATTGAATTGGTCATAGTGAGTAAATTGCCCCAGTCGTGGGCCTCTTCACCCATACCGCGAATCAAGGGAATAGCCCGATAAGGCGCATCGGCAATGTAAGGTGAGATATCAATAAAACTCTGCCCGCTCCACCACAACATAATGGAAGCGCCAAAGGCATCGCGTTGCTTAATCAGAAACGCCAGCATCAACCCCAAGGGCATCAACACCTGAAACAGACTGCCACCCAATATCGCCATAAATCGACCAAAGGGTGAAAACAGCACATGGCCAAATTCGTGGAAGGGTAAAATCACATTATGCAGAAAGGAGCCACCAATCGATTCCCAGGAAATGCCGCCCAGAATAAATGACCAGCCCCAGATAAAGAAAACGCCTAACAAAAATACACGGCCCCAAAAGCCTAAGGGTTCAACATTTTCTGGCACATAAAAGGCCAGGGCTTTAATACGTTGAGATAAGGATACAGATTCAGCAACCGTAAAAGAGGAGGATTGATCATCCGCTTGCTTTGGCTGCTGGTCTTGATTTTGAGCCTGACGATCCAACCACTTCTGATAGGCAATGCCACAGGCAGGACAGATACCCGCCATCACATGATGATCACTGGGCTGGCGTTGGTAGCCGCATTTGGGGCAGGTTGTCACAGGAATAGAATCTCGCACAACAAAGAGACATTGTGCCCACCAATAGTCGATCCTTCAAGGCTGGTTTATCTGGCTTTTAACCTTCTGTTAGAACGACTAAAGACATTTTTCCACAAACCAAACCATAGCCGACGCGTCGAGCCGTAAAGCGCGCCATCGCCGGTGTTAATACAGTAGCCCAGCCGACGAAATTCTTTGCGCCTTTCCTTGCCGGACCAGAAACGGGCCAAGGTTAAACGTACAAGTAAGCGACAGCAAGCGTATAACTGCAGGCGCAGTTGCTGCTCAGTCGTCTCACAGATAACGCCAGACAATACCTTACGTCGAATATTCTTGTGCTCGGCACGCACCAGTTGCCACTCTTCTTTTAGCGCTACGATATTAAATGCATGTATGGATGTATTGAATTCCTGCTTTAGCAAACCGTAAACGTGGTCCAACTCCTTGGTAATACACTCCTGCCCTTGCTGCTGTTCAAGTAACTGATGAATCAGCGGGTATTCCTGATGCGAAGGCAATACGGGAAAAAACAGATGGCGCTGAAAAAAATACCGAATAAACGCACAGACGGTTTTCAGATAGGGGAGATAGTGCGCAACCACCAAGACACCTAATGCCCACCAAGGAGCCCAGGTCCCTACCCCCAACAATACGAGTAATTTGTTTAACCCCCAAAACAGAATATAACTGAACAAAGCATAACAACCTGATACCAGCCATAAGCGTGTTGGGGTTGTCGCATGGTCCATACTTAGCGGCCAACGATTATCGCCTTCATCTTCCTGCAGTAATTCAGGGAGGGATTGCCAGTGACGTAGCGTCCAGAAAGTAAAGATCAAAAATAGAATGGTTGGCAGTAACATATTGTTACCCTCTCAATATACGCCTAATGAACTTATCCCTAATGGACACTGGCAGCCTCATCAGCAACTAAACTGCTATTTAGAAAATCAAGGATCAGCGGAACCACTTCATCCATCAGGGTCATCAAAAATAAATGGCCACAATCCAGTTCCACAAGGATGCTATTGGGAATACGGTTATGTAACACCCGAGCATTAATAACCGGCACCAGGGGATCGTCGTTTCCCGCCATGATTAAGGTTTCCTGATCTAACTTGTGTAACCAGTGCATACTGGTCCATGCCGAGGCTGCATAAAGTTGCCACCAATACCCCTGACTGGATTTAGGGGCACGGACCTTATCGGTAAACTGACTCATTAACTCCGGATCATTACGCAATTGGCCACCATAGATATGGTGAGCAATATCCTTAAGGTAACCTTTATCAAAGTAGCGCTTGGGATTGGAAAGTTTCATCAGCACGGAGGGCTTGCCTGGCACCATAATTGCGCCTGCGGAGGTGGCCGCCAAAATCAGTTTACTGCAGCGTTTTGGATGACGATAAGCAAACTCTTGCGCCATCGCTCCACCCCATGACACACCGAGCACATTAACCTGGCCATACCCAAAGTGGTCGAGAATCTGGGCAGAGAGTTTAGCCAAGCCTTTAAAACGCATCGGTAGCAGAGAGATATCAGACCCTCCAATACCCGGCATATCAAAGATGACGCATTCAATGCCATCCAGACTCTGCATCAAGGGTTCGAGCAGTTCCAGATTGGCACCAATGCCATTGAATAACAACAGGGGGCGCTCGCTGATTCCCGGCTTCCTGGCCACTCGAATGTGTACCCCCATCACATCGATATAACTTTCTTCAAGTTTCAAAGCCGGTGTCCTTCCGAACTTATAATGACGACAAGCTTTTAGTATGTATGACAATAACGAATTATCAAGCCACTCTCCGCCGAAAAAACGCTCTAAATCCCTATAGAAAATTCCCCCTATAAAATGGCACCCAACACAACAAGTAGTGCACCATTTTGAGTGTATGACGACACCATCGCACATTTATGATGCAGCAATTAACAACTTCTTGTTTATATGTATTTTTTCTTGTCTATTTGTTTGACAGATATCCAATGTGTTCATATTTTTGAAAAGTACCTTCAAAACCCTGAGACAGATTGGATTCATAAGCCGGACTGACCACCCGCTACCTGCGCTTCTTAATCGCTTTTTATGAAACGCCGAATGGCACGGAACGCCGCAATTGACCCCCTGACTCTTTGCATTCCTGATCACATTGACGAGGCCAGTTATGACTGACGAGAAAACTATTCCCGAAACCGAACAAGAACCTGTACTGCAATCCGAGGCAACTTTACCGCCCCCCAAAGAAAGTCGAATCGGTAAATTGATGTCCGGCGTCAGCAACGTCTCAAAGTTTGCCTGGCATACCTGTTTGGGTACCGCCGTTACTCTTGAGGAAAAGGTTGTCAGCCTTGGTTATGAAATGGCGCAAAAAGGCTCCGAGTTTGAAAAGCAAGCCAAGGACAAAATAGGCAGCCGTAAAACACGCCTGACCAGTACCAGCGCAGAGCTAAAAGCCAAGGCCAAGGAAAAGATTGTTGATGTCGAACATGTTATCGATAACGGCGTTAACAAATCCCTGCATATGATTGGCGTGCCCAGCCGTAAAGACATGAGTCAGCTGACCAATCTTATGCAGGATATGGCGGATTCTATTTCCGAGCTGGCGACCCAGATTGAAGCCCAGAAAACGGCGGGGGCCCGCAGCAAGAAAACAACCAAGAGTGCCAGTCAATCCTCTGTGGCCTAATGGGTAGTGTGCGGGCTTAGGGCTATATACCAAGCCTGCACTACTTCAAGCAACAACTATTACAAATAATGATATCAAGTAAGACGACAACCGAAGAATAGCCAGGGGCACAGATGGATCGATTTCGCCTCTCTCATTTACGACATATTCAACTGGTAACTTCAGACCATGAACCACGCGAGCGTATTATCCGGTACAGGACATAACGGACAGGCTATTCGCCCCGAACATTTTACTCCCCCTGATCACTACCCGGATCCCGATGACATAAGTAGTAGTGATACGGCATCTTTGGATCACCCGTCCAGTGACAGCGAAGATGCTGAGCAGGAAGAATCCTTATCTAACACTCTGCAACGCTTACGTGAGCGTTCCGCCAGTTTAAAAAATCTCGCTTCACAACTGCAGAGTAAATACGATTCAGCTGAACACGATACCCAACCAGATCAGCCATCAAAACAGAAGCAAGAAAACAGGCAAGATCCTTTTGCCGAATCGCCCTATGAAGCAGATGACCTGGACAGTGAAATTCATAGCACCTTAAAAGGCCGCAGTTTACTGGATGCCGCCGGTCACTTTCTCACCAAGGCCATTAAGCAGCCCGATGTTTTTGCACGCCACTATGGCACCTTTGCCAAGGAAACTTTGCGTATTGTTAAAGGCAACTCCACTCTGGAACCAGAGCGAGGAGATAAGCGTTTTCGCGACGCGGTATGGAAAGACAATATGATCTACCATACCGTGCTGCAAACGTATCTGGCAGCAGACAAGGGCATTAACAATTGGGTCGAAGAGCTCGATATGGACGAAGCTGATCGTCGTCGCAGCCGTTTTCTTTACCAGCAGATCAGCGCCCTTTTCTCTCCAACCAACTCTTTGCTCAATCCTGTTGCCGTTAAACGTATCTTCCAGACCGGTGGCAAAAGCCTGATTGCCGGCTTGAAAAATATGGCCGATGATATTCAACACAATCACGGTATGCCCAGCCAGGTCAGGCCCGATGCCTTTACCGTCGGCAAGGATTTAGCCTATACACCAGGCGCAGTGGTTTATCGCAATGAAATTCTGGAGCTGATTCAGTATCAAATGCAGGATGGTCAGACAATCAGTCAACGACCGGTACTTATTGTGCCGCCCCAATTAAACAAGTTTTATGTGTTTGACCTGACCCCTAAAAACAGCTTGGTTAACTATCTGCAATCCCAAGGTATCCAGCCCTTTGTGATCAGTTGGCGCAACCCCAACAAAAGCCATGCAGACTGGAACCTGGACGACTATGTCACGGCATTGGAACACGCCCTGGAAGCCATGTGTGAAATCACTGGTGCCGATAAGGTAAACCTGGCCAGTGCCTGCGCCGGCGGACTCACCTCCATGGCGCTACTCGGTTATTTAACCGCTATCGACAAACCATTAGTGCATTCTCACTCCCTGTTTGTCACCGCCCTGCAAGCCGATGACAACTCCGCCCTGGGCCTGTTTGCCACACGTGAAGCGGTAGAGTTAAGTCGTCGCCATGCCAAGACGCGTGGTTATATGGACGGCAAAGAACTGTCCCATATCTTCGCCTGGCTACGCCCAACGGATCTGGTATGGAATTACTGGATTAATAACTACCTGCTCGGTAAAGAGCCGCCTTCCATGGATGTGCTCTATTGGGATAATGATTCAACCCGTTTACCCGCCGGCCTGCACAGTGACTTTCTCGATATTTTTGTGGAGGATATGTTTTCCCAACCGGGTAAACTGATTGTCAAAGGCCAACCGATTGATATCCAACAAATCACTATGGACTTTTACTGTGTCGGTGGTGATGAAGATTATCTAATGCCCTGGAAAAACTGCTTCGATCTTCCCCACTCACTCAGCAACCACAGTACCTTTGTGCTGAGTACCAGTGGGCATATTCAAAGCATCTTACGTCCACCCGGTATTGCCAATACGGCCTACTACACCAACCCTGACGTTAAACTGGATGCTGACGACTGGTTGGAGTCCGCCCAGAAAAATAAAGGCAGCTGGTGGGAACACTGGGGGGAATGGCTAAATGACAGAGGCGGAGAAACCACATCTGCTTCAGAGACTTTAGGCAGTGAACAACATCCGCCGCTGTGCGCCTCACCTGGTCAGTACGTTAATGAATAAACTAAGTTAACTTAAGTTAACTTAGTTTATTCACAGGCCAATGCTGGACCTAACTGTTCAAGAGGATGGTAGCCACGCAGAGTTGCCAGCGTATTACCTTCGGGATCAATAATCAGTGTCCAGGGTGTTGCAGGCACCTCGCCTACTACATCAAGCAAAGCACGGCTGCCAACAACAGCGGGATACTTGATTTTGGCTTTGCGGACTTCCTTGCGCAACTTCTGTCGATTACCGTTAATACCTATCGCCACCGGCTGTATATGAGAGCACTTTTCTGTCAGACGGGTGAACGCTTTCATTTGCCGAAAACACCAGCTGCAGTTTGGCTCAAAAAAACTCGCCAATACCCATTTACCTGCGTATTCCTGCAAGGCAATAGAATTCTGCGAACGCAGATCAGAAAGTGGGGTAGAAAGTAGCGCACCGGTTTGGGTGGCAGCAGCAACGCTGCCTCCACTCAAACCGGTGACCAATAGCAGTAAATAAAAGAACTTATTCACTTGTGTTTAAGCTCGCTTAGAAAGTGAACTTAACGCCAGCGTAGGCTTCACGACCACGCAGTGGGCCGTAGATATGGGCAACATCGTAACCACCGTCTTCATAAAACAGTGGTGTTTCCATATCTTCAGCCTGGTTGTAATCGGTCAGATTGGTAACACCGAAGTACAGTTGAACACCTTCACTAACTTCTTTGGAAACGCGCATATCGACGGTCCAGTAGCTTTCCGCATTGTTGCTTTTGGCGAAATTACCTGCTGCATCAAAGGTAGGCTCCTGAGGTACACCGTAGTCGCTCAGATCACGGGAACCTACCCAAGTACCAGATACAAAGATATCCCAACCACTGATTTCCCAATCAACACCCAGGTTAATACGTTGTTCAACCGGTACCACACCGTAAGACTGCTTAAACTCATCGTTATAGTTAAAGCTTTCCAAAACAGCGCTTAAGGTGAGGTTATCACGCAACTGGTAGGTTAATGCTAAATCAGTAGTCAGTACTGTGGCGGTATCATCCAGCTGATCCAACACAGGAACGCCACTTCCATTTTCACTCAATGCTGCCAATTCATCTACAGCGGTATAGGCCAAGGACCAGGTTGCAGTTAACTTGTCGCCTTCATAGCTCAACGCGTAGGTAGCAGACTTGGAACGTTCCAACTCATCCACATTAATCAGGAAGCCATCATCGCCATCCAGAATGCCATGGTCACTTTCAAAGAAAGACAGTGGCGCACGGTAGCCACGACCGGCGGAGAAACGCGAAGTAAACTGCTCATTGTGGGTGTAACGCATATCTACACGTGGAGAAACGATGGTTTCATCAATTTCAGTACCTGGCTTCTGCGGATCAACAAAGTCAGCTTCAACCTGGTCAACACGAACAGCCATGGATATCTGGAAATTCTCGGTAGCGGTCCATGTGTCTTGAATATAGAAACCCAGAGTATCGTAGTCGAAGCTGTCAGATACATAGTTTGGGCTGGTGCTGTTGGTTTCTGAACGCAACTCTTCGTCGCGATGATCAACACCAAAAGTCAAATGGTGATCATCATTCAGTGCGTAGTTGAAACGGGCATCGTAGTAGCGCATTTCATTCTCGGCATCATAAATGAAGCCTTCGTAGAAAGAATCTTGCTCGTGGTCGTTAACACTCACAGTCAAGGTGGTGTTCAAGCGTTCATTGACTTCATGCAACCAGCTGGCAGCAATCTCGGTGCGCTCGGATTCAATCCATTCAGTGGTTTCCCAGGTTTTACCGATCCACTGATTGCGAACATCATCTCCTACAAACAAGGATGGGGAATCACTATCATCGGCAGCAAAGCTGGCACGAGCCTCACCGATATCAGCTCCATCAGGGCCACCAAAGATTTCAGATTCGGTTTTATTAATACGGAAGGTAACGTTATCACGCTCACCAATATCGTGGGACAAACGCAGCGTTACAGACTGGTTTTCCAGCTCCGGGTTCTCACTGACACCGTTGTTATCGCCATCAAACTGATCGCGATAGTCGTACTGGGTAATGAAGGTTACGCGAGTAGCTTCATCATCGGTGATGCCGGTCGCTACCAGGCTGCCTTTCCTGTAGCCGTTTTCACCGCCAGACAAGTCGACTTCTACGGCATTTTCACGGGCTTCACGGGTTACCAGATTAATAGTACCGCCGATAGCCTCTGGCGCAATCAAAGAAGCACCGGCGCCACGGGCAATTTCAATGCTTTCGATACCGGCTGACGCGGCAGCATCCAGTCCGTAGAAGCCGGCCATCATGGTATAAGTCTGAATACCATCAACCAGGATAGTGGTATGTTCACCACGCAGACCGTTAAGCATCACACGCTTAACACCACACATGGAACACTCGTTATTTACTCGAACCCCTGGGGCCTCAGCAATAGCTTCGGCTACGCTGGCAGCCTGCATTTGCTCGATAGACAGACTGGAGATAACTTCGGTTTTCTGAATAACATCTTTCAGCATGCCCGCCTGCATCAGACGCTCACGTACGCCCATTACAGATACTTCTTCCATTACAGGTGTTTCTGCCTTTTCACCCTTTTGAGGTGACTGCGTAGATACTTCGGCAGCTTGAGTCATAGCTGATGCGGTCGCCAGGCCAATGGCCATAGCCAACATGTGCGGTTTCATCCGTCTTCTCCGATACAGGATTCTAAAAACCGCGAATGATAATGACTCGCATCTACTTTTGCAAATAAATGTTAAGCGCTATTGATTTGCATCAACAGTAACAAAAGTGTCACATTTCTACTCCCCATACAGAAACTCATCCACTAGCTGCTGATATCTACCTGAAGCTTTTATGTGATCCAGGCTTGCTTGCCATCGATCAATCTCATCATCAGATACATTTTTAGAAAAGGCGATAAAGCCTTCTGTTTCTCCCAGCATGACATTTGTTCTTTGTATTTGATGCAATGAAGATGGCGTTAGCTTTGACTTCAACCAGTTGAAGTCGTTATCCGCTATAGAGGTGTAGTCCACTCGCCCAGCCGCTAGCATTTTAAAGCATGATTTATAGTTAGTAGCCTTTACAATATTCCTCATCCCATGGGCGGCAACTATCTCACTGGTAATGCTATGTCTCACCAGGCAAAACCTGGAATTCAAATCCAGGTCATTTAAGCTGGCCGACTCGACGATATTGCTGCTGTTTTTATAGATATACATTTTATTGCTGATGATAGGACCAACCCACTTGAATTTAGTGGCTCTTTTCTTGGTCCATGCCACATGAAACAAAGCGTAATTATCTTTATGAGTGATTAAGTGCAAACCTCTGGATAGAGGAACATTTTTTATCTCACCCATAAGATTCATACGCTGCATCATGTCTTTTGCTAACTCATAGGTAAAAGCCCTGCGTCCCGAATGCTTTATCCCTTTAGTTTCACCATCCTCATCTCTAAATAAAGAATCTTCAGCATTATGTGTAAGGACGGTTATAGTAGAAGCACCTGCGGTACAACTCGCAAGCAAGAATATAAATACATACAGAACCTTCATGAGGAAATGCCTGAACAGAATTCACTAACTAATATTAGCAGGGGGAAAGAAGGTATTTGATATACTTAGCAGAACGGGGGCTGTGTACAAAGCTACCTCTCACGTCCAATAGAAGAAAGCGCTATATCACTAGCGTTACTTGTAACCTTTATATAATCAGGCCTACATATTATATGGTTTCTTGCTTGAAACAGATTACCCTGAAAATATATCACCGCCTTTCTTCCGTGGCTCTGATCATATCTACCGTACTGTCTGCTAATACAGTACAAGCAGAAACCATTACCGTTGCCGTTAACGAATACTGCCCTATTACCTGCATTATCAATCAAGCCAAACCAGGCGGCCTTGCAGTAGACGTGATGGAAATCGCCTTCCCCTCGCCAACCTATACACTTCTATATGAAGAAATGCCCTTTATGCGAGGCCTACAGCAAACCCAGGAAGGAACAACGACGGCCATGGCGACTGAGGAAGAAGATCCTAATTTCAATCTGGTGTATCCAAAGCATTTTAGAATTCATTCGAAAGCCTGCACTTATACATTGCCGAATTCCACATGGCGATATAACCCTGATGATCTTTCTTCACTGGATGAGGTAAAGATTGGTATGGTGCGCTACTACAACAGCCAGAAGATTGAGAAAAAATTAGAAGAGCTAGGCGACCAAGTTCTCTACCTCGCACCTGGAGCCAGCTCTATTGAATTGAGGATGTTACAAATGATCTTGAGCGGCAGAATTGACACTAGTTTTCTGCCAAACCTCGCGGCAGACTACTTGATCAAGAAAAACAATTGGCAAGATCGCCTACGAAAATCAGGCTGTGGAAACACGCTATATTCAGAGACTGTGGTCTTCTCACCTAGCCATCCCAAAGCGCAATTCTATGTCGACCAACTGGACAAGACCTATTTAGAACTTGTCCAGTCTGGTCGCTATGCGGAGTTATTAGAAAAATACGGTATTCGTCAATAACTCACAGATCTCATTATTTCCTGTATACAGGGAAGTCCGCACAAAGTTGCAGTACATTTTTCTTAGTCGTACTGATCACTTCTTCTAACTCTACACCTGGGCGACTAACTCCATCCAGCACATCACAGATCCATTCAGCTAACAGCTCTACCTCTGTTTCCTTCATCCCTCGAGAAGTGATTGCTGGCGTGCCGATTCGAATACCACTGGTCACAAAAGGTGATTGAGGATCATTGGGAACCGTATTTTTATTAACCGTGATATTCGCTTCGCCCAACGCGGCATCGGCAGCTTTACCGGTAATGCCCTTATCGATCAGATCCACCAAAAACAGATGGTTGTCTGTACCACCGGATACAATATTGTAACCACGGGCCTGCATGGCATTTGCCATAGCCCGCGCATTGGCTACGACTTGCTGTTGGTAGGTTTTAAAATCCGGCTGTAAAGCTTCTTGCAAGGCTACCGCCTTACCGGCAATAACATGCATTAAGGGACCGCCTTGAATGCCAGGAAAGATTAATGAGTTAAATTTCTTTTCCAGTTCAGCATTATTTTTCGCCAGGATCAGACCGCCACGTGGGCCGCGCAAGGTTTTGTGGGTAGTGATGGTTACCACATCGGCAATACCTACCGGATTTGGGTAAAGGCCCGCTGCGACCAAACCCGCCACGTGAGCCATATCAACGAACAGATAAGCTCCCACGCTATCGGCAATATCGCGGAAGCGCTGCCAATCCATCACGCGGGAATAGGCAGAGAAACCGGCAACGATCATTTTCGGTTTATGCGCTAATGCTAAAGCTTCAACCTGATCGTAATCAATTTCACCGGTTTCGGGATTTAAACCATACTGAATTGCGTTGTATATCTTGCCGGAAAAGTTGGGTTTGGCACCATGGGTTAGGTGTCCACCGTGATCCAGGGAAAGACCAAGAAACGTATCACCCGGTTGTAACAACGCCATATAAACAGCGGCGTTAGCCTGGGAACCAGAGTGTGGTTGCACGTTGGCATAATCAGCATTGAACAGTGCTTTGGCACGGTCTATCGCCAGCTGCTCCACCACATCGACATGCTCACAACCACCGTAGTAACGCTTGCCCGGATAACCCTCGGCGTATTTGTTGGTTAGTTGTGTGCCCTGAGCCTCCATCACCAAAGGGCTGGTGTAGTTTTCAGAGGCAATCAGTTCGATATGTTCTTCCTGACGCCGGGTTTCACCCTCAATGGCTGCCCACAGCTGGGGATCAAAATCGGCTATGGCATCGTTACTATTGAACATGGGGATTCTTCTCCTGGTACGGCTCACTCTCACATTAAGAAGAATCTTACGCAGCCGACAGGGATTTGATAAATCAATAGTTCAAATATGATTATTTATATTGCTTATAGCTTATTACAGATCAAAAACCCGGCCAGGATTTAATAGCGACAGCGGATCCAGGGTTTTCTTCAATGCGCGCATAAGCTCTACTTCAGCCCGACTGCGGCTATGGCCCAACCAGGCCTTTTTCTCCAGACCAATACCGTGCTCGGCTGAAACTGCCCCCTCAAATTGACGCAGTGGTTCATAAACATCCTCATCTGCCTGGTGATGTAAATGACTTCTTTCACCCTCACAAAGTGGACTTATAAATAGATGTAAGTTTCCATCAGCCATATGGCCCAACACTGAACATTCTGATTCGGGCCAACGTTCCTGCAGTCGCTCTTTTACCTGTGCGACATAAGCTGCCATATCTTTAATAGGCAAACTGATGTCATAGAGAAATGTAGGCGGCTGTTGATAAAGCGCCTCAAAGTTTTCGCGGATGTCCCATAACTGCCGTCGCTCTAGTTCGCTTTTTGGTAACACCGCATCAACGATAATACCGTCTTCCAAAGACTGTTCTAGCAATGTAGAAAAACGCGCTCCATCTGTGTCAGGATCTGCACCTTCTGCTTCCAACATGACATAAAAACTGTAATCGCTAGACATCGGCGATTTGTGCCAACCCGGTTGGGTTACCCGCTGAATATAATCACCCCACATCACTTCAAACGCACTGAGTGCGCCAGCCAAGTCACGCTGTAAATGATTCAATAGCTGGGTGACCTGTTCAAAAGAATCCAGTGCGACCAATGCACTGTTACAACTTAACGGTTGCGGGAATAAGCGAACAACAAGCCGCGTAATTACACCCAGCGTGCCTTCTGTACCAATAAACAACTGCTTGAGGTCATAACCGGAATTATTTTTCAGCATTTGATTCATGGATGATACAACAGTGCCATCGGGTAACACCGCTTCCAGCCCCAGTACAAGGTTGCGCATCATGCCGTAACGCAACACATTAATACCACCGGCATTGGTCGCAGCATTACCACCCAGTGTGCAGGAACCCCGAGCGCCCAAATCCAACGGGAATCGTAACTGCTGATCGGCAACCGCCTGCTGTAGGGTTTCCAGTATCACACCGGCTTGTACCTGAGCCGTGCCACCAATAGGATCAATAACTTCAATGTGATTCATACGCTCCAGCGACAATATAATTTCATCGTCTGCCGCCACGCAACCTTCTACACAGCCGGTTAATCCGCCTTGGGTAACAACGGATATCTGGTGCTTATAACTCCAGCGCAGTAACTCACTGACTTGCTCTGTGGTTGCTGGTTTTACCAGCGCCATCGCCTCGGTGGGGGCAGCGTTCCAATAACTGACGGCCCGCTCCTGGAGCTCATTACCGTGTATAACAGCCTCTGTGCCAAAGAGCTGCTGTAATTCAAGGATATAATCGTTAGATTGTGCCTGACTCATAGTGTATGACCATACCGATAGCTAGTGTTTGATAAGGCATTGACGATTGTATCTAGTTATAGCCTTTCCATCTATTACAGGTATACTGAAGTATCATCCATATTCACCTTTTATTGGATTACTGCGTGTGAATTCAATTGATAAGTATAGGCAAGACACTATCCAGCCAGCCTGGCTGATGGATTTTTTTGATAGCCATAAAGTGGATATCGCCGAACTGGCTGCAGTTGTAAATATGGACCCCGATACACTGCTTGATGAACAAGGCAATATGCCTCAGATTGCCTACCTCAAACTGGTGGAATGGGCTGCTGATCGCTTTCAAATGCCACATCTGGGCCTATGGATGGCAGAGAACCATGATACCTCCCAGTTTGGCGTCATCGGCTTTTTATATACTTGCTCATCCAACTTCGGTGAATTTTGTAAATTACTGCAACGCTACCAACGTATTATTATGACGGGGTCTGAGTTTCAATTTATCGATGACGACGACCTGATTGAAGCGAGATTTACCACAAGCATCGACGACGTTGAGTTAACATCCCATGCTGCAGAGTTTGCCATGGGCGTCATGATCGATACTATTCAAACCTTTACCAAGAATCTTTGGCACCCGGTTAAGACCTGCTTTGCCCATTCAGTCATAGAGCCTGAGAATGATTACGCAAACCTTTTTGGCTCTAATCTCTTCTTTAATCAAGCGCATAACAGCTTCTGGTTTGAACGCTCATTGTTCGAGCTAACGCTGAACTCTGCTACCCCGGAACTGCTTCCTGTTATGACCGCGCAAGCCAACAGGCTATTAGCAGATATTGAGGAACGACATGATTTTCTCGGCTATGTACGTCTTCAGCTTCGCGCCCAATTAACCAATGAAGCGTTTGATATGGAAGCACTGGCCAAGCAGTTAAATATGACCAGCCGCACACTGCACCGCCAATTAAATCAACTGGGGTTTAACTTTAACAGCCTGCGTATTGATTTGATTATGGAGATGGCGAAGGAGGCACTGTTAAAGTCAGATGCCAAAGTCACTGATATCGCCCAAGAACTGGGCTATTCGGAATCAAGTGCCTTTGTGCGCGTCTTTAAACGCAACGAGGGTATGAGCCCGTTACAGTTCAGAAAATCACACGCGGCGTAAATTAATCGATAACAGACAGGGGATTAACCTAATCCCCTGTCTGTATCATTAACGACTTAAACCTCTCAACTGGCCTTTAACCACCAAAAGCGTAAGAGAAGTCAACACCTACCATACGCGGCTCATTACGCGTATAGGTCTTCATAGTGCCCCCCAGGTCACCATAGACAGTGTTTGCATAATTGATCCCTGAGCTATCACGATATTCGGCATCCGTCAGGTTGGTTCCCCAAATTGAAGCGGTCCAACGCTCGTCTGCCGATTCCAGGCTGATACGGGCATTGAGAATACCGTAGCTGCCAGACATAAGATCCGACTCTTCGAACACAATGCCATTACCTTGCAACCCTTCTACATCCGCATTCGACAGTCGGTAACTTTCCGAATAACTGTAAGTCGCATTCAGGCGCAGATTGCCAGCATCACCCAGAGGGTAGAGATAATCGGCACTGGCAATGGTGGAGAACTTCGGTGCGCGTGCCAGCTCCTGGCCTTTTCTCACAGCAAAGGCGGTACCGCCAGCACCCGATACCGATACATCATCCATATACTCTGTATCCAGGTAACTGGTGCTTAAGCCTAACGTTAAGTTCTCTGTCGCCTGAAAAGCAAATTCCAGCTCAACGCCCATAACTTCGGCATCACCACCCAGGTTAACGGCAGCAATGGAGCCCGGTTCTGCTACCTGGAACTGGTAATCTTTATAGTCGGTTAAGAAAGCCGATGCATTCGCTAATAAACGACCATCCATCCAAGTGGACTTCAGACCCATTTCATAGTTTGTGCTTTTTTCCTTATCAAACGAAGCCACAGGTTCGCCGCCTGAGGATAACTCGGTGTTAAAACCACCGGACTTATAACCCTGACTAACGCCGGCATAAACAGTTGCATCCTCGGCGATCTGATAATCAAATACCAGACGACCCGATACATCACTCCAGTCATCCTTGCCCTCTGCCAGTCGGTTAGTACCGTCTTGAGTAATGCCGTTAACAATATTTGGGTAGAAGAGCTGCTCTGCACCAGGCGTTTGACCTGCAGTTTGCTGAACATCATCCCAATCGACTTCTTTTTCGTCGTAGGAATAACGCGCACCCACGGTCATATTTAACTTTTCAGTGAGTTGAAAAATCACATCACCAAAGAGAGCGTAACTATCGGTTGTGACATTACTGTAGTTCTGCGCGGCTCCGAGAGTACCCAGCGCTAAATCTCCAGGCGTGGTACCGCCAGACGCGGCGTAATACGCCCAACCGACGGCCGGCAATGCATAGTTAAGACCTTCCTGCGCTTTACTGGTGTAATAGTTCGCACCCACAAACCAATCGATACTTTCGTCACTATAACTCAGGCGAAATTCCTGACTATAGGTCCTGAACTTTGATTCGGCATAGCCCACATAGCCTGTGGTAAAAGGTATTGAACCCGCCGCTACAGAAAAGTTACCACCGACAGTATCAGCACCATACTCAGAAGAATAACGGTATGACGTCGTCGACAATAGCGAATACTCGTCATTAATATCCCACTCCACATTAACGGCAACACCGTTAATTTCACGTTCGAGTGTTGGTTTTAAGGCAATAAGATTTCCCAGAGCGTCATTGTAGGTACCGCTACCGGAAGCTGAGCTGCCATCCAGTTTGTGGGTTGTACTAAATCCTGCACCAGGATCAAGCGTGCCCACTTCTTCAATAACCAGACCACCTGCGGTACCGTCCTGTTTGGCATGATCGAGGCTTAGCTCAACGGTGACATCATCTGAGGCCAACCATTGAATACGCGATCGAATACTGTGCTTATCCTGTTCATAAAGATTTGGGCCATTTGGCATATCGGTATTGGTTTGCCAACCATCGCGCTCACGATAGGTAACACTGGTGCGGGTCAACAGTGTGTCTGAAATAGGTAGGTTTAATACCCCCTGGACAGTGCGCAGATCATCAGATCCAGCGCCAATCTTAACCGAACCTTCAACAACATCCGTAGGCGCATTGGTTCTGATACTGATGGCACCGGCCGCGGCGTTGCGACCAAAGATGGTACCCTGCGGGCCTCGCAGGACCTCAACCTGGGCAATATCGGCCAGATCGGCTATGGCGGAGATATCAGGTTGGTATACACCATCAATATAAATGGCCGTACTCTGCTCAAGGCCGACACCCAGAGCTTCGGTACCCACACCGCGAATAGCCAGATTGCCACCATCGTCAATATTACTGAACGATACACCTGGGGCCAGGTTACTGATATCGGAAATGGAACTTACCGCATTCTGCTCTAGCTGATCAGCACTCAACGCCTGAACCGATAGAGGAACATCCTGTAAACTTTGTTCACGTTTTTGTGCGGTAACGACGATTTCTTCCAGTGCAAACTCTTGGGCCTGACCCGCCATAGGCAACATAGCCATCCCTAGGGCCAGGGATGTCCATTTGTATGGAAATACACCATTGTTCATGTCTTAACTCTCCAATAGTTATTATAGTATTTTCTGAATAACTCTCTGCAGTAGCCGCTTGTTATTGACAACTCTTGCTGAGTAACACTGTAAAGAAAAGCAATACTGTCGGCATGGCATCTTCAGACGGCCAAATTGACATCTTCAGACAGCAGCAGTTTCCCCAAGTACAAAAAAAGGGGCCGAGCAGCCCCTGAAGAGAGAATTCAAATGGCTTTACTGAGCATTTTCTGCAATAAATTGCGTCAATAAAGCGGTACCTTGATCAGGCTCACCGGCTAACAATAAGCCAACCGCATCGGCCTGTGCCTGCTCTTGAGCGACAACGTAGGCAAAAAACGCTTTATCCTGCTCAGGCGATACCGCCTCAAGCGCCTGTAATTGGGCTACATACTTTACCGTTGCTTTGTGGATAACCTTCAGCGATGTTTCAGGCATTATATTGCTCATACACATCCCCAGCCGGGTTCGCGTTCTTGTCCACCACCTTGGCTCAACACTCAATTGGTGCTTACTGGCAACAGGCGAAAATTTCTTTTGGTTCAGCTTCTCCAGTTCCAGGTAAGCCTTAAAGAATTCCAGGTTAGGGTTAACATCGCCAGTACGAACCAATGCTTCCATACTTGCCAGCGCAAAGGCACGGTTTTGGATCTCGTAATCAAACAGATTTATAAATTCTTTACTCACAGTTTCATCCTTTACAGTTGTCGCCTGACATGCCGAGACAGTCACTAAACTTAATAACAATATAAATACACGCACAACCATCTTCATTTAGCCTCCACGGCTACCCCA
Source organism: Maricurvus nonylphenolicus (assembly GCF_042854845.1). Lineage (GTDB taxonomy): Bacteria > Pseudomonadota > Gammaproteobacteria > Pseudomonadales > Cellvibrionaceae > Maricurvus > Maricurvus nonylphenolicus. Next base: position 1,062,560 of record NZ_AP031498.1, on the reverse strand, counting down.
TTTGAATGAACTGATTGCCTAACGTTAATCACCTGCGCTTTTTTGATATTGCTATTGAGCCAATTCAAAAATATCAACTGTACAAATACGAGGGCTAGAGCAGTATAAATCCACTCTGGCGCCCCCTCTTCAACCGCCATGTAATAGCCAAAGTGAATATCACAGAGATATATACCCACATACAACCACATGACACTCAGGAAAATTTCTCGTTTAGCTAACAAAAACGTCACCAATATCCCACCCCAGAGGGAGGCCATCGCGTAATCAATATAACTAATGCTTGCATAAATGCGTTGCGTCATACCTTCAGCCATCGCCTGCTCGGGAGTAACCGCAGCAACCTCAATACCAATACTGATAAACAGGGCAACATTAAACAAACAAAAGCCAACAACAAAAATATTCTTAAACATGTTTACTCCTAAATACATTCCTATCGAAGAAGTTGTTCTTTTACCGCTCGCCAGGCAGCTTTAACTGCGCCATTCACATAAGCCTCAGCTTCAGAGTCTGAATTAGCTATGGTGATGTTGCCGATAGGTTTACGTCCTAGCTCGTGAGGAGCCTGACCTTGCTCCCATTCGGGGTCAAATAAATCGAAATAGCCATAGGCATAACCATGGGACCAACGGTTAACCGTGATAGCCTCCAGGTCTTTCTCTGCATCAAAGCCAAACTGGCCAAACATTTTATTTAGCTGTTCTTTAATATCCGTTTCATAGTCAGAGAAAGGTGTTGAATAAAGCTTATACCGCCCCTGCCTAAATAGATCACGAACGGTTTGGTTCGGGTTATCCAAATCTCTCTGCGGCGGTGGCGATGCTGTCATAAACAACGCCGTTGGCTCACCATCCACAACCTTGTGCTCGTACTCACCCATCGTGGTTAAAGGCGTTACATGTACTACCTGAAACGGGCTATTGGGGCAGTTAAATAGATTCACTCCAGCCTTATTGATAACAGCACCATCACGAATCAAAACATTGACGTAAAGGAAAGGCGCTTTCACACCATATTTAAGGTGCTCTTTTTGCTGCTTCGGTAATTCCGGACACAGATGAGGAATAATGCCGTTGTAACAGGCCAATATACTGTGCTTAGCTTTGACTCGTAGGTTTTTAGGCGCGCTACCACTTTTATCCACATAGGAAACCGTAACGCTACCATCAGGTTGATTTCTGGCTTCTACCACAGTGGAATTCAGTCTGAGCCTTACGAGGTTTTCCGGAGCATCCAGTTTTTGATAGTCGAATTTTGCCGTAACCACATCGGTCATCGAATTGCCGGAAGCCACTCCTGGTATTAAACGTCTAACAAGCATTCGAGCTATGCTGGCATTGCCATCGGGGAAGAAACTGGCGGTATACACATTATTAGGATCTACGGCTAAATCTGCGGCTAACTTTCCGAGTGAACCTACCGATTGTAAGCCCGGCGCACCAGAGGCAAACGCTTCCGTTAACGACAAAGAATCTGCCCCCACACAATTAGACATACGTACAAATGAATCGGAGAAAGATAAGGCGCGATTGGTGAGACCAACCCTGTGGACAAGAAATTCCTTGTAGCTAGTGGATGCGATATATTCGAGCTTCTCATTTAATGACATGTCAGCGAGGTAATCTTTACCGCCACTAAAGAATGTCATTAGTCGCTGTTTTTCATCTTCAGGTAACTCTAGCTGAGCAATAAGCTCTTTATAGTTCCCCTTGCCATATTGAGCAGGCAGCCACATGCCATTAACAATTTTCTCGCTCTGCTCATCTAAAAACAAACCCATAGGTTGATCCATTTTCGCGACCGGAAATTCTGGATGTACAGCCTGCTCCAACTGGTCAAAATCAACCCCCAACTCCTCAAGAAAATCTCGAGTAATGGTGTCGTACTCATCAGGGTATTCAAGATTCTGGCTGCCACCGTAACCCAACAACATTTTTCCCTGGGAGTGGAATTCGTTGCGCTTGGCGTGACCGCCAAAGTCATCATGATTATCGAGGATTAATATTCTCTGATTACCACCTGTATGCTTTTGATATAGGGATGCCGCCGCTAGACCACTGATACCCGCACCAACAACGATTAAATCATACTCTTCATTAATATCTGCATAACGCTCCGGTTTAACACCCCGCCACGCCATATCATGGGCCACTTCATATGAGCCCTCATGGCTGCCGCGCATCCCATTTCTGGTGGGTGGGTAGTAGTCAGCGGGTAATTCCTGCTGTCCAGATTCCATACCTCTGGCTTGGGTAATACTCTCAGCCATCAAGGTTTTCGGGGCCAATGCTGCACCGGCCAGGCTAAAGGCCATCCCGTTCATAAAATCCCGGCGCTTAATGCTTTTTGTCATATCTCATACCTGGCATTTAAAAGGGGGTGACAAAGCACCCCAAACAGAGAGCGGAGGCAGATCAATTGCTTATACAGAAGTGTTTCCAAGCGACTCAATCTGTCACGATGATCAGTGTACGAGCATTGGTAATAGGCTGCATGGCATCTTCAGACACCAAAATTGACCTAAGACGACATGAATGCCGGGTAAGAAATCACGAGAGAAGGACTGTCAGCACACCCTGGGGCTGACAGTCATATAGTGACAATGAATTATGGGGATTTAACGGGATCAGCATACTCTCTGAGCAGCTGCTTCAATAAGTCTGGATCCTTCTGTTTGAGTTCTTCCAACCCCGCTTTGACCTGACTGCCCAAGGCATGCTTATGCTGTTGTTTTACCGCTTCAATCTGCTTAACCAGAGCCTCCAGTTTTTCAACGGCCGAGCCTTTCTCACCATGGGCAACTTCGAGTAATGCTTCCGAAACTATGCCTAACTGCTTACCGTAACTGGCGACATCGGCAACCACCGATCCTTCGAGCTGCCGATTACCGGCGAAATTAACTTCCAACTGCGGAGAAAACCAACTGGTAATCGGTGAGATATCTTGAGTGACATTACCACTCAGAGGCCATTTATTAAGATCGGGCCATGGGAACATCCAGGGGAACATATCAAACTCCTTTTGACATTGATAAATGAGCTATTGTTTGTAACGTAAAACGATGACAAATTAACGTAACAAGAATTGTCAGGCGCCATACTGATGCATAATTTCAACCACCTGCACCTGATAGGACTTATACCACTTAGCTTTGCCTTGTTTTTGCGCCTGTAAATGGACAGGATCATTTTTCCAGGTTTGAATGGCTTGCTTACTGGGCCAATAGGAAATGGCGATTTCGCGCTTGCCTTCCGTGCACGACGAGAATTCTGTGCAACCGTATTCATTGAGCGCAAGTTCTCTTAACCTACTTGCCGTCTCCAGATATGCCTGATCAAATTCATTAACTTCTGCTTTAAAGATAACGGCATACATAGGGGCTACTCCTTGCTTTTATGGGCGACCTTATGGGCATGTTGCTCCCAGTTTTGGCCATCAAAATTGGTGATATTGACAGCCGCAGGTTTTGTATCCAGACAGTTAACATTGACATCAATACCATCTGGATTGGAGCGCGGGGTATAAAACGGTTTCACACCACACACCTTGCAGAAGGTATGCTTGGCAACACCGGTATTAAAGCTATAAGTCGTTAGCGAGTCTTTACCCTTAAGCAGTTTAAATTTACTTAAGGGTACGATCAGGTGTAAGAAACCTGATTTACTGCAAATGGAACAATTACAGTAATCAGCCTCCAACACCTCCGGGGCTTCCACTTCAAATTCAACCGCCTGGCAATGACAGCTGCCTTTATACATCATGATGTATCTTCCTTGAGGTATTAACTAACGAATAGATTGATCACGCTCTAACACCCAGCACCTGGGATTATGACTAAAACCAATAGGTTCGTAATATTCATTGGCAGCAGGGGCGGCCAAAAGAATTAATTTACATTGCGGCTTTAATTGATCCTGGGTCAGTCGCAGTAATTGTTTACCAATGCCCAGTTTTTGATAAGACGCTGACACAGCCAGATCCGATAAATAACAGGCATAATGGAAATCTGTTACAGAGCGAGCAATACCAACCAATTGACCGTTATCCCATGCCGACACCATCAGGTTACTGTTTGCCAGCATTCCCTGCAAACAATCGTCATCATCAATAGGCCGACGATCACCCAGGGTGGAGTTAATCAGTAATTGCTTAAAGTCTGCCAGAGAAACCGCTGCGTTAACTTTATATTCCATATCTGTATTTTCAAGCATCCCTTGTTAACGTTGCGAGGCTAGGTTTGGCTTACCACTTGATTACGCCCGTTTTCCTTGGCCGAGTAAAGTGCAATATCAGCTTGTTTCAACATTGACTCAAGGGTGCCCACCGTTCCTAAATGTGCCACGCCAATACTGGTGGTAAATTGTAAATCTCCCTTGGGAGTGGACACAGTAATGCGCTCTACTTCCTGACGTAAGCGCTCGGCCATCTCTACGGAACCCTCAGCGCTTTCGTCAAATAAAAGGGCAAACTCTTCCCCACCCATACGGCCAAAAATATCACTGCTGCGAATGGTATTTTTAACCACCTCACTGAAGGCTTTTAGAACCTGATCACCAATATCATGGCCATAGCTGTCGTTGATAGCCTTAAATCGATCCAAGTCCATCATCAACATACTCAGAGGTTGCTCTCGGCGCAGCGCCAGGCTTAAACGCATTTCAGCCTTATTGATAAAGCTACGACGGTTATCAATACCCGTCAGATAATCGGTTCTGGCTTCCATCTCCGCTTGCAGTTTGGCCTGCTTCAATTCATGGGTGCGTTCTTCTACCAGATCTCTCAGCTCTTCTTTTGATTCTTCCAGCTTGCGCAGATACTTTTTCTCGGCATGCTCTTTTTGCACCCTTAACATATGTACCTTGATGCCCATGGCGGCCATAATCGTAAGCATTTCGGTAAACGAAGCTAAAGGCGGCCAGTAGTAATTGACAAAGCTTGGCGCCACCACACCCACATCTCGCAGTACCTGAGTGACCAATCCAAAAATCAACAATCCCCAGGCGAGGATAAACACAGCCGCTTCTTTTGAGCCCTGACGCCATCGCGCAAATCCAACAACCACCATAATCGGGTACATAAACAGCGCGAAAGTCATGGACATAACGGTTAACGGCGTCAGCTTGAAAAGTGCTGTGATAAAGAGAAACACCGCATTCGCCATCATTAATATCAGCAATTTATCCAGCTTGGGGATAAATTGCTGGGACTGTAAAAACAGGCGCGCAAAAAACAGGGCGCAGAAAATGGTCACAGCACCACTGATGGACATATAGCTCCAGTGGAAATTCTCGGTGATCACATACTGGTGGGCATAACCCATGATCACGCCCCACACGGTAATTTTCGATAACGAATACACCGAGTAGGCATAAAAGGTTTTCTCATTGGTCGCCAGGCCTGCCACCAACGCGAAGATCGACATCAAAAAGAAACCGCCAAACAGGAACGCCATCATACCGGTTTCTACGGTGAGACTGGCCTGCAGAGCAGCGGGCGTCCAGATACGCATGCTGGGGTAGACATAACCTTGGCGATCCGAATTGTATCTGACCAATACCTCTCGCGATTCAGCCGGGGCTAATTCCACCTCGACCACAAAACGATTATGGGACACTGGACGCTCGGAAAATGGATTACCTAAAAACAGATCGGCAATTTGCTGGAATCCCACGGCTTGTAATGGACGATCAAATGCCTGTAGCGAAATCAATTGATGATCGACATATTCCAAATGCAAACGCAGTTGTTCGGATGTGGTATTTCGCAGGATAAAATAAGACCAGAAGGAGCCCGGCTGCAGACCTGTAGAACCTGCCGTATCCAAGGGTTTGAATTTGCCCTGTTGATTAGCCTGCCAAGCCTGCTCAAGGGTGGCTTCGCCTTCCGGGTCATGCCAAATTGCCTGCAAACCGGTCAGCTGAGTGCCAGCCTCTAAGTTATCCACAGTTATGACTGAAACATCTGCGCGAGCGGAGGCTCCTAAACAAAAGACAAGCAGCAAGATGTATATCAGGCGAGACATATCAAGTTAGTCACTATTTACATCGGTGATACCACAAAGCTCTTTATTTCTATGCTGGATTGTTCAAAAACCAACCAAAAGCAAGATAGGCAGCAGCAATATTTTTATTTTTTTCGGGGCACAGCCCCGATTCTCGCGCAAGACCGTTCAAAAGAAAAGACAAACTTTAATCGAATCGGGCAAATGATATCCATTATCAAAAACAAGTGAGTATCTCCCGCTTTAGTACCATTAAGTTCAGATTTTCTACAACAGACCGCTATAATCTTGCACCGGAAATAAAAACAACCATAACACCATGGAAAGGAAGCATCGCATGTCCATATCGAGCGTTGTGAAAGACATTTTCACAGCAGTCATACGCAAAATACGCGCCGCCCTGACCGGCATTTATCACTGGTTAGCCCACCTGGTAAAAGCCCTGATCAACCTTTGGCACAGACTTGGCCCCCGCTGGCTGAGAGTCCTCATCGTCTCAGTTGTTGTAATAGGCTTGGGTTACCAGCAACTGTCACGGTTCTTATCGCCCAATCTCACCCAGGAAAATATCTACAGCCTGCATTATTTAAATGACGGCTGGAGCCAGGAAGAGCGCGAACGTTTTTACTACACCCCGCAGGGCACCGAGTTATTCGGCCTGGAGTACCAGTGGTTTATTAATCTGGAGCTGCCCCTGTCTCACAACCGCCTGGCCTCGGAAGAGAACATGCGCGGCTGGGGTTTTGTGGTTGATCCCGGCCAGCGGCCAAGCAGCGGCAACCCCGGCAACCTGCCTGTGGGTATGGGAAGACATATCGACCCGGCAAGCGGCAAGGAAATTCTCGATATCGGTTGCGCCGCTTGCCACACCGGCGAATTGCACTATCAAGGTGCAGCCTTGCGCATTGACGGCGGCCAAGCGGTGCAAAGTATCCCCAATGCCAAGCAGGGTGAATTTATCACCACCCTGGGTGCCTCCATTATCGAAACGCTGTTTAACCCCAACAAATGGGATCGTTTTGCCACCCGCTTAGTCGGTAAAGACGAAGCGAAACGCGAACAGCTAAAACAAGATCTGTGGCAATACGCGGGTAAACTGAAACACTTTATTACCACCGCAGGCTCCCCCAAATTCTACCCGGTAGAGGAAGGCCGTGGCCGTACCGATGCTGTGGGGCGCATTGCCAATATTGTCTTTGGCTACGACCTGAATGCACCGGAAAACTTCCGCAAGGCCGATGCCCCGGCCAGCTACCCCTTCCTGTGGGATATCTGGCGCTTTGACTGGGTGCAATACACCGGCTTTACCAACCAGGCCATGGCCCGCAATGTGGGTGAAAGCCTGGGTGTACTGGCGCCACTAAAACTGGTCGATGAAGACGGTAACTTATTAACCGGTGAAGAGTTTGGTCAGTCGGCGGTAGATATCGACGGCTTGCACTGCGCCGAAGGTTTGCTGCGAAAACTGGAGCCCCCCAAATGGCCGGAAGAGATTCTCGGCACCATTGATACCAGCAAGGCCACCCACGGTAAGCAACTGTTTGCCGAGAATTGCCAGCGCTGTCACGGCCCGCACATTACCGATCCCTATTTCTGGCCTGTTGCCGATCAACAAGATCCCAATATCAAAGGCCAGATTGGCGTGAATTGGAAATGGGATATGGACGGTGAGATTACCCGTGTCGAAGACAAGCCCTTTCGTAAAGATGAACGCAGCAAGATCTGGGCTGTGCCCTGGATAGATTCTGAATCCATTGGCACCGACCCCAAACTGGTGGATAACTTTATCGATAACCGCTACGACGCCAGCAAACTGGTGCCAGGATCAGAACCTGTAAGCGCCGGACAGGGCTTGCAGCTACTGCTCAATGAGTTGGTACCGTTGATGTATGAACGCTGGGGTATTCCTACCGAGGATATTGCCGATTTCGACGGTTTAAATGTGCCCTTCCGCATCGAAAATATACGTGCCTATAAAGCCCGTCCACTACATGGTGTTTGGGCCACGCCGCCGTTTTTGCACAACGGTTCGGTTCCCACCATTTATGACTTACTGTCGCCTCTGCGTGAACGCCCAACCAATTTCTATGTCGGCAACCGCGAATACAACCCTTCACGTCTGGGTTATGTAACTGACAAACGGTCTGGAAGTTTCCACCACGATACCGCGATAGACGGTAACCGTAATACCGGTCACCTGTTTACCGATCTTGATATGCCCGGCCGTATCGGTCGCCTGTTGAGTGAAGAAGAAAAATTTGCCCTGCTGGAATATCTGAAAGTCATGGGCAACCCGGACTTTGATCAAGCCTTGGGCGGTGATCCACAAAACTGGGCCAAGTACTCCCAAGCACCTGAATTGGCGTTGATGCAGACCTCCTGCGAGAAATCCCATACGCGCCACCAAATCACCAAACCGGCGCAACCACATACCTTCTCCGTTGCCAGCACTACCCAGGAGAACAACTAATGAAAACATTTACCCGATTAGCCATAAACGCAGCCCTGTTAGCCGCGATACCTTTAAGCGCTAACGCCGAACAATCACCGATCATTGTCGATACCCTGGGTATGGATATTGCCCCGCAGGAAATTGAGGCGATTCAAACAGCCATGCGCCTGGGGCCGATGATTTCTGAAGCTGCCGAGAAGGTTAATGGCCTGCCCTACCGGCGCGATGCCCACGCCAAGGCCACCGGTTGTGTACGCGCCACCTTCAGCGTTAACGGCGATATCCCCGAGCACTTCCAACACAGCGTATTTTCACAACCCGGGCGTGAGTATCAAGCCTGGGTACGCTTTTCCAATGGTGATATGACCGTGCAAGCCGACAAAAAACCGGATGCCCGCGGCATGGCCATTAAACTGATCAATGTGGATGGCGAAAAGATTGCGCCGGAATTACACGGCCCCAAAACCCAAGACTTTGTCATGGCCAACACGCCGGCGTTTTTCCACCGCAATATCTACGACTATATCGAAGATATGAAATCCTTGGCCAAGCTTGATCGCACCGGTTGGTTTATCGGTCTGTGGCCACCGCACATTCACCCGAAACAGCTCTACCGGGCCAAGCAAGCGGTGTCTGCAGTGATCGAAACGCCACTGAAGCCACAATACTTTTCGATGACGCCCTACCAACTGGGCGACACCATCTTAAAGTTCTCCGCCAAGGCCTGCCCGGGCATGACCTTCGACAAGCCTGACAATACCGACGACAATGATTACCTCACCGAAGTAATGCAAAAACAGTTACAGACAGGTGCTGCCTGTTTTGACTTTATGGTGCAGGAGAAAAAAGCCGGTAAGGATATGCCTCTAGATGATGCAACTGTCATCTGGTCGGAAAAAGATTCGCCGTTTATCCCCATCGCGCGAGTCAATATTCCACCGCAAACCTTTACCAGCGAAGCACAGATGACCTTCTGTGAGAATATTTCCATGAACCCCTGGCACGGCGTGAATGAATGGCAACCATTAGGCAGCCTGAATCGCTCCCGCCGCTTGGTGTACCACGCTGTATCCCAGTTCCGTCACAATAAAAATGGCGCCAAGCAGTTTGAGCCTGACAGCTGGTGCATTGATGGTAAGGGTAGCTGCGATATCGATAAGATTTTCCATACCTATACCGACAAGCCGGAGATCAAATACAGCTTCGACTCCCAGTACTACCAGAATAAATAGTTCACCCCTACCCAGTTAAGGCGCCTTTCCAGGCGCCTTTTCTTTTTATAAGCTTGCATCAGGAATGCACTATACTAAATACTTAACTCCCCACTAATAGCTATAGACTATAAAGCACTATTAAAAAGCTATGAAATACTTAAGACGTACAAAACATAGTTTACCCATAGCACTGACATTACTAGGCATGCTGACTTTTGGCTCCAGCGCGCTCTATGGCGATGAAACGGCTAAACCAGTTTTGAAATTTGGTACCGCCCTTAACAACGAAGATGAGCTAATAAAATCAGCCAGAAAACACGTACGTAAACGCCATCAAGCGATTTACGACAGGCTGGGATACCAGGTGGAGCTTATCAACAACCCTTACTTGCGTAATATCCAACTGGCTGCGGACGGTTCAATCGACACCTTGGTCGTTATGACATCAGATATCGGTATTATGAATGTCAAGGAACTTCCCGAATCACTGATATTAACGCAAGAACCTCAGCACGCGATGGGCCTCAATTTAGCTGCACTGAAATCACGTGCCATTGAAATCAACAAGCTTGATGAGGCAAAGTCACTAAGGCTCGGTATCATAAGAGCCATCCCCTACATTGATCGTTACCTGTTTGGTTCAGGCTTCAACTATCAACAGTTTCCGGACAATACAACATTACTGCATATGCTCAAGGCAGAGCGCCTGGACATTATCCTGACCTCTTCGTTTCTACTTGAGCATATTAGCCCCACAAGTGAACTCGGCTTGGATATAGAAATGGTATATCCCATGGGGTGTGTCTATTTCTATATCGCTTATTCCGCAACAAGTTTAGGGAAAGAAAAAGCCCAAGCAATGGCCAACAAACATACGACTATTATCAGGGAGCTTAAACGAGATCAACCCGAATTATTTCATATGCAATGCCAACAAAAAAAGGCAGCCGAAGCTGCCGCAAGTCCAGAGAAATAATTCTTCGCCGTGCTATTTACGCAAACTCTTCTTATCGATCTTACCCACAGGAGTTAAGGGAATTTCATCAATAATGTTAATTTCTTTCGGTACCTTGTAGGCAGCCATATTGGAAGAGCAATAGTCCTTAATCGATTGTTTAATTTCCTCGTGATCGGCGTCCATAAAGGCAGGATCGAGCTGTACATATAGAGTAACTATCTCATTGCCAGGACGCTTTGGATCTTTCTTGCCAATAACCGCCGACATGGCAATCTCCGGCATAGACTGTAATTTATCTTCTACCTCTACCGAAAATACCTTATAGCCACCGACAATTAACATATCCTTGGCGCGATCACACAGGAATAGATAACCATCCTCATCAAGGTACCCTACATCCCCGGTACACATCCAAACTTTACCGTCCATTTCTTGCAGAGCATTGGCGGTTTCCTGCGGCAAGTTTAAGTAACCTTTCATGACCTGCGGACCAGATGCACAAATCTCGCCCGCCTCACCGACTGGCATCTCTGTTTTAGCGTCATCCAGACTGACGATCTTCACCTCGGTGCCAGGTACAGGCAATCCCACAGAGCCCACCTTATAGCATTGCGGTGGATTGGTGACGAAACAAGGGCTGGTTTCTGTCATGCCAAACAAGTCGGATATCTTGCCATCGCCAAGCTCCTGGTTTAAGGCCGAAAACGTAGAGCTCGTTAAAGGGGCTGCGGCCGTATAGGCGATTCGCAATCGTGAAAAATCAAGCTGCTTGAATAACGGATCTTGTAACAACATGTCATACAGAGCAGGCACAGCCCCCATTACCGTCGGAGGATTGGCTTGCATCTGTTGGCAGAAATACTCTGTATTCCTAGGGTCGGGAATCAACAGCATCATGCCGCCACACAACGCCGAATAAAACACTATGGATAAACCACCGACATGGAAAAATGGGAATGCACTGGCAACTACCTCTTCTCCAACCGTCCAAGGCGCAGCAGCAGAATACTGTAATGCATTATGCATAACATTCCTGACAGATAACTGAGCCCCCTTGGGTTTACCTGTCGTCCCACCGGTATACTGCAGCATAAACGTGTCATTCCAGTGCACATCTTTCGCTTGAAAGACACCTGGGCAGCCATCAACAAATGCTGAATAGGACATTAATGTCACGGCTTGGGAATCAGGAAGAGCAACGTCTCCCATTCCAGTTGGATCGGTAATGCTGCATAACAAAACTGTCGAAAGCGCCGCGGGAGGATTATCCATCGCAGCATAAATCCCAGCAAACAAATCCAGAGTCAACACTACCTTAATATTGGCATCCCGGATCTGAAAATCAATTTCAGAGGGTGACAGTAGAGGCGAAATGCTTGTAGCAATGCAACCTAACTTGCTGGCCGCAACCAGGGTAACAGCATATAGCGGGATATTAGGCAGATGGATACCAATAACATCCCCGGCATTAACACCATGATCGGCCAACGCATTAGCCAACCTCGATGCCATTGCATCGTAATCACGGTAGCTAATTTTAAGATTACCAAAAACCATAGCAGGCAATTCACCACGGATACTTGCGTGATTTTCAACATGCTGGGCTAATGTACGATCATCAAACTCGAGATTGATATCGCTCATATTTATATTGCAATTAGGTAGGCTTGAATTTTCTAAAATATTCATAGAAGTATTTTATATAACCAGGCAAAGACTCTGAAAAAGAATAAAAAAAGGGGCAGAGATCCCCCCTAAAGGCGAGACACAATCTCGACCGGAGAGACCCTAGTTCTCTTAGATCCACTATATTGAGCCGACCTGCGCCAATCTGTCACTTACCTTACATTTCAGCGCTTTATTTGAAGGTAAGATCATAAACCCTACTTGCAACAAAAGATCACAGCTGAATTACCGAAGAGTTAATGTATGAAAACTATAAAAGCAGATAACAGCATAAGAGAGAGTGACGAACAAAAAACCGTGGTTGTCGTGGTTGACCCCAGCCATGATCATCAACCCGCTTTAGACAACTTTGTCGCTATGGCATCCTCAGCGCCAAAGGACAAATTATTTCGACTGATTATCGTCCTGGCATCGACATCAAAAGAGAATCACAACAGAAAGACATTTAGTTTTTCGGACGCCTGGATAAACGATAATGTTCATCAACCCTTAACCAGGCTTAACATCCCCTACAACACAATCACGGCCTGGAGTCCTGAGTGGGATGAATCTATCCTGCATATCAACAAGGAATTTTCAGCAACCTTAACGATAATCCCTTACTATAGCGAGTTGCCTGGCAAGTTTTTAGCGGATGAAAAGTGGAAACTGCTGAGAAAATCCAGCAACCCGATTCTAATCGCTGCAGATCAGGATTATTCTCAAGTTAAGCGCATACTCTGCACTTTAAAGTTTCAGGACCAGTCTTATCGTGAACGCAACCAACGTGTAGCAGAAAAAGCGCAAAACTTTGCTGCATTGTTCGATCTGGAAGTTCATGCCGTTAACGCCTACAACGACTCAATGGAATTCCCTGACCGCAGTAATATTGCTCTTATGTCTGGTATCGAAAACAGCAATATTCATGTTAAGTGTGGTGAGCCTGAAGATGTCATCAGTGAAACAGCGGATGCTATTGATGCTGATTTAATCGTAATTGCCAACCAACAACGCCAGGGATTGAGCGGGGCATTACGTGGCAATCTGATTGAAAAAATCATCGACCGCATTGATAGAAGTATTTTAATGGTTTAACTGCAATCACGCATCTCTTCATAACGACGCCGATTGAGAGGGTAGTGCCACATAAGCGTTAGGATGATAGCCGCAAACATCAATGGTAAACCGCCAACCATAGCGCGTATAACCCAGTGCGCAGAATCATCCAATCGCGCTGTAGCAGGGTCAAACTCAGCAAGGCCAGCGAGGAAATAGGTAACCCCTACACCTAACCCAAGACCCAGCTTAAAGGTCGTCGTTAGAAATGAAAAATAGAGGGCAGTTTGAGAATCACCGGATTTCAACCTGGCCTCATCAACCACATCAGCCATGATGGCTCGGGGTAGCATTTGCGCTGCCCCCATGGGGAACCCAAACAAGATATAACAGAACACAGCCAAGAACAGCGATTCCACAGCCATCTGACTGGCTAAAATGGCAGCACAGGCTGTAAGACAGACTGCGATACAGAGGGTCTTATGTTTTTCCAATTTAGCAGACAAGTGAATAAAAACGGGCACCCCTAGCAAAGATGCCGTCAATGCCAATAACTGTAGCAGAGCCGCATGTCCATCCAGCCTTAGTACGATTTCCACAAAGAAAACGATAATAGCGGTTTGCGTACCTGAAATAAGTCCTACAAAAAGGTCAGCCGCAATCAGTCTTCGAAAAGATACATTCGCTAAAGCCCCCTTAAACGCGGCCCAAACAGGTTCTTTTGTCGGTGATACTGTGCCCTTGGCACGCGGTGCATAAAACCAGTTTATCGTTAAAGCGATCGGTAACAACAGTAAGATCGCTGCTCCCATGGCTCGAATTCTTAGCAATTGAATATTTTCTGTGTCGACAAATAACTCAATAACCGCAGGGATCACCAGTACTAGAACAGTACCCGATAAATTTGCGATTTGGATAACCCCCATCATGACGGAGCGCTCATGATAGTCACCGGCTGCCTCACTCCCCCAACTAAACAGGCCAACACTCATTAACGTCCAGGCGGCATAAAGGACGAGCAACCACATCATTAATATCGTTGTGTCGCCCGGTGGAGAGGCAAAGAATATTTTCCAAACAGCCAGGCTTAAGGGTAAGGCCCCCAGCATGATCCACCCCTGTTTGGGGATATAGACGCGGGTCTTTTCCATCAAGGCCCCGGCAAAGGGGTCACTGATCACATCAAACAGGCGACCTAATGTGAATATAGTGCCAACGGCAGCCATGCCAAGCCCCATATGCTCTGCATAATAAGGGGGTATAAATATGACCAGCGGCATCATAAGCGCGTACATGGGGATCCCAGGAACACTTAGTGCGGCCATTGCTTTTTTACTTAGCGCCATTAAGTCTACTCTTTGGCTTATTAAAAAAGGCCTCTCTATAACCTTTAAATAATATCATGATATGATCACTGGCTTATATTTGGTATACACTTCAGTTTAGGAGGGGCCGCCTATGGTAACTGACCTGTCTCGTCCAAGATATATTTGGATGGAGAAGCTGCCAGCCAAAGTACAAAGCGCTTTGCATAAGCAGATGAAAACCCTGCATTTAAAAGATGGTGATATTCTTTTTCAGCAAGGAAGTCAGCCCGAAGGCATTTATGAGATACAACAAGGCCGGATCAAAGCATTTGTCACCTCCCCCAGCGGCAAGCAAGTATCCCTCAATATATTTTCAGCCCCCGATCTATTAGGGGAAGCCAATATTCTTACCCATGCCCCACTGCCTCAAACAACTCAAGCGTTGGGCGATGCCCAGCTTGGCTTTATAAGCATAGATGCATTTAACAGTTTACGGGATACCTACCCGGAAATTGACGAAGCTATGTTAATCGGTTTCAGCCACAAATTGTTGTGGATGAATAATTACGTTATATCTATCTCTACCCAGGACTTGGAAACGCGCCTGGCAATTCGATTATGCCGACTGGTGACCAGAGAGCTGGATCCAGATACGGATAACACCAACCAACACTATCGCCTGGAATGCACCCAGGATCATTTAGCGGAATTACTGGGAGCCACAAGGCAATCCATCAATAAAGTCCTCAAAGCCTGGGAAGCTGAAGGGATCGTGGAAAATCAATATGGCACATTAATTGTTAACGATCTCCAACGGCTATCGGATAAAGCTAGCATTTCATAATACAAAAAACGGCGGGGCACATGGCCCCACCGTAAACTCCACACTTAATAACTAATCCTGAACTGTAACGCTACTGTACGCGGTGCCGAAAGGTTTGACAGTGCCACACCATCCGAAAGTCCACCATTGGTAAAGTAGTTACGAATATGTTCATCGGTTAAATTCTTACCGAGTAACGCCAGTTCCCAACCACTTTCAGGGTTACGTAACGCTACGCGCGCATTGACAACCGTATAAGCATCTTCTTCAGATCGTGGGTCCAGATCATCGGCGATATAGTGATCGTCGGTATAGTTCAGATCTACATGACTGTGTAATTCCAGGTTATTACCCAGAGCCACTTCATGATCCAAACCAAGGTTCCAGGTCCACTTTGGTGCCTGTGGCAGCACTTCACCACTGAGATCCTGTACCAATGCACCATTATCACTTTGCTCTTTGGTCGGTGTAGCATCTTCGAAACTGCCGTAAGTTGCATCCAAGTAAGACAGTGAACTGGTCAGCCTCAGCGCTTCCGTCAATCGCACAACACCATCTAACTCAATACCCTGACTGACGCTGCTGGCGGCATTACCCACCACAAATACGCCGGCGGCTTCAGAGTAGGAACTCACCTGCAGGTCTTCATACTCGGTACGGAACACCGCAAAGTTCAAGGTCGCACGACCGCCCCATAGAGTTGCCTTACCACCAACCTCATAGGCCACCGCTTCCTCTTCGTCATAATCGAAATCCGATGGCACAACGTCATACTCACCAACATCATCGCCCTGGGTTCCAGATTCACTAAAGCCGCCCGACTTAAATGCTTTACTGTAGCTTGCGTAAACCATTAAATCGTCATTGACGTCATACTGAAGCTTTAACGACGGGGAAAGGTTTTCCGCAGAGATATCACCATCAATCTCATGCTCGTAGTAACCTCGACTTTGATTAACTCCTACAGCGGCCGCATAGAGCCCCCCAGACAAGATCTCATCCAGAGGTGTTGACGATAAGTAATCCGTGAAAAGAACCTGACGCTCCCCCTCTTTCTCTTCCTTGCTATAACGCAAACCCAGCGTCCAGGCCAAAGCCTCGGTCTGGTGCCAGGTTAAAGAGCCATAAGCGGAATAGGTATCCGTGGTTTGCGAGAAGTCTGAGGAGGCTCCCAAGTGTCCTAATGGACCCGCATTTAAACCTAGCTGACGCCGTGTATCATACTCATTAGCTTGATAGTACAGACCCGCGATATATTCTACATCGCCACCCAGTTGCGAGGTTAACCGCAGCTCATGACTGACCTGTTCAAAATCCTGATCCAGCTGGTTGACACCAATATCTACTGGAGAAAAGTCCATATCCAGCATATCAGTGGTTTCAAACTCGGAATAACTGGCTATCCAGGTTAGATCGTGATTTTTAAAACCGTGATCCACTTGCAGGGTATAACTGTTACTGTCTACATCGGCGTATTCATCCGCTGAGGTAGAGCGGTGATAGTCATCAACCTTAAAATCAGGGTCTATGGCCTTATAGGTAGCCAGTTGGGCATCAGAGACTTCAGTAAAACTGAAATTCTTACCCTTCGTATTGGTATCAGCGGTTTCATACTTGAAGAACACATCAGTATCTTCTGTTGGCCGCCACAGCAAACTCATACGCCCTACAGCGGTCTTTGATCCAACCTCATCGCGGTCCTGAAAGCTGTTTTCCATATAGCCATCTGACTCGGCATATTTCAACGCCAGTCGACCACTCAGGGTATCGGTTAAAGGCCCGGAAACGATGGCCTGATGACTCAGCGAACCATACTCGACCTCATATTCAGCCGCATAACTCGCTTCAAGCTCATCGGTTGGACGTACGGTATTGATGGTAATAGAACCGGCTACCGTGTTTTTACCAAACAGAGTTCCCTGTGGTCCACGCAGGACTTCCACAGCGTCTACATCCAAAAATGGCGCCTGAAACTGTCGAGCCTTACCGGCATAAACACCATCAATAAACAAACCCACTGACTGCTCAAAACCTCGTTCATTACCCGAGCCCAAACCACGGATATAAATACCACTTTCAGTAGGCCCCTGGTTAATCTTCAGGTTAGGTACGTACGAGCTTAGATTTTGCAAGTCGGCAATACCTGCATCAGCAATGGTTTCGCCGCTGACGGCACTTACAGACACAGGTACATCCTGCAGACTTTGCTGGCGTTTTTGTGCGGTAACAATCACTTCTTCCAACAACAGGCTATCATCGGTTTCAGCATTAACCATCGAAGGTACTGCACTGCCTACCGCAGCGACGCTGAGTGCCAAAAGACACTTCCCTGTTTTCACACACCCCTCAATACTGAATTTATTATTATTCATACTGTTAAACTCTCATTTTACTTATTTGTAATTATTAAAAAATATCCATCGATTTACTGGCTATATCAGGCCTCCATCCTGAAACCATTAGTGAGTGATACGAAACTTCTGTACACGGCTATTTTTATCAACCTCGGCAGTGTAAAGATTACCTTCCGAGTCACTGTCCATATGATGCAAGGCATACAGCTCTCCCGGCTTATGACCTTGCGTACCAAAACTACCCACTACGTCCAGTGTTTTGCGATCCAAAAACCAGATCTTGCCGTGATCGTAATCGGGGGCCAGAATATATTTCTGTTCTTTATCCGCCGAGAAAACGATACGTGAAACACTTTTAGCTTTTGGCCCCTTGCGGTTAACAAAAGCCTGATTGACATACACACCATCAAGAGTAAATACCTGAATACGGCGATTATCGCGATCAGCCACATAGACAAGGCCATCATGGGAAACCGCTACACCGTGCACTGTGCCAAAACTCTTAGGACCAGGACCTTCTACCGTTAGCACTTCCTCTACAGGCACCTCACGCGGTAATTCAGCACCAGGCGCCCACATATCCTGAGGCTCTTCCCCGAACGCGCCCCATTGACGTTTGAACTCACCGGTATCGGCGTCCAAGACCCAAATTCGACGATTCGCATAACCATCGGCAACATAAGCCTCATTGGTTTCAGCGTGAACGAATACATCGGCAGGCATACGGGGGTTTTCGGGATCAGCGTTTCCACCACTCTCTTCGAAACCACCTTTTTGGAAAAGGAATTCACCGTTTGAAGAGAACTTCATAACGGTTCCGCCCATGCCATCAATACCGGTAACCCACACATTGCGTTTATGGTCAACGTGAATACCGTGCTCAATAGCTGGCCAGGCATAATCTTCCATAGGACCTTGGCTTGGGCCACCAAAACCTTGGACAAAGTTACCCTCGGTATCAAACTCCATAATTGCGGGTGCGGCATTGACACGCTTGTCTCTGGGCACCATCCAAGGGCGCGATAGAATCCAAACATGGTCTTTGAAATCGACCGCGATAGACGTCGGCCTTCCCATTACCCAGTTATTGGGTAGTGTCGGTGGAAATGATTTATCCAGGGTGTAGGAAGGCGTACTGGAATCAACTCGTCCACTGTTTTTTGACGATTCACTTAAGGAGCAAGCCACAACCCCCAAAATAACCGAAACAGCTGTAACAGCCAGAATTGATTTTTTTAAAAAACTCATATCAAAAATCCTTACTAAGACAAAGAGATCTGTCTAAAAAGTTACTTCAAACCAAAATGGTTATAGAAAACCTATAGCGATTGAATATAGGTAATAAGAGCATCAAACTCTTCGGGATTAAAACTGTTACGGAAACTCGGCATTAAGGTTGGAATGCCATCAGTGACGACTTGACGGAAAACCTGCTCCGAACGTGAACGAGGCGGCTCAAAAATATCAACCAAACTTGAAGCGGCACTCGGCAAGCGCAGATCACTCTTCAGCCTGAATAATCTGGGATCATGACAAAGCCTGCAGTTTTGATTATATAAAGCCATGCCTTGATACTCTTTCTCATTGGCAGGTGCTTTAAAAGGTTGGGCCTTAACAAATTTAATGTCTTGCTTTTTTTGGTCTTTCGCCACATCGATAGCAAACGCCTCTAACGACATCACCGCCGATACCAACATTAAAAACACGCGTCTCTTCTTTAACAAAGCCATTTCTACTCCGCTGTTACTCTTTTTAACCTAGCAGCCATATCTGAGGCACTTTTACTTAAGCTCGTCCCAGCCAAGGCTCACGTATGACATAACATTCTCGATCCCTGATTTTTACGATACCCCAAGAGGTACGGGAAGAATGTAAGGTGGGTGACTTTCTCAGGCTAATTTTCTAAGTAGGATTTAACCGTGCATTAACATGACTCAATCCCTAGAAATAACAGCTTATGGAACCAAGGGAAGATAGTGATTTATTACCTTGAACTAATTCAGAAGCTAACTTCAATCCAACCGATTTCAATCCCTATTAAATCGGTTCCTTTCATTTACAAAAATTTACGTTTAAGCCTTCATTATATGCATGAGGATTACATATGCTTAGAATAACTAAGGCGATCGCCGCAATCGTTTTTGCCACCGGGTTAACCCCCTCAGCACTGGCAGCCACCACCCCCTTAAAGGGAGATCTGTTCGGCACCATCACCTCGGCAGATGGCACACCTATGGAAGGGGTCGCCGTAACCGCGCAGGCTGAATCAGCCTCGTTTAAGACGTCTGTCTTTACCGATGCCAATGGTCACTACTATTTCCCGGAACTTAACAATGGAACCTACAAGGTTTGGGCCCAAGCCATCGGCTATAAAAAAGCCGATGACACAGTAAGCTATAAACAAGGTAATGAGTTAAGCCAAGATTTCACCATGAAGTCCATAGACGACTTCAGCAAGCAGCTCAGTGGTGATATGTGGATAGAAAGTCTTCCCGATAGCACGCCGGAAGACGCCCGTATGAAGCAAATCGTTTATAACACCTGTACAACCTGCCATACCGGGGGTTACTTACTGTCGAAACGCTTTGATGAGGAAGGCTGGAATATCATCATCGATGCCATGATCAACTATATGACGCGTCCAGGTGCCAAAAATCGGGCATTAATGAAAGCCTATAAGGGTGAGATTGCAAGCTATCTCGGTAAAGTTCGAGGCGACGAAGACCTGATGAACTACACCGGTTTCCCCCGTATCAGCGGAGACGCCACAAAAGTGGTTGTAACTGAATACGATATTCCCAAAGGCAATGATCCAGGCTTTGTACAGGTCCCGGACGGCAGTAACTGGGAACTGGGCTCTCCAGGCAGGGGCGGTGAAGCCCTGCACGATGTGGTTCCGGGTAACGACGGCTATGCTTACTTCTCCGATAACGTCTATCCCGATCGCACCATTGGCCGTTTAGACCCACAAACTGGCGAAGTCACCAACTTCGTGGTACCTCATAAAAAATTAGCGAGCCGTACTCACGCGGTAATGAACGCTGCCAACGGCGATATCTGGGCTAACAACTACAGCAATGGCGAGTTTATCAAGCTCGATGCAGATGCCGAGAAAATCATCACCTTTCCAAAACCCAAAGGCGGCTTACCCGTTGGTGGGCATGTAGAGATCACACCTGACGGTATTATCTTTGCATCTTCCAATAAAGGCGGTGTCGTTAAACTGGATCCCAAAACCGGCGAATATACCGATTATATTGCCCCCACCCCTGGCGGTAAGCCCTATGGCGTAGCCGCAGACCGTTTGGGCAATATGTGGATGCTGAACCTGGGTAATGATCGCATTATGTGGGTTGATGGCAAGACCGGCGAAATTGAAGAAATCAAATTCCCCCCGGTTGCTGGTATCAGCGAAAAGGATCTCAACATTGCCAAAACCGTTAACCCCAATGGCGCCGACGGTAATGCAGCCCCTATACACCTGCGTGGCCCCCGCCGAGCTGGTGGTGACCCCAAAGGAGATTACATATGGATTGCTCTGTACTGGTCCGGTGAAATTGCGCGGATCAATATCCATACCAAGGACATTAAGATCTACCCCGTGCCCTCACGTTATTCACACCCCTACGATATCCAGGTGGATAAAAACCAGATGGTGTGGACCTGCCAGCATAACGGTGATCGCCTGAGTAAATTCAATCCTGAGACGGAAGAGTTTACCGAGTACCCTCTACCCTCCATTGGTCATGAATGCCGCCACCTCAGTGTTGATAACTCAACCGAGATCCCAACCATTTGGATTGCCTATTCTGGCAGCGCAAAGGTTGCACGTGTGCAATTCCGAACCGATACTTCTAAATAGCATCTCATTTGAGAGAGATAAATCAGGAATAATTAACCATGCAAACTTCCAATAAAAAATCAGATGCGTCTGTACTTATCGTTGGTGGCGGCCCGGTAGGGCTCAGCCTGGCTATTGAACTCTGCAGCTGGGGCATCAAACCCATTGTTGTCGAAAAAAGAACCCCCGATGAATTAATTTACCCAACAGCCAATCATCTTTCTGTAAGAGGTGCTGAGCTCTTACGTCGCTGGGGCCTGGTGGATGAGCTACGTGAAAATGGCTTTAATAAAGACTGGGACGCCGGTGTGGGCGTATTCACCCATTTAGGCGGTTATGAAATTCGTCGCCTGGTGAGACATTCTAATGCTGACAGCTTCCGCCCTCCCTACTCGCCCGAAAATGAAATGTGGCAACCCAAGCGTTATGTAGATCCACTACTGCGCAAGACAGCACTTGAGCGCGGTGCCGTCATAGTTTCTCCTGCTGAGGTTATCTCTCAGCAGCAGGATAACGATGGCGTTACCACCGAGGTAAAATACACGCGCACCGGTGAAACCGAAGAGTTCCGCACCGATTACGCCGTAGGTTGTGACGGTGCCAACAGTAAGGTTCGCGACTGGTTGGATATGGAGCTTGAAGGCCTGCCGCCACAAGAACCCCGCATTGATTCTGTGTATTTCGAATGTGAGGAATTGGCCAATACCGTTGTACCTCGTTGGCACTACAAACTGTTGGGCAATGCTGAAGGCCCCCACGGCGAAGGTGGCTGGATGATTGCAGCCATTGACGGCGATAAACGCTGGCGCCTCCATGGCCCCGGTGTTGTAGACCTTGAAGATACTGAAGTCACTAAAGCTAACCTGAAAAATATCGTGGGTATCGAAGGTGATATCAAGGTGATCAGTCAGGGCTCCTGGCAACTGCGTCAGGCCTTAACCCCCACCTTTCAAAAGGGGCGGGTCTTCCTTGCCGGTGATGCCGCCGCACGGGGCACCACCTTTGGCGGCTTATGGATGATGCGTGGCATGATTGACGCCGTTGACCTGGGCTGGAAGCTGGCGGCAACACTGCAGGGCTGGGGCGGAGATAAACTGCTTGATAGCTTCAGCGCCGAGCGCCGTGACGCCACCCTGCAATTGCTTCTTTTCCAAGGTGCAGACCTCTCCGGCCCTAAACCGGAAGTTGTCCTGCAACGCGCATTCGGACACGCTGACGCCCTGCCTAATCCCCCGCCTATGTTGTGGGAAGAAGGTAAAGAAGCTGACGAACTGCGTCAGGCCGCTATCGATCACTTTAACTCAAACAATTCCAACGAATTCGATTTTGCCAAACCTGATGTCGGCTACCGCTACGATCAATCACCCATTATCATCGATGACGGTAGCGCCCTGCCCGAAGTCGAAGAAGGCGGCTACGAACAAAACGCCAAACCCGGTGGTCGCGCTCCGCATGCCTGGCTGGAAGATGGTAAGTCAACCCTCGATTGGTTTAACCAGAGCTTTACCCTTATCAATCTGTCCGGTGAGCATCCTGCAACCTTACTGCAAGCCGCTCAGGAACGTGGCCTACCACTCAGCGTACAAAGTCGGGTAGACCCAAAACTGCAGGAACTGTTCGAACAACCTTACATTCTGGTTCGCCCAGACAGTATTGTTGCATGGCGAGGCAGCTTACCTGACCTCAATGAAGCTTACCGCATCATTGATACCGTACGCGGTGCCTAACATTAACTAAACAGCATTAATGTAACAGCCATAAAAAAGCCCGAATAACATTGTTATTCGGGCTTTTTTATTGATCAATAGTTTATTAAGCGACGGAAGCTTGCTTGGCTTTCTCACAGTCTTTAGCATAAGAGCGACTGCTTAAGAAGAAGGCCACACAGGCAATTGGTAAACCTAAAGACACATAAATCAATGCCGTCTGCAACCCTTCTGCAGAGCCCTGGGCACCAAACGAATCACTTAGTACACCGACAATAGCACCACCAATACCCCAGCCAAACAGACCCAACATCGCCGTTTTAATGGCGGTTGCGGTACCACGCACCTGAACCGGTACTGCATTTTGAATCATTGAGTTATTAATACCCATCATTGCCGTACCCATTAAGGTAGCACCCGCATAGCAAACCAGGGACAGATAATAACTATCAACCGCAAATGCAAAGTAGATAAACGGGAAATTCAAGAGCAAGGTAATACTGATAATCCACGGATGCCAGCGCAGATCCTTCTGACCCATTTTATCGGCAATGAAAGACGACAGGAGTATGCTCGACAACATACAAACACCCAGAATAGGCCCAAGCGCCATACCTACCTCGCCTACCGTCAAATCGAACT
Source organism: Maricurvus nonylphenolicus (assembly GCF_042854845.1). GTDB lineage: Bacteria > Pseudomonadota > Gammaproteobacteria > Pseudomonadales > Cellvibrionaceae > Maricurvus > Maricurvus nonylphenolicus. The sequence goes on along the minus strand of NZ_AP031498.1, from coordinate 1,038,538 downwards.
TACGAATATAAAACGAGGGAATCCATTGAATAATGCCGTTAAAGGCAACCGCTTTTATCGCTCCACCCAGCACAACAAAAATAAATGAAGGTGTGGCCATTAAGTATTTCATCGACGCAGAAAAGCCCATCTCGTTGGCTTCTTCAATACCATCCGCATGACCTCGCTCTGGGGCCTGTATGGTGTACATCAACAGCGGCACGAGCAGAATTCCAGGCACACCCACCAGAATAAACGTCATCCGCCAGCCAACAGCTTCAGCAAGAGCGCCACCAGCAACCATGGACAGGATCATGCCAATTGTCATACCCGACATACATATCGCAATGGCAAATGAGCGTTTATGAATAGGAAATTTATCCGACACCAGGGAAAAAGCCGTAGGCGCATAACCTGCCGTAGCACCACCAACGCCCAGTCTGGCAATAAGCAACTGAACAAAGTTAGTCGCTACCCCACATACTGCCGTAGCAGCACTCCAAATGCCCAAACATGCGGTTAAGACAGACTTTCTTGAAAATCGCGTATCGGCTAAGCGCCCAATAGGCACGGCCATAGCGGCGTGAAATATACCAAAGGTCAAGGCCAGCATACCCAACTGGGAATCCGTCAAGCTGAGATCAGCTTTCATGCCCTCCTGCAACAAGGATAAAATTTGCCGATCTAACGTGGTGAATACTGACACAAGAAAGAGTATCGCCAAGAGATAATTTGGCGATACTTTTAGCCGCGAGAAAAACCCCGGCTTATCAGTTTCGGTTAAAGCTTGCTCTGTCATTTTACTTACATACTCCTATAGAATTAGCCTGAAAAAGGCATGCTTTCTTTATCGAGTATGCCGCTACAACGTCGTTTTTAATGTCACCCACATGACAGTTTCACGCCTGCCGTTCGCGGCTATAAATGCCTCAAAAACTAACCCTATAACGAAGCCACATACTGTTTTTCTGGCTGGCATCATCCGTCAGATCTCGGCGCCGCTTGATGTCAAACTCCCAAGCCATTTTCTTTGATAACTGCCAGCGATAACGGAACTCAAGAAAATCCTCATCGGGCGCCAAGTCAGGCGATATCAACCAGCTATTGTTCGCTCGCCCCCAGGACACACCGACACTTTGGCTTGGCAAAATATTATTAACACTGACTGAAATGATTTTGCCCTGTCCACGTTCGGATATATCACGTGAATCTATCGCACTGCCGGTCAGACCAGGGGTATAACCTATCTCTGCGCCCAACAATATCGTCTGCCCACTATCTCCCACAGACCACTGTGCAGCCATGCGGGCAACCAGAGCAATGTAATCTTCAGCAATGCCGTTTTTATCGCCTGGACTATTTTCAGACGCTTGAGGGATATAGGTGATATCCAAAGCCCGTTGGACGATAGGCCCCCAATTGGATTTAGCCTCGATACTGCTAAACAATGACCAGTTATCTGCATTAAGCGGTCGGCGTTTTACATTACTCGGACCTTCAGCGCTGTTGTACTCAACAATAAACCGACTACGCCAGCCCTCGTTAATATCAATCCAGAGACTAGCACCATCTGTCCAGCTGACTTTTGGACGCCCATCGGCGCGATCAAGTGATTTCTTCAGCACGCCTTTTAAACCATGAGATGTCTGAAACCTCCCCAAGGTTAAACGCCAAGCATCTGCCGATGCATAGGTGGCGGAAAAAGTATCAACGGTCGTATGCCCCCATGCCATACCTGTAGGGCTAGTGGCGTAGGGCTGAATACTGAATGTATGCTTAGCCATTTGGTTGTGATAGCGCCCGGCAATACGCGCCTGTGCCTGCCAGCGATTCGAAAACGTGAGCTTGGTGCCGATACGCACTCGGGCTCGAAGATAATTGTCTTCTGTTTCGGGCTTGATATCATGCGTTTCACGAAAACTATAATAATCAATCCAGGCATCTAAAAAGTATTCACTGTGCCAAGATTGATTCCTGCTTTCTTTTGCAACAGGTTCAGCGGTAACCGCTGCAGAGACAAAAAGATATAAAACAGGCAATACCTTTAAAGACCTGCACCGGATACCGCTCAAACCTAACTACCCCAAGCTATTTAAAATAAAACATCTGGTCTAAAGGTAAATTGCAGCATAACCTGCCTAGGCGCATTCCTTACCCCGGCCTGTGCTTCAGGTGTACTACTGTCTCCGGATCGCGCGAGGCCGCCGGAATTCACCAACACCACTTCATCGGTTAGATTTTTGGTAATCAAATCCACAGACCAACCACCGTCTTCTGCGTAGACACCCAATCCGGCATTCATTAACCAGTAGGCATCCTGCTCCGCCCAGGGTGTGTTTCTGCGATCGGCAGAATAACTATCGCTGAAACTGGCCATCATATTGAGCTTATCTCGTATGCCGTCTTCTGCTTGAAAAAAAAAATTAAAACCGATACTTCCCGAATAATCCGGCGCATTACGTAGAGGATCCCCATCACGGTCCTGAGCATCAAACCCGGTGCCCGCTAACAATCCACCTGCATCGGTTGATAGATCGTTATCGATATCAACATTACAGTTACCCGGCTCGACAAATATTTGATATTCATTACATTGGGAAACGTAAGACTTATAGGTGTTATCCAGGAACGTAATATTACCGGTAACCGTTAAACCTTCCACAGGCGTCAACCATAGAAGATCGAGCTCTGCGCCCAGAATTTCAGCTTCTGCCGCATTCACCGTACGTGTAACAACACTGCTACCATCAGAGAAAACAGAGGGCTGCTGTAAATCCTCGTAATCATAGGCAAAAACAGACGCATTCAAGCGCAAGGTATTATCGGCCAACACCATTTTAGCGCCCAACTCAAAGCCCTTAACCTGCTCCGCATCGTAATGTATTTGGACCGGATCACCGCCTAACGCCGGGTGGGTGCTGGCAACAGAGCCAACAAAATCCTGCGGGCTGGCATCATAGCCACCGGATTTAAACCCTTCTCTGTAGCTGGCAAATAACGTTAATGATTCTGTGGCATGCCACGTGAGAGACACTTCAGGCGAGAGATCGGTATAATTCAGTTTTGGTTCGGTAACCTGAATGTCGCCCTCGAGATAAACAAGGGGACCGCCCAGGGCAAGGCTTTCATAGTTTCTTCCCTCAAACGAACGATCCTCGTCGGTGTATCGCGCGCCCACCGAAAGCTCCAGGTTTTCAGTTAAGTCGAAATCTGCCTGAGCAAATACAGACCAGGACTCCCCTTCGACAATCGCCACCGAATCAGGCACTACCTTTGTATCTTCAGCAATCCACAATGCGCCCTCACTGACAAGCTCACGATCATCAACATAAGCCCCCACCATAAGGTCTACATCGCCCAACGCTCCGGACAAGCGAAACTCCTGGGAAATCTGCTCACTGGATAGCTCACTTGCCAAAGCAAAAGAAAACGCGGGATTATTACTCGGCGTACCAGCAAGGCCGCCAAAAAAGCGATTCTCCATATCGACAAACCCCGTGACACTTCGCACAGACCAAATATCATCTAACTCATAGTTAATGGCCATGGAATATTGCGCAAGTTGATAGTCATGGCTTGGTTTATCATCGTCAAATCTGGAAGGTGCCAGACTTTTATCATTAACGAATCCCTCGGTAGAGAAGCTGTCATTTAGCTTACAATCGTCACCGGGGTTAGAAATATCGGTATTGTCCGTACAGTGAATAATTTGATTCAGGGTATGGAAGCCACCACTTCTGTCGCCGCTGTACACCTTGAACGTAACATCTCCCTTGTCGAAGGTTCCCTGCAACGTGCCGACAAATACGGTTTCGTCATAGTTCGGCCCCGTGTCATCACCGGCTTGTGCCGATTCCCACTCATTATCAAAATATCCCTCTGTCTCCATATGGCGTATGCCTGCCCGCGCGCCCCAATTTTCATTTAGCGGCCCCGACAGGATAACGTGACCAAACTTACTCTCGGCGGCATTTTCGTAACCCACTTGTACTTCGCTGTAAAACTCTTCGGTGGGATCTTTAGTGGCCAAGGCAATAACACCAGCCGGTGAATTTTTACCAAAATACAGGGCCTGGGGGCCTTTAAGCACTTCAACCGACTGCACATCAAACATACTAAAGCGCAATAATTGCGGTGTACTGTGCGGAATACCATTCAAATCAATAGCAACAGACGTATCCGCCGCCGAGTTGGTTGAGCCACCTTGAATACCCCTTAAGGTGACATTAGGAAAAGCCGAGCCGGTGTTGTACAACGACAGACCGGAAATCTGGTCATTTAAATCACTGAATTCCCGTGTTGCATAGGCTTCCAAGGTATCGGAATCCAATGCTTGCACAGTGACAGGAATATCCTGAAGAGTTTCATCTCGCTTACGCGCGGTGATAACAACCTCTTCAATCTGCATAACAGAATCCATTGCCACAGCGATTGGCACATCGGCAGCCAAGACTACGCCAGCGATAGCCACAGGTAGATACTTACGATCAAAAGCTTTTTTTATCATTATTATTGCTCCCTAAAGTATTAGGTTTTGTTGGGGTAACTTATGGGAGCAAGAAAATGAAGCAGAGAATATCATCTAGCTGACATTTGCAGCTGACGGCATATTTTTTATGTGACTAACGAACACTACTTAATAGACAGTTTTTTAATATCCGTTATTAAGGAGACGTTCTGACAATAAAAAAAGGACAGCCGAAGCTGTCCTAGTGCAGAGAACTGGTTATCTGCACCCTCTATAAAATCCCTATAGAAAGCACAGAGAACTTGTGAGTTATTGTTGAATCACAACAACTCGGAATAAAAAGGCCCCGCATAGCATGGGGCTCAAGCAGAGACTGGCAGCGACGCTTGCGTAAACAAACGGAGGATACTGCCAAAACTTTTCAGATTAAGACGCTTGTAACTGAATCTCGTCGCCTTCTACGCGAACGCCGTAGGTTTTCAGTTTTACGTCTTCATCTTCAATGCACACGCCTGATTCCAGGTCGAAGTGCTGCTTATAAAGAGGCGAAGCAACAACGATGGAGTCACCGATAGAACCGGTAATACCCCGAGAAAGCACATTGGCCTCGCCAAAAGGGTCGAAATTCGATACCGCGTACACGGCATCGGTTTTGGCAATACGGAAGATTGCCACTTGTTCACCGTCCAGCAGAGCACATACGCCAGCGCCAGGGGTGATATCATCTTTTTTACAAACAGTAGTCCAGTTGCTCATTTTCAAATTCCTCTACTAATCTCTTTACGTAAGCCTATTAAGCTTCAACGACTTCAACAGCTTGGATGCGCTCTTCTTTGGTCGCAGGGCGACGCTGATCACGCTCAACAACATATGCCAGGTTGCTGTCTTGCTCCTCAGAGTTAATGAAGTGAGAGAAACGCTTCAGTTTTTCTGGATCTTCGATAGTAGTTTTCCACTCACACTGGTAGTTACCAATGTTGGCAGCCATTTCGGCTTCCAGCTCTTCGCCCAGACCCAGCTTGTCATCGATGATGACTTCGCGCAGGTAGTCCAGACCACCTTCGAGGTTTTCCAACCATACGCTGGTACGCTGCAGACGATCGGCGGTACGTACGTAGAACATCAGGAAACGGTCGATGTATTTGATCAGGGTTTCTTTATCCAGATCCGTGGCGAACAGGTCAGCGTGACGAGGACGCATACCACCGTTACCACATACGTACAGGTTCCAGCCGTTTTCAGTAGCGATAATACCTACGTCTTTACACTGAGCTTCGGCACATTCACGGGTACAACCGGAAACCGCGAATTTCAGTTTGTGTGGTGAACGCAAGCCTTTGTAGCGATCTTCAACTTCGATAGACAGGCCAACGGAATCATCAACACCGTAACGACACCAGGTAGAACCCACACAGGATTTCACAGTACGAACAGACTTACCGTAGGCGTGGCCGGTTTCAAAACCAGCATCTACCAGTACTTTCCAGATCGCTGGCAGTTCGTGCAACTGCGCACCAAACAGGTCAATACGCTGACCACCGGTTACTTTGGTGTACAGATTGTATTCTTTCGCCACCTCACCCAGAACGATCAGTTTGTCTGGGGTGATTTCGCCACCGGCAACACGAGGAACGATAGAGTAGGTACCGTCTTTCTGCATGTTACCCAGGAAGATATCGTTGGTGTCCTGCAGGCCCATGTGCTCATCTTTCAGAATGTAGTCATTCCAGAAAGAGGCCAGGATGGAGCCAACGGCAGGCTTACAGATATCACAACCGTGACCGGTACCGTGACTTTCCAGCAGCTCTTCGAAGGTTTTGATTTTCTTAACGCGAACAATGTCGGCCAGCTCTTTACGCGAGTAGGCAAAGTGCTCACAGATATCGTTTTTAACTTCGTAACCCAGGTTAGCCAGTTCAGCATCAACAACCTGTTTGGTCAGCGCAGCACAACCACCACAACCGGTTGAGGCCTTGGTGGCATCCTTGATGGCGCCCATATCGGTGGCACCTTCTTGAACGGCGGCCATCAGGTCACCTTTGGTGACGTCATAACAGGAACAGATCACTGCAGTTTCTGGCAGAGCATCAACACCCAGGCCAGCAGAGGCATCACCATCTACAGACGGCAGAATCAGACCTTCCGGATTTTCCGGCAGATCCATATCGTTCAGCTTCAGCTGCAGCAGGTTACCGTAGGCTTCTACATCACCTACCAGTACCGCACCCAGTAATTTCTTACCATCGGCAGAAACAATCAAACGCTTATAAACTTGGCCAACTTCATCGTTATAGGTGTAAGACTGACAGCCTTCGGTTTGGCCGTGAGCATCACCGATAGAGGCAACGTCTACACCCAGCAGCTTCAGCTTGGTGCTCATATCGGCACCTGTAAATTCTTCACTACCGCCAATGATATTAGAGGCGGCAACTTTTGCCATGGTGTAACCTGGGGCAACCAGACCGTAGATACGACCTTCCCACAGTGCACACTCACCCACGGCGTAAATATTTTCATCAGAGGTCTGACACTGGTTGTTAATGACGATACCGCCACGCTCACCAATTTCCAGATCAAATTCACGGGCCAGGCCATCGTGTGGACGGATACCGGCAGAGAACAGAATCATATCTGTTTCCAGGTGTGAACCGTCGGCAAAGTTCATGCGGTAGCGGCAGTTTTCACCGGCAACAATTTCGTTGGTGGCTTTTTCAGTGTGAACCTGAACACCCAGGTCTTCAATTTTGCGACGCAGCAGCTTACCGCCACCATCGTCCAGCTGTACCGCCATCAGGCGTGGCGCAAATTCAACAACGTGCGCTTCCAGGCCGGCATTTTTCAGTGCGCTTGCGGCTTCCAGCCCCAGCAGGCCACCACCAACAACAACACCGACTTTACTTTCTTTGGCAGAAGCGCTGATGGCTTCCAGATCTTCAATGGTACGGTAAACCAGGCAGTGCTCCTGGTCGTTACCGGGAATTGGCGGAACAAACGGGTAAGAACCGGTTGCCAGTACCAGCTTGTCGTAAGACTCTTTTCGACCGGAAGCAGTCACAACAAATTTTTCTGCTTTGTTGATCTCTACAACCTTATCGTTCAGCACGTACTTGATGCCGTTTTCGTTGTAGTAGTCTTCGCTGGTCAGCATCAGGTCATCAGCAGTCGCGCCGCTGAAGTAGCTGCTCAGGTAAACACGGTCGTAGGCCAGACGCGGCTCTTCGGAAAAGGTAATTACCTCATATTCCTCAGCGTTCGGTACTTCCAGCATGGAGTCAATAAACTTGTGCCCCACCATACCGTTACCAACAACAACGATGCGCTGTTTACTCATAACCAATTCCTCAATATCAGGCTGATAATTTTTTAATAAATTTGTCTATCTAATCGGCTGGGCTTACGCCATAACCGACGTCTCTGCGGTTGAAAGTTCTTTTTGAGCCAAACCAGTAAACCAATCCAGTTGCTCAGACAGGGAAACCACTTTACCCACAACAATTAGGGCCGGGGATTTCACCTGCTCGCGAACCACTAATTCATCCAGCTCGCTTAATTCACCGAGAACAACGCGCTGTTCTTTACAGCAACCATTCTCGATCAGTGCCACCGGCATATCGGCTTGCATGCCTGCGGCCATCAATTCCTTGCGGATCATTTCGGCTTTGCTCAGGCCCATATAAAACACCAAGGTCTGTTTTGTGCCGACCAAACTGATCCAATCAATATGTAATTCTTTTTCGCCGTGGGCGGTAATAAAGCTGCAACCCTGCGCTAAGCCACGGTGAGTCAAAGGGATGCCAGCATAAGTAGTTGCGCCTGCACCGGCAGTAATACCCGGCACCACTTCTACCTCAATACCTTCCTGTTTTAGCGACAGCATTTCTTCACCACCGCGACCAAACACAAAGGAGTCACCACCCTTTAAACGGCAAACGTTAAAACCCTGCTTGGCCTTGGCTACCAACAACTGGTTTAACTCGTTCTGCGGCACACTGTGATTGTCTTTCGCTTTACCGACATACAAGGCCGGGGTTGTTGCAGGAAACAAGGCACAGATCTCGTCACTCACCAGGCGATCAAATAAAATCAAATCAGCTTCTTGAATGGTGCGCAGCGCTTTTACCGTTAACAGATCCGGGTCACCAGGACCCGCGCCTACCAGAGTCACCTTACCGGCCTGAATAACCCCTTCTTCTACTAACTTAGCCTTGCGAGCATCCGCAGGTTTTACCAAAGGAGTTACAGCCATAAAGCACCTCGTTGCGCCATCTGTCTTTGAATCACACCTTGGATACAGCAAATACGATGCCAAACTGAAAAACTTTTTATTTTTCCTTATTTTTCAAAGGGTTATAAAAAGTGCACTCGAACAATGCACCACCTTGAACACCCTTTCAGCACCATAACCGCACCAAAACAAAGCCTTTTTGCACCATAACGGAACACAAAATAGTGCGCTTAGCTCTACCCCACCCAAACACATTTTCAACCAACTGCAAATGCGGTTGATAACCACTATCAATAACAACCTATCTTATTGATTTATAAGGGATTTATGTAGCACCAAAACAGTGCAAACCATATTTGATGCCTAGTCAATTATTTAAAAATAAAGTTGGTTCACTTATTGCAGGCATATAAAGACATACCAATTTAGTAATGGGGCAAGTACCACTTTTGCCCTGAAACAGACTTTTTAAAATTACGGGAAGTAGCGCTATGTTATTTGGCCGCAGAAAACGTAAACCGATTGTGATACCGGAAAAGAAGGTAGCGGAGTGGAAGTACACCACTTGTAACTACTGCTCTACCGGTTGCTCAATTGAGATCGGTTTGGATGATACAGGCAAGCTGGTGACCAGCCGTGGCCACGCCGGCGCCGATGTAAACCGCGGTAAGCTGTGCATTAAAGGCTTGCTGGAGCATGAGCTATTTGAATCCCCAGGACGCGGCACTCAACCCTTAATGCGCGACAAGTTCCATGAAGAGTTTAAGCCCACCGATTGGGATACCGCCATGGACACCACCGCCACCAAGATCAAAGAGATCCAGGACAAGTACGGTCGCGACAGCTTCGCCGTGGTATCCACAGGCCAGCTGTTAACCGAAGAATTCTACACTCTGGGTAAACTGGTTCGCGGCCAGATTGGCACCAACAACTACGACGGCAATACCACCCTGTGTATGGCCTCTGCAGTATCCGGTTACAAACGCTCCTTTGGTGCCGACGGTGCTCCTGGCTGTTACGGTGACTTTGAACACACCGACTGCCTGATGGCCTTCGGCTCCAACCTGCCAGAACAGCACCCGATTATTTACTGGCGTTTAAAAGAAGCCAAAGAGAAGCGTAATTTCCCGCTGATCGTGGTAGACCCACGCGTAACCATGTTGGCGCAGTTCGCCGATATTCACCTGCCGATTACCCCAGGTACTGACTGCGTCCTGATTAACTCCATGCTGCATGTGATGTTTAAAGAAGGCCTGGAAGATCGCGCCTATCTGGAAGCCCACTGTAACAATCTGGAAGAACTGGAAGCACTGGTAACTCAGGACAAGTGGGCACCGGAACACGCCCAAAAAGAATGTGGTATTGATGAAGACCGCATTCGTACCGTTGCACGCCTGTATGCCAAAGCCGGCACCGCCATGAGCATCTGGACCATGGGTATTAACCAGTCCACCCACGGCTCCGACGGTGTAGCTAACATCAATAACCTCAACCTGTGTACCGGCAATATCGGTAAACCCGGTGGTACCAGCCTGTCCATTACCGGTCAGTGTAACGCCATGGGTACCCGCGAGTGGTCTTCCTGTTCCGGTCTGCCGGGTTACCGCGCACTGGAAAACGAAAACGATCGTGACACCATTGCCGACTTCTGGAAAATTGATCCCGAGTTTTTCCCGAAACAACGCGGCCTGTGCCAAACCGATATTTTCCCAGCCATTGAAACCGGTGAAATTAAAGGCCTGTGGTTGGTTGCCACCAACCCCATGACATCCATGCCCAACACGCCGCGTATTCGCAAGGCGATGGAAAAGCTGGAGTTCCTGGTGGTACAGGATTGCTACGAAGATGTGGAAACCAACCAATACTCCCACGTGTACTTCCCGGCTTCTGTTTGGGCCGAGAAAGAAGGTTGCCACACTAACACCGAGCGTCGCGTTAACCTGATTCGTAACGCTATGCCTGCTTACGCCGATTCCAAACCAGACTTCTGGATCTTTAAGGAAATGGCCAAACGCTTTACCGAGCGCAACGACATTCACTTCCCGGAAACCCCGGAAGGAGCCTTCGAGGAAATGAAGGAGTTGTCGAAGCTGCCAGGTAACTACGGCCAGCAGCGTAACCTGGATATTTCCGGTATGAGCTACGACAAGATTGAAGCCGCTCGTGGCATTCAATGGCCTTACCGTGAAGTTGACGCTGAAGGTAATAGCACCAACGGCAGTAAGCTAAAAGGTCAGCACGACCTGAAAGGTGATCCGCGTCTGTATAGCGATGCGATTTTCCCAACGCCAAACGGCAAAGCCAACCTGATCCTGGTGGACTTCGTTAATAACAACGAACAACCGTGTGATGAATACCCGTTCTGGTTGAACTCCGGTCGCGTTGTTGAGCACTTCCACACCCGTACCCGTACCGGCAAGATCGGCAACTGTAACAAGTTCAGCCCAACGCCTTATATGGAAATGAACCCGGATGCCGCTGAAGAACTGGGCATTAAGCACCAGGAATATGTGCGTTTGACTTCACGTCGTGGAGATGCGGTGGTGATGGTTCAGCTGACGCAACGTGTTGCTCGTAACGCGGTATTTATTCCGTTCCACTTCCATGACTGTGTGAACCGTTTGACGCTGGGCCTGCTGGATCCGTATTCGCGTCAACCGGCGTTTAAACAGTGTTCTGCTCGGATTGAAAAAATTGATCAGGCAGAAGCGGCAAGAATTAATGCGGAACGCCGCACATTCTAATCGATTAGCACAATAGCCAAAGAGTCATCCCTGCGCAGGCAGGGATCCAGTGGCCCTAAAAACCCGAAGACGCTGGATTCCTGCCTTCGCAGGAATGACAAGAACGAGACAGCAGAGAATTTAAACTTCCGGCCTGAAGCAGGTACGAGGTAAAGAACAATGAAAGATGACGTAACCCCAAGTAATCTCGACATCGTAGAAGTATTCGACCCACGGGATATGACCCCCGTGGTAAAACCCGAAGTGGCCGCCACAGCCAGCCACTGGGAACTGCGTACCGATGAGCAACCCTACGCGTTTTTGAGCGATAAAAAAGTCGACGACGAAAACCGCTACGGCCAGAAAATTGATTTGGTGGATTTAACTGGCCTTCCCGCCGAACGCCCCATGTACATCAACGAAAACCCGGACGTGGGTGTTAACCCCAACCGTAACAAGCAGCACGGTTTCTTCTTTACGGCCGATAACTGTATTGGTTGTCACGCCTGTGAAGCGGCTTGTTCCGAGAAGAACGAAAACCCGGCTCACCTAGCGTTCCGCTCCGTAGGTTATGTAGAAGGCGGCAGCTACCCGGATTACAAGCGCATGAATATTTCCATGGCCTGTAACCACTGTGATAACCCGGTGTGCTTGAAAGGCTGCCCAACCCGTGCCTACACCAAACACGTTGAATACGGTGCAGTACTGCAAGATCCAGAAACCTGTTTCGGTTGTGGCTACTGTACTTGGGTATGTCCATACAATGCACCGCAACTTGATCCTATCAAAGGTCAGGTTTCAAAATGTAATATGTGTGTTGACCGCTTGGAAACCGGCTTGAAGCCTGCCTGTGTATCTGCCTGTGTGGGTAATGCACTGGACTTTGGTGTGATTGAGAATATTCCGGAAAACCGCGAGCAAGCCAAGACCTCGATTCCGGGTTTCCCAACGCCAGAAATTACCCACCCGAATGTGCGTTTCCAGCAAACCAAAACCATGCCAATCGAGATGACTCGTACCGATTCTCAACCGGTGAAATATCATAAGGACGAGAAAGGTAACTACAAACCTGTTATCGACCAGAAAGTGGGGAAAGAAAAACATTGGAACTTTGCCCGCTTAAGCTCCCGTGAAAATCCGCTGGTGATTTTCACCTTAAGTGTACAAGCGGTTATGGGCGCTTTTGTACTGTTGTTCCTGGGTGACAAGCTGGGCGTTAGCTTCCTGCAAGATATCCACAACAGCGCCGTTTATGCGCCGATTATGCTGGCCTGTTTGGTGATTGGTGGTATCGGTAATGTGATGTCTGCCACGCACTTGGGCAAACCGCACCGCTTCTATCGTGGTTTTAATAACCTGCGTCATTCACCCATGTCCCGTGAGATTTTGGGTGTGGCTGGCTTTATGGCGACTTTAGGTTTCCATTTGTTGTTCTCACTGCCCGGCAACGAGATTTTCCAAAACCTTTACACCGCCGTATTGGGTGGAAGCGTTACTGATCTGATAGCAGTCGATACTGCAGAAAGTATTGGTGATGTGATTGGTTATGTGTGCCTGGCCTTTATCGCCTTTGGCCTCTACTACATGGGCCGCAGCTACCGCATCCCGGCGCGTCCTTTCTGGAACCACCCACAGGTTTACACCGGCTTTACCGGTAGTGCCATTGCTCTGGGCGCCCTGCTGACTGGCGTTGCTGTAGTTGCTACGCAAGCGATTACTGGTGCTGATTACGCTGCCGTACTGCAAGGTTGTGGCCTGGTACTGGTTGCCGGTATTGCGCTGGAAGGTATCGGCCTGATCTGGCACCACAAGGATATGGATGGTGCCGAGCACGAAGGAGCTGCTTCTCACTATGTGCAGCGTACCACCTTCGGTAAAACCTACTTGCTGCGTAACGCCATTGTGGGTCTAAACCTGGTAGCCGCTATTGCCCTGCTGGCCTTCGAACTGACTGGCCCTTGGGCGTTGTTTGCCTGGTTGCTGGTTGGTTTTGCACAAGTATTTGCCAGTGCCGTTGGCCGTGCACTGTTCTATATTCTGGTAATTCCTACCACTATGCCGGGTGCCTTCTTCTGGAAGAACAAAGGCTTTGAAGAACACGCGCGTGATATTGGCCTGGCGCATATGCCGCAGGTGGGTGTGGTGATGGATGCGCATTAAGCGTATCCTTGCTGAATTACTGTGATATAGATATGGGGGCTGACCCGCAGGGTCAAACCCCGAGCTTGGAATATGAATCTCCCTGATCTTCTCGATAAAACCTGCGTCATTGGCCTGAGCTACTTCAGCAAAGACGATCAACTCCTCAAACAATCCCAGCTCGCTGGCAAGGTGATTACCACCGATTCTGACAACGGCATCTCCGTTGAGCTGCAGGGGCAAAAAACCGAAGACGGCAAACCTGCGGTTTTTATTCTGCCGCCGACATTAACCTGCTGGTTTAATGCACCCAAGGGTCATTACAAAAGTCCTGAAACGGGTGTTGATATTGAGAACCCGGATTATTTGGTGACTTGGGATATTTATCAGACCACCAAGGATACGCCGGAAGGTGAGCATGAGTGGTGGGAGTGGGTACCGCGTACGGTAGCGCCGCAAGTTGGTAATTGATTTCTAAATGGGGTCTGACCCGCAGGGTCAGACCCCGCCTGTGCCAGCTGCACATACTCAAAATAAAGTATCTAGCCAGGGGGGTGACCCCACTCTATCTACTCCTAAGCAACGTCATCAACTATCAATCATTGGCACCAGTTATCAATGATTGCGGTACGTAATAGCCCGATAATAAATCCACACTGATTTAGAGGGTATAAAAATGACGTATATCGCCGTTGAAGTATTCTATTCCCTGCACAACCAGCAAAAACTGATTCAGGTCTTTGTCACCAAGGGCAGCACTATGAAAGATGCCATTTTACAGTCTGGCATCCTTGGTGAAGGCACCGAAACTCTGCTACAAGAACACACGATAGAATTGTTTGGCAAAAAAGTGAGCAGCCCGGACACTTACCAGCTTAAACCCAGTGACCGTATTGAGGTCTATTGATTAAACCAACCCTAGGCCTTGGCAACAATCGCAACCCCCTGGCGGTAACCCAAACCACCATTGCCGTGCACCAGACCAATCGTTTCCTCACCTGCCAATAAACGCTCATACATCACAATCAGGGCATTAAGCGCTGGGTTATTCCATGCACCTTTGGCCAAGTTCATGCCACCGGTTACGGTGATACTGTGCTGAGATAAAAATTCAGGCATATCATCTAACAAATCCACCAAGCCACTGACTATTAAAAACGCCATAGGTACAACCGGGTAGCAGGTATAAGCCTCCATCAGGGCTTTGCCTTCGCGGAAGCTACCGGCGAAGTCGATAGCGGATTCCTCGCAGGCTTGTTGATAAGCCTCGCGCAAGTGATCGTAACGGGCAATATCCTGCAGGTAATCTTTACCGTCGCCCTCTAAGCGACTCAAACCCACCGCTTTAATCGCCAAACGTTTGTTGTTGGCAATCTCTAACTGATCTGCTGTTTCGGAATCACACACCAATACACGGCCTGAAAAATCCACCAGCGGATTCGCACAATCGATTCCACGAAACAGTTCTGTGATGGGTTTATGCCAACGGGCTTCAGGTAACAGCTCATCATGAAAGTCATCTGCTAAAGCATTGCGATAACTGAGCCGATGATTTTCAAACAGAGCTGCAGACAAGGTTTTAAATTGCTCTGCGGATATCTGGTGGCGCTCGCTAAAAGCTTTGGCCAGTTCGGTATAGGCTTGCGTTAACGGGTAGTCTTCACCGTAGACGGCCATTTTCGCCAGACGCTCTTCGCGTTCATAACCGGTTTTTAAGTGATCTTCACCACTGATAACCACCGCCTTAGCCCCCTCTTCGATTAAGCGCTTGGCTTCACCCAGCGCCTCCAGTGGACCACAGCCACTGCGGTAAAAACCCTCCCGCTCCGGGGCATCCCAATCAGCGGCCAGTGGTTCTATTACCAGGTGAGCAGGATGAATACCCAACGCCTCCAGGCGGGCTTCAAGGTGTAACACCTCGTTTAGCTGCCCTTGCTGGTCTTCTACTTTGGTGGCGGCAACAAGTTGGGCTTGGGTCATTTCTACCTCTGCTACATTAACGGACACATCATCGGGAAGCGCTACTATATAGATTATGACCTACAGAAAGAATAGCCCCTGAATTTAACAAACAGCTATTTGACGAATAGCACCTGAAGGATGCACAATAGAGTTCTATTTTGGAACCAACAACCAAAATGAATCACCAATTTATATCTAACACCTATATCAACGGTTTTATTACCGGCCTGCAGCGTCTGGGCGTCGATATGGCTCGTATAGAGGCCGAACTGCCCGATCTTTCCATCGCTCAGATTCGCGAAGGCCAGCGGGTGGATATCAATCTGCTGCGACAGATTTGGCATAAGGCCGAAGCCATCACACAAGATCCTCTGCTGGGCTATAAAATTGGCGTCAATCTGAATTTGAAGGGTCTGGGGCCGCTAGCACCTGTCTTGATGCACAGCCCAACTATGCGTATCTCACTACATAATCTGGCTAACTGTCATGACCTGATTAGTGAAAGCATTAAACTGCAAGTCATTAATGATGAAGACGGGGCCATCGTGTTTCGCTTTAGCCCTCGCTACAGCCCGATCCGGGAGTCTTCTCAACAAATCGTATCCCTTGTCACCAGTATGCTATCGATGGGCCGTTTTATGGGTACCGATCGGCGTATGCTGTTGAAATTGCGCCTTCCCGATGATCTGGAGATCGATTTACTGTCACAGAAATTTCGCGCACCTATTGAGCCGGCTTCTGCCCCTCCCTACGGCATATGGTTCAGTGCAGAAAACGCCGATGACGAACTACCTGGTTCTGATAAACATTTTTACCAATTAAATAAAGCCTACATCGACGAGCTATTGTTAAAGCGCAACGCCAGCAACCATTTGGTTGACGAAATTAAATCCCTCATTGTGGATAAGGGTTACCTTAAAGCTACCGTTGATGATGTAGCAGAAGCGCTGGAGATCAATAAACGCAGTCTGCAACGTCAGTTAACGGAAGAACAAACCACGTTCAGGCAACTGAAAGAAGAAATCATTAAAGAGCGCTCACTGCTGCAAATTATTAAAGGCGAAAATACCATCGAAAAAATCGCAGCGGATTTAGGTTATTCAGAAGTTAGCGCCTTCCATCGGGCGTTTAAAGGCTGGTTTGGGGTAACCCCAAAAGATTACAGCCGTAACCCTGCCATCCAATAATCAACCTCTAAACCAAAAAAGCCGCAAAGCTTTCACTTTGCGGCCAAGCGCGGATATTCATATATCGCTTAAGCAGAGATTAACTCAACATTGGCAGGCACATACTTGTGCCAGGGCGTTCCGGCAAAGAAATCTCGGTTATCCACAGAGGTTAGATCATTGGTGGCAGCACCAATCTTCTGAACGGCCTTTTCGGTATTGAGGTTATTCTGTAAACCACCACCATTAGGCAGAGAGATATGTCCTGGCCGCATACGGTCATTCACTTCCACCACCGTCTGCGCTTCACCTTGACGGGTAGAAATACGTACCAGCTGACCTGATTCAAGACCCAGGGTTTCAGCATCGGAGGGACTCATGCGCAGGGCACAGTCGTAATCCACTTTACGCCAGGCCGGATCGCGATAGATACCGTTGGCAGTATAATCACGACGCTCACCACAGGACAACACGAAAGGATAATCCGGGCTAGTCAACGGCTTAAAGCCTTCGGCCAAAGATTCCAACTCAGGAATCATCTCCGGCAAATGCAGATGTATTTTCTGATCAGGATGCCCCAGTCGTTTGAAACTCGCATCCCACTCCTCATGGGTCAACATCACACCGGAAGGTGAATCAATCAGAGCTCTAAACAGATTCATGCCCAGCTCAATGCCTTCACCTTTGTGACCTGCGGCTTTAACAGCTTCAGGATTCTTCATCGCCAGCTCAATGCAGAACGGCATATAACCCGCCCCTGCCGCCAAGCCTTCAGGCAAAACCTGCCCCAAGGTGCGATAAAGGATGACAGGAACCATTTTGACCAGCCCTGGATTTTCCGAAACAACCTTAAAGAAAGCGTCACCGAATGCCTGCTCACCTTTAGCCAGTGCCTGATTCAGATCAACAATAATTTCTTGCGGAATTGCGCCCAGAGCTTCACATAGACGCGCATAGATTTCCGCTTCGTGTAGCACGGTTTCCGGGGCATCAAAGACCGGATGACGCAGCTGAGCAACATTGTGCGGAAACTCAAACTGGAACATGGACATTTCAGCTTTTTCATATTGCGTCGGTGCAGGTAAAACATAGTCCGCCTCCATCGCTGTTTCCGTCATGGCGATATCCACAACAACAGTAATATCGGTTGCCCGCAAGGCCTCTGCCATATTCTTAGAACCCGCATAAGAGTGCACCGCATTGGAACCATTAATCCACACCGCACGCATACGATCCGGGTGATCGGCTAAAATCTCCTCACTCACGACATTACACGGAATCAGACCACCGATAATACGCGAGTTAGTCACGGGTGTACGTCGATCATCTCTATAGTTCGGACTAACAATATTAACCAGTGGCAAGGCAATAAACTGCGCGCCTTTCTTGCCAAAGTTACCGGTAATCGTTAGGAGTAAACGCTGCAGGTAGCTGATCAGGGTTGAGTTGCGGTTCATCTGCACACCCAAGTCTTCCCATACCGCAACACTTTCGGCTTCATGAATCCAGCGCGCCAGTTCACGCAACTGATCCTCTTCGATACCACACTGCTTACAGTATTCCGCTACTGGAATATTAAAGAAGAACGGATAGACCTCTTCAAAGCCAATGGTGTGCTTTTTCATCCAAGCATGATCAACCCAGTCTTCCTGAATCACAATGGCCACCAGTGCTGCCATCATCCAGGCATCGGTACCGTTTTTAACCGCCAGGTGCATATCCGCTATATCGGCAGATTCTGTACGGCGCGGATCGACCACGACTATCTTGTGATTTTCATCTTTCTTAAGCTTTTGCAGTTTTTTCCGGCACTGATGAAAACCGTGGGTATGGTAAGGGTTTTTGCCCAGGTAAATCGCAACGTCGGCATTTTCACAATCACCGCGCTGGACACCGCCGGTGGAATTGAACATTTGATTAGCGACCCACATTTCGCCGGTTTTTTCTTGGGCAATGGGGTTGGATTTATAAATAGAACCCAAGGTGGAACGGAAGCTGGCAGCATAGGGGCCAGAAATATGGTTACCCTGACCACCACTTAAATACAGTATTTTATCGCCACCGTATTGATCTTTAACACCTTGCATTTTTTCAGCAATTTCACTGATCGCGGTATCCCAACTGATGGTTTCAAAACTGCCATCGGCTTTACGACGCAAGGGTTCAAGAATACGGTCGGTGCCATTTTGATAATGGCTCAATCGTCCGGCTTTATTACAAATATAACCTTGGGAGCCCGGGTGATTTTTATCACCTTTGACTTTGGTAATAATATTGCCTTCACCCTTCTGAACTTCAATGCCACAAATTAATTCACATAAAATACAGGCTGACGGTTTCCACTCACTCATAGCTCACCTTCCTCGCTTTACTTGTCTTTTCTTCAAATCACTATTTGGTGCTTTTCTTTAATGGGCGATAAATCTCTACGCGATCTCCCGGCTGTAACACATACTGATCGCGCTTAACTGCCTTGCCAAAAACGCCAACCTTATTTTTTGTAAGGTCTATTTCAGGGTATTCCTTCAACACGCCAGACTGCTCAATAGCTATCGTTGCCGTTGCACCTTGCGCTACCTTGACCGCCTGTAAGTACTGATGGTTTGGTAATGCATAACCCACTTCGACTACCATGGTGTCAGTCATCGTTAACCTCCCTTTTAGCGCTGCAGATGTTGAAGTTTATTGCCTACACCGTCCCACTCAGCCGCTTCCGACAGGGGATCTTTTTGCTCGGCGATCACCGGCCAGTTTTTCGACAGTTCAGCGTTGAGCTCAAGGAAGTGAGCCTGATCCTCTGGAAGCTCCTCTTCACTACTGATGGCATCAGCCGGACACTCGGGTTCGCAGAGTGCACAGTCGATGCACTCTTCCGGGTCAATCACCAAAAAGTTGGGGCCTTCGTGAAAACAGTCCACCGGACACACGCTAACGCAGTCGGTGTACTTACATTGGATACAGTTGTCGGTTACTACAAACGTCATGACTACTCTCTTCTTGTCAGGCTGCCGCGGTCTAGCGCCACGATTTCTGTCAGTATCGGTAAAGCGACTTGTCATAACAGTGACAGGCGACGCCAGCCACTGACAATTGACGACAACTTGTTACTATTACCAGTGAGACTATGGGCGGATACGGGCCGTTTTGTGTATAATCCTAGGCCTTATTAGAGGTATATAGAGCCATGCTTAAAGACACTTTTGGCAGAGAAATCAATTACTTAAGGCTATCGGTGACCGATCGCTGTGATTTCCGCTGTGTCTACTGCATGGCCGAGGATATGACCTTCCTGCCGCGCGCCCAGGTACTGAGCCTGGAAGAATCCGAGCAGATCTGTCGCGCCTTTGTTGAGCTGGGCATCAAGAAGATCCGCATTACCGGTGGCGAGCCCCTGATCCGCAATAACATTACCCATCTGTTTAACCAGGTAGGCCAACTGCAGGGATTGGAAGAACTGACCCTGACCACTAACGGCTCCAAGCTCACCGAGTTGGCCACCAGTTTGAAACTGGCTGGCGTTAAGCGATTGAACATCAGCCTGGATACCCTCGATAGTGAGCAATTCACCGAGCTAACCCGCTTTGGCAAGTTGGAAAAAGTACTAGACGGTATTCAGGCGGCTAAACGTGCCGGCTTTGAACGTATCAAACTCAATGCCGTAATTCTGAAAAACCGCAATCTGGATCAAGTACCCGCTCTGGTTAACTTCGTGTTGTCAGAAGGCCTGGATATCAGCTTTATCGAAGAGATGCCTTTGGGTGCGGTTGTTGAGCACGGTCGCGAAGAAGAGTTTTGTTCCAGCGCCGAGATACGCGCGGTGATCAATCGAGAGCATCCCCTGCAGGAATCAGCAGTAAAAACCGGTGGCCCATCACGCTATTGGCAAGTGCCTGGTTATCAATCTCGTATTGGTTTTATTTCCCCGCACAGTGAGAATTTCTGCGCTAGCTGTAACCGTGTACGCGTCACCGCAGAAGGCCGTCTGTTACTTTGTCTGGGTAATGAAAACTCAGTCGATTTAAAAGACATTATTCGACGCAATCCCGGTGATATCGAAATCCTCAAGCAGGCGATTGTAAATGCCATGGCAAACAAACCGGAGAAGCATCATTTTTATGAAGATGATGCCGAGCAGATTGTTAGATTTATGAATACCACTGGCGGTTAACGAACGCCGGTTAACAAAGGATTTATCGTGAAAGTCTTTGGCATTACCGGCTGGAAAAACAGCGGCAAAACCACCCTGGTTGCAGACCTGGTTAACCACTTAAGCGGACGCGGCCTGAAAGTCTCCACCATCAAACACGCCCACTGCAATTTTGATATCGACAAGCCCGGTACCGACAGTTTTAAACATCGCGAAGCTGGCGCCCAACAGGTGTTGCTGGCATCCAGTAATCGCTGGGCCCTGATGCATGAATTGCGTAACGATCAGGAACCGGAACTCGACGAGCTATTACAACATTTAGAGCCGGTAGACCTGGTTATTGTCGAAGGCTTTAAAATGGGTGACCAACCCAAGATCCAGGTAGTACGACCGCAGAACAATACCGAGCGTCTGCCGGAGGATGCACAACCCATAGTTGCTATTGCCAGTGATGAACAAGTCGAACCAGCAGACTATGGCTGTAGCGGCCCGTTGCTACCGTTAAATGATATTCCAGCGATTGCCGATTTTATTCTCGGCTACTGCGATCTGCCCTTACAAAATTAACAACTGATAGAATTATGAGTAACGAATTAACCCCTTTAAATATTGCTGTCCTGACAGTTTCCGATACCCGCACAGAAGACACTGATACCTCTGGCAACCTGCTGGTTAGCGCCCTGCAAGAGGCGGGTCACAAGCTGGCCGACAAAACCATTGTGATCGACGATATCTATCAGATCCGCGCCGCTATTTCCCCCTGGATTGCCGATGACGCCGTACACGCCATTGTGATTACCGGCGGTACCGGCTTCCACGGTCGCGACTCCACCCCGGAAGCCGTAGCGCCTCTGTTTGATAAAACCATTGATGGCTTTGGTGAAATGTTTCGTCAGGTCTCGCTGCAGCAAATTGGCAGCTCAACCATACAATCGCGCGCTATCGGAGGGCTTGCCAACAACACTGTGATTTTCTGTTTACCCGGCTCCAACAATGCCTGTAAAACCGGTTGGGAAGAGATTATTCAACCGCAGCTAGATAGCCGTACCAAACCCTGTAATTTCGTTGGTTTACTGACGTCGGGCAAACACTAACGTCACCCTGCGGTTAATCTGGCTTGGGGGGCATGCCTCGGCTAATACCAGTCTCAGCCAGCAGGGCTTGTAGACGGTGCTGACGCTCTTGCTGTGACAATGTTTGAACCTCTGCATTGTCGTAGAATTGCAAAGAACTGGAATCAAAATTCACTGTCGGAGATTCAAGCACCGCCTCAGGCTGAGAAGCTGCCTGAGGTGCATTGACCTGAGCTTCATTTACCTGAACGGGCTGGCCCTGCTCTTCCAGGCTCATCAGAGCATCATTCAAAATATCCAAAGTCGCCATTAAATCATCCGCCAACGCCTGCTGGGTTTCATCAAGGCTTTCCAGCTGCTGGGTGAACTTGGCAATGGTTTCCACTAACGTCTGGGCAGGAATGTCGTTGGTCTGTGCCAGCCACTGCTGACAGCGCTGAAAGTAGGAGGTATTGGCCTGAGTCACTCGGTTAATCCAAATTCAATATCGTCTTTATTCTTTATGCGCTTATCTATTTAAAACGGGTGCCTGATCCATATCACCTTCCAGGCTTTCACCACGCTTAAGCTTGCGCTTAACACCCGGCCCCAACAACGGACTGATGCTGCGGGCGGTTACCGGCTCACCACAGTCGGAACACACCAACTGCAAGCGGGTAATCTTACCACAGCCCTTGTGTTTATAGACGATGGGGGCACCATCCTTATCGGCCAGCCAATCATCCCCCCACTGCGCCAAGCCCACCATCACGGGATACAACGCTTTGCCCATCTCGGTCAGCTTGTATTCATAGCGTAGCGGGCGCTCCTGGTATGGCTTTTTTTCCAGCACTCCGGACTCAACCAGCTTGCTTAGCCGATCAGCCAGGCGATGGCGAGTCACCCCCAGACTTTTCTGAAACTGATCAAAACGACTGACGCCCAAAAAACAGTCACGCAAAATCAACAGCGTCCAGTTATCCCCCACCACCGATAGGGCGCGGGCCACACTGCAGACTTGGGAATCAATTTCACTCCAGCGCATATCACTCTATCCACTATTCTCAATAATTGATCACATTATAGGCTTGTAAGTTCTGTTTTAGAATCCTATGATAGACACAGTTCCAATATAGAACCAACAATTGGCCTATCTATGCATATAGAGAGAAATACAGAGAGAGCCCCATGACAACCGATACCCGCTCTGACACCCGCAACCCCGTGGCCCTGGTGCTAGGCGCTGGCGATGCCATAGGCTCAGCCATAGCCAAGCAGTTTGCCGCCACTGGCATGACCGTCTGTATGACCCGTCGCGATGCCAGCAAGCTCGCCCCCTTGGTGGATGAACTCAAAGCACAGGGACAAGAAGCCCATGCCTTTACCAGCGATGCCCGCGATGAAGATCAGGTGGTGGAGCTGTTTCGCACCATCACCACCGATATCGGCCCTCTAGGCGCAGTGGTCTTTAATATCGGCGCCAATGTACCCATGAGCATTCTGGATACCAGTAGCCGCAAGTTCCGCAAAATTTGGGAGATGGCCTGCTTTGCCGGTTTCCTTAACGGCCGCGAAGCCGCCAAATATATGGTCGAGCAAGGCCACGGCACTATCCTGTTTACCGGCGCTACCGCCAGTATCCGTGGTGGCTCCGTATTTGCCGCCTTTGCCAGTGCCAAACATGGTCTGCGCGCCTTGGCACAAAGTATGGCTCGCGAGCTGGGCCCGAAAAATATTCATGTCGGCCACGTGGTGATTGATGCGATGGTGGATACCGCCTGGATCAATGACAACTTTGGTGATGCGGTTGAAGCCGCCGGTCCCGATGGCATTGTTAACCCGGATCATCTGGCCAAAAACTATGTGATGTTGCACCAGCAACCGCGCGATAGCTGGACCTTTGAGTTGGATGCGCGTCCCTGGGTGGAAAAGTGGTAAGCACCGCATTTTCTCCATTAACACTTTGCGATAACTATTTAAGAGAAGAAGGAAACCCACATGAGCACCACCCTCGACTTCTACTTTGACTTCGGTAGCCCCACCGCCTACCTGGCCTATAAACGTATCAAACAACTCGAAGAACAGTACGACCTGACCGTGAACTACCAACCGGTACTGCTCGGCGGCCTGTTTAAAGCCACCGATAATATGTCTCCGGTGGCCATTCCCGCTAAAGGCATGTATATGATGGCCCACGATCTGCCGCGTTTTGCCAAACGCTACAACGTGCCTATGAATATGAATCCCAACTTCCCCATAAACACCCTGCCACTGATGCGCGGTGCCATTGCGGCCCAACAAATGGGCTGTTTTGAAAACTACTGTGATGCCATGTATGACGCCATGTGGGTAGAAGAACTCAATATGGGCGATCCGGACATTATTCAGCAGCGTATCAACCAGGCTGACATTGATGCGGATGCATTGATTGCCCTAACCCAGGACAAAGCCGTAAAAGACCAATTGATTGCCAATACCGATGCGGCGGTCAAACGCGGCGCCTTTGGTGCTCCGACCATGTTTATCGGCGATGAGATGTTCTTTGGTCAGGACCGCTTGGATTTTGTTGAAGAGCGCCTGCAGGCTTAATTGCCAATCAAGCCATGCGCGATCAATTTTAAATCGCGCTGCGCGCCAGAGGCTGGCGCGCAATGGCATACAAACGGCTTAGCAATAACAACGCCGTTAAAGTCAGCCCCACCAGTAAACCAATCCAAAAACCTTTAGCGGCCATTGGCTCAATCAACCAATCGGTTCGCGCCAATACAAAACCCAGCGGTAAACACACGCCCCAATAGGAAAACAAAATAATCCGCAAAGGGATACGGGTATCCTGATAAGCTCGCAGCGAGGCATTGGCCATTATTTGCAGCTGATCCGGGAATTGATATAACGCCATCCACAAAAACAGCGGTACAGCCAACGCAATAACGGAAGGGTCGGTAGTATAGAGCTGCACAATGGTTTCACGGCCTAACAATATCAGCGTCATGGTCATCAATGACAAGGCCATACCCGTTAACAGCCCGGTACGCACCACAAAGTTGGCAACCTCCTGCATCTCGCGCCCTAGAAAATACCCCACCCGCACAGTAATTGCCTGGGACAAACTCAATGGCAACATAAAGATTAGATGGGAAACGTTCAGTGCAATTTGATGCCCGGCAACTATATTGGCCCCGAGTGGCGCCAATAGTAAGGCAACCGCAGAAAAAATAGACACCTCGGCAAACACACCGAGCGAAATAGGAACGCCCAGTCGCGCAACATTCCGCATTTGTTCCAGTTTGGGCCGACTCCAGGATCGCAACAATGCCGTGCCGTGAAATTTCTCTTCGGAACGGGTAAACAGTAACAACAAAATCACCTGCAACCACATAGACGCCGCTGTGGCCCAACCGCAACCTACGCCACCCAGCTCTGGTAATCCCCAACGGCCGTAGATCAGTCCGTAGTTAAGCGGAATATTGATTAAAAAAGCCGCCAGGCTGGCAATTAAAAAGGGCTGGGTTTTACCCATACCTTCACAGTAACTGCGCAAGCCACTAAACACGGCCGCAGCTGGCATACCAAAAGCGATAGCCGCCAGGTAACCGGCGGTAATTGGTAACACCTCGGCACTGACATCAAACCAGCCTAATAACACTTCGCTGTTGAGGAGAATGGTCGCTACACCGGCAGACACCAGCAAGCCCAACCAAATACCCTGCTGGGTAGTATCAACAATCGCCTGACGATCATTGGCACCGTGAAAACGTGCCACCATAGAGGTTACCGCAATCATTAAACCGGCAATCAACAGAAACAGTGGTAACCAAATACTGTTGCCAATCGCCACGGCGGCCAGATCATTAGCGGAGTAATGCCCCGACATCATGGTATCAACCACACCGGTACCCGTGTTTAAAAGTTGCGCAGCGAGCAGTGGACCAGCAAGATTCATCAGTTGCTTAAGCTGGATAAAAAAGTGTGGTCTATCAGCAACAGCTTGGGCCATGGATTGATCAGACATAAAACATCACAAATGTCAGGGTTGAATGGATAGCAAGCCACCCATAGTAACAGCTCAGAGATTAAAGATAACAGCGTAAAGACGTACGTTGGCTGCTGCAGCGAAGTATTGCAACCGCTATAATTGAGCTTTCCATATTGTACTCAGTGCTAAGGATACCCCGCATGAAACCCATCGCCGATGCGCTAGATCAAATCCTTAACAGTGTTAGGCCCCTGCAAGAAACCGAAACCCTGCCCTTGCAAAAGGCCCTGGGTCGCATTTTGGCTCAACCACAAATTTCCAGCCTCAATGTGCCTCCAGCTGATAACAGTGCAATGGACGGTTATGCCCTGCATACCGATAGCCTTTCAGCAACCACACGCTGCCTACCTGTCAGCCAACGAGTACCGGCTGGCCACACACCAGAGCCCCTGCAACCAGGCACCGCTGCACGCATCTTTACTGGCGCCGAAGTACCAGCCGGTGCCAACAGCGTTATTATGCAGGAACAATGTCAGATCGAAGAACGCGATGGCACTAATTGGATAACCTTCCCCGACGAAGTGAAGGTCAATAACAATATCCGCGCTAAAGGTCAGGATATTGCAGCAGGTGCGCAAGTATTGCCCGCGGGCCATCGTCTGCAAGCACAAGACCTGGGCTTACTGGCCTCCATCGGTATTGGTGAAATCGAAGTCATTCGTCCCTTGCGCGTTGCCGTTATCTCTACCGGTGATGAACTGGCCGAACCCGGTGAGCCCGCCGGCCCAGGACAGATTTACAATTCCAACCGCTATCAACTCGCCGGCCTGCTACAAAAACTGGGCGCCGAGATGATTGATCTCGGCCGCGTGCAAGATACCTTCGAAGCCACACAGCTGGCACTTAAAAATGCCGCCGAGCAAGCTGATTGCGTGCTGACCACCGGCGGCGTATCCGTCGGCGAAGAAGATCACGTTAAACCCGCCGTCGAAAGCCTGGGCCAACTGAATTTGTGGAAGCTGGCGTTAAAGCCCGGCAAACCCTTGGCCTTCGGTCAGATAGGTGACACCCCCTTCTTTGGTTTACCCGGCAATCCGGTTTCGGTTTTTGTGACCTTCCTGCTATTTGTGCGCCCATATTTGTACGCACAACAGGGCAGCCCCTGCCACGAACCACACCCGGTACAGCTGCCCGCCAACTTTAACCGTAACAAAAAAAGTATTCGCCAGGAGTATGTCCGTGTTCGCGTGCATCCCAATGGCACTATGGAATCGCACAGCAACCAAAGCTCCGGGGTACTGTCCTCCACCAGCTGGGCCAATGCTTTAGCCATCGTCAAACCCGATACGCTAGTGAAAGAAGGTGATTTGGTACCGGTCATCACCTATGCCAGCCTCTTTCTATAACCTCAACTTATGCATGAGAATTTATCATGAACGAACAAACACAAATTGAATTAGAATCAGCCGCCTTCCGTCGTTTACTGAAACACCTGGACGAGCGCAAAGACGTACAGAACATCGACCTGATGATCCTGGCTGGCTTTTGCCGCAACTGCCTGAGCAAATGGTATATGGCTGCCGCTGAAGAAAAAGGCGTTGACGTGGATTACGACCAGGCTCGTGAACTGGTCTACGGCATGCCCTACGACGAGTGGAAAGACAAATACCAGCAAAAAGCGACACCTGAGCAACTGGCCGCCTTCGAAGCAACTCAGAAGAAATAATCGGATTGTGAAATCATGACGCAAGTTACCGTTGAGCAACTTTTTATCTACCCCGTCAAATCCTGTGCCGGCATCGAGCTAACCGAAGCCGAACTCACACCGGAAGGTTTGAGCTGGGACCGAAGCTGGATGATCATTATGCCCAACGGAAAATTTGTCACCCAACGGCAAATGCCCCAGATGGCAAAAATCCGTATCGACTTTTCCGAGCAAGCGCTGATCCTGGGTTATGAAGGTGAAATCTTCACCGTGGATTTAAATCCACCGGTCAGCGATCCCATTACGGCGACCATCTGGAAAGATGAATGCCAGGTATTGGATGAAGGCCCCGCGGTGGGCGAATGGTTAACCCGTGTTCTCGACAGTAAACAACCGCTACGACTGGTATGTATGCAAGGGGATTTTGTGCGCCCGCAATCGGCGCCCGAACGTTTTGGAGCGGACACCCACACCCAGTTTGCTGACGCCGCACCTTATCTGCTGACTAACACCGCATCTCTCGATTCTCTAAACCAGCAATTGAGCAAGGAAGGTAAAGACAGCGTCGATATTCGCCACTTCCGTCCTAATATTGTGGTATCCGGATTAGAGGCTTTTGCGGAACAGGAAAGCAAGCAACTGGTTCATGCCGATTACACGCTAACCCTGTGTGATCCCAGCTCGCGCTGTATTATGACCACCGTCAACCCGGATACCGGGGTTAAGCATCCTGAGATGGTACCTTTCAAAACGCTCACAGATCTTAATGCTATGCCGGATAATGAACGCGTACCGGCGTTTGGGATGAATACTATTTGCAGTACTGGTGAAGCCATTATCCGCGTTGGGGATAAACTGCAGATTAGCTAACTACAAACAACTTTCTACAAAGCCTTTCCCGCGCAGGCGGGAATGGCGTACTAGACTTTGCAAGCACCACGCACTAATTTAGAACGCTTTTTAACTTGTCAGAATATTTCTCAGCCAAATAATTCCCAATGGGAATCGCCGAAGTAGCAGCCGGTGAAGGCGCATTGCACACATGCAAACTCCGCGCACTATCCACAAATAAAAAATCGTGTACCAAACTGCCATCACGCATCACTGCCTGTGCTCGAATCCCCGCCGGATAGGGTTGCAAATCTTCAAGCTGAATCTGCTCACAATACTTTTGCACCCGCTTCAGATAACCACGTTTGCACCAGGAATCTTTTAACTCTCCCAATCCCGCACGCAGGTGTTTAAATAGCAAAGGCCATAGCCCCTTAAAACCCAGCGCCTCACGCGTATCACGCCAACTAAAATTCAAACGCCCATAACCTTCGCGCTTCCAGCCCAATACAGCATTGGGGCCAACGGTTACCGAACCATCGATCATACGGGTTAGGTGTACCCCCAAAAACGGCATAGCAGGATCGGGGATAGGATAGATTAAATGATTAACAATATTATTTTTGTCACTAGGTAACTGATAGTACTCACCGCGGAAAGGTACGATCGCAAACTCACGCGGTAAGCCCATCACATCAACAAGACGATCGGCCTGTAATCCACTACAGCAAATTAAATAGTCAGTTTGAAGAGCAGCATTTTGGGTGACGATTTCGACAAACTCATGGGTTTCGTCTAATTGTTCTACCGTTTGACCAAAGCGTATCTCACCCCCCAGGGCAATAAACTGCTCGGCCATTTTCTCGCACACCTGACGATAATCGACGATACCGGTTGTCGGCACCCAAATGGCACCCAACCCCTGCACATTGGGTTCTCGCTGCTGTAATTGCTCCGCTGAAAGTAGCTCAACATCCAATCCATTGTCGTGACAGCGCTGATAAAGCGCCTGCATACGCTCGAGCTCTAAAGCATCCGTAGCCACCAGTAGCTTGCCACACTGATCGTAAGCAATACCGTGCTCCTGGCAAAAACTGATGGTCGCCTCTACCCCTTGTCGACAGAATGTCGCCTTGAGGCTCCCCGGTTCGTAATAGACGCCCGCGTGAATCACGCCGCTGTTATGCCCGGTTTGATGACAGGCCACGGAAGCCTCTTTTTCCAGCACGATAATGCGCTTCTGTGGATAACGCTGCTGTAACTGCCAGGCTGTGGATAACCCAACAATACCCGCTCCAATTATCGCAATATCGTACATTTTTTGGACAACCCTTATCTTTTATTCAGCGTCATTGTACGGACTTTTTATGCGCAAACTAGGATGCAGAGCTTAGTTTTAACCCTAACTAACTGATTACTAACGCTTTATTCAACATACATGCCTGTAGATTTAACTGCCAAATCTACGCCATGCTGATGCAAAGTTCGACTAAAATTAAGGTTACAGATTCAAGCCAAGCCACCGATAATAGTGTGGTTAATAAAAACACCTCGGTAGCCTGTAGATGCCTGAACCCCATCAATCAACTTCGACTTCCGAGATAGGGACATCGGCTTCAGCAACCCCCAAAAGGACACTAAAAGCTACCCTGGTCAGGTGGCTACTGTTTATGTCGCTCGTACCTGTGGTAGTGGTTGCGCTGTCCAACTATCACAACGCTCGCCAGGGCATCTTGCTGCAAGTCCATCAAAACCTGCGCCAATCGGCAGAAACCTCTGCCCGCTTTTTGGAAAACTGGTTTCAGTCCCGCTTGCTTGATGCCGAAAGTATGGCAGCTGTAGCCATGGCCGAAACCGCCATTACTGACATACGCCAAGACTTCCTTAACAGCGGTGAGCCATTAAACGACTATATCGGCAGCGAAAGCTGGAAGACTGTTGCAGCATCCAGCAAAAGTTATCTGGCAGGTTTCTATCGTCGCTATAACTATATTTACGATCTGTTTTTTATCGATGCCGAAGGCAACGTGCTGGTCTCGGTACTGGAAGAGGATGACCTGGGGACCAACCTGCTTAACGGCCCCTATTCGGAGACCCGCTTTGCCGAAACTGTTCGTAAAACCCTCAAACTGTCTTCAGGCCATTTTTCCGACCTTGAACGCTACCAACCCTCCAACAATACCATTGCGGGGTTTTTAACCGCACCGATCAAATCAAAAAGTGGCGATATCGTCGGTGTGTTGGCGATTCAAATTAAACTCAACCAGATTTTCTCCGCGCTGCGAAATGACGGCTACAGTACCCAAACCCGTTATTTGGTTGGCGCGGACGGTTTGCTAAGAACGGCGATCACGGGCGATGAATCCTCGGTATTGAATTATAAACTCGACACCGACCAATACGACCTGTGGCAACACCAGGGTTTACACGCCATCCAATACCACCACCAGGAAGAAGCATTTTCCTATATGGGCCCGCAGGGAAAACAGGTGGTAGGAATTCATGTCGGGGTAAATATTCCCGATGCAACCTGGTCACTGTTTAGTGAGATTCACGAGGAAGAAGCATTTGCACCTGCAAGCCAGCTCGCCGATATTACAACGGGGCTGGTGATTTCAACAGCCATTATCGTCGCGTTATTAGCCAACTATTTAGGCAAGCGAATATCCACCCCTTTAAGCCAGCTTACCCTCACCGCCCAGGCCATTATCGAAGGCAAAAGCCGCCGTGCCGATATCATTGTCGACAGTAACAATGAAATCGGATTACTGGCCGACACCTTTAATCAAATGGTCGACGCGCGAGAAAAGTACACCGGAGAACTGGAGACAACCACAGCTTTTTTACAAAGCCTGCTAAACGCCGCTACTGAGTTTTCCATTATTGCCACTGATCGCGACGGTGTGATCACGTCATTTAACAAAGGTGCCGAACGCTTGCTGGGCTATCAAGCCGCTGACATGATTGGCACACAGACCCCGGCAATCTTTCACGATGAACAGGAAACCAAACGTCGTTCGTTAGAACTAACCGAAAGCCTCGGTTATGACGTAAAAGGATTCCGAACCTATGTTGAAGTCCCTGAACGTCAAGGCTCCGAAACACGTGAGTGGACTTATATCACCAAGTCCGGAGAACGCATACCGGTGGTATTATCGGTTACTGCAACAAGAAATAAAGCCAAAGAGATCACAGGGTTCCTTGGCATCGCCCAGGATATTTCCGAACTAAAAGTCGCCAATAAAGCGTTGACTGATAGTAAGGAAAAACTGGAACAGGTGATTGATGCAACTGAAATTGGTACCTGGGATTGGGACTTAATTTCCGATACCGCCAGCATCAACCCGCGCTGGCTGGAAATTATTGGTTATACCCCGGCCGAGATCGACAGGCTCACCCCAGATCTCATCAAAACCTTTATTGTTCCCGAAGACTTTAAGGTCATTCAGAATAATCTCGATAAAATCAGTAACCGTGAAACGGATCATTTTATTGAATCCTACCGCATGGTGCACAAGTATGGACACTATGTTTGGGTTGAGAATCACGGCCGTGTTATCGAATGGACGGCGGGTGGAAAACCCAGCCGCATGGTAGGCACCGTTCAGGATATTACCCACAGGAAATTGGCTGAAGCCGAGCAAGAGCGAGTGAACCACTGCAATCAGGCACTTGCCGAGTTAACAATCAATGAAGATATAGTCGCCGGTCATTATGCCATTGCCATGCAACGCTTGACTGAGACCATATGCCATGCGCTGGATGTAAGCCGCGGTAGCATTTGGCTCTTTAATGAAAGCCATGATGCTATTGTCTGTCTGGATCTCTTCGAAGCCGATAAAGAGTCACACTCAAAAGGCATCGTCTTACATAAAGACGATTACCCCAATTATTTTGCTGCCCTTACAACTGGCAGCATTATTGATGCTATGGATGTTTTAACAGATAAACGTACCAATGAATTTGCCGACAGTTATTTAAAACCGCTGGGTATTTCCTCGATGCTGGATGCCATTATCGCTGGCGGTGACGGCATTGTCGGTGTCATCTGCTGTGAACACACAGGCGATAAACGCCGCTGGCTACCGCACGAAAGCGGCTTTGCCTCCGCCATCGCCACCATGGCAGGCAGCCTGCATGCCGGTGAGCTACGACGCCAAGCAGAACAACAGTTAATCACCGCCAAGGAAACCGCCGAAGCAGCGGCCAATGCCAAAAGTGAATTCCTGGCCATGATGAGCCATGAAATACGCACGCCAATGAATGGGGTACTGGGCATGCTTAACTTGCTCAGGCGCAGCGATTTAAACAGCACCCAATTGCGCCAGGCCAATGTTGCCCATTACAGCGCGCAGTCACTGTTGATGTTAATTAACGATATTTTGGATTTCTCCAAAGTTGATGCCGGTAAAATTGATCTCGAATCACTTGATTTTGATCTTCGTCAGCATTTAAGCGAAGTGATTAGCGCCCAAGCCTTGCGAGCACAGGAGAAAAACCTGGAATTAATTCTGGACCTCACACATATTAAAGAATCTACCGTTAAAGGCGACCCGGGTCGTATTCGCCAGATCTTAACCAACCTGATTGGTAACGCCCTCAAGTTTACTGAGCAGGGTGAAGTTGTTGTAAAGTGTTCTCTCACTCCCTATCGAGCTTATGACGAGACATCCGACGACGAGGTAAAACATCAATATCAATTGAATGTCTCCGTTACCGATACAGGTATTGGTATTCCCCCGCATAAACTGTCAACACTGTTTGA
This sequence comes from Maricurvus nonylphenolicus, assembly GCF_042854845.1. Lineage (GTDB taxonomy): Bacteria > Pseudomonadota > Gammaproteobacteria > Pseudomonadales > Cellvibrionaceae > Maricurvus > Maricurvus nonylphenolicus. The sequence goes on along the minus strand of NZ_AP031498.1, from coordinate 1,005,400 downwards.
TTCCTTTACCCAGGTTGATGCCTCCACCACCCGTCGCTATGGCGGAACCGGTCTGGGACTGGCGATTTCGAAAAAGCTCTGCGAGCTTATGGGCGGCGAGATCAAAGCCGCTAGTACCTTAGGACAAGGCAGCTGCTTTAGCTTTAGTTTGTTGCTGGATGCCAGCGACGACTCGCGCCCCTTAATGCCCCATGTGGATATGCATAAACTGGAAGTGCTGATTGTCGACGATAATGCCACCAACCGCGAAGTACTACGCCAACAAATGGAACACTGGGGCATTAGCGTCTATGAAGCGGACAATGGTCCTGCGGCTATTTCCCTGTGCCGCAGCCGCGCTCAAAACGATCAACTGCCGGCATTTGATGTGGCGCTATTGGATATGCAAATGCCCGATATGGATGGGGTTGAACTTGCACAACAGTTACGTGCAGGAAAACTCTGCGAAGAGACCAAGTTAGTTATGATGACTTCTATCGGCCACAACAATGATGCCAGCTATTTTGCCCAGTTAGGCTTCAGTGCCTATTTCCCCAAACCCGTTACCACCAATGATCTGTTCCATACCCTGTCAATCGTTGCTGAAGACGGCGATGCCTTGCATCAAGCATCACCACTGATTACTCATCACTACCTGCAAACACTCAAGTCACCTGAAGACGAGTTACCACCGCAACGCATTTGGCCAGAAGGCACGCGCATACTGCTGGTAGAGGACAATACCGTTAATCAGGAAGTCGCCAGTTTTATGCTGCAGGATATGGGGCTCAGCGCCGATGTTGCCGTGAATGGCATACACGCGCTGGAACTGCTTAATCATACCTCCACATCGGATGCCTACCATTTGGTATTAATGGACTGTCAAATGCCGGAAATGGATGGTTTTGAAGCCAGTCAGCGTATTCGCAAGGGCGAAGCGGGAGACATTTACCAACAGATTCCAATTATCGCCATGACAGCCAATGCCATGAAAGGCGATCGCGAGCGTTGCCTGGTCGCAGGCATGGACGATTACATCAGTAAGCCGGTGGATTGGCATGATATGGAAAGCAAACTTTCCCTGTGGTTGCTTGGCGAAAAGTTGTCGGCCGAAAATACAATCTGCATGAGCAACAATGCATCGCACAAAGAAGATCAGCACAATCTTGCGCAATTCGCGCTTTGGGATAAAGACGAACTATTACAGCGCGTTCGACACAAAGAACACCGCGTAATCGATCTGGTTCAGTTATTTGTTGACGATATGCCCGAACGCATTATGGAGTTAAATGCGTTTATCAAAACACAGGACTATGCGGCCTGCTATAACGTCGTCCATACCATCAAAGGTATTTCAGGTAACCTCAGTGCACTTAAACTCTTTGAGGCATCCAAGCAGCTTGAACAACAACTGCGCGAGCAGGCTATTAATTCAACCGATAATGCCTTATTTGTTGCGTTTATCCAGGCTCACGATGACACCCTGCACACACTGCAGGAATACCTGCAATCGATGACATAAACAGCGCCACCCATAGATTTTGGCAAATAACCCCGTCGCCCACATCACCTTATTCTGATAGCCTGATCTGATAGAGTAGAACACTCCTATCACCAACGCAGACAAGGAAAGGCTCATGCTAACCGTTTATGGTTACCCGCAAACCCGATCTTCACGAATCACCTGGATGCTCGAAGAACTGGGGCAGGACTACACCTACGAGCTGATTGATTTTATGAAAGGTCAGCACAAGTCGGCCGAATACCTCGCCATTAATCCCGGTGGCAAGGTGCCAGCCTTTAAGGATGATGAGCTGCTACTGACCGAGTCAGCCGCGATTGTCACCTATCTGGGCGATAAGTTTGGTCGTCATGACCTGGTTCCTGCAGCAGGCAGCACAGATCGAGCCCGCTATGAACAATGGGCCTATTTCGCGCTCTGTGAGCTGGAACAGGGGCTGTGGAATATGAGCAAACACAGGTTTGCCCTGCCGTCCGACAAGCGTGTCAAAGAGCTGCTACCAACGGCTAGCTGGGAATTCCAACAGGCGCTCGAGCTGCTCAGCCAGGGCTTGGGGGATAATGACTATATTCTGGGCGATAGCTTCAGTGCCGCCGATATCCTGCTGGGCCACAGCCTGTTCTGGGGTTTAAGTTTCAAGCAACCCATTGAGCAAAAGAACCTGCAGACCTATATCGACCGCCTGCGTGCCCGCCCCGCCGTGAGCCAATACCAGGCCCGCGAACAGGCCAGCCTTAACGCCTGATTCGCAGCTGCAGCTACACTGTCTACAAAGCCCTTGGTAAGCGACTTGGTTAGCTGCCTGCCAAGGGGTAAAATACGCCCCCTTTTGCTTTTAGACAGTGGTTTTTGATTTACCATGATCCCCAGTATCCGCGAGACTTCACCGGTTCAGGCCCAGTATCTGGCATTTATCGAGGCCCTTAAGGCCTGTGGCTTTGAGGGCGACCTCAACCCGGACTACGCCAACCGTACCGTGCTGGCCACCGACAACTCCATCTATCAGGTATTACCCCAGGGGGTGATTTACCCGAAGAATACCGCCGATCTGGTCAGAATCACTGAGCTTAGCAACCTAAAACAGTTTAATGATGTGGTATTGAGCCCCCGTGGTGGTGGTACCGGCACCAATGGTCAATCGCTGACTGACGGCCTGATTGTGGATATCTCCAAGCATATGAACAAGGTGCTGGAGATCAATGCCGAGGAGCGCTGGGTACGGGTGCAAACCGGTGTGGTCAAAGACCAACTCAATGCAGCCCTCAAGCCCTATGGCCTGTTCTTTGCCCCGGAACTGTCCACCAGTAACCGCGCCACCATTGGCGGCATGATTAATACCGATGCCTCCGGCCAGGGCTCTTGCCGCTACGGCAAAACCCGTGACCACGTGCTGGAACTGCTGACCGTGTTTATGGATGGCAGCGAATGGCGCTCCCAGCCGCTGACCGAGGAAGAACTGTCTGCCGCCTGCGATCGCCAGGACCGCGTCGGTGAAGCCCACCGTGTGGTTAATGATATCCAGCGTGAATTTAAAGACGATATCGAAGCCAAGTTCCCCAAACTTAATCGCTGCCTGACCGGTTACGACCTGGCCCATATCCGCACTACGGAAGACCAGTTCGACCTCAATAGCGTGCTGTGTGGCAGCGAAGGCACCCTGGGCTTTATCGCCGAAGCCAAATTGAATGTGCTGCCGATTCCGAAATGCTCGGCCCTGGTGAACGTAAAGTACGAAGGCTTTAATACCGGTCTGCGTGATGCCACCGAGCTAATGAAGGCCGAGCCCACCTCGATTGAAACCGTGGATTCCAAAGTCCTTGGCCTGGCCATGGACGATATCGTCTGGGGCACTGTGGAAGAATTCTTCCCTCCGACTGAAGGCAAGGAAACCAAAGGCATCAATCTGGTGGAATACACCGCCGATGATGAAGAAACCCTGCAAGCCGAAGTCGCCAAACTGACTGACCTGCTCGATGCCCGTGGCGAAGACGGCCCCAGCATTGGTTACTCCATCGCTTGGGGTAGCGCCTCGGTAGCAAAAATCTGGGCCATGCGCAAAAAAGCCGTGGGCCTGCTGGGTAATGCCAAAGGTGAAGCCCGCCCAATTCCGTTTGTGGAAGACACCGCCGTACCGCCAGAAAACCTGGCCGACTTTATTGAAGAATTCCGCGACCTGCTCGATGATAACGGCCTGCAATACGGCATGTTTGGTCATGTGGATGCCGGTGTACTGCACGTACGCCCGGCCATCGATATGAAAGATACCGAGCAAGAAAAAATGATTCGCCCGATTACCGACAAGGTGGCGGAGCTGACCCACAAATACAACGGCTTGCTGTGGGGTGAACACGGTAAAGGTCTGCGCTCGGAATACGCACCGACCTTCTTTGGTGATTTGTATCCACAGCTGCAACGCATCAAAGCCACCTTTGATCCGCGTAACCAATTAAACCCGGGCAAGATTGCTACACCGAGCCAACACCACGAACTGACCAAGATCGATGAAGCACCGACAAGAGGCCAGGAGGATCGCAAGATTCCGGTACAAGTGTGGGATGGTTACAGCGAAGGTATGTACTGTAACGGTAACGGTGCCTGCTTTAACTGGAACCCGAACGATGCTATGTGTCCATCGTGGAAAGGCACCCGCGAGCGCATTCACTCGCCTAAAGGCCGCTCCTCTCTGGTAAGAGAATGGTTAAAGCAGTTAAGCGAACGTAATATCAATCCGGTACATGAAAGCCTGGCACAGCGTGAAAAATCCTTTATCTCAACTCTGCCAGCACGGATTAAAAATACCTGGTCGCGCTCCCGCGGTGATTACGACTTCTCCAATGAAGTCTACGACAGCATGAGCGGCTGCTTGGCCTGTAAATCCTGCGTTGGCCAGTGCCCCATTAAAGTCGACGTGCCGGAATTCCGCTCCAAATTTTTGGAACTCTACTACGGCCGCTACCTACGCCCATTAAAAGATTACTTTATCGGCGGCCTGGAATTTATGATTCCCACCCTGGCCCGTGTGCCCTGGTTGTATAACGCTTTTATGAAGCCACGTTTTATGCAGGCCATTTTGGCGAAGGTTGCCGGCATGGTCGACAGCCCGCTGTTGACCGGTATTAATCTGGAAACCGCCATGCAGCAAATGGGTGTGCGTTACGCGGCGCCGGAAAATATTCGTCACTTAAGTGATGAGCAAAAAGCCAAGTCGGTGATTATTGTTCAGGATGCCTTTACCAGCTACTTTGAAACCCAGCTGATTATCGACCTGATGCAATTCCTGCAAAGCTTGGGCTTTAACCCGATGTTGGCGCCGTTTGTGCCTAACGGTAAGCCGCTGCACGTGCACGGCTTCCTGAAAACCTTTAACAAGGTCGCCAAGTCAGGCGCTGAAAAACTGCGTGCCTTAAATGACAGCGGTATTCCGCTGATTGGTGTCGATCCATCTATGACCCTGACCTACCGTTCTGAGTATGCAAAAACGCTGGGCAGCGATAAAGCGCCCGAGGTTAAATTGATTCAGGAATGGCTAGCGGAGCACACTGAGCAGTTAAGCGAGGCCGCCGGTAAGTTTAACCACGGCGACTTTAAACTGATGGCACACTGTACCGAGAAAACCAATGCTGCACCGTCCATCAAAGCCTGGCAATCAATCTTTAGCGCTCTGGGCCAACAACTGGATAACCTGGATGTGGGTTGCTGTGGTATGGCCGGCACCTACGGACACGAAGCCGCCAACGTAAAAACTTCGAAGAAGATATATCAGCTGAGTTGGCATGATGTTGTCACTAACCCGGACAACAAAGGCAAGCTGGTCGCCACCGGTTATTCGTGTCGCAGCCAGGCCAAGCGTGAAGATGAAGAACAACTGCAACATCCAGTGCAGGTATTGCTGAAGCAGTTACACGCTTAAGGTTCAGACATGGCAGTAAAACAGGAACTAAGCGAAGGCTACCTGCAACGCTTTAGTGGCATTGGCCGCCTCTACGGCCAGGATGCTATGCATGCCTTGGCCCGCGCCCACTTTGTTGTGGCCGGTATTGGTGGCGTGGGCACCTGGGTGGCCGAGTCCCTGGCACGTTCGGGTATCGGGAAACTTACCCTGATCGACCTGGACGATGTGTGTATTACCAATACCAATCGCCAAACCCACGCCCTGCAATCCACCATCGGCGCCAGCAAAGTGGCCACCATGGCTAAGCGCCTGCGTGACATTAATCCCGAGTTGGTTATTCACGAAGTAGAAGACTTTGTCGATACCGACAACGTGGTGGAACTGATTGGCGAACAACACGACGTGGTCATTGATGCAACCGACAGCGCCCATGCCAAGGCCGGCATCATTGCCCGCACGCGGCGTTTAAAAAAGCAGATTATTACGGTAGGTTCCGCTGGCGGTAAACGTGACCCTCGAGCGATTACCTCCCTCGATTTAAGTCGAACTACCAAAGACCCGCTACTGGCCAAGGTGCGTAATCAACTACGGCGCAGTTATAACTACCCGAGAAATCCCAAGCGTACCTTTCGCGTAGAGGCCATCTATTCAACGGAACAAATGCTTTACCCCGATGGCAATGGCGGTGTTTGTTACGCCAAAGGCGATATGAGCGACGGCACAAAACTCGATTGCAGTGGCGGCTTTGGTGCCTCGACTATGGTAACCTCGACTTTCGGCATGGTCGCCGCAAGCCGTGGCATTGAGCGCTACTTAGAGAGAGTTTAAACAGAGCGCGTTTAAAGAGAGACACTATGAAGCTGGTACTGGCCGTACAATCCATTTTTCTGCAACAGGGTGAAGAACGTATACCCACCGGTGCAGAAGTACTGGCGCGCTTTGAAGGCCCTGACGGGGCCCAGCTAACCCAATCGAATATTGAAGACGCCGGCTGGATTGCCATCGACAACAGCGTTTCGCTGCTGGCCCAGGAAACCCTGCCCGAGCTAATGCGAGAACACCGCACCCTGTTCTTCAATCTATCGGTAGAAACCCTGCAATCCAAAACCGCATTTGCCCTGTGGTTTGAACGATTACGCCAAATGGCAGCAGCCTATCCCCGCCGTATCGCGATCGAAATATCCAACCGCAACCTGGATATTAATGATCGCATTCTGCGCCAGCGGTTGGATTTATTAAAAGAAGAACCCATCTCCATGCTGTTGGACAATGCCCAGCTAACCCAGGGTCCCTCTGTCGCGCTAATGGATTTTGAGTGGAACTACTGCAAAATCAACGCCCGTGATCTGGCACGCATTGAAAAAACACAATTAAAGTCGGCCATTGATTATTGCCGCACCGCCAATATTCATATTATTGCCGAGCGCATTGAAAACAATCGCCTGCTAGAAGCCGTCAGCAACCTGCGCATTCCCTTTAAGCAAGGGTTTGCGCTAGCGAAACCTGAAGCACTGCTTAATTAAAGCCCGGTTAATCGATTCGCTCCAGGCGCAGAGCTTCCGGCGTTTTTTCGAAATAGCCCTTAAAAGCACGATAGAAATTATTCGGCTGGCTGTAGCCCAGCTGATAAGCAATTTCCTGCACGGTTAATTGGGTATTGGTTAAATAATCTTTCGCCAATTCCATCCGCACTTCCAAACACACGCGCCGAAAGCTTGTACCTGCCGAGGCTAAATGCCGACGCAAGGTGCGCGGCGACAGTGATAAAAACGGCGCTGTCGCCTCCAACTGGAATGCACACTCATTGGGGTGCTCCAACAGCATGCGTTTTACCCGACTGACAATGTCACCACTGCGACTGTCCTGCGGCAAAATCCGCCGCACCTGATCGTTTAAGAGAATACTGGCCTGCTGACCGGCATTGCGCACCGGGATATACAACCACTGGCGTGGAATCGCCAGACAACACTGATTCTTTTCAAAGTCGACATGGCAACCGAGAATTTGCTGGTATTGCCAGTGGTAGGTGGGCGCACCAAAATCCATAGTCGCATAACTGGCACAGGCCGCCAGACCTTCCGGCAACAACCCCTGAATCACCCGCCAGGTACCGATCAACCAGGACTCTACCCGTAACTGATGAAACTCCCGCCCCTCGGGCAGGATTTCACAGCGCAGCAATCCGTAGTCATCGTTGGTTTCCAACCAGATACGTTCATAGGGCTGAAAGGCTTCACCAAAATGGCTGATTAAACGCAGACTCTGTTCCAGTGTCGGGCTGGCCAACATGGCATAACCAAATACCCCCAAATCTGAGAGCTGGGAGCGGGAAGCCACCCGCAGGGCAATATTCGGTACATCGTTGAGATGAAGCTGCCGCAACAGCATAAAGTAGGCTTCCAGCGGCAGATCAGCATCGGGTAACCACCAGGGCTGATTCAGGCCACACCAATGGCCAAGCGCCAAGCGATCGATTTGGCTGCATTCTTCACGCAGCACCCGGTCCAGCACAGCCAATAGGTGCCGCGTTAAGGATTGTTCGTCTTGCCGATGTTTTTTCATGGCCCAAAATGATAGCAACCTATGGACGAAAATGATACTTACCAATGGACGATAATGATAGCCATATGGCCGAAAATACTACCCACCAGTTACTCCCATGACCGTAAGATAGACACCACAGTTTTATAGGTACCCTAAAGGAGTTCACCCATGGCAGAACAAACCTGCATTATTATTGGTGCCAGCCACGCCGCCGCGCAACTGGCCCCAAGCCTGCGCCAACAGGGCTGGGAAGGCCGCATTATCGTCATTGGCGATGAGCCCTATGCGCCCTACCACCGCCCGCCGCTGTCCAAAGCCTTTCTGTCCGGTGAAAAAGATGTCGACGGCCTGCTGATTCGCCCCGCCGCCATCTACGAGAAAAACAATATTGAATTTAAGCTCGGTGCCCGTGTTGAGCATATCGACCGCGCCCACAAAACCGTCACCCTGCAAAGCGGTGAAGTGCTGAACTACGACAAGCTAGCACTGTGCACCGGCTCGCGCGTGCGCAAGGTCACCCTGCCCGGCACCGACTTAAGCGGTGTTCACTACCTGCGTGATATCGGCGATGTGGAAGGTATCAAGCAGCATGTGGCCGAAGGTAAAAAAGCCGTGATTGTGGGCGGTGGTTATATCGGTTTGGAAACCGCCTCGGTTCTGAACAAGCTCGGTATGGATGTTACCGTACTGGAAATGGCACCACGGGTGTTGGCCCGTGTTACCGCGCCCGAGCTATCTGAGTTTTATACCCGCGTCCACACCGACGAAGGCGTGACCATTAAAACCGGTATTGCCGTCAGCGGTCTGGAAGGCAATGGCCATGTGGAAAAAGTCCTCTGCGCCGATGGCAGCCATTTCGACGCTGACCTGGTTGTAATCGGCGTAGGCATTATCCCTAACGTTGAATTAGCCGAAGCCGCCGGCCTTGAAGTCGACAACGGTATTATCGTCGATGAGTTTGCCCGCACCAGCGATCCCGATATTGTTGCCGCCGGTGACGTAAGCAATCACCCCAACAAATATTACAACCGCCGCCTGCGTTTGGAATCAGTACCCAACGCGACTGACCAAGCCAAGTCTGCCGCCGCCAGTATTTGTGGCAAAGACGTGGAATACAATTCCCTGCCGTGGTTCTGGTCCGATCAATATGATCTAAAATTACAGATAGCCGGTTTAAGCCAGGGTTATGATCAGGTGGTTATTCGCGGTGATCGCAACAGCCGCAGCTTTGCTGCCTTTTACCTGCAGGAAGGCAAACTGATTTCCGCCGATTGCGTCAACCGCCCGCAGGAGTTTATGATCAGCAAGCGCTTAATCGCCGAACAGATTCCGGTTGACGCTGAAAAGCTCGCCGATGAAAGCATTGCGCCAAAAGAGCTGCTAACAGCCTAAACTATTGAAAACCTTTTTAGCCCACTAATGATGTCATAAAGAGAAAGAGTCATGCCAACGATTAAATATGTAGATCACAACGGCAACGAAACCGAAGCCAACGTCGCCGTCGGCGAAACCGTGATGCAAGGCGCTGTCGACAATATGATCGACGGTATCCTGGCTGAATGTGGCGGCGCCTGCGCTTGCGCCACCTGCCACTGCTACGTGGACGATGCCTGGGTCGCCAAAACCGGCGAAGCCGACAGCATGGAAAAAGATATGCTCGATGCCGTTATCGATCCCAAACCTTCCAGCCGTTTAAGCTGCCAGGTTACCGTGACCGATGAGATGGATGGCCTGGTAGTACATCTGCCAGAGTCTCAGTACTAAGACGCCACAGAACAAGTATTCTCTGCATGGGCAATATTTACGGTTGGTAGGTATTGCCCTTTTTTATCCCCTTCATTCAGCCCCACAAAAGCTCCTACCAAACTCCGTATTTACTACAGCTCATTCGATGAGTATGATCGTACTGTTCTGTTCAATTAACGAGCATGCTGTTATGGGCGAAGATGTCAAAGCCATTATAAATCAAGCACTTGAGCTCTCCTCAGTAGAAAGAGCAATTATTGCCGAGCAACTTCTCCTCAGTCTGGATAGCCCAACAGAGGAGATCGACGAGGTTTGGGCCAAAGAAGCCGAGGCTAGAATCAAGGCCTACGAACGTGGTGATTTACAATCGACCCCAATGAATGAGGTCTTCTCCAAATACGAATAAACATGGACGTTAGCTTTCTAAAGCTTGCTGAAATTGAGCTCGATGAAGCCATCCAGTATTACGAGCAAGAGCAACCAGGATTAGGCATGCGCTTTAAAACTGAAGTGCAGCGTTCCCTTTTTCGCATTATCGAATTTCCTACCGCCTACCAAGCACTCAGCAATAACTCTCGCCGCTGCCTTATTGCCAAGTTTCCTTACAGTGTCATTTACCAATATCAAAAATCTAAAAACCGTATTCTTGTTGTAGCTGTTGCTCACCTACACAGAAAACCTGATTATTGGATATCCCGATAAAAGCGGTTGGAATAATTCAACATCCTTACAACCCAAACACCCGCTTGGCATTACCCGACAAAAACCGCTCCAGCGCTACTTCACTTAACCCCAAAGACTCCAGAGATTCTACACACTGTGCATGGGTAAGCATCGGGTAATTAGTCCCAAACATCACCTTGTGCTTGTCCGACTGCATATAACTCACCAATTCCGCCGGATAACGGCTGACGGTATAGGCTGAGGTATCGATATAAACATTAGGGTGCTTACGCGCCACCGCTATCATTTCTTCGGTCCAGGGGTAACCGATATGACCACAGACAATTATCAAATCAGGAAAGTCCAATGCAATTTGATCGATGTAAGGAATGGGTCTACCGGTTTCCGAAGGGCGTAACGGACCGGTATGGCCGACCTGTAAACACACGGGTACATCGAGTTCTACACAGGCGGTATACAGCGGATAGTAATAGGGATTGGTGGGCGGTAATTCCCACAACCACTGCACGATACGCAAACCTTTAAAACCCCAGTCATTAACGCAGCGACGTAATTCCTGCACGGCTTTAACCGGGTTACGCAGGTCGACACCAGCCAGGCCGGCAAAGCGATCAGGGTGTGCATCCACTAGCTCTTTGACCTCTTCGTTACTGATCATATCGCCGTGGGGTGCATACCAGGCACTGATAAGGCCTTTGTTAACCTTACCCTCATCCATTAACCCCAGGGTCAGGCTTGCAGGTGGAGTTTCCTCAACGGTTTGCCCGCCAGTCCAACGGCGCAGGGATTCAAAAATCGGGTTATTGATAAAACGTGCTGTCGGATGCTGCATCCATACGTCGATAATGTCTGACATGTTTTTTTACCTTCTCTCTCGATGATTCTCTTACTTAGTTATAGCGGAATTTTTACTTGCCACAGCATTAAGTTAGACATCTAACTATAATAATAAATAAAAGCCTGTCCTCACCACTGATCAACCAGTTTGGCCAACAGTTTATTGAGTTGCTGTTTCTCATTTGTCGATAAAATATTGTCAATTTTGCTGTGTATGGCTTCGGAGATCTCTCCCAATTCCATCAACAAACGCTTGCCCTTGGCCGTTAGCGAGACCTGAAAAATACGTCCATCGTCCGGCGAACGTTTTTTTGAAACATATCCCAACGCCAGCAGCTTATCGACCAGTACCGTTACCGTGGGTTTGGTGCGGGCGACATACTTGGCAATATCCTGCATGGTCATCGCCGGGTTCATATACAGGGCCATTAAGATTTCACCATGGCTAGGTACCAGCTCACCAAGGCCACGGGCGGCCAGGGCCTCGATTAGAAAACCCTGGGTTAAATCACGTGCGCGAGACAAGCGGCCAATAACCTTTCTTTCTTCGGGAAGCGAGTCTGTTACGCGAGCCACAATCAATGCACCTTCTAAATCAACCATGTTCAATAAGAATAAGTTAGACGTCTAACCAAAGTCAATACGGACTAAAGTGACAAGTTGATAGGGTTAACCCTAGTGGGTAGGACGGTTTCTGGGGACGGCCAGTTCCTTACGAAACGACAGTCGATCATCCCAGCTGCCGTTATTGTCACGCTCGCAGGCTTCTTCGGAATCCAGCACCACCTGCTTGCCAACAGTTTTAAACTTCACGCCGATCTTTAATAGCGCCGACTGTATCCGTGCCTGCAGTTTGTTTTTATCCACCGCCGAGAGGCTGGCTTCGGTATCAAATACACAGGTCACTAACAAGCTGGCGGGAAAGTTGGTGTAGTTGGCCTGATGGGTTAACCATTGGAAGCCCGGCGTATCATCCAGGGTTTGCTCGCAGACATTGTTAAGGGCTCGGCAAATATTACTGTCGATTTTCTTTTCGGTTTTACTTTTTGGTTTACTCATTACACCTGCTCCGCCACACCTGCCAACGCCTGTTCGACTTCATCTGCCCAGGCCAACCAGGATTGCTCGCCAAGAATACCACGACGCAGTGTCAGGTAGGGCAACTTAAACGGCAACTGCTCTTCCGGTACCAGGGCCTGGTATTCCGCCTCCATGGCCTGGAAGGTTTGCAACATGGTTTCATGAATCTGACGGTGATCGCGCACCTCTTCCAGTATCACATCGCTGTCGCGCAGGTGGCCGGCATACATCTTTACCAACAATGAGTCATTGATTTTGTTGGGTTTGACCGGCTTGGCCAACCACGTCAGGAGCTCACCATGGCCTTGCGGGGTAATGGAGTACACCTTGCGATCGGGCCTGCCCGCTTGCACCTCTTCTTGGCAGTCAATGTCACCAGCCTCATGCATGGTTTTTAACTGCTTATAGATCTGCTGATGGCTGGCATTCCAAAAGTAGCCCATACGCTCATTAAAGCGTTTCAGCAGGTCGTAACCGCTGGCAGGCTCAGCTTCCAGTAACACCAACACGGCGTGCTTTAATGACACAGGCGAAAACCCTCTATAACCATGACTTGGGAGTCGCATTATACCTTGCCCTACACCACAATATGCAACTAGTTGCATAAATCAAAAACACAGGCTACCCTAAGCATACATATGCAATTTATTGCATAAAAACCAAAAATAGAAAAACAACGTAAGAAACACCTACCCCGTGCAGAGAGAGGATAGTGATATGGCGAAGAAAGCCGAGAAAGTCCGTACCGGGCGCCGTTACCGCAGTGGACGTGCCGCAGACCATTACGATGCCATCGTCATTGGCTCGGGCATTGGCGGCCTGGCTAATGCGGCGTTTTTATCGCTGCTGGGGCAAAAGGTCTGTGTACTGGAGCAACACTATACCGCCGGTGGTTTTACCCACGCCTATGAGCGTGAAGGTTATGAGTGGGACGTAGGTGTTCACTATATCGGTGAAGTGCACCGCCCCCAATCTACTCTGCGCCGGGTGTTTGATGTGATCAGTGAAGGGCGGCTGGAATGGGCGGCCATGAGCCCGGTTTATGACCGCATTATTCTCGGTGACAAGCACTATGATCTGACCGCTGGGCGGGAAAACTTTATCCGCGTACTCAGTGAACACTTCCCGGATGAAAAAGCCGCCATCGAGCGCTATGTCGCGCTGATTTCAAAAACCAGCCAACTGACGCCCAAGTTTTTTGCCGCCCAGGCCATGCCGCGCTGGATGGGGCGCATATACAACAACTGGATACGCCCCTGGCTGCTGCCGAAAACCTTTTTCAAAACCGCACGCGAAGTACTGGAAGAGCTTACCGATAACCAGGAATTGATTTCTGTGTTAACAGGCCAGTGGGGTGACTACGGTCAAACGCCAAAAGATGCCGCCTTTTTAATGCACGCCTTAATTGCCAAACACTACCTCGGTGGTGGCGCCTACCCGGTAGGTGGAGCAGCGGCCATGGCGCGCAGCATTATCCCTACTATTCAAAAAAGCGGTGGCGAAGTCTTTACCTATGCCGAAGTTAATAAAGTACTGATTAAAGACAATACTGCCTACGGTGTTGAGATGGCCAATGGCGATAAAATTTTAGCGGACAAGGTGGTCAGTAACGCCGGTTTTATGAATAGCATGACCCGGCTGCTGCCAGAGCCAACGCAACAGCGGCTGGGCACCCAGCAATGGAGTAAACAGGTACAGCGCTCCAGTGCTCACTTCTGTTTGTATGCCGGCTTTAAAGGCGATGCTAAAACCCTGGGCTTATCTGATACCAATCTGTGGATTTACCCCAACGGCGATCATGAAGGCAACCTTGAAGCCTACAAACAGAAAAACCCAACCGATCAGGACGCCGAGTTCCCACTATTGTATATGTCCTTCCCGTCCACCAAGGACCCCAAATGGGATGAACGTTTCCCGAACAAATCCACTGTCGAGATAGTCACAGTCACGGATATGAAATGGTTCGAGCAGTGGCAAGGCACCACTTGGCAACAACGCGGTGAAGCCTATGAAGCCTTTAAGGAACAAATTTCACAGAAACTGCTAGGTGAACTATTTGATCGTTTACCGCAGTTAAAAGATGCGCTGGATTATTACGAACTGTCGACGCCACTATCCACAGAGTTCTACCAGCTCAACGAGCAGGGTGAGATTTACGGTTTGGATCATTTTGTCGACCGCTTTAACAAACCCTTCCTGCACCCGCAGACGCCAGTTAAAAATTACTATATGACTGGCGCCGATGTGATGACGGCCGGTGTAGGTGGCGCCTTGATGGCAGGTATGATGACTACCTGCTGCATGCAAGGCCTACGTAAAAGCAAGGATGTGATTGGCTTGTTAAAAAACTATAAGCCACAATCCAACACCAACAACACCACAGAAGAGACAGGCGCGCAGGCCATCGCCTGATAAGCCCATCATCTGATAAGCAAGAGGCAGGGGAAATCGATACAGGTTTACCCTGCCTTGTCTGTTTTTATATTCAGCATATTGCCCAACAGCATTAATCCACCACCCAACAGCAGTGTGATTTCCAATTGCTCTTGATACAACAACACCCCAACCAAACCAATCATTGGCAGGCGTATAAAATCCAGCGTTACTACAATGCCCACCTCGGCATGCTGCATGGCTTTGGTCAGGCAAAAGTGGGCTGACAGGGCCGTCAAACCAATCACCACTATCCATAACCACTCGATACCCACCGGCCACACCCATACCGCTAACGACAACACCAGCCCGACTGGCAGCTGCACCAAACACATATAAAACAAAATCGTCAGCGGCTTTTCAGTTAACGCCATCACTTTGGTGCAGGAATGGGAAATGGCATAACACATGGCGGACGCCAAAACGATCAGTGCCGCCGTATCGATAATCTCGATACCGGGGCGAACGATCACCGCTACGCCCAGCAAACCCAACAACACCGCAGCGACTTTACGCCAGGTGATGGCCTCGCCCAGAAACAAAGCGGCAATAAGTATCGTCCAGATAGGGACGGTAAACTCCAAGGCAAATACTTCGGCCAACGGTAACAGGCCTATACCCAAAAACCAGCCATACTGACCGGCAAAGTGAAACAGATTGCGAACACTGTGCAGAACAGGTTTTGAGGTTTTAAACAGGTAGGTTTTGCCAGCAAGCTGAATGATACAGCCAACAAAGGCCAGACCTATAATACTGCGAAACAGCAAAGCCTGGGCGACAGGTATGCGGCCGTCGAGTTCACGTATCGCAACAGCCATAAGACAAAAGGATGCCCAGCAACCGGACATCCAAATGACGGAGAGAAGTGATCGGTTCAATAAAATTCGAAAGAGTCCTTAGGAAGAACCTTTCAACATACGCGGCAATACATCGGCCTCACCTTTATCCATATAACGGTGCTTCAGGGCGCCGGCAATATGCAGAACAACCACAACCACAAGTGCCCAGGCGGTAATGCCATGCGCCTGGTGCGCCAGGCCGGCCCAGAGCTCACTGGGTGGTAAGTCCGGCAGTTTTAAACCAAACAAGCTGACACCGTAACGCTCTGGGTGGGCAGACGACATCACAAAACCGGACAGTGGCACCAACACCATCAGCAAGTACAACGCCTTGTGACCAATCTCTGCACCTAGTTTTTCCAGCGAAGACAGCGCGGAAGGTAACGCCGGTACCGTGTTGCGCAAGCGAACCACTATACGCGCAACAATCAATACCAGAGCGATAACTCCAAAGGATTTATGCAGGCCATAAATCTGGTATTTGTTGGGCGCATCATCGGCCAGGCCCTCCATATAAATACCGACCGCCAACAGGCTGATAATCAGCACGGCCATTAACCAGTGAATAATGCGCATGGCCAGAGGATAAACTTGTGTGCTCATAACGTTACTTCCGCTTTACGATTAAAGGGTTAAGGCCGCGATCTGCTCACGTGCCTGTTGCAAACTTGCCGCGGCGGCCTCTTCACCAAAGGCCATGGCTTCCGCGTAAATAAATTCGATATCGCTAATGCCCATCATGCCAAACACCTGCTTTAACAGAGGTGTTTGTAAATCAGTTTCGGTTCCGGCGTGCTTACCACCGCGAGTAGAAACCACAATCACTTTTTTGCCACCCAACAAACCTTCCATGCCTCGCTCACCGTAGGCAAAGGTTTCATTAATGCGGGCCACATGGTCGATCCAGGCCTTGAGCGCCGAGGGAACGCCATAATTGTACATAGGTGCCGTTAGCACAATGACCTCGGAGCTTTTCAGCTCGCCAATCAACTTATCGGATAATGCCAGATCCTGCTGATGTGACAAGCTGCGTTTTTCGGCAGGTACCGAAAAGGCATCGTAGGCTTCCGCACTCAGGTGAGGAATCGGCTCGGCCGACAGGTCGCGTTTTATGACCTCGACTTCACGCAACTGTTCAGTTAATTGTGCTACCACGGCTTCAGCCAGTTGGCTGGAACGGCTTTCATTGCCCCACAGGCTGCTATTGATATGGAGTAACTGTTTCATCTTGGTGTCTCCTGGGAATGTTTAAGACGCAATGTGCTTTTGATGGGGTTAGTATCACTTTTGCCATTTCGATAAAAAACACCCTAAAATAGATAATAAACATCGATTTATTCGAACCTTATGCAATCCAATACAACAAGCCTTGAACAATGGCGCATTCTGCAAGCGGTGGTTGACCACGGCGGTTACGCCCAGGCCGCCGAGCAGCTGCAAAAGAGCCAATCGACCCTGAGCTACAGCCTGCGCCGCCTGCAGGACAGCCTCGGCGTGGAACTGCTGGAAATCCAGGGCCGTCGTGCGGTATTGACCGCCGCCGGAGAATCCCTGCTACGACAGGCCCGCCGCCTGCTGGACGATGCCCAGGCACTGGAGAATACCGCGCAGGTAATGGCCCAGGGTTGGGAAGCCGAGGTGATACTGAATGTGGATGTCATCACCCCCAAAAGACTGGTGCTGGATGCGTTGCGTCAATTCGAACGGGATCACCCGGAAATTCGCCTGGAGATTATTGAATCTGCCCTGTCTGGCACTCAAGATGCCATCGTCCACAACCAGGCCGATGTAGTGCTGGCGGGTATTGCTCCTCCAGGCTTTCTGGGTACGTCTATCTGCCCGGTAGAAATGCACTGTATCGCCCACCGCGATCATCCCCTGTCCCAGTTAGATGAAATTAGCGAGCTGGATCTGCGTGGCTACCGCCAAATTGTGGTGCGTGATTCCGGCAGTTATCGACGTATCAACAGTGGCTGGCTGGGGGCAGAAAAACGCTGGACGGTTAACGATTTTAACCACTCGGTGGAATTGGTTAGCCTGGGCCTGGGCTTTGCCTGGGTACCCCTTGATCGCATCACATCGCAACTCAATAGCGGCGAGTTGAAAAAACTCCCCCTGGTACAGGGCGCCAATCGTCACATCGATATCAAGGTGTTCTTCCCACGCCGTGAGAGCACCGGTCCGGCTGCCCGCTACCTGGGAGATCTGTTGGTGCAAAACCTGCCGGGGACAGAATGACGCAGAAACTGCTTTTGATCGGCGGTGGTCACAGCCATGCGATTGCCCTCAATCTGTGGGCAAAACAACCGCTGCCGGATGTTGAGGTGACGCTGATCTCCCCCCAGCAACTTACGCCCTATTCCGGCATGCTGCCGGGTTTGGTGGCCGGACACTACACACTGGCGCAAACCCATATCCATTTGCCCGCCCTGTGCCGCAAAGCCAATGCCCGCTTTATCGAAGATTGCGTCACAGGCATAGATACCCAGGCACAAAACGTCGTTACGGCCAGCGGCCAAACGCTAGCCTATGACCGGGTTTCTATTAACTGCGGCATCACACCTGCAACAGCAGTGCCCGGTGCCGCGCAATTCGCAATAGGGGTTAAGCCCATTGCCGAGTTTTATCCCCGTTGGCAATCGCTGTTAAAACAGCTCGAAGCTCGACAGGGATCGACGCCCTTTCAATTACTGGTCGTTGGTGGCGGCGCTGCCGGGGTCGAGCTGATACTGGCCATGCATCACTACCTGACTCGATCCCAACCACAACACTTATCACAACAACCGGTTGAATTTACCCTGATTCAATCCGGCAAGGGCCTTCCCGAAGGTTATCCACAGCGCCTGCAGCACAAGGTACAACAGACATTTGCCGATAAAGGCATTCGTGTTCTAACAGATAGCCGTGTAACCCGTGTTGAACAAGACCAGGTCATCATCAACGGCACCAAAGCCCAACAGGCTATTGCCGGTGATGCGGTATTTTGGTGTACCCAGGCAGGAGCAGCTGACTGGCCGCAAGCCTCTGGGTTGATCACCGATAAGCAAGGCTTTATTCGCGTTAACCAACACCTGCAATCACTCAATGCGACCAATGTTTTTGCCTGCGGCGATATTGCCAGCCAGGAGAGTTTTAGCACCCCAAAGGCCGGCGTCTTCGCGGTACGTCAGGGCCCGCTACTTTTCCACAATCTACATGCCAGCTTGCAAGGCAAACCGCTGCAAAGCTTTCAGCCACAAGCGGCCTATCTAAGCCTGTTGGCCGCTGGTGATCGTTATGGCTGGGGCTGTCGTATTGGCCAAGGTCTGTTTCCCACGCTAAGTGGGCACTGGGTGTGGCGCTGGAAGGACCGTATTGATCGGCGCTTTATGGCGCAATTCCCCAATGGTAATGGCATCTGACTACTCAGTCCCTTCAAACCCTTCTGAACCAATAAATATGAAGGGTATTCATATCACTCAAAAATTAACGTCATTAGAGCTTACCGACAGAAAAAATTAAGCTTGTCGGGATAAGCAGTAGCAGAGTGCCCGAAGGCACCACATCATCAAACTGCAGTGGCCACAAAGCGCATGAGAGAGGCCAGGGTAACCCGTAAAGGGTCTACCGTATTCAACCCGAGCGATTACATAGCGAACTTATCCACCGCAGAGAATCTGGATAAGGTGCTAGAAGAGAGTGAAAATCATGTCCAACAGCCCGCGAGTGTTCACGCGCCTGGATCGTTTTATCCAGCGTAAGTGGGACGAGTTAACCCCCAGGCTGCAGAGCCTAGTCGACGCCTGCCCGCAAAAGGGCCCCAGCAAACAAACCCAGGAAAAGATCATTCGCCTGCGCAAGGTGCTGTCTGAAGCCCGCGAAGAAGTGAGCTTTCTGGAAACCAAGCTGAGCTGTAAGCAGGCTATTCAGGAACGTAAACAACACCTGGAAAAGGAATATCAGGAGTGCGTCGAGCAATTACAGCAAATGGCCGACGACTCCCGTCTATACCGTGAAGTTTCCCAATGGGGAGAGCAGGTAAAACAACGTATTCAGGCCCTGACCCAGAAGCTGGGTTAACCCCTCTCATAGATTGATCAGCCATTTACTGACGGGCAAAGGCCTTCAGTGAATGGCTCATACCACCACAACCACCCAGCGACCAGGCACCATCAACCGGCAAGATGACGCCGCTGATATAGCTGGCCAGTGGCGAGCCCAAAAACAGGCAGGCATTGCCAATATCTTCCGGCGATCCCATACGCGCCATGGGCACAGAATCCACGCACAATTGACGCAGCTCTTCTGTCGGCGCCAGGCGGTCCATGCCCTCAGTGCCATCAATAGGCCCAGGCACCACTGAGTTGATACGGATGCCCTCCTCGCCCCACTCCATCGCCAAAGTGCGGGTCACCATATCCACACCAGCCTTGGCGGAGCACACATGGGACTGGGCTTGCATGGGCACATAGGCCTGGGGGGCCGAGATGTTAATCACGCTGGCACCCGGCTTTTTCAGGAACGGCTCGGCGGATTTCATTACATGAAAAGTCCCCAACAAATCGATTTCGACCACGGTTTTAAAGGCGTTGGCAGACATGCCTTTGGCGGTGGCCGGGAAGTTACCCGCAGCGCCGGATACCAGCACGTCAAAATCCCCAAACGCCTTGTGCACTTCCCCAAGGCCCGCCGCAACGGCGTCGATATCACGCACATCGGCGCTAAACCCCATAGCCTCGGCGCCGAGCTTTTGTAACGCGCTAACCGTATCGTCGACTTTATCCTGCGAGCGACTGGCAACGGCCACCCGGGCACCATGCTCGGCAAACAACTCGGCCACACCTCGATTGATACCGCTGGTACCGCCGACAACGACTACGGTCTTGCCGGTAAAATCCAAACTGACTGACATAATGTGATTCCTCGAAATAAAAGCCCTTTTCTAATTGAAGCAGATCAGGGGGGGTTCACAAGACAATCCCACACGGCAATCCAACACGACAATCAACGTCGCCACATTTGACATATCACGCCAAACTCACTCCGTCGGCGACAGACCAATCGGTCACTTTATAGTCAAACTAGTAACATATGTTACGATATCAACCATTACGGTATTACCTGTTACGAGCCTGAGGCCAGTCTATGAACTCCCCGCTCCACCCTGGCAATTTATTTCCCTTCCTGATTTCCAATATCACCCGAATGTACTCGGTAGAGATGGATCGCCTGGTGCGCGAGGCAGGAATGACACTGAGCCACTCCCAGTGGCGCGTTATCGCCCACTTGTACTATCAGGACGGCCAATTCCAATCGCAGCTGGCAGAACAAATGCTGATGGAGAAAGCCCCGCTGGGCACGCTGCTCGACAAGCTACAAGCCGCCAACCTGCTGGAGCGACGCCCAGACCCAAATGATCGCCGTCTAAAGCGGGTGTTTATTACTCCCAAAGGCAGGGAGCTGTTTCCGGTGCTAGAGCGGGAAAGCACCAAGCTACAGGAAATCGGAATGCCAGATTGGGACCCCGACAAAAAAGCACTCCTACTCGAACTGCTTTCCGAAGTACGCGGCAATTTAATTGATCACCGCGAAGGCAAAGACAAAAGCAACGTCGACGCTGCCTAAACGGCAACATCATCGTCACGGTTTACACTTGAGGTATCCAAAGTTTGTATGACCAGTATGAATAAAGCCCTTACTAGCCCCAAAGCGCTTGGCTCTCTTCGCTCCAATATGCGCCCATATATGACGCGGCAAAATAAACGCCGCGCCAAGTGGATTGCGATTGTTGTTGGCCTGATTATGCTCGGCAGCATGATTTATGAGCGCAGCCATACTGTCGCGATTAGTGATGCCCGTATTGCCAGTGATGTGATTGTTATCAGCTCTAACCGCACCGGCTGGATTACCGATTTCCCGGTCAGTAGCGGCCAAAGTGTGGAACAAGGCCAACTGCTGGTACAAATTGATGATCGCGCCGCGCAACTGGCGCTGGCTGAAATCGATGTCGAAATTGCCAGTAAAGATGCCGCCATTGCCCGCTCGCGTAACGAGCGTGTCATGGTTGCCGAAGAGCAGGCCAGCCTGCTGGCCTCACAGCGTGAGAAGGTAAAAAGCGCCTCGGCCAATGCCCGTAAAACCGAGTCCGCCCTGAAACTGGCGCAGAGCAATTTCGACCGCTCCAGCAAACTGCGGGAAAAACAGCTGCTATCAAAAAAACGCTGGGAAGAAGATGAGCTCGCCCTGCAGCAGGCCCGCGAAAACAATCAGCAGGCAGCCTCCAATCTTAATCAGCAAACCGCTGAACTGCGCAAGGTAAAAGCCCAACAGTTGTCCGTACAGTTGCTGGAGCAGAATATCGCCATCATGGAGCAACAGCTTCAGGCGCTGAAACTCAAGCGCGATCAGATGCAGCTTGATGTTGCCGACCGCCAGGTGCGCAGCCCGAAAGATGCCATTATCGATAAAACCTTTGGCAACGTCGGCGAATATATCGCCCCCGGTCGCCGCCTGTTAATGCTGCATGACCCCAGCGATATCTGGATCAATGCCAACGTTAAAGAAACCGAGGTGCGGCACATACGCCCAGGCATGACAGCCGAAGTCATTGTCGACGCCTACCCTGACCACACCTTCAGTGCCACTGTGCGCGGTATTGGCAACGCCACCACCAGTGAATTTGCCCTGCTGCCAAATCCCAACCCCAGCGGCAACTTCACCAAAGTGACCCAGCGCTTACGCATCACCCTGGATATTGAGCAGGTCGAAAACCTGCTAAAACCGGGCATGATGGTTGAGATAAAAATTGACACGCGAACTTAATTCAACGGAAGACTCTGCAGCGCCAAACGCTGACGGCGATACCTTCGAGTCTCTGATTGAACGCTACGGCGACAACTATCGCTGGTTTGCCCTGGGCTCAGTCGGCCTGGGCAGCTTCGGCGCTTTTATTATGTCCACCAGTGTCAATGTCGCCATCCCCGATGTGATGGGGGCCTACGGTATTGGCCAGGATGTGGCGCAGTGGTTGTCGACCAGTTTTCTAGCCGCCTCTACGGTCAGTATGCTGGTGGCTGCCTGGTGCATTGCCACCTGGGGTTTGCGTGTAAGTTATCTACTGCCGTCACTGTTGTTTATTGGTGCTTCGCTGTTAGCCATGTTCAGTAACAGCATCGAGCTAATGATTTTAGCCCGCACCCTGCAAGGGGTGGCCAGCGGCATTTTCCTGCCCTTAGCCAGTTACGTGACAACACGGACCTTCCCGCCGGACAAGCAGGGAATCGGTATGGGCATCTTTGGGATTTTAGCGGTGATGGGCCCCGCCATCGGCCCCTATACCGGCGGTTTGTTAATCGATACCTACGGCTGGAAGTCGGTCTTCCTACTGCCTCTGCCGATGTTGATTGCCAGCCTGCCCCTGTGCCAATTGTTCCTGCCCGAACGCGAACAGGATCAAACCAAGCAACCTCTGGACTGGACCAGCATTGGCCTATTGAGTGTGGGCCTCACGCTATTGTTAAACACGTCCACTAAAGGCCAGGACAAAGGCTGGACCTCGGATTACACCTATATTGGCTTTACCCTCAGTGCCGTGGCAGGTGTACTTTTTGTCTGGCGCCAAAAAATGATCAGTAACCCACTGATGGATCTACGCCTCTATCAGTACCCGGCATTTAGCCAGGCGGCAATCATCTCTTTTGTGTACGGGGTAGTGCTCTATTCCGGTATGTACACGGTGCCGCTGTTTTTGCAGTCAGTGCAATCCATCACCCCCACCGAAGCCGGCTTAACCCTATTGCCCGGCGGCTTAATGATGGCGGTTGGACTGCTGGTGGGAGGCTCGCTGAGCGACCGGGTACCGCCTTATCTGGTGATGTTTGTCGGTTTGGTACTGCTGATCTATTCGTTTGCCGTGATGCACGATGCCAACCGCTTTACCTCCCTGGCCATGATGGCCTGGTGGGTGGCACTGGGGCGCATCGGCATGGCGCTGATGATGCCTGCGATTAACGTCGCCGCCTTTTCCAGCCTGCCGCAAAACCTGCTCAGTCAGGCCTCGGGCACCACTAACTTTTTGCGCCAAATGAGCGGGGCTATTGGGGTAAACCTGATCTCCGTTTATCTGGCGCGCCAAACCAGTCTGCATACCGAGCATATTGTTGCCACCCAACAGGCGGACAACCCGCAAACCCGCATTATGCTCGAAGGGTTAATCCCCGGCCTGCACCAGAGTGGTGTCGACCAGTCCCTGCAAGAGCCCCTGGCGGGCTGGATTCTCACTAACGAGCTCTATCGCCAAGGGCTGACCCTGGCCTTCCAGGACGCCTTTGTCGCTACCGCACTGATATCCATTGTCGCCCTGATCCCCGCCTGGCTGCTAAAACGCGCCATGGCCGCATCCCGATAAATCTCGATATCGAACTTAACAATTCTTGAATACAGCACGCCTAGAATACAACCAAAGTCATCTAGGCAAGCAATTTGCCTGGTATATACTGCTAAAGCTGAGACACGCTGTAATTAAGGATGAATATGCTCAAAATTCCTCTGAATAAATTATCTCGCAAGGGACATGTCTACAATGCGCCCTGGGAAAAGGCCTTTGACCAAGTCCTGACTCCGATCGAGATCTTTATCCACCGTCAGACTACCAGTGGTATTTTGCTGTTCACCTGTGCGGTGGTGGCGATGTTTATCGCCAACTCCGACTACTCCGTCGCCTATGGCAAGTTTCTTAAAACCTACTTCACCCTCAGCTTTGGTGAATGGCAGCTAAGCCTGTCCCTGCACCACTGGATCAACGACTTTGTTATGGCCTGGTTCTTCCTGCACGTAGGCCTGGAATTAAAACGCGAGATCCAGGTGGGTGAGCTGTCGGATGTCAAAAAAGCACTGCTGCCCATCATGGCCGCTATTGGCGGCATGGTCGTACCGGCGAGCTTTTACCTGATGCTCAACCCCTCTGGCCATATGGCGGATGGCTGGGGCATACCCATGGCCACGGATATCGCTTTTGCCATTGGCACCATTGCCCTGCTGGGCGCCAAGGTACCGAAAAGCCTGGTGATGTTTTTGGTCGCCCTGGCCATTGTGGATGACCTTGGGGCCATCGCGGTGATTGCCCTGTTCTACACCCAGGACCTGGATCTTAATGCTCTGATTTATGCCGGTATGACCACGGCTCTACTGATGGTATTAAACCTCGGCGGTATTCGCCGCAGCCTGCCCTACCTGCTGGTGGGCGCCTTCCTGTGGTTGTTCCTGTTAAAGAGTGGCATTCACGCCACCCTCGCCGGTGTGATTCTGGCGTTTACCATTCCGGCCAAACCCAAGTACGACCCGGAAGCCTTTAGTGCCCAGATCAAACGCCTGACCCGTATGTTCGACGGCGCCTATCGTCCCGGTGAAGATATTGTCCGCAACGACCGTTTGCGCTCCTATGTGCAATCACTGGAAAGTGGTGTGCGCCTGGTACAAGCGCCCCTGCAGGTGATTGAACACGCGCTGCACTTGCCGGTTACCTATATTGTGATTCCGATATTTGCCCTGGCCAATGCCGGGCTGCCATTCGAAGTACTCCAGGGTGATGCCTTAACTCACCCCATCACCTTAGGCGTTATTTTCGGCCTGGTGGGCGGTAAGCTGATAGGTATTTCCGGCGCGACCTGGATTGGCTGGAAGATGGGCCTGGGTAAATTACCGGAAGGCTGTAGCTTCCAGCATATTATCGGCGTATCACTGCTCGGCGGTATTGGTTTTACCATGTCGATCTTTATTGCCGAACTGGGTTTTGCCACCAACGCCGAAGATCTATTAATGGCCAAAGCCGGTATTGTGATTGGTTCACTGGTCGCCGGTATCGGCGGCTTCCTGTGTTTGTATTTTGCACCGCATGATGCGACGGCGGAGCCGCAGGAAAATGAAGTGGAGATGACGTAATCCCTAAACAGTCTCCTCCTTTCGTGCAATTCTGCAATTAAAAAAAACGGGAGCCAAAGCTCCCGTTTTTTTAATTCACATATCGCCGATCAGTTAACCCGCAACACACCTTGCTGGCCTGATGCACCGGCTGATCCCTGCAGACCCGACTGTCCGCTGGTAGCGCCGTCTCGGGAGTAGAGCCAACAGGACTTTTCTACACCGCCTTTACCGGCCAAGCCACCCTGGCCACCGTCACCGCCAGCGCCGCCGGACTGAATCACGTCGATCACTTCCAACGCACGGGAGTCACTTAGACGCAACGTCAGGTTACCGCCATCACCACCACGGGCGCCCTGATGGCCTGAACCACCACTGGTGCCTTCACTGGAATTGCTCCAGCCAAAACAACCGGCCTGATTGCCGTCTTCGCCAGGTACACCGTTCCAGCCGCTGCCACCTTGGCCGCCACTGATATCGATGACGAGATTTTCTATATTCAGCTCTTTAATGGTCAGAGTTAGATCCAGACCACGACCACCATCAGTCCCCACTCGGCCCTTGGCCCCGCGACCACTGATAATACTGCCATCGGCAAAGCTGGCTTGATCAATCACCAAATTAAATGTTTCGGAGCGAGGGGCAATGGTTAAACGTGCGCCGCTCTCCATGGTTAGCTGCTGCAAATGCAGCTCACTGACATGTCTCGGTACCAGTAAGGTGCTGCCACTGGCTAATACAACACTTAACGATTGTTGCTCACTGGCTGAACTGGGTAGGCGCAGCAGTTCACCACTGGCCAGCGTCAGAGGCTGTGCCTGCAACGAAGAGGTCGCCGCTACCAAACACAGGGAGGCCATCCATTTTGATAATCGCATAGTGTTAAGTCCTTGTTAGTATTTATTGTTCTTTTCTGTCTATTGCTCTACTTGCGCGTCTTGCTCAGCCAACTCTTTACTGACAATAGGGTTGGCGTAAGCGGCCAAGAAAATATCACGTTGCGCCGGAGGAATATGTGCCAGACGCTCTTCGAACAGCTTTTCTTCCACTGCATAATCAGCAGCGACAAAATCCTCACCCTTTTGAGAAACCGGATAGGTGGATTTTTTTGCGTGCAGTTTTTTGTAGGCTAAATGGTTACTGGGGTGCAGCACATAGTTATCCCACACCTGACGATCAATTTCTGCTGCAACTTGATCGGCGTTTTCAAAGTCAGCCTTCAACACATCACCGAATGCCACGTGGACATGGCCTTTCTCGCCGGCAATACCGGCAGCAATACTGGCAATATCCTCGTGTTCGTCTTTTTCGTACTCACCGTGCTCTTGATGCGCATACAGTTCTTGGGCTTTGGCGGCATCACAGGGATCCCACTCGTAGGAAATAGAGACTGGCACAATATTGAGCTCACGCACATACTCGGCAAAAGGCTGTGGCTTAGGTCGGTTTAGCGCCAACATCGATACAATCGCAGTGTTGGTTTTATCCAAACCGTCTTTGGCGCGCCCCTCGCGCTGGGCAATCCAGATGTTGCTGCTTTCTTCATTGACGGAGTGGTGAATAAACGCCGACAAATGTTTTGCCGCCTTGAGCTTTTCACGCGGTGCCGTAGCAGAGCGATTCACAATAAAGCTTTTGTTTAAGCGCATCAGATCGGAAACGTAATCTTTGGTCAGCAGGTTATCACCGATGGCGATACGCACTGTGTCCAAACCATTGTCATTGAGCACCAGATTAACGAAGGCTGGGTCCATGGCGATATCGCGGTGATTACTGACAAACACGTAGGATTTACCAGGCTCCAACTTATCGATACCCGATACGGTCAGTTCCGATACCCGCTGGGTAATCATCTTGCGCATATATTTAGCGACGATCATTTGCAGATCGTAAACGCTGTTCACCCCAGCCAATTGGCTTTTCAACACGCGGCTGACAATGGGGTTGATCAACCATGGCAGCAGTTTACCAAGGCGCGGGAATCTCAAACTGGAAACAGCCTGAATCAACTCCGGGTTGGTCAGGATCCGATCCAGAACAGGACGCACTTCGCTGTCGTTGTATGGGCGAATATCGTCAAACTTACTCATATTATATGTACTGCGTTTTAGCTAAAATCTGGCCCTAGGCCCTACACCTAAAATAAGCCGCTCAACATACCTAAAATGACTGTGAATTACCACTGATGATCACCTCTGCAAGCCAATGCCCCTGCGGTAGCCAGCGCCAATACGGCCAATGCTGTGAACCCCTGATCACCAATCAGCAACCGGCGGCAACCGCCGAGCTACTGATGCGATCGCGCTACAGTGCCCATGTTGTTGCCAGCCAGGAACCCTGCGCCATTGATTACTTAATGAACACCTGGGCGACCGAGCAGCGTCAACATATTGATCGTGCCGCAGTTGAAGATTGGGCGGTAAACTCGCAATGGCTTGGGCTGACCGTGGTCAGTCATACCCCCAAGGGTGATAACGCTAGCGTAGAATTTGCCGTCAGTTATCGCACGGCCGATGGCAGCCCGCATATTCACCGCGAACTGTCACAGTTTCGCCGCGATCAGGGCCGCTGGTACTTTGTGGAAGGAGAAGAGCCCAAGGGTCAGGTGCCAGGTCGCAACAGTCCCTGCCCCTGTGGCAGCGGTAAAAAGTACAAGCGCTGCTGCGGGGCCTAGATTGCTACAACGTTTGGCCGATGGCTTATTTAAGTCTTACTTAACTTCATCAAGGGCTTCGGTGAGTGCCAGCATGGAATCTTCCAACTGCTCATCACACAGATAAGGTGCAGGCCCCAGGCGCAACCAGTGGCCGCGGTAGTCGGTATGCACCCCGCGATCACGCATCTTCTCCGACAGGGATCGGGCATGCGGGCTCTTCAATGCCAGAAAGCCTCCCATATATTCCACATCCACCGGCAGGTGAATCATTTCCTTGGGTAAATCCAGGGCCAGAAACTCGCGGGCCAACAGGTTGAGCTGATGGTGGTTTATTTCAAATAAAAAGTCCGGTGTCAGCTGCCACTGCTGAAAATGTTCCAGCACTTTGCAGCCGCGGAAATAAGGCAAGGCATCAACGGTTGATCCGTTAAAGCGGGAGGCATCATCGGCGTAGGCGATGGGTGTGGCGGCCGGGTTATCGTAAATAGGATCAAAACAACCAAACCAGCCGGTTACCTTGGGCCGAAAATCGCGCCCCGGCGGTACATGCATAAAGCAGGTACCGCTGCCCATCTGGCAGTATTTGGCACCACCGCCCACCACAAAGGCCTGGTGCAAATTGTAATCTTCCAGGGAGAAAGGCAGCACATTGACACTCTGGTAAGCATCAACAAACAGTTCTGCCCCGAACTTCTGGCAAACCGGTAACAGGGTATCGAGCTCGAGAGTCTGGTGACCGGATTCATAGCTAACCGACGACAGACACACCGCCGCAGTCTTGTCGTTAATCTTGCCGGCTATACGCTCGACCAGATCACTGGCGGGCTCAGAGGCAACAGTGACTATCTCTACCCCCTCTTCAGCAATACGGCCCAGTTGACGGCGAATCGACGGGGGCTCTGAGTCCGTGGTAATAATACGCGGACGCTCGGCAAGGGGCAGGATCGACAAAAAGCGGACAAACAGGTCGTGAATACTGGAAGCCAAGGCGATATTTTCCGCCTCATCATCGATCATTGCGGCAAAGCCTTCGCGCAGGGTGTATGCCTTATCGAAGACTTTCTCCCAACGTTCTTCTCCGTATTTACTCAAGCATTCCCAGTGTTCCTGGTACGCCTGCTGCGCTACATCAGGTAGGGCCTGGTGAGTATGGCCCGTTAACTGAATCCGCTGGGCGACCGCAGAACTGCGATAGGCATTGGCCAGCTTATTGGGAGATTGGGTGAGATCCTGAAGACTTAAACTCAAAAGTTGCTACCTTACCGCTCTATAGGAATACGGACGTTGCAGTGTTATTTTTTATGTACATTATAGGGCACCTTAGCCGAAATAGCGTGAGTAGTCTTGCCATAGCCGGGCTGTGTACAATAGCGCTCCTTTGATTCTCTTTATTGCTCTGCACACCCGAGGTACTTAATGACGGCCACGATCGCTGAATTTCTCGACAAGATGGGCGTAGTTGCCCGCTATTTTGACTGCGGCCGCCGTATTCAGGAAATCCCCAGCAAAACCATGCAGCAGTTTGAGGATGGCGATATCGCCTACCCTCACCCCTACCTGCATCACGCCTGGCTGGGATTACTGTTTTGGGATCCACAAGCCCCGGATATGCCGCTGCTGTGGTTTCTGAAATTCCCCCTCGATGAGCAGGCCAAACTGGTACCGGCAGCACGCAATGAATTCCTCAAACAGCTACTGGTCACCGTAGGCCACAATCTGCAGGCTATCCAGGATGGTGAAAAAATGCAGGGGATTCTGGACGGTAACCCCTATACCTTCACCCCCACTCCTGAGCGCCAGGCGAGTATGCACGCCACCGCTAAACAGGTGATGCAACTGCAGCCCAGCGATCACTACCCGATCGCCTGTGACTATCTCAGCAGCGACTTAAGTCAATGGCAGGGTGTTGCCGTACAGGGGCTGGCCGATGTCGCCCAACACTGGCAACAGCACCAGAGTGAGCTGATTAACGCCATGCCCAATTTGCCGCAAGAACCTCTATTGGCCCTGTGCCAGTGCCTGGAGAATCACAAACTCTCCGGTGCACTGAGCAAGGCGATTACCGAGCGCATCAGCCGTGAGCGCGAGCAGCAGGCGCCACAGGGATCTGTGATTGCCGCCCTGGTACGTGCCATATCTGCCAGTCAGGCCAAAGAATTACGTCAGCGCTGCCTGCAAAGCCTGCTGCTGGATGAGCAAACCACAGACATCGAAGTGCTGGCCGCTATCGCCACTCGCTGCCATCAGGATCTGCAAGACCCGCTATTGTGTATGCCGTTTTTGGAACGATTGGCACAACATCCACAGGCCACCTTTAATCGTGTGCTGGCCGATGTGTTATTTTTACCCGAACTGCGCAATCATATTCTCGCTTGCTTCCGAGCAGGTGAACGCTCACAAACGTTGATTGCCGCCATTGGCGGTTTATTGAACCCTGGTGGTTCGACACAGTCCAATCAGCACTAAGGGTCTACAATAAAGCCATGTGGCACAGAAAAGCGTAACAGTAATCCCTTACAGTTTCTCTTTTTAAGGCCGTTACAGGACTACCATACAGGGACTGGCAACACATCTATGAAAATCTTGGTTGTAGAGGACAGTGCGACCCTTCGTCACGCGATGGGGGGTTATATCACCAATGCAGGCCACACACCTGTTTTCGCCAAGAGCGGCGAAGAAGGCCTGCAGATGTTGGAAAACACTGCCTTTGACATGATTATCATGGATGTTGAAATGCCGGGGCTAAACGGCTTTGAAACCACCCGGTTAATGCGCGAGTGGTTAGGCGATCACTGGATTCCCATTATTTTTGTCACCGGCAAAAGCGAAGAAGAAAGCTTCGCCGAAGGTATAGAAGCCGGTGGGGACGACTATCTGATCAAACCGGTAAGCCCGGTCATTCTCAAGGCTAAAATCAGCGCCCTGGGTCGCATCAGCGAAATGCGCGACCAGATGCAAAAGCTCAATGAGGAACTGGAAAAACTCAGCCAACGCGACAGTTTAACCGGTTGTTACAACCGCAGAACCTTTCTGGAGCAAGCCAGGCAACAATGGTCACAGGCCTCACGTGGTCAAACTCCTATGGCCCTGATGATGCTCGACATCGACCACTTTAAGCTCTACAACGACCACTACGGCCACCCCGCCGGTGATAGCTGCATAACTCAGGTTGCCAAAGCCCTGCAGGAAAGCGTCAAGCGCCCTTACGATTTACTGGCCCGCTATGGCGGGGAAGAATTTATTTTACTACTGCCAGAGACGGATCTGGCCGGTGCCCGCCGTGTTGGAGAAACCATTCGCCAAAACATTGCACGCCTGGGTGTGCGCCATGCGGCCTCGAAAACCAGTAACCTTGTCACTGTGAGTATCGGTTGTTCAACCAGTCACTTCACCACAGGCCGAACCCTGGAAGACCTGATCAACCACGCCGACCAGATGCTCTACCAGTCAAAATCCGATGGTCGTGACCGCTTAACCCTGGAAGAATTCTCACCCCACAAGACCGTATTGATTGCCGATGACGATGCCGATACCTTGGCACTGATCAGCGATCAGCTTCAGGACCACTGCAATATTGTCACCACCGACTGCGGCCACGATTGCCTGGAACTGGCCAAAGAATTACAACCGGATTTAATTTTAATGGATATTCGTATGCCGGAAATGGACGGCCCGGATATCTGTCGTCAGCTGCGGGCCGAGAATCGAACCGCAAGCATTCCGGTGATTTTTATTTCCAGCATGGATCGCAGCGAACAGGTAAGCCTGGGCAAACAGGTAGGTGCGAATGACTGTTTGGAAAAACCCCTGGATGAGAAACAGTTAGTCGCCAAGGTTAATCGCTTTTTGCTGTAATAGCGTCCGTTTTACAGTGTTAGAGGTTTTCTTACTATGCGTGTGCAATATCTTCTCACAGCCCTGTTACTGGCCTGCCTGAGTAACATCAGTCTTGCTGCCTCGAAAGTCGAAATCGATGCGCGTATTGACGCTACGCTTAACGAATTCTATCAACACGTCCCGGAAGGAAAGGCCTTGGCGAGAAAAGCCAAAGGGGTTTTGATCTTCCCGCAAGTCATTAAAGCAGGCGTTGGTATCGGTGGTGAATACGGTGAAGGCGCACTGCAAATTGGCGGCAAACCTGTGGCCTACTATTCCACAGCGGGCGCATCCATTGGCTTTCAGTTGGGAGCCCAAATGAAATCGCAGATTATTTTGTTTATGGATACCCAAACGTTACAACAGTTTCGCAATAGCGAGGGCTGGAAAGTTGGTGTCGATGGCAGTGTCGCTATCGCCGAGTTTGGTGCCGGCAAGGATTTGGACAGCAACACCCTTAAGCAACCGGTGATAGGTTTTATCTTTTCCAACAAAGGTTTGATGTACGACCTCAGCCTGGAAGGCTCAAAGTTCACCCGCATTATTCGCGAATAACTCTCCCCTCAAAAAGCAGCCCTTAAAAAGCAGCCCTTAAAAAGCAGCCCTTAAAAAGCAGCCCAAAAACAAAACAGGCTTTGCCCCTGCGGACAAAGCCTGTTGGTTACATCTTGTTGTTGTTTTCTCTCCAATAAGTCGACTGCTTTTGCAATCTACAGCTTACGCTGTATTTCTTATTGTTTATTGTTGTTCGACTACTACTTACTCAACTTATTCGTTTAACTATTCGTTTAATTCGCGCCGAATACAAAACCACAATAAACAGTGAGAGACTTTGGTGGGAGCGGCCTGCTCAACACCAATTTCCTGAGCCGTTAAGGTCCCGTCACCGTTGCGATCAATACTGGAAAACATGCCCATATAAGAGCTGTATTCATCCTGGGTCACCAGGCCATCGTGATTGATATCGAGTTTAACGAAGCGGGATTTTAGCAACGCCTGACGCTTGGCCGCATCGGTGCGTTCATATTCCTCAAAACTGATACCACCGTTATTATCACCATCCATGCGGTTAAACAGATTGAGCTTTTTATCGGTTACTTCGCGTTGAGTAATGCGTGCATCACCATTGGCATCATATTTTGCCAGCAGCCAATGTCCTGGTGACTGTCCCTGTAGACTGGCTTGTTCCTCGCCAGTAGCAACGCCTGCACTCAACAATGCCAGCAGGGCCGCCAGCAAGGCTGTCATGGTCAGGGTTTTCATTGTCGGCCTCTCAAGGGTTGTGGTCAGGCTACTGCTTGATGCCCTAGGTTAATTAGTGCTGACAGCAGTCTAACCTAACCACTTTGCCTTAAAGCGGATCAAATTCACAATAAAATCAACGCCTTAAACCAATAAGGTCTAGTGTTACTGAAATTGATAACCAGGCCGCTCTAAACCTGTGAAACAGGTATAAAAAAGGGGCTTGTCGCCCCTTTAATCGTCATAACAACTGGCCTTTAGCGCCCGCTATACCAATTGACATCCCTTGCATGCTTGTCGACCTGGTCCACTACATCCAGTACCAGCGCAAACAGGGCCATTCTTACCAAAATACCGTTATCGGCCTGACGGAAGATCGCCAGGTTGGGGTTCTGGTTAAGGTCATTATCCAACTCATTGGCATCCTCGCGTGAATCGCGGGGCAGCGGGTGCATAATCACGGTATTAGGCTCGCAATACTGGGTATAGATCGCCTGATTCAGGCGGAAGCGACCGCGGTAGGTATCGGCCTCCTCCTTGGAGTGGAATCGTTCTTCCTGGATACGAGTGGCGTAGGCAATATCCACATGGCCAATACCGTGCGCCAGGTCATCGGAAATCACTACATCGTGACCCACACTGCGCAGGCGGTCGACCAGGTAATTGGGCATTGCCAGCTCAGGTGGTGACACCAAGGTCACGTGGACATTGTCAAACAAGGTCAGCAAACGGCAGAGGGAGTGAACGGTACGGCCGTATTTCAAGTCACCGATCATGGCGATACGCAGGCCATCCATGGTGCGGCCTCGACCTTCCATCTCCTTGCGGATAGTGTACAGATCCAGCAACGCTTGCGTCGGATGCTCATTGGAACCATCACCACCATTGATCACCGGCACTCGACTGGCTGCGGCAAACTCGGCCACGGAGCCTTCCTGCGGGTGGCGCATACAGATCACATCGCTGTATCCGGACAGGACGCGTGCGGTATCGTAGAGGGATTCCCCCTTGGCAATCGCGGAGCTCTGGAAGCCTGTGGTCTCACGCACTTCACCGCCAAGCAGGTTAAAAGCACAACCAAAACTGACACGGGTACGGGTACTGGGCTCGAAGAACATATTGCCCAAAATAGCGCCCTCTAATACCCGGGTAACCCGTTTGCGCAGGGCGTAAGGTTCCATGGCATCGGCGACGCTAAAAACGCGCTCAATATCTGATCGCTGAAACTGCTCAATGGATAAAATATCAGCGCCAGTAAACTCCACGCGCACCCCCTTTTTGTGATTGGTCTGTAATGTGCGCCTATTGTAGCCGCACAGCGATTCTGGCGCTATGCGATGAGGCTATAGAAAGGCATTTAACTAGCAGGAGCCGCTGCCGATAACTAGTATTACCCCTATCGCCGGGCTAGAATAGCCCCATAATATAGAGAATAAAATACCGACTGTCCCCAAGGGGATGAACGTTTAAGGAAGTCGAGTGGCTGCACATACACCCGAAACACTGGTCAAATATTGCACAGCGGATACCGCCCAGAAAATCCTCTCTAGCCAGACGCTGCGCTGGAGTGCACCTCACCAGTATTCAGACCCCTTTGAGCTGACTCACGAAACTCAGCTCAATTTTGACCCACATGTTCTTCTGCAGGCGGCCATTAAAATGGCCAGCGCCATGATTTTTGGTAAGGATGCCCCGCGAGGCGGCACACCACTGATGGCCGCCATTCGTCGCTGGCGTGATGAAGAGCGTTTTGCCTCCCCCGAGGAAGCCGAAGATGTTTTGCGAGAGCTACTGTCACAGGTAGTTGACCAACGTCAGGCGATTCTCGATCAGGTGATGACCGACTGGCGCAAGTTCGCTCGCACCCTGCGGATCTGTAGTTTCAGCGCCAAACCCGACAACCTGTCGGCATGGCAAAACTTTTCAGACAATCACCGCGGTGTAGCGATTCGCTTCCAAAGTGGAGAATTTACGGCACTGCCTAAACCCCGCAAAGTGGAATACAGCACAGTTCGCCCTGAAATCACCACCTTGAAAGAGCAGATGTCTGCGGTCATGAACAGCGAACGCGTGGTGCCCCAGGAACATTTCTTTGAGAAATTTACCTGCAAACCCGCCACCAGTGCAGGTGAGCAGGAATGGCGCTGCTTCCAGCAAATCAAGGAAGACTTGAACGCGACCAGCGGTGGCGATCAGGTTTGGCACAACGACATCAAGTTTGAACGCAGTGAAATTACCGCGGTCTATTTTGGCGCGTTTACGCCGATCAAAATCAAACGTGAGATTTTTGATCTGGTAAAAGAGAAATACAGCCAGGCCAAGATCTTTCAGGCCAAAGCGGTTAGTGGTAAATACGAAATTGAGTTTGAGCGTATTACCAAGCGCTAAACCTTTCCGTTCACAGTAGTCATCAAAGCTTCAGCATAATCTTCCAGCGCCGACAGGATTTCCTGCTTGTCGGCATTCAGGCTGGCATCGCTGCCCAGCGCAGCCAGGCGCTGGCGAAACTCTTCATAGGTTAAATTGCCTTCTGCCGCCGGGTCCGTTAAACGGGCCTGGCGAAACTGTTGCCACTGCTGTTGCTCATCGGCTGTCAGAGTGTGATTAAAATGTCTGGCCCGGTAGCGAAATAACATTTCCCCCAAGCGCTTATCATGGAAAGCAAAGGTTTGCCCAGCCAATTGCTCTGGGGTAGCTCGACGCACCGCTTCACAGGTCGCCTTGTCAGCATCATTAAGAAAGCCGTTGTACAACTGCTGTTCTGGGTCATTAGGCGTTTCAAAATTAGACTCGCCAAATACCTGCTGTAACTTCTGCCGCAAATCTACTCCCTTCAGCATTTGCCAGTGTTTCTCACACTTCCCCATATCAATCTGTAACCGATTCTGGGATGCCGGATCGAGTAACTTTACGGTGGTTAACACCGGGCATTTATTTAAGTGAACCACTTTAAGCGGTAAACGGCTAACGCCTTCCGGCAAATCTTCAGTACGGGTAAAAATCCGTTCACGAATTTGCTCAACGCTTAAATCAAACAACGGCGTAGGATCTTCACTGAGGTTGAATACAATCACACCGTTGCTGTTGGTTGGGTGCATGGCCAGTGGCGAGACCACTGCGGCACAACCGTTTTCTGCGGGAAACATGGAAGAAATATGCAGTAGCGGTTTGCGGTTAATAATATCGATTAACTCAGCCACTTTGCGCTTGGCGCGCAGATCAAATACATATTTATACAACTGCGGCTGACGATCTTTAATCAGCTTGGCTACACCGATAGTTGCATGTACATCCGATAAAGCATCGTGTGCGGCTTCGTGACTTAAGCCGTTGGCAACGGTTAAGTTCTCGAGTTTAAAACTCGGCAGCCCATCTTCGCGCAAAGGCCATTCAATACCGTCGGGGCGCAAGGCTTTGGTCAAACGCACCATATCGATAATATCCCAACGCGAATTGCCGTTGCGCCATTCACGCTCGTAGGGGTCGTAGAAATTGCGGTACAAGGTATAGCGGGAAACCTCGTCATCAAAGCGAATGGTGTTGTAACCCACACCACAAGTTCCCGGCAGCGCTAATTCCGCATGAATAGCGGCGATAAATTCTGGCTCGGATAAACCTTCGCTAAGAGCCAGCTGCGGAGTTAAGCCGGTAACCAAACAGGCTTCCGGTTTGGGTAAAAAATCATCAGTCGGTTTGCAATAGATCATCAAGGGCTCACCGATGATATTTAAGTCCTCATCGGTGCGAATACCGGCAAACTGTGACGGCCTGTCTTTAGCGGGTACTTCTCCCCAGGTTTCATAGTCGTGCCAGTAGAGGGTTGTCATTGCCTTGTTCTCCGTGCGAGTTACTAGAAGCAATGTAACATTCTTAGGTTACAGGAGCTATGGCACCTTGGTGCGAGTTTTGAGCCCCCGTTTTTGTGAACTGGTTTGTCCTCAGCAGTAACGCAACATTCCCTTAATCATACGGCAATACTTTGTGCTTAGTTTTAGCGGCGGATGATGTTTGAGCAACTCCTTTAAATCTAGCAACAGCAATATAACGACAGTCCATGGAGGACTACAGCCGTGATTAACGATAGCAAAACGATAGATAACGCTCAGCTACACGACCAACAGGAAGATATCCCATCAAACCCGTCTGGAAACCGTCCATTTAATGAGGTTCTGGATTCCAATATGTCTCGCCGGAAAGTCGTAGGCGGCAGCCTCGGCCTTGCCGTTACCTCTTTTCTGGCCCCCAATGCCTTTGCCGGCTTTAAAGACGATTACAGAGACTGGTGGTCAAAAGGCAACAAATCCCGCCATCATGGCGAACTGGTCGACTTTGAACCGGTGAAAATTGCCGACGTGATTGATACCACCATGCCAACCATCTCGGAAGACTATGAGTACCAAGTGCTGATTCCTTGGGGCTCCCCCATCGAGCCAGGTGCTACCACTGAATATCTGGGGCAGCCCGACAGCCGCCCGTCTTCTCAGGAAGCCGCATTACAGACCGGGTTGGGTCACGACGGCATGTGGTTCTTCTCCAGCGACCACCGCGATTACGTGAAATTTGGCCGCCATTTCCGTCCCCGTTGTGATGAAGGCATGCTGTGTGTGAACCATGAATACGGCACCAATAATCACGCCCTCGGTAAATCGCAGCCAGAGAACCTTGAGGATGTACGCCTGTCGCAGAATGTCCACGGAGTATCTGTAGTAAAAATTAAATGTAACCGTCGCGGTCACTGGCGTGTTGTTAAAAGCAATCATTCTCGCCGCATCACCGCCAACACCCCGGTAAGTTTCTCTGGCCCGGCAGCAGACTCAGCGCTGCTACAAAACCCAAACGGCAATATCCCGTTAGGCACAATCAATAACTGTGGCTCAGGCCCAACGCCTTGGGGCACCTACCTGACCTGTGAAGAAAACTTTAACGGTTATTTCGGCGCGTCTTTGGGGTTAGTCCCCACTGAAGAACAGGAACGTTACGGTTTCTCTGATCAAGGTTTTGGCTATGGCTGGTATCAGTTCGACAAACGCTTTGATCTCAGTAATAGCGACTATGCCAACGAACAACACCGCTTTGGCTGGATTGTCGAAATCGATCCATTCGACGGCACCCAAAAACCTGTTAAGCGCACTGCACTGGGCCGCTTTAAGCACGAAGCCATTGCCATCGCCGAGAGCCGCAACGGTCGCATCGCCGCTTATATGGGTGATGACCAGCGTTTTGATTATTGCTACAAATATGTGTCCAACAAGTCTTGGAAATCCGCCATTCATGACGGCGAAAGTCCACTGGATGACGGCAAGCTTTACGTTGCTCGTTTTGATGACGATGGCACCGGCGAATGGCTGGAGCTCAGCATCGATAACCCGGTACTGGCCCAGCGCTTTGACTCGCAAGCCGAAGTCTTAATCTATGCCCGTATTGCCGCCGATCTGTTAGGCGCTACACCAATGGATCGCCCGGAATGGACCACCGTCGGTAAACATGGTGAGGTTTACTGGACGCTGACTAACAACAGCCAGAGAACCGAGCCCAACGCTGCCAACCCCGAAGCCCCCAACAGCGACGGCCACATTATTCGCACCCTGGATATGGATGATCATCTGGGCACCCGTTTCCAGTGGGAGATCTTCTTGCTCGCCTCTTCTACCCGCGGCACAGAGAATGTGTTCACTGACCCAGATGCGGCCTATATCGACCCGCAAGGTAGGCTGTTTATTGGTACCGATGGCAGCCAACCGGATGGACTGCAAGACCAGTTGGTTGTCTTTGATACCAATAAAGATAACCCCGAGCCCAAGCGTTTGCTGGTGGGTGTGAGCAGTGATGAGATCACCGGTTTCACCATGACCCCGGATCAACGCACGGCGTTTGTGAATATCCAACACCCGGGTAATGGCTCGCCGAGCGCAACTAATTTCCCAGCCTCTTTTGACGGCGTCACTATTCCGCGTGACTGTACGCTGGTGATTCGTCGTAAGGACGGGGGCATTATTGGTTCTTAGGAAAAGCGCTTCGTAGCGCGGGGTCTGACCCGTAGGGTCAGACCCCGTTTCTTGCGATGCCTAACAAAGAAAACCCGGCCGCAAGGGCCGGGACCTGTGTGAATACGCCGCAGCGCATTATTCGAGAAACAAATATTAATCAGTGCATATGCTGATAATACTCAACCGTATCCGGTGTGCAGCTGATGGTGGCATGATCTGCGGTTTGCATTAACTGCAGATAGCGATCTTTGTCGATATGAATCAGATGACGGTGATCGCCGCCTTCAAAGTACAGTTCCTGTACATGACGAAGGGAGTTATCCCACACCACTTTCATATCGTAAGCCTGCCCCAATGCAGGAACGGCTCCGGCCTCGCAGTCCGGAAACAGGGATTGTAATTCTTCCTCTGTCGCCAAACGGAAATGGCCTTCATAATCGCGTTCGATCCAGTTCATCACCAACACATGGGAAGCTGGTAATACACACATAATATAACTATCAGCCGAAGTCTCCGCGTTTGCGTTGCGCACGATTACGGCTTTTGCCAGTTGCGCAGGTGTCACATGGGCTGAATGGGCCGTCTGCATAGACGTGCTTGAATGAGGGTGTTCCAACACCTCAAAGGGAACATTGCGTTCACTTAAATAGGATTCTACTGCCGGGGCAAGACTCATAACCATCACCTCTCTAGCCGCCACAACAATCTGAGTATAGACCCGCATAGACGGGAAAATGGCGCTAAGACTATATCCGTCTAAAAGCGAAGTGCATTGCTTCGATGGTTTATCAGAGGGGAGGGGTTTTGCGGGAAAGAAAGCGGGGATGGGGTCTGACCCGCAGGGTCAGACCCCGAGTGTATTACGCCAACACGTCGGTGGCTACGCGGTACTTAGGATCTTCGAGTACGTTAACTTCACACAAATCGCCGGCTTTGGTCAGTAACTGGCGGCACTCCGGGCTCAGATGACGCAGGTGCAGCTTTTTGCCCTGAGCCTGGTACTTCTCTGCCAGGCCATCAAGAGCTTCAATACCAGAATGATCACTGATACGGGAGCGTCTAAATTCGATTACGACATCTTCAGGGTCACCCTTAGGATCAAACAGTTCTTTAAAGTTGGACACAGAACCGAAGAACACCGGGCCACGCAGATCGTAAACCTTCCAGCCGTTTTCATCTTCGTAAGTATCAGCCTGAATATGTTGAGCGTGTTTCCAGGCAAACACCAGGGCAGAGACAATCACACCCACAATCACCGCAATCGCCAGGTCAAAGACCACGGTAATGCCGGATACCAGCACAATGATAAAGGCATCGGTAAACGGGATCTTGCCCATAATACGGAAGCTGGACCACTCAAAGGTGCCCAATACCACCATAAACATAATGCCTACCAACGCTGCCAGCGGGATCATCTCAATGTACTGGGCCCCGAACAGAATAAAGGCCAACAGTACCAGAGCAGCAGTAATACCGGACAAACGGCCACGGCCACCGGAGTTAATATTAATCATCGACTGACCAATCATGGCACAGCCACCCATACCGCCAAAGAAGCCGTTGGTGGTGTTGGCAATACCCTGGCCAATACACTCGCGGTTACCGCGACCGCGGGTATCGGTAATCTCGTCAATCAGGGTCAAGGTCAGCAAGGATTCAATCAAACCAATGGCGGCAATAATAAATGCAAATGGTGCGATGATATAAAAGGTTTCCCAGGTGAGAGGCACTTGCGGAATAGCAAAGGTTGGCAGCTCGCCTTTGAGGGTGGCATCAGCAGCTTGATCGGCCGGCAGCATATCACGCACGTAATCGATAACAGAACGTGCTTCCAGATCCATTCCAATCACAAGGCCGGTTACCACCAGAATCGCCACCAGACCAGAAGGTACGGCGGTGGTGAGCTTGGGCAGGAAATGCATAATCAGCATAGTCAGGGCAATCAGTGCCCCCATGGTGTAGAGCATAGAGCCCTCCATCCATTGGAAAACACCTTCGGTGACCTCTACCTTGAACTGCCCCATCTGAGCCAGGAAGATCACGATCGCCAGGCCATTCACAAAACCCAGCATCACCGGGTGTGGTACCAGGCGAATAAACTTACCCAGCTTAAAAATACCGCACAGGATCTGGATGATGCCCGCCAATACTACAGTGGCAAACAGGTACTGCACCCCATGCAGGGCAACCAGAGATACCATGACCACAGCGGTCGCGCCAGTCGCACCGGAAATCATACCGGGACGGCCGCCAAAAATAGACGTCAGTAACCCCATCATAAAGGCGGCATAGAGGCCAATCATTGGCTCAACACCGGCCACAAAGGCAAACGCTACGGCCTCAGGCACCAGTGCCAGTGCGACCGTCGTGCCCGATAAGACGTCATTTTTGACGTTGGATTGCTTGGACGTAATCAGATTAAACATGGAATGCTCTCGAAGACTGCATATAAAAAATGGGTCGCGATACTACCAGATCTGGCCATAGGGTTCCAAACAACTGCCGAATTATTAACCAATAAAACTCAACCTTTAGTGGCAATTTTTGCCCTGAATTTCATACCTCAGCTTGGAAGATCTGCGCCCAACAAATACCAAAGTACTAATTCAAGCTGATACATATGACAGGAAAATGGCGCGCAAGGAGCAGCACGCCTTTATTTTCAGCGCGTCACCAAATTCCTTTTACACCATACCTATACTCAGCTCTCTCGACCGGGGGGTCGCCCTATCAGCCCCATCCCGCGAGCCACAATTAGCCACATAATAAAAGGAGATTGTTATGAGTCATCACCAGGAAGACGAGGCCTGCATTGGCCTCCCTCTCGTTAAAGTTCACCAAGTCGCCAGCACCGCTGAACAACAGGATGCCGTTGCCCAACAGGATGAGTACCGTTGGGCCAAGCGAATTCTTGGCGTCCCGGCAGCCTGGAGCCAAACCCGCGGTGAAGGGGTAAAGGTTGCGGTTCTGGATACCGGGGTTGACCCCGATCACCCGGACCTGGCCAGCGGTATCACTGCCATGGAAGATTTCACCGGTGACGGTATTGAAGACGTTAACGGCCACGGTACCCACTGTGCCGGCATTATTGGCGCCCGCGAAAACAACCTCGGCTTTATCGGTGTAGCGCCAGCCTGTGAATTATTAATCGGTAAAGTACTGGGCAATAACGGCAGCGGCAGTTGGTCGGGCATCGCAGCAGGTGTTGACTGGGCTGTCGACCAGGGAGCCGACATTATTTCCATGTCGTTGGGTGGCGGTTCATCCAGTCATGAACTTTTTGTCGCCATCCACAATGCATTGATGCGCGGAAAATTCGTCATTTGTGCGGCCGGCAATGAAGGCTCACTGATGACCAACAGTATTGGTTACCCCGGTCGCTACGGCGGCGTGATTACCGTCGCCTCACACGATCACAACGGTAACCGTTCCGGTTTCTCCTCCAAGGGTGGCGAAATTGATGTGATGGCACCCGGCTCCAATATTTGGTCCACCTATAAAGAAGGCAGCTACGCCGAACTCAGTGGCACCTCCATGGCCACCCCGTTTGTTGCTGGCCTTGCCGCTCTGGTGACAGCCAAACATATCAATCAAGGTGGCGGCACCCCGCTGCGCAACACCGAAGACCTGAAAAACCATCTCCTGTGGATGGCTGCTCACCCCGGTTACCACGACAACGAAACCGGCTACGGCCCGCTGCTGCCATTTAAATACTTCTAAACAGCAGAGCCAGCCTGTTGGAATAACCAACAGGCTGGCATCACCGAAAAAAAACACTCGGCATTACCAGCAAAAGGACTAGCGGTATGCGTAAAGGGCCCAGTCAATATATCCGTAAAGATGGCCGCCTCGAATCGGCGGCTGATCAATTG
The DNA here is from genome assembly GCF_042854845.1 of Maricurvus nonylphenolicus. Classification (GTDB taxonomy): domain Bacteria; phylum Pseudomonadota; class Gammaproteobacteria; order Pseudomonadales; family Cellvibrionaceae; genus Maricurvus; species Maricurvus nonylphenolicus. Next base: position 962,314 of record NZ_AP031498.1, on the reverse strand, counting down.
TTGCAACGCCAGCAACAACTTCGTTATGGACGCCAGTTGCAACCGCGCAAGGGTTTGCTGGAGCTGATCGACAAAGGTGATTATCGCCCACTGTCACGTCATGGCCGTATAGGTTTTGGCTGGCGCTTTCTCAGTCAACCTAGCGCCAAGGATTTTTATTTTTACCTGCCTCGTTACAGCATCCGCACTTATGAGGACAACAACCTCACCCTGCCTGATGTGAATTTACGCTGGACGGCCACTAACGAGCAGGTATTGGAGGAAAATGAAGAACTCGCCCGCCTGGAAGTCAACCTGGTCGCGACAGCGCCGAAGACATCCTCGCGTCGGCGCCTGCGAGAAATTCCCCATCGCCTGGAACTGGCGCTGAGTTTTTTAAGCCTGGATAACGACGGCAATCCTCTGCATGAACACAAACTTCCCTTCGATAACCTCGTTGACATTGGTGATAACAACTTCTTTGCCAGCCTGGTAATTACCGACTTAAAACAACTGGCCAGTATTTACCTGGCCCTGGCCAATCAGGAACAAGTCAAGGCCCAGCTACAACTTACTGGTTATGCTGATATGGTGGTTTCGCAATCACTAAACATGCTGGATCTGGAAACGCTCAATCACCCTCAATTTCAACAACAACTTTGGCAACGGGGCTTAAAAGCAGAAACCCTGTTTAATAGCCAATCGCTGCAAAAGTCTGTCAAAAAACCTTTTTCTCGGGATCGTAAACGCCTGCAACTGAAACAGGCCCGACGTAATGCTCGTAGTTTGGACACACTGGAAAGACAACCCCTACTTAACCCCAACGATAGCCTGCGCTTACAACCTATCGTTATTCCCGATCGTCTGTTGCTGGAAAAACCCTGGTTGATTGAAAAGCAGCTATTGGAGGAAAACCAACTGCAGCTGCTCTTGCGCAAGGATAAGACGCTTTTCACAGAGATTCATAAAAATAAGCTGCACGATAAAAAAACCATTGATCGTATTATTCAGGAGAAAACCCTGGATACATCAGGGCTGGATAAAGAAACCATCGCCGACAGGCTCAAGAAAAGCCCGGTAAAAATCGACAATCGACGTGCTATCACACTGAACCAACTCGATGCTGCCAACAAATCAAAGCAACTGGTCAGTACACGGGAGCTGTGCGCCAAAAGCCGACTCGGGCTTCATTATCCTGAACTTAATTACGGTCAACTCTATAGCTCCATCCCTGCAGCGGTGCGTAACGATATTAACGGTTTGGAAAACCCCAACCTGTTAATTGCGTTTAATGTTCGGGTCGGTAGCAAGCTGGAAGTTATCTACCAGGATCCCTGGCAAAAAAACCTGTTCTATTACCTGCCGCAAAGTTTTAAATTGGGTCGCGCCGACACCCCGCCCTACGAACCCCTGCTGCGTATTGGCTTTAATGAACTGGCACTTGAGCCGGAGCAGCAAGACGAAGAAACTGAAATAGACAGTGTCGACATAGATTATCGCGCCGAGATCACCTACACCCTAAAACCGCATATCGGTAGCGACTTCTTTTATGCCATTCAACACGACAGTGTGATTCAGCAAGCCGCGGAAGGGCAAGCGGTTGTCCTGGCACCACTGAATCCCGGCACGCCAAAAGTAGACATCCAGGATAGCCTGCAAGGCACCATCACCGATATCACAGCCTCAGTGTCAGAAGGCATTACTGTCACCAGCGAATATGAAGCCGCCGATTTTGACGCCTTCTTTGCCAGTCTGGTCAACGATGCAGGGCTACCGGTGATTAATGGCCTGGTGACATTACCCGAATTGGCAAACGGTCAACTCGATATTCCCCTTTCCCTCTCGCTCTATGACACCAGTGGACCGCTGGTGAATCAATACTGGCAAGCTGTCAATGAAAGTGAAAATACCGGCCAGTACCGGGTCACCATAACTAACCCCTTGGAGAGCCAGTTAACCCTGACACAGCTGCAAGCCCAACTGCTTAGTGAAAACACAGCTAAAGCCAGCCTGAATGAACAAGCAACATTGGTTTTACAACCCGGCAATAAAGCCAGCGTGGATATCACCGTTAGCCCTGCAGATACTAACGTGAGCGATCTGGTCATCGACAGCCAGTATCAGGTACAGCTCGATATCGATCGTCTCTGGGGCTTACTGACCATCAATCATGGTATTTCCTCTTACGCCTACAATATTGATGTTATTGCCGAATACCCATCACTGTTTGGTACCAGTGCCGATCCGCAAAACCTGCCACCATTAACAGCCATCAAAGTCGAATTTAAAGAAGGCCCCAGTATTACGCTTGATGCCGACCAGCCTCAGGCCAGCGCCCTGCTGTATAAATCACTGCTCGCCGATTTGCAGGATCAACCGTTAACCGAGCAATACCATTACCGCATTACCAATATGCATGGCGATGAAGAATGGGCGCGAGGCAATTGGGCTATATCGAGTGGCAGCTTGCGCGTTGCACCGGTTTACCCATCGGAACAAACCGGTACCCTCTCAACGCCTTCCTCCCCGGACCGAGGGCAGGACTGAGATGTTAAGCCTCGCCAAGCCGAAGTTTGCAGAGAATCCGGAGCATGACAGCCAACTGATTGCCTATGGCGATCATCGCAATAATGCCATGTATTACGCTTTGCCCAGCGAGATTACTGCGCCTAATGCTACTCCTCCTGTAAAGCTGTTTTACTTTGCCAGTGAGGAACAAGGTGCACGCTTAAATCTCCACCTGCAACTAAGTTACCCCGAAGGAGATCTTTCGCCACTACCGGTAACGGATGCATGGGTTCAACTACATTGCGCATTACCGCTACTGGCTGACACGGATAATTCAGAAGCCACCACGCAGCACTACAGCACCCAGTGGTTACCCGCGAGCCTGGAGCAAAACCAACTTAATGGTTTAGCCCTCGAACTGGATATCACCAATACCCGGGTATTACATCAATTGCTTACCCAGGAACAAGTCCTTCCCATTGACAGCATTCGGGTAGACATCAAGCTGAACTTTGAAGGCCTAAGAGCCAGCTTTGATCAATCGCTGAGCTTTCAACCCATTGAGTTTTACCAACACTGCCAGCGATTAATTGAAGATTGGCAACAGAGTCTGAATATTGAAGAGGTCCCGGACTTTACTTCACCGCCCATGTCTGCATCCGTAGCACTCAACTTTATTCAAAACTGGCTGGAAAACAGCACCACACTGGCATGGCTTTACGAAGGTCTGGAAGAAGCGATTCAGGATGCACAGCAGGAAGAATTAATTTTACGCCTGTTAGAACAAGGCTGGCAGATCGACGAACAAGGGGGCTACCAATTACTCCCTCTGTATCAGTGGCAAGATCTGCCGGATCTGGGGGACTCTGTTGATGCCTACGACAATGTTTCAATTCGCTGGAATCTGCAAAACCCGTGTAAGGATACTAGCCAGTGGTTAGGCAAGTGGTCACTGAGTGAATACTGGTTATCACTGACCGAGCAGCAGCGACAGAGCATTATTACCAGCGCCCCTCTATTCAGTCCCTTTAGTGCTGTCCCCATTGAGCTGTCCTCTCTAATTCCCCTCAATGGAATTGATATCACAAAACTTATCGCCAAGCTGCACTATTACGCTGAAGATCGTCAGTGGAAGACACAAGAAATTAGCTGGCAATACAACGCTTCCAATTCTGAAGAAAATACAGTTCCCATCTCTCAGCAGCTTTGGGGGCTGGTTCCACAAGGCGACAGTTTTCACTGCTACAGCCACTATGAAATCTGGTTTGGCCTTCCTCCTGGTGGCGGCTGGCCTTTGCCTCCGGTTAGAACCAACCAACAACGCCTCGACACCCCCTATATTTTATTAACACCTGAAACACTGGGTCTCGAATTTATTCGCATAGAAATACAAGCCGATGCCTGGAGCGAGGATATAGCCAAGATTGAAGTACGCTTACTGAGCGAACAAGTAACTCCAGTCAATACACAAGCTCAACATAAGACTGTTAACTTTCTACCGTCGCCCTATAACTCGACCAGCACCCACTTAATCAAAGTTGATCAAACCTGTTCGCGCGTTCCCCACTACAGCCACTACCAGTTAATTCTTCATCCAGTAAGTGATCAGGTGGCAGCTATTACAAACGATATACTGCCATTGCCTGCAGAGCGATTACTGATCACGTCTTTTCATACGCAGGTGATAACTCCCACTACGATCAACATTTCGGTGGATGAAAGTCTATGGCAGAACACAGAAACCATTATTCTGCGATTGCTTCCAGTCTCAGAGTTCGATCCAGAAACACCATCTATCAACAACAAAGTTGATATTCGTCTACTTGATCCGCAGAACACGTCTAGCCGTTGGTTATTCTGGCCAAGCAGTCGATTCAATCCCAATGCATTTTACTGGCAAACCGACATAATCGCGCTGGAAAATGATGAACGCATTACCCACTCAATCTCCTGGCAATTTTGTCAGGAATCACAACTTAGCCTTAACTCAACTCTTCTCGCGCTGCCACTCAGGGTGACTGATGACAGTACGAGACTATTAACCCCCTAAAACAGCATTAAATTGCAAGGAGCACCATTATGTTGATACTCAGCGGCAAAATACCCTTCCCGGATTTAGAACTGGAAGCTTATCGCGATGATACCCATAAACATGTTTTTTATCCGGTCCCCAACAACCCGCGAATACGCAAGGATGAAAATGATCGACCGGTGTTTCTGTTGACCAAATATGCGTTTTCTGACGCAGACCGGGAAAACAATGCTGATTTACCTATGGGTGGTGGTTTTATCAATATGGATATTGAGTTTGGCTTGACGGCTGAACAAAGAGCCGGGGTTGCAGCACGCCTACAAGAAATGGTTGAAGAGGAATGGGCCAAGCGTCGCCGCCTGGACCGCAATTCAGATGATTTTGTCTACCGCGGACCCGATGTTGAATTGGCGAGCCCCCAGTGGGTAGACGGTGCGGTTAAATTTCATGTTGTCGATGATGCCAACTTAATTAAAGGCAAAATCAGTGATGGCAAACCCTCAATGCTGGGTAACAACGCCGCAATCTTTAACGCCACACTGACGCCAGCCGGCGCCACCTACTTCCAGCGCACACTGGTTGACGAAGACGGCGATGGTATTGATCTAACGCCAGTACAGGTGGTGTACGAATTGTCCTTTATGCGCCGCATTCCACCTGCCAGCATCCGTATTTTTGGCAGCACCGTGGATATTTACAATGCGGTATCAGAGCTGTCCCATGATTATGATGACAACTGGTACCACGCCGATGACTTTACCACCACTGAATCCTACAGCGAACGGTTAGTGCACAGTGAAGTAGTGCGTATTGATTTTGATCAGAGTGAATTTACCCAGGAAGAAGTCGAGGAGTTACAGGCCTTTGCCATGGGACAACTCACCGCCTGGATGCAAAACAACCTGTTCGACAAGCTTACCAAACACGATGCTTCCTACCCGGATATGGAAGATATCTACAGTAAAGAAGCCGACGTCTATCGCCTGAAAACCATCGATCAGGTATCGGTTAGCGTGCTCGACCTTCGTATCAATCAAACCGCACTGGTGCCATTTACTATTCATCCACAGGCAACACTGGAAACCTTCTTTAGCGATATGAGCGAAGACGAAATAGCCCAACATGTACGGGAGGTCGATTTGGAAGACAACTTCTTTACTACCCTGGACCTTTCTGTCAAAGCCTTTGCCGATTACGAAGAAATTGCTTTTGTGAAGGTGGATATTGAATACCAAGGTGACTCTGGCTTAAAAACCGAGAGCTTTACTTTTGAAAGCAATGACAGTAACGCCGGCTACTGGGATCCACGCCTCAACAGTGACAACGATCGTGAATATCGCTACCGTTACGCCGTTGGCTTTAAAGCCAACCCGGATAAAACCTATGTTACCGAATGGATTATTGAAAGAAACAAAGAACTGAATATCAATGTCGGCCGACCAGGTGAAATCAATATCGATATCCTGGCCGGCCAAATAGACTGGAACAACCTGATCGAACAGGTTCAGGTCACCCTCAGCTATGAAGACCGCACCAATGATATCGATAGGGAAGAAGCAACTTTTGTAATCACCCCAGAAGCCCCAAGCGCCAATTATCGCCGCTGGATTTATGAGGACCGCAACAAGCCGCTACGCTATAAGGCCTCGTATTTCCTGAAAAATGGCCAACAGGTCGATGCACAGGAAGAAAGCCTGGAAGGCAATCAAATCATTCTTAATGATTCCTTTGTCGACGTGCTGGATGTCATTATTGTACCGGCCGGTAACTTCTCCAGTATCAGCCAAATTCTGGTAGAACTGCGCTACAGCGACAACAGTGGTTACAGCGTATTTAAACCCTTCTCTATTTCCAGCTCAGATTTCTTCACCACCTGGCGCGTACCTTTGACCGATCCCAACCAGCGTGACTGGGAATGGAAACAAACCACTATCTATAAAGATGGCACCAAGGAAACCTCCAATTGGAAAGAGGAAAGCGGTAGTCAGTCCCTGGTTGTTAGCTGGGCTTCTCCACCCAGTATCGACGTCAGTATCAACCCGGTGTTGTTGAAATTTGATCGCGCCCCGGTAGTAGAGGTCGCCATGACCTACAAGGGTGAAGTACTGGAAGGGGAATCCCCTGCGGTATTTTTCTTTGAAGATAAAACCAAACAAACCTGGAGCCTGCGCGTGGAAGACGACGAGGTGAAGGAGTACGACTGGGAAGCCACCTATTATGTCGAGCCTGAACCTGTGGTGTTAAAGGGTACCAGTAGCAAGAATCGCTTCTTGATTCCTCGCACGCCAAAACCCGCGGAGTAATCCAATTCGATAAATCTCGACAGCACCTTGCTCCCGTTTATACGGGAGCAGCATAACTGAAAAAATTTACCAGGAGATTGCACCATGATGTATCTCGACGCCCCCTTCTACGAGATAGACGGGGTCACACTCTATTCGGATTACAATGACCCGCTGCAGTTTTACTATATGCCGGACAAACCTGAACTATCCATGATTCAGGACGGCGAAACACAAAAGCCAGCGTTACTGTTTATTAAATACCGCGAAGATCTGGATGACTATGACGGCTCCAGTAACCATCCTACCGGCGGTGGATTTTTGTCTTTTGATGTTGACCTGGCATATTCTTCCGAAAAGCTCGCGGATATTGCCAAAAAACTCAAACAGAAACTTATCGCCAGCGGTGTAAACATCGCCTTTAACCAAACTGTGAAAATTAGTCCACCGCAGTACACCAGCGGCACGGTACAAATGATGCTGCTGGACCGCCGCAGTGAAGTACAACCCATTGACGGTGATGATTCTGACTCGCCTGCAGATGATAATCCCGATGATCAGCCATCCGTAGAATGGATTACCGAAGTACTCGGTGCGGGCGTCCCTTCGCTTTATGGCGACAACCGTGCGGCCTTTTCGGTAGCCCTCACCAAGAAAGCAGCTACCTTGTTAGAGGCGTCGTTTAACAGTGACAACAATATCACACCCATCGGCATTATCTATCAACTGAAATTTGCTGCACTGCGCCCCGCCTACAACGTCAAGATTTCCGCCAACTGGGAAGAGATCTACAACCACTTCAGTGAACAGTGGACAGCCGACCTGCTGGTGTTTTCTTCTTCCATTGAAAAAGTGGTTGATGAACTGGTACAAAATCAGGCCATTCGTATCGAGGCTACCGACTTTGGTGCAGGAGGAGAATCCAGCGGCAGTGACATGAAGAAGGCATTGGATGAGCTGAAGAAATTGGTTCTCGATAATTTCTTTACTCGCGCTCTTGATCCGGAAGATCCGGCGGGACACGGTGTGGCAGGCAAAGTCGAAGATGTAATTACTGCGATTAGAACTGCGGCTTATCCAAGTGTTGGCTATCATCGCAAAGAACTGACACGCAGTGAAATTCGCTCCTTCGATGCCGAAATGTCTGTGACCAAAGCCGTCGAGAGAATGATTGCGCCTCAAGGTCATCTAAGCCTGCTATTCAGTCAGGCAGGCCTGGAAAAAGGTCAAGTGGTCAGTACACCCATTGATCTGGACGATCCCTTCTTCGACAGTTTCAAGCTCAACATCCGTTCCAATGCCGACTGGCAAGGCGATGCTATTGAGCTACTGGGCGCTTCGGTTATTTACGGCCCCAATGGTGATGAGACTGATCACCGGGAAGACTTTACCCTCAATGCAGCACAACCCGCGGCACTGTTCGAAACCAACTTTGATACCAGTGCCGGTTATGACTATCGCTACCAGTGGCAGGTACAATTTAAACCCAACGATGAACTGCCCGGTGCCATTCCACTGATTAACGTGGCTGAGCAGAGTAACCGTGGTGGCCCTCTGGTATTAAATCCACGTGAGCTTTATAGCGAACGTACTCTGGAAATCGTTCCGGCCCGAAATATGCCGTTTGATAAATTCCCCACGGTAGAGGTGGAACTGCGTTATGTTGATCCCGTCAGCGGCTTTACGGACTCTTCGACCTACCTGATTCAATCGGCGGATGACAAACCCACCTATCGTCTGCGCTTGTTAAAAAATTGGTCAGATACTATTTTTTATCGCCTGCATTACCATGCAGCCAATGGCCCCAGCCATAGCGATGAAGAGTGGCAGGAAACCAACAGTAATGCACTGTTAATCAGTGATCCGTTCCCATCACGCCTTAACATTCGTGCGATTGTCGCCGGTAACGTTAATGAGCTGTCGAGTGTCATTGTCGATCTGCAATATATCGATGAAGACAATGGCATTATGGAATTTGGCAACCTCTATTTCGGTGAAGGCCAGTTACGCTCGCCACAGACATGGTCAATTAAACTCGCCGATCCCAAGCTGCGTGACTATCAATACCGCCAAACCATTATTACCGCTGACGGCGGCGTCATCATGACAGATTGGACTCGCAGCAACAGCCCCACGCTGGTATTGGGTAAAACCTATGCCATGCGTATGGAAGTGCATGTGTCATCCTTTGGCCCCACCTTCGCCGAAGAAAATATCAGCCGCATGGTAATTGATCTGCTCTACAAAGACGAAGAAGGCGGCGTGCACAAGGAAGACACTGCAGTGTTTGACGATCTGAGTGATCGCTATACCTGGCATGTCAATCTCAAGGACCCTGCACGGCGTGAATACAGTTACCAGGTGACCTACGAATTACGCGACGGCTTTAAAGTCAAACAGGACCCCGTTACGGCCCGCGGCAGCGAACTGATTATTAGCACGCAGGTGCCGCAACGATAATTTTGCATTATCCGTTTTTGCATTACTACCTACACACGATAAGGAGATAATTATGCGTTGGGTAAGAGTACATACACACTACGATATTTGGGCCGCCAATGGACCGGCCCCCACTTTTTGTATTACCAGCGATGACGACGGTGAAGCGTTTATAGAAATCGCCAAAACCCCGGAGCTGTTGTTTCGCCCGGTCAGCGACACCAATGATCTTTGGAACTGCTACTTTAGTCAGGCGGGCTCAAGTGATGGCAGCGTAGCCGCAGAAACCATCAACATTGTTAATGGTCGCGCGGACTACACTTTGCCACAGGCCGTTTGGGAACAGATGCGCAGCGTAGCAAGTAATACACAACCGGAGCTACAGGGTTTGTATTATCGCGTACGCGCACGCCCCAGCGCCGCCAGTAGCGAAGCCTATATCAGTCACACCGATGGACAGATTCAAGCTGGCCAGGTGCCGTTTATTAATGTGATTCCATTATCTGGCGATCTGCGAACAGAAACGCCGGTACCCGATACTGCTGCGGTTCAGCAACTCGATTGGTTTAGCAAAATTATGCTGGCCGTTATCCAGCTGCTACCGGATTCAGACCCGGGGCGTAGCGCCTTAAACACCATGCTGACGCACCCGACTTATGAAGGACAATCTTCACCACGCATCCGCGCACAAATGTTAAAACTGTTTGTCTATGCCGGAGGCAATGGTCGTCAGTTAATGGAAAAACTGCTTGATATGCGTGTTGCTGTAGGTTCCCGCACTGACGGTAGCCAAATGACTGAGCCTGCGCTTTTCTACCGCGATGAACGCAACGAAGGCACCACCCTGGATCACCTGCTCGCCACGTGGAATATTCGTTTGGACAAACGTATTCCCCTGGCCATGAGCGAAGTCATTTATGAAGTTATGCAGGAACTGGTGGATCCACCTGGACAGGTAAACCAGGGCGCTGCAGGAACCTGTGCGGCCACCAGTATCCAAACCTATACGATTATTCGTAACCCGGCCGAGTACGCTCGTTGGTGTCGCTATATTCTTGATGTCAACGCTAATCATCGCGTACAACTGGCTAATGGTGATTGGATGCGATCGAATCCCGAAGCCTTCGATACCGCCACCTGGCAAAACACTAGCTCAACTGCCAGTGGTAACTTCCTGCTTGCCATAGGACGCACCTACAGCGAACGAGGCATACAAGCCGCCGTTATGGATTATGCTAACTTCCGCTTAAGCTATAACCCCGAAACAGATCGTTTCCAAAGCTGGTTAGGACAGGTAGTAGGATCTGGCCTGTTTTTCTTCGAAATATCCAGAGCACTGGAAGCCATCTTTAATCAATCCTGGGTAGGCGAATTTGGTGGAGGCAACAACGGTCATACCAATAACCCCCAAGCAGCCAATGACCTGATCACCCACTTTAATCAAGGTGGACTTCCCTGTGTTATCGGTATGAGTTGGGGTGGTGGAGCCCATGCGGTACTGGGCTTAAGAGTTGAAAATGACCGTATCATTTTCAAGAACCCGCAATACCGAGGCAGCTTGCCATTTACCGGTTATGCCGACGGCACCAACCTGAATAATCCAACCCGACGCATCCACGATGTTTCCCGCTCCGAGGAATCCATGTCACTCAACGATCTCCGTGCCGTGATTTGGGGTTTTTGCCGAGAATCATCTGCGCCATCAGATCTGGGTTATACCTTGGCTGAAATTCCGCTGCACTTACGTGCCTCAGTCAACCCAACAACCTAAGTCGTGAAGTTAAAGGATTAAACAGATTAAAGGAAAAAGGTGAGATTATGTTATTTCTGGATCGCCCCATAGGCCCCATCCAAGGTCTGCAAATTTATCGTGACCATTCAGACAAAAACCAGTTCTACTATATTTGTGATCGCCCTCGCCTGGCGATGAATGAAGGTCAGCCTGAATTTATTTTTATCAAATATGCCCGTGATATTACTGACAACCCCAATTTTTCTGATGATCAGAAAAACAGTTTAGGCGGCGGCATACTGGCCTTTACCACCGAACTGACCGTTGACCAGCACCAACTCAATCTGGCCAAAATGGAATTACAGCAGTATGCCGACGGTGGCCCTGTTTCCTTAAGTCCGGTCATGTTTGAAGAGGGGACTGTACGCTTGACCGTGCTCTCCAACCAAAATGATCAGGGCCAACAGGAAATCACTACCACCGGCCAGCTAAAGATTTTTGAGAGCACATGGGGTGCTACAAAGCCTTCACTGTACGGTTCCAACCGTGCCACCTTTGGTATTGCCTTAAGCCAGGAAGGCGCAACCTTGATGGAAGAAGCGCTAAAACGCGGTGTGAGTTTCGTGGGTGTTATTTACGACCTGAAATTCCTCGGTATGCGTCCGGCTTACAATGTCAAAGTTACCGCCAAATACGAGCGTATCTATCATCACTTCGAAGCCGAACTAAGTGCCCAGGGGCAAATCAAAGCGGTTACCCTTGGGGCTGACCTAGGCTTTGGTTATCAGAAGCTGGAAGATGAAGGCGCCATTAAAGTCGAAGTGACCACCTTCTCCGATGAGAAGTCGGTGAAAGATGAAGCCCAGGAAGCGGTTACCTGGGCACGCCAAAAAATCACCGAGGACCTGTTTAAAAGCAGCTTAACGCCGCCAAGTTTTATGACTCGCCAGAGCTCAGACCCACTTAGCCGTTTGCTGAACTCTTTCTCCGGTCAGCTCGGCGGACAGGTGGGACGTATTACTCCAAATCCACGTACGCCACCGAGTAATAACCGGCCAACCACACCGTCACGCCCGTCGAATCCGGGAACGACGCCTAGCAACCCAGGTACAACACCTACAAATCCCGGAACTAATCCCGGTACTACGCCCACCAACCCTGGTACAACGCCTTCGAATCCCGGTACAGCACCTTCCACTCCGGGTACATCACCCAGTGCCGGTACAGCCAGATCAGGCAGTGCGGCCAATCCCGTCGGCGGCGCTCTGGCCAGTCGCCCCCATACCGCCAACACACAACGGCAAGCCGATGCACAACGCCCAAGTCAGGAGAATGGTTCCAGTGGTTCCGTTATGCCATTCCGGGTTGCCCTGTCTCTGAAGTATATGATTCAGGATGAACTTAAAACCCGCACCTTCGAATTTAATAAGCAGGCCGCGGAGAAACGCTCAGCAGCGCCACAGGGGTTGTTTACCACCATGGTGGAAGACATGGATCTGTCAGACAAAATCGTTGAAATTAATCTCGACGATGATTTATTTAAACGTCTGGTTGCCGATGTCGGTGTAGTGACGGATTGGGATAAAGACGGTATTGAGCTCGTCAATATCAGTACGGAATACCCGGGCGGTGAAGATGTAAATAGCAACCCATCCCATGTGGACGGTTTTACCTTTACCAAAGACAACAACGGCCGCCATCGTTTCCAGACCTGGCTAAATGATGCCAAACAAATGAGCTATCGCTATAAAGCGGATATTCATTTTAAAAACGACAGCCCCTGGGTTGGTAAAGACGCAGTACTTCACGGCGACTGGCAAGATACCCGTGCCAGACAGCTGGTGGTCAATCCGCTGGACAGTATCGGCCTGCTTAATATCAATTTTGCCGCCGACAACACTATCAATTTTGCCGAAGTCAGTCAGGTGGTGATCGAAGCACGCTATAGCGACAGCGATAACAACTTTGAAACCGCTAACAGTTTCCTGTTGACCGGAGAAAGTAAAACCGCCAACTGGAAACTGCGTTTATCCGACAAGGCCAAAAAAGATTTTCAGTGGCGTGCCATTTATTCCCTGGCGGACAATGTCGAAACCACCACAGATTGGCAGACCACCAGCGAGACCAACATTATCGTCGGTGAGCCCTTCCAGGGTAAACGCCGTATTCGTATGGTCCCTGCCATTAAAACCACGGATTACATTGAAGCAGTGGTGGACATTGAGTACGAAGGGGTTAATGGTTACCGCCAGAGCTACCAGGAAATCTTTTCACCCGATAACCACCGCGGGCGTACGATTTCCATTAACACCCTGCGCCAGGATCCCGGTAAATATACCTACACCATTACGATTATTCGTATTGATGGCAGCCTTTATATCAGCGAACCGGTGGAGAGTGAGTCCGGTGTGATTGTCGTCGACGATAAAGATGGCCAGATTGTCACGCTCAACACTCAGCTTAATATCGACAGCAATCTGTGGAATCAGCTCTACGCTGTGGAACTGCAAGTGAAAACCGATGAAGACACCTATGAATCACTGCTCTTCTCGGCCTCACAAACCGCTGCGCGTAAGTTGATCGTCGGCCTGCCAGCTGATAGCGCCCTGCAATACGAATGGCGCACAATCAGCTACTGGCGCGACGGCAAACGCACCGAGTCTGCCTTTACCACCGAGCAGGATACCAACCTGATTGCCACGGTAACAGCACCCGATGCTTAACCACCAAGCTTCGGCCGCCCCTCGGGGCGGCACGACAACACTCAATGCCGATATGCCTTCAGGTGAAGATATTCGGCGCCAGCTGCTCTATAAGTTGGTTTTAACCGGTGACCTGCAGAAAAAGGCGAGCCAAACTTTTGGCGAGATGAATAATCTCTGCAGGATTTTATCGCAGAGCAGCCAAGGGGCCTGGAACTTCTCTTCCCAGCAGGGAAAAGCCAGTAGTGTAAATGGCGCAAGCCCTTTGGAGATTTCTCTGAGCACTCGCGATAACGCTTTACGTTTTTGCTCTTGTGTTGGATTGCCCGGTCAATCTCCTTATCAGCGCCAGCTATTAGCAATTGATCAAGCCGAAACTATTTCCAGGCAGCTAATGCCCGTAATTCCAGATTCACTGCAACACGGCTGGCACCAACTCCGCCAGTGGTCACAAAAACACGCCGAGCAACAAACTAAACAAACTAACGGTTTTGGTGCCTACCTGGGTTTTAGCCTCAGCAAGCAATCACTGCGTATCAAACTGTATCTGGATTTAATCGCACAGGAAAAACACAAAGCGCTCAGCAACTGGCAAGATCTGCTGCAACGCCTCAACATCAGTGACAACGCAGAAATGGAAAATCTGCTTAATCGGCACAGCACACCATCCATGGGCTTTATCGAATGGAATGCAGCGGGCCACTATCACTGCCGTTTATACCGTCAGCTCGATAACCCACAACATAACAATGATTTTTCAGCAGTATTGCTGCCACTGGGCCTTGATGAACTGCATAAAAAAGCTTCAACAGTATTTACGCAAGCCTGCCAGGGCTGGCCCAGTATAGGGGTTCCTGCGGGGCTGGTTTACCCCAGTGACTGGGATGGATCAAGTATGGGCCTTTACTCTGCATCACCTTCTCGCCAGCTGTGCACTTCACAGAAAAAAACCCGCCTTGCGACACTGTGGCAGGCATTTGGCGGGGATACACTTGCCCTGCAACGCTACTGGGCACTGATTGAGCACTGCCGACGTAAAACCGGTATTCACCATGCACGCTCTGCGGCCATGACAATTCTGGCATTGGCTCAACAGCCCTTATCTAAACAACAGACAAAACTGCAGGAAAAACAACAGACAGAACAACAATCCGAACATCGTTTAACCGCCTATTTCAGCACATAACAGGGACAGTACACCATGAGGACTTCAATAGGATTCACCTGCATCTTTCTCACCAGTTTACTCGGCAGTGGTTGCATGGCTATTTACAACAGTGAAAATGATAAGTTGGCAAGCGATATACAAAGCTTATACGCCAGCGCCAACATCAATCAATTGGCACAGGAAGAAAGCGCCAATCTCGATAAACTGCTACAGGCAGAACTGGATAATGTCGATGCGTTATACCAGCAAAAACTCACCACGCTGCTGCTGAACATGGCTGACGGCAATCAACCGGTAAATCAGTTTCGGCAAAAAAACCTGCGCCGCGTTAATGAAATCGGTATGGCATCTTTGCCCGCTGCGCAAGATTACCTCAACGCCAAAGTCCGTATTAATCAGCTGACGCAAACGACAGACGATTTCTACCAGCAAGTCAGTAGTTTTAACCGCAATATTCCACCCTGTAGTTCAGCCAGCAAGCTACCCGAACAAGCACCCATATTAAAAGTAGCCCACAACGATTCGGCAGCGGTTAAAACACAGTTATTCAACCTGATTTACGCTAACTACCGCAATAACTGCGAAACATTACTGCAAGCCCAGGAGAGTTTGGCCAGCATGCCCTCCCCGGCAAGTGAGCTTATGCAAACCTATACGGATCTGGAAACGCTTAATCATACTATCGCCCAACAAACTCTGCTTCGTTCACAACTCACTAAATCCTTAAAGCAGGCGAAATCAGAATACAAAGCAGCGCTTAAAACCTATCAGGCAATACAGACCAACGAAGCAGGCGACGCGCTTGAACAGCATCGCCAAAAACTGGCTGACCTCGTCAAGACGCTGGATAAAGCACAACACAAAGTCGGCCATACCCTTATGGCTGAAGCTAAAATATCGGCTATTCAGGATATCCTGAGCGCCATGGCCAGCCAGGATGAAATCGCAGAAGCTCAAAGCAGAGAGCGCTCACCAGAGCTTCAACTTGCCATCGATGTCGCCAGTGCCAGCCCCTCCATCGCCAGCACACTGGCCAATATGCATAGCCGCACGAAAGCGGAAAGTTTGAGTGAACTATTAATAGAAATGCAACACCAGGCCCTGTTGATAAGCCACAATAAGCAACGCCAGGCCATAGACTTACAACGGCAAGCATTACTACAACAACGCCAGCAACTCCTACAAAAAGAATTGGTGCTGCGTATGCACAGCCTCAATGCGCTCTGTCATTTCAGCACTTATCAGGCAGGCCTGGCCAAGCCAGATATCCAACAATGTCATGCACTCAAGGTTACCGGTCAGCGATGCCAATTGGGAGAAGATCTACAGATTGAGTCCTGCAGTCTGGCGGCCCCCTGGCCATTTGCCGAGGATAACTTTCAACGCGGCACCGATGCCAAGCGTGCTCTCTATAATAGTGTTGCCCAGTTCTCCCAAGCTCACATTCACCAGGCTCAACTGGATAAAAACACCTACCAGCTTATGGATTTGGCACACCGACAATCCTTGGTCGATAACCGTCACGCGATTCAAGCGTGGGATAACATTATTGATGTCCCCATCGATCAGCTACAGGCCTACCACGAAGACGGCATAAAACCCGACGATCTTTCTGACCTGATCATTAAAGCCGTCGGTCTCACCGCGATCGCCGTAAGCGTCGATTAACAGCCCTGACTGTAAAAATCCCAAGGAGCCAAACATGAATTTTTCGATAACACATTCAGTCAGATCTTTAGCCTTTCTTTTAACGTCGTTGCTTGCCATCAGTGGCTGTAGCAACCAACAAGCGGCTAAAGACCTGGCAACCACAACCTCATTAAATACCGCCATCCTCAGCAGCCAATTACAGAAGTTTGGTAAACAACACCAGCAACTAACCCAGGCAAGGGTCGATCAAATTGCCCTGTTGCGGTATCGCATCCACGAAACCCGTATTCGTAATGAACTGGATATAGCCTTGATGGAAGCCAGCGGTAACCGCTCAGGCTTACAAACCTATGATGAACTTCAGGAATGGTTGGAGCGTGTTGATCAGATACTGCAACAGGAAAATGATATCACCCATATCAAACAAACCCTGGCCGCGGATATATCACCTCTGGCCACCAAAAGCCGTGAACTCACACAGGTCGCTAAAAAACTGGCTGAACTCGCCAAGGATAAAAAGCTTACCGTGCGCGCCAAATTCTATGCTGATTTTATACAACAGCTCAGTAAAGACGTGAAAGAAGGCCTAAAAGACAATGACACACCGGATGCCGGGATTAATCCTATCACTACTCCGGCAACGCTCAATACCGTGATGTTCAACGCCCAATAAACGGAGATCAACCCCATGGATTCACAACAACTGCTCGCGACCTATCAACACCTATCCACCAAACTGGAAACCATTGATGACAGTTTGATTCTCGCCAATCAAGCACTGCTGCAAACGCCGAATAAAGAAGAGCGTCGAACACTGGATGAGACGATTCTGGAACTGGAGCTGCGCCGCAACCAGACAATCAACCGCATGCTGTTACTAACAAAAAACAGTGGTACTATAACGCCACCCTCCGAGGCTCAAATCAACCAGGTAAAATCCCTGGCTACCGAAGTGGATGAACTGGCCGCCCATAATCAAAATGTGGCCAGTACCCTGTCGATCACTTCACAAGTCCTGACGCTGTTGCAGTCAGTGGCTTAACAGTTGATCGAAATCAACAATGCCTTAATACGCGCGGCCAGTGTCGCCATATAACCTCACACTGTCGCCATATGCTCCCCCTCTTATGGGTTATCTAGGGCACATTAGAGCCATAGATAACCGAGGGAGACTATGGCGATGCCAAACCACAACAACACACAACGCAACCCATCTGTAGTTATTATCGGCGCCGGAATGACCGGCGTTTTGCTGACGATTAAACTGCGCGAGGCTGGGATTACAGACCTAACTATTCTTGAAAAGACCGATCGCCTGGGTGGCACCTGGCGTGAAAACACCTATCCCGGCGTAGCCTGCGATATTCCGGCACATATGTATACCTATTCGTTTGAACCCAATCCCGACTGGAGCCATCGCTTTGCCCACGGCGATGAAATTCAACAATACTTCGAACGCGTCGGCCGCAAATACGGTGTTACCGACAGCATTAGCTTTAACGAAGCGGTGACAAGCAGTGTCTATAAAGATGGCAAGTGGACGGTAAAAACCAGCAAAGGCAGAACCATTGTTGCTGACTTTGTGATTAACAGTACCGGTATTCTGCACCACCCGGCCAAACCGGAAATTAAGGGCATTGATAGTTTTAAAGGCAAGATGTTCCATACCGCAGAATGGGATCACAACGTTGATATGCACGGTAAAAAAGTCGGTATTATCGGCACAGGTTCAACCGCGGCACAGGTGATTCCCGAAGTGGCTAAAGAAGCCGCCAAAATGTCGGTATTCCAACGTACGCCACAATGGGTACTGCCAATAGGCAACAAAGCCATTACCGAAAAAGAAAAAGCCAAACTGCGGAAAAGCCCTGTCAAACTACAACTACTGCGTGAGTTCTATAACTGGGCGATTAGCCAGTTGCTCACCAAAGCGGTTACCGGCCACAAAGTACAGAACTGGTTGTTCAGCACCATCTGTAAACGTTATATGAAAAAGGCGGTTAAAGATCCGGTTCTGCGCGAGAAGTTAACCCCCAACTACAAGGTCGGCTGTAAACGCATTGTGGTGAGCAACACCATTATTCCAGCCATGCAGCGAGACAATGTTAATTTGGTCACCGATGGCATCGTCGAGATTAATGAAACCGGCATCAAAACCGCCGATGGCCAACAACATGATCTGGATGTACTGATTTTGTCCACGGGCTTTAATCCTGTGGCCTATATGCGACCAATGGAATTGTTGGGCAAAGATGGCTTGCATATCAATGAGGCCTGGGAAAATAAAATACAAACCTACCGCTCGGTGTGCATGCCAGGCTTTCCCAACAACTTCCTGATGTTGGGCCCCAACTCACCGATTGGTAACTACTCCGTGATCGAGATGAGTGAGGTGCAAACCCGCTATATCATCAAGCTGATTAATCGCTGGCGTAGCAATGAGTTTGATGCTGTAGAAGTTAAACACAGTGCCGTTAAACGTTTCGCCGATTATATGAGAGCGGGTATGAGTAAAACAGTCTGGGTTGGCGGTTGCCAGAGTTGGTACCTGGATGGCGACGGCGATCCAATCCTGTGGCCTTATACCTTCCAACAGTGGGAGAAGGAAATGGCAGAACCGGATATGCAGGACTTCGACACAGTTAACTTCCCACAAGAGCTGGTCCCGCGCAAACCTTTAAAGAAAGTCAGCGCGTAACACCAACAGCGGACACCCGCTGCGCTACCGCAGCAGGTGTCCTAGCCAGCTAATTCCAAGCTTTTCATTAATGCGATATCTTTTTTCGGCGGTCGACCAAAATAGTTAGAATACTCGCGACTGAATTGAGAAGGACTTTCATAACCGACGCGATAACTTACACTTGCAGCGTCATCACCTGTCACCAGCATTTGGTGTCTTGCCTCAAGCAAGCGGACTTTCTTCTGATAGACCAACGGACTCATGCCTGTGGTCTCTTTAAAGTGCTTGTAAAAGTTCGATGCACTCATGCCAATATCTTCGGCAATACGGTTCATATCCAACTTT
This sequence comes from Maricurvus nonylphenolicus, assembly GCF_042854845.1. GTDB lineage: Bacteria > Pseudomonadota > Gammaproteobacteria > Pseudomonadales > Cellvibrionaceae > Maricurvus > Maricurvus nonylphenolicus. Next base: position 942,797 of record NZ_AP031498.1, on the reverse strand, counting down.
TCAGTAAATTTTTGATTTAGCAGAGCTACTGCTCGGGCAATCTTTTCTGTTTTACTGCCCAGCATGCCCAATTGCGCAATGGCGCCACCCTCTTCTGTCGCCAGCAAACGGTAAATCAGTTCACGAATAATCATAGGCGCCAAAACAGGGATGTCGCCAGGATGATCTAAACAACGCATTAGCCTGGCAACGGCATCACTCATCAAACCATCCACATCACCAATGGATAGAGAGTGCCCTGAGGATATCGAAGGCTCGCGGGAAACAAGATGCGGGGCATCTTTTAAGGTGTCATACACCATCGTCGGTTCAATCATAATAACCAGACTTAGATAGGGGCTTTCCATCGAGGCTTCACGAACCATACCGCACACCGGCAGTTTCATGGACGAGAACAGGAAGTTACCCTCACTACACGTAAAGATATCGTCTTCAACAATGGTGTCTTTCTTGCCCTGAATCGTGACACACAAGCAGGGCTCATAAATACTGTGAAGCTTTTCTGACAACGCAGAACTTTTATAGATACTAAGGCCGGGAATACCGGTTTCGTTCAGCCCATCCAGCTTGGCATATCTTGCGGCTATATCCTTTAATTCCGTCGAAATGCGGGCCTCAACCATACGTCCTACCTATCAATGACTATCCGGATACACCTTGCAATCATACTAGAAAACTCCCCTCTTAATTGATAGCCGCCCAACCAATTAAGAGAATCGGGCAATAATCTCAGGTTAATAGACAATCAGCATAAACCAGCCAGCTTTTATAGTAACAATACTATTAAGCGTACTACGCAAATCCAACCTATCGTTTTAATAGGCATCAACCGGCAGGAGAGATCATGATCACCTTTACTCTGAACGGCAAAGAACACCACTTTGACGGCGATACTGCTATGCCACTGCTGTGGTATGTGCGTGAACAAGCCGGGCTGACCGGCAGCAAGTTCGGCTGCGGCATGGGCCTATGCGGCGCCTGTACCATGCACCTTAATGGCCAACCGATTCGCTCCTGCTCTACGCCCGTAGCTGCGGTAGAGGGAGCCGATATCACCACCATTGAAGGTCTCGCAACCCCCGCTGCTGGTGCAGTTCAGCAAGCCTGGCAGGAACTCGATGTGGTGCAATGCGGTTACTGCCAATCCGGGCAAATAATGTCGGCTACGGCTTTACTCGCCAACAATGCCTCCCCCACCGATGAGGACATTGATAATGCCATGCAAGGCAATATCTGTCGCTGCTCCACCTATCACCGTATTCGCGCCGCCATTCACAGCGCTGCTGACAAGCTGGAGGGATAAACCGTGAAAACTCAAATGGATGTTACACGTCGCCGCTTTATCCAGGCCTCGGCCCTAACGGGCGTTGGCTTTATGGTGGGCTGCTCTACCAATGCGCCTCAAAACGCAGCAGCCACTGCAGAAGCAGCTTGCCTGGAAACAGACAAGCTGATCTTTAACCATTTTGTTAAAGTCTGCTCCGATAACACTGTCACCGTGGTGATCAAACACCTCGATAAAGGCCAGGGCGTAACGACCGGACTTACCGCCATTGTTGCCGAAGAACTGGGTGCCGATTGGGATCAAATGCGCTGGGAGTTTGCCGTTGCCGATGCCAAGCGCTATAACAACCTGCTGTGGGGGCCCGCACAGGGCACCGGCGGCTCAACCGCTATTGCCAATTCCTGGATGCAACTGCGCCAAGCCGGTGCCAGCGCTAAGCATATGTTAATCCAGGCAGCCGCTAACACCTGGCAAGTGCCGGCCGCTGAAATTTTATTGGATCAAGGAAAACTACTACACCCCAGCGGTAAAACCGCAGCAATCGGTGATATGGCGATTGCCGCAAGCCAGCTCATACCGCCACAAAATCCCCCCCTTAAAGATCCAAAGGATTTCACTTTAATTGGTCACAAGCTGCCACGCATTGATAGCCGCGAGAAAAGCACCGGTAAGGCCCAGTACACCATCGATGTGAAGCGCCCAAATATGCTGAACGCGGCGATAGTTCATCCACCCAGATTTGGCGCCAAAGCCGTCCGTATTGATGACAGCCAAGCCAAGGCTATGCCAGGCGTCAGTGAAGTTATCAACACGCCTCGCGGCGTTGCAATTATAGCCGACAGCTACTGGACAGCCTTGCAAGCCAAACAGCGACTGAATATCCAGTGGGACTTTAGCCAGGCAGAAAACCGCAGCTCCGCCCAGCTGCATACCGAAATGAATCAACTGGCGCGTAAAGCGGGCACAAGTGTAAAAAACAGGGGCGACTTTAATGCTGCACTATCTTCAGCGGCAAAAACCATAGAACTAAATTTCGAATTTCCTTATCTGGCTCATGCCACCATGGAACCGATGAATTGCGTGGTCGAATTAACAGATAGCGAATGCCATATCTGGACCGGCTGCCAAATTCCAACCGCAGACAAATGGGCGATCAAAGCCATTACCGGTTTGCCACTTGAGAAAATATTTATCCACACCCAATTTGCCGGTGGTAGTTTTGGCCGTCGTGCTGTACCCGACTCCGACTATGTGGCTGAAGCCGTGATGATTGCCAAGGCCATGAACAATAAACAGCCGGTTAAGCTGCAGTGGTCACGGGAAGACGATATGAAAGCTGGCCGCTACCGCCCTATGGCTCACCATCAATTAACGGCGAGCCTGGACAGTGAAGGCAATATCAGCGGCTGGCGCCAACGGGTTGTATCCCAAGCACTGTTACGCGGCACCCCATTTGAAGCCATGATTACCGGCCCTATCGATGTCACCATGACAGAGGGCGCCACCCAACTGCCCTACCAGATTCCACACTTTGCGGTAGAAGGTACGGAAGTGCCTGTAGGTGTACCGGTACTCTGGTGGCGCTCGGTGGGTCACACCTTTAACGGTTATGTGACTGAAGTCTTCTTCGATGAACTTGCCCACGCCGCGAAAAAAGATCCTGTTGCCTGGCGTATGGACCTTTTAAAAGATCACCCAAGACATCAAGCGGTACTCAAACTGGCTGCCGATAAATCCGGCTGGGGTGAACCATTACCGAAGGGTAAAGCAAGAGGCGTCGCACTGCATGAATCTTTCAGTACCATTGTTGCCCAGGTAGCTGAAATTACCCTCAACAGCGATGGTAGCTATAAAGTTGATAAAGTAACCTGCGCGGTTGATTGTGGTATTGCCATTACACCGGATGTTGTACGTGCGCAGATGGAAGGCGGCATTGGTTTTGGCCTGAGTGCAATTATAGGTGAAAAAGTCACCCTAAATAACGGTGAAGTGGTGCAATCCAATTTCCACGATTACACGCCGCTGCGCATTCAGCAAATGCCTGACATTGATGTGCATATTGTACCGTCTGCTGAAGCACCAACCGGTGTCGGTGAACCTGGTACTCCACCGATAGGCCCAGCTGTAGCGAATGCATTGCGAGTGTTAACCGGCAAACCTATCACTCAATTACCCATAGGTCCTGTAGTTTCATAATAGGTCCTGTAGTTTCATAAAAGTTTCATAACAGCTCAAAAAGCTGGGTTAGCGTTCAGCAGGCACTCTAACCCAGCCTTCCATAAGAATACGTGCAGACCGGCTCATGATCGCTTTGGTCGCAACCCAATTACCATCACGCTGCGTTACTTCTGCTCCGACCTTTAAGGTGCCCGAAGGATGGCCGAAGGTCACTGCGTCTGCCTTCTGACTACCACCAATCACACTAGAAACCAAAGTACCTGGAATCGCAGCAGCCGTCGCAATGGCAACCGCAGCTGTGCCCATCATTGCATGATGCAACTGCCCCATGGAGAGGGCTCGAACGCACAGATCTATCTCATCGGATTTAATTGCTTTACCACTGGAGCAAACGTAATTTTGCGCAGGCGCACAGAAGGCAATTTTCGGTGTATGCTGTCGCTCAACAGCTTCTGACACACTGTCGATCAATCCCATTTTTACCGCTGCATAAGCACGAATGGTTTCTAGCCGTTCAAGGGCTGCTATATCCGAGTTAATATCTTTCTGCAGTTCAGTGCCGCTATAACCCAATGCGTCAGCACTGAGAAAAACTGTCGGAATGCCAGCATTGATAAGTGTTGCCTGAAAAGATGTATCACCCGGAATGTCCAGCGTATCGATTAGATTTCCCGTCGGGAACATAGAGCCATCATCAGTCGCCGGTTTCATAAACTCGAGTTTGACTTCGGCGGCAGGGAAGTTCACGCCGTCCAGTTCAAAGTCACCGACTTCCTGAACCTCACCATTGCAAATAGGCACGTGAGCAATAATGGTTTTTGCAATATTCTTTTGCCAAATGCGGACTGTACAGATGCCGTTTTCAGGAATGCGCTCAGGATTAACCAAACCAGCAGCAATGGCAACACCACCTACAGCGGCACTCAGATTGCCACAGTTACCACTCCAGTCGATAATGGCTTTATCGATAGCCACTTGGCCAAATAAATAATCCACATCATGATCGGGCTGAGTACTTTTATCGAGAATAACCACCTTGCTGGTACTGGAGCTGGCACCGCCCATGCCATCGATTTGTTTGCCGTAGGGATCGGGGCTCCCCATTACTCGCAATAAAAACTGATCACGGGCTTTACCCGGCTCTCGAACAGCAGCCGGTAAATCGTGAGCCAGAAAGAAAACACCTTTACTGGTACCACCGCGGGCGTAAATGGCTGGGGTTTTTAATTGCTGCAATCTGCTCATGGCTGAATATTACAGCAATTCTTGTGAATATGCCTTGTTATTGATTGAGGGACCAGTCTGATCCCGTTGTAAATTCATTTTGTTGTAATCCGAGCCGGCGTTTAACGAACGCGACACCTGATGAAATTAGTATAAAAAACATACCACCAAAGATGCAACAAACCATAACAACCTCCTCCCAAATCAAACAGGGGTTATTCGGACTTCAGTTCGACCGGCTAACTGTGCGTTCAGTATTAAATCACCAGCCTCATTACTGATTAACTCCGTTTCCAAGCCTGTTGTAGAATTAAACACGGTATAAGTAGATTTTGCTCCAAGTCTGGAAATGGTGATTTCTGGCATATTTTCATCGGTACCAGGGTATAACACTAGTTCCAAATCTTTACCGGTATGACTAACCGCTTTAGCAACTAGCACCTCAGGATATTTGCAATCCGCTAAAATAGGGCCTTCCATAATACGATCCGGTAAATTAAAGGTATTTAATTGAGCCCAGGCATTCTTTCTTAACATAGATGTATAAACATTCATGATATTTGCCATTGAGGAAACACCGGTAAAATACCGAATCCCATTTTGCTCAACTACATCATATTTATTCTCTGCTGTTTGCTTGAGGTTATCTGCCAGCTCATAGTCACCCATTTCGAGCGCAAAACCGCGGCAAGCTCCCAAAGTAGTGATTAAAGAAGGTTTATAACTTCCTGCATCTACCTCATCCCAACCTTTGGTTTTGATTTCCACATCGCCATCTTCAGACACTGATACAAACTCATTGCTGAAGATCTTCCAAACACGCTGTGCCATAAGTGGCTTGGTTGCATTGGCCCAAGTTCCGAAACTGGCATCAGCCAACGGCGAGGTTAACAAGGGTATGGTGAATCCCATACGTTGGGATCGCACCGCAATGACCCGCCCGTCAACCGTAGTGAATTCATTATTGATTGATGCCAGGTAATCCTCTTCGATATCAGAAAAATAGTGAGTACCATAGAGGCGATCATGCTGGGCCAAAAATGTTGCACCAGTCTCGTTACACATGTTATAGACCCAGTTCGGCTCACAAGGAAACAATGTCCATTCGGAATTGTTGAAGTTCTTATGCACACACTCGGCCACACTGTGAACATCATACTCGAAAGATTTATCGTCGTACTGGAAAGTCAAAGACCCTGGCTGGCTATAATGGTCATCACCTGTTACCGTCGCGTATACACCTACAGCCATGCCACCCCAACCACTTAACATGATGTTATCTTTTTTGATGGGATCAATATCTGTACTGAAATTCCCCCATAAGGACTCCCATTTCCAATAGCCCCATACACGTTTTTCCAGCAGTTTATCAATGGCATTTCGCTGCGCCTGCTTCAAGTAACCATGAAACGAAGGCGTTGAGTGGTACTGCATCAAGCCTAAACCATAGCTAATTTGATTTAGCTGATAACGTACAGCGGCAAACTGAAATTGAAATTCAACCCAATCAAAGCCATCAAATCGGTCTACTGGCTGCAAGGCCCGATCAAAGACAAAACGGGCTTGCTTGAGTTCATCCAACGTAAGTTCACGCCAAAAATCATTGTCAAACGATGGCGCACTTACCGGTTCAAACGATTCCTTCTCCAGGTAACGATTGCGTTCTGCTCTAACTTCCAGGCGTTTGTTAAATGCGCGCTTTCTTGCGAATGTCAGGTATACAAAACCTGCAACGACCATGGATGGAACCAGCCAAAGTACCACATCGTAATTTTCCGCCATATGTGGATGACCCGCATGGTATGCACTATACCCAGCTGCTCCTATCCAGACCAAAGGTGGGCCAATGATATTACCCGAGGCAAACCACAATAACAGAGAAACCGCAAAAAGCAGCCAGGTTACCACTAGAGCTATCCATTGCCCGGTATAGATCAAGCCTCCTCCTGGCATCGTCATGCCCAAACCAAACGCACTCAAACGCTCAGAATCGCCAAACCAGGCAAGAGTCAAGCTCACACTGCATAACAACAAATAGACCAGAACAGCACGTCTCTGCACACGCTGAGTGATAGGCCCTAAGGCACTACTAAGCTCTGGTAACGCGAGATTTTGTACAGCCCCCCTAGCATCAAAGGCATCATTTCTCTGTTTGGCCGTCACGGGAGACTCCTCCTAATCGTTATATAAAAACGTATTAATATAATTAAACAAGACAATACGACCGGACACAGTGTCCGATTTTATTTAACGTCATTTTTAATGTAACTGTCAAGGGGGGTTCTCCTACTCTATTGCGTACAAGCATGGACAAGAGACAGGGATATCAAGATAATTAAACAATCAAGTCATTTTTTATAAGGAAACAGCATGACCAATCCTCGCCAAGCCAATCGTGAGAAGAAGCGCAAGCAGAAAGCGTTTGAACTTCTTGGTGCAGCAGAACGTCTGGTTAAATTAGGCACATCTATCAGTGCCATCACCGTCGATATGCTTCGCCAAGAAGCAGGGATGGCGAGATCGACGTTTTATGTTTACTTTGAAGACAAGATAGATTTAATTTCCACACTGATGGAACATATTTTTGAGGAAACACTGGATCCTGTTACTCGCTGGTGGAATGTGACTGAACATAGGACTCAGAAAGAGCTAATCGAAGTTTTATTGGAAGCAGGAAAAGTACTACAGCAAAATCAAGTCGCGTATCAAATGATTGAAGAATCAGCACTGTATGATGATCATCTCAAAGCCAGCATCGATAAAGTAAATCGTTCAACGATTCAATTAGCACAAAAGGCGGTAAAAAAAGAGCAAAAAGGAGGCAGCATTCGCACTGACGTAACGCCTGAGATGGTCGAAGATCTGCATTGGATGACAAACAGGGTTTTAACCTACAAGGTCATTTCTCAAAGTTCTAGTAATCTTTCCCGTCACTGCACCTCACTAGCCAGCATTATGTGGCGAACCTTGTATGACGACTAGGTTTACCTCTGCTAAGAATTAAAAGACATGCTCCTTGAGCTTGTACTCCGATATAAGGGCCGGCAACGAGTTTTCTCTTACAACTATTACAGCAGCTTCCAGAGCCTTAAGAATCTGCGTAGCGGCCTCACCATGTTTTTTGGCAGAAACAGCCATAACCAGTGCGCCAGCAGGGTAAAGACGACGTATAAAAAGCTGATCTTTATGATTTTTAGCTTCATACAAGTTGAGGATAGCGGTATAACTAACTATGCAATCCAATCGCCTGGCAATAAGCTGGCCCAAACCTGATTTATTGGATGAATAAAAAAGCAATTCCTCATTGATTTGAAAAGTCTCTTTGGCTATCTGCTTAATTTCTTGAGGTGCCCTTAAGATACCAATCTTGGCCCCCACCATACTCATACTCACTGCAGGATCACATCGCCCTCCTTTGATGGCGATCAAGCCTGTATTGATATTTAAAATTCTTTGGCGACCAACCAAGGCGCCCCGATAAAGCTCTTCTCCCCCCCAATGCTTTTCCTGTGCAGTTCCCGCTGCATTTACTGAGTAGAGCGCTACATCATATACTCTGCCCTTTTTAAATTCAGCCGACATGCGTCCAGGAGGGAAGTGAGATAAGGTAATACTAATACCCAATTCTTGACCTATAAGCTGAAACTGGTCCGCCAATAATCCCTCTGCTTGGCCTTCTGACCACTCCAGAATACCCTCACCATCGAGCCAGGTTACCACAGCAAGTGATGAGGGAAGACTTGCTTTATCGTTGGCGTAAACCTGAAGGACAGGAAGCCATAAAATAAACATTGTAATAAGATGCTTTTTCAACATAACCCTGGGTTCTGTAAACTCAAAAAAAACCTATATGAAAAACTCATATAGGCTAGTGTAGTCAACAGATAGAAGACCCAAAAGTTAGTGCAAACTAGAATAGTGTGATTGTTATACGGTTTCTGTAGACGCCTCCTCAGTACAGACACCTTTTAACGGATTGCCTTGCCACAGCCTCTGATAACGAGCCTCAATAGCACTACGCTTCAGCTTAAGAGTTGGAGTTAGCAAACCGGATTCTATCGTCCAAGCGTCCTCAACCAATAACAACGCATCCAGTTTTTGATGCCCCTCCAGACCGGTATTAACGTCCTGCAAAAGTACATCCAGCGTACCCGTCACCTCGGTAGAGTTTTTAGATACATTATCAGCGAGCACGATAAGTGCTATCGGCTGAGGTAATCCGGAACCCACAACACACGCTTGCTCAACCAAGCCACAGGCTGACAGCTTCGATTCAATCGGAACCGGCGATACATATTTACCCTTCGCCGTTTTGAACTGTTCCTTTACACGACCGATAATGCGTACTGCCCTAGACCCGGTAAACTCACCTTTATCGCCGGTTTTAAACCAGCCATCCGCAAAGGCTTCCGTGGTTGCCTCTTCATTGAGATAATACTGCTCAAAAATAGAATCGCCCCGAATAAGAATCTCACCCTCATCAGACAGCGACATATCGAGCCCCTGCAACGGACGACCAATGGTACCCAGATCTCCACTGATGAAAGGCGCATTACTGCAACCAATACCACTGGTTTCAGTCATTCCCCAGCCTTCACCGATTTCTATCCCCAAGCGCTCAAACCAAACCAGCAATTCCTTGGAAATTGGCGCCGAACCTGAGCCAAACGTCTTGCAATGTGAAAAACCCAACTTGCTGCGAATTTGAGCAATAACCGCGTCTTTCTGCCCGGACTCCAGCATAAGCTGTAATTGCTCATCCGGGATAACAGACAGGATTTGCGAACGAAATTTCAACCACAGCCTAGGCACTGATATAAACAGAGTCACCTTGGCATGGTGAAGATCATCAACAAACGTCTCAAGCGAATCGTTGAAGAAAATCTCCAGGGAACGGTAGAAAGAACCCATCCCCACAACTGAGCGCTCAGTAATATGTGCCATCGGCAGGTAAGACAACACACTATTATGGCCAGACTCAAACAGATTGTTAGCGCCAATTACACCGGCGGCAATATTCTTGTGAGTGAGCACCACCCCTTTAGGGAAGCCGGTGCTACCTGAGGTATAGACCAGCGTTAAAATGTCATCGGGGTCAGGCTCCGCTACACGCTCGCAAGGCGCGTAGGTTTCTAACCAATGATTCCATTGCAGATCTGAGGATACCGACGGATAAGGGAAACCAATTGTCGTTATGCTGCTTGTAATAGCAGACAAAGCATCAGCGCTATCGAGCTTGCCCACAAACAACGCTTTGGCTTCACTGTGCTTCAGCACATAGTCAATGGTGTCTGTTCCGGCCGTGGCATAGATGGGCACGCTGATCATACCAGCCATCATAATCGCGATATCGGCTATAACCCATTCCGCCGAGTTTTTGGCAAGGATAGCAATACGGTCCCCGATTGCGTAACCCTGATCCTGCAGACCTGTTGCTATACGACGTGCCTGTTGTTCAACATCGTAGTAGCTGTAGGTTTGCCACTGCCCCTCTCTGGGCTGATGTAAGTACGGGGCTTCTGGTGAGGCTTCTACGCGCGCCATAAACGCGGCTAACGGTAATACGTAACTCATTGATTAATCACCCAGCCCTATCGGCCACGCCATTGAGGTTTGCGCTTCTGCGCAAATGCGGTAGATCCCTCAAAGAAATCTTCGCTATTGAGCAGGTTATCAAATACCGAATGCGGCATAGTGACCGCCTCATCGGTACTCGCCAGTGTTGAGCTTTCATTGTAAAGCTGCATACTGGCTCTTACTGATACCGGAGAAACCGCGGTTATCTTTTCAGCTAATTCTTCTGCTTTAGCCAGTAATTGATCGGGACTAACCACATAGTTAATCAAACCCGCTTCAAGTGCTTCCTCGGCATTAATAGGCTCACCGGTTAACATCATTTCCATCGCTTTCTTAGTGCCAATCTGACGGCCCAGACGCTGTACTCCACCCGCACCAGCAAACAGCCCGACTTTTACTTCCGGTAAACCAAACTGTGCATGATCAACAGCCACGATAATATCGGTCGCCATGGCAATTTCCAGACCACCACCCAAAGCCAAACCATTTACCGCAGCAATAATCGGTTTAGTACGGTTAACTCTTGAGGTTAAACCCGCAAAGCCGGTTTTAGGAATCCAGAACTCCTGACCCGATGCCATATATTTCAAGTCATTACCGGCAGAGAAAGAAGCATCGCCTTCGGCAGTGATAATAGCTGCCCATAATTCATCTTCAGCTTCAAAGGCATTAAAAATGTCTTCCAATTCCTGGTTTGCCGGTGGATGCAAGGCGTTGCGTGCTTCAGGTCGGTTCATGGTGACCTTTAGGATATGGCCATCACGCTCAACCTTGTTGAATTCATAACTATCTTTAAATTCATGAACCGGCTGTGGAGAAAACTCCGCCAGTTTCTGTTCAGAATAGGCGTAGCGGTTGCCCTTCGGATCGGCTTCTACATAAATAGTCGATCCCAGCTTATCGCCCTGCAATGTTTGCTGTAATGTCTCTGCATCAAAAAATGGATTCACCGCGTAGAAGCGTTTACCGCTGTCTTTCAAGCGCCCGATCACAACACTGTTGAGCGGATTACCTTTAAAGCAATTGATGGTATAGGCTTCCAGTACCGCTTCCCCCTGAGGATATAATTCTGTCTCTACGTCCGGGGCTTCATCCACAAACGCTTGCCAAGGCTGACTATCACACGCTTGCCAAGCTTCTGTCGGCGCTTGCGTTGAATAAACACCCACAGAATGCTTGGACATCCAGCCGCCATTACCATACGCCATGCCAAATGTTCCGGGTTTGGTGCGCAGGTTTTCAATCAGTGAAGCAATACCGTGCATGGTGTAGTTGTTACCCGGCCCACCAAAGAAAGCCAAGCCACCGGTTTGAGTTAATGGCCTTGGATCATCTTGCGTAATACCCAAAATATCGCGAGCTTCGCTAATAACAATCGGGAAGCAGCTGTAAATATCAAACTGATCAATTTCACTGCTGTCTTTACCCGCTGCAGACAAGGCGCCTTTTAACGCCCACGCCATGGCCTGAGAACGCCCCAGTTTTTCTCGCTTCAGCAATACACGTTCTTTCGTATCCGCATAACCGTGCAGGAATACCCATTTGTCCTGCGGGATACCCAAAGATTTTGCCTTGCCCACGGTCGTCAGCAGTAATGCAGCAGCCTGGTTCACACCGTCTTTGGCTACCAGATGTTTGCGGTAAGGAGAGCAAATCATGGGATTGCTTTCTGACTCATCCAGTAAATCAGCCTGTGAATAAAAGGCCCGATACATTGAATAAGGGTTATTCGCGGCAACTTCCGATAATTTCGACAGCTCTTGTGCCATGACACTGTTATATGCGGACTCATCCATGCCCAGCTCACCACGGCGTGCCTGCTCCATCAAGCCGTAAAACTGTATCGGTTGCAGAAGCTTATGCTCAAACTCCATGCGCGTTACCATATGGAAACCGTCAAAGCGACCACGATCGTCCAGGCTACCATCGACCTTCTCACGCCAATCCAGTTTTACCTTCTGCTTACCCGCCACCTTAATACTGGCCATGGCTTCACCGCCGGTGAGCAGCACCATTTCACATTCACCGGCATTGAGTTTTTCAAAATATTCACCCACCAGCTTTTGCGGTGATTGGCCACCAATCACTTCATACACGGCTCGCTTAGGATCGGCGCCTACACGATTTGCCACCGAACGGGGGAAATTGTTACTGCCACCAAACGGGCATCCCCAGGTTGGGGTGGAATCGGCAAAGGTTCTAACACCTACAACGGTGTCGATATGAGAGCCTAACGCTGTAGCGCAGTTAGCATCTTCAATTGCATGACGAGAGGCTTCTGCCGCCAACTCATAGTGGGACATGCAGGCTTGGAGGTCTTCGGGAACGGGCTGGGTAAACTGGCCAACACCAACAATGATAGGGGTATTATCTTGGCTACTCATAAAACTTACATCACTCAATAGAAAATGGCTAAATATCTGCGATTTTTATGGATTTTTCGCAATAGCTAGAGATGTAAGACTACTTAAACTCCTTCGCTCCCAACATGATGAAAGAGGACATTGTAATGAGAATACTTTGAGGTAGGAGTTTATCGAGAAAGCCACTGGTGAATAGCCTCCGCGACCGATTTCCAGCGCGGCTCAAGCATCATATCATGACCCATTCCCTGAAATAACTGTAGCTCTGCGTTATAGGCTTTAGCGGTTTGCCTAACTTGCTCCATCGAAAAAACACTGTCGCTATCAGAGCCTACTACCATCATATCCGACACAATCAGCTTTGTTTTCGGCAAGTGAAGCAGCATATCCAGAAAAGCCTTAAAAGATTCCTCCCCCATCAGTAATCGATAACGGGTAACATCTTCCTCAGGCATTTCTTCACTAAAGGCAAAAGCACGTGTCAGCTGGTTATCAGAAATCATATAGCGCATATCCCGCAACCCCAGCACCTTTAGAGACATAATAGGAGATCGTAAAAACATTCGTAGCATCGTTTTAAATACTCCGCGAGGCGGCGCAGAAGCAAGGAGAACCGTGCGCGGAGCCCAAAAACGCTCCAAATACTTTTGAACAATAAAACCACCCATAGAGTGACCGATCAGCACTGGTGATGGGCCATGACGGTTTTCAATATCGGAAACCGTAGTTCTGACATCATCAACATAATCTTTAATGCCAACCTTACTGAGCGGGCCAGCAATCGGGGAGCCTCCATGCCCTCGAAGACTCAAAGCATAACAGGCGAACCCTTCACGCGAGAAATAGTCGAGAAATAGCTCCCAACACCAGGCTCCGTGCAATACACCGTGGATAAATAGCAATGGAGGCTTATTCGGGTCTGCAGTTTCCCCCCCCGATTCCAGGACTTCAAGCGCCATATCAATTTATACTCCATCACTCACCTAAATTCGTACAATCGTTTAATGCTTAGGCAACAACTTACGATCTAATTTGTCAGAATATCAAAGACTCGATCTATGATTTATGATGATTGCGGACAATCAACCGCCAAGCTAAGATATGACCAAAAGAACAGTAAAAGTCCTCTTTTCAAAGGCTTGACATGACCTCGTCCCAACCGCCCGCAATATTCTCAGCCTTACGCTTAAAAGGTATTAAGCCCGTGCTGGATAAAATGGTCTATTTGGGGTTCGATCTCAAAGCCTGCCTGAATGACACAGGTATAACGGTAGATCAGCTCAGCGCCTCTGATGAGTTGCGAGGCGGCATTTCCCTAGAACAAGAATTTACCCTGTATGAGAATATATTGAGGCTATCAGGCTCTCCCCATATAGGGCTGGAGCTAGGTACTGCCTACAGCGCGGACTCTTTGGGCATACTCGGCTATGCACAAATGTCCGCTAAAAACATGGAAGAATCGATCAAGATAGCCACCAGCTATTCGCCGCTCACACTGACTTATTTCAAACCCGTGATGATCAAGCAGGATGACTTTGGAGGCATAGCGCTAGAAAAGCAGTACGAAGTACCTGAACATCTTCTCCAGGTTTTTTCAGACAGAGCCGTAAAGGCTGTAATATCCATTGCAACCTCTTACTATGATCACCAAAATATCTTCAGAAAGATTCATCTGATGCATAACGACTGCAACAAGGCTCTTTATGAAAAGAGTTTTGGCTGCGAAGTTGAATTTGGCCACCACCGCAATGAAATCCTTATCAAAAAGGAAGACATGCTCCGCCCCTTCCCTGAAAGCGACCCAGAGTTTTCAAGAAAGTGCCTGGAACAATGTCGCAAGATAATGCACACATTTCAAGCACGCTCAGAATTGATATCCCAGATTAAGGAGATCATCCTATCTGAACCAGGCTATTTCCCAAAAGCCAATGAGGTGGCGGAGAAGCTTGGCTGCACTCCCAGAACACTTCGCAGGAAACTGTCTCAAGAAGGTGAACACTACCAAACTCTGGTCAATGAGGTCAGAGCTGAACTGGCTAAACGCTATTTAAAATCCGATCTGCCGTTAGACGCCATAGCCGAAATGCTGGGCTTTAGTGAAGCTGCCGCCTTCTCAAATGCCTTTAAGGTATGGGAATCCATTTCACCCAGTGAATACCGCGAATCACACCAACACCAGTAAACTCAGCCCCCATAAATCGGACTCAGTGTCCGTTTTTATCATTCAGTCACTCCGCCTTTCTCTCTAACCTAACCTTTCATACGCCTCCTTAATGAGGGGTATGCAATCAAAATAATATAAAGCGATCGCTATTCAGCACCTTCTATTCTTAGCAGCCTGTCTAGCATCAGTGAGAGATACGTCATGATGAAAACGAGAGTAATACCTTTAGCAGCGGCTATTGCTGCCTGTTCAACCCCTCTGACCTATGCACAAGATTCAGGACAATCTATTGCAACACTGGAAGAAATTGTTGTAACCGCTCAACGTCGAGAGGAATCACTAAGTGAAGTGCCACTGTCTGTAACAGCAGCAGACAGCGAAGCATTAGCACAAGCACGCGTTGAAAATATCGCCAATGTATCGGCTATTTCCCCTAGTGTACAATTCAATGTCTCTAACAATTCCAGCGCTTCGGCAAATATTGTGGTTCGCGGCTTGGGGACAGTGGGTAATTCTCGCAGCTTCGAGGGCGGTGTAGGCGTATTTATAGACGGGGTTTACAGAACACGGTCAGGCGCCGCTTTGGAAAGCTTCCTGGATGTCGATAGCCTACAGATACTACGTGGTCCGCAAGGTACCCTGTTTGGAAAAAACACCTCAGCTGGCGCGGTTATTATTAATTCTACACTTCCCTCATTTGAAGACGTTGAAACATCCTACAACATCGGCTTTGGTAATTTTGGATCTCAAGATTATAAGGCTGCAATTAATATCCCGCTGTCAGACTCTTCAGCTGTACGTATAGCTGCCCTATACTCGGAAGATGATGGCTTCTATGAAGATGTGAATACTGGGGACGATCTAAATGGTAAGGATACTGAGGCCATTAAATTACAATGGCTCTGGCAACCTAATGAAGAGCTTTCTGTTCACCTGATTGCAGACAAGCTGAAGTCCGAAGGCAATGTTGGTTATGGCACTACTGACCTGATTGATTCTGATATCACAGCCTTAACCGATGCCATACAGCTGGGTAATGGCCTTACACTCCCCTCCGATGATTTAGGCGATTTTGAATCTGCACTAAATACCAAAACCAAGCAGACTGTTGACGATGAAGGATTAGTTTTAAAAGTTGAATACGACACCGATGCAGGTGTTCTAACCTCAACAACTGCTTACCGCCAATATAGTTTAATCCAAGATCAGGCTGATGGTGATTTTAGCGGTGCAGACTTACTCATTCTGGATGAGGAATTCAAAAGTGACTTCTTTTCACAAGAATTTACCTTTGCGGGGGATATCGAATCACTCAATGGTGACTACATTCTTGGTCTGTTCTACTCAAAAGAAGATATTGAAGCTGAAAGGGATTTATACTGGGGTAGTGATGCTAACTTTTATTACGACACAGTCATCTCCGGCCTAATTAGTGAAGCAATTTCTAATACTGTCGCAATTGATACCGATGCTCAAGCAGGATTATTCGCTTCCGAAATCATGGAAGCCGAAGCAGAATCCATCGCTATTTTTGCACACGCCAATTTTGACTTGGGCGAGCAATGGAAGCTGGTTGCAGGCCTACGCTATTCCGAAGAGAAGAAGTCTGGCTCCTTCTTAAATGATTTTATTGATACCCGTACTGGAGTCATAGGCGTTACAGCAGCATCGGTTCCTGTAGAACAGGCAGCCTGTACCGCACTAGGCAACTTAACCCATGTACCCGCTGGTTTTGGCGGCCCAGGTTGTGCAGGATTACTTAACCCCTTCTCAACATTAGGTGTAATGCCCTCTCCAGCCTATGATGAAGATCACACTGACAGAGCCTTCAGCGGCACATTGGGTTTGCAGTATTTTGTCAATGAAGACACCATGGCCTACCTGACATTAAACCACGGTTTTAAGGCCGGTGGCGTAAACATTGATGCCAACGCTGCTGGTACTGCTGCCAATAACCCAGCCTTGGTACTTGGAGCAACACCGCTTGACCCAACCTATGATCCAGAAACCATTGATGGGGTCGAGCTTGGCCTGAAAACGACTTACTGGGATGGCAGAGCTCGAGCGAATATTGCCGCCTTCTACAATGAAGTTCAGGATCTGCAAGTTGCTCAATTTGTTGGCCTACAGTTCACGATTTTAAATGCCGATTCCGCTAAGTCCTACGGTATTGAATTCGAGAATATGGTACAGCTCAATGACACTTTCTCGGCCTCATTGGACGCAACCTGGCTACCTTACGCCAAATATGGTCGTGATGACGCTATTGATGAATCCTTATCAAACCAGCGAATGAAATGGGCTCCCCATGTTACGGCAAATGCAGCATTAAATTTTGAGCAGCCCATTGCCGATAACTTTAGCCTTACCGGGCGCGTACAATATCAATATCGCAGTTCTCAATATATCAGTTCAAACACCTTAGCTAAGGATGACAACCTTGGTCTGATTAACGCCAATCTCGCCTTGGTGTCAGAAGACCAAGGCTGGCAATTGGAGCTGTGGGGGCAAAACCTGGCAGGAAAAGACTATGCCACCTATGCCTTCAGCACCCCACTACAAACAGGGGATATGGGCGCCTATGCGGGAGCACCACGAACTTACGGAATCACCTTAAGAGGCTCTTTCTAAAATATCAATACGATTTTAACCTCCTCTCTTGACTGGCGGCTTCGGCCGCCTTTTTTATTATGATGCTATCGCCTCGAATATCCGCCAAAAGACCGCAATCATCATGTTCCATATGAGGACAAATGTAGACAATAAAGAGGAAATCTGTAACCACAATAAGAATGACGACGTGCGATATGAGTAATACGACAGAGAATAAACAGCAAACCACCAAGCTACTATCAGGCATTCGCGTTATTGATCTGTGTGATCTTAGAGGCCAAAGCTGCGGCCGCCTGCTCGCCGATCTGGGAGCTGACGTTATTCTGGTAGAACCCATAGACGGTATGCGCTCTCGACATAGAGCACCCGTGTACAACGGCACCAGCCTGCACTTCGAAATTCACAACGCCAACAAAAAAAGTATCAAGCTCAATTTCTCAGATCCTGTAGATCTCGATAAATTCAAACAGCTCATTCAAAGCTGTGATCTGGTAATCGATGGACGTAACCCTGCCGAATACAACATTATCGGTATGTCAGCAGAAGATATTCGTCAGCTCCGTGAAGACCTGATTGTTTTAAGCCTGACAGACTTTGGGCTTACCGGTCCCTATAAAGATTTCATCGGATCTGAGGCTGTGCACCTTGCAATGGGCGCCGTACTATCTCGTTCTGGCGTCAATGGTTCAGACCCTATTCTCCCTCCCGGTGAACTGGCATCAGAAACGGCGGCCATCCAGGCCTGCTGGGTCGCTTTACTGGCCTACTGGCAAAAACTGCATAACGGCCAGGGTGATCTACTCGATTTTTCCATCAATGATGCAGTGGCACAAATCTTTGATCCCGGTGTCGGCGCTACAGGCAGTGCAGCCGCAGGCAGAACAGCCATTGAAACCGCGATTAATGGCAGACCCATTGTAAAAATGATTCCTGGCAAGTTGCCATCGGTTGCCCTGTTGTACCCCATCTTCAAATGCGCTGACGGCCATATCCGTATCTGCCTTCTCAACCCCAGACAATGGCAAGGCATGTCTGAATGGCTGGGGGATAACCACCCATTCCGTCATCCAAAGTATGAAACCAATATCAACCGCATTATGAAGGTTGATAAAATCAACAAACTACTGGCTGAGTTCTTTTCTGATAAGCCTCGCGAACAACTTGTGATTGAAGGACAAAAACGAGGCATTCCTATTGCCGCCTTAAGTTTACCTGCCGAAGTATTCGATGAAGTACACTTTCAGGAAAGAAGCCTGTATACCGATTATGTGATTGGATCTGATAACGGTCTCGCACCTAGCGGCTATTGCCGTGTTGATCAGCAACGGATCGGCATCAAACAACCAGCACCCAAGTTGGGCCAAGACAACGAACAGGTTTTAAGCCAGATTCCTTCCAAACAAGCGGCCCCCCAACAAGAATCCACCAGCCATTTACCGTTACGTAAACCACTGGCAGGCATTACCGTTCTTGATCTGGGCATCATTGTCGCCGGTGGTGATTTAGGTCGCTTATTTGCCGATCAGGGCGCCAATGTCATCAAGGTAGAAAACCATAAATATGCTGATGGTTTACGCCAGAGCCTGGATGGTAATCCCGTCCCTATCTCCTTTGCCCAAGCTAACCGCAACAAGCGCTCATTAGGGTTGAATCTGCGCAGCAATAAAGGCAAGGCGCTGTTTAAGGAGTTGGTAAAAACTGCAGACATTGTTATTTCAAACTTTAAACCCGGCACCATGGAATCTTTGGGGTTAGGGTTTGACATCCTCCAGGAAGTGAACCCTGGCATTATTTGCGCCGAAAGCAGTGCCATGGGTAGCTTCGGTCCCAAAGCAAAAACCATGGGCTACGGCCCATTAGTAAGGGCAAGCTCGGGCCTCAGCGGACTTTGGCGTTACCCGGGTAATGACATCGTTTGTGGCGACAGTATCACAATTTTCCCGGATCACTTTGCCGCACGTATCAGCGCCGTCGCCATTATGGCCAAATTGATTGAGCGGCAACAAACCGGAGTCGGTGGCTTTGTCGATGTGTCGCAAGCTGAAACCATTATTAACGCATTAGCGACAGAGTTATTAAATGAATCACTCAACCCGGGTAGCCTGAAGCCTAAAGGTGGCAATGAACCCCATAATGCACCCAATGGATTATTCCCCTGCGACGGTGATGATGAATGGGTAGCGATTTCAGTGACTAACGATACCCAGTGGCAAGCCCTGTGCCGCGCGATGAAAAAACCTGAACTTGCAAACGATCCACACTTTTTAACCAGCGAACAGCGATTACTGTGCGCCAGCGAAATCACCCATATAGTTTCTGAATGGACACGTACTCGATCGCCATACGAGATAATGCGCCTGTGTCAACGTGAGCAAGTACCTGCAGGTAATATGCTGCGTCTGACTGAGTTTCTGGGTAACCCACACTTCCAGGCCAGAAAATTCTTTAACACACTGCATCAGCCAACCGCAGGCCGTCCGCTTGAAACCGAAAATGGTCCAGTGGGTTTCAGTCAAAACCTGCCCCAACCTATTATTAAGCCTGCACCTGTTCTCGCAGAACATACCCGGGAAGTCGCCAAAGAACTTCTTCAACTTGATGACGGTGCAATCAGTGCGCTGGTGGCATCGGGTGATTTAGAACTGGCTAAAAAACAACAAAGCCCGTTAAAACAAAAAATGAAAACAAAAGGCGTCACGTTTGCTATGAACGTGATCCTTAAGTATCACGCATTTAAGAACGCGTTTAACCGAGACACGATAAAAAGCTAATCAAGGTTCAAACACGCATTATTGGAGCGATTAAGCAATGTTCACTATTCAGACCCTATTTTATAAGTTCATTATGTTTGTAACGGGACTTATGATAAAAATTATTCCGCAGCCCAAGCCCACGGTTTATGCCGGACCTGACTCTTCGTTACAGCTGTGCAAGAATATTGCCCAACTGGGTCATTCACGCGTCCTTATTGTGACTGATGCCATGCTACATAAAATGGGACTATTGGATTCCGCCAAAGCACTGTTTGCTCAATCCGGTATCGAGGTAAGCGTCTATGATGGAGTAGAGCCTAACCCGACGTTTGCCCAGGTGTACGAAGGCCTTGAGATGGTAAAAGCCAATCAATGTGATGCCATTCTGGCATTCGGCGGAGGCTCTTCTATTGATGCCGCCAAATTGATCTCACTGGCAGCGACCAATAAGAAATCTCCGGAGCAGCTGGTGGGCTACTTTAAAGCTAAAACGCCAGGGTTACCGCTTTTCGCCGTACCAACCACCGCCGGTACAGGTTCGGAAGTTTCTCTGGCTGCCGTAGTTTCTGATCCTGCCACTCATGAAAAAGGCATTATCGCAGACCCTAAAACTGTCCCCGTTGCTGCTGCTCTCGACCCGAACATTATGCTGGGCCTGCCGCCTGCGATTACCGCCGCAACAGGTATTGATGCACTGACACACGCCGTTGAAGCGTATCTTTCTACACTGGCCACGGATGAGTCAGACGCTTATGCCCTAGCATCGGTGAAATTAACCTTTAAAAATCTCAAACTGGCTTACGATGATGGCAGTAATGTCGAAGCCCGTGAAGGTATGGCGGTAGCCTCTTTTTATGCCGCACTGGCATTTAACAAAGCCGCACTGGGTTATGTACACGGTATTGCCCATCAATTTGGTGGCCATTACAACACCCCCCACGGATTGGCCAACGCCATTGTACTGCCTCATATTCTTGAGTTTTTAAAAGATGCCAGCCAGGACCGTATGGCGCAACTGGCCACAGCCTTGAACTTGGGTTCTCCATCGGACTCCAATGCCGTACTCGCGCAAAAATTTATTGATGCGGTTCGCGAGCTGAATACTTATCTGAGTATTCCTGAAACATTGGATTCTCTCAAAACCAGCGATATTCCGGCCATTGCTAAAGCGGCATTAAAAGAGTCACATTACAGCTACCCGGTACCGAAATATATGAACCAAAAGCAGTGTGAAGCACTGGTCCACAAAATGGCGGGATAAATCAGGAGTTATCATGACAGCGAACGAGACATCAGTAGCCAGTGCAGCTCAAATGCAACACCTGTTAAATGAGCAACGCAAGGCACAATTAAAAGATCCTTATCCAAGCCTGGAACTGCGCGTTGACCGTATTAATCGGATGATCGATATGGTCGTTAAGAACCAGAATCAGTTTGTTGCTGCCGTCATGGAAGATTTTGAGAACCGCTCACCTATGATGACGCGGTCTTCCGATCTCATGCCGACTTTGGACAACCTCAAACATGTTCGCAAGCATGTGAAGCACTGGATGAAGCCGGAGAAACGTAAAAGCAAATTCCCTATGGGCTTACTGGGAGCGAAGTCTGAAGTCCGATACCTTCCCATGGGTATTGTCGGCAACATCTCCCCCTGGAACTTCCCTATTCAGTTGGCGCTCTCACCAATGGCCGATATTTTTGGTGCCGGTAACCGCATTATGCTGAAACCATCTGAGCTCAGTCCGCATTCATCACAAGCGATGGCAGAAGCGATTACCGCGAATTTTGATACAACAGAACTCGCTGTTGTACAGGGTGGGCCGGATGTTTCAGCTGAGTTTTCCAAGTTAAAATTTGATCACTTGCTGTTTACCGGTTCGACCCAAATAGCACGATACGTTTCCCAGACTGCTGCCTCGAACCTGATTCCACTAACACTGGAGCTGGGCGGAAAGAACCCTGTTGTGATTTCTTCTTCGGCCAACATCAAGCTTGCCGCAGAAAAAATTATGTGGGCAAAAACGTTAAATGGCGGTCAGATCTGCCTTTGCCCGGATAACATCTTTATTCCCGCGCAACATTTGGAAACATTTCTAGACGCCTGCAAAAATAGCGTCAAGAAGATGTTCCCTGATACCGCTAAAGACGAAGAATATACACACATCATTACTCAGCGCCACGCCGATCGCCTGAAGGAAATGGAATCCGAGGTAAGAGCCAGCGGTGCACGGGTGGTGTCACTGTCTGATGCCAACAGCCAAGGCCGTAGAATTTTACCAACGGCGGTTATCAACCCTCCCTCGGAGAGCCGTATCTTCCAGGAAGAGGTATTCGGAGGCTTATTCTCTGTATTCACCTACGATAACTTGCAAGATGTTATTAACACGATCAATGAACAACCCAGGCCTCTAGCGCTTTATTACTTCGGTAACACGGCAAAAGAAATCGACCAGCTCACGCTGCAAACAACCTCTGGCGGTATGGTCATCAATGAAATGCTGGCGCATATCATGCAGGAAGACCTCCCCTTCGGCGGTGTCGGAGATAGTGGTATGGGAAGTTATCACGGGTTTGATGGCTTTAAGAATTTCAGTCATGCCAAAGCCGTCTTTAAGCAATCGCCTATGGATCTCTTCAAAATACTTAGACCGCCCTATAGCAACACCATGAAGAGCATGATTTCAAAACAAATAAAATAGCTTTGTTTTATATATCGAGTGGCAAATTAGGCCGGCGATAAATTACTGACCGACAACTGCCACAGATATTTCACCAGTCTCTCTTGGATAGTGCTACATCGCTATCTCTCGGCGGCTTCGGCCGCCTTTTTTGATAATTAAGAACTCAATACTCGGCGTATAAAGGAAAAATGCCGAGAAAAATATCCAACAGTAATCTGAGCAGCTGGAGCAGCTACTTCAAAACCGTGAAAACCGCCCTGAACCACATCCAACTCTACCTTAACTCCAGCTAATTCAAGACGCTCTGCATAAACTTTACTCTCTGCATAGAAGAGATCCGCATCTCCGATTCCTATCCACGTTACAGGCAACCCTGAAAGATTATCCCTGCGTGCCGGTACAGCGCTCTCCAACACCTCATCGGAACCCGCTTCACAATCAAGGTACCAGCTCCACGCTGCTCTATTATTCTTATTATTCCACAATAGGTGTTTCTCTTTATCCAACGTTTGGTTATTACATGTTCTGTCATCAAGCATTGGACAGAACAATAACTGGGCCATTGGCTGCACACCGCCAAAATCGAGTATTCGTTGAGCCAAGAAGGCAGCTTGCCCACCGCCGCCACTTTGGCCTGCAATAATAATACGATTGGGGTCTACCCCTAACTTTCCAGCATTTCCAACAAACCATAACCATGCATCAAAAATATCATCACTGCCCGCCGGGTAAGGATGTTCAGGGGCCAATCGGTATTCAACCGATATAACAACCGCATTCAGTTCTCTTACATAACGGGAACAAATAGGATCATCCATACTGACACAGCCAGAAACAAACCCGCCACCATGAATCCACAATACCCCAACGCCTGATTTATCTCCGCCAGGTTGATAGACACGTATCTCTCCATGCTTAAGGGGAATATCTTGAGTTAAGACACCCTCAAGACAAGGTCTCTTTCTAGCCATCATCTTCAAGGTAAATCTCATAATTCTTAATAACCAGTAATAATGAATGGGAACTGGTGGAAGTTTTTTAGCGAGCCTTCTCAACTCTGGATGTATTTTATTGATATTCATCTGTAGACACGTTTGTATGGAAAGTGACTGATTAACACTAAGAGGAATTCACAAAAAAGCCGCCCGAGGGCGGCCAAAAAACTGTATTGGCTAACAACACAGTGAGAGAGACCTCAACATCAATCTTGCAATTTAAAAGTTATAGGCAAGAGATACACCGTAGGTTCTAGGCTCTGAATACTGCCCAATAAAACCGCCCAGTGATGCCAAATAGCTACCATTATTCAGGTACAACTCATCGGTTATATTGTTAACATAAGCTCTAACCTGGAATTGTTCCGAAACACCATTAAAGACAATAGACGCATTTGCCGTGGTATAAGAGGATTGATGAGTTTCATCATAGTCCACAAAGGCAAGCTTATAGTCATCCGAATGGTAAATCTCTGCCCGTAGTCGAATGTCATCCAACACATCACCATCGACAGGTATCACCCACTCAGCTCCCACACTGGCGGTATAGGCTGGAGCTCGAATCAACTCTTCTCCCTCAAGATCCAGGGTTTGGCTTGAATAGAGATCGTTGTAGGTAAAATCGGAATATTCACTATCCAGGAAAGACAATCCGACATTAAAACTTAAGGCTTCATTTAGGTTATAGACGACTTCAAGCTCAGCCCCCATCACTTCAGCATCGGCATTTTCAACCAATGTGGTGGCAGGAGGAATAGTGGCCGTTGCTTGCAGATCCGTATAATCATAATAAAACGCTGCAGCATTGACCGTGAGCCTGCCGTCCATCGCCTGGGATTTCACACCCACTTCATAGGCGTCAAGCTCTTCCCCTTTAAACAAATCAGAAGAGCTAAGCTGATGGCCACCAGACTTAATACCTTGTTGCCAATGTGCATAGATATTGATGTCATTGGTCAGGTCATACTGAAGACCTAATTTTGGTAATAAGTCGTCAGTTTCAAATTCACTGTCGTTAACCCCAAAGAACTCGAATTCCTTTTCTTCAACGTTGTAACGCAGACCGGCATTAACTCTCAAACGATCTGTCAGTGAGTAAGTCAAATCGGTGAAGAAAGCATAGGACTCTGTTTCTTCCTTAAGATCGCCCGCGATCACACTGCCGGCCAATAGCAGATCTACCGGCAATACCAAGGAGAAGGTTTCTTGAAAATAGTAAGCGCCCAGCAACCAACTCAGCTTCTCTGTTTCACCGTATAGATTGAATTCTTGACTGAATGATTCTGAGGAACGTGCAGAATCAATCAAATCAGAATAAAAGGCATCGGTTGCATCCGCATCAAAGGAGGCAACAATATCATGATCAACATAACCTGTTACACTTCGCAACGATACACTATCAGAAATATCCCAATTGACTCGAGCAGAGACAATGGTTGTTTCAGCATCTCCAGAGAAATCACCATCACCATAGGTTTTATTCGGTTTAAGCGTCTGATTATTCCCAGGGGCAAAAAAGTCAACCAACACTGCCGGTGAAAGCAGCTGTTGCAACCCTACTGCGGCATCGCTAGCCTCATGCTGAGCCGACAAATCGATCATCAATTCATCAGAGGGGTTAATTTGCAACGCAACCCGACCGTATTTCACATCGGTCTCTACAATGTCTTGTCCGGTGTTAACTACATCTACATAACCATCCTGAGACTCCTGCCCCAGACTCACACGATAAAGCACCTTATCGGAAAGAGGACCAGACGCAAATCCACTCACAGCATAACCATCACGGTCTTTTAGGCCTACGCGAATACCCGCTTCAAACTCCTCTGTCGGAGCGCGGGATACAAAACTGATAGATCCGCCGGTCGCATTTCGGCCATATAATGTACCTTGTGGTCCACGCAGCACCTCAACTCGATCCAGATCAACCTGCCTTAATGCCGACATAGTCGCACGAGGCAGGAAAACCCCATCAACATAAGAAGCCACGGCAGGCTCAGCTACACCAGAATCTACGGTTGTGCCAATTCCCCTGATGGTAATAAACGCTGTATCACCCAATTTACCAAATTGCAGATTAGGTATTTGCGCACTCAGGTTCTCAATATCACCAATACCACGAGCCTCAAGATCAGAACCACTGACCTGCGAAACGGATGCGGGGATATCCTGAATACTTTGCTCTCGCTTGGTAGCAGTAACAACCACTTCCTCAATCATAAAATCCGCTGCACTGACATGCTCGGTTACCGGCGTCAGCACAGCAGCCAATACCGCAGTAGATGCCATGACTGAGAAGCGGCTTTTATATTTCTCTACCTCTAGCGTCGACTTATACATCATCAACTCTCCATCTTTATTATTGCGTTTTTATAAATTATTAACTTTGACTATATCTGTCTATCACTCCCTCCAACAAAGGGTGACACATACGAATATTTGTGTCACTCAAAGGGTGACACAAACCAATATTTGTGTCACTCAAAGGGTGACACATACCAATATTTGTGTCAACATACCAAAAGTGACATATTTTATCATTTGTCACCCCAAATAAGTTATTACAAAGAATATCCTTAATCATCATGGTTATTACACACAACCATTCCGTGCAGTAACACCATTAGAATGCCACTTAATATAGAGTTTAGGAGAATATTATGGGCGATTTCGACACCATCATTGAGGGCGGCTATATCGTTGACGGTACTGGATGCCCTGGCACCTACGCCGACCTGGCTATCAGTAACGGCAAGGTAGTTGAGATAGGAAACCTGAAAGATAGAAAAGCCAAACATCGAATTGACGCTGCCGGAAAAATTGTCGCACCTGGACATATAACAGAACATACCCATTACGATGCGGCTTTATTCTGGGATCCTTATTGTTCCGATTCTGGTGAAAATGGTATTACTACCGTTGCCAATGCAAACTGTGGTTTTGGTCTAGCACCTGTGAAGAAGACAGATCTTGAGCGCTGCATGCAAATGATGGAAACCACAGAGCAAATTCCCGTTGCCCATCAACGAGCTGCGTTACCTTGGAACTGGGAGACCTTCCCTGAATACCTGGATGTGATTCGACAGCAACCCAAAGGTATAAACATCTCCACCTATTTACCCATCAATCCCCTATTGATCTATGTTATGGGCGTAGATGCCGCCAAAACGCGCCGCCCTACCGAAGCAGAAATGACGGAATTGCACCGCCTGATTAATGAAGCCATGGATGCTGGAGCACTGGGTATATCCATGTCGGTGATGGGCGCAGAAGGAAATTCACATTTAGATACTGACGGCACGCCCATGCCAACCGATGTTATCGACGAGCACACCATTCTCGAACTTAGTCGAGCAGTGGTAGAACGTGGCGAGGGGGTTATTCAAATGCTTTCGCAAATCGTTTACTTTGGGGATCGCTCTATTGCCGAAAAAGTCGCAAAACTGGCTCATGGAACGCCAGTACGCATTATCCACAATGTATTTCTGACCCACGATCTACTTCCTCAAATGGTTGATGATGATCTGGCCTGGTTAAATGATATGCGCAGCAAGGGCTATAACATTACTGCCGGAGCGCAACTTAACCGCGGCTGGATTGAAGGCGGCCTGCGTGAACTTGACAGTGCAGCAGGTCAACTCAATGCCATTCGCCAAATTTCAGCCTGCAACTCCGATGAAGAGGTTCTTGCATTAATACGCCAGCCTCAATTCGTACAGGCATTCTCTGAAGAATACGCCAGCTCAGGCCCCAATAATGGTGCTGCGGGTTTGGAAGGTCAAACCATATTGGATATTGGTGATAACAAAGCCCTTGAAAAATATATCGATAAATCCCTTGGTCAGATTGCCGCTGAAGAAGGTCGAGATATTGTTGAAGTGTTAATTACACTGGCCAGCGATAGCGAGCTGGCACTGCAACTAAAATCCGGCTGTATTAGTGCCGAGGATCCCGCCCAAGCCATGAAACTGATGCTTAACCCCTATATTGTGCCTGGGGGTTCAGACGGCGGCGCTCATACAAAGTCCTTTGGTATGGGACACTACCCTACCGATTTACTGATTCGATTCGCGCGAGAAGAAAAACTGCTTTCCGTTGAGGAGATGCACTTTCAGCTAGCCTACAAACCTGCCAGATCGCTTTTGATCAAGGATCGGGGGGCACTATTACCCGGATACAAGGCCGATATTATTATTTACGGTTTAGAAGAGCTGCATTTCGATAGGGAACGCTATGAAATCGCCCACGATATGCCCAACGGTGACTGGCGAAGGAAAAGTAAATCAGGCGGTTACTCCTACATCATTGTTAACGGTGAAGTGACTCACTTGAATGACAAGCCAACCGGTAAAACGCCAGGTGAGTTCGTTCAGGTTACCCGCAATCGAGGCTGATAATACCTAAGTTACGGCAGCATAAGGGATATATGCTGCCTACCTTAGTATGGAAAACTCTCCAACAGTAAATAATGCCCAGTTTGTTGAGGTAGATGTATGAGTAAACTATTTCTAGAGAATGCCTATCTTGATGTCATTGCCAGTGTTGACGACCCTCTCCGGGAGGGCCTCAAGGATACCCCTGCTAGAGCTGCAAAAGCCTTCCACTTTTTGACTCAAGGTTACAACAAAACAGTAAAAGATGTGGTCAATGGTGCACTGTTTCCTTCTGATAACAGCGAGATGATTGTTGTTCAAGATATCGAGCTATATTCTCTGTGCGAGCATCACCTCTTGCCTTTTATTGGCAAGTGCCATGTAGCTTATATCCCATCAGGCAAAGTGATCGGCCTATCCAAGGTAGCAAGAATAGTGGATGTATTTGCCAGACGCCTGCAAATTCAGGAAAACTTGACCACACAAATTGCCAATGCCATTAGCGAGCTAACAGCAGCTGAGGGTGTTGCCGTCATCATTGAAGCTAAACATTTATGTATGATGATGCGAGGGGTAGAAAAACAGAATTCCTCCATGAAAACATCAGCCATGCTTGGTGCCTTTCGCGATAACCCTGCCACAAGAAATGAATTCCTCTCATTACTCAAAGTAGCATCCTAAGCAATTAGTATTTCTCTGCAATAAAGAGGTATACATATGAACAGCCCTAGCAATAGATTCACAACGATACGCCTCGCCAAAGAATATATGAAATTCTCTGCGGCACACTTTACCGTCTTCTCTGCAACGGAACGCGAAAGGCTTCATGGGCATAACTTCACCGTTACTGCCGAAATAGAAGCGCCAGTCGGGCAAGACGGGCTCGCATTTAACTACAGACTCTACAAAGACAAACTCAAGCTTTACTGCCAAGCACTCGATGAATATTTATTACTACCGGGAAAATCGCCTCATCTCGAAATATCCAAAAATAATGGCTGCTATCAGGTCAACTTTGACCATGAAACGCTTCACTTTCCTATTGCTGATACACATGTGCTTCCACTATTAAACTCGTCTGTAGAAGAGCTGTCGGCCTACATTCTCAATCAGCTATTGAGTTCCCACACAGATTTAAATAAACACAATATTAGAAGAATCTTAATCAACGTCTCATCTGGTCCAGGACAATCTGGATCCAGCGAATGGCAGAAAGGCTAATCATGAAGAAAACATTACTAATTACAGGGGCTAGCCGAGGAATTGGACTGGCTACCGCAGAGCTATTTAAACGTGAAGGATATGAAATAATTAATATTTCACGAACCGCTTGCCCCATCGAAGGCTCAGTTAACTTACGCGCTGATTTTTCAGATATATACAGTTTAGAAGTCATTCAAGACAAGCTAATCAATGAGATCTCTGCAACAGATTCAATCACACTTGTTCATAATGCCGCACTACTTGCTAAAGGCAGTATACAGCAGATTGATAGCCAAGCATTTCAAAGCTCCATGACGGTTAATGTTATATTCCCAGCAATGCTTAACCAGGTTGTGATACCTCATATGCCCGCCAAGTCAGCAATTATCTATATAGGGTCAACTCTAAGTGAGAAAGGAGTAGCCAATTCTGCGGCCTATGTCACCTCTAAGCATGCTGTGGCAGGAATGATGCGCGCAACCTGCCAAGATTTAGCAAACACAGAAATTCATACGGCCTGCGTATGCCCGGGCTTTACAGAAACAGAAATGCTAAAGGAGCATGTCGGCACGCAGCCAGAATTACTTGCATCTATTGCTGCTCAATCAACAAAAAACAGGCTTATTGCCCCATTAGAAATAGCGAAAACCATCTATTTCTGCGCTCAAAACCCTGTCATCAATGGCGCTTTGATTCATGCAAATACCGGCCAGCTAGAGATGTAAACTTTACCCTTAAGATAAACCTGCCACTGGAACCAATGCGCCATGAATTGCTCGTGAAGCATCGCTGGCTAAGAAGCACATCACATTGGCTAAATCTTCTGGATCCACCCAATCCTGATAATTAGCATCCGGCATGGCGCTTCTATTGGCAGGGGTATCTATGATACTTGGAAGTACCGCATTCACATTAACCCCCTGAGCTTTTAATTCCTCAGACAAACTCTCAGTTAAGCGCATAACTGCACTCTTACTTGCGCAGTATGCCCCCATACCAGCCGCTCCCGTTAAAGCACCTAAGGCACCAACATTCACTATCGAAGACGAATCTCGCTCCAGTAACATTGGCACCATCGCCTGAACCGTATTCCGTAATGTCTCCACATTAATCCTGAATTGAAAATCCCACTCCTGCTGACTGACCTCATACACTGAGGGCCCCATACTGAATCCCCCAGCAATATTAAAAATCGCATCAATAGACCCAATGTCTTTAGCGATATTATCTACATCGTCAGGATTCAATAAATCTACCTTGTAGTGATGAACTTCAGCTGATTGACGTACAACACCCTCATCAAAATCAATATCGAGTAATACCACTGCCGCTCCGTTATCTATCGCCTTTTTGGTAACAGCCTTTCCCAATACACCATTGGCACCAGTGATTACAACACGCTTATTATCTAGCATTACAGCACACCTTTCTCGATAACTGGCTCGAAAGAACCATATTGACTTATAAATCACTCATTAGAGCAGAGCACACAAAGGGTGACAGAATCATATTTTTGTGTCAACATTACGTTTAACGGCAGCGCAATTCATTCTGTAAAAATCACGTCATCTTCGATAAACTTATATTTGTCTTAGACAATGTCTTGCCCTTAACCTAAACACCTATTGCGAAGAACTCATCGTGACCACCAAAGAAAAACCAGCAGTGAGAAAATCCTCAAAAGCCACATCAAAGGACACGGTGATAGATGCCGCTATAAGGCTTTTCGAAACGTCTGGTGTTCAAAGTTCTTCCATGGCAGACATTGCCACTGAAGCAGGTATTTCCAGGAAAACGCTCTATCGCGTCTATGAAGATAGAGCTAGTCTAATTGAAGACATTCTCAATCAACGCCTTTCTGCGATAGGCAATAAGATTCGAAAGAAGATTTCCAGCTTCTCTGATATTGAAGAGGCTCTGGTAGAAGGCTCTATTATCTCGATTGCAGCCGCTCGTAGAGACAAGCTATTCCACAAGATTGTACTGGAAGAAACCAATCATCAACTTGAGCAATACCTGTTATTAGGTGGTGGCGAGTCCACAAAACAGGATGGTATTGACACCTGGTCTCCCATTTTAGATAAAGCGCGTGGAAAAGGTCTGATAAGAAAAGATCTCAGCAATGTCAGAATCCTTGAACTTCTTGTGAACGTTCAGGCTATTCTCTTATTAAGGGATGATTATGGAAAAGATGAGCAACGTTCCTTTTTGAAGGATCTGCTCGTTCCTGCTGTATTGAATATCTAGTAGATCTCGATCTATGGCGAAGCCGACAACCAATGTAACAATGGCTCCCATTGCTCTTTGTCTGTTACAACCCGACTCGGCGGTAAATCAAAAATCCCCACACCACCATCCATAGCCCGAATATAATTCTGGGTATCTCGAATACTGGTAATCAATGGCATATTAACCTGTTCCAAAAACGATACCAGCACTTTAAAGTAGTTGGTATTGGAGCGCACCCGGTTTGCCACTAAACCAACCTTGATATTCGCTTCAGCAAACCAGGGATCTCGATTAAGCGCCATTAAGAATCGCACACCGGCTTTAATATCCGTTGGAGAAGGAAGAATAGGAATCAGTAGATAGGCATCACCGACAATGGCGTCTTTTAAGTCATCAAGACTGCACGCTGCAGGCATATCATGTATGGACCAATCCACACCATTAACCGTAGCGTTATATCCGTTATAGGCTTTTACAGGATCTATCGGCGCACAACCTTGGGGGCGACATTTTAGCCAGTCCAATGAGGATTGTTGGTTATCGTGATCAACCAAAGCTACCTGCTGGTTTTGACCCGCATAGTAACTGGCAATTTGTGTCGCCAGGGTTGTCTTTCCGCACCCCCCTTTTGGGTTGGCGACAAAGATTTGCTTCATGATTGGCGCGCCAATTCCTTGTGCTCGCGGCACTGTATTCTTATGAAGTATTTAATCGCTTGATGTAATGAGTGTATCGGCAGATAAGAACACGTCAATAGTAAAATCTATAGCTATACCTAGACGACGTCCTGATCTCTACGGTCATCTCTCTGTGCCAATTGCGCTCGTGGCTCCACCATATCCAAAATGGGTTCCACTTCGTGCAGGTGGCCTTCGTGTAAATAGTGCAATAGAAGCTCGTCAGTTTGGTGCAAACGCCGACTGGCTTCACGGGCAATATTGAGGATTAACATGGAGAACAGGGTTTTATCCTGTTCAAAGAATAAACTTAAGGTTTCACCCGATAGAACCAGCAGTTCGGTATCTTCAACGGCTACTGCGCTGGCCGAGTGGGACTGCACGCCAATCAAAGACGTCTCACCAAAACATGCACCTTGATCCAGCTCGGTTTTCGACAGGGGATGATCGTCAACATCAAAGACCAAACGTACCCGCCCGGCGAGGACAATATAAATATAAGAGGGATGATCGCCCTGATGAAAAATCAGTTCATTGGCATCGTAATTAACTTTTTTCAGTTGCTGAAAAATACGATAAAGCTGGGTCTCCGACAGACCGCCGAAGATGGAAATTTTGTCGAGTATTGGCAACACGCGGCCAACATCCAACAGAGGTTCACGGGGTACATGTTCCATAGGTCACCTTTACAATCTGGTAAAAGTGGTCTACCGGACTTATTCCCTTAAGAAACCACTTCTATACTTCTTCGACAAAAAGCTTAGCAGTTCTTTCCCCTCTTCACCGGTAGATTTCCGATTAATGGTGATGTTTGTGATGAGTGGCAGGCGATGCATCCTCATTCTTATTCTTATGCTCTGGTGCGCTATGGTTATCGGCATCGGTACTATGCAGTTGATGACTGGAGTGGCCACTATGATCAGCACCGTGACCTGCATGACTGGCAGCAATCCAGATCGTCCAAATACCAAAACCGATAATGAGAAGCGCCATCACTATGCGCAGCCCTTTGGCCTGCAATAGTTGTTTTAACTGATCAGCGAACCAGCCTCCGGCAAACACCGTGGGCAAAGTACCTAAACCAAAAGCCAGCATCACACCTGCTGATTCAATCGCATTGCCCTGTGCCATGGCATAGACCAACGCGGTGTAAATTAATCCACAGGGCAACCAGCCCCATACACACCCTAATGCCACCGCGCTGAATGGATTCTTAACAGGCATTAATCGTTTAGACAAAGGCTGCATAAATTTCCACAAACTCCCACCTAAACGTTCTAAGTGAGTAAGGCCTCGCCACCAGTCAGCCAGATACAACCCCATCGCAATCAGTAAACCACCGGCAACAAAACGCATTACGGTCATGCCACTGCCGCCACTTAACTGTTGCCCTAACAGGCCCACCAATAATCCCAGCAGGGTATAACTGCCAATACGGCCCAGGTTATAACCCAGTAAAATGCTCAGGCGTTTGGATTTTTGCTCCGCCGGTACTGCAAAGCTCAATGCAGCCATAATGCCGCCGCACATACCCAAACAGTGGGCGCCACCAAACAGACCTACTGCAAAGGCCGCCGCGTAGGCATTTACCGGATCCACTAGGATTTTTCCTCTTCGTCGTCCGGCTTACTGCTGTCTTTTGGTTTTTCAGGCTCTTTGGGGTTGGGATTGTCGTCGTCAAATAATATACGGTGGGCCTCGGTGTCGAGATCATCGTATTGGCCGCTTTTTACTGCCCAGAAAAGGAAGCGGATGGCGATGGCTAAGAGCAATAAGGCTACGGGGATTAGGAAGTATAGGCTTTCCACGGTTTTCTCTGTGTTTTTTATTGTGCCATGCTGAAGACACTGGATCCCAGCCTACGCTGGGATGACATTAATGGATAATGTGCCCGATTCATAAGCTAGTTTTTATGAATGCGTAAAGCGTTTACAACTACTACCAACGAACTTAAAGACATGCCTATAGCTGCAAGGTAAGGCGGTATTAGACCCAGTGCTGCCAGAGGTAATGCTGAGCCATTATACGCTAAAGCCCAAGTCAGGTTTTGCCTGATAATGCGCTTGGTCATGCCAGCGCATTCGAAGGCGTTGTTTAATGCGTGTAAGTCAGAGCTTAACAAAATGCTGTCGGCCTGGGTTTGCGCCAAATCAGTCGCACCACCCATGGCCACGGAGATATCAGCCCCGCTTAATACCGGGATATCATTGATACCATCGCCAACCATCAGCACTTTTTCACCAGCCGCCTGAAGCGCTTTTACGCGCTCCAGTTTCTGCATGGGTGTCACGCCGGTGAGACAATCATCCAGTCCCAATTCGTCGGCAAGCTGTTGTCCCACAGGAGAGCTATCACCACTTAGCAACTCAACTTTTAAGCCTCTGGCCTGCAACTGTTTTACACTATCAGCGGCTGAGTCACGTAGAGTATCTTGTAGCGCAAACCAGGCAATAGCACGGGCATTATCACAAAGCAGTAACCATTGCCCCGAAGTCACATCTGGTGCAGTAGGAACTTGGGATAACTCGGCAGCGGCAAAATCGATACGGCCGAGGCGATAGTTAATTCCTTCTACTCTGCCACTCACGCCCTGGCCAGTTTTCTGTTGTAATTCACGGCCAAAGTAACGGCCAGCAAAAGGCGCAAAGGCTTTTGCCAGCGGATGGGATGAGCCCGCTTCCAATGCCGCTGCAATCGCCAGCACCTGATCACGGTCAATATCATCTTGCAGCAACAGGACATCACTGACTTGTGGCTCACCCACAGTGAGCGTACCGGTTTTATCAAAGACCACACGGGTAATAGATGACAGGCTTTCCAGCACATGCCCACGGGTAATTAATAGCCCGCGACTGCGTAGCTCGGCAACGGCTGCGGTCAGTGCCGCAGGTGATGCCAACGACAAGGCACATGGACAGGTAACCACCAATACCGACAAGGTAATCCACAGGGCTCGTTCCGGCTCAATAAAGTACCAACTGGTAAATACCAGCGCCGAAACAATTAATACTGCCCCAACAAAATAACCTGCCAGACGATCGGCCACCGCAACCTGACGCGGTTTTTCTTGTTGCGCCTGTTCCACCAAATGTTCGATAGCCGACAAGCGTGTATTGGCGCCAACAGCCTGCACTTCAATTTGCAGCGGTGCATCGGTATTCAGCGTACCTGCTGTTACGGTATCCCCTGCTTTTTTCTCCACTGCATCCGGCTCACCGGTTAGCAGTGCTTCAACGATACCGCTGCGACCATCAATGACGAGCCCATCACAGGGCACAGTAGCACCAGCACTGATCTGCACCCGATCGCCGGCCTGTAAACTCTTTAACGGCACAGGCGCAAAGCACTGATTATTTTCCTGCCATTTATCGGCCGTTAATGGCAGCAGTTGTGCCAGTCGTCCCGTCGCCAAACTGTTGCGATGCCGGGCGCGCATTTCCAGGTAGCGGCCCCACAACAGGAAGAAGGTAAACATGGAGACAGAATCAAAATAGACTTCTCCGCCACCAAATATAGTCGCCCAGCCACTGGCGGTATAGGCACCACCAATCGCCAAGGCGACAGGCACATCCATGGTGAGGTGACGCATTTGCAAGGCACGCTTGGCGCCCTGGAAAAATGATCGCGCACTGTAGAACACAACCGGTGTAGCTACGGCGAAACTTACCCAGCGGAAGAAGCTTTCCCAAGCTTCCAATGCACCGGCATAAAGTGCCACGGCAAACATACCCACCTGCATCATACCGATACCGGCGACCGCCAAACGCATCAGGGTTGTGCGCTGCTCCTGCAGTTGTACACGGTGCTGTTGATCATCGGTGCCCGGCTGCGGCGCGTAACCGATACGCGCCAGTTCGTGCATCAATTGACTCAGGTTTTGTTGTTCGGGGTCCCAGGTGAGCAAACAACGGTGGGTATTAGCATTGACCTTAACTTCGGTAACGCCCGATACTTTTTGTAAATGATGCTCGATCAACCAGACACAGGCGGCACAAGTAATGCTTTCCAGAATCAACTGCGCCTGACGCTGACCATTATCCTGCTCACGCACAAAGTCCTGCTGGACTTCCGGTAAATCAAAGGGCGCGTACTTATCGGCTGTAGCCTCTTCCTGATCGGGGCGCTGATTTAGCTCACTGCGAAATTGATAAAAGTTGGCAAGGCCACCATCAACAATAGCTTCGGCAACAGCCTGACAACCGGGACAACAAAAGTCTCGGGACTGGCCTTCAAGCGTAAGGGTGAAGTCACTGCCTGGCGGAACCGCCAGGCCGCAGTGATAACAATCGGTCATGCTATAAAATTGGAGAGAGCTTTAGTGTCGGAATTAGGGGCTGGGATCCTGAGCATCAAAGTGGATGCGTTCACCGTATTTAAAATCTACCTCACCTTTTAAACGCCAGCGGGCTTCGGCAATCTGCTCTTCCTTGTGCGGCAGAATACGAACATACCAGTGATTCTCCAGAGTACCTTCATAGTCGGTGCGATAGCGTCCAGGGGACATTTGCTTCAAGGTTAAATACATATCCTTGGCCGCTTTGCTAGGGTGACTGAGTTCAAGCTCCAACTCAGCAGGCAGCTCTTCGTCAGCTTGCAAATTCAGCAGTATTTCACCCAGTTGACGGTCAAATACCAACTCACCACTTAAGCCCATTTCACGGGCATTGGCGTCCTGAACGAAACGCTGGTTAATGGTGCGCCCTTCCTTGTAGTAATTATCGATCACCACATCATCTTTGTTTTTAAAGGCAATGGTGACGGTAATGGTACAGGCGATAATCACAATAATCAGCGGAGCCAGGATAAACCAGGCCCAGAATTGCTTGTACCAAGGGGCTACGGGTTCTTGGGAACCACTAATATTATTCATCTTCTACCTTTTAGAGCTGTTTGTCGCTCCTGCATAAGCAGGAGCCCAGTGTCTTTTTCGTACTCTTCTTAAGCCGCATAAAGAGACTGGATACCTGCCTTCGCAGGTATGACATTAATATAATTATTTCTTGGGGCCGATAAATATGGTTTTTTGTTCGGCCGTCATACTTTCATCATCCTTGGCAGTCACTCGAATCGAGATTTCATTTTTCGACTCTGGTAACTGGTCACGGGGCACCACTATACGTAGCGGCAGCGTGAATCGCTCACCTTCTTCCAGCTGCATAGGACGATAGCCGCGGACTTTATAATCGCCTTCACCTACCACGTCAATACGATAAATATGAGCATTTCGATCCATATTATTGATGTTAACCGTATAGACATTTTGCACCTTATCACCACTGATACGGTACATTTTGGTCCCACGATCACGCACCACATCAATGGATAGCGGCTGGCGATTGCCAATGGCATAGATAAATGCGCTGATCATCACCAAAACGGCCAAAGAATACCCGAACAGACGCGGGCGCACAAAGTGTGTATGACCGGTTTCCAGCTGGTCTTCCGAGGTAAAGCGAATCAGCCCACGCGGATAGTTCATCTTATCCATTACCTGATTACAGGCATCGACACACAAACCACAGTTGATGCACTCGTACTGCAGGCCCTCACGAATATCGATATCCACCGGACATACCTGTACACACCAGGAGCAGTCGATACAGTCGCCTTTACCGTTGGCCTTGTAGTCCTCTTTCGGCTTACGCGGGCCGCGGGTTTCACCACGACCAGCATCATAGTGCACCGCCAGGGTATCGGTATCGTACATTACCGACTGAAAACGGGCGTATGGACACATGTATTTACACACCTGCTCACGCATCCAGCCAGCGTTGAGATAGGTCATAAAGGTAAAAAACAGGGTCCAGAAGGCTGCTGCGGGATGAACATCAAAGGTGACAAAACCATCGGCACCTATCTGCGGCACAAATCCCATGATCAATTCACGTATCGGCGTAAAGTAGCCGATAAACGTTAGCCCGGTAATAAAGGCAATCCCCACCCAGATCAGGTGTTTGCCGCCTTTACGGATAACTTTTTCGGTATTCCAGCCCTGTTTGTCGAGTTTGATACGCTTGTTGCGATCACCCTCGCAGAAATGCTCGGCCCAGATATACATTAGGGTCCACACGGTTTGTGGACAGGTAAAACCACACCAAACTCGGCCCACCAGCACAGTGACGGTAAACAGGGTAAAGGCTGCAATGATCAGCAACCAGGCCAGTAACATGCCATCCTGGGGCCAAAACGTCATCCACAGGATATGGAACTGACGCGTCGGCAGATCAAATAACATGGCCGGGCGACCA
Organism: Maricurvus nonylphenolicus; assembly: GCF_042854845.1. GTDB lineage: Bacteria > Pseudomonadota > Gammaproteobacteria > Pseudomonadales > Cellvibrionaceae > Maricurvus > Maricurvus nonylphenolicus. The sequence goes on along the minus strand of NZ_AP031498.1, from coordinate 904,234 downwards.
TCGATGACCAACCAAGGCATCAACAAGAAGCCTGCAATTAAAGGCAGACCGGTATAACGACGGAGTTTCTGGAAAAATCCCGAGACTTTACGGGTATAGATTTTATCGGCCGCTTCGTAAAGCTGACGATAACGGATATGTTGCTCTTCTGTTTCCTGCACTTCTTTGGCGGGAATTTTTTCACTCACGGTTGCTACCTCTTCTATTCCTTGTTTTACACCTAAGGCTATATGGTCTTGCAAGATGTCAGAGGAGGATCAAGTGGATCCAGAAGGAGTCAGTACCGCTCTTGGAGTTGTATATATTGAGCGGTACCGGGAAGGGCCTGTCACCAGATCGGTATAAAGGCCCTTATGGAAGGCAAGACTTATTCGGCGTCTTGCTCTTCTTGGGACAGGCCGTATACGTAAGCAGTCAGCAGGTGAATTTTGTCTTCACGCAGCATGTCTTTTTGCGCAGGCATCACGTTGGAGCGACCGTTACGGATAGAGTGACGAATCTCGGCGGCCAGCTTCTCTGGATCGCCACTGGCGTACAGCCATACATCGTCAGCCAGGTTAGGTGCACCCACAACTTCGCTACCGGTGCCGTCAGCGGCGTGACAAGCGGCACAGTTTTGTGCGTAAACCTGCTTACCTTGTTCTGCCTGCTCAGCATTGTGATCCTGGCCAGACAGAGACAGTACGAACTCACCTACGTTAACCACATTCTCTTCGCCGATGATCGGGCCCCATGCAGGCATGGAACCGTTACGGCCGTAAGTAATACTGTGCTTGATTTGCTCAGCACTACCGCCGTACAACCAGTCAGTGTCAGTCAGGTTCGGGAAGCCGTAGTTACCACCGGCGTCAGAACCGTGACATACAGCACAGTTGTTAGCGAACAGACGCAGGCCCATTTTCTGTGCTAGAGGGTCTTGTGCAACCTCTTCAACAGACATGGCAGAGAACTTACCAAAACTTTCTACGTAAGTTGCCTGAGCTTTCTCTTGCTCACGCTCCAGCTGGTTTACCTGAGTCCAACCCAGGAAACCTTTAAAGTTACCCAGACCTGGGTACAGCGCCAGGTAGATTGCCGTGAATATCAAAGTACCGACAAACATCATGAACCACCAGCGTGGCAGCGGGTTGTCGTATTCTTCAATACCGTCGTAGACGTGACCGGTGGTTTTGTTTTCCGGTGTATCCTCGTCGCTTACCGCAACCTTGCGGTTTGCAAATAAAACCCAGGTTACCAACACCAGGTTGGTCAGGGTCAGGCCAATAATCCAAAGGCTCCAAAAAGTACTCATAATCAGTCCTGCCTTTCTTCATCAGAGTTGGGATGAAGGGGTTGCTTGTTTGCGTTGCTTGCTTTGGTTGCCGCATCAGCGTCGTCGTCGGCAAACGGAAGGTTTGCCGCGTCGTTAAACTTCTTCTTGCGGCTTGGGGAGAATGCCCACCAGCATACGCCGGCGAAAGCAATCATCACCAAAACCGTCGACAAAGCTTGCAATGTAGTGAGATCCATAACAGTTCTCTTACGTGTTGACTTAGCGCTTCTGCTTCAGACCGGGCAGATCACCCAGCTGTTGCAGGTAAGCAACCAGTGCATCAATTTCTGTAGTGCCTTTTACAGCAGCCTCAGCACCAGCGATATCTTCGTCGGTGTAAGGAACGCCTACAGAACGCAAAGCAGCCATCTTCTTACCGGTCAGCTTGCCATCAAGCACATTGTCAAACAGCCACGGGAACGCTGGCATGTTGGACTCAGGTACAACGTTACGCGGGTTGTACATGTGTGCCTTGTGCCACTCGTCACTGTAACGGCCGCCAACACGTGCCAGGTCAGGACCAGTACGCTTGGAACCCCACAGGAATGGGTGATCGTAAACAGACTCACCGGCAACAGAGTAGTGACCGTAACGCTCTACTTCTGCACGCAGTGGGCGAATCATTTGGGTGTGACATACGTGACAACCTTCACGGATGTAGATGTCACGACCTTCCAGCTCAACAGCATTCCAAGGTGTCAGACCTTCAACTGGCTGAGTGGTCTCATCCAGGAAGAACTGAGGTACAACCTGTACCAGGCCACCGAAGCTGATAGCAACAACTACCAGCAGGACCATCAAACCAATATTCTTTTCTACGATGTCATGATTTTTCACAGTCGCTTCTCCTTACGCCGTTTGCGGCTGCGCGCTGGTGGCTTCGTCTTCGTCAGCCACGGTGCGGTATGTGTTGTAGGCCATCAGCAGCATGCCGAAGAGGAAGAAAGCACCACCCAGAACACGTACAAAGTAACCAGGGTAAGAAGCTTCTACAGACTCAACGAAGCTGTAAGTCAGGGTGCCGTCGGCGTTGAATGCGCGCCACATCAGACCCTGGGTAATACCGTTAACCCACATCGCAGAGATGTACAGAACAGTACCGATAGTCGCCAACCAGAAGTGAGCGTTAACCAGACCAACACTCCACATTTCCTTGCGGTTAAACAGCACAGGAATCAGGTGGTAGATGGCACCGATAGAAATCATCGCAACCCAGCCCAGCGCACCAGAATGTACGTGACCTACGGTCCAGTCGGTGTCGTGAGACAGGGCGTTTACAGTTTTGATTGCCATCATCGGGCCTTCGAAGGTAGACATACCGTAGAAGGACAGAGATACAACCAGGAAGCGCAAGGTAGGATCGGTGCGCAGTTTGTGCCATGCACCGGACAGGGTCATGATACCGTTGATCATGCCACCCCAGCTTGGCGCCAGCAGAACCAGAGACATCACCATACCCAGGCTCTGAGCCCAATCAGGCAGAGCAGAGTAGTGCAGGTGGTGAGGACCAGCCCAGATGTACAGGGAGATCAGTGCCCAGAAGTGAACGATGGACAGCTGGTAAGAGTAAACCGGACGACCCGCTTGCTTAGGTACGAAGTAGTACATCATGCCCAGGAAGCCAGCAGTCAGGAAGAAACCTACGGCGTTGTGACCGTACCACCACTGAACCATGGCATCCATGGCGCCGGAGTAGGCGGAGTAGGATTTCCACATGGAAACAGGTACTTCCATATTGTTAACCACGTGCAGCAGGGCAATGGTCAGGATGAAAGCACCAAAGAACCAGTTAGCTACGTAGATGTGGGAAGTACGACGCTTGATGATAGTACCGAAGAACACAATCGCATACGCCACCCATACCAGGGTGATCAGAATATCGATTGGCCATTCCAGCTCAGCGTATTCTTTTGCAGAGGTGTAACCCAGTGGCAGCGTAATCGCGGCCAACACAATCACCAGCTGCCAACCCCAGAAGGTAAACGGGATCAGGAAGCCGCCCCACAGCGGGGTCTGACAGGTGCGCTGCACCACGTAATAGGAAGTTGCAAACAGTGCACAACCGCCGAAGGCGAAGATCACTGCATTGGTATGCAACGGACGCAAGCGTCCAAAGTGGGTATAAGGCTGAAAGATATCATTCAGCTCGGGCCAAACCAATTGGGCGGCGATTAACACCCCCACTGCCATACCGACCACGCCCCAAACGACGGTCATAATGGCAAATTGGCGAACTACATTGTAGTTGTATACCGGTTGTTCACCGGCAGCCAGATTACTACTCATAGTGACGTTCCTGTTAGATTTTTGTAATTAAGGAATCTTCCGGATGACTGTCAGTAACGGCTAATCACGTGACTGCCCCAAATTCACAAATAACACCTACACTCCAGTCCGTAGGAGCACCCCTATCTACGGAGCCGGTCTTTACGGACTTGGTCTTTACGGACTAATCCATTGTAGGTAGCGCATTGTGCCTATCAGGGAGCGGGATTGAATTGACACGTATCAACTCAAACCGCCTTTCTTCCGGTCGGGCCTACCTCAGGGCTGCAAAACCATCCACTGAGTGTAGGCCACGAATCTTTTCTCTGCGTATCCCCTACTTTTAGCAGGGTTTTATTGCATGTTTACTGCAGCGCCGCGGCGTCTCTTAATAAAGAGCTACAGCAGATCGCGGCCTTTTTTCGCCGCAATTTTTAACCGCAGTGCGTTCAGCTTGATAAAGCCTTCCGCGTCTTTCTGATCGTAAGCACCCGCATCGTCTTCGAAGGTCGCAATCGCCTCGTCAAACAAGCTGTCTTCTGAGCGACGGCCAACAGCAGTCACAGCGCCTTTGTACAGTTTCACGCGAACTTCACCGTTCACACACTTCTGAGACTCATCGATAGCCGCTTGCAGCATCTTGCGCTCTGGACTCCACCAGTAACCGTTGTAAACCAGTTTGGCGTACTTAGGCATCAGCTCGTCTTTCAGGTGAGCGGCTTCACGGTCCAGGGTCAGGGACTCAATGGCACGGTGCGCTTTTAACATCACAGTACCGGCTGGCGTCTCGTAACAACCGCGGGACTTCATGCCCACATAACGGTTCTCAACGATGTCCAGACGGCCTACACCGTGAGCACCGGCAACCTTGTTCAGGTGCTCCATAACCTCAGCTGGGGTCATTTCTTTGCCGTCGATGGCAACAATGTCACCCTGCTTGTAGGTCAGTACCGCGTATTCTGGCTTGTCTGGCGCTTCCTCTGGGGAAACAGTCCAGCGCCACATTTCAGGGTCTTCAGCTTCCCACCATGGATCTTCCAGGTTGCCGCCTTCGTAAGAAATGTGCAGCAGGTTGGCATCCATAGAGTAAGGAGACTTTTTCTTGCTACTGGCGAAGTCCACAGGAATGTTGTGATCTTCACAGTACTTCATCAGGGTTTCGCGGGAGGTCAGATCCCACTCACGCCATGGGGCGATCACCTGAATGCCCGGCATCAGCGCGTAAGCACCCAGTTCGAAACGCACCTGGTCGTTACCCTTACCGGTAGCACCGTGGGAGATGGCTTCAGCGCCGGTCTCTTTAGCGATCTCGATCAAACGCTTGGCAATCAGCGGACGCGCAATGGAGGTACCCAACAGGTACTCACCTTCGTAGATAGCGTTGGCGCGGAACATGGGGAATACGAAATCACGGGCGAACTCTTCACGCAGATCGTCAATGTAGATTTCTTTAATGCCCAGGGCTTCAGCCTTAGCACGCGCTGGTTCAACCTCTTCACCTTGACCGATATCGGCGGTGAAGGTCACAACTTCGCAGTTGTAGGTTTCTTGCAGCCACTTAACAATTACTGAGGTATCCAGACCACCGGAGTAGGCCAGTACCACTTTTTTCACGGATGACATAGGCATCTCCCATGCAAGCGGGTCATTTAATCGTAGGTTTGATGCTTTATTGATCAACCCTATACGGAAATTTCGGGGCGCGAATTGTAGCTCCAATTCGGCCCAAAAAATAGGGTTAATTAAGATGGTAGAGGGGTTTACTCCCTATTGGGCACCGGTTCTGACATTACCACGGGCCAACCTTGGCACTTTAGGCGCCCCGGCTTTTTCCAGGCGAATGGTGACACGGCGGTTTTTCGCTCTCCCCTTGCGGGTACGATTGCTGGAAACCTGGTAGCGCTCACCGTGCCAGCGGGTAGTAATTTTGTCCTTGGGTACCCCCTTCAAACTGAGGTACTCACTCACCATTTCGGCGCGATGCTTGGAGAGCTCCAGATTATCACTGCGCTTGCCGACACTGTCGGTATGACCATCAATATAGAAGGCCTCTATCGTGGGATCGGCTTTGACATAGGTAATGATATTGTCGAGCTTCTGCATTTCGCTTGGCTTTAGCTCATCACTACCTGACGGGAAATAGATCGCTGTGCGTTTAATTTGATCGAAATTCACAGGCAGCAGCGAGCCCAGGCAATCCAGATAACGGCGATAAGCGGCACGGAAGTTGACCGAGCTCATACTCACCTGTACCGATTCATCAGCCCCGTACCAGGGCTTGCGGGTAACCACCACCTTGCGGCCATTGTGCAACTCAGCCAGCATACGCTCAGTCAGCCCGGAACCCAGCTGCACGGGTTTACTGCCCTGCTTAACATCCACCATGGCCATGGCCTTGGGCTTTAAGCCAGGGCGCCACATCGGGGTTTCAGACACCAGCGAGGCTTTACCGGTTTTTAGACGGGGGGATTTGCTGTCCAGATGAAAGCGGGAGGCCTCACCGGCTCGACGACGAAAGACGGCATCCCCATAAAAGGGAATCGGATGGGTCATACGGCATTCAAAGATCGAGGCCTCGACCTGCCATTCAGACTTGTCCAGGCGCGGGTGAAAAGTAGCCGCCTGAGCCTGCCAGGCTGTCGTGCTCAACCCCGCCCACAAGCCCGCCAACATTATCCCCGCCAGAATTCGCGCTAACATTATGCCCAACCTTGGCCGCCCCAGGCCGCCTGTTTTACCCATCATTACTTAGTTATCGACTTGCCGAGGCCAGGCTTTAGCACAGAGCTACAGACCCTTTAGCGCTGTGCTTTAGACGCCATTTTCGGTAGGATGCGCGTCTTTTGCGGTACAATACCCACTACTTAGCCTCTTACATGGCACAGCGCTTTACGACAGGTGAATGCATTATGAGCGATACCCTTACCATAATCCGCCCCGATGACTGGCACATTCACCTGCGTGATGGCGACGCCCTGGCCACTACCGTGCCCCACGCCGCCCAGACCTTTGGCCGCGCCATTATTATGCCCAATCTAGTGCCACCGGTAATGGATGCCGAGCAGGCCATGGCCTACAAAGACCGTATTATGGCCCAAAACCCTGCTGGCTCCGGGTTTGAGCCACTGATGGTGCTCTACCTGACAGACAACACCACTCCGGAAACCATTGCCGCCGCCAAGCAGGCCGGCGTTGTCGCCTGCAAGCTGTATCCAGCCGGTGCGACCACTAACTCCGATTCCGGTGTAACCGACATCAATAAGGTCTACCCTGCCCTGGCGGCCATGGAAGAGCACGGCATGCTGTTCCTGCTGCACGGTGAAGTAACCGATACCGCTATTGATATCTTCGATCGTGAAAAAGAATTTATCGATCGCACCCTGGTGCAACTGGCCAAAGACTTCCCGAACCTGAAAATGGTGCTGGAACATATCACGACAAAAGATGCTGCGGAGTTTGTTGCTGAGGCCGGTGACAATATGGCGGCCACCATTACCGCCCACCACCTGCTGTATAACCGCAACCATATGCTGGCCGGAGGTATTCGCCCACACTACTACTGCCTGCCAATCCTCAAGCGTAACACCCACCAGGAAGCCCTGATCAAAGCCGCCATCAGTGGCAGCCCGAAATTCTTCCTGGGTACCGATTCCGCCCCACATGCCAAAAACAAAAAAGAATCTGCCTGTGGCTGTGCCGGTGCCTACACTGCCTACCACGCGTTAGAGCTTTACACCGAAGTATTTGAAGATGCGGGCGCCCTGGACAAGCTGGAAAACTTCGCCAGCGTATTTGGCCCGGAGTATTATGGTTTGCCACGCAATACCGATACTATTACGCTGGTAAAAGAAGACTGGCAGCTACCGCAAGCACTGACGCTGGCTGGCGAAGATCTGGTACCACTGCGTGCCGGTGAGACTATTCGCTGGCGTGTTAAGCGCTAAGCTGTACCAATAACGATCGAGAAAAATCATTAAGGACACCTTGTGAACGACCCTATAAGCACGCCGGACCAGGATAAAAGTTTACTGGCCCAACGTTTTCGAGGTTTCCTGCCCGTGGTTGTCGATGTGGAAACCGGTGGCTTTAACGCCCACCGCGACGCCCTGCTGGAAGTTGCCGCCGTCACCCTGCGCATGTGTGATGACGGCTTGCTGCACCGCGACGAGACCTTTGATTTTCATATCGACCCCTTTGAAGGCGCCAATATCGAACAATCTGCCCTGGACTTTACCGGTATCGATCTGGAAAGCCCGGAACGCGATGCCATGCCGGAAGAAATTGCTATCCCGGAACTGTTCCGATCAATCCGTCGCTCAGTAAAAGAACACGGCTGCACCCGCGCGGTGATGGTTGCTCACAACGCCCACTTTGATCTGGGCTTTGTGAATGCCGCCGCTGAACGTGTGGATATGAAACGCAATCCGTTTCACCCTTTCAGCTGTTTTGATACCGCCACCCTAAGTGGCCTTGCCTTTGGCCAAACCGTACTGGCCAAAACCTGCCAAACTGCCGGCATTGAATTCAGCAATAGCGCTGCACACACCGCAGCCTATGATGCAGAAAAAACCGCCGACCTGTTCTGCCTGATCGTCAATCGCTGGCAGGAACTCGGTGGCTGGCCGCTGCCCCCCATCGATTAACCAAAAGATTTATCCAAAGAGGTACCCATGGCTCGCGTAGAACTGGAACTGCCAGAAGCGTTTTTCTATTCCACTGAGATTGAAGTTCGCTTTACCGATTTAAACCCGGCCGGGCACCTGGGCAATGATCAAATGATCAGCCTGATTTCCGATGCTCGCTACAGTTTCTTTTGCGATATGAAGCTTGATGACACCAGCATTGGTGGTGCTGTGGTCACAGTAACCGATCTGGTAACTACCTACCGTGCCGAAAGTTTTGCCAGTGAAAAACTGAAATTTGAAGTCGGCCTGACGGATTTTAACAAATACGGTGCCGATGTTATTTTCCGCATTACCAAGAACCAGGGTGAGACTCTGGTAGCCCTGGCCAAAACCGGCTTCGTCTTTGTTGATCCAACTACAGGCAAAGTCTGCCCAATCCCAGAGGCATTTATCGATGCCCTGCCAGAAGACTACCGTCCGTAATATTCAGGCTGCAAAGCTAGGTCGCCGGACCTAGCTTTTGTACCAGCCGGCGAGCCACCAAACCGGTTTCACTGGTATCAAAACCGACTTTTTCCCGCACCAGTACATAGGCCTGGGTTGAAGCACCCTCTTCAACCAACACGATGCGCACCAGCTTGCCGGTGGTAAATTTGCGGTTACCCGGTTCGAATGTACCCTCGCCTGCACTCTCGCCGTATAGGTAGAATTTATTGCCGTGTTTTTCGCGACCGGTTTCCATAAAACCGTTGGCACTCAGGGCTTCTTCCGCTTTGGCTTTTGCCGCATCCATGGCCAATGCCATTGAGGTAGTCTCACCCGCCGTATATTCCACACTGCGTATTTGTTGCAGAGAACTACAAGCTGCCAAGAGGCCGGTTAATACAAAAACGCAGAGCCAGTGAAAGTTGATGAGTTTCATTGAACACTCCTGTGTTTCTTTATTCTTACGTCACAGAAGTGTAGTCAACGGTGGGGGATGTGCCAGAATCGGTGCCGATGCCAGGGATGGGGTCTGACCCGCAGGGTCAGACCCCGGCCGTCAGGCACAAAAAAAGGCTGCCTAGGGCAGCCTTTTTGAAGCGTAATGTTAACAGGCCTTAGAGGCTGTCAGCATTCTCGCTCAGGTAAGCAGCAACACCGTCTGGAGAAGCGGTCATGCCTTTGTCACCTTCTTTCCAGCCAGCTGGACATACTTCGCCGTGCTCCTGGTGGAACGCCAGAGCGTCAACCATACGCAGCATCTCGTCAACGTTACGGCCCAGAGGCAGATCGTTAACTACCTGGTGACGAACAGTACCTTCTTCGTCGATCAGGAAAGAGCCACGGAAAGCAACACCAGCGTCGGCGAACTCAACGTCGTAGGCCTGACAGATTTCGTGCTTGGTGTCAGCAACCAGAGTGTACTTAACTGGGCCGATACCGCCTTCGTTTACTGGGGTGTTACGCCATGCGTTGTGGCTGAACTGAGAATCGATAGAAACACCGATTACTTCAACACCGCGCTTGGTGAACTCTTCAAAACGGTGATCGAAAGCCAGCAGCTCAGAAGGACATACAAAGGTGAAGTCCAGCGGGTAGAAGAAGATAACTGCTTTCTTGCCTTTGATGGTTTCGGTCAGGTTGAAAGCATCAACGATTTCGCCGCTACCCAGTACTGCTGCTGCAGTGAAGTCTGGAGCTGGCTTTCCAACTAATACGCCCATGATGGGTCTCCCTTTCATTAATTTGGGGTTAACAATATGTCGCGATCACAGTGGCTTAAACATAGCAGCCAAGCCCTGAATCGCCACCTGAAAAGACCCTTTATTTACGGGGTCTTTCCAATAAAAACCTTGGTGCTTAATAGCAGTTAGCTATGATACACAGGCCACCAATATAGTCCCATTAATTTTTTATATCGCCCCTATTTAATAAAACCCGCCCCGGTTTAGCGGTTGATTCTCGCGCCTGATCACCCCCAACTTATCTATAGCTATAAATTTATAAATAAAAACAATAAATGCAAATAAGAAATATTCTTAGGAGGTGTTGACAACAATTCTCATTAACAACTAAAATCTCACCAACATTAAAACCTATCAGGTCCATTGAGTTTTTTGCCATGTACGTCTGCCTCTGCAAAGGAATCACCGACAGCCAAATCAAAGATGCCGTGTATAGCGGTGCCACTGATCTGCGTACTGTTCGCAAGCAATTGGGCGTGATGAGCCAGTGTGGCAAATGCGGCATTATGACCAAGCAGATTGTTGAAGAAACTCTGGATCGTACCGCTGTAGAAACCGTCGGCGAGCCTCTGTACTACGCCATAGCGTAATGACCATTGCGTAAGCCCATTGCCTAAGTAAGGTATCTGGCGCCAACTTATCCCCAACCAACTTTACCCCAGCGGCCCATCGGCTAAGCTAAATCTACGAACACAGCAGATTTGGACACAGCCACGCCATGAAGGTGCTTATCGCCGAGCAGGATCAAGCTCTGCAACAACAACTACAAAGCCTCTGCGATAGTATCCACCTGCAAGCGACCATCCAAAATACGGTTGAAGCTGCGCTAGAAGCCGCCCAAACTGACAGTTACGATCTCATCTATACAGCCCACTACCTGCCCGATGCAACTGGCTTTGAACTCTGCCGAGGCATTCGCAAACAATCCCGTAACACTAGCACCCCCATCATTCTGACCACCAAAGACAACCACCAGGCCTTAATCGAAAAAGCCTTTGCCGCCGGAGTGACTGAGACCTTTAGCCCGGCGCAATTCGATGAACTCGAATCCTTTGTTATCCGTACGGCGGGAAGCCTAAAGCCTATTGAGGGCCGAGTTCTGCTGGTTGAAGATTCTCTGGCCCAGCAGAAAACCGCCAAGCTGTATCTTGAAGGTATTGGTTTGCAGGTAGATACCGCCACTGAAGTAGAAGAAGCCTGGCAGGCGTTTTCCGAAAACACCTATGACCTGGTACTAACCGACATAGTGCTTGAGGGTGACAGCAGCGGCCTAACCCTGGTGAAAAAAATCCGCCGCCAGCAAGAGCACCATAGCTCACCGTCGATCATTGCCATGTCCAGCTATGATGATCCAGCTCGCCGTATAGAGCTGTTCCGTTTGGGGGCAGATGAGTACGTGACCAAACCGCTTATTTACGAGGAGCTTATCGCCCGGGTCAAACATCTTATCCACAGCGCCAAGCTCACCGCAGCACTTACCGAGCAAAAAGAACTTATCGAACAACAACACACAGCCCTGTCCCAGTTTATGGGCCGCATGAGCCACGAATGTCGCAACTCCATTAATATTATCAGCGGCATGGCCAGGCTACTGCTACGCAGACCCGAAAAGCTCGATGAACGCCAGCAGGAGCAAATACGCACTATCAGTAACGCCGCCGATCATCAGTTGTCACTGGTTAACGACATTCTCGACTACTCAAAACTGCAGGCTGAAGAACTGGAGACCAGCCTGACTCCCTGTAATATCCAACAACTGATGACTGACACGATCGAGCTGTTTCAACATACCTGCGACGACAAAAAGTTAGTGCTGACACACACGCTGGACAGCTGCCCACAAGAGGTGCTGCTCGATGCTCGCAAAACCAAACAGATTCTAATTAACCTGGTGGGCAATGCCGTCAAGTTTACCGAGCAGGGGCACATTAACCTCACAGCATCCCCCAACGATAATATGCTGGCATTTAGCGTTGAAGACACAGGCCCAGGCATCAATGATGAGGATCAGGCGCGCTTGTTTCGCGCCTTCAGCCAAACCCAGCTGGGTAAAAACGCGACGCAAGGTACCGGCCTGGGGCTGGCAATCTGTGCCGATTTTGCCCGTTTGATGGGCGGGCAAATGAGCGTCGAAAGCTGTCCCGGGCAAGGCAGCCGCTTTATCTGCAGCCTACCCTTAAAAATCCCCCAATAATCCGGCCAAGCCTCTTATACCTGTCGTCAAGAGGCGGTATAATGCGGCGCCTTTTTGCGACCGGCTTCCTCTAATCATGTTGAAAGCCTCCCGCCAGGCAGTTTTTAGCCCTTTGTATTTTGAATTTAGCCCTAATCGATCGAGGTATTTCGTCTTGCGACTGGATCAAGCCACCCCGGAACAATTGCGTCAGTGGGAAACAGAGCTGGCAGCCCAATATCAGGCCATTTTGGATCAGAAACTGAATCTGGATCTGACCCGTGGTAAACCTTCCGCCGAACAACTGAGCCTGTCTGATGCGCTCGACGGTATTTTAGCGGGAGACTATAAGGCAGCCGATGGTACAGATACACGCAACTACGGTGGCCTCGACGGTATTAAAGAAGCCCGCGAGCTGGGTGCTCAAGTACTGGGCCTGGACGCAGCCAATGTGATGGCCGGCGGCAACAGCAGCCTGACCATGATGTTCCAGGCCGCTATGACCGGTTACCAGTTTGGCTTTAACGGTGTTGAAAGCGCTTGGAAAAACATCGACGGCGCTAAATTCCTATGCCCGGTTCCCGGTTACGATCGCCACTACACCGTGTGCGAGCAACTGGGCATTGAGATGGTCACCGTGCCTATGACTGCTACTGGCCCGGATATGGATCAGGTCGAAGCCATGATCAAAGCCGACCAGAGCATTATCGGTATGTGGTGTGTACCCAAGTATTCCAACCCAACCGGTGTGGTCTACAGCGAAGACACCGTTGCCCGTATTGCGGCCCTGGGCAAGATCGCCAACCCGGCCTTCCGTGTATTCTGGGATAACGCCTACGCCGTACACGACCTGATGAGCAACCCACCACAGCTGGCCAACATTATGGAAGCTTGTGTTGCAGCAGGTACTGAAGACAGTGTGTTGCAGTTTGCCTCCACCTCCAAGATTACCCACGCCGGTGCCGGTGTGGCCTTCCTGGGTGGTTCGGCCAACAACCTCAACGCCTTCCGCAAGGTATTGGGTACCACGACCATTGGTCCGGACAAAATTAACCAGCTGCGTCATATGAAGCTGCTGCCCAATATGGATGCCCTGAGCGCCCATATGCAAAAACACGCCGATATTATTAACCCGCGTTTTGAAGCGGTACTGAGCAAGCTGGACGCCGCTTTCGCGGATAGCGATCTGGGCGCTTGGGAAAAACCTGCCGGTGGTTACTTTATTTCTTTCGACACCCAGCCAAACTGCGCCCAAGCGGTGGTAAAACTGGCGGCTGATGCCGGAGTAAAACTGACACCTGCCGGTGCCACCTTCCCGTACGGCAAGGATCCGGAAGACCGCAATATTCGTCTGGCACCAACCGTTCCCAGTGTTGCCGACGTCAATGCAGCGATGGATGTATTTGAAGTGTGCGTGAAATTAGCGTCTGTGCGTACCAAGCTCGCCAGCTAATCAAGATCACGACTCACAAAAAAGGGGCTAACGGAAACGTTAGCCCCTTTTTATTTTCTGTCGCAGAACCTATTGAATACCACTCAAACGCTCTTCGATCACAGTGCGAATACCACCCCGCTCCAACGTTGACATGGTATCAAGCTTGCCCATATTAATCGTGTGTAAATGTAAGCAAGGGGTGTTGGAATCCAGCTCGCGTAAATCACCTTTGCGCAATACCGGTAACAGGGGTTTGTCATCGGGGCGCTGCTGATTCACCACCCGCAAGCCGACCTGCAGGGGCACGGCGCGATAACGGGTTTTACCGCTTTTAAAGGGAATGGTCAGGTAGAGGCCTTCTTTTCCCACCACATCGCCGGGAATAATATTCAAACCGGTTGGGGTAATGGCATCAACATTCACGCTATGAAAAATATCGTGGTGGGCATAGGGATTCGGCAGAATCACCAGTTTGCGGTTTTCCTCTTTGGGGAAAAAGATATTGTAGTTGGTATATAACTGTTCAACCGAATCAGAATAGACACAGAGCTTGTTCTCGAAACCAAGCACAAAATCCATCGCCCTTTGGCGCTGGTTAAATGTCTCAAGATCCCAAACCAGATCTTTATTGTCAGTTGCCAGGTCCACTTATAGCCTCCGAGCTTAGTCAGTGAATACCAACCTACGCGTTTCAGGAATACCTGCTGTTAATTCTATTTTAGCGCTAATTACTTACAGTTAGACACGGTCTTTCAGAATAGTTTGTTCTAGAAAAGCCAAAACAATGCTTTTTACATGCCAGCGAGCCCGATCAGAGAGGCCCTAAACTAATAATAGGTTATAAAGGGAGAAAAAGGATAGTCCTGCCAACATAACGACAGGATGTGACTCGTTGGCTAGATCGGGTCAAATGCTAAAACAGCTCAACACCATCATCGGTATCAGAGGCGCCGCTATCAACAATAGGCGGTGGCTCCTTGTGTTGCTCATCATCCAGGAAATCAACTTCGTGCAAGGCTTTTTCCATAGCATCGGACAGGTTTTGAAAACTTTCGTCGACTTTTAAGCCCTGGTTAAAGATACGGTTGGTCTCGCTAACACAGGAATCCGACACTCCCTCAAAAAAACTTTCCTGTTCTTCGCTAAGGGCCAATACGGGGATACGGTTTTGGATGGAGTCAGCCATATCTTCAACCGTCGAGACAATATCACGCATCACCGCCTGGTAGGACTCATCAATCTCGGTCATCACCTCTTTTACTGTTTGTGAAAGCTTGTGTAAGGCCTCTTTTTCGTCGAGCAGTTTTTGGTGCTCATCCAATGCCTTAAGACGCGCATCCACCCCTTGTATCAACGCAAAGGTGTTATCTTTAATCGCGCCGTAACGAACGTCATCATCAATAGGCATATTGCGAACCAACAGCGAACACTGGCCGTAATTCATAATGGTACGGCGACCAAAATCCACATAGCGCCCGGCGTCCTGCATTTGCGTGAGCAATTGCGATTCCAGATCCTTGGCCATGCCATTGGCTTCCATATTTTTAACTAAATACAGGCTGCGCATTTGTAAACTGGCGCTGATGCCGTAGCGTTGAATGGCGCCAAAAAATAGCTGGCCTAACTGATCGAGATTGTCGCAGCGATTGGCATCGAGAAGAAACTGAATGTTGGCACCAAGATCACTGTTATCGGACATCACCGAGTAGGCTGTGGCATTGGCCAGTTCCAGACGGTCCTTTAATTGCTCACTGGCAATTTTATGGAAGATGGATTTATTAATGCGCGCAGCAATTTCCTCTACGCAAGTTCCCGGATCGATATAGTCATCACAACCCTGCTCGAAGGCTTCGAGCTTATGGCGTAGTTCATTACTGGAAGACAGAATAATCAGTGGCAGGTTGGCAACAATTTCATCATCGTCAAGCAGGCCTTTACACAGACCCAGGGAAAGGGGTTCTTGCGAACTAAAATCCACTACCAGAGCTTTAACATCACCTTCGGAGGCTAACTGCAGGGTTTCTTCCTGGGATGAAGTGCTGGCGATGGTAAATTCATTGGACAGGCTTTCTATCAGCCGGCCATTGTCTTGCGGCTGCCAGAACAAAATCTTGGGTAACGACATAGGGCCCTCTCCCTTAGGGTAAATACTTCCTTTAATGCTCGCTCCCTGAGCTTTGCCCCTAGTGGTGGGATGGGGTAGAGCACAACATTCAGTATACCTATAGGTGTAGCTGAGGATTGGCGTGTTTTCCACCTAAAAGTCATGTACGCGCACAGTTTTGGCGCAAGCTGTTAACGCTTAAAACGCGTAGCTCAACTTGGCCTCAACCATACGCGGCGGCCCGGCGACATAAGTCGGCATGCCAAATAGACCACCGGTATTGCCCGCATCCAATAAATACTCTTTATCCAGCAAATTGGTTACACGTAAATCGGTACGCCAACGTTGATTCAAGCTTGTCAGACTGGCATTGAGCTGACACAGACCATAACTGCCCTGACGGTTATTGCCTAAATTACTGTCGTTATCATCTTCAAAATACACTTCCGACTGGAAGCTATAGATCAACCCGACTCGCCAGTCACCCACATCGGCCAACGTGGATTCATACTCAACTCCCAGACTGCCTGACCATAACGGCGCCAAGCGGAAGCGATGATCGGCCAATGCAAAGTCACTGTCATCATCAATACGGGCATCAACGTAGGCAACATTGGCCAACATGCGCCACTTTGCATGCAACTGATAATGACCCGACAGTTCTACACCAGTCGTTGTCGCTTTACCGTTGTCATCAAATGAAGCCACCGGTGTATTGCCCGGCTGCTGGGTAACAAAACTTGTATAGCGATGATAAAACACAGCGCCATCAGCACTTAAGCGCTGATCATCACTGCGGTATTTAATGCCCCATTCGACAGAATCTACCGTCTCATCATCGAGATTATTTACCGCGCTGAAATTATTGAAATCCAATGTATTGGGACGGCGCCCACGCGCATAACTGAGATAGGTGTGGGTATCTTCCGTTGGCCGATAAGACAACACCAACCGCCCGGCCATGCCCCAGAAATTATCTTTTTGCGTTAGACGGCGACTAATAAGATCACCACTGTCATTACACAGGGGCTGATTTAAAAAGCCATTACCACAGGCTCCAGTCGCAACCGCTATACCGCCAGGCGATTCCGGCTCCGGCGTTGTGATCTGACTTTTTATACGTTCGTAACTCGCCCTCAACCCCATGGTCAGCTCCCACTGATCGGCAAAGCTGTAGGTGGCATCGGCAAACAGATCAAACATGCTGTTATTGCCATCACGGGTTTGTGACTCACGCAAGGCAGGGTTGAGCGGAATACCAGAAAAGTCAGCCAAAGGCGCACCGGGTCCAAACAGTGGTGGCGGATTTAACAACAAACTTTCATCAAAAGGTGCAGTAGGTGTGAATAGGAATGCCTGCACGGTGGGCAACAGTAACAAATACCCCTCATGAAACTGCTGGGTAATTTTCTGATAGCCTTCTTCCTGATGATAATTAACGCCGACAAATCCCTGCCAGCGATCACCATCATCATAATTAAAACGCACTTCCTGGCTAAATTGACGATGCACCACGCGATCTTCAAACAACAACACCGGCAATGACATGCCATCGGCATCAAAAATTTCCTGCGCATCAAAATCACGGTAGGACGTAATCGAGGTGAGCTGCCACTGGCTGTTAAGATCTATCTGGCCTTCAAGGGTGATATCCCACAGTTCGCGATCAATACCCAGATCGCGGCCTTGATCCAGGTGAGATTCTTCATAGGCATCCGGTTCAGGAAAATAAAAACTGCTAAAGGCGGTACCGGCTGGATTATCGTTTTGATAATTCACTATCAGGTCCCAGCGACTGCCCTCTCCTTCATAGGCGAGACTCCAGCGCAGAGCCTGACGATCAATACTGTTGAGATCACCGCCGGCGGGATTGTCGATATAACCATCGCGGGATTTATAGTGCAAGGCCAGACGCGAAGCCCAGTTTTCATTTAAGACGGTATTAAAGACCGAGGTAAATTCCTGGTTGTTTTTGGAACCTACTCCGAAAGTCAGTTCTGCAGAATTTTCCTGCAGAGCACGCTGTTGATGAATACTGATCGCACCCACTTCGGCACCGGAGCCAAACAAGGTGGCCTGCGGCCCTTTCAACACTTCAACGCGTTCAATATCGTAAAGCGCAATATTGCTGCCGCGCGAGCGACTGATATCAACACCGTTTTGAAACACCGATACCCGCGGTCGGTTAGTGGCAGATGCCTGATCACTGGTAATGCCACGAATGGCAAAACCTGTTGTGGTGACACTCTGCTGCTGAATGTTTACGCCGGGTACAAAATCCGACAGCTGCTCAAGATTGGCAACACCAAGATCATCCAGCTGGGTACCACTGAAAGCATTAACCGCCAGAGGCACATCTACCGAGGCCTGGGGGCGCTTTTGCGCCTCAACCAGAATCTCTTCTACAACCCTCTCTTCCGTGACATCACTTTTTTCAGGTGCCGACGCGTATCCATGCAAACCGGTTCCCAGCACTACACTGCCGAAAGCCAATTGCGTCAAGCCCCTATATAAACCCCAAGTCATGTACTTCATCACACCCAAGTAGCAAACAGGCTACTTTTAATTATGTCCTAATGTCGTCTTATTCATCTTACCTTACCCACAGAACCGTACCAACTATAGCAAGCCTTGCAAAGCTCTAAACCTGCCAGCGACAAACCTGAACTACACTTGATAAACCTGTCGGTCATTTAACACACAATTTACATCCAGCATGCATAAGGATTAGCCATGATGACTCCTGCGGTTCCCTTGCCCGCCGCTGCGACCCCCTTGGTCGGGCTTATGGAGCAACAGCTAAAACAAGGCGATATTGACGTCCCGCTTTTACCCGAAGTGGCGGGACGCGTTGTCCAACTTACTCAAGATCCAGAATCCGATGCCGTGCAACTGGCTCAACTGATTCAGAGTGATCAGTCACTGGCCGGGCACGTGATGCGCATCGCCAACTCGGCAGCCTACAGCCCCAACACCACACTGGTATCCCTGCAACAAGCCATCACCCGTTTGGGTATGAGCCTGATTAGCGAAATCGCCCTGGCAGCCTCTATCAGTACCAAAATGTTCAAGGCTCCCGGGTTTGAACAGGACATTGAAAATGTGTGGCGCCACGCCCTGGCTACAGCCCTGTGGGCGAAAGAGATTGCTCGCCACTGTCGCTATAACGTCGAAACCACTTTTCTCTGTGGCCTGCTGCACAATATCGGCTGGCCGGTGGCCTTGCAGAGCATATTGGAGAAACTCGATGCAGAAGGTATAGCCTGCGATAAGGATTGTGTCACGGCGCTGGCCTCACATTTCGAACGGCAGACCGGTTTGCAAGTGTTGGAACGCTGGAAAATGCCCCAGACCATAGCCGAAACCTTGAGCTATTTTGATTGCCCTACCCAGGCACCCAATGCCGTCACACAAACAGCCATTGTGCACAGTGCCAGCCTGTTTGCTCGCCATATGCTGACCCCCGAAGCACTGGATAGAGAGCAATTAGGCCAAGCCGAGATATTAGCCAACTTAAACCTCTACCCCGATGAAATCGCCGACTTGCTGGAAAAATCAGAGACCGTCTCCCAAACCATGGAGGTCATGAGTGCCTGACCAGATGCTAGCCTCGGACTTTGACATTATTGTGATTGGCAGCGGCCCGGCCGGCCAAAAAGCCGCCGTACAAGCCGCCAAAGCCAAACGCCGCGTGGCGCTGATTGAACGCGACAGAATGCTGGGCGGCGCCTGTGTACATCGCGGCACCATTCCCTCAAAAACCCTGCGCGAAAATGCCCTGCGGGTACGCAATATGCGTCAAAACGCCGAGCTGGCAAACTTCCAATTGGCGGAAGATACGGAACTGGCAACCCTGATTACCCGCCTGGATTATGTGCTGCGCGCCCATGACCAGTACATGCAGGAACAGATCGACCGCAACCTGATTACCCGCATTCACGCCCGCGCCAAATTTATCGATGCCCAGCACCTGGAAATCACCCAGGTTAATGGTGAACAGCAGCAGCTTCGAGCAGACAAGATCGTCATTGCTACTGGTTCCTACCCTCGCCACCCGGATAATATCCCCATCGATCACGAGCACATTTTCGACAGCGACTCCATCCTCTCCATGCTCTACCTGCCCAAAAGTTTGACCGTACTGGGTGGCGGTGTGATAGCCAGCGAATACGCCTCGATCTTCCAGGCCTTGGGGGTCAAGGTCACCATGATCGACAAATACCCTCGCCCGTTGGGATTTCTGGATCAGGATTTGACCGATACCTTTGTCAGCGGCTTTGAGCATATGGGCGGCACCTGGAAAGGCAATAGCCCCATCAAAAGTGTCTACTGGGATGGCCTGACTCAGGTTGTGGTTGAGTGTGAAAACGGCGATATGGTGAAGAGTGAAAAGCTGCTCTGTGCCGCTGGCCGGGTAGCCAATACCCACGACCTGGCTCTGGAGAATGCTGGCCTTAGCCTAAACGACCACGGCCTTTTAGACGTCAATAAGGACTTACAAACAGTAGTACCCAGTATATATGGGGCAGGCGATGTGATTGGCCCACCCAGCCTGGCCTCGGCCTCAATGGAACAGGGACGGCGAGCCAGTTGTAACGCTCTGAATCTGCCCGTGGGCGGCATGAGTAATACCCTGCCCTCTGGTATCTACGGTATTCCCGAGCTCTCCGGTGTTGGCCTCACCGAACAACAGGCCCGCGAAGCCCACGGTGATGTACTTATCGGCAAAGCCGACTTTGCCGAAATCGCCCGCGGCCATATCTCCGGTATTGAAGACGGTATGCTGAAGATCATCAGCGATGGCCAGGGCGAGAAGATCCTCGGCGTAATGATCGCTGGCGAAGGTGCCACCGAACTTATCCACATCGGCCAAATGGCCATGCTCGCCAACGCTCATGTGGATATCTTTGTCGAAAGTACCTTTAACTTCCCCACCCTGGCCGAAGCCTACCGCGTCGCCGCCCTGGCGATTATTGGCCAGCGCGGCCACCATACCGATGCCTACTAAGCACTAACCAATCCCGATCCAAGCAACCCCTAGGGGATAGCCCACGGGTAGTGTAGAATAGCCGCCTTTTTCAACTCACACCTTCAAACCTGACTCTTATCAGACGGACACTATCATGGGCTTTAATTGCGGCATCGTCGGCCTACCCAACGTAGGTAAATCCACCCTGTTTAACGCACTGACCAAAAATGGCATTGCGGCGGAAAACTTCCCTTTCTGCACCATCGACCCCAATGAAGGTACCGTAACCGTCCCCGATCCGCGTCAGGACAAGCTGGCCGCCATCGTCAATCCAGAGCGTGTGATCCCTACCACCATGGAGTTTGTGGATATTGCGGGTCTGGTAGCCGGTGCCTCCAAAGGTGAAGGCCTGGGTAACAAGTTCCTGGCCAATATCCGTGAAACCGACGCTATCGCCCACGTGGTTCGCTGCTTTGACGACGAAAACGTGGTGCACGTAGAAGGCAAGATCAACCCAGCCGCCGACGTTGATGTGATCAACACCGAGCTGGCCCTGGCCGACCTGGAAACCTGCGAAAAGGCCCACCACCGCTTCACCAAACTTGCCAAAGGCCAGGATAAAGACGCCAAGAAGATGGTTGAGCTGATCGACAAGATCCTGCCACACCTGAACGAAGCGCAGCCCCTGCGCAGCTTCGGCCTCAACGATGACCAGCTGGGCCTACTGAAAGAGCTGAACCTGCTGACCCTGAAGCCCACCATGTACATCGCCAACGTCGATGAAGACGGTTTTGAGGACAACCCCTTCCTGGATACCGTGCGCGAAATCGCCGCCAAGGAAAACGCCGTAGTGGTGCCTATTTGTAACAAGCTGGAAGCCGAAATCGCCGAGCTGGAAGACGAGGAAAAGCAGGAATTCCTCGAAGACCTGGGTATGGACGAGCCAGGCCTTAACCGCGTGATCCGCGGTGGCTATGAGCTGCTGAACCTGCACACCTACTTCACCGCTGGCGTGAAGGAAGTGCGCGCCTGGACCATCCCTGTAGGCGCCACCGCCCCACAGGCCGCCGGTAAGATCCACACCGACTTCGAAAAAGGCTTTATCCGCGCCGAGATCGTCAGCTACGACGACTATGTCGCCTGTAATGGTGAATCAGGTGCTAAAGACGCCGGTAAATGGCGCCTGGAAGGTAAGGACTATATCGTTGCCGATGGCGACGTAATCCACTTCCGTTTCAACGTATAAAGCCGGTTTTAGCCCCACCGGCAGGGTGCTGTCACAGGAGCCAAAAAAGTCCGCTAAGCCTTTGATTTAAGGGTTGACTTTGGCAAGGACTCCCGCGACAATACGCGCCCTCCCAAGTGGGGGATGGTAGTGGCTAGGTAGCTCAGCTGGTTAGAGCACAGCACTCATAATGCTGGGGTCGGCGGTTCAAGTCCGCCCCTAGCTACCATATTCGAAAGGCTCGCCAATGGCGGGCCTTTTTTATTTGTCGTTCAGTCTTTTACCAGCCAGGTTTGCAGCAACTGGCGTAACTGCTTTAACTCAACAGGCTTGGCCAGATAATCATCCATTCCGGCCGCAAGGCAATGCTCTGCCTCGCCGCGTAAGGCGTTGGCAGTGATGGCAATGATGGGGGTATGCCGCCCTGAGTCTGCTTCATGTTCCCGCACCGCATCCGTTAATTGGAATCCGTCTATCACCGGCATATGACAATCGGTGAGAATTAAATCGACTTCGTGGTTGCGCCAATAATCCAGGGCGAGTTCGCCGTTATCGACCACTACAGGGTTCACGCCCAACTTTTCCAATTGTTTACGAATCACTAGCTGATTTGTTGGATTATCCTCGGCAACCAAGAGACGCCTGTTAACCATTGTTTGAAAGAAAGTTTCGTCCGCAGTCAATTCGGCTTGTGGTACAGCTTGTTCCAGTGCTACATCCCTGTAGGGAAGGTTTAGAGACACATAAAATTCACTGCCTTCACCTAGCTCACTTTCAACTGTTATCTGCCCTTTCATTAACGACACGAGCAATTTGCATATTGAAAGCCCAAGTCCGCTGCCGCCATACTGGCGTGCCGTTGATGTTTCAGCTTGGGTAAAAGGTGTAAACAATTGCTTTATCGTGTGAGGTGACATGCCCACCCCATTGTCGATGACTCGAATTGCGATATTCACCTGCTCAGCACTGCGAGATTCAGTATTCACCTTTACGGCGACTCGTCCTTCTGTTTTCTCATTTGTTTGTGTAAATTTGATGGCATTACTGCACAGGTTGAAGAGTATTTGTCGCACGCGTACCTGATCACCTATCAAGGTATCGGGTACGCCATCCTCAACCTCACAGGTCCACTGCAATTGCTTTTTTTTTGCATTCGGGCGCAAGGTGCCGTCAACACTGTCAATCAACTTACGCAGCGAGAAGGGCTCTGCTTCAAGCTCCATGCGCCCGGCTTCGATTTTGGAAAAGTCCAAAATGTCATCCAGTATGGTTAATAGAGAAAACGCTGAATCACGAACGGTACCCAACATTGAGGACTGGTCATCCGTTAGTCCACTGTCACCGAGCAACTCCAACATACCGATGACCCCATTCATGGGTGTACGTATTTCGTGACTCATGGTAGCTAAAAATAGACTTTTAGCTGCATTGGCAGATTCTGCTGCTTCCTTGGCTTGCTGTAGTGCCTGGTTTGCATTTTTTAATGCAATAGTGCGGTCAATCACACGAGCTTCAAGTTCGCGATTGAGCTGTATGTTTTCCTCCTGCGCCTGAGTAAGTTCGTCAACCTGGTTCTGTAATCGGTTGGTTAAGTATTGGTAATCTTGGCGAGTTATATCATGATCATGGCTAATACGCTTAAGCTTCTGCATCAATACTGAATTTTCATCATTAGCATCTTGCTCGCGCTCTAACGCATACAGTAACGGGGTTAATATAGATTGTAATTGGCCGAGAAGATCAGCTGGAACCCGCATAGACCACAATTGTTCGCCCAGCTGCTCAATTTGAAGACGGTCACAGGTTTCAATGAGCACACCCTGAACATAGTCAGCTCTTGAATCTAGCTGGTTAATCAAGCCTTGAATGTCACCCGTAAAAACGGCCACCGGCTCAACAAGAAACTTTCTTTTACTGAATTCAGTAAATACAAAACCGGAAGGAGGTGGTTCTACTGTGCTTAAAAATTGCATAATTAGCGACCAATCAGAGTAAGCACATAGGTCATATTGTGAAATAGATTCCTGGAATAACTGTCATTGATTTTTAAAGGTGCTATTTCTCCAAACGAAGGGAAACCCGCCAAGGGGAAAATCTCATCAAGATTGTCCGCCAGGGCATGCACTTCATGTTCAATATCTGAACCCAACAGCCATTTCCGTCCTGCACAGCTCACAATTAATGCAGCCACGGGTTTGAAATTCTGGCCATCTATACTCTTAGCAATCTCTTTTACTTCGGCAATAAGATCTTCCGGTGTCGCCTGACAAACCTGGACTCTTTTACCAGTTTCAATACCACCGTAAAGTCCTAAATTACGCGCATTATCAGATAGATCCGGTACGATGGAACGCAACCGCTTAATATCACTCTGATCCTGATCTATGATGGTGAGCGATGTAATACCCCGATCAGATTGTAATACCGGTTTACCCGTCTCGCGCTCAATAAAATCCATAGCCGAGAGGCCATCAATCACATTAATCTGCGATCCCTCTGCAGCATCTATAACACCTGACTTGCCAACAGGTTTAATCGAATTGCCCACATGAATTTCGAATCTGATCGGACCATCTACACTCAGCAATACCACACTATCTTGCAATACTTGCTGATTGGCATAAACGACACATTGTTTCATCTGGCTATCATCTGCAGCCAAGCCACCAACCACAGGACAATCACTTTGCTGTTCGATGACTTTTTCGATCAAGCTGGCATCAGTTCGAAAATCTGAAAAGAAGACTCGCAGTGACGGTAAACGCCCATTCAATTGCCGGCGACTTTCACTGAAAACGGCTTCAGCGGTAGCAACTGGATCCTGTTCAACCCCCTGAGCTGAGGAGATCAACCAATTGACATCACCGCCTGAATTTAAAGCCAAGGCGGTAGCCCCTACATCCCTTGCATAACCTGACTCGAAAGCGCCATCACCACTACAACCAATCACTTTTAAATCTGGGTTTTCCAAACCATCAAGAAGACCTTCGATAACCTCAGCTGTATCGCCATAGTGAATGGTGCTGAACAAAAAGACTATTTCGGGAGCTACAGCTTTGAGATTGCTACCCAGCTCCAGGCCTGCCCGATAAGCATCAGCAGCCTGAGTAGAAGCAGATAGAGCCTGCATACTCGATTCCTCATCGTCTAGCCTGCTATCCGGTTACAGATAGCCGTATGTTAACTTTAGCCCAAGTCATAGATGATGCTTCAGTATCGCCACCTTAAGCGTCACACCAAACCATAAAAAAATAATTTTTAATAAGAAAGAGCTATATAGCTACACCTGCCAACGCTAGCCTGGACAATTGGTTATACTTAATCCAGTTATCTGGTAATGCAGTACAATTCGATGTCGCCAATTCCTCAAGAACATATCCAGAAGATTATCTTCCAGGGCATCAACTTGACAGACGACTGCCTGGGCGTATTTGATGACAAAGATATGCTGGTATTTTGTAATGAAAACCTGGCAAGACTCTTCGGGCTGCCCATAGAGAAAGCTCTCAACAAATACTTCGATGAGATTATCCGCCACTGCCACGCTGCACCTGGTGGTATCAATATTGAAACGGATGATATTGAACAATGGATTATAGATGCCAATCAAAAGCGTCGCAGCCAATGCTTTCGGGCTTTCGAAACTGATCTAAAAGATGGCCGCTGGGTTTTAGTCACAGAGCAGTTAGTCGAAGACCAGCATATTTTTATGTACTGCTCGGATATTACCGATAAGAAAAAGTATGAATTCGAGATAAAGAAAAAAAGCGAAGAATTATTTACCTTAGCGACGACGGACTCACTCACCCAAACCTATACCCGTCGGCATTTCTACCAACAAGCCGAACGCGAACTGAGCCGATGTCATCGAGAAGACATCACTTGCGCTTTGTTAATGATTGATTTGGATTATTTTAAAAAGATTAATGACCAGTATGGCCATGCTGGTGGAGACAAAGCCCTAGAACATTTTTCGAAGGGTATTCGCCAGCAATTGCGCGAACATGATTTAGTGGGTCGGCTGGGCGGCGAAGAGTTTGCCATCCTATTACCTGGAACAGACAAGAGCACGTCTATTCAAATTGCCGAACGCCTGCGATCGACTACAGAAGAAAATACAGTCTCTTATAGAGGAACCTCTTTCAACATCAGCGTCTCGATTGGTATTGCCATATCCAGCAACAACTGCAAGACGATAGATCAAATAATGTGTCTTGCCGACAATAACTTATACAAGGCCAAAGCAAACGGCCGTAATCAGTTCTATCACTCTAATGCCTAAACCTAAGAGTTAAATTTAAATCAAAAAGAGGTATCCCCTAGAGAGAGATATCACAACGGGGATACCTAAATTATCTATCAGCATCGAGTTAACAATTAGCGTTAGAACCAATCTGGCTGCATATCATAGTTAACCGTATCCAAGCGGGTAAGAATATCTGCCCAGCGGTAGACTTCTGGCAGCTCATGGCCATAGAAATACTTCAAGGTATGCAACTTGCCACGATAGAACTTCTCGTCTTCCTCATGAGCACCATCAGCCAACGCAGCCTCTGCCACCACCCCCTGTTTAAGCCATAACCAGGCAATCACGATGTGGCCAAACATTTCCAGATACTTCACAGAGTTACAGAAAGCGGCATCCACACTCATACTTTGCGTCGCCGTCAATACGGTTTCTGTGGTTTTCTTTAACGTCGCCAGGGCGTTAGACAGCTCATCAGCATAGTCGCGCAGGCTATCGATATCTTTGGCGAACTCAATGGTCTTGGTAATTTCATCAAGACAAGCCTGATAACCGGCAAAACCATTGTAAGGCACCTTGCGCCCCAACAAGTCGAGTGACTGAATACCGGTAGTCCCCTCGTGAATCGAGTTGGCTCGATTTTCACGGTAGAAGAATTCCACCGGGTGCTCATTGATATAGCCATGTCCACCCAACACCTGTATCGCGTGTTTATTGGCTTTTAGGCAATACTCCGCTGGCCAGGCTTTAATGATAGGCGTCAGAAAATCCAGCAAGGTTTTTGCCGCCTGTTTCTGTTCTTCGGTTTCTGCAGTCGCTTCATCATCTACCAGCTTGGCACCGAACAAACTTAACGCCATGGCCCCTTCTGCATACGCTTTCTGCAACAACAGCATTCTGCGAACATCCGGGTGTTGAATAATGTTTACCGGTGCAGACAGAGGATCCTTCTCCGACAGCAGGCGTCCCTGCGGACGCTCTTTGGCATAATCAAGCGAATACTGAAATGCGGTTAAACCCAGAATAGACGACGAGATACCGGCCATGATGCGTGCTTCATTCATCATATGGAACATGTAACTCAAGCCACGGTTTTCTTCACCGACCAGATAACCCATAGCGCCATCGTTTTCACCGAAGCTCAAGGCGGTTGTGGTTTGCGCGCGACCGCCCATTTTATGGAATACACCCGCCAAGGCGACATCATTACGATCCCCCAAAGAGCCATCGTCGTTGACCAGGAATTTAGGCACGATAAATAGAGAAATGCCTTTAATACCTTTGGGAGCATCTTTCACTCGGGCGAGTACCAGATGAACGATATTTTCATTTAGCTCGTGATCGCCACCGGAGGTAAAGATTTTATTACCGGTAATACGGTAGCTACCATCGCTTTCTTTCACCGCTGATGTGGTTAAGTCCGCCAGGCCAGACCCCGCTGAAGGTTCGGTCATCGCCATGGTGCCGGCAAAGCGGCCCTCACG
The DNA here is from genome assembly GCF_042854845.1 of Maricurvus nonylphenolicus. Lineage (GTDB taxonomy): Bacteria > Pseudomonadota > Gammaproteobacteria > Pseudomonadales > Cellvibrionaceae > Maricurvus > Maricurvus nonylphenolicus. The sequence continues at coordinate 876,669 of NZ_AP031498.1, read as the reverse complement.
CATGGGGACTACCCACTTATCAATTTGCTCCTGAGTACCGTGAGCCTCAATCAGGTTGGCATTGGAGGTGGTCATACAGGTGTAATTGATGGTGGTGCCACCGGCCGCACTTAAATAGGAGGTCGCGGCACATTCAACCACATAGGGCAGCTGCATTCCCCCCATCTCATAGTCGGCACCAGCCGATGCCAGTCCGGATTCCACAACAGCATCCAGTGCTGTTTTCAACTCAGGGATCAGTTCAACTTTCTCGCCATCAAAGGTTGGCTCAATTCTGTCAGCCTTAGCCCGCATAGGCAGAAATACTTTTTCTGCAATGGTTTTTGCTGTTGTCACAGCGCCACTGAAAGTTTCCCGATTGTGATCGGCAAACCGGGGACGACTGGTCATACTCTCTACATCAAACAACTCGTAGAGCATAAAGTCCAAATCGCGTTCATTAAGAATGGGAGCTGACATGATTACCTCTAAACTTACTTGCGCGGGTTACGTTTACTGAAAAAGAAATTTTCAGCGTTATTGAACAGATAGTTTTCCAGCGACTCTTCACTCAAACCTATATTCTGTGCCTGCTCGATAATCGGTTTAGGCTGCAACAGCGGGAAATCAGAAGCAAAGATAATCTTGTCTTTACCGCGGGTATTCATAAAGTGAATCAGCTGCTTGGGTAAGTACTTCGGTGAGTAGGCTGAAGTCATCAAGCGAAGGTTCTTGTATTTCAGCATCAGTCTGATCGCAACATCCCACCAGGGATCAGCACCGTGTGCCATACATACTTTCAAGTCCGGGAATTCGTAGCACACCTGGTCCAGGTGCATCGGATTTTGCGCATCACTCGGGCGAACCGGGCCACAAATACCAGTGTTGATCGCAATCGGCAGATCCAGCTCTATACACTTGGCATAGAGTGGATAATAGTGCGGATGACTTGGCGGGATTGGATTATCGAGCGCAAACGGAACCACACGTGCCATCACAACCGGGTATTTATCGACCAGCTCTTCCAGCTTCCACACTTCTTTCATCAAACCGCTGGGATTTACATCAACCGACAGGGCAAAACGATCAGGATGTTGACGAACATATTCCAGCGTTGATTCAGGCTGCTTGTGGCCATAGATAGTCAGCACAGATTTTTCTACACCGGCATCATCCATTAAGCGCAGCATGTCGTCCATGGTGATGTGAGACATCAATTCTGAGATATTGAAGTAATCCTTTTGCACGTCCACGAGCCAACTGGGGATCTCGTCCCATTTATGGTCGATGTTCACCCAAGTATCGATAGCCTTTAAGGCTTTTTCACTTTTTAATGCATTCTCACTCATTGTGATTCTCCAGATAATTTTCTCGGTTTACGGTAGAAATTCTTTCCTATTGCCCCCTCGCAAACAATAACCGGCAAGGTCATATTTGGGCCTTTAAAAATGGACCTCTGAGGTCATGGTTAGCCCCCTGTAGATTCCCTATCTTGGGAGGGGTAAAAGAAGGAGGAAAGACCATGAGCTACGAAGCCATTATTTATGAAACCCAAGGCAGTATCGCTGTCATTACCCTTAATCGCCCGAAGCAGATGAACGCGCTAAACAAAACCCTGCTAAGCGAATATGTGGACGCATTAAAAACCGCCGAGGATGATGGCAATGTTAAAGTCGTGGTAGTAAAAGGCGCAGGGCGTGGCTTTTGTGCCGGTTACGATGCCCTCGATCAAGGTGGCAGCTACGACCCTAACAATCCCAAAAATAATCATCCGTTTATTGAGGATAAAAAATCACTGGATATGATGTGGGGCGCCAGCACCACAGCCTGGAACCTAACCAAACCGGTTATCGCTCAGGTTCACGGTCATTGTGTTGCCGGTGGTAACGATATTGCGGGCCAGTGCGATATCATCATTGCCGCTGACAACGCCATTATTCAGCAGCCTCAGGTGCGCCGACTGGGCCTGACGTTCAATCATATGTACCCTTACAAATGTGGCCCCCAATGGGCCAAGATTTTACTGCTGACCGGCGACCCGATTTCTGGCGTCGAAGCGGAACAACTGGGCATTGTCGCTATGGCGGTACCAGAAGATGAACTGGAAGCAAAGGTCATGGCCTTAGCCGAACGCCTGGCGCTGGTTGATCAAACCATGATGACCACCAATAAACTGGCTATTAACAGAGTCTATGAGGCCATGGGCGTTAATCAGGCCAGAGATACAGCCAACTCCTTGGACACAGTTGCCCACGCTGCACCGATCATGCAACAGTTTGCCACTACCGCTATTCAGGATGGCTTAAAAGCCGCGCTGGCTGAGAACGAAGCACCGTTTAACGCCTCACCGCGTCCGTTTAAAATTCCAGGTATGCCTGAAGAATAATATGCTTCTGAAAAAGAAAAGGGCCCGGCTGATACAACCGGGCCCTTTTTTATTGCCTGTGATATAGCACTCTAATTAAAGTACCTCTCGAAAGAATATCAAGAGGTACCGAAGCACTTAAAAGCGATACTGGCCTTCCAGAGTGATAGTACGTGGTCGCGCCATATTCACATAGGTACCGCCTTGAGACTGACTCAAGGCGCCGGCAGATGTGTAGTATTCACGGTCGGTCAGGTTTTTACCAATCAGTGCCACTTGCCAACTGTCATCACTTGCCGCTAATGCAATGCGACCATTAATCAGAGTCATACCCGGTAACTCAGTACGTGGGTCCAAATCAGCCGATGTATAATGATTGTCCTTAAAGTTGGCATCCAGCGTTGAACGCAGCTCCAAACCATCACCTACGTAAGTGACATGATTAGCACTGATATTCACCGTCCATTCTGGAGTCGCAACATTTTCCTTACCGGTGTAGTCACAGTTACCAGACGAAACCGGACTTGCAGGCAGACTACCAGCACCATTACAGGCAGCCGCTTGATAATCGGTCCACTCAAAATCCAGGTAACCCAGGCTACCGGATAAGGTCAGGCTCTCCGTCGCCCTCCAGCGTCCGTCCAGTTCCAAACCTTGCACACGGGCCTCACCGGCATTTTGTACAACATAACCAAAGGTGCCATCAAATACACTCACTTGCATATCGGTGTACTCAGTGTGATATAGCGCTACGTTTAATTCAGCAGCACCATCCATCAAATACATTTTAGCGCCAATCTCAATGGTTTCCGCCTCTTCCTGATCAAAGAAGAAACTCTCGCCACCTAATTGCGTAGCCGATTTACCCGGCAAGGCTGTAGCAGTTGTCCAACCATTAATACCGCGCGCATCAAAACCCGCAGCTTTGTAACCCTCGGAGTAATTGGCATAAACCATAATGTCTTCGTTGAGGTCATATTGCAGACTCAAACTCGGCGTCCAGTTTTCTTGGCTGTAATCATCTTTCAGATTATGATCGGCAGAGTTAAATCCATCAGCAGCAACATCCGAGAGGAACAGACCGCCACCCACAGGCACATCACTTAATAAAGCACCGGGCACATACTCAGAATAGGAAACCTGAACGCGCTCGCCGTCTTTTTCATCACGGGTATAACGCAGCCCAAGATCCAGGCGAAGTTCTTCGGAAATATTCCAGGTCATTTGGCCAAAGGCAGCGATGGTTTCGGACTCTTGCGAGAAATCCCGATTGGAAGAGAAGTCGAGCAAGCCCACAGGAAACGTAGGATTGGTCAGTACATCAAGACCAATGGATGATACGGTTAATACAGCATCTTCCTGATATTCTTGCTCGGAAGTTTGATAAAACATACCTACAATGTAATCCACTGTTTCACCACCAGGAGAGGTTAAGCGAAACTCCTGACTGAACTGTTCAAAATCTTCCGCCATATTCAATACAATAAGATCGACTTCGGATTCATCACCATCGAAGTCCTTATCGCGGTACTCGTATTCATTGTACGCAGAGATCGAGGTTAGGGTATGGCCGTCAAGATCATATTCCAGGCTGAGTACGTAACCATCGCTGTCAAATTCCAGTACATTCTTGGTATCACTCCACAGATCATAGCCAACATCGGTTGAGGTCTGTTGCAATGGACCGTGTGTGCCTATCGCAGTTAAAGTAGGGTACGCCCCCAAATCCGTTATCGCTAAGGTACGACCAATACGTTCAAAGCGCGTAACTTCGGTTTTGAAATTTACGGCAACATCACCGATGTCCCAAGCCAGAGAAAGACGTGCAGCCTGTTCATCAAGTTCTGGGGCATCTTCATCACGGATTTTGTTATCCATAAAGCCATCTTCACGACGATCACGAACTGCCAATCGGGCACGAAGATCTTCAGCCAATGAGCCTGATACAAACGCATTGGCTTCGGTACCACCCACTTCAGGGGTGTAGGACAGGCCTACCATAGCCTCGAACTCATCGGTAGGTTTGGCGCTCACTAAACTTACCGCACCGGCTACTGAACTTTGGCCAAACAGAACACTCTGGGGTCCACGCAGTACCTCTACACGCTCAAGATCCATAAATGCTGCTCGTGATTGCAAACTACGGCCAGCATAAACACCGTCGGAATAGGTACCCACAGATTGTTCAAAACCTTGGTTAGAACCGGAGCCAATACCGCGAATAAACAACTGAGGTGACAAGGCGCCATCAATAACGCGAAGGTTAGGTACATAGGATGATAGGTCCTGCAGGTTTTCTATACCTGCATCACTGAGTTTTTCTCCCGTAACGGCAGAAACAGAAATAGGTACTTCTTGCAAACTTTGCGCTCTTTTTTGCGCCGTAACAATGACCTCTTCCAGCGCAAATGAAGCGCCATCCTCGGCATAAACCATTGGTGATGTCAGTGCAGAAATGGAGACCGCAGCTGACAATACTTTTTTCTTGAAATCGAACTGACCGTAACGACAGGTATTCATTTTCATAACTCTCCGAACATTATTGTTAGACTGAAGGTGTTTGCATTCTGTAATCTGAGGAACAAACACCTTATCGAAGAAGTTAATGATTAAGCGGTGATTAATCCATGACCGTCAAAGTCATAAAATCACCTTATTTTTTATACAGCAAAAAATTCACAGCCGCTTGCATGCGTACGCACAGACACTTCTTTGCCAATAGGTTCATCTGACATTAAAAATTTTGCGGCAGACTGGTCCCCGTCTGGCATTTTTGCCAACACACGACGACCGAAAATTTTATCTCGACCAACAATTAATCCTTGTGTCGGGATATCGCGCTTATACACTAAGCTGTAACTTTCTATCACTGCTTGCCCTTCAAAAGGGAATAAAACTTCGCGTTCACTACACTCTTTAGCACAAGGTTTAGTAGCAGGTAACGACTTTGTACAAGGACGTACTGAATAAATTCCTACCGATGCCTTTGTCAGATATCCACCATTGGCTAACACCAAACCGAACTCATCGGGCGAGGCAAGCAAGTTATGATACATTTGCGCAATGGCGTGCATGCTGTAGTTATTTCCCGCACCGCCGAAAAACGGCAAGCCACCTGTCACCGTCAAATCTTGCTGAGCATCCCAAGGGATATCCAACGCATCACAGGCCGCTAGTACAGCGACAGGGAAACAACTGTAGAGATCAAACTGCGAGATTTGCTGTGCAGATATATCAGCCATCTGCAATGCTTGCTGACACGCAGTCTTCATCGACCAGGACGCATCGAGGCTTTCCCGTTGCGACACAAAGGTATCATCCGCATCGCCGTGCCCGTGAATAAATACCCATTGAAATTCAGGAATATTGAGTTCTCGCGCTTTGCCCACCGACATCATGATAACCGCCGCGCCCTGATTAACAGCATCCTGGGCTACCATCCATTTATGGTAAGGCTCGTTCATCAGAAAATTATCAGCCGAGGCATTGGCAATAAATTCCGATGTTAAGGCCGTAGGAAACTGTGCATAGGGATTCGCTGCAGCGATGTCACTAAAGCGAGAGAATAATCGACCGATGAGCTGTCGGTGTTCTGCAACAGATAATCCTTGTTTATGCCGCCAGGCATTTTCAAATAACGCATAAACCTGGGGCGGAAAAGTAATGTGGTGCTGCAATTCCAGGTCATTCATAATTTCCTGGGCACCACAATCCAGCATCTCACCGTAGGGCTCATCGTGCCAATCCAGTTGCCAACCGTGCTTTAAGGCTTGCTTCATCGCCCCGGTGGCTTCGCCACCACACAACACCACACACTGATGCTCGCCGGCACGGATCGATGCCGAAAATTCATTGATCAATCGCTGCGGACTCTGTCCACCCTCGCGACTGTAGATCGCCTGCTGCGGCGATAAATCCGATAGCGCAGCAACACTTACAGGCGGTTTACTGCTACTGCCAAAGGGATGCTCCAATAAACTAAAAGAGTCGATGGCCATACGCGTCATCACCAGCGTATCCACTGCCTCCCCCAAGGCCGAGCAACCACTGGTTTCCAAGGCAGCCATAACCGCATCAGCGGCTAACTGCACCGGTGACCTGACCTGTTGCGGTGAAGTGACGTTACGTACCACCACCTGACCGGACGCCACCAACACCGGCGTATTATCGGGAATATTTTTTACGGACATCGCCATAACCTCTTCATGATCGCACATCAACGTTTACAACAGACATTTACCAGGAATCAATCATGGGACGTTTTTTGCCGTCACGCGGTGCGGGTGGGCGCATAGAGGCCAAAATATTTGACAGCCAAAAACGGGTATCTGCCGGATCAATCACATCATCAATATCAAAGCGCGTCGCTCCCACAAGAGCCTTACCGGTTTGATACGCCATAGCCACCATGTCATCAAACAACTGCTTGCGTTCTTGTGGATCCTCGACGGCTTCCAGTTCCGCTTTGTAACCAAGGCGAATCTGCCCTTCCAATCCCATCGCACCAAACTCTCCTGTGGGCCAGGACACAGCAAACACCGGCGCTTTAATATCACCACCGGCCATGCCGCCAGCACCTAAGCCATAGGCTTTACGCAACGCCACAGTAAACAGTGGCACTGACAGGTTACTGCCCGCCAAAAACATGCGCGCGGCGTGACGAACCAGTGCAGTTTTCTCGACCTCAGGGCCGACCATGATGCCCGGCGTGTCACAGAAGTTAAGCAGGGGAATATCAAAGCTGTCACAGAGTTGCATAAAGCGTGCAGCTTTATCGGCGGCATCACTGTCGATGGCACCGCCCATATGTTTAGGGTCATTGGCAATCACACCAACAGGGCGACCTTCAATACGAATCAGTGCCGTCACCATGTTGCGTCCAAACCCGGCGCGCAGTTCCAGCATGGAATCCTCATCCGCCAGGGTTTCAATCACACGACGCACTTCATACACCCGCAGACGATTTTCCGGCACCAGTGTGCGCATTGCGCGTTGATCCGGTGCCTTCCAATCTTTAACGGTACCCTGAAAATACGACAGGTATTTTTTCGCCACCGCTACGGCTTCCGCTTCATCCTCAACCAGAATATCAATCACGCCATTACTGGCCTGAATCTCTGAGGGGCCAATTTCATCGGCAGATACAACACCCAAACCACCGCCTTCTACCATAGCTGGGCCACCCATGCCGATATTGGAATACTGGGTGGCGATGATGACATCACTGAGTCCCAGCAGGGCGGCATTGCCCGCAAAACAACGGCCAGAGACAATGCTGACAATCGGCACCAATGCAGAAAGACGACTAAAGTGATTAAAGGTATCAATACCTGGGAACCCTTCGTAATCGTCATCACCCGGACGCCCGCCACCACCTTCGGCAAATACCACCATCGGCATGCGGCCCTGCTCAGCGATATCAATCAGGCGATCAGTTTTCCAGTGATTGTGAACGCCTTGGGTACCGGCAAAGACGGTAAAGTCGTAGGTCATCACCGCAGCACGATTGTCTGGCGCATCAAACAGATCACCATTAATTTGTGCCACACCGGTAATAATACCGTCAGCCGGGCTGCGCTCGACCAGATCCTCAATACTACGGCGTCGACGCTGTGCAGCCAGGGTTAAGGCCCCATATTCAACAAAACTACCTTCGTCGATCAGGTCGCTGAGATTTTCCCGTGCGGTGCGCTGGTTGCGCTTGCGTCTTTTCGCCACGGCCTCGGGACGGTTTTCATCCAGTGTTTTGGCTTTACGTTCGAGAATTTCCGCCAGGTCCGGGCGAATCGCATCCAGATCAACAACCTCTTGTTGCTGCTCCAGCTCGTCGAGTGTCACATCGCCATCAGTTTCAATCGCCAGTAATAATTGTGATTCATCCAAAATATCGCCTGGCGTAATAAACAGCTCAGTGACCAGACCTCCGGCTTTGGCGGTAATCACATGCTCCATTTTCATGGCTTCCAATACCGCCAATTGCTGGCCCGCTGTAATCACCTCACCAGCAGAGACATCAACCGATACCACGGTGCCCTGATAGGGCGAATACACGCCTTGGTGACCTTCAGGCAAGACAACAGTATTTTTGGCAGCACTTGTACTTGGTGCAACATCGGTATCTGCCATATCGAAATACAACTGCGGGTGAGACTCTGTGGCCGCAGTAATCAACTCGCCGGTATGGTGACTGACAAAGTCGGTATTAAACGGCCCTTGTGATAAAACAGGATGTTGAACCAACGCCTGCAACAAACCGAGGTTGGTCGAGACACCGGCAATATGACATTCGCACAAAGCACGGTAACCTTTGTGCAACACATCCTCCAGATGCCTTGAGCTTGAATGAACAATCAATTTAGCCAACAGAGGATCAAATGAAGGGTTAGTACGATAGCCCGTGTAGGCATAGCTATCGACACGAATCCCCCGCCCAGCCGGCATATCAAAAGCATTTAACAGCCCAGAGGCTGGTTTAGTCTCACCGGTTTCAGATAATTTTTCTGTATTAATGCGTAACTGCATGGCAGTACCACGGGGCTCAGGAATCTGCGCGGTGGTTAGCTCCAGATCAGCCAGCGTAAATCCCTGCGCCAGGCGCAATTGCAATTCCACCAAATCCAGACCGGTGATCTCTTCGGTAACCGTATGCTCAACCTGAATCCGTGGATTCACTTCAATAAAGTAAAATGCATCGCTGTTGCGATCCAACAGAAATTCAACAGTGCCCAGGTTTTGATAACCTACCGCCTGCACCAGGCGCATAGCCGCATCTAAAATGTTCTGTCGAACGGTTTCATTTAGATAGGGTGCTGGAGCCAACTCCAGCAGTTTTTGCCGACGACGCTGCAACGAGCAATCCCGCTCCCACAAATGGGAAACCTCACTGCCATCACCCAATATCTGTACTTCGATATGACGGGCATCGGTAATCATTTTTTCGACAAAAAGGTCACCATTACCAAAACCGGACTCAGCTTCCGAGGCCGCACGAGTAAAGGCTTCGTCCAATTCAGAGGCGCTGGTTACCGGCCTGATACCCCGGCCGCCACCACCGGCTACGGCCTTAACCATAATGCCAGCCGCATCGCCCTGCTGCGCCAGAAAATGCCTGGCCTCTTCCAGGCTGGTAGGCGCAGACGTACCAGGAATCACAGGAACCCCCTGCTCTTCGGCCAAGGTGCGCGCCCGATGTTTATCACCAAACAGGGAAATAGCCTCAGCGCTGGGGCCGACAAATATAATGTCATTCGCTTTACAGGCGAGTGGCAGCTCAGGATTTTCTGACAGGAAACCGTAGCCGGGGTGAATCATGGTCGCCCCGGTTGCCTTGGCGGCGTTTATAATGGCTTCGACATCCAAATACGCCGCCACACCGCGCCCTGGTAACTGATAAGCCTCATCCGCCTTGCGGGTGTGCAGGCTGCTGGCATCATCGCTGGAGAAGACCGCTACGGTTGGCAGCTCAAGCTCGGCCGCCGTGCGAAAAATACGCGTGGCGATTTCACCACGATTGGCAACCAGTAGTTTTCCAGAGAGTTTTTTCATCTGTCCCATGGCTCCAAACCTCTTTGCTAAGGGGGAATGTGACAAGTCTTATATGACAAATATGAATCTACCCGGCGACTAAACACCGGGTGATAAAGGCGTAGTAATGACTCTATGCTAGAGATTTCAAGGGGGCAGAACCATAACCCCGAAGGTCAAATTTTGAGGCCAATCCGGTTTCCTAAAATGGGGAAAATTGGTTAGTATTATTGCTATAAGGCACCGGCTTTTATGCCGCAATGAGAATAATGCCGACTGAGAGAGATCGTCTATGAGCCAACCCCGTAAGGCACCGCCAACGTCCCTGGGCAGACTGGTGAGATTCTGGCGTAAAACCTTCGCCCTCAGCCAGGAAGAGTTGGCCCTGCAATTACAATCTTCAACACGTCATATCAGCCGCCTGGAAACGGGTAAGGTACACCCCAGCCGCGAAGTCGTACTCAGTATCGCCCAATTTTTTAACCTCAAGAAACGCGATGCCGCTAATCTGTTGATTGCGGCGGGTTACATTCCTGAAATTGTTGATGCTGACTTCCGTGCGCCGGAATACCGCTGGCTGCGGAAAACCATGGCGATCAATTTCAAATCACTGGATCCCTATCCCGCCATGCTGACGGACCGCGATAACAACATCCTGATGTGCAATAAGAGTTGGCTCGGACTCTTTCAAGATCACTTTGATTTAAGCGGTAACCTCTATGCCAGCACCTACCTGGAAGCCGTTATTGATGCCATAGCCGCTGGCGCTAATGAGAACGACAGAGAAAATATCCTCTGCGCCTTCTGTTTAAGCCTCAAACAGGAAGCCTTAATCAATCAAGCACCCGTACTGGAAACCATGATCGGTCGGCTGGAAAAACGCCATGGCTTACCGAAAAACTGGCCTCAAAAAGCTGCGCAGTTTGAGCCACGCATGAGCGTCCCCATCTCGTTTGTAATCGATGGCGAAAAACATGAGTTCTACCATGTGTGTAATGCCATCACCTCACTGGGGCCTGTAGAAAACGGCACTGAACCCTCCCTGGTAATTATGAAACTGTTCCCTAAAGATATTGATCGCGATCTCTCCATGTTAACAGCGCACGAGTTTGATCACCCCTGCCTCTATACCCACGAGATCCGCAAAAACGAATCTTAACCCAATTTTAGTTTGGCAAACGTTTTACGGAGCTCTTCAACAAACCCTTGCGGTTGCTCCATTGCCGGGAAATGTCCACCCTCGGTCGGGCTATTGAAATAAATCAGATTCGGGTATAAACGCGCTACCCATTTCTCGCAAGGGGTTGATACATCTTTTGGATAAACGGTGACACCCACCGGTAAATCGGTTGTCACACCGGCAAAGGATTTATTAAAACTCTCCCAGTATAATCTGGCGGAAGAATGCCCTGAGTTGGTCAACCAGTACAGGCTGATATTATCCAGCAATCTGTCTTTGCTAAAGATCGATTCGGGATCACCACCACAGTCACTCCAGTTTTGAAACTTCTCATAGATCCAGGTCGCCAGCCCAACAGGTGAGTCAGACAAACTATAACCAATGGTCTGTGGTCGCGTCGTTTGAATGACCGCATAACCGTTACCGTCTTTTATATACTGCATGGCCGGAATCAGTGCGGCCTGCTCCTCGGGAGTCAATTCCTCACCCGGATTTGGCATGGCGATCACCAGGTTGAGGTGTATACCCTGTAGCCCCTCAAGCTTCTGGCTCGCCATGGATAGAGTAACGGCAGAACCCCAATCACCACCCTGAGCCACATACGCCTGATAACCCAGAGCCAACATGATGTCGCCCCAGGTACGCGCAATTTTTTCTACATTCCATCCGGCCGTTGCAGGCTTGCCAGAAAAACCAAAACCCGGCAGAGACGGTATCACTAAATGGAAAGCATCCTCTGCGCTACCACCATGATCTTGCGGGTTTATTAAACGATCAATGATGTCGGTAAACTCCAGAATCGATCCAGGCCAGCCATGGGTCAACAGCAAGGGCCTTGCTGAGGTATGACGAGAACGCACATGAATAAAGTGAATATCCACATCATCGGCGGTATAGACAAAATTGTCGAAACGGTTCAGCGCCTCCTCGCAGCGACGCCATGAATACTGAGTTTGCCAATAGTCCACCAGCGCCTTAGCACGCTCTAGCGGTACGCCCTGCTGCCAGGGCGATTCCTCCGTTTGCTCAGTCGTCCAACGGGTAAGAGCCAATCGCTGCTGCAGTTCATCCAGCTCAGTTTGCGGGACGTTAATACGAAAGGGCTTAATAAGATCAGACATTCAACATCCTTTACCAGATTATTAATACGCGATTATCCGCCAATGATAACCCCAATGGCATCCTCACCCAGTTTAGCGCTGTACTGGGTCTCAAGCACTTTACGCTTGATCTTCAGAGTTGGGGTTAACTGCCCACCATCACTGCTCCAGACATCTCTCACCACAAGCAATGCGGTTATTTTTTCATGCGCGGGTAGCTCATTATTCACCGCATCCAGCGCCTCGGCGAAATAGGCATTCAACTCGGCATCAGTTTTGTCTGCCGCAGACTCAGCCACACTCACGACGGCGACCGGTTGTGCCAAGCCATGGCCAAATACAACGGCCTGCTCAACCAAAACAATCTTTTGTAATTCTCGCTCAAGTCGCTCCGGATTAACAAACTTGCCTTTACTGGTTTTGAACACACTACCGGTGCGACCGGTCACCCAAAGATTTCCGTCTTCATCGATACGTCCAAGATCACCGGTGGCATACCAGCCATCTTTTATCACGCGGGCAGTTTGCTCTTCATTTTTATAATACCCCTTCATCAGCCCCGGGGTCTTAAAATGAATCTCACCGTCCTCTGACAGCTTTAGGGATATCCCCCCAGCAGGACGGCCAACACAGCCGGGAATATTAGCCTCATTGCGGTCCCAATAAGCACCTAGCGCAAAGGTTTCCGTCATACTGTAACTTTCACGTAAGTGCAGGCCAATATCTGCATACCAGCGGTGTACCGCTGGCGATATTGGTGCCGAGCCTGTCATCGCTAAACGAGTTTGATCCAGCCCCAGCCATTCACGTACAGCAGCACGGTCAGCATCAGTTTCAATCTGTTTGTCCATTGCCTGAAGCCCGGCTTCAACACCTTCTTTGAACTTGTGCCAGATTCTGGGTACAGCGCCAAAAAAAGTGGGTTTTACATCTCGGATCTCGCTGGTGAAATTGGCCAAGCTAGCGGAAATGGAAATGTGTGAATTTAGGTAGAGCCCTGCCATTTCTACCAACGCGCGTTCAGCTACATGGGATAAGGGCAGATAGGAAATAATTTTTTCGCGCTCATCACCTTCTTTGGCATGGGGCGTCCGCCCATAACAATTGTTTGCCAAAGCCACGGTCTGCGCTATAGAGTGGAAGGTATGCATTACCCCTTTAGGTACACCGGTCGTTCCCGAGGAGTATAAAATCGTGCATACCTCGTCCATCGATCGTGGAGCAAAGTCATTCTTGGGCGGTGTATCAACGATGATACCTTCCAACTCAGCATCACAGGTTATGGACGCACCACGCATCGCAATCGTGACCATATGTTCTGGCAAAATGCTGTGAAGTTCTTCTGCTTTATCAAAAGCACCTACAAACAATAATTTTGTTTCACTGTGTTCAAGGATATAAGCAGCGGTTTCCAAATCCTGGGCGGGGTAAATAGGCACGCTCACATGCCCGGAGAGCATAATCGCCAAATCCACAACAAACCAATCGGCGCTGTTGCTCGACCAAATTGCAATATTTGATCCAGCCGGGAAATTCATTTTTGCAATATCGGTCGCCACCCGGCGAGCCCGATCTGCCACAGTCTCCCAGCTGTATTCAATCCAGTCATCGCCAGTGGATTGGCGTAAAAACGTTTGCTTGGGAAATGTTGCTGCCCAATGTTCCATCATCTGTACTGGCGTTTGCATTGCTCTCACCTCAAATAGTCCAGCCATTATTTGTATTAATAGGCTCGACTATAGAGAAACAACGCTATAAAACCATGACCGTGAAGGTCTAAAAATGGAAGATTGTTATTAGCGTAATACGGCCTTTTCTTTGGACTGTGGATAGGGCAGCGCTGCCGCCAGTAACAGCAGCGCGCCAATAACAAACTGGGTGAGACTTAGCTGCCACTGCATCCCGTCAGGGTAAAAATCAGCAGGCACTATCGCCAACCTAACCGTCGCCATAACAATTTGTACCGAGGCAATATTGATTATCACCAAGCGCAATTCTCTGCCCGCACGGAAAAACAGCGCCAATACACACAGGATCGCGACAGAGCCATACAAAGAGCCGACAAACGGGGTAAGGGATTGCCAACAACCGGTGGTCGTACAGATCTGCGCCAGCTCCCCCTTAAAAAGTCTTTCAAGCATATCGAACTGATTGACATAGGTGCCATTCAAATAGCTAAAAGATAGATAGAAGAATTGAATGGCCTGGAGCCCTAACAAAATGCGCTGCAATGGCAAGGTACATCGTGAAAAGTTCAATTCAAAGCTCCGGCCAAGTTTTTCTATAAGGAGTTGCTATAAAGGAGTTTCTATCATGAAGCGGCTTAGCCTAACTTCTCTTTACAGAAGGCACTGAGTTTGTCACAGGCTTCACGCGCTTCTGACAACAGCGGCCAGAAATACGGCCAGATATGAATCATGTCCGGGTACTGATCGAGCTTCACCTCAACACCTGCGGCTTTGGCCTTCTCTGCAAAGCGCAGACTATCGGACAACATGGTCTCGGCATCACCCACTTGAATATAGAGTGGCGCCAGATCCGAGAGATCTGCAAACAGCGGTGAGGCTGTATCAGCGGTTAAGTCGCCACCCTGAACATAGGTCGCGGCCATCTCATCCAGATCCACCTTTTTCACCAGCGGATCAATCTCTGCCCGTGTTTCATAGGATTCACCCGACTGGGTTAAATCAGTCCACGGGGATAACAACATGGCACCTGCAGGCTGCGGCAAGCCTTCATGCTTTAAAGCCACCAGTAACGCGGCTGCCAAACCACCGCCGGCACTGTCCCCGGAGACAACAATATTGTCTGCCGTAAAACCCTGCTCCAGCAGATAGCGGTAAGCTGCAACGGCATCTTCTACCGGGGCGGGATAGGCCCATTCCGGGGCCAAACGGTAATCAATCGACCAGGCGGTAATACCGGCATCCACCGCCAGCCTGGCAACAAAATGGCGATGCGAGGCAGCAGAACCAATCACATATCCGCCACCGTGCATATAAAGCAACGCCTTATCTGTTGCGCCTCCTTCCGGGGTGAACTTTAGTCCAGGCACACCGTAGGCACGAAATTGGGTAATATCCACAGGCTCTTCGGGCATAGGTAGCGTCAGCCCTGCCAGATCCATTTCACCACGCTGCTGCCACAGTGGTTTTTGGCTGAGATCGCCACCGCGAACCTCATCTAGCATCGTTAACACAATATCCAATTCTTCTTTGCTCATCGCTTTCTCTCAGTATCTACTGTTTACAAAATGTATTATTTATTCAGCGCTAGCCCGATAAGACCCGCAATGCTTTAGAACCTTAAGGATTGGCCCGATAATCTCCATGACCGGGAAGGTCATATCCCGCTCTCCTCAAGATCTCTACCAATCTCCCTCCCTTACAGCACCTGCATGACCAAATGGTCACAACAGGTCAAAAAGGTCTATATATTAGCCACACCATCCAGCTTATTCTTTTAAAAACACAGGAATCTGTTATCTTATTTTATATAGGATACATCGATTACACTGAACGTTTGGCTATAAGTATCAACACCTACGAGCCCGTATAAAATAACAATGAATCGCCCCCAACAATTTCTTCCAACCGCCCTGGGCAGACTGGTTAGATTCTGGCGCACGACCTTCAGGTTGAGCCAGGAGGAGCTAGCACTGGAGCTGGACTCTTCCACCCGTCATATAAGCCGCCTGGAAACGGCGCGGGTACATCCCAGCAGGGAGGTGGTTCTCAAGATCGCCAATTTTTTTGGCCTTAAAAAGCGTGATACCGCCAACCTGTTAATCGCCGCAGGCTATATTCCCGAGAATCTGGGCGCCGAATTTCGAGACCAGAAATACCGCTGGCTGCGCAAGACCCTGGCCATGAATCTGGATGCCCTGGATCCCTTCCCGGCTATGTTAACGGATGGCACCAATGGCATTTTGATGTTCAATAAAAGCTGGTTGGGGCTCTTCCACGACAAGCTGGATATCTCGGGGGACATCTTTGTTAGTGAGTATTTTGAAGCGATTATGGGAGGCATCGTCGGCCGGGAAAATGAAGCCGAACGGGAAACCCTGATGACCGGCCTTTCACTGACCCTAAAACAAGAAGCCCTGATAAAAAATGACGCAATCCTTGACGATTGGGTTGATCGCATGGCGGAGAAGTACCAGTTCCCTGAAAACTGGCCAGAAAAAGCAGCGGCTTTCGAACCCCAGATGAGCTTTCCTATTTATTTTGAGGTTGAAGGCAAGCTGCAACAGTTTTACCACATGTGTAATTCCGTGACCTCCCTGGGGCCCGTAGAAAATGGTATGGAGCCTCTGCTACTGATGAACAAAATGTTTCCCAGGGACCATAAAACAGACCTGTCATCACTTGTAGACCATACGCTGGACCACCCCTGCCTGTGCCGCCATGAAATTGAAGGTGACACCTAATAAACTCCTAGCATAGAGACCTGTAGATCACTATTGATCT
This sequence comes from Maricurvus nonylphenolicus, assembly GCF_042854845.1. Classification (GTDB taxonomy): domain Bacteria; phylum Pseudomonadota; class Gammaproteobacteria; order Pseudomonadales; family Cellvibrionaceae; genus Maricurvus; species Maricurvus nonylphenolicus. Next base: position 860,052 of record NZ_AP031498.1, on the reverse strand, counting down.
ATGACCACCCAAGTCATAGCCTCCCCCATGGCAATCCTTTAATTTTTTTACTTTGTGCGATCAACCATTGATCTCACTGTAAAAGAAAGCAACTGAGGAACTGCTGACCATGGCCTATGACTTTATCCTGTTGGACATTACCGACAAAATCGCCACCATCACCCTAAACAGGCCCAAACAACTTAATGCCTTAAGTGAGGCCCTCTTATCCGAATACGTTCACGCGCTGAAAACTGCCGAAGATGACCCGAATGTGCGTGCCGTCATTGTCAAAGGTGCAGGCCCTGGCTTTTGTGCCGGTTATGATGCCGCCGGAGGCAACGGCAACTATGCGCCAGAAGACGCCGCCGACGCAGCCCCTTTTATCGATGACAAAAAGAACCTCGACCGCATGTGGGGCGCTACCGCAACAGCCTGGAATCTGACCAAACCGGTGATTGCCCAGGTTCATGGCTACTGTGTGGCCGGCGGCAATGATATTGCCGGCCAATGTGATGTGATTATTGCAGCGGATAACGCCATTATTCAGCAACCGCAAGTAAGACGCCTGGGGCTTTCCTTTAACCACATGTACCCCTATAAAATTGGTCCTCAGTGGTCGAAAATTTTATTGTTAAGCGGTGATCCGGTAAGCGGTAAAGAAGCTGAGCAACTAGGACTGGTTGCCATGTCTGTGCCCGAAGAAGAACTGGAAGCACAGGTACTCAAACTGGCCAAACGTTTTACCCTGATTGATCCAACTATGATGGCCACCAATAAGATGGCGATTAACCGCGCCTATGAATCCATGGGCCTCAATCAAGCCCGAGAGACCGCCAACACACTGGATACGGTTGCCCACGTTGCACCGATCATGCAGAAGTTTGTACAAACAGCAATGACGTCCGGTTTTAAAGCAGCGCTAACCGAAAATGAAGCGCCCTTTAAAGCAGATGAGCGTCCTTTCAAAGTACCTGGCGGCTAAAACAAAAAACCCCTGCCTGTGCAGGGGTTAGTTCACTTCTCTTTACCCTTCCTCAACAATAACACCTGAAACACTGTCACCCAGCTTTGCGCGATAAGCGCCTTCCAACGCTTTGCGTTTTATTTTTAAGGTTGGCGTTAGCACACCACCATCAACGGTCCAGGCTTTTCGCTCTACTAATAACGCGGACATTCTCTCATGCGCTGGAAGTGCATCATTCAGTTTGCCAAGCTCCTCGGTGAAATAAGCCTTAATTTCATCATCTGTTTTACCTGCAGCACTTTCCGCGACATTAACCACCGCAACCGGCTGCGCCATGCCATGACCGAAGACACAGGCTTGATCAACACTGGGCAGTTTATATATTTCTCTTTCCAACTTTTCAGGGTTAATAAACTTACCCTTACTGGTTTTAAAAATACTGCCCACACGGCCGGTGATCCACAGATTACCATTTTCATCCATACGTCCCAAATCACCCGAAGCGTACCAACCATCCTTTATCACTTCAGCGGTTTTCTCTGGTTCTTTGTAATAGCCCTTCATCAAACTTGGGCTCTTAAACAGAATCTCATTGTTTTCATCCAGCTTCACCTCAACACCCAGGCAAGGCTTACCCACACAACCTGGAATGGCAGGATCATCCGAATTCCAATAGGTACCATGGGCAAAAGTTTCTGTCGAACTGTATGACTCTCGCAATTGCAAACCAATCGCCGCATACCACTGGTGTAATGCGGCAGCAACCGGCGCCGACCCGGTAATACATGTCTTGGTCTGGCCTAAGCCAAGCATCTCGCGCACCATCAGCCTGTCAGCATCGGTTTCAATCGATTTACCTTGCGCGGCTAACGCGGCTTCAACACCTTCTTTAAATTTGTGCCATATCCGTGGTACGGCACCAAAAAAGGTGGGTTGTGTATCGTGAATTTCTTTGGCGAAAAACTCCAACCCGGCAGAAATCGATACTCGGGAATTCAGGTACAAGCTGGTTATTTCCAGCAGCGATCGCTCTGCGGCATGGGATAACGGCAGATACGAGATAGCACTCTCACGCTCATCCCCTTCTGCTTCATATTTAGGTCTGCCATAGGTAGCGGCTAACAACGGCGCCGTTTCAGACACCGAACGGTAGCTATGCATAACGCCTTTAGGGTTACCGGAGGTACCCGAAGAATAAATAATGGTACAAACATCATCTAACGCTGGTTGCGGAAACGCTCGCTGAGATGCCGTCTCGGCAATGATCACCTCCAGCGACACATCACATTCACTAGTTGCACCTCGTATAGCAACCGTGTCAGTTTGCTCAGGAAGCACTTCTCGAAGATTTGCCGCTTGTTCAAATTGCCCCGCAAACAACATCTTTGGCTCAGCATGCTTAAGAATGTAACCCGCCGTTTCTAAATCCTGAGCAGGATAAACAGGTACACTGATATTCCCAGAAAGCATAATGGCTAAATCAGCGATAAACCAATCAGCACTATTCGATGACCAGATAGCAATACGAGATCCGGCAGGGTACTCCTTTTTTACAATATAGGTCGCTAAACGCTTAACCCTGTCAGCCACTTGCGACCAGCTATAGTCAATCCAATCGCTACCTGTAGACTGCCTAAGGTATACCTGATCGGGAAAGGTCGCTGCCCAGTGCTCAAGCATCTGTAAGGGTGTTTTTATCGCTGTCATCTTTAGAGCTCCCGCTCATTATGTTGCTATTGATGAATTTACTATAAATAGCAGGGATTATAAGGCTATGACCTGTCAGGTTATAGAAGGCTTACTACTCGCTACCTAGCATAGTATTCAAGCGGACTGACATCCATTGGCTATGGTCCGTCTCAATGTTTACAAGACTATAGATGCGAGAAGACTATGATCCCTAGAACCATTTTCGAGCCTGAACACGAACTGTTTCGTGAGAATGTACGACGCTTTCTGGAAACCGAAGCTGTTCCCTACCAGGAACAATGGGAAGAAGACGGCAAGGTTAGCCGTGAGCTATGGCGTAAGGCTGGTGAGCAGGGATTCCTATGCCCTCTGGTCGCCGAAGAGTACGGTGGCGTGGCTGCAGATTTTCGCTATAACGCCATTTGTGCTGAAGAAATTGCCCGCCTGGGCCTGTCCGGTATTGCCTGGACATTGCACTCTGACATTGTTGTGCCCTATATCGAAAACAACGGTTCCGATTACCTGAAACAAAAATACCTTCCCAAATGTGTCAGCGGTGAAATCATTACTGCTATTGCCATGTCCGAACCCGGTATTGGTTCTGATCTGCAAAGCATGACCGCGACAGCAGAGCTGGTCGGTGATGAGTATGTCATTAACGGCTCCAAAACCTTTATCACCAATGGTCAACTGGCCGATCTGATTGTTGTCGCAGCAAAAACCGATCCAAGCGCGGGCGGTAAAGGTATCAGCTTATTACTGGTAGAAGATGGTATGCCGGGTTTCGAGAAGGGCAAAATTCTGAAAAAAGTCGGTATGAAAGCCCAGGACACCTCAGAGCTTTTCTTTAACGATGTCCGTGTGCCCAAGGAAAATCTGCTGGGTCAAGAAGGCCAAGGCTTTATGATTCTGATGCAGGAACTGGCGCAGGAACGTTTGTCTACTGCACTGTGCTCCCAAGGCGTGAGTGAAGCCGTGCTGCAACAAACTGTGGATTATGTAAAAGAGCGTAAAGCGTTTGGTAAACCGCTGGCCACCTTCCAAAATACCCAATTTAAACTGGCCGAGCTTGATGCTGAAGTCAGCGCCTTACGGGTATACGTCGATCACTGCCTGGCGCTACACGTTGAAGGTAAGCTCGACAGCACCTCTGCCGCCAAAGTCAAACTGCTGACCTCCGAGCTTCAGGGTCGCGTTGTCGACGAGTGTGTACAACTGCACGGTGGCTACGGTTATATGTGGGAATACCCGGTAGCACGCGCGTATGCCGATTCACGGGTATCGCGCATCTTTGCCGGCACCAGCGAAGTCATGAAACTGATCATTGGTCGCGAGTTACTAGGCGCTTAATTAGCGTCTATAAACTTTCTCTCTTTATTTCCTATGCATTACATTCCCGCGCTTGCGGGAATGGCGCTCTCCTATTGACCAAAGGACATCACTATGGGACCACTCAGTGGATTCAAAATCATTGAAATAAAAGGTATAGGGCCAGGCCCCTATGCGGGCATGATTCTGGCCGACCTGGGCGCTGAAGTCATCGTCGTAGAACGCGCCTCCAAACCTAACTCTATTGCCCCGCCATCGGCATTGGATATTCATTCACGCGGTAAAAAAAGTATTGCCCTGAATTTAAAATCGGCTGAGGGGCTGGCAACCTTATTGAAGTTGGTAAAAGGTGCCGACGCTATTTTTGAAGGTTTCCGTCCCGGTGTTGCCGAACGCCTGGGCTTTGGCCCAGAAGCGTGTCTCGAACAAAACCCTGCACTGGTTTATGGACGTATGACCGGTTGGGGACAAACCGGTCCCTTAGCCCAAAGCGCAGGCCACGACTTAAACTATATTTCCTTGACAGGTGCCGCTGCAGCGATTGGCTCGAAAGACAGACCTGTGCCGCCTTTAAACCTTGTTGGGGATTTTGCCTCCGGCAGTCTGTTTTTAGTCATGGGCATGTTAGCCGCGTTATTGGAAGCACAAAAATCCGGCAAGGGACAGGTTGTCGATGCTGCGATCAGTGACGGTTCTGCCCATTTGATGAGTGTATTTTATACCTTAAGTCGACTGGGATTTTGGTCGACAGAGCGTGGTAACAATGTGCTCGACGGCGGTCACCCTTATTACAGGGCCTATGAAACCGCCGAAGGAAACTTTGTTTCCGTCGCCCCCATTGAACCACATTTCTTCGCGGAGCTTGTGACCACACTAGGCATATCCAGTCATTTTATCCAGCAACAGAATAATCCTGAAAGCTGGCCCGAGATCGAATCTACACTTGAAGAGATTTTCAAAACCAAAACCCGCGATGAATGGGTAGACATTTTTGAAGGCAGTGATGCTTGTGTAGCTGGCGTGCTTAACTATGAAGAAGCCATCAAGCACCCACATAACCAAGCCCGCAAAACCTACATAGATATCGACGGTATCGTCCAACCCGCACCCGCACCACGCTTTAGTCGAAGTATATGTGACACGCCTGATGCGCCACACGCAGAAGGAAACGATACCGAAAGCGTATTAACACAACTTGGGTTGTCCGACGCGGATATACAAAATTTGCATAAGGTTGGCGCAATAACCTAACCCCAACAACCGCCGGCTATTGCCTATGACCTAGTAGGTCATAGAGATAATTCCGGCACACTTTATATTTTTACTTCGTCAGTATTGTTTAAGGGAGATCAATCACTGACGTGAATATGAGCGAAATCAGCAATCACCTAGATCGCCGCACAAAATTATAAAACAGAGAGTTTTTATCATGAATCCATCTAGAGCCAAACAACCTAACCTCGATAAACATACCTTTAAAAAATCACTACTGTCAGCTGCCATCTGTACCTATGCATTAGCAAGCCCACAGGTTCACGCCGAAGACTCTCAGAGCTTTGCTCTGGAAGAAATTGTGGTTACTGCACAAAAACGTGTGCAAAGTTTGCAGGATGTACCTATCTCTGTTTCCGCCGTTGGAGGCGAAAAACTGGATGATGCCGGCATTGAAAACATGCAGGATCTTTCTTCCTATGTACCCAACCTTCACGTTGTTGATGGCACCCTGACGCCGCAATTATTTATTCGCGGTATTGGCTCCGGTTCCAATCAGGGTTTTGAGCAATCTGTAGGGACCTATTCCGACGGTGTTTATGCCGGCCGTAGTTTGCAATCCCGAGCGGCGTTTATGGATCTTGAACGTGTAGAAGTATTGCGTGGCCCTCAGAGTATTCTGTTTGGCCAAAGCTCCATCGCTGGCGCCATTAGCTTAATCAGTGCCAAGCCCACCGATGAGTTTGAAGGTATGGTTGGCCTGTCTTACACACCAGAGTTTGGCGGCACCGAAGCTAACGCGGTCTTATCCGGACCATTAACCGACACCCTTAGCGCACGCCTGGCCATTCGCGATCGCCAGGAAGATGGCTATATGGATAACATTACCCTCGACGAAGAGGTTCCCAGTCAAGACGAGCAAGTTGCTCGCCTCAGCCTCGCCTGGGAAGCCGGTGATTTGTCTGCCGACTTTAAAACAGAAATCACCCGTCTTGATCGCAAGGCTCGCCCCATCACAGTTATCGATTTCGGTGTTTACCCAACCTTGGCGGCCATTGGCACCCATGGAGCTCTGACACAAACCACCGCTGAGGTGGGTTATGACACCTGGATTGATGCCGACAACGAGCTTGAATTTGATAGCGACAATTTTGTCCTGAGTCTGGAGTATGGATTAGGTGATCACACTCTGACCTCCATTACCGCATACAATGAATATGAATACCGTGACGAGAATTACGACGGTGATGGTACCGAAGTTGATATGCTGTTAATTAATATGGCTGAAGATTTCGAGCAATTTAGCCAGGAGCTGCGCTTAACTTCTCCAGGCGGTGAAACCATCGACTATATCGTTGGTGTCTTTTATCAAACCTCTGAACAGGAATATCAGGAAGACCCGACCTTAAGGGTATCAGCCCTGGGACTGGATGTTCTTAGCAGTCTGCCTGTAGGTCTTATGGATGTCAGCATTAATCGTGACTTTGCTCAGGAAGCAGAAACCTATGCAGCTTTCGGTCAGATGACGTGGAATATTAGTGAGGAATTACGACTCAATGTCGGCTTGCGTTATACCCACGACGAAAAGGATGGTGAGCGAGTTCAGGTCACCTATTCAGAAGCCTTCCCAGGTACACTGGCGGCTGATGTACCTATCGGAGGTGGTGCATTCCTGTCAGATGCTGCCGCCTCTGAGTTCAACCTGGCTGATCACAATCTGAAAGATGATTACAGCGAAGAAAACTGGACGCCAAGCTTTAGTCTGCAGTACGACATCACGCCCGATGTGATGCTCTATGCCAATTACTCAGAAGGTTACAAAGCTGCAGGTTTTGATGCGCGTGGTATTAATGGCTGGACGTCGACCAATGCATTCTCTGGCAAGTCAGGCACCCAGCTGGGTGGCGACAGTTTCTTCTTTGATCAAGAGGAAGCCGAAACCATCGAGCTAGGTGCAAAAATGTGGTTACTGGATGGCGCCGCAGAATTAAATATCGCCATGTACCACTCCGAATACACAGACATGCAAGTCAGTGTCTATGACGGTACTTTTGGTTATGCCGTACAGAATGCCGGTGAAGCACGTGTACGCGGTTTGGAACTGGACGGCCGCTGGCGCGCCACCGAAAGCATTACCCTGTCGGGTAGTCTGAGCTACCTGGATTTCGAGTGGACCGAATACACCGCAGCAGCCTGTAATGGTGCAGGTAATTTACCTGCCAGCCCAACATCCCCAGGTAACTGCGATTACACCGGCAAAGAGAATGTTTCTACACCTGAATGGACCTTTAACCTCAGTGCCAACCATGTAGCCTATGTTGGCGAGGGTATGGAATTACGCTCCACCCTGGATGCCAACTTTAAAGACAATCACTACACATCACAAAACCTGGACCCTCGCACCGAGATGCCGGGTATGACGCTGATCAATGGTCGCATTGCCCTGGCAGCCAGTGATGACAAATGGCAAATCGCCCTGACCGGTAAAAACCTGACCGATCGCGAGTACTACAACTACTCAGGCGCCCTAACGCAATCACAAACCGGCTTATTCGTAACTATGGCACGACCACGCAGTTTTGCGATTGAAGGCCAGTACCGCTTCTAACTCTCTTAGCATTTTTAATGCAGTGCACCCTCTGATTAGCTCAGGCTAATCAGAGGTTTTTTTATCTGGTGGCTATACATCTAAAGCGGTACTAAACTAACACTATTCACATCAAACCGCCGTTTACCTATGTTCAAACACTGCACGTATTACAGGCACACCTTCCTCCTTTTGTGCTGGTCAGTTTGTACCTGCTGTTTATTGTATGGATCTCAAGCTTTATCTCAGGCTGAAACCCGCATCCCCTTAAAGCTGCTCGTTCCCGAAGAATCCATGGGACCTTTTATCTCCAATTCATCAATCTCACCTACACCAAGCTCAAAGTCCGGGCTTATCAATCAGCTAGTAGAATCCTTTGAGAACAAAAAAAATTTACAGGTACAAACAATCACTCTTCCCACTCTCAGGATAATAGAGAAAGTCGCCAAAGAGGAGATAAAAAACTGGATTACCTTTAGCACTGATGGATCAGTCACCTTAATAGGTCTTGAAGAAGCTCCTGTCGAAGCTATTAGTAAAAGCGCTATCGCCATTCCTATTGCCGGATTTGAAATAAAGCTGTGGACTAATAAAAAATTCAGAAATCGCTATTCATCACTCAACAGCATAGAAAACAAAACTGTACTCATCACTAGAAATTTCCATTACACTGGCTTCACAAAACTTCAAAAAGAGTTGAAATTCAACAAGAAAAGCGCACCATCATTATTTTCTGCTGTTAAAATGTTGATAAGCGAGCGCACAGATTTCATTATAGCAAGTGCACCCACGGTATTTTGGAATCTGGACAACCTGTCCCTAACTGAATCAGACCTATACCCTCTCGAATTACCCGAACATTTAAGACTCTTCAGCAACATTTTTATTATGCTTGATCACAAGCTACCAAAAACATTTATTGACAACTTCACCAACCATATTAAGATCATGGAAAACAATGGCAAGTTGCAGAAAATACGCACCAAACTTAATTTACAGAAACCAAGAGTATTAACCCCATAAATCTTGCAATACAAGTTTACCCCAACATAGCGATCAGAAAATGTAAGAACTCCGTTCATAAAGGCAGCATGAGAATTACCTCTTGATTCTTAGCACCTTTCCTCAAGATTGGTAATCCTCTTCATTGAATTAATGCTCCAAATATATACTAGAACCTCAAACCCATACCTATATTGATTGATGTACTCTTATCGTCCCCATCAACATACTGATAACTAGCGGTCAGCAATGCTTCATTAGACAATCGATAACCTGCAGAAATCGACAAGGATAATTCATCATCAGAATCCTGCTGAACTCCCGGGAGCTCATAGCTATTTAAATTTAATGATCGAGAAGACATCCGTAACATCTCGGCATCATCATGATACTCATGCCTTAAACCCACTTCCGTATTTATCGTCAACTTGTTATTAGGGGTTACGAACCTCATAAACGCACCTATCTCTGATGTTAGCGATTCCTGAGTTTGATCATAAAATCGTAACGAAGTGGAACGCTGACTTTTTTCACTATAACCATCAACTTCAGATCTTAGATATCGAAAATTAACACGTGGGCCATAGGAGAACTGACTTATATCAGGTGCCAGGTTATAGATTGCCTCGGTAGCAAAACTGTAAACCGAGCCATCAGTACTCCCTGTTTCTGTACGGTGATGCTGCCCCAATTGAATTCCACGCTCTACATCATTAAAGTCGACATGAGCTACACCAGCCATAATATCCAGAAACCAGTTTTGATGATGATACTGTCCGAATGCCATTAAACCATAACCCTTCATAGGATACTTCGAGCTTCCGGTTTTCAGTTCATCATTAAATATATCCAGCATGACACCGCCACTCCACCGACTATCAATACCATAACGTATACCAATCGAACCCATATCATGACTTTGCTCTGCGTCAGCTGCACTGAAATTATTCCTGTACTTTATTTCACCAGCTTCCAAGTTTGTGAGCAACTCCCACTTACCAATGGTTCCTGCATCTCCGCGCGGCAACACCCGTAACTGTTGCTGCAAGCGAGATATATTGCTATGAACTGCGTTGGCAGCCATACGTGGTAACTGACTAACTTCAGCTGGAGCCTGAAGGAGAGAAAACGACAGATCGCCTAAAATTTGGTGGAAAGCCGAAGTAGGATGAACAGCATCATCAAACAGTAACTTACTGGGATCAGGATTTGCACTATTGATACCGTAAGTCGTATTCTCTACACAGGGTGCGCCACCTGTAAAAACGCTTCGATAACATGTGGTATACAACTCACTCCCTAAGTTGGCGAAACCATAGCTCTCCGGATTTTGAAGGATCTCAGTCGTTAACGTTGCCAAATCAATTGGAATTATATTTGCACTCGTATTACGTAGTGCTTCATAGGCGGCAACCTGAAATAAATCAAGCGCACCGACTAGCGCTTCAGCAGCACCAGGCGTCGCTGATAGTGTTGTAGCAAGAGGCAAATATTCGAATGTTGGCAGAGTGACATACATAATGTAGTTAGCGCCAGCTTCTGACAAAGCCTCCATACCTACACGTAAATTATTTGCTGCAATACCTGCTGATATCGCATCAGTAACAGCCCCCTGAAATATATCATTGGCTCCACCAGATATAACAACTAATGTATTGCCATCAATTCTAGGATTATCCACCAAGTACCCATTACGGGTATTAATACCTAAACCACCAAGCTTGGCCCCAATGACAACAGAACCATCTACATCAACAATCGACGATAAAATTTCGTCTGTGCGATTACCACCAACAGCATAGTTAGTACCAACCACCACATCGGTATCTAACGGTGTCGAAGGTCCTAAATACCCAAGTCCCAGTAGCTCAGCCAATCGCTGGGTGTTTACCTGACCAGTCACTCCCAGCACATCAGGTTCTGTAAAACGCAATCCTGAGCCAGGAGCAGCAGGATCTACATATTGACCACTATCTAATAAGCTATCCCCAAATACTATCAGCTCACTATAAGGTGAAGATATAGCATCCGCAGAAACCCCACAGAATACACCAAACATTAAAGCCGCTCGAAAAACACGTACTTTTATACAGCAAGAAATGAAACAAGAGAAATAATTTACTTTTTTATTTTTCATGACATGAAGACCATTATTTTTATTATTATTTCGTTAGATAGTCGCCAAATGATTGGCAACTATCTCAGTTTAAGCATTAGTAGTTGTAAGTCACCTCAACGCCGTATGTTGTTCCTTTACTTAACGGCGAAAACGTCCCAAAAGATAACTGTGTATCGCCACCATGCTTCACTTCATCTTTTAAGTTTTTACCGTATAGACCAATCACCCAGTGATCGTCATTAGAGTAGAAATCAACACCCACATCCAAAATTCTCTGAGTATCGATATAACCGAGATTGTTATCGGTATAGGCCGAATCATCACGGTAGGCGTAATTAATACGTGATGACATGGAGCCCCAGTCGCCGATTGGCATTTCATGGGTCAAGCCAACACTGTAAGTAAGCTCTGCGGCACGGGGGATATCAAGCTTCTCATCCAGACTGTCGACATTGCCATCACCGTTCAGATCGAAGCTGACATCGGTATATTCAGCATTGAGCCAGCCGATTGACGCGGTTAAAACCAGCTGATCGGTCAAGGCGTAGGTACTATCCAACTCTATGCCGTATAGCTCAGCATCCGCCGTATTACGTATAATTTGAACAACGCCAAGTCCGTCCGCCTCATTAATTTCCCGCTGCATATCCTGAATGTCGTTGTAGAAGATCGCACCGTTTAAACGACCGCGCTCACCCAGCGACATTTTGAAGCCCAGCTCGAAACTGTCCACCTGCTCCTCGTCGAAAGGACCCGGGCCATTATCTGGATCGGTTGCGGTATTACGCAGGTTATAACCACCCGAACGGAAACCGCGAGACCAGTGACCATACACATTGACCTCTTCACTGATGTGATAGTTGAAGCCCAATTTGGGTGAAAAGCTGGTCCATTCTTCATCATCCTGGAAGTCAAAGTCGCAGGTGCCGCTTACAACATTACAGGGCGAGTTAACATTAAGATTCAGAGATGCGATGTCAGCTTCTTTTTCCTCTTTGGTATAACGGGCACCTGCCGAGAGGGTAAGATTTTCTGTAACATCATAATCGCCGGCAATAAAGACACCCATGGATTCAACATCATAATCACCGCCGCCGTCTTGGGTGGTTGTGCCGCCGCTAATGAGTCGACGCTCTGAGTAATTAATTTCGTTGGTGAAGTAATACAAACCCGTGGTCAGCGTCAGGTTATCGTTAAATGTTCCGGCGTAACGTAATTCGTTACTAAACTGCTCGGCATCGGTCCACGCCTGAGAATGAAAAATAGAAAGCGCGGTGCCATCAACATCCAGCAGGGCTTCTGACGTATAGTCACGCCAGCCAAAGATATTGGTAACGGTGCCATTACCGAAGCCCACATCCCAATCAACCTGAGTACTGAAGAAATTAGTGCGAGAATTTAAATAGCCGGTTTCATTAATCGCGAACTTGTGACTGTCACGATCAAAGGTTGGCTGACCAAAGGCAAGGGTAGGATTCACACCAGACGCATTGGTATGGTTTTGCGCTGCAGGACCGTCATTCTCTGATTCACTGTATTCATAACGGACAACAATGCTAAGGTCTTCACTGACATCCCAAGCCAGGGTTGCACGGGCCATATCGGTATCCGCCTTACCATGCTCTTTACCCGTCGCCTCGTTTTTAAACCAGCCATCGTCATCATTGGTATAGACGGCCAATTTTGCCGCCAGCGTTTCCGTCAGCGGCCCACTGACATTAGCCATCACATATTTATTCAGGCCTTCCCCGCCACCCTCAAGGGTTACGCGCGCACTGGCTTCAAATTCCTGACCGGGCAATTTAGTATTTAGCAGAACCGCACCACCGGTAACGTTGCGCCCAAACAGAATACCCTGTGGACCACGCAGCACTTCGACGCTTTCCAAATCGAAGGTATCAAAAATAATACCGTTATTGAGGCCCATATAAACGCCATCAACAAACACACCAACGGTAGGATCAATGGAGGGAATTGAGCTGTTAACCCCCAAACCGCGAATAGAAAAATTTGCCGTACCTTTTGTCGTCCCCACATCATCCAACGCAACATTGGGCATACCCACAGACAAACTGGTGAGATCTCGAACTTTCATCGCCTCCAGCTGATCACTGCCATAAGCGCTGACCGACAGAGGGACATCCTGTGCTGACTCTTCCCGCTTACGCGCGGTAACAACCACTTCTTCCAACAAGGCTGATAATGCATTGCCTCCAGCATTTTCAGCTACCGAGCTAAAACCAGTACCTGCCAGTACCAATCCCAGCGTAAGAACACTGGTATGACTGCCAAGACGAGGATAGATTTCAGTTAAATTTTTCATAGAACGCTCTCTTCAGATATTTTTATAATACGTCGTGTTTTCGATCTGCTTTCTCTCTGTTTTCACTCTATTTTCTATGTGAGTCACATACTGGGTTTATCGCAGTCAGAAAGGTCCTCCTGTATTGATAGGGTTCATAAATAATTTATTCCGCGTTCAGCGACTTGGGGAAAAGTCGACAAGCTAGTCTCATACCTCGTAAAACGCATAAAGACCGCAAAGAAAGATTCCAAATATCGATCGAATTCAGTTCCAGCAATGCCGACTGTTGGTTATAAATTTGAGCGTTACGCTCAATGATCTGAGTGATCAACATGCTTTGCCTCTCTACAAAAATACGCCTAAAAATATAATTGCTTGACGCAAACAAATATGTTTTTAGGCGCAATCCCCCCCAGACCGGAAACACCTAGTCCCGTCGGATTTACTTCAATTCATTTACTGTGGCTTGAACATCAGAATCGCATTCAAGCCAGGATGGCAGCGTTATTTACGCTGCCTTGTTATTTACCTTGATAATGGGGATCACGTTTTTCCAAAAACGATTGAATCCCCTCCTGATAATCCTCACTGTGCTGAGTTACTACCAGTTGATCAGCATCCATATAACTCACCGCATGGTTAAGCGCATTTGCCGCGACATTGATGGATTGCTTGCACATGCGCACTGAAATCGGAGGCAGTTTTTCAACGCCCTTTGCAATCTCCAGAGCCTTTTCAAGAGACTTACCCGGTTCACTGAGATAATCAGCCCAACCCCAATCGAAAGCCTGCCGAGCCGATACCTTCTCGGCCAGAGCAAACATTCTTTTGGTTTTTGCCGGGCCAATTAAATTCACACTTCGCGGTACACTTTGCCAGCTCATATTCATGCCCCTTTCAATTTCAGGCACATACAGAACACTGACTTGTGCGCACACGCGTAAATCCAGTGCTAAGGACAGCGCCACACCGGCACCGACACAAACACCTTCAATGGCAGAAATCGTGATTGCCTCAATCTCTTCCCAGGCCCGGCACATCTTGGCACCGATCGCGGCCCCACGGCGTAATTGCTGCAGATCTACACTGGCTGGATCCAGCACACTGGGGTCACTCAGGTTCATACCGGCACTGAAGATCTGCGGCTGCCCGGTAAGAATCACTGCCGCGATATCCATATCCTCTGCAACCGCATTGGCCAACAACGTCAATTCCTGCATGGTTTCCAGGCAAAAGGCATTGGCTTTATGGCCGGTACTGAGATGAACAATCAAGGTTTTGCCGTCTCGTTCCAGCACTAGACGCTTACATTCGGTTTGTTCCAATGGGCGTTGGCCCGCCAGATTATTCATGTCGGAATCCTTTACTGAGACTATGCCAGAAGAAATTTGCTTGCCTCAAACAAGTATATTTTTAAATAAAATTATCGCTCGCTTAACGATAAGTCAATAAGAAAATTTTCTCTTAACCGCGTAAGTTCGTTCGGATCGCACCATAAAAAGTGCTAACCGATTGAAAAGGATAGAAAAGTTAAAGCAGGTTTCACTGCTCGGCAATCATGCCGTTGGACGCAAGATCAGTAACATCTGACGCTTAATATCGCCCATCAAGCTGGCGATATCCACAGACTCTGGGTTAACCACCCACTGGTAACTCAGGCCAAACATGGTGGAAATAAAATGCATGGCGAAATGATCCGCATCGATATCCTCGGCTATCTCACCATTGTCCAGCGCTTGCTCGACCAGGCGCTTAATATCCCTGCGGGCCTGGCGGTGAAACGCCGCCAAGCCTTCTTTCATCGCCGAGGAGGAACCCACGGATTCAAACCAGAGGATATACATCACCCGGGCATCATCCGGATACTGATTAACATAGGAGGCAATGGCGTCCATCCGGCTGACTAATGCCGCCAGGCCCTGCTTATTCCCGGCTACACTCTGCACCTCTTCCACCCAGATATCGCGACAGCGATCTGCAAGCTTCAGAAACAACGTCTCTTTGTTACCAAAGCGGGAGTTTGCCAGCCCACGACTATAACCGGCACGCTCCCCCACTTCTTTCAAGGTGGTTTTTTGCGTGCCCACCTCAAGAATCAAGGCTTCGGTTGCCTCAAACATGCGACTGTCAGAGAGCTCTGTACGCTCAAGGTGAGTTCGGCGCTGAGCTTTTACAGGCGTGGTAGAGGATTCGGAAGTTGGCGTTGACGACATAGAGATTAAGGCTGAATACAGTTGTTTCGCGCAAGTAAACCGTATCAACCGAGCCGGGTCAAGGCAGCTCCCGGTAAACCGCCTGGCTTGGCAAGCCTAAAAAAAACCGCTATAGTTTTATTTGCTTGCTTCAAACAAGTATATTTATACCCACAGGAGCCAAGCAAAAGCATAAGAGCAATCGTTTTAATAACTCCATACCGTTTACCTGAGAACAGACCTATGCGCGAAGCCGTTATCGTATCCACCGCACGCACCGGGATGACCAAAGCCGTCCGCGGAAGTTTTAACAACACCCACCCGGTAACCCTGGCTGGCCATACCCTGCAACACGCCATTAGCCGTGCAGGTATCTCTGCTGAGCAAGTAGAAGATGTGATTCTCGGTGTCGGCCTGCCAGAAGGTGCAACGGGATCCAATATTGGTCGCAACGCCGCCATTAAAGCGGGCTGCCCCGTCAGCAACTCGGGCGTTACGGTAAACCGTTACTGTTCTTCCGGTTTGCAAGCCATCGCCTTTGGAGCTGGCCGTATTATCAATGAAGGAGTACCCGTCTTGGCCACCGGCGGTGTGGAATCCATCTCCATGGTGCAAATGTCGGGCAAGATGAATATGCATAAGTTGGTGGAACCGGAACTGATGAAAACGCACCCGGCGTTGTGGATGTCGATGCTGGAAACCGCCGAAGTGGTCGCCGAACGTTACAACATCAGCCGCGAGGCGCAGGATGAATACGCCCTGCAAAGCCAGATGCGTAATGCAGCGGCGCAAGAAGCCCGTTTGTTTGATGAAGAAATTGTGCCGCTTGCTGTTGAGTGGGCCAAGTTTGATAAAAACAGTGGCGAGACTGAACTAGTCAAACACACAGTCAGCCGCGATGAATGTAACCGCCCGGATACCACCCTCGAATCCTTAAGCGCTCTGGCACCAGTCTTTAAAGATGGCATGACCATCAAAGCGGGAAAAACCGTCACCGCCGGTAACTCCAGCCAAATGTCCGACGGCGCCAGCACCGTCATTATGATGGAAGCGGCAGAAGCCGCACGCCAGAACCTGCAACCTCTCGGCGCTTTCCGTGGCTTTGCCACCGCCGGTTGTGAGCCCGATGAAATGGGCATTGGCCCCGTGCTTGCCGTACCTCGACTGCTACAACGTGCAGGTCTGAGCATTGATGACATTGGTTTGTGGGAATTAAACGAAGCCTTTGCCTCTCAGTGTTTGTACTGCCGTGATGAACTGGGTATCGATCCAGAAAAATACAATGTAAACGGCGGCGCGATTGCCATTGGCCACCCCTACGGCATGACCGGCGCGCGCTCTGTGGGCCATGTATTGTTAGAAGGTAAACGCCGCGGTGTTAAGTACGCCGTCGTCACCATGTGTGTCGGTGCCGGTATGGGCGCTGCCGGTCTTTTTGAAATTTTTTAACGAGCGATAGCAATGAACGCAGTAAAAAGTCATGAGTTGCCGTCGCTGGTTGGTCATCAATCAGAACCCAGTGAATGGTTTGAGGTGACTCAGGAGCAGGTTAACCAGTTTGCTGACACCACACTGGATCATCAATTTATTCATGTTGATCCAGTAAAAGCCGCTGAGACACCTTTCGGTGGCACTATCGCCCACGGCATGTTGACGCTGTCGCTGATCGCCCACTTTGCGGAAAGTTTTTCTGTAAAAGTCGACGGCATGAAAATGGGTCTGAATTATGGTTTTAACAAAATTCGTTTTCTCAACCCGGTAAAAATGGGCGCCCGTATTCGAGCGCAAGCCAGTATTACAGAAGTTGACGAAAAGGCCCCTGGCCAACATCTGTTGACCTACAGCGTTACGGTTGAGATTGAAGGCGAAAATACCCCTGCAATGATTGCCGAATGGTTATGCCTAGTCATCGCCTAACGAGAGAGATTAATTAAAGGTTTAACGTTATGAGTATTCGATTCGATAATCAGGTGGCTATTGTCACCGGTGCCGGAAATGGTTTAGGCAAAGCCCATGCCCTGTTTCTTGCTGAACGAGGGGCCAAAGTTGTCATTAATGATCTGGGCGGTTCACGCGATGGCAGCGGCCAGTCTTCAGAAGCAGCGCAAGCTGTTGTGAAATTAATTGAAGAGCGCGGCGGTGAAGCTATGGCACACGATGCCAATGTCGCCGACTTTACTGAAGTGCAGGATATGGTTCAGCAAACCATGGCGCGCTGGGGCCGTGTAGACATCCTGATTAATAACGCCGGGATTTTACGGGATAAAACCTTCAGCAAAATGTCACTGGATGATTTTCGATTGGTGATGGATGTTCACCTGATGGGTTCGGTCAACTGCACTAAAGCCGTGTGGGATATTATGCGTGAACAAAGTTATGGCCGTATCGTCATGACCACTTCCGGCAGTGGTATGTATGGCAACTTCGGCCAGGCCAACTACGGCGCCGCCAAAATGGCGGTACTGGGCTTAATGAATACACTGGTGATTGAAGGCGCGAAACATAATATCAAGGTCAATGCCTTGGCACCTGCGGCGGGTACTCGCATGACCGAAGAACTTATCCCCAAGGAAATGTTCGAACTGATGACACCCGAGGTGGTCGCGGCTGGTGTAATGACACTCTGCGCTGAAGATGCCCCCAATCGTCAGATCCTCTGTGCCGGTGCCGGCGGTTTTGCCAGTACTCACCTCTATGAAACCCAGGGTACCTATATTGCACCGGACCAACTTACCCCTGAAGCCGTACAGGCAAACACTGAAGCAATTTATGCCCGTGAGGGTGAAAAAGAAATGCAAGCCGCCAGTGAACAATCCATGAAGTTTGCCCTGCAAGCCATGCAACACCACGGCATAGAACTGCCGAATAGCTAATACCATTCTTCGGGTAACGATAAAGGTTAGATATTATGACTGAATACACAGCCCCCTTACGCGACATTCGCTTTGCCTTGAACGACGTACTCGATTTCGGCTATCACTACGCCACTATACCCGGCGGAGAGGATGCAACACCGGAAGTCGTAGATGCTATTTTGGAAGAGTTTGGCAAACTCTGTGAGAACACTCTAGTTCCCCTGTATCGCAGTGGCGATGAAGAAGAGTGTCAGTGGCAAGATGGCGAGGTCACAACGCCCAAAGGTTTTAAAGCTGCCTATCAGCAATATGCTCAGGGCGGCTGGCCTTCTCTGTCCAGCGATATTGATTACAGTGGTCAGGGACTACCCTCTTCCTTAAGCCATATCACCGGTGAACTGGCGGCATCCGCCAATATGGGTTTCGCCCTGTATACCGGCGGTCAGTCTGGAGCTATTGAAACGCTAGCCGCCTTTGGTTCACCTGAGCAGCGCGATCTGTATGAACGCAAACTGATTGAGGGCGAATGGAATGCCACCATGTGTTTGACAGAGCCTCACTGTGGCACCGACCTGGGTTTACTGCGAACCAAAGCAGAACCTCAGACTGATGGAAGTTATGCCATTACCGGCACCAAAATTTTTATTACCGGCGGCGAGCACGATCTGACAGACAATATTGTCCACATTGTGCTGGCCCGCCTGCCCGATGCCCCGCAGGGCACAAAAGGTATATCGTTATTTATCGTGCCCAAAGTAATGTCAGATGCCGAAGGCAATTTAGGTGAGCGTAACAGCGTGTACTGCGGCTCCATTGAACACAAGATGGGCATTAAAGCCAGCGCGACCTGCGTGATGAATTTTGACGGCGCCACCGGTTATCTATTAGGCGATGTCAATCGCGGCTTAATGGCGATGTTTACCTTTATGAATGCTTCCCGCATTGCTACTGCGACTCAAGGGGTTGCCCATGCAGAGCTGGGGTTTCAGAAATCTCTGGCCTATGCTCGCGAGCGTTTACAAATGCGCGCCCCTAATGGACCACAAAATCCGCAAGGGCCTGCAGACCCTATTATCGTTCATCCGGATGTCAGACGTATGCTGCTAACACAAAAAGCCTTCGCCGAAGGCAATCGCATGCTGGTGTATTTTCTGTCAAAGCAGCTGGATTTATCTGAACGCGGTCAGAATAAAGAAACACGCCAGCAAGCCAAAAACCTGCTTGACTTGATGACCCCTATCGGCAAAGCCTTTGCCTCTGAAACCGGATTCGAATCCGCCAATTTGGGGTTACAGTGTTTTGGTGGTCACGGCTATATTCGTGAATGGGGCATGGAACAAAACGTACGGGACGCCCGTATTTCCATGCTGTACGAAGGCACGACTGGTGTACAGGCACTGGATTTATTAGGCCGAAAAGTGCTGGGCTCCGGCGGTGTAATGCTGAAAACATTTACCGATCAGATTCAGTTTTTTTGTCAAAACGAGTCGAGCAATGAAACGATTAAGCCTTATATCAATAAACTTAATCAGCTAATCGAAGAATGGCATCGACTGACCAAAACGATTGGTGACAAGGCCTTAACCGATGCCAACGAAATCGGTGCTGCCTCGGTGAGTTACCTTATGTTTTCCGGTTACATTTGTCTGGCTTACTTCTGGACTCAAGCTGCGGCTGCGGCATCACGTAAGCTGGATGAAGGTAGTGAAGACAAGGACTTCTATCAGTCAAAATTAACAACGGCGCAATTTTATTTCGACCACGTGTTACCGAGAACAAGAACCTGTGTGGAAACTATCAACGCCGGTGCAGAAAGTCTGATGGCATTAGACGCACAACATTTTCAGTTCTAACTACTGAGGCACTCTACCCACATTTTTTTGCTGTAGCTTTTGGCCGGTCTCTCCTGGCGCTTTTATCTCCTCCTGTTGCAGAAACGCTTCTGCATCAGGAGGGGCTTTTTAGGCTAAAAAGCCAGACAAAATTTGATCAAACACCTTCCGCTGCATCACCTTGGCATCCCCCGTAGACCAATCAAAGTTGTGGGACAAATGTAACGCGGCCAAGCCTGTACTCTGGGCCAGCATAGCCACGGATATCTCGTAGACATTGCCGTCTTTAAAATAACCTTCGCTAATACAGTCTTGTACCCGATCCATTAAGAAGCGGAAAGAAGGCAGGGATTCCTCCTTGATCACTTCCTGCATCTTAAGGTTATTCATGGGGTTTACCGTGAGGAAGATCAGCTCGAAGTAGGCACTCTGCTCGGCAGCAAAATCCAGATAGGCATCAACGGTTAAAAAGAAACGTTCTTTAGCGTCCGCACCTTTTAACCCCGCATACAAGTAACGGGAAAAGGTACGAAACGCCTCCATCAACAGCTCCTGCTGCAACGCCTCTTTATTTTCAAAGTGGCGGTAAATCGCCATGGGCGTAATACCCACTTCTTTGGCAATACTTCGCATACTGAGGCCCTTGTCACCAGACTCCAGGTACTTTTCGCACGCAATCCGCAGAATACTCTCTTTGGTGCTGCCGCTGTCTTTTTTGTTGCCTGCCATAATTTCAAATAAGGGATTTGATAAGTTTGTGAGCTTGTAGCGCGCATTCTACAGCAACTGGCGCCACTTCACCCTCTTGTCATCGATGGATTCCGCTAGCCCTTGGCAATTTCTCCGGCGATATCCTCACCCAAGATCCGTGATGAGGTGATAACACCGGCCATTAAGGCGCTGATAACGCCATCGGTGGTTACATCCTGACCGGTAAGGTAGAGGCCATCAATGGGGGTATCTGCCCGCAACCACTGCTGCTGGAAGCGTTCTGGCGAGGCCTCAATACCCATAAAGTTACCGGTATCGCGACGCAGGAAGTTTTGATAGGTCACCGGTGTAGAGACTTCAAAATAATCCACATGCCCTTCAAGCTGCGGAGCATAGCGATACAACTCAGCAAACATTCGCTGGGCAATATCCTGCTTTAACGCTTCATAGTCTTCACCGCGCTTTTTCCATGGCGTGCCTGACCATTGTTTAAAGTGCTCAAAATCCGTGGCACAGAACATTTCAATGGTGGATTTTCCCTCGAAGCGCTCATCCCAACTTGGATCTTTAGCTGATGGGAAGGTAATAAAACTCCACGGGAAAGGCGCATTAAAATCGCGCTTATGGCGTTCGACATTACCGTCTAGATCGTTACTCGGATGCGCCCAAATATTAGCCCCATGCAGACCCAGCTCTTCTGCGCTTTTATTAAAACCAATATTTAAACCCACAGCGCAGTAGGCTTGCTCAACCTGATCCAAACCATCCATCAAAGTGGTTTTATGCTGACTGGCCTCAGGTACCAGCTTAGCGAAAGTATTATTCACACCCGCATTACTGATGACCGTGCTTGCCGAAATCTCTTCGCCACTCTTGAGCTTTACCCCAATGGCCTTCTCACCATCCATCAAAATGGTTTCCACCTCGGCACTGTAAAAAACATCGCCACCGGCTTTTTCAATAATGGGCACAATACTTTTCGCCAGTGAGGCCGCGCCACCGCTCGGGTAATAAGCACTCTCCATATAGTGGCGTACCAACATGGCATGCATGGCAAACGCACTGCGCTTGGGTGGCAAACTGTAATCACCGTAGTTACCACAGATAACGGCAATCAATTCCTGATTATCGGTCAGCGAGGACAACACCTCGTAGGTGGTTTTATTGGCGTAGTCCATAAATGGCCCAGCCAACTCATCGTGCAGCTGCTCGCTGAGTTTTGATGGCATCGCTTTTAACGCAAAGTATTTTCGCGAGGTACTGACAGCCAACTGCATCAGGCGCATATACTCATCAATAGCCGCCGATTCTTGCGGGAAATATTCTTTGAGATTGGCAGCGTAAGCACCCGCGCCCTGATAAAACGGATACTCTTTACCGGCCACATAGATACGGTTATAGACTTCGGGCATAGGCTGCCAATCGATGCCGGACTGGGTGACATAATCAAACAACTTATGGGTCATGGTGCTTTTACTGTGCATATCGCCGATATAGTGCAAGCCGATATTCCACTCATAGCCCTTCCTGGCATAGGCATGGGTACAGCCGCCAATAATATTATGTTGCTCAAGCAACAACACCTTCTTGCCCTTTTGTGCCAGTACCGAAGATACACTCAAGCCGCCCATACCTGAACCTATAACGATCGCATCATAGTGTGCGTCCAAGGCCAAGGCCTTAAAACTCTTACCCACGTAAGTCACTGAAATTCACCTCTCATTGCTGTCTTTTTAAATTAATGTATACTGCTGTATACTTTTCTGTCAACAGAATATGAGTAAATGGATATAAACAGAATATAAACCCTTATATTTACTACATATAAGGTATAAACATAAGTATACACATGAATACAAAGCTGCAAAGGTATTGACTATGACGATCAAGATGCATATCTGCTACGAGAACACGGCCAGCGCCACCTTTGATGAAGACTACTTCCTCAGCAAACATATACCGCTGGTTAAATCGGCTTTTACGCCGCATGGTTTGGGCAATATCGAAGTCAAAATATTGCAGCCAGGCCTGCAGGGTGAAGAACCACCCTACAAGGCCATCACTGAACTTACGTTTGAAGACCGCCAGGCACTGGAGACTTGCATGAAAGCGGCAGGACGTGAAGTGACAATGGATGTGAAAAACTATACCGATATCAGACCGGTCAGTTTTGTTGCCACCTCTAACGAGGTGGCTTAATCAGGGGAGATTAGGCGACTACCGTTCGGTGCAGGATTCTTTCATAACCTTCATAACCGCCATTGGCTTTATGCAGTACCGAACGGTTATCCCACATCACCACCATACCCGGTTGCCACTTGTGGGTGTATTGGAATTCTTCGCGGGTTTGCCAGCTGTAGAGATCCATTAACAACTGCTGCTCTTCTTCCGGCGCCATACCCTGAATACCAATGATATATCCAAAGGTGCCGTAAACGGCTTCCTCGCCGGTTTCCGGGTGCTTGCGAATGATTGGGTGGGGTTGTACATCATTGGCAGATTCCGAGGTTTTAATTTTAAAACCACGTCCGGTTTCACCCTCGTTCTCGCCGTATAAACCATCGGGGGCATAGGCCAGCTTGGCAGAATGCAGCGCGTATTTGCCCTCCAAACGCGCACGTAATTCAGCCGGCATATCTTTAAGAACTTTATGTTGATTAATAAAACCGGTATCGCCCCCATGGGGTGGAATTTTTAAACCGTGCAGAATAGTAGCCGCAGGCGGTTGTTTACCAAAGCTCCAATCGGTGTGCCAACTGTCGGCAAAAATCGGCGTGGTTTCATCGGCGCCACGCCTTAGCTCGATAATATTTTCGCGCCCTTCGATCGAGGCGATATAAGGGTCACCGGCGAACTCACCAAAGTACTGGCTAAAGCGCTCCAGATCATCATCGTCGATCGATTGCTCAGGGAAGACCAAGACATGGTACTTGAGCCAAGCCTGGCGAATGTCTTTAATCGTGTCGCAATCCAGAGTCTGGGATAAATCCAGTCCCTCAATTACGGCACCACAGGCCCCGTCGGTAGGTGAAATCTGTAATGTCATCAGCTGCCCCTTTTTATTCTCTCTCCGTCGCTGTTATTTACATCCTCAGGATCTAACTATGCGCTCTTATCTGTAGGCTGGCATTAGTGATTTGCGCAATTTATTTGCACTTTGCGACACCTATATAGCCAAACGGTGTACGCCTATGGCAATCTTGTCGTTATGGAACATCTTCATATTAATAACCTTTGGATCAACGGCTTGCTGCAGGCGTTTGCCCAATTGGGGCTGGATACGGATGCCTTGGGCAAAGGTATTGAAGGAATTTCTGACGGCAAGCTGGCCCAGGGCCATCAGCTGGATCTGGTAGACGCCCGAACCCTCTGGCACCGGGCAGTGAAACAATGTGATGATCCTTTGCTGGGAGTTAACGTCGGGCTGATCAAAAATCCACGGGCCTCGGGCGTGTTAATGCCCATCCTCTTACACAGCCCTACCACCCGAGCTGCACTTGAACATGTAGCGCAATTTCAAACTCTGATCAGCGAAAGTGGTTATTATCGAATCCACAACCCATCACCAGATAGCAATACCTCTATTGAGTATGAATATATCCCCGCAACCAGTTCGGTCAGTATTAACCCTCAGCAGGTAATGTCGGTTATTACCAGTACGCTGATGATGGTCAAAACGGTTTCCAATGATCGGATTAATGCTGACAAACTCTATGTCCCTCCTGGCATGGATACCGCCGCTATTAGCAACGCGCTGGCTTGCGATGTAGAAACGCGCGAAGGCAATCTGGCAATACGTATCCCCAGCGCTGATCTTGATACCCCCATCGTCGGACGCGATGAGCATCTATATCAACTGTCTTTAGGTTATGCGGAAGGTTTATTACGAGCCAAGCGCGCCGGTCAACATCTGATCGATCAGATAAAAAGCGCGATTGATATCGAGCAACCGGCGCAAGTCAGTATTGAAGATGTAAGCGCCCAACTGGATCTTCATCACCGGGGTTTGCAGCGCAATTTAAAAGAACAGGGCACATCGTTTCGGCAACTGAAAGAAAGTTTGTTGAAAGAGCGCACCCTGGAGCTATTGGTATCACAACGCCTCGATGTTGATAGCATTGCAGAACAACTCGGTTACTCGGATGCCAGCACCTTTCACCGGGCATTTAAGGCGTGGTTTGATGTCACGCCCAAACAGTTTAGGGAACAAATCGGTAGTTAAGCGGAGGCGTGCTGTGCGGCAATACGACCGAAACACAAACCGCGCAATACCGAGGTACCTACCGTGTAGACACCGTAATGCATGCCCACGGTTTCACCGGCGGCATACAACCCCGGAATCACTTCACCACTGGAATTAATCACCTGGGCTTTACCGTTGGTGCGCAGACCGCCATGGGTGAAACAAATAGAAGAAATCGCCGGGTAGCAGTAGTAAGGCGGTGTATCGATCGGGGCGGCGTAGTTTTCCTTCGGCGGGAAAACACCTTCGGTACCCGCACCATCAAACAACTGGTCGTTGACGATATCAATCTTCTCAAAGTCCATGGCGCCATCGCGAAAACCACCCAGCATGCGATTAACCTTGTCGGCATTCACACAGGCATTGTTGTAGTCTTCAACGGTTTTCTTCAGCTTGGCAACCGGGATCATCATGTATGCAGCAAGCTCTTCCAGAGAGTCTGCTTTAACCGGCGGCTTGTCGGTACGGATACCGTACTTCCAGCCACACTCGGTATCATCTTCCAGCTTCTGATCGTAAATGATGTAACCAATACCACCGGGCTGACGGGTAATTTCGGCAGGCACATCTTCTTGCCATTCAAAATAGTTGTTCGGTGCCTCATCCATAAAACGCTCGCCCTTCTGGT
The DNA here is from genome assembly GCF_042854845.1 of Maricurvus nonylphenolicus. Taxonomy (GTDB): domain Bacteria; phylum Pseudomonadota; class Gammaproteobacteria; order Pseudomonadales; family Cellvibrionaceae; genus Maricurvus; species Maricurvus nonylphenolicus. The sequence goes on along the minus strand of NZ_AP031498.1, from coordinate 834,402 downwards.
TGACCATAATGCCAAAGGGCCAAACGTTAACCATGGCTTCCTGCAGACCGGTACGCGGGTCAACCACCTGCTGGTGGCAATCGGACCAGTCACCAGCGGCACAGGCATTAACATCCATCGCCATGCGCAGACCTTCACCTTTGTTGTAGTGACCACCTTTAGCAACCGGACGCATATATCGGGTTTCCTGGCCCCCGAATTGTGCGAGCATCTGTGGGTTACCCTCAAAGCCACCAGAGGCCAGCACAACCTTACCGTAAACTTCAATTGTCTCGTTATCTTTGCCGCTACAGCGAACACCCACAACCGTGCCGTTTTCTTCGATCAGTTTGTGTGCCGTGGTCTCAAACAGGAACTCGCCGCCTTGAGCTTCAATCTTCGGTACCAGATTCTCAATGATCGACAAACCACCACCGTAAATTTTCACGTAAGGCAGTGTTGGCAGGCAGAAAGGAATGGTTTCTGTTTCCTTCGGATTAATTTGCACACCTTGCTGCGTCAGCCACTCTAAAGTCGGCGGCACGGCTTCGGCAAAGGTGCCCAGCAACTCCGGGTCAACAAACGGTGTGGTTTTGGCCAAAGGCGACCAGTTTTCGTAATCGTTAACCGTTTCAGCTTCGATATCCGGATCAACGTGGAAGCCTTTGTTCATCATGGCATAAGACATATAGAAGGTATCGTGTAATTCAAAACCTTCCTGATCTGGACCGCCGTTTAACAGCAGGTTGGCTTCGGTCCAGCGGGTGTTGCCACCCATGATATCTTTAGGGGATCGCTCAATATTAATCACACTGGAACCGGCTTCCAATGCGGTTAAGGCACAACTTAAACCCGCTGCGCCACAACCAATAATCACAAGATCTGCACTATGCTTTTGCATGTATTTTATCCTCACCAGTCTCTATTCTTCTATCGCGCTTGCGTAACTTACTTAGCATCCAGAATGGCCTGTTTCACAAAGGCCTTGGCAATTTGGACTTTATGCGCATTGTATTTAGAGGGCCGTGCAGCCTGCATAGCCAAGTTGGCTGCCTCTTCTGCAACGGTTTCATTAATCTGTTTACCCTTTAAGAAAGCTTCCACCTTATCGGCACGCAGTGGTAACGGTGCGATAGCACCAAAACCCAAACGCGCCGATTGCACTACACCGTTTTCCACTTCGATGGCAGAGGCCAAAGACACCTCCGGGAAATCAATAGAACCACGGGCGCGGAACTTCTGATATTGCTGAGCAGATGCCGCAGGCTTGGTAATTTGGATTTCGGTTACCAGCTCACCTTGACGCAGGCTATTGGTTTTACCTTTGCCCGGTGTTGCAAACTCGGCCGCACTCAGCTGACGCTGATTAGTAACGACAGTGGCATCAAGCGCTAACAGCACCGGCGCCAGATCAGAAGGTGACGCACTGATACAACCACAGGACATGCAGCGATCGGCTTCTTCTTTGGCTTCCTCTTGAGTCAGACCGGTAAAGTCTTCACCCATAGGTTCGGCACGTTTCTGCTCGATGGTACGCTCAGCTTCCTTGAGCATTGGTTTGGTGCCTTCCAAAATTTTCGGCTCGAAAATCTTGATCGGCTCAGGCGGCGTCAGGGCGAGGTTACTGTTATCACTGTAGGCTTTGTTAATCATCTCAGCGCCACGACGACCGGCACCAATGGCGGTAACTACAGTAGTCGGGCCAGAAACAAAATCGCCACCGGCGTACACATTGCCGTGTAGCTTGGTTGAGTTTTTCAGCCACTGCTTGTCTTTATAAGCCTCTTCCAGTTCGTCATTCAACACAGAGATATCAGCAATTTCACCGATAGACTTCATCACCGCGGTGAATTCCATGGTGAACTCAGAACCTTCGATCTCGCGCACATTAGGACGGCCGGATGGATCTGACTCTGCCTTCTCCATTTTCACGAATTTAACTTCGAGCATGTCGCCCTTGCGCTTGATGGCAATCGGCATGTTCAGGTATTCAAATTGAACACCTTCATCGATAGCCGTGTGCAGTTCGTGCTCAATCACAGCGATCTGATCACGGGCCAAGCGATCCACAACCAGCGGTTCAGCGCCCTTACGCTTACAGGTGGTTGCAACATCCACACCTACGTTACCGCCACCGATAATCAATACCGGCCCGGAGACATTTTTCTTGTCGCCTTCACTCAGTGATTTCAGGAACTGAATACCGGACACACACTCTTCTTCACCTTCAATACGCATCATGCGTTCTTGCCAGGCACCGGTGCCCAGATATACCGCATCGTATTTCAGAGACAGTTCTTCAACCGTAATGTCAGTACCGAGGGCCATGTTGCACTTAAACTCAATGCCCATCACTTCGTAGGCATTAATCTGCTTGTCCATAATATCGGCTGGGATACGGTAATCCGGCAGACCGTAACGCAACAGACCACCCGGTTTTTCAAACTGCTCGTAAACGGTTACCTGATTGCCCGCTTTGCGCAGGTAGTAAGCCGCCGCCAAACCTGCAGGGCCGGCACCAACAACCGCCATATGTTTACCGGTTTCAGCGCCTTCAACTTTCATAAACTGCTCTGGGTTGTCCAGTGCGCGGTCACCCAGCAGGCGCTCGACAGAGCGGATACCAATTTCTTCATCGTGAGCCTTACGGCTACACACGTCCTGACAGGTGTGCGGACACGCACGACCGGTCATTGAAGGCATGGCATTGGTTTGCATCAAAATTTCAGCGGCTTCGTCGAAGTTGTCTTCGCGAATTTTGGCCATATAGTAGGAGACATTTACACCGGTCGGACAACCGCTGGAACATGCACTGGGGGCTGCTGGATTAACATTCACAGAACCCATGATCGAGTGGTTACGGTTATCACCGCGTAGGGCGTAACAGGTATCACCACCTTTCATAATGCAATCGAAATAATTATCTTCGGCACGGAAGTACCAGCAGCGCACGTCCTGACAGATATTACCGCCAATGGTGCCGGAATAACGCAGCAGCGGAGATGCAGTTTTGGCAGCAGCTTCAGCCAATACACCAAAACCGTCTTTTACCAGCTCGCTAGTGGCAATATCTTCAACCGTGGTGGTTGCACCAATTTTAAGAGTATCACCTTCGGCTTTGATGTAATCCAGGCCGGGAACAGTTTTCAGGTTCACCAGGGCTTCTGGCTCACTGCGATAAATATTTTTCTTTAAACCGCCAACCAGATCGGTACCACCGGCAACAATTTTGGCATTACCTTGACTCAGCGCTTCGGCAGCTTCGTCAACAGAACTTACATTTTTAACAGTTAATGGCTTCACGCGGCTTTCTCCTCTTTACCCTCTTGCTCTTCAGGCTTGGTTTTATCCCCAACTTGTTGTGGCTGCTCAAGTTTTCCAAGTGCCTCAAGGATTTTGGCTGGGGTAAAGGGCGCGTCTTTAACACGTGCGCCGGTCGCGTTATAAATGGCGTTAGCAATGGCTGGGGCAATACCGCTCTGATTGGACTGGCCAATACCGGAAGCACCGTAAGGGTGAGTTGTATCCCCGGGGGTTTCAACAATCACCGGCTCAACTTCAGAATCAAGAATCGTGGCCACCGGATAATCAACCCAGTTGTTGTTGACCTGCTTGCCGGTTTGCGGATCCAGAATCAGTTCTGCACCGGCAGCGGATGCTTCAACGCCGTGGTGAATAGTGAGGAATACACCTTCTACCGCTTTCGGGAAAATGGCTTTACCCACGTCCTGTGCGTGAACAATTTTGACATTACTTAAGTGACCAGTTTCCGTGTCTACATCCAATGATGCGTAGGTGGCTGCGGTTTCCGCCGCACAGGCGCCACTGCCGGTGACGTGAGCGTGATAACCAATCAAATCATACAACGGACCAAACTGGCCCATGGACATAAAGGCTGCAATCCAGGGGATGGCGGCTTCCGGATTGCCTTTAATAAAGATCAGACCGTCTTTGGTTTCCAGCATATCCGGTGTTACACCCAATACTGGCGCGGCTTTTTCAAACAGTTTATCACGAGCTTCCATCGCCGCCTGATAGGTGGCATAACCCTGTTTGATGGTGCCACTGGAGCAGGCCTGATAACTGGTATAAGGCGTGCTATCGGTATCACCGGATACATGGCTGACTTTATCAATGGGCAAACCCAAGACTTCAGCGGCAATCTGCATTTGTGCGGTCGCACCACCCTGCCCCAAATCCGCATAGGAACAGGTCACCATGGCATTACCCAGTGCCTGAATCTTTACTATGGTGGAGCTCTTCAAACCTTCACCGCCGGTTTGCTGGGCCGTCAGTGCCACACCCAAACCGCTGCGCACACGACCGGATTTTTCGGTGGGAGGTGTGCGTTTGTCCCAGCCAATTTTTTCTGCGCCCTGATCCAGACACTTGGAAATATCACCCCCAGCCAGGTAGTGACCTTCCTCACTGAACTCGTAGGTTAAATCCAGCAGGTTATCGCCGGGGCGCATATGGTTTTTCTTGCGCAGTTCGATGGGGTCCATACCCAGTTTCTCTGCGGCGATATCCATGGTGGATTCCATCGCAATAAACATTTCCGGGTTACCCCAGCCTTGCCAACCGCTGTGGCCGGGGCTGTTGGTGTGAACATAATTTTTAACGTGTTTACTGTGCTCACAATTACGCGAGTACAACATGGTGCCGGTACAGGTGGAATCAAACATGACCGGGCCGGCAGGAGCCAACACCTGACCGGTAGTGGCATCACGCCAACTGTCCATCTCGATAGTGGTTAATGTGCCGTCTTTTTTGAAACCCAGCTTCACACGAATATCAAAGGTGCCGCGGCCCCAGTGATACAGCATATCTTCCTGCTTGGTGTACTCATAACGCACAGGTTTACCTAGCGCCATGGAGGCCGCCGTTGCCAAGATGGTGTAGGTAGGTGTTCCGCCACCCACTTTTTGCTGCATGTATTCTGAAACGTAAACACCGCTACCCAATCGGCCACCGAAACTACCGGCGGTTACTGGTGCAACCAGATTGACCTTACTTTCTGACAAACCAAAATGCAGGCACAGGATTGAGCGGAAACCATGCAACCACTGACTATCGGTGTACACCGTCAGTTTGTCGTCGCTGTAGTCTGCAACGGTACAGTCATTGCCCATAAACGGTGTATGTACCAGACCAAAACCAAAACCGTCTTCTTCAACAATGACATCAGCTTCAGCAAAGCCTTTATCTACATCACCAAAGCCATCAAACTCACCGATTTCACGTTTGGTGTATAAACCCTTTTCGTTTTTCTCGCTGAAATACTGATGGCGATCAAAACGATGAGCATTGGGTATCGATTCCGGCGTGTCGATAAACACAAACTCTGGGGTTTTTAACAGCTGGCCTTTAGGAATCTTCGCCAAAGCCTGTGGTGAGCCTTCTTTACGGGCTTCGCGCGGATCAACCACAAATGGCATCACCTCGTATTCCACCTTGATCAGCTCCAAGGCCGCTTCAGCAATATCTTCAGATTTAGCAACAACAAAAGCGACCTCTGCACCAACATAAAAACAACGTTGGGAGAAAATCTCTGGGGCGCTTTTGTAGGTCATTACCAGTTCAACACCGGGCAAGGCTTCAGCTGCGCTGGCATCAATATCGGTGATCTCGGCATTGGCATGGGGTGAGCGCAAACACTTAGCGTGCAACATGCCCTTTAACTGCACATCGTTACTGTAGGTTGCCTTACCGGTAATCTTGTCGAACGCATTGACGTTGCGAACGTTAGTACCCACCACATCGGTCTTTTCGGCCGTTTGCTCCGCCGAAACAAACTTGGTGCTGTCATTAGGGAAACTCATCACTTCACCTCCTTGGCCAATTTAGTCGCAGCGGACTGCACAGAATTGATGATGTGTTCATAGGCACCGCAGCGGCAGATATTGCCTGACAGGGCCTGCTTGATTTCATCCACCGAGGGAGAAGCATTGGTTGCCAGCAGATGCTTGGTGGTCATGACAAAACCCGGGGAGCAGTAACCGCACTGGGAACCACGTTCTTCCAGGAAGGCCTCCTGAATCGGATGCAGCTGATTACCGTTGGCCAGCCCTTCAATGGTCTCAATGGTTTTGCCATTCAGCGTCGCCGCCATGGTCACACAGGCCAGGGTTGGAATACCGTCAACCAGTACAGTACAGGAGCCACAGGCGCCTTCGGCGCAAGTCTCTTTAGTACCGGTCAGGTTAAGGGTATTTCTGAGCAGAGAGGTCAGAGTCAGGTGGGGCTCAACAACCACCCGAGTCAGGGTGCCATTGATCGTCAGATCCAGTGTAACAGGCTCTTGCTGTGCTACATCCTGCTGGAGCTTTACCTCGAAAGCCAGGTCATTCATGCGGTTCTCCCGGTCGCGGGCTTGACCAGGAGTCCCTATCGCAAGCCACACACCTTTTGAAATTGACTAAGATCCCTGTCTTCAGGTGCAGGGATTCGTTCTAGCCAATATCGCATAAAGCCTTTTTTTCTTTGCTGGCAAAAGCAGCAATCAGACCGGTCAATTTCGGTACGAATTGGGGAAACCGATATTCAGGAGGGGGAAATATGAATGACTTTTAGGTCAGGACGCCATATCAAGCGTAAGCTCTTTGCCCAGTAGTGACGGGACTTGCAGTTAAAAGCCGACTACTAGGCAATCCGGTTATAAGAACACCCCACGTATTCAGTCATTATCGGTATTGAAAATACTGCACGAGCTTTACAGATGAGCAAGCACATAACTTTCCTGAATACCGGAAATAAGCGAACTCACCCCGCCTTATTTGATAAAATCTACAGCCTTTAAAGCCATCTGACCCACAGAGAGAACAATCATGACCGACCGCCGCAAAGCCGGAGAACAAGTCCGCCGTGAAGTAATGGGAGACTTCTTTGTCGACCGCGCCCTGAATAACGCCACCGACTTCGATATGCCCCTGCAGGAGCAGGTAATGGAAGCCGCCTGGGGCACCACCTGGACCCGCGATGACCTACCGCGCACCACTCGCAGCCTGATCACCATTGCCATGCTGGCGGCACTGAAGTGCCCACAGGAGCTGAAAGGCCATGTACGTGGCGCATTAAACAATGGTTGCACTGTAGAAGAAATCCGAGCGGTATTGCTACACGCCATGGTCTACGCAGGTGCACCGGCCGCGATTGATGCTACCCGCGCGGCGAAGGAAGTGATTGAGGAGTGGGAAAAAGACCAAGCCTAACCCCTACCTTAATGACTGCGGTAAGCCTGTTTGAGCATCACAGGCTTACCTTAGCCTTTTAAGCATTGATCCCCAATAACCCTCGCACATGATCGTTGAGGAATTTACCCTCAGGATCCAGTTCTTGTCGAACTTTCTTAAAATCATCAATCTTCGGGTATACCGATTTTAAATCCTCGTAGGTGTAATTGTGCACCTTGCCCCAGTGTGGACGACCGTCGTACTTGCGAAAAATTTCCTGCACCTTGGTAAATACATTCCACGGATCATCGCCTTCTCGATAACGGTGAACAGAAATAGAGACTGATTTACGGCCATAGAATTCACTCAGCCAGGCATCATCGCCATCGACGTAGCGATACTCTAACGGCACAAAAAACTCCGGGTGATTGGTTTCAATATAATCGACCACTTCACGCATGGCCATTGGACCGGTTTCCAATGGCAATTGATATTCCATCTCATAGACTGGTACGGTGCGATCCGTTGACAGCGTTCTCCACGGCACCTCAACATAACTCGGTGGTAGATCAACGCTTTTAATTAACGCTTTCATAGCCAATCGACGTGCTGTCGTACTGAATGACAGCATATCGCGCAGATTCTTCATGGTATCCACGACACTATCGTCTTCTGGCTGCACGGCGGTAATCGGTTTGTCGGTGGTGTCTGTTGTGTAACAGTAACTCATATCTGAATAAGGGATATAAAAGAACTCAAAATGGCGATTTTCTCTTGCCAACTGCTCACCACGTTCCAGCGCAGAATCCAATTCTTCCAGCCAGTACTTTCTTTCAACCTTAAAAAGATCCGGTGTTTTCAGGGTGTAGTCAGTAATAATGCCCAGTGAACCCAAGGAAACTCTGGCCGCATCAAACAGCTCAGCATTTTTCGCACGGCTGCATTCCATGACGTCCCCATTCGCGGTCACCAACGTCAGAGATTCAATGCAATCATGCAGTGCAGGTAATTCCAATCCAGTACCATGAGTACCAGTCGAAAACGCACCGGCTAGGCTCTGCTCATCAATGTCTGGTAAATTAAACATGGCCATGCCCTGCTCTTCCAATGCAGGGCCAACTTTATTTAGCTTGGTACCCGCACCAAACTTTGCCAGATTATTGGCTTTATCATGCTCAAGCATGCCACTGAAACGACGCAGTGATAACAAGGTGTCATTGGTGGGAACTAATGGTGACCAGGAATGGCCTGACCCCACAGCTCTTACCGAACCTGTTGCCGCTTTAATAACGGACGCCAGTTCATCGATATTCTTAGGCGTTGAGCGAACCGCAGGCGTACAGGATTGTGTTCCCGCCCAGTTTTTCCAGGGGATTACTCGGCGCGGTTTGGAATTTGCCAGGCTGATGCCAGGTGCAGCCGCTGCCGCCGAGGCAAGTAAAAGAGCTTTTAAGGTATGGCGTCTGGTTAATGTCATGATACAACTCTCAAAATAAATACAATCTGTACTGCTATACGTGTTACTGCTGATTCATGCCGGCCATAAAGGCGATAAGCGCTTCAAAGTCCTCAGCAGTACAATCTGAACACGAACCCAAGGCGGGCATCCCTCCCACACCGTTAATGGTGTTATCCAGTAGTGTCTCCATGCCCTTTTTGACTCTTGGAGCCCAAGCAGCCTTATCTCCAGCCAAAGGAGCACCGGAATGCTCACTGGCATGGCAGGCCATGCAAGAGTATTCGTAGAGTTCTGCGATATAGTCATCTTCAGGAAGAGGATTTGCAGCAACAGCCATCGCAACACAGATCGACCAAATTACTGCCAGTGAAAGAAATTGATACTTGATTTTCATGGATAACATCTCCTGTGACGATTAGAGAAAACGTACGACTTCTTTTACGATTTCGAACTTGGATGTTTGAATACGTTTGATGGTTGCCACCGCCCGGTCGATATCACTCTCCGAGTTATAAATGTGAGGGCTCAAACGTAAGTAGGTTGGCAAGTCCTCGGAAGGCACTTGGCTCTGGGGATCACAACAGACCTGTACGCCAGAGACAAATGCACTGGCAATGCCTTCGTTATGTAAAGCCAGGAATGCGCCATAAACCGATAAGCTGCTTTGCAAATCAGCAATCACCACACCGTGGCCTAAACTGCGACCATTCTCCGTAGCGGTTGGCGTTTTAACACTTACGCCTACTTCATCGAGAGCCTGGATGGCATACTGGGTTAGCGATTGAATGCGCTGTTCAATTTTTTGGCTTCCACCCAGCTGATTATATAAATCGACACAATCGCCAATGGCCGCGTAGGGGGCCACATCGCGCTGACCAATACATTCAAAACGTTTTGCTGTTTCCGGCAACTCCTCCAGGGGATACTCCATCAGGAAGTCATAACCCAGAGTATTGGGCCAAATACGCGAGGCCCATTTTTTGTTTACATAAAGAATGCCTGTGCCTCTGGGTCCCATAAACCATTTATGACCGCTGGAAGAAAAGCTATCACATCCCATATCACTCAGGTTTACATCCAGGCACCCCCAGCTTTGTGCACCATCGACATGGACAAAAATATCAGGGTTATAGGCATGAATGGCTGAGCACAATGCTTTAGCAGGTATTCGTAAGCCGCTTATATTTGATAACTCAGTAAAGGTCACTACACGGGTTTTCGGTGTTAGCCTGGATACAAAGGCATCTATAATTTGTTGCGATGATGTTATCTCTGCCGGCAACAGTACTTCGCGAAGAGTAAAGCCATGACGCTTTTGCCGATAGCTCCAACTATGAAAATTAGTGGGGTGATTTTGATTCCATAATAAAACTTCATCCCCTTGCCCTAACACCAAACCATTATTTATGACGGAATTGGCCTCACTCGTATTACGCACAAAAGCCAAATCTTCGGAGTCATCAATACCTAACATGGCAGCGACTTTTTCACGGGCCTCATCGACCTTTTTGGTAACTATATTGCGCCTATTGATAAATGACACATCGCTATTGAGCTGCTGGGCATATTCAGTTACTTTCTCGGCCACCGGCAACAACAAAGGCGTCAAATTAGCCGCATTCATAGGCGTTACATTATCTGCAACGGCGAATATACCCCCAAGCCTACCAGCCTCTTTAGCGGAATCACTTTCTGCAGAAATACCAGATGCAAGAGGAAGCACTGCAACGCCGCCCATCGCAGAACTCCATTTGAGCAGGTTTCGCCTGTTAACCGAGTGAACCATAATTACCTCGTTTGAATAACTTGCTGAGATATTCGATTTGCAAAGAAAAGGACTCGGGCTTAAGAATAAGCCCGAGACAAGCTAGCACTCTATGTGGAGAGGATTGCTAAAACTGATAACCTAAATCGATACCATAAGCACGTGGCGTATTACGGATACCCGTGAACGTATTAACACCGCCAGCATCAAAGTCGATTAAATACTCTTCATCGGTGAGGTTTTGCCCCCAGAGAGAAACCTTCCAATCCCCCTCAGCACTTTCCAAAGTAACTCTTGCTGATAGGTTAGAGTAAGAATCCTCTAAATCGTCAAGATATTCTTCCTCTACCGCTTTAGCGCCGATCAGAATATTGACTGGATCAGCTGGATCAACAAACGGAGTGGCACCATCGCGTTCACCGACGTAGTTATAGTCGGCACGGAAAATCAGATCACCTATATCCGCAAGGGCTAATACATATTCAGCACCTACGCCAAAGGTTTCATCTGCTACACCAGGTAAGGATTTTCCTTTGCGGTCTTCCATAGCTCCCTCATTGAAAAACAGAGGGTATTCGGTTATTTCAGTATCCAAATAGTTATAGTTAGCACTTAATGTCAGGCTCTCAGTGGCAGCCCAAGTCACTTCCATCTCGAAGCCATTACCTTCGGCATCCTGATTACGAATAACCAATACAGGCAGGCCTAAATTATTGTCAACGGTGTCGTATTCTTGCAGATCTTCATACTCGTAAGAATAAACGGCCGCATTAATACGTAAGCGTGAATCCATCCAGGTACTCTTCAGGCCCAGTTCGATATTGGTTACGCTCTCTTCATCAACCGGATTGGCCAACTGAGTTGAGTTAAAACCACCCGCTTTATAGCCTGTGGCATAACTTAAATAGAGCATGGCATCTTCACTGAACTTATAATCCAGTACTACACGAGAGCTGACGTTGTTCCAGGTTTCATCTTGCTCAAAACCGTTAACCACATCGGGGAAAACCAAACCAACAGGTAGCCCCAGACTCACACCATCCAAAGTGGGGCCAGGCACTGTGAGCTCATAGTCTTTTTCATCGCGGGTGTAACGCAGGCCCAACGTCAGATCAAAAGCCTCGTTGATGGAGTAGGTCATATCACCATATACAGCAGCGCTGGTGCTAACCAAATCACCGCTCGCCAACTCGGCAAAAACAGCGCCTCCTGGCAAGCCAAGCGGAGATCCCGCTAACAGTGTTTCCAAATTAATCAGCTCGGAAGAGAATTCAGCAATACTGTTCTGCTTACCATGTTCTCTGGAGTACATAGCACCCAATGTCCAGCGCAAGCTCTCATCATTTTGAGAACTCAGACGGAACTCCTGGCTAAAGAAGGTATTTTCTTCTTCGTTTTTGGTGTTAAAGAGAACGGGCACATCAAAACCCACAACCCCCGCTAGCGGGAGCGTGAAAAAGTTTGCACCATCCTCATCGCGCAGGTTGCTACTTTCAAAACGTTTGATGGCGGTAATGGAGGTGAAGGTCAATGGATCAAAGTCAGATTCCACTGTGATGCTACCACCCCACAGCTCCAGGGTTTCTTTAGGATCAGTATCCAACGCAACGTCCTCATCATAAAGATCACCGTGCGTCATCGCAGACACGTCTACCGCAGCACTCTGATCAACGTTGGCATAATCAATCTGGAATAGCACATCGGTATCTTCGGTCGCCTGCCAAGATAACATCGCACGGGCACCACCGTTATTTTCATCAGCCAGCTCGCTACCGGTAAGCGTATTGTCCAGATAACCATCGGTGTGGTTATCCATCGCATTCACGCGTAATGCCAAGGTGTCACTCAGTGGTACGTTAAGCATGCCTTCGATTTTACGCTTGCCGTGATTTCCCGCCGTGATATTCACACCGCCTTCAAAATCCTGAGAAGGCTTATTGGAAATCAAATGAATCGCGCCTGCTGCTGCATTTTTACCAAACAGCGTGCCCTGCGGTCCTTTCAAAACTTCAATCCGTTCAATATCTTGGAACGCCGTCATCGATGCGCCTGAACGACCGGAATATACACCATCCACATACACGGCTACTGCTGGATCAGAGCCGATACCAAAATCGTTGGTCGTAATACCGCGAATATAAAAACGTGGCTGGGTCGCTTGAGTAACACGGGTTTCTAAGCCCGGTGTATGAATACCCAGGTCATCAATGCTTTGTGCACCTACTTTACCGACGAAATCCGCCGACATAGCACTGATAGAAATCGGTACATCCTGCACACTTTCCGTACGCTTCTGAGCGGTTACTACAATCTCTTCCAGGGTGAAGGATTCTGCAGCAACCATTTGTCCGCTAGCAGCCAGGGCCATGGCAGAGGCTAATGCTGATTTTTTCAACATATTGCGACTCATTTGTACTCTCCAAAAATCGTTATATTTATATGATATGCCCCCTTAAGTTGGGGGAAAGTGTCATATTTATCGATAACAATCACTTAGAATCGTTATATTTATAACACTTTAAGCAAGCCTACTCTTGATTTTTGAGCTAATCAAGCCTATATCGTTATAAAAATCACGATAAACAGGTACAAACAAGTAATAGGGCAGTAGAAATCAGGTAGCTATGTTATATTTGTCACACTATTAACCAATGAGGTCTAACATGCCTGAAACGGGCTCGATCAATAAACGTCTACCTAAAGTGCCCACCCAACAGCGCAGCCGTGAGCGCTTTGAGCACATTCTGGATTGCGCGGAAGCCATACTCGAAGAGGGAGAGGTTGAAGAGCTCAGCATCTATGATGTGGCAGAAAAAGCGGAGCTGCAGGCCCAATCGGTCTATCGACTTTTCCCATCGGCGGTAGCGATAAACTATGCCCTGGCTCAGCGCTATCTGGATAAAATGGCTGACGACATCACCGCCACTAAATCTAATCAGACATTTACGGCATGGCAGGACAATTTTGAACGGGATCTACAGCTAACCCGTGAGTTTTATCACGCCCACCCACTGGCCTTGGAATTAATTCTGGGATCATCAGTATCCAAAGATGTTCGCGCGGCCGACAGAGCCAACATTGCCCGCTTGGCCAATAGTGCAATGGAAAGCCTGAGGGGCAAAGATAACCTTCCTAACCTGCCCATTCAGAAATTAGAAATAGCCATTGATATTGTGGATGCCATTTGGAGTCAGTCTTACTACTCTCATGGCGAGATAACGGATTTTTATTTTAAGGAAAGTTTTCGAGCGGCTACCAGTTATCTGGAGCTTTATTTACCTCGATACAACGCGGATGAATAAAAGTAGTAGGTGGGGCTCAGATTGAGCCCCATCTCCCATCATTAAATAATCTCACCGGTAGCTTTCTCAGCAATCGCCCTAAAGAGTTCGAGGGTTCTTAACTCTTTGTTGGCCTCTTCTGTCATGGTCGTACCATATTCCGAGTTAGCCGATAATTTTACGATCACCAAATCTCTAGCTGGATTCACATAAATAAACTGGTTATATACACCTATTGCAGAAAATTCCCCTTCAGATGATTCTGGTATCCACCATTGATAGGCATAACCTAAAGGAAAGTCTTTATTAACGCCGGGCATTAAATGTGGGGCATCAGGAGTGGTGGCATCTTGAACCCATTGTGCCGATAGGATCTGTTTACCCTGCCAGTTGCCTTTTAAGCGATAGAGTTCGCCAATCTTTGCGTAATCGCGTGCTGTCGCATTCAGTCCGCCAAATGCCATTTCCATCTGGTAATCATCAATCAACCAGTAGGCGTCTGATTCCATACCCAATGGGTGCCATAACTTTTCCGTCAGGTAGTCCGTGATTGAGCGTCCTGTTGCTTTAGTTAACAACAACCCCAAGGCTTGCGTATCACCCGAGTTATAGCGATTTACGGTTCCAGGCTCAAACTCGCGCGTCATATTCGCTACAAAATCATTCAGGGAATCGCCAGCAGCCATGACGCACCCCATTTTCAGCACTTCCGAATCAGGATTACTGTAGTCTTCGTTCCAGGCTGCACCGGATGACATCTGTAAAACATCTTTTACCCGAACCTGATCATAAGCCGAGCCTTTTAATGCAGGTACATAATCCGTCATGCTTTTTTGGATATCGATTAAGCCTTCGTCTATCGCGATACCTATCCCCGACGCAATAACACTCTTGGCAACAGACATAGATAACCAATTGACATCGCGCCCACCTGTCAGCATATAGCGCTCAAACCTTACCTTGCCATTCTGTAGCACCAATAAACCGCTGGTGTCGGTTGCATCCAAAAACGCCTCGACATCTATTGCACTGTTTTCATAATGGAACCGTTTCGGTAATTCAAGCTGTTCGCCACTGGGGAAATTAAACACCTCTTCCGCAGCGGTCATGGTGGTCACGGGGAACATTTCATGAAGGCGACCAAAATTCTGGTACTGCTCTGCACCACTAAATAAATTCTTTACAAACCAGAGTCGCTCAATATTAGTTTTATTTATCACACCTAATACCACAATCGATAGTACTGCCCCACTCAGAATCAATAACGCCTTTCGTTTCATACTTTACTTACCTCACTCTCATTTGGAAACTCTTTTATCAGCCTCATCTCCCCCGTGGCCGCTCTCCACCTAGCGAGCAATAGCACTATTTGGGATTTTTAGGCTACCAAGAGAGAGGGAGGATTTCTTTTGGCGAGGGCTATAAAACTTTTGATTTTTGATATTCAAGTAAGAGAAGACAAAAAGCCTATTTGCGCCCAGTGGCAAGCTTCTGGAAGGCTTTGGGCGTAATGCCGGACTCGCGTTTGAAGGTGGTACTGAAGTTACACACATGCTCATAGCCCACTTCCATTGCGACTTGCGTGACATTCAACTGTCCTTCAGTCAGTAATTGGCGGGCATGCTGCATACGCGCATTCATTATATAATCCGAAATCGAGCACCCATGAAGCGCCTTAAAACAGCGCTTTAATCGGCTCTGACTGAGACCAAGGGTAGTGGCAAGTTCCTCTACGCTGGGCGGGCTCTGTAAACCTTGCAATAACAACTGACTGGCCCCAGCCATCTGTTCACGCTCTTTGTTTGAAATATACTCCTGATCCTGCTGATTCTCCTGCTGCGCGATATTGAATAACGCTAGACACATCAGCTCGACGGTTTTAGCCTGTAAGAAAGCACGACTACAGGGATGGGAGGTATCTGTATTCATCAAGATTCGCAGCGCCTGTACAATATCATCATTCATTGTAAAGGCAGAAATCGTGTACTGCTTACCTTGTAGAATAGATTGAATACACTGCGGCAGTTGCTCTTCCTGCAAGCCAAACGGTTTTTTGTACAATACCTGCAGATCACAAATCAGCATTACCAGAAGATAATGCTCATCTTTTTCGACTGAATCGGTGAGACAGACCTGCTCCTCACAATAAGAGATCAACATACTTCGCTCATACATTTCGAACGATGTAAGTTTTTCTATGTCGGCCGCCGATTTAACAACATCGGTGTTATTCTCGGCCAGATGAAACTTGCTATTGCCGACTAACCTAAAAGACATAATTAACTTTTTACCGGGGATGATGGTTTCCTCATCTTCCGTGCCAATGACATGACCGGTACGTGAAAACTCCATCACCCTGAGCAAAATACCCGGCTGTAGCTGACAGAGAAACTCATAGCCCACCCCGGCCTCTGCATCATGGCGAATATAGTTTTGGCCTGAGCGTAGCTGAAAGCGGCTGGCATCGGTAAGGGCGAGATTAAAATATTCTGTGATGCTATCGGCGTTATTATTGCTTGATATAGCCATACGATGAATCTCTGTGTGAGTTTCGTAGGGCTATCATACGCTTTTGGAAATAAATAGGAACCGCTGACCGAATAGGCCGATAGACTGTAGCGCTCGGCCTATCCGTCAGGAAAAGAAAGTCTATTAAACGAATAGTCTCTTCAGGTGTGTGTTTAACATCTTGCCTTGAGGGTCTAACGTACGGCGAACTTCCTGGAAGTCCTGCCAGTGGCGCGGATAAAGATTCTTCAGGCGCTTGGCATCCAGGGTGTGTATCTTGCCCCAGTGTGGACGGCCTTCGTACTTCCAGAAAATCGGCTCAATCTCAGCGAAGATTTCCTTGTACTTTAAGTCGGCATACTGATGAACGGAAATGGCAGCACCTGCTTGGCCTTCATACATCGACAACCAAATATCGTCTGCCTTGATATGACGGTATTCCAGCGGCATAGACAGCGGCAGCTTTTTCTTTTCGATGGTAGCGAGGACTTCCTTTAAACATGCAGGACCAACTTCCACAGGTACGGTATATTCCATCTCACTGAAACGCACAATGCGATCGTGAGGGAAAACCTGGAATGATCGGCCGGTACGGGTGGTACTTACCGCATCCATATCAATGGCCGCATGCAACGCTTTATCATAGAGTTTCGTGCCTACCACAGGAACCCAGGCAGTCATATCAAAGGCCTCACGGATTTGATTAACCGCTTTTGGATCATCTTCACCAATACTCTTATCACCAGGTTTAGCCTCATTGGTATACACCGATAGGGCTAAATTGGTATAGGGTAAAGGCAGAAACTCGAAGTTTCTGTTTTCGCTGAAGTGCTTATCGAGGTTCTCCAGCAAGTCACTGGTGTATTCGATTTTGCTGACTTCGGTGATATTAAAGGCTTTGGTATTTTGTAAGCGCATACGAGAAACCACGCCCAAAGCACCGATATTCGTGCGTGCAGCCTGGAAAATGTCGGCATTCTTTTCAGCGCTACATTCGATCAAATCTCCTGCTGGGGTTGCCAGTGTCAGGCCTGCCACATAACTGGACATGGAACCAAAATCGATACCTGTGCCATGCACGGAAGTCGCCATGGCACCACCGATGGAGGGATAATCCATATCCGGCTGGTTAGGTAACGCCTGACCAATACCATCGAGCAACGGAGTCAGGTTATGCATACGAGTACCGGCCCAGACTTCCGCCTGTAAGGTTTCCGGATCGTGATCAATCACACCGTGCATCAAGTCAGTGGTTAACAAGGTTTGATCGGTTGGCACGACACCGGAGAAGGAATGACCAGAACCCACAGGGCGAATTTGACCTTTAGCCCCTTTCAAAACACTAATCAGCTCATCTTCGTTAGTAGGTGCAGCCCTATCGCTCGGCACACAGGATTCATTGCCCGCCCAATTGATCCAGGGCAGCGGGCCACCGGGCTTGAAATTCTTTTCAGCAGCCGATTTTGGTAGAGCAACATTTTCAACACCACAACCGGTCAAGGACGTTGCTGCCGCAGCACCGGCAGCCAGGGTGATAGAATTCTGGAGAAATTTACGGCGAGAATTCATTTTACATCTCCTGCTTGTACAACTTCTTGTGCTTTCTTTTCTGGTGTTGGTAAGTTAGCCATTAAACGGACCATGGCTCTAAAGTCCTCTTCGCTGCAGGAACTGCACTTGCCCAAAGGTGGCATTTCTTTCAGGCCAAAAATGACACTGTGCAATAAACCCTCCTCACCTTTTTCCTTGGCCAACTCGCCCCACACCTGCATATCGCCCATCAGCGGTGCACCGATATGGGGGTTGGAATGACACTGCACACAGTTCTGTACCAGCAATTGTGTTTGACGCGGTGTCATATCGGCATAAGCACTGGCACAGCCAAGCGCAACGCTTGCGGATAACCACGCACTTATCTTTTTTACAGTTGGCCAAGACTTCATTAACAAGAACCTCTTTCTTACTTCGTGTTTTCTTAACTGGTTAGGCATTTGCTGACAGCACCGGCCAGCGATCGACAATTTCACCCTGGTCGTAAACGGCGATATCGCCAAACTGCAGGAATACCGATTCACTTTGCGTCGGGCGCAGGAATACCCAGTCATCCTGCTGCAACTGAACATTGTCAGAACCGTTGAGCATTTCCTGGTTAGTAGAACGTCCATAGAGCGGATTAACGGATAAACCGGAAGGAGACTCCGGCTTGGCTTTCCAGTAACCGCCGTAGGTAAAAAATGACTGCTGGCGGTTGGGGTTCCAGAAGGACATTAACTTACCCAGACCATCAATACCGGGTAACTCTGTCGTCTGCAGGGATTTCAGTACCGGTGTGGCAATAAAGGCGGCTGGACGATGATCAACCAATTCAGGCGAATCAAAATCCGTGGGTTTAACCAAACAGGAACCGGCCGCCAATTCGTTATGGGGGAAGTTACCTTCGTTATACAAACGATACGTCGGGCTGCCTCCGGCATTTAACGTCAGACCTTCCAACGATCTGCCCAGTACCTGCTCGGCAACAGCGATTTTCCCGGCGTAAACGCCCATCGCCTTATCGCGCAGTTTAATTTTGTCGAACGGTAATTTGGCAATATGCGGCTCATAGCCCATAAATCCGGAAAAGCGTAAACGTGGATCAGCTTCGATCAGCTTAAGCATATCTGCCAACTCCTGATCCTGTTGCACACCACCGCGGTGCAAACCAACATCCAACTCGATATTGATCTGCATCGGTGTATTTAAGGATTCGGCCAGCGCCTGGTACTGCTTCAAGCGCGGTAAGGAATCGATTAACCACTGCAATTGGGTACTGCTGTTAAATGCAGGCTGACTATCCAGGCTGCTGTAAAAGTTTTGTGCCGCCTGAACGGGTAGGGGTTTACCCATCAGAACATCGGCGTGTGGAAATTTACGAGCTACCTGCGTTAAAAACGGTTGATGAAACAACATCAAGCGGTTGGTATTTGCCCCCAGCATCACCATCTCCAACAGTGGTAATGACGGTAAGGATTTCGCCACGATACGAAAATCAAAACGATTGCCAATATGAGATGTTAGCGACGCAATATTCTCATTCAGAATAGACTTATCAATCACCATGGTGGGCTGCGATAGCTGCGCGCGATCTAACGCACCGCTTAACTGCTGATAATAGGGCTCGTGATTTTTGCCCTGCTTAGAAGGCTTCGCTATCAGTGCTGCACCAACAGTACCCATAGCCAAACCGCCTAATAACAGTTTTCTACGTAATGAACTTTGAGGTTTACCAGACATATTTGCCACCTTAATACTTATGTCTTTAAAAAAGCTTGGGCCACTTATGCAGCCCAAGCGAATTAGCACACTGTGTGGAGAGTGATGCTAGAAGTTGTAACCCAAATCGATACCGTAGATTCTTGGGGTATTACGAATACCCGGGAAAGTACCTATACCACCGGTATCGAAGTTGATCAGATATTCTTCGTCGGTGATATTTTGCCCCCACAGTGAAACCTGCCAATCGCCATCAGCACTCTCCAACGTGACTCGAGCAGACAGATTTGTGTAGGAATCTTCGAGGTCGTCCAGGTATTTACTTTCAAGAGCAACCGCAACCGGGTCTGAAGGATCAACTGCCGCAGTGGCACCATCACGCTCTCCCACATAACTGTAGTCCGTGCGGAAGGTTACATCTCCCAAACTGCCAACAGTCATCACGTATTCAGCACTAATGCCAAAGGTTTCATCGGCTGCATTTGGTAAAGACTTGCCTTTACGATCATCTGCAGCCCCTTCACCTGGCAGCAGCGGATACTCAGTAATTTCTGTATCCAAATAATTGTAGTTAGCACTTAAGGTCAGGTTTTCAGTAGCGGCCCAAGTGATATCCATTTCAAAGCCAGTACCTTCGGCATCCTGGTTTCGAATAGCCAAAACCGGCAGCCCACCAGGGCCGTCAAATTGGTCATATTCCTGAAGATCCTCATACTCATAAGAGTAAACCGCTGCATTAAAGCGCAAGCGGGAATCCATCCAGGTACTCTTCAAACCCAGTTCAAGGTTGGTGACGGTTTCTTCATCTACCGGCTCGCCCACTTGGGTGGAGTTAAAACCGCCTGATTTATAACCGGTGGCATAACTTAAATAAGCCATGGCATCTTCAGCAAAGGCATAATCAAAAACCAGACGGTAGCTGACATTGCTCCAGGTCTTATCCTGATCATAGCCATCAACAACATCGGTAAACACAACACCAACAGGTGAGCCTAAAGACACACCCGCAACCGTTGGCCCAAGTGCGGTCAGCTCATAGTCTTTTTCATCGCGGGTATAGCGGATACCGGCGGTAACGCTCAGCTCTTCTGTCAGGGTATACGTCATATCACCGTAAACAGCGGCGCTGGTACTCTCTAGATCACCACTAGCGACTTCTTCATAAACCTGACCACCAGGTAGAACACCAAAGATCAGACCGCCGGTGACAGCATTAACGACGTCCGTTGAGAACTGAACAACTGTATCCTGCTTACCATGCTCTCTTGAGTACATAGCCCCCAAAGTCCAACGCAGGGTTTCATCGCTCTGAGAGCTCAGACGAAATTCTTGACTGAAAGAAGTATTTTCTTCGATGTTTTCAGTATGAAACATAATACCGCCAACACCAGGGAAGAATTGATCGGTACCATCTTCATCGCGCAGGTTGTTACTTTCAAAACGCTTGATTGAAGTAATCGACGTAAAGGTAAGCGGATCGAAGTCAGACTCAATGGTCATGCTACCGCCCCACAACTCCAGTGCTTCTTTCGAATCAGCATCCAGAGCGACATCGTCATCATAAATATCACTGTGGGTTGCGCTTGATGGGCCTACTGCTGCACTCTGATCCACATTGACATAGTCAATCTGGAACAGCACATCAGTATCTTCCGTTGCCTGCCAGGACAACATGGCGCGAGCTCCACCATTATTTTCAGCGGTCAGATCTTTACCGGATCGAGCTTCTTCGTAATAACCATCAGAGTGGTTATCCAACACGTTAACACGCAGCGCCAGGGAATCGCTTAAAGGCACATTCGCCATAGCCTCTACTTTACGTTTACCAAAATTACCTAAAGAGACTTTTGCACTACCTTCAACGTCTTGAGTAGGCTTGTTGGAAATCAGGTGGATAGCACCTGCCGCGGCATTTTTACCAAACAGGGTGCCCTGCGGTCCTTTCAACACCTCGACACGCTCAAGATCCTGAAACGCCGTCATGGAAGCACCGGAGCGACCGGAGTAAACTCCATCGACATACACCGCGACCGCTGGGTCGGCTCCGATACCGAAGTCATTGGTAGAAATACCGCGAATACTAAAACGCGGCTGGGTAGCCTGGGTAACGCGTGTTTCCAGACCTGGGGTATGAATCCCCAAATCATCAATACTTTGGGCACCGACTTTACCAACAAAATCTGCCGACATGGCACTGATGGAAATCGGCACATCCTGCACGCTTTCCGCACGCTTCTGGGCCGTGACTACAATTTCTTCCAGGGTATAATCAGCCGCTACAGCAGAACTACTGCAGATACTGGCGATAGCCAGTGGCAACAGTTGGGTACGATACTTGTGCCAGGGGAGCGCGGTATTACCGGATTTTTTGTTAATTGCTCTCATACTCTTAACCTA
Organism: Maricurvus nonylphenolicus; assembly: GCF_042854845.1. Classification (GTDB taxonomy): domain Bacteria; phylum Pseudomonadota; class Gammaproteobacteria; order Pseudomonadales; family Cellvibrionaceae; genus Maricurvus; species Maricurvus nonylphenolicus. Next base: position 812,589 of record NZ_AP031498.1, on the reverse strand, counting down.
TTGTTTTTCTTGATATTTTTATAATTTGGTAGGTAGTCGGTAAGTCGTATATACTCGGGCGAGCGGGCTTACTTCCACCTAAGAAAAACTTTAAGAGAATTAGCAAGCCCTCAAAACCACCAATACGGCCAACCCACGACATATTCGGCAAACGATTTACAGGCTATTTAGACCAGGTGATGAGAGAGAATTTACGACAGCCCCTAGCGCCTTTTGCCCGCCAGGATAAGGTAATCCCGGTTTACCTTTTTCAGTTGATCAAGAATATTTTGCAGTCAGAGGGAATCCCTATTGATTCCTTGACCAAAGGGTCAGAGGTTAGTGCTGAAGACTTGGCCCACCAGGATACCTTGATCTCATTTGATCAAAGCATGGTCATTATCGCCAATGCCTTAAAGCTCAGCGGCGATCCAGCCTTTGGACTTAAAGTTGGCAGTCTTGAAAAGTTAAATGATTTGGGGATTTTAGGTTACGCTCTTTCTTGTTGCAGTGATGCAAAGGATGCCTTGCGCATTACCCAGGCTTATGGTCAAACGACAACCAATCTCGCTACGATAGAATTATCCTTGGCTGAAGAGCAAGTCATTTACGAATCCAACCCCATCCATCCAGTACCTCCTGAGCTGTATCGATTCCTTGCTGAAGAAGCACTGATGTGTTTTGTTAATTTAAGCCGTCGGGAAGGCCAAATCGAAACCAAGCCGCTTGAAATGCATTTTGCCTATCCAGAACCGGATTATGTACAGGAGTATCACGGCTACTTTCAATGCCCCCTGTTCTTCGACGCCGAGAGCAACAAAGCCATTATGTCAGCCAAGGCACTGGATGTACCCAACCCGGCAGCAAACCAGGTCACGGCAGAGCTCGCCATTAAACTGTGTGACGACATGCTGACCCGGCAAGATAGCCAGCGCAGTTTAATCAATAAGATCCAGTTAATATTCCTGCGTGATGAAGATAACTTCCCGACCGCCAAAGATATCGCCGAAGAACTAGGACTAAGCGAACGTAATATGCGCAGAATCCTGAAAGAGCTGAATACCTCTTTCCAGGAAATTTTTGATGATGTGCGTAAAGATATGGCAATTTCCTATTTGGAAAACTCCGATCTGATGCAGGAAGACATTGCCGAAAAGCTGGGCTTTAGTGAAGCCTCCAGTTTTTATCGCGCGTTTAAGAAATGGACTGGCAAACCACCAACGGCTTACCGGAAATCATAGGCTATCATCTTACAAAAGCTCTTCCAATTGCTTGGCCAATACGTGACTTAACTTCACCCCCACCACCATCACACCTATTGCGTCGCCGTTTTCAAGTACCGGTACAGAAATTTGCACCGCATTAAACTGGCTGCTTTCATCCCATTCCATATTACCGATATAGACGTTTCCCGTTTTTCCGCTAAACGCTTTAATAAACTTATCTTCATCACCTTGCCAGTAATCAGATGTTAAAGGATAAGTCGCCACATTGGCGCCCTGATTATCGGTAATAAAAGCCTCTGTATAACTGCCCGTAGAGCTAATCAGGTTTTGTAAAAAAGTACCGGCTTCGCTTGCCAGCATGGCTTGCTTAAAACTGTCACTGCTATCGGTAGTGGTCCAGGTTTTGTCTCGGGCCGTAATCGTCTCCAGGGTAAGCTTTTCAGCGTTCTGCTTAGCAACGGCATTAACCAATACCTCATTGGACGCCACACGCCCCAGGCGAGCCACCTCTGTTAAGAGAATGCTTTTGAGTTTTTCCTGATTCCACTTAACCTGTTCAGCAGCCTGGAGCTGCAAAGATAGCTGAAGTGAAACAAGTATTCCTACGCAGGCAGCCAAGCCCCACAGCGTGTTTTTATGTAGTCGAGTCATGGAAACCTCAATTGCTTAAGAGGAGGAGTGCTTTCACAACTATAGCTGAGATTAGCGGCTTATCTATATAGAGGCGCTAGCGATTGTCGCCTGAATCACCGTGCAAGCTATCGGCTGAATACAACAATTCCATGGCATGACGTTCGGACTTCTTCAGTCCTTTAAATACCAAGCTGTAGGAATGGTCTATCATCCGCCGGATTTCACCATCGGGGACGGTACCGTCAAGCAATACGGTATTCCAATGGCGTTTGTTCATATGGTAACCAGGCTTTACGCCTTCAAACAGCATACGCAAGACTTCGGCCTGCTCGGGGTCACACTTGAGGTTTGTCCGCACAACGCCTTTCTCTTCACTCAGGGTGGCGAACATTTTGTCTTTGACTTTAAAGACTGCCACATCGGGGTAAAAAGGAAAGTCCTCCCAGGCTTCGGGTTTGGAGAGGAAGTAATCGCGTGCTTGTTGGTAATCCATATCAATATCCTTACGCTGAGACCTTAGCGTAACGGTCTTTCTTCTATAAAAAAAGCCCATAAAAAAAGGGGAGCCTGGATAGGCTCCCCTGTGCACAAGCTCAGTCTTACGGACTGATATTTAAAAAGACTACAAGCTACCTCGAAGGGAAATTAATGCGTCCACTCAAATGGGGTGCAGTGTTTCAATCGCGGCCCCAGGCGGTCCGAATCAAAACTCCATTTCAGGGACGACTTCAGGCACTACCAGCTCACCGGCGGTTTTCTGGACGATTTCATCCACAGAAATACCAGGCGCGCGCTCTTTCAACCAGAATTTACCATCGGCAATTTCCACATAGGCCAGATCGGTTACCACCTTCTTGATACAACTGGCACCCGTCAGCGGCAGGGTACACTGCGGCAACAATTTAGAATCGCCATTTTTAGAAGCGTGGGTCATGGTAACGATAATATTATCGGCACCGGCCACTAGGTCCATCGCACCACCCATACCTTTTACCAGCTTGCCGGGGATCATATAGGAGGCAATATTGCCCATAACATCCACTTCAAAGGCGCCCAGTACCGTCAGGTCCACATGGCCACCGCGGATCATGGCAAAGGATTCAGCCGACGAGAAAATAGACGCACCGGTAACCGTGGTGACGGTTTGTTTACCGGCATTGATCATATCCGCATCGATTTCGTCCTCGGTAGGGAAAGGCCCCATACCCAGCAGACCATTTTCCGATTGCAGCATCACTTCCATGCCTTCCGGTACATAGTTGGCAACCAGGGTAGGAATACCAATACCCAGGTTCACGTAGTAACCGTCTTGCAGCTCACGGGCAACACGCATGGCTAATTGTTCACGACTTAATGACATGGTGTGCCTCCTTAAACTTCGCGCACAGTGCGCTGTTCAATACGTTTTTCGAAAGTGCCCTGAATCAGGCGATCGACATAAATACCCGGGGTGTGGATCTGGGTTGGATCCAGCTCACCTGGCTCGACGATTTCTTCCACTTCCACCACGGTGATCTTGCCGGCGGTGGCCGCCATCGGGTTAAAGTTCTGCGCCGTATGACGATAAACCAGGTTACCGTAGCGGTCGGCCTTCCAGGCTTTCACAATCGCGAAGTCACCGGTGATGGATTCTTCGAGAATGTACTTACGGCCATCAAATTCTTTAACGTCTTTGCCCTCACCTACAGCAGTACCGTAACCAGTTGCCGTATAGAACGCCGGAATACCCGCACCACCGGCACGCATCTTCTCGGCCAGGGTGCCCTGAGGGGTCAGGTCCACTTCCAGCTCGCCGCTCAACAGTTGTTCCATAAACAGCTGGTTCTCACCCACGTAGGAAGACACCATCTTTTTGATCTGCTTGTCTTCCAGCAGGATGCCCAGACCAAAGCCATCGACACCACAGTTATTGGAAACAATCGTCAGGCCTTTGGTGCCTTTGCGTTTAATTTCGGTAATCAGATTTTCAGGAATACCGCAGAGGCCAAAGCCCCCAGCAATGATGGTCATATCGTCTTCCAGACCAGCCATTGCCTCTTCGTAACTCCCAACCACTTTGTCAAAACCAGACATGGGCTCACTTCCTCTTTATCGCTCTTTATATTGAGTATGGAACCAGAATGCGTCGGCCGCTTATATTTATCAAATGAAAAAAATAGAAGAATTAATCCATTTTATGGAATAATAGGTCGATGAACGTCACCCTGAAGCAAGTCCGTGCCTTTGTTGCCATTGCCCAGTCTCGCAGCTTCGCCGAGGCCGCCGCGTCTATTCACCTGTCGCAACCGGCCTTGAGCAGCGCCATTAAGAATCTGGAAGAGACAGTCGGCGGCCAGTTGCTGGTACGTACCACCCGCACCTTTGCCCTGACCCCGGAGGGCGAGGCCTTTCTGCCTGTCGCCCAACGCCTGCTGAACGATTGGGATGATGCCCTGGAAGATCTAAACAATCGCTTTGAACTGCGCTACGGCAAGATCTCCATTGCCGCCATGCCCTCCTTTGCCAGTAACCTGCTGCCACTGGCCATGCGGGAATACCGCAACAACTATCCGGAGGTACGCATCACCCTGCACGATGTGATTGCTGAAGAAGTGGTCACCATGGTGCGCCAGGGACGGGTTGAGTTGGGAATCAGTTTTGATCCCGGTGACAGTGAAGACCTGAGTTTTACCCCGCTGTTTGAAGACCGCTTTATTGCTGTCTTACCCGGCAACCACCCACTGCTGGCCCATGATCAGGTTGATGCCAAAAGCCTAATGGCATCTGACTTTATTACCTTGCAGCAGTCTTCGCGCCTGCGCCAACTGATCCGCGAACGAGTCAGTGAGCAAGGACTTACATTCAATCCAGCCTTTGAGGCGCATCAGCTAGCCACTATCGGCCGTATGGTAGCCAATGGCCTGGGGGTCAGTATTGTGCCAGCGTTATGTGAGCAACAAATGCAGGAATTAGGGGCCCACTGTCGCACCTTGGTGGAACCGACCATTCAACAGCAAGTGGGGCTGATTACCCGCCGCCGCTATCCACTCTCTGCAGCGTGTCAGGCCATGGCGGGTGTATTGGAGAAAACCTATTAGAGTAGAAGGATGATTATGCGCGCACGAAATCTATCCACAGCCATGCTATGCCTCCTGATGTGGCATAGTGCCCCCGCCGCCTATGCGATTGAATGTGTAGTACTTTTGCACGGCCTTGCTCGCACCTCCCATTCCATGGATGAAATGGCGCAACATCTCGTGCAAGCCGGTTACGCGGTGGCCAATATCAACTACCCCTCTCGTGATCACACCATTGCCGAACTTGCACCTATGGCCATCAATGAAGGTATCGAGCGTTGCAACCAGCAGGACGCTCACCGAATCCATTTTGTCACCCACTCCCTGGGAGGTATTTTGGTTCGCCAATACCTGGCCAGCTCAGCCTGGCCCGCCAACAATCCAGAACTGGGTCGTGTGGTTATGTTGGGCCCTCCCAACCAGGGCAGCGAGATTGTCGATAACCTGAAGGACATCCCAGGCTATGAGCTTTGGAATGGCCCGGCAGGTAACCAACTAGGCACCGATGCCAACAGCATTCCCCGCCAACTTGGCCCAGTGAATTTTGAACTCGGCGTGATTGCCGGAACCGATACCATGAACCCTCTGCTGTCGCAGTATCTGCCAGGTCCCAACGACGGCAAGGTATCCGTTATCAGTACCAAGGTGGAGGGTATGACTGATTTTATTAGCCTGCCGACAACTCACACCTTTATGATGAACAACGATGAAGTAATCTCACAGGCGACGTTTTTTCTGATGAATGGCAGATTCGATCATCAAACACCGTAAATCTACAGCGCTATCGGCCGTTAAAAGTCTGTAACTTTATGGCTCTTACTCCTATGATTAGAGGTAAGATGACCAGATAGCCATTTTTACCGCTGTTACGGATTTACTATGCGCTTAACCCGAAGGACCGCGGCCTCAGCGACGAGGCTTTTTTCAATTGCACGCCATATCCATTCCACGCTTAAACAGTCTCTAGCCTTAGTTACAGCCACCCTCGCCCTAAGCAGCACAACACCGGCGCTGGCCCAAAATACCCTCGAGCAAATCACCTTAAAGCAAGGCCTCAGCCAAAGTACCGTTTTTGCCATTTCCCAGGACGACACCGGGTTTATGTGGTTTGGTACCCGCAATGGTCTCAACCGCTTCGACGGCTATGACTTCCGCCACTATATGATTGAGCAGGGCCTATCGAGCAACTTTATCTGGTCCATTGTGCACGATACCGACAACAGGCTATGGCTGGGCACACAAGGGGGAGGACTGATAGAGCGCGACAGCGAAGGAAAATTTAGCCCGCTTAATGATGGCCCGAAAGTCATCGTCGATCTTAAAGTCAGTCGTAACACCACACGCGGCCCAGGCCTGTGGGTGGCCAGCCTCGATGGCGGTTTGCACTTTTATAATCAGCAGGAAAAAACATTCACCCACTACAGTCAGGATGTCTCCGGTTCAGCCTGGTCGGTAGTGGAGGATCACGACAACAATATCTGGATCGCCTCAGCTAATGAAGGCCTGGCCCGATTCAACCAAACCACCCGCAGTTGGCAACACTTCCGCCACAACGCCGACGACCCCAACAGCCTTTCCGGTAACAATGTCTGGGATGTGATCGAAGATTCCAATGGCACCATCTGGGCTGCCACCTTTGGTACAGGTTTAAACAAGCTGGATTCGAATAACGGCCATTTTATTCATTTCCGTCACAATCCCGATAATCCCAAAAGCCTGAGCAATGATTTTGTCTGGACACTCATGGAAGACAGCCGCGGCCGGTTATGGGTAGGCACCAATGGCGGCCTGAATTTATTGGATGCGGTAAGCGGTGAATTTCACCACTACCTGGCCACTCGGGAAATCAAAAACATTTATGAGGATGACGCCGGCATTATCTGGGTGGGCACCTATTACGGTGGCATCTATAAACTCGACGAAAAGAGCAATAAGTTTCAGCTGATCAGCAACAACAATACCGACCTGGCTCTTGCCAACAGTACCGCTAACGATATTTACGAAGCGCCAGACCAAACTTTGTGGGTAGCCAGTGATGCCGGTGGCCTCAATCGCTTATCGCTAAAAGATAACCAGAGCACTCACTACCTGCATAACCCCAAAGACCCTACCTCCATCAGTAACAACCACGCCATGTGTGTAACCCCCATTTACACGGGCGAACTATTGATAGGTACCTACTCCGGTGGCCTCAACCGCTTTAATCCTGAAACGGAAACCTTTACCCGTTACCAGCAGGATTCTAATAATCCGCAGGCGATTAACGACAACAGTGTGTTTGACATACTGCAGGACAGTAAGCAGCGTATTTGGCTGGCGACCTGGCAAGGCGGTTTAAACCAGTTCCACCCAGAGACCGATAGCTTTACCCATCATACTTTTGATCCCAATAATCCGGACTCCATTGGCGATAACTATATCCAGGTATTATTTGAAGACAATCAGCAACGAATTTGGATTGGCACGGCTTCAGCGGGCTTGCAACAATTTATCCCGGAAGAAAATCGCTTTATTCGCTACCAGCACGACCCGGCCAATCCCCGCAGTATTAGCCACAACCATGTATACAGCATTCAGCAGGCCGAAAATGGCCGCCTGTGGATTGGAACAGAATCCGGTGGTTTGAATTTATTTGATCCCCTCACCGGCGCTTTCCAACACTATATGGATACCGACGGCTATTTGAATGCCGCCATTCTGGGCATTGAAGAAGACAGCTTACACAACCTGTGGATCAGCACCCGCGACGGCCTGCTACGCTACAACATCCCGCTAAATACTGCATACCGCTACGATGAAGGCGATGGCGTACAGTCGACAGAGTTTATTTCCGGCAGTCATTTAAAAGGCAATAACGGTTATCTGTACTTTGGTGGTGTTGGCGGCCTGACTTATTTCCGTCCAGAACTGGTAGAACACAACCGCTTTGTACCACCGGTGGTGATTACCGACATACACATTCTGAATGAGCAAAATCACCGCACGATTGATTTAGAACACCAAACGGACGTCACCCTGGAATATCACGAGCAACCGTTTGAACTGAAGTTCTCAGCCCTTAACTACACCCGCAGTGAACTCAATCGCTACAGTTACCAACTCGAAGGGGTCGACAAGAACTGGATTCAAGAAGGCCCTCGCCGTCATGTGGTGTATCACCAGATATCCCCTGGTAACTATACCTTCCATGTGAAAGGCACTAATAACGACGGCATCTGGAATGAAACACCGGCCACCCTGAATATTCGTATTCTGCCACCCTGGTGGTTAAGTGCCTGGGCCTATGCCGCCTATGCTGCACTCATCATTATTCTGCTGGTTACCTACTGGCGCTGGCAGCGACGCGCCCGCCAGGCGGAACTCGACCGCGATATTGCCCAAAGCTCTGAACAGGCGAAACAGAATTTCCTGGCTAAAATGAGCCACGAAATTCGTACACCGCTCAGTGGCATGTTGGGCATGGGATTACTGCTGGAGCGAACACGCCTCGATACAACACAGCAGCGCTATATCAAATCCCTGCTCAGTGCCGGTAATGCGCTGCTCAATATCATTAACGACATTCTCGATTTCTCTAAAATTGAAGCCCATAAAGTCGAGCTTATTGAAAAACCTTTTAACCTCAAATCTCTGATTAATGAACTCCTGGAGCTGTTCCATATTGAAACCCATCGCCGCCAGCTTACCCTGAAGCAGGATTACAGCCTGGATATTCCAGAACACTTTGTGGGTGATTCTGTACGCCTGCGGCAGGTGCTCAGTAACTTAATTGGTAATGCGGTGAAGTTTACCGAAGAAGGTGGTGTGTGGATTACAGTTACCGGTAAATTGATTAATCACAACACCGCCAGCCTGGTGATAGAAATCAAAGACAGCGGCATTGGTATTGAAGAAAAACGCCTGCGCACAGTGTACGAACAATTCATCCAGGCGGATGCCGATATTCAACAAAAATACGGTGGCACCGGTTTAGGCTTATCCATCTCCCAACAGCTAGTGCAGTTAATGGATGGACGATTGGAACTCACCAGCAAATACGGCGTCGGTACAACCGCGCGCATTGAAATAGATTTACCTATCGCTTCGCAAGGCGACAAAGCCCAGGCAGAACAGGACGATGCAGAATACCAATACAATGCCCGCGTGATGATTGTTGAAGATAACGAGATCAATTCCCTTGCCCTATCGCGCTTGTTAACGGATATGGGCTGCAACACTATCGAAGTACGCGACGGTGTTGAGGCACTCGACTACCTGGAAAACCATGAAGTAGATCTTATCTTTATGGATCGACATATGCCCAATATGGATGGAGTGGAGGCCACCAAAGAAATTCGCAACCAACCGTACTGGGATTCACTGCCGATTATTGCGCTGACGGCAAGCGTGTCATTGAAGGATAAAGCCGAATGTCTGGACGCAGGTATGAATGAATATTTACTGAAACCACTAATGCCGGAAAAAGCTTTGGCGATTATCAGTAAATATTGTCATCAGTGTCGTAAGCTGGTTAATCCGCTGGATAAATCTGGATCCAGTAAAGTGTATAAGTAATCTGATCTAAATAATAAAAAGATTTTTAAGAAAACTGTTGGCGGGCCTTAAGCTTGTGGCCCGTTATTGCCTTTCAAGACCTTCGGAGGCAGGACGCCGACGCAGAGCGCTGCCTGTAAACGAGAGTGGATGCCGGAAAGCGTGTCTTGGAAGGCAATAACGGGTCATAAGCGCCACGATCTAGTTTATAGCAACCTCAGCTTTCGGCGTTGGCATATCCTTTTCACAAAGAACCTTAGCTTCCGCTTCGGTTTTATCGTATGCCTGAATTTCCATATTCACACAAACCGTCATAGGTTTCCCTTGCCAATAGGTAGTGCAATCCTGCAACACCTGATCACCGTGCTGCCCCGGGTTAGCGCCCATACTGGCTTGCCAACAGGCAGACACCAAATCCTGCTCCATGACTTTCATCGCCGCATCGCGACCATCTTCCTTGGCATACCAAATATAACTTGGGTGGTTAGCTCCCAGAATCGGCGCGGTTTCTGAATCGGTAATGGAAATGGTGTTATAGGAGTTTACCCCAAAGTCCTGCAGCTTGTAGTACTCAGACACCCAGGAGCGAACCGGGCCACCGTAAGCCACAATTGGCAATGCACTTTTACCTTCATCCACATCCAGTAACAAAGGCAGTTGTTGTAATACATAAGGCTCGAAGTAACTGTAAGTATCTTTTAACGAACTACCGGCACTGGCAGGTGCAGCAATAGGCGCAACATCCAAAATGCTCTCATACAAGGTGACATCTTCACTGGCGACACTATTAAGTTCTAACAGTTTTTCCCAGCGCTGGCTGGTTTTGGAATTCAGGTAATCCTGATCCGGTAGCGAGTAATCAGGTGGAAAATGTAACAACTGTACGGAGCGCTGATTAACAATGGACAACCCCAACGGCAGGAACATACGCCATTCATCGTCATTCCATTTACCCGCAGCTTTTAGCTCGGTAACGGCTTTGGCCGCCAGGGTACCGTTTTGTAAAAAGGTGGTGATCTGGCCCTGATAATCATTAACGGATTCAGTATCACCGGAAATAGTCGCTGTGTAAGTATCGTTAGCCACAGTGACATCAACACTACCATTAGTAATCAAATCGCGTTGTACACGCTGAGTCAGATAGTGCTCGATGGTTTGTTCCAGTGTTTCGCCATTATTGGCATTGGGATAACTGAACAGCGTGGTTAAGGTCGCAGTATCACCCAGCGTAATAGAAACATGGTAAGCTGGCGCCTGTTTTTCCGTATTGTCATGAAGCGTGTTTTCAGTGACAGTTTCTGTTGTCTGCTGTGGCGTTGTTGCCGTTTTTTGCGCCGACTCCTGGCCACAACCAACTAGCAGTAAACTACCCCCTAATACACCTGCCAGGGCGATTTGTGAAACTTTTGTTGTGTAACCCATAACATATCCTTATTGCTTATTATTAGAAAAACCATTCCAAAGTTTTATAACAGCCCTTAGATAGTATTGGCAATCATTTTTCCTAACGACTGCAACGCGCTTTGTCGTTCTTGCGTCCATGGTTGGGCAAAACTCAAACGTAAAAAATGATGGTAACGCTCCTGAGCGGTAAACAAACGTCCGGGAGTAATGGTGATCCCCTGCTGCCTGGCCAAATGAAACAGCTGCAAGGTATCCACACTTTCCGGTAATTCTAACCACAGCGCCAGACCACCTTGTGGATAACTGCACGCCGTCGCCATCGGCAAATGCTCGACAATTAACTCCTGTAATTGGTCACACTGCCGTCTGAATTGCTGACGCCGTTGGCGCAGATAACGATCATAGGCGCCATCGGCCAGGTATTCACTGGCGCCCTGTTGTGCAGTAGCACTACTGGCTAATGAGGTTACGACTTTTAATCGTTTTACTTTTTCCAGATATTTACCCGGGGCAATCCAACCCACGCGCAAATCCCGTGACAGGCATTTTGAAAACGACGAGCACAATAATACCGAGCCACTGTCATCGTAGGAATGCAACGTACGCGGACGCTGCAAACCAAACGGAAGCTCGCCGTAAATATCATCTTCGATAATGGCTACACCGTGTGTTTTGGCCAGCGACAAAATTTTCAATTTACTGGCTTCCGGCATACAGGCGCCCGTCGGTGTCGAATAACTCGGTGACAGCATCAGGGCTTTTACCGGCCAGTGCTGCAAGGCCAACGCCAGGGCATCGGGGCTGATGCCGGTATCCACTGAACAAGGTAGTTCCAAGGCCTGCAATCCTAGCGCCTCCAGTAATTGAAATGCGCCATAAAAACCCGGTGACTCAATAGCGACGACATCGCCGGGTTGCGTTGTTGCCATCAATGCCAATAACAATGCGTGTTGGCAGCCAGAAGTCACGACCAGCTCACTGGCATTTACCTGGCTACCACCATGGGCCAAACGATGGCTTAGCTGCTCGCGTAACATCAACAAACCCTGTGGCTCATCGTAGTATTCCTGCTCCAGGCGCGACTGGCGACGCAGAGCTCTGGCCAGGCAACGGCGCAAGGGCTCATTACTATCGTGAACCGGTTTAGGTGGCGGAGGGAGTAAATCAAACGCGGTGCCCTTTTCCATAATATCTACCAGCACCTGCCCCACCGATACCGGTACAGGCTGAATAGAGGGCTCACTGGTCGCCGGCTTGGTTAGTGCAGACGTAGACTGAGCCGGTGCTGCAACAAAATAACCGGAGCGAGGCCGGGCCTCTATCAGGCCTTCGGCCTCCAACCGCGCATAGGCGGTAAGCACGGTGGACTTGGACAAGGTGGCATCACGACTTAGCTGCCGCACAGAAGGCATACGCTCTCCCGCGGCCAATTGACCTATACGTATCTGCTCGCGCAGGCGCTGCTCCAGTTGCTCATAGCGGTATTCAGTCATATGGGTACAGTTTCCACAAAAATCATAGTAACAGTTACAGATAGCCTCTATCTGAACCTTAAAATATAACATTTTTTGAATCTGTACCCATAACCCTACCTTACCTACACTGAACATCCAAACGCCCTGATGCTGGTAGCTCGTCCCCGTTCGCCACATCAGCGCCTTCAGTGTGAGTAGGCCACTTAGTTAAAGAGAAGTCGGGCTACTCACACTCTTTTTACATTCAAATTACACAATGCGCCGTGAAGTTAAGGAGGGCTAAATGCCCGACATTATCGCCAGTAGCTCTGATTCATCAGTCCGTTATGTTGATCGCTACCAAGCTGCCGACAAAATTTATACCCGCCGCGTAAAAGGCTTTTACCAACGCCTGCGCCGCTATACCGGCATTCCCCTGCTGGCTGCTTTTTTACTGATTCCCTGGATTCAAATCGATAACCGACCAGCCATGCTGTTCGACCTGAGCGCCCAAAAGTTTCATATCTTTTGGATGACCTTCTGGCCCCAGGACGGCATTTTACTGGCCTGGTTGTTAATGATCGCAGCGTTTTTATTGTTTACCGTGACAGTGTTGGTGGGACGGGTATGGTGCGGCTTTACCTGCCCGCAAACCGTTTGGACACTGATGTATATCTGGGCTGAAGATAAGTGCGAGGGAGACAGAAACCAGCGCATCAAACTCGACCAGCAACCCTGGAGCCTGGATAAACAGGGCTTTAATAAACTGTGGCGCAAATCTGCCAAACACAGTATCTGGTTGCTGATAGCCCTGGTTACCGGCCTGACCTTTGTCGGTTACTTTTACGGTATTCGTGAACTGGTTGTGGACTTTGCGACCCTGAAAGCATCAGGTGAGACTTATTTCTGGGTCGCCTTTTTCTTGCTGTTTACTTACCTCAACGCCGGCTGGCTGCGCGAGCAGGTATGTAAATATATGTGCCCCTACGCACGCTTCCAGTCGGTAATGTATGACGACCATACCATGCTGGTGACCTATGACCATCTGCGCGGTGAAAACCGTGGGCCACGTAAAGCTAGTAGTGATTACCAATCCCAGGGACTCGGCGACTGTATTGATTGCAACTGGTGCATACAGGTGTGTCCGGTGGATATCGATATTCGCGATGGCCTGCAAGCCGAATGTATCGACTGCGGTTTATGTATTGATGCCTGTGACAATGTGATGGACAAGATGGGATATGCCAGAGGCCTAATCCGTTTTACCACCCAGGACATTATTAACGGCGGCAAGAAACATATCTGGCGCCCCCGCTTTATCGGCTACCTGCTGTCTTCAGTGATTATTACCGGTTTGTTCATAGGCATGACCGCCAGCCGCACGCCACTCAGCGTCGATGTGGTGCGCGATCGTGGCAGTCATTTATTCCACTTGGCTAACCAGCGTGTTGAAAACGTATACACGGTAAAAATTAACAATATGGATCGTGGCCAGCAGAGCTACCAGATCAGCCTGGAAGGTAACCCTGCCTATGTTTTTAAAGGCATGCGCAAAGTCGTACTGGAAGAAAGTGAAGTACTCGCTGTGCCCATTCGCGTCAGTATTCCCCGAGACAAGGTAGAGCGCACCAATGACACCTTCTCCGTGGTTGTCACGTCGCTACAGCAACCCAACATTAGCGCCCAACAGATAACTCGCTTTTTAGCTCCACTACCTGGAACAGATTAAGAGATAGCCATGTACCAATACGATCATTACGATAAACAATTACTGCGCGAACGGGTGCAACAATTCCGCGAGCAAACCCAACGCTATCTCGACGGTAAATTATCCGAGGAAGCTTTTCTGCCGCTGCGCTTGCAAAACGGCCTGTATATTCAACGGCTGGCACCGATGCTGCGGGTTGCGGTGCCTTACGGCATGCTGTCTTCCGATCAGCTGCGCAAGCTGGCGGATATCTGCCGTCGGTACGATAAAGGTTACTGCCACATCACCACACGACAGAATATTCAGTTTAACTGGCCGCAACTGGAGGCCGTACCGAATATTCTGGCAGAGCTGGCGGAAGTGGAAATGCACTCCATCCAAACCAGCGGGAACTGTATCCGCAACGTGACCTCCGATGCGTTTGCCGCTATTGCCGATGACGAAGTCGCTGACCCGCGCCCCTACTGTGAAATGGTTCGTCAATGGTCAACCCTGCATCCTGAATTTGCCTTCCTGCCGCGTAAATTCAAAATTGCCATTACCGGTTCTATTGATGATCGCGCAGCCCTGCAATTTCACGATATAGGTTTGCGCCTAACCCATAACGACAAAGGTGAGATGGGCTTTCAGGTATTTGTTGGCGGTGGTCAGGGTAGAACGCCGATTATTGCGCCGCGTATTCGTGATTTCTTACCGCAGCGTTATTTACTCTCTTATCTGTGTGCCATTCTACGCATTTATAATCGCTTGGGGCGCCGGGATAACAAATACAAGGCTCGTATCAAGATTCTGGTTAAAGCCATGGGTGTTGAAGAGTTTCGCAAAGCGGTGGAAGTGGAGTGGCTGGCGATCAAAGACAACTATTCCCCCTTACGGGATCAGGATATCGAGCTGGCCAAACAGCATTTCAGTCAGCCAAAATATCAAAGCTTTGATAAACCTTTGTCCATAAGCGAGTTGGGGCAAAATAAACAACCACAGTTCAAACACTGGTTGATGCACAATGTGCGCTCGCACAAATCTCCAGGCTACTGTGCCGCTGTCCTATCCTTAAAAACACCGGGCAAAGCGCCGGGTGATATTACCGATGAACAACTGGAAGCCGTCGCCAACCTGGCAGACCGTTATAGCTATGGTGAAGTACGCACAACTCACCAGCAAAATATTGTACTGGCCGATGTTCGCATCGACAAACTCTATGAGTGCTGGCAAGCCGCACGTAATCACGGGCTGGTGAGCCCCAACATCAATACCCTGACCGACATTATCTGCTGCCCCGGCGGCGACTTTTGTGCGCTGGCGAATGCCAAATCCATTCCTGTCGCCAATGTTATTCAGCAACATTTTGACGATCTGGATTATGTTTATGATCTCGGCGAACTGTCCCTGAACATTTCCGGCTGCATGAATGCCTGCGCCCACCATCATACTGGCAATATCGGCATTCTGGGTGTGGATAAAAAAGGTGAAGAGTTTTATCAGGTAACCCTGGGAGGCAGTGAAGGCCGCCTTAATCAACCTGCCGCAATCGGTAAGGTGCTGGGCCCCGCTTTCTCGCGCCAGCAAATCCCCTCGGTTATTCAATCAATATTAAAGACCTTTGTCGCGTTACGTATCGAAGGTGAGCACTTCTTAAACACGTTAGAACGTATTGGAATGGCAGCATTTAAGGAGCAGGCCTATGCCAGTATTCGCTAGAACCGGCCGTATCGTCGACGACAATTGGCATCTCTGGGATGGCAATCAAGAACTGTCCAGTATAGAAGGCGGCATATTATTACTACCCGAGCTGTGGCAGACACACCGTTCACAGTTATTAGACAGTAATCGCACACTGGGGCTGATTATTCACCTGGACCAACAGTTAATTGACTGCCAGGAAGATCTTGGCCATTTCAATCTGATCGTGATTAATTTTACGGCGTTCAGTAATGGTCAGGGTTTTTCCATGGCGACTCTTCTCAGGGAGCGTTATGGCTTCCGCGGTGAACTACGCGCCAGTGGTGATATTCTGTTTGATCAGTTGTTTTATTTAAAGCGCTGTGGGTTTGACAGTTTTGAACTGGACGATGAGATTGATCGTACAGAGATTACCAAGGCACTGAACAGTTTCAGTGAAGGTTATCAACAGGCTTGTGACCAGCCGTTGCCGTTGTTTCGGTGGCGGACGTAACTATCTACGTTTATTAACAGACGCTTATTAACATCCACTCATCAAAAAGATCGAAAATGCTTTATAAATGCCATTCCCGCGAAAACGGGAATCCATGAAATACGCGCGTACTTCCAACTGGATTCCCGCTTTCTCGGGAATGGCGGACATCTAGTAATATAGTGAGAATAATTTAGCGCCGCGATACAGCTTGCACAGGTTCCAACTGCAAAGCTACTTCAATACCTTCCCAAGCCACCAGCTTAAAATTCTGCCGCTGACTCGGCATCAGATTACGGCCATCCTGAACAACCAGTAACCCACGCTCAAACTCACCACCCAGGTTAGCGCTGGTTACAGCCAAACCATCGGTTTCTGAGCTACCATCGATACCTTTACGCGCATTGGCAGTCACTTTAAAGCGACCGACGAATTCCTGATTATCGCGTTTATACAACGCATAACTGTCATCCCCCTGACTGGAGACAACCAGATACCCCTCTTCACCTTCACCCAGGTACAAACTCAAGCCTTCAATATCGGCTACCAGACGACCTGATTCGATATTATCTACAAGCGTTAAATCAGTGTTAGCTTCGGGTTCAGCATCCAATGACCACACACCGTAATCTTCTTGACCAACATACAAGCGCTGCTGTTGATCATCGGCAACGCAACCCTCTGGCTGACCTTCCAGACTAAAACTACGCACCAAACGGGCGCGAGTACGACGCTCTTCCAGCATCAACTGCCACTGCTGGT
Organism: Maricurvus nonylphenolicus; assembly: GCF_042854845.1. Taxonomy (GTDB): domain Bacteria; phylum Pseudomonadota; class Gammaproteobacteria; order Pseudomonadales; family Cellvibrionaceae; genus Maricurvus; species Maricurvus nonylphenolicus. The sequence goes on along the minus strand of NZ_AP031498.1, from coordinate 795,682 downwards.
AACGGCCACTCTTTTCATTAACAAAAACATGCACATCACCGCTTTGAGGTGACTGATATAAACAACCACCGTAGGGATCCTCAAAATCCGTTTTAACCGCATTGGCACTCAACAGCTTCACCAAACCGGTATCGGGATCAATGGTAAAGATATCCACAGCACCAGTGCTGCGATTGGTAGCCATAGCTAAATCAACCAGCTTTTCCCCTAGCTGCACACCATAACGGATATCCACATTATTCACTTTGCCACGGGCGATAAATTGCTGCTGCTTGCCCTGCAGATCATAAACGATCAAACCCGCTTGCTTGTCGGTTGCCAGAATTCGGCTTTGTGCGGGATCGTTAGCATTCACCCAAACTTCAGGGTCATCTGCCGCATCGCCATAACTGCTTACTACATCGGTTTCTACCGAAGCAGCAACATAAGCCGTGATCACCTGATGGTTGTCGATAGAATTAGTCGCAGGCAAGGATTTACCAACGAAGTGTAAAATCTGGTCGCCTTCATCGCTAACCGCATACCAAAGCCCTTGATCTGCGGGAAATGCTGCGGACACACTGGTAATTTCCCAGTCACTATCCGATGCCGGTAACGTCAAAGCCTGTAGGCCACTACGCAAACTGTGCAACCAGGCCTTATTGTTACCTTCTTCTGTGATCAGTAACTGCTTCTTATCCGCCAACCACTGTATATCACTTACCGCTGTTGTGAGTTTGCCAAGTGGTGTCTGGGCCTGCAAAATACTTCGGCCCTGATCGGCCTCTTCATCGGCATTCACAGTCAATATGCCCACCCCTAACTGGGCAAGAAATAGCTGCTGCTGTTCATCATTGGCACTACAGGCGGCAACCTCTGGCCCTACCGCCAACGCTCTAACTTCAACCCAACTGGGATTTTGCTGAACATTGACCAGCATCATTTGGTGCACTAAACCTGCCTCGGTAGCAACAAAGCTATACAGCTGGTTTGTATAAGGCTGCTGATATAAACACACACTGGTGAGTTCACTATTCCAGCGCTGCTGCGCATTAATCTCCTTAAAATTTTGCTCTGGTAAATCTAGCTGAGCCAAACGTAGCTGATTGGATTTTTCATCTACAGCGGCAATCCACCCCTGAGCAGAAGCATCCAAGCGTATATCAAACGACTGCACCTCACCCAAAGACAAACGAGAAACCTGATCACCCTGCTGATCAAATACCACCACGCCATGACTTTCGCTGGACGCCAGCACCCAGTGTTCACCACTCTCGGCAGCAACCGCTCGAATACGTTTGGATTCCAGAGCCTCAATGGATTCTGAACTGGACAGGTATTGCAGGGTAGAATCTTGTAACTGACAACCACCCACGATACCAGCTGTCGTTAGAGCGGCCAGCGCAGAGATAAACAGATTTCTTTTCATGTTCATATTTTTTGTACTAATCGAGCAATAAAAATGGCCCGGCAGAGCCGGGCCTAGTCTTGAGGAAAAACTGCGTTATTAGAAGTTACGGTAAGTAATACCCAATACGAAGGAAGGACCATATTCTTCGTATTGTGCATTGTATTTGCTCTTACCGTGGTAACGATAGTAAGGCTCATCGTTAATATTAATGGCGTTGAAATAAAGCTGCATGTTATCGCTCACGTCCATTTTGGCCGTCAAATCGATTTGCATGTGGTCATCTTGATACAAATCGTTGGCTTCGTCCTCCAGATCCAGCTCAATCAGACGCTCGCTCTTATAAGCAGCTGACAGGCGCAGACTCCAAGGACCTTTCTCATAACCCAATACCAGGTTACCGACTTCGTCGGCCTGCTCTGGAAGATCGATATTGGTATCTCGATCAACATCTACCCCTAGGTCAAGATCGGCATCACTTTGTGTAAAGGTGGCGTTAGCTTGAACCAGGAAGCCATTTTCAAAGCTTTTGGTATAGGTTAATTCCAGACCGTAGAGATCGGCGGATTTACCGTTAAGAGGTTTGATAACTTCGTATTCATCCAAATCGACCGTGTAACCTGGCGCATAGGTATCAGGATCTACGATTGAACTGGTTTCAGCTTTGAAAATGAAATTATCGATTTTCTTATAGAAAGCTGATACACCAAAGGCACCAATATCACCTGGATAAAACTCGAAACCCAAATCGAAGTTTTGAGATTCATAAGGATCCAGGTCCGGGTTACCGGCTTCAACTTTCAATTCGTAAGTGTTCGAAGAACCAATTTCTTCGATTTCGATCTCGCTAGGAGATGGATTCACATCACCAAATGATGGACGAGCAATTGTTTGCGAATAAGCTGCTCGTAACAGCATGGTATCGTTTAAACGATAACGAGCATTAATACTTGGCAATACATGGCTGTAATCTTTATCAAATTTGTTAGCTACAATTTCAGCATTATCACCATCTACTAATCGAGCATCAAAACCTTTTGCCTCAAAGTCAGTTTGTTCATAGCGAACACCATAAACCAAGCGAAGATCATTAATATCTACACGGCTCATAATATAAGCTGCTTTAACGTCTTCGTTGATGGTGTAATCACGAGCGGATGATACAGCGCTTTCTGCTATTGCGTCAGAGCTCTGAAGACCGGTACTACCAATAACATTTCCGTCAATAAAGCTGTCAATTGCACTTTCGCTCAGACTTGGACCAAAGTTACCTACATCATAGCTTACCAAGCCATCGACAAAGTTATCCATGGTAGTGCCCGTTAGGGTACCAAATTCATCATATATTTCGGCATTAACGTCATCGATTTTTTCGCGATTAGTCATTTTCGCACCGAATTTGACATAACCCGGATGACCGTTAAATTCCATTTCGCGAGTAATATCGAAGGTATAAGTGAATTGCTCGTCTTCAGTTTTATTATCTTCGAGAACAATTTCTTTCAATTCGAAGTTATTTGCATCGAAAGCATTTGAAGATGCAAACAGATCTGGAGTTTCCCCCAGATTTGTATAACCCATCTGAGTAATAGGGTTTATTTCTTCAAACTCTGTATCACGGCGACCAGGCTCATTCTCTTCAGCTTTGGAGTAACCTACGGAGTATTCATAGGTCCAATCATCAACCATATTCATACCACCCAGAACGACAGAAATAATCTTCTGCTCTTCATAGCGGTCCTTAAAATCACGCCGCATTTCAGCGTTATCCCAAGTAGCAGAATTTGCATCAATACTGTTCAATGAGCCATCTTCAAACTTGTACTTAGTGCGCTGACGATATTCTTGATCTTCAAACTCACTGTACAAAGTACGCAGGTAGTACTCAGAGGTATCAGATGGACGCCAGTCCAGATTGAAAGCCAAACCTAAACGCTCACGCTCTACTTCGTAGTCACGCTGCTGAAGTTCTTTAGGACCGCGGGTACCGGCACCATCAATATCAGAGTCCCATTCACCGTCACCTTCCATTACCTCAGAGCCGAATTCACGCTCCTGCCAGCTGACTGCAGCCGCAACGCCCAATTCACCGCCATTCACATCAAATACATTGGTGAAAGAGCCAGCAACTTTAGGACTGGTTTCGCCTTCCAGATCGTTGTGGTTGGCTTCTGCAGACACTTTGTAGCTCATACCGTCACGATCAAAAGCAGAAAGGCTTTTAACTTCAATATTACCGCCAATGGTAGAGCCATCCATATCCGGGGTAACAGTTTTAGTAACTTCCAAACCTTCCAGCAGGCCAGATGGAATCACATCCAAAGCCACAGAACGACGATCACGCTCAGGGGCAGGAATATTTACACCGTTAATAGAAGCACTGTTCAAGTTAGGATCGATACCACGAACACCAACAAAACGACCTTCACCCTGGTCACGTTCAATAAATACGCCTGGTACACGCTGTAAGGCTTCACTGACGTTTTCATCCGGGAATTGACCAATGGAGTCAGCAGATACGACAGATTTGAAGTTATCCGCTGCACGCTGCTTATTCAAAGCGTTGTTAGCACCTGCGGCCTGACCAACTACAATCACGTTCTCGATGGTATCGACATTCTCACCAATTTTGATACTTTCACGCGTAGTGTTGTCATCGGTGATATTAACCAGTTGCTGAACAGACTCAGCCCCCAGGTAATCAACGATCAAAGTGTAGGTGCCAGCAGGTACAGAATTAAACGAGAAGCGACCGCCGTTGCTGGAGCTGGATTCCAGCTTCAGTTCTTTTAAGCGAACAATAGCGCCATCGAAGTAAACCTTACCTTGCGTATCACTGATACGACCTTCCAGTCGGCCATCAGCATTGGCATTCAGCGCGCAAAAGAATGCACCCGTTGCCATCAGTGTGGTGATGGATGCTTTTTTCAATCCACCTTTATTGAACCCCAATTTCTTAATCATGGTATCCCCAATCACAGTCTTTATAGTTGGTTGGCTATCAGAGCCGGCCGTCAATCCCCAAGACAGAACAACAGGCTCATACTTTTGGTTGAAGTTAACGAACGCCAGAAAAAGTAGAAGTAGTCTGTGACAGCAGGGTGACAGAATTAAGACAGGCCAGGCCGGCCAGCCACTTTTCAGGGATTTTGGATGGGATTTATCAGGTATTTGAGCCAGATTAACCCAGTCAAATGAGCTAACGCCAAGCCAGGAAAAACAAAAAACGTTTGAAAAACAGCAAGATAAGGTAACTGATACCAATGGCAGAGAAATATGACAGATCTGGCCGCCAATTTGTGTGATCTCTTTTGACCCTTATCAGCACATATCAAGTCAGTAAACTGGCCAGTAAATTCAAGGGGCTGCAAGCAATATCTGTCGCCCTACTGTCATATAAGCATCATAGAATTGTCGCATTTAGTTTGTTTAGGATTCAGGCGAATTTATGAAAACCCAGGCTCATCTTCATACTCTAAAAATCTGTTGGCTTATTCTGAGCCTGGCTTTGGTATTTACCGGCAATGCGATTCTGGGTGATGTGAAAGCGTTTACTGATATCACCTGGCTGGATATTTTCGGTGAAGGATCGACACTGGCTTTATCACTGTTGTTTGCCGGATTTATTTTGCATAGCCGACCACGTGGTCAGGTCACCAATATGCTGACAATCGGCTTTATCTGTTTTTCTGCCGCCATGCTGCAAGATATTCTCGATGAAATCTTTGTACTCACCCCTAGCATGTTATTCGATGATGCCATCGAATCGGTCATTGCACCCATCGGCATTTGCATTCTGGCCTATGGACTGTATTTATGGAGTCAGGAACAACAAGCTATCAACGAGCAATTGCGTCGCCGGGAACGCTTCTATAGGGAACACAGTTCCATCGATTACATCACCGGGCTCTACACCGCGCCGTATATGGAACAACAAATTAAATTTGAACTGGAGAGCCAACAGGCAAGCAACGAAGCCACAGCTATTATGCTGTTTGATATTGACGGTTTCGACAGTTTCAACCGTCAATACGGTGATGCAGAAGGTGATCGTTTATTAAAACAAGTTGCTGACCTGATTGTAATGAATATCCGCCGTAACGATTTGGCCTGCCGTTATGCGAGTGATCGCTTTATCGTCCTGCTGCCAAGCACTGCTCGCAGTACAGCCGAGGTAATGGCTACCGAAATCAGTCGCTCCTTGCACAGCTTGTCATTCCACACCGGAAGCAACACGCAGGCTATTCATATCGAGTTCACTCACGCTGTAGCCGATCAAACTGATGGCACCAGCGCTCAGCATATTGTCAATACCGCTAACCGCATGCTCGAACAGCGTAAACGCGAAAAAAAGGAACAACGCCAACAGCTCAAGGTGGTTGCCTAAGATGCTGAACTTCTTCTATTGCGACGACAAAATTCTTCCTCTGGGGCAACTGCCAGCTACCATTATTGAGCTGGGGCAAAATGCTCGCCTGGATACAGCCGCTGCCCTACGGGGCACAGGCATTTTTTTGGAAGATATTGCCCGTAATGAGAAGCAAATAAGCAGCGAGCAATTTTTACGCTTGTGCCAAAATATGCAAAGACAGGACAAACGTGGTGACTTGGCACTACGGTTTGGCCGACGTCTGCCCTATGCGATTAGCGGCGATTTGCTAAAAGCGATCAGCAACGCCAGCCATGTTGTTAACCTACTGGAAATTATCCGTAATCAATGCCGCCTGTATTTTCCTTTTGTCTGCTTGCACCTTACGCACAATCGTGGCTTTTATGCATTGGTCATAGCCGACGGCTGTGGCCTGGGTACTCAAGCAGCGTTTATTAAGCAGAGCTTTCTGTCATCGCTGGTTACCCTAATAAAGAACTATCACCTCGATAGCAGTAGCTTGTCATTCTTACTGGAATTCGATCAACCCGAAAACAACGCCCAGCTGGCGACCTATCTTGGATCACAAATTCAATATAACGCACCTGTCACCGGGCTATTAATCCCCACCACATTAGCCCAACAACCACTTTCAGAATCCAGTGACCTGATTCGTCAACAATCACTACGGGATTGTCGCCATATTATCCGTCGCCTGGAAGGCCGTTACGGGTTTGTCGAATCCCTGCATCGTTACATGTTGCGGAAAATTCCTAAAGAAACTGTCACCCTGCAAAGCTGCTGTGATGCGTTTCGTATAAGTCCTGCAACCATGAAACGTCGATTAAAGCATCACCAAACCAATTTTCAATACGAATTGGATCAAGCCAAAAAGTTACTGGCGCTGTCCTATATGGTCATCGATGACATGACCAACGAAGCCATCGCGCAAAAACTCGGCATCAATGACAACGCCAACTTCCGCCGCTCTTTTAAACGCTGGACAGGCTTACTGCCCAGCACATTACGTAATCAAATAACACTTCGTGAAGCCTTATGACATCCTCAAAGAAAACAGGTAACGCATTAAGTCGTCGTGCATTTTTGAAAAATACCGGTAAAGGTAGCGCAGCCATTGCTGCCACCGCTACAGTTGCTGGCCAGCTCAGTGGCTGTAGTGATCAAAGCAACAGCCTCAGCTTTACTGAAATTCCGCACAGCCTTGATCACCAACATCACATTCCAGAAGGTTATCAGTCACAGGTGCTTATGAGCTGGGGCGATTCACTGTCTAACGAAGACACCTTTGCACCTGCCACGCTAACCGCAGAACAGCAAGCGACGCGCTTTGGCTACAACAATGACTTTATTGGCTTTATGCCACTGCAGGATAAAGCTGATAACAGCATGCAACACGCCAAGAGTGGTAATAGCCAGCGTGGCTTGCTATGCATTAACCACGAATACACACAACCGCATTTAATGTTTAGCGGCTACCAGAACGAAGAAGACGGTGAGCTAAATACACGCAAAGAACATATTGCGATTGAACATCAAGCCTGCGGCCACACCATTATGGAAGTGGCACTTGACGGTGACCAATGGCGCGTAATTAAAGACAGTGACTACAACCGTCGGATTACTGTAACGACACCTATGCAAATCACTGGCCCTGCAGCCGGTAATCCGCGCCTGCAAACAGCCGCCGATCCAACAGGTACCGAGGTGTACGGCACCCTGGGCAACTGTGCTGGCGGTAAAACCCCATGGGGTACGGTACTGATTGCCGAAGAAGGTTTTGGTGGCGCCTTTATGGGCGACCTCAATAGCTTGCAGGGTGATGATGCCAAAGAACGCGATAACTATGAACGCTTAAGCATTGGCAGCAGCGACAACCGCCAATGGGGTAAACACGAACCGCGTTTTAATATCGAAAAAGAACCCCGCGAAGCCAACCGCTTTGGCTGGATGGTGGAATTTAATCCCTATGATCCACATTCCAAGCCTCGCAAGCTAACCACGCTGGGCCGCTTTGAGCACGAGGGCACGACCATTGTAGCCAAACCCGGCCAACCGATTGTGGCTTACACTGGCGATGATGATGAATTCCAGTTCTTCTACAAATTTGTTTCCAGCAATAACTACAACCCAGATGACTATGAAAGCAACCTAGGCTTGCTTGAAGAAGGTACCTTGTACGCCGCACGCCTAAACGAAGACGGTAGCGGTGAGTGGTTACCTCTGGTGTACGGGCAGTCATTCCTGATCGACAGGTTTGGTTTTCACTCCCAGGCGGATGTATTGATTGAATGTCGCCGAGCTGCGGAAATGATTGGCGCCACACCAATGGATCGCCCGGAGGATATCGAAACCAACCCGGTTAACGATTGTACCTATGTGATGCTGACCAAAAATAAAAAACGTAAAACCACGGATCCCGGCAATATGCGCCCGAAAAATACCGCTGGCCATATTCTCGAGATACTCCATCCTGGCAAAGACGGTAATCGTGATCATACGCAACTGAAATTTAACTGGAATACCTTTATTCTGGGCGGCCACCCGAACAGCGGCAACCAGAATGAACGCGGTTTTTATGGTACCGGCCCTAAAGGTGAAACGGTTACCGAAGATGGTTGGTTTGCCACCCCAGATAACCTCGCTTTCGATAAATTGGGGAATATGTGGGTCGCCACCGACGGTTGCGAAAAGTTTCACTTCCACGACGGCCTGTGGGCTATGCCAACCTCGGGCCCTTACCGCGCCCTGCCGAAACATTTCTTTGGCTGTCCTTTAGGTGCAGAGATCTGTGGCCCGGAGTTTACCCCGGACGGCGAAACCCTGTTTCTCGCGGTGCAACACCCGGCGGATGCCGATGGTTCTACTTTTGATAATCCCGTGCATCGCTGGCCGGATTTTGATGATTCATTACCGCCACGCCCGAGTGTATTGGCTATTCGCAAGAAAGGTGGCGGGCGAGTAGGGTCTTAAAAGCAATAGTTAGAAAATCTTTGCTGCCAGTAGATTTTCGACTAAATCCAGCTGCTGCTGATGGGTCACCCCGTCACGCAGCAGTTCGGTGTTATCCACCAGTTTATCCACCTGCTTGTTTTTCTCCCAGCGATCTACCACCTTGCCCTCGTTGTACTCAGTGATGGTTTCCTGGTTACTATAATGCTGGCTGATGGTGGCAGAGATTAGATCGAGATCATCATACTGCTGATGACTGACGATCTCGAATTCTCGCTCGATAGTGTGATGGATAAAGGTCTGGTGGGAAAAATCCGGATTTTCAAGATGCGGGGCGGCGCTGAAGAAATCTGCATCCAACTTCATTTTTTGCTGTTGGGTTATTTCCAGTAGATCCCGACTTTCCTCAATGGTGGTTTCCTGAGATAACTGGAAATCCTTTATCCCCTCATACAAACCACTGTTCTGATTGCCCTTTAGATTCTCTGCAGTTTCACCCACCTTGGCATCCAGTACTTCCGAGGAACGCATCGGCAATTCCAACTCGCCTGCAAACGTCAGTGAATAATCTGCTAAACCTGTAACCATGGCATCACTGCCTTCTGGCGGCAGGAAATAGAGATCCTGGTGAATAGCACTGAATGCATTTTGAATATAGTTTTGCTGCTGACTGGTAGCTCTGGCATCCGTTAGCGACTCACGAATAATATCCTGCTGCTGTGATAAGGCTAAATCTTTTTGAATATGCCTACCTTCAGTCGCCCCATGTTTGTTGATCAACAATTGCAGGGTATTACTGGAACGGCCTTCTTTGGCTCCACTATCCCATTGGGACTCGTTATTAGTCCAGGTGATATCCAGCTTGCGTGTTTCTTCGGCATCTTCCAGGGTTAATTCAAAGGAAGCATCGGAGCCCTGTAATTCCAGATTCACACCGGCAATTAACTTACTGTCAAAGAGCTTCAACGAGCCCAGATCTGGCGTAGCTTCGGGGTTGGTAAAGAAATCCCGCGCAAAAGCACCGAGTCCCTTGGCAAATTCAGCCAGGGCAGTTTTCTCTTCTTCAGACAACTCACCTTCAACACTGTAATTTAAAGCGATCTCCTGGAAGCTATAAGTGCCGGCATCTTTCTGTTCAGCCATGCCAGCATTCATGGCATAGGAAAAGGTGATCACATCGCCATCACGTGTGGTTAACTGAAGGGTTAACTCCGCCTGTGTAGTCGTACTGAACGCCTTGCGATTATCCAGCGCCAATGCGCCCAGCTCTGTTTTGGCTGAACTTATGGAGTTTTCGGCATGCTGTTGATATTCGGTGTAATCACCTTTAATCAAATCCCCCAGAGTAAACGCTGTACGCCCCCAGCGACTGCTGTCATTAAAATCTTCCAAGCCTGATGCCAGGCGCTGGTCTATCGGGTTTTTGAATTCGTCTTCGGAAGCACGGCTAAATCGGACCTGCCGTTGCAGTGCCTGAGGCTCATAAAGCTCGGTGTCATCCGCCCTTTGGGTGTGGCTAAAAGTAACACTGTCGTTTACCGTGGTTACTTCAAAGGTTGGATTGAGGCTCTGATTTGATAATAGATCAGGAAGAGAATCAGCTGACTTATTGGTCACCGCCTGTTGAAACTGCTGAGGTGACTGTTCTGAAACCTGCAGATTGAGACCTGCAGAAGCCAATCCGGCCTGTCTGAGCTGTATTGCGTCCATGTCATCCCTCGATAAATCTGGGGTAGTCCAGACTTATCGACCTCAAGAGGAATAACTTTAGGGTTTTTCTGCTGAAGATATGAGCTGCCGGATGCTGGTGCAGGCAGTAGCTTTCTCAATACGGGGTAGCAGGTTTGTGCCAAACGACGCCAGGTTATAATCGCTAAAATGCCTGATCAACTCACCCTGACGCTTTAGCTCAACCAATTTGGCCCAGAAATCACGACATAACAAGTCGGCCTTTTCTGTTAGCTTCTGACTGGAAAACCCGAGGTGGATAGAAGCTTCGATCACCGGGTATTTCATCACCATGTCAGCGGATAACCTGTCATTCCAATAACGGACGGTTAGCGGATCCATCAAGGCAAAATCTATTCGCCCCGCCAAAAGAGACTTGACCATGCTCTCGTTGGAATTGAAATAAACCACATACTTTTTCTTCTGAAGGGACGTATGAGCATCAGAGGAACCCGCTCTTAGGAAACCTGCACGAAAGCCCGATAAATCGGACAAGAGTTCAATCGTTTCTGGATAAGGTTTTTGAGGGCGTCGTCTAGCATTTATGTAATAGTTCAAAGGCATCTTAAAGATTGGCCCTGGCGTCACTTTCACCGAATCCACCGGGGGCAAATCGATCTCTCCCGGGATCATCAAAACCAATGCTATATCGACCTCTGCAGATACCAATTCCGCAATAATTCTTCCATGCGGCAAGGCTCTATACTCAATGCCCTCACCCATTTTCTCCGAAAGTAATTCCAGAAACTCAATTAATATACCGGATGCCTGTCCGTCTTTATCGATATAACTAAAGGGTTGTAGTTCCTGATAAACAGCAGCCACAAGAGGACGGGACTGTTGGGTGTCAGCCCCAGTATTAGAAGATGAATGGAAAGGTAACAGAGCACCAAGCAAAGCCACAAGAAATGCAGCTCGGCTAAAACCTGACATAACAACACCGGGGTTTTATTAAGTTCCCCTGAAGTATATACCCGGCATACCCTGGCTTCCATCTGTGACCAAGATCCATCCCTGGAAACACTACCTGTTACAGCTTGATTCGATACACCCGCCGAGCATTGTCTGCTAATAACTTTTGCTGATGCTCTAGAGGCCGTCCCTGTATTATTTGTTTATAAACATCGTAGAGCTGCGAATAACTGATTGACGTGCGATCAGGGGCAAAGTGCGAACCGAACATACAACGCTCTACACCAAACTGCTCGATAACAAAATCGACCAGAGGTTGTAAACGATCTACAAGCTCAGTCGCTGTCGGTGCATCTTTACGGTACTGCAAACCCCAACCCAATTTGGCAAGAAACAGCCCCGTTAACTTAACAACCACATTCGGGTTTTCAGCCAGGCGAGCCATACCTGCCTGCCACTCTTTCAAAATACGATCACGCTGCTCGGGCGTTTCACCGTAACCGGCATAGGGCCCCATCACGCCTACCGGCGTACCCGCATGACTGAGAATCATGGTGGTATCAGGGAATTGCTTAGCTAACTCGCTAAATTCATGTAACTGGTGATGCAAAACAAACGCATCAAAAAGCAAGTCATGCTCGGCTAAAATCTCCATCCCCTGCAGCCACGCTTTACTTTTATGGATATTCTTTTCCCGAGCGTGATGCGCCAATGCGGGGTCATCACTCCAATCGATCATATCCCGAATGCCAGCAAACTTGGGGCTAGCCTGTTGATGCGCAGCCAACACGCCTCTTAAACTGTCAGTCTTTTCTAAATGCGCATTACCGACAATAGCGCCTAACTCTACTGTTACATCAGCGGGTTTGGAGGCATAAAGATTGTGAAGATAAGCCGTTTCCTGTGCCCGCTCAGGTTCGGATTTCACCTGCCAACTATAGGGCGTACAAACACCGGCAATGACATTATGACCGTTGATATCACGCTGATAATTCTGTGGTAAATATGGCTGGCATAAATGATCGACCCGCCCACCTAATGATGAAACTAACGATGCAGGCATCGCCTTTTTGGCTGCCCAGTGGTACAGCGATGGGTTCCACCCCAACAGTTTGGCTAATGGACGCAAGGCATGCGGAGTATTGGCTGGATCCCACTGGTGAAAGTGAGCATCAATAATTTCAATATCAGTAGACATAGTGTGTGCAGACATAAAGGATAAAGTGAATAAAGAACCCCCATCAAACTGATGGGGGGTTAAGGCAATGCGCTAAATGAGCATAAAACGGAGAGAGAGATGTTCAGCGCGTTTCCTTGATAAAAGTTGAGAGTAGCTACTTAGCCGCGGTGATGATTTGTTCGGCTAATTGATCTGCCGCCAGCTGAGTACCAATATTCTGTTCGTCGGCCAGATCGATAATTTGCTGACTGGTGGTCGAGATTTTAGCGAGCATGGCCTCTCGGGTGGCATCATCCAAACCCGCAAAGCGACAAGCGCCAGAAATAATACCGCCCGCATTAATCGCATAATCCGGCATAAATAAAATATCGTGCTCCCTGAGCAACTGATCATGCTCAGGTTTTGCTAATTGATTATTCGCCGCGCCACAAATGATGCTGGCTTGTATCTGGGGGATTGATTCATTGTTCAGAATGGCTCCGAGGGCACAAGGCGCAAACACATCTACATCAAGATAGGTAATCTCTTCAGGGCTTACGGTTTCAACACCTAATTCTGTCACTGCTCGATCAAGAACTGCTTGATCAATATCAGTAGCAACAACTTTCGCACCATCATTTACCAGTAATTCAGCCAGGTGAAACGCCACTTTACCCATGCCTTGAATCGCAACTTGTACGCCGGCCATCGTATCGCGCGAAAGCTTATTACGCACAGCCGTTTGCATCGCCAGGTACACACCCTTTGCTGTATCCGGTGCGGTATCTGCCGCCTCACCGCGAGCCACGTAAGAGGTTTGACGAGCAATAACTTCCATATCTTCATCACCCATACCAACATCTTCACCCGCACTGTAACGGCCACCTAAACTGTCGATAGCTTTGCCCAGGGCTTCTAACAACTCCGGTGTTTTCGCTGTTGCAGGATCTCCGATGACTACTGTTTTTCCTCCACCTAATGGCAAACCTGCAAGTGCCGATTTATAGGTCATACCTCGACTTAAACGCAGTACATCAGCCAGCGCCTGTTCGCTATCCTCATAAGCACGCATGCGAATACCACCAGCGGCAATACCGAGCGTTGTATCATGCAGGGCAATGATGGCTTTTAAACCACTGGACTGATCAGATACAAAAACAACCTGCTCGTGGCCACTGAATTCTTCGTGATTAAAAACACTCATGCTTATACCTATTACTTATTAGCTATTTAAGGGTTATCCACCACAGCCATTCTATGGAAAGCACGTTCTTGCTGCTTTGCAAAGCTCGCCTAAAAATTGATAATATGTGCCATACTTCACTCAGGTGTTGGTAAGGCGTAGTCAATGAGACAACAACAAACTCAATCGCAAAAACCCGACATTCGTCGCTTCCATCAGGAATTCCAGCGTCTTTCCATTGATACCACTGATATCTATAAACAGCTGAATATCAGCGACGATGTTGTTGAAGCCGATAACGGCAGTATCAGCATGATTAAGTATTATGAGCTGATGGAATTGGCGGCCGAAACCAGCAACAGGCCTTACCTGGGAATTGAGATGGGACTGGCCTGCCAGACCAGCGACTTGGGTATGCTGGGCTATATGCTACGCAACGCGCCAACCTTTGAACGCGCACTGGAATTGCTCCACAACTACATTGTGATTCTCACTCCAGAAGCCAGTACTTCACTGATAGAAGAAAGTGATAACTGTATTCTGACCTATCAAATATCCAATAGCTCACCAGAGAAAACCCGTCAGTCGATGGAAATGACAATCACACAATATATCCTGATGATTCGACATATTTTGCAGGATGATCACTGGCAGCCCGAACGTATTTATTTCGAACACTCACAGCCGCCTGCTGAGGTGTTAAAAGATTTCCCCTTGGGGGGCGAGGTGATTTTCGACCACTTTTTTAGCGGTGTCAGCTTTCCCAAAGATTTAATGCAGTACGCCAATAATGACTTTGACCCCAAGCTTTTAGAGTTACTGGAAAATCAGGTACTGCAAACACTGAAAGATCATATAGTCTCGGATTCCCTGCTGGATCATATCCGTCTGCTTATAAGCTCCAATCTCGGCAACACCGAAATCACCGCCGACAATGTGGCCTCCGAACTGGGTATGAGCCGTCGCACCATGCACCGCCGATTAAGTGAAAACGGCACGACCTTTAACGCCCTGCGTGAAGAAATTGTGCTGCATATTGCCAAGGAAAGCCTGTCAAAAACCAGTGCCAGTATTACCGAGTTGGCCCACAAACTGGGCTACGCCGATTCCAGTGCCTTTGACAGGGCTTTTAAGCGCTTAACCGGCAGCAAACCTCTGGAATACCGTAAACAGCATTCTCCCCATTAAGCACTCACCACAGTACTCGCCCATTAAAGTAGCTGTCTCTCAGGGACACACTGCATTCTGACAATGACACATATTGTCTGTTTTTAGTCTTCTATTGTCAGGCTACACCAACGCCATTTCCCTAGAATAATCTCACCACAGTATGCACTTTTCCTGGTGGGAGGTTTTCTTGCATCACAAATCCGGACGATTAAAATCGGGCGCATTACTGGCCTATGCCAGCCCCGCGATACCCATCGCCGCCATGGGTGTTCCCGTCGCGATTTACCTGCCACCCTTCTACGCTCAGGATATGGGCCTGGGGCTTACCGTGGTGGGCGTCGTGTTTATGCTCGCCCGTATTTGGGATGTCATTACCGACCCGGTTCTGGGTGTTTTGTCTGATCGTTTTCCGTCTCGCTGGGGCCGACGCCGGCATTGGATTGCACTGTCGGTGCCGATTATGGTTCTGGCAGCCTGGAAGCTGTTCTTACCCAACCCGGACGATGTGACTGCGTTCTACCTGATCACCTGGATGCTGATTATGTATATCGCCTGGACGCTGTTATCAGTCTCGCACATGGCCTGGGGCGCAGAGCTGTCCCCCCAATACCACGAACGCTCTCGTATTCAGGGTGTCCGTGAAATCGCTATTCTAATCGGCGCTATCGGCGTATTGGGTTTACCGGCAGTAATTGAGCAATTCAACCCGGACAATGTGGGCGCAGCCCGCATGGCTTCCATGGGTTGGTTTGTGATTATCTTATTGCCACTCACTGTCCTCTGGGCGGTAACCAAAGTCGGCGAACGCCCCAATCATCATGAGACCCCGCATGTTTCACTTTTAGCCAGCTGGGAAATCATCAGGCATAACGCCGAGATGCGGAAAATATTAATTGGCGGTATGTTCACAGGCGTCAGCGTCGGCATTACCGGCGGTCTGTTTTTATTCTATGCCTCAGACATTCTGCAACTGGGTCAGCTCTCCAGTGCCTTCTTGCTACTTAACTTTGCCAGCGGTATCGCCATAGTCCCCATTGTCATTTCCATTAGCGGGCGCTTTAGTAAACATGCCATGCTGTGTGGCTGTGTGTTTCTCTATGCGCTCAGCCTGAACCTGCTGTGGTTTCTACCTCCGCAATCACCGCTACTCACCGCACTCACCATGATGATTATGGGTATCTATATGGGCTCTCCCGCATTCTTGTTGCGCTCAATGGCCGCCGATGTGATTGATGAGGACACCATAAAAACCGGCCATAACCGTACCGGTTTATTTTTTGCCATTTACAGCATGACCGACAAAATTGGTAACGCCATAGCCATCGGCTTTACCTATATTGTGTTGGATGCCATCGGTTTTGCTCCCGGCGAGGTGAACACAGCGGAAGATATCACTGAATTTAAAATTCTCTTTATTGTGCCGTCCCTCATTCTCAATCTGATTATTGTGAAAACAATGATCAACTTTCCTATTGATAAGATCAGGCAACAAAAAAACCAGCAGATCCTTAAAGATCGCGCCAGTACTCACGTGAGCACCTCACCAGAAAGCCGTACGTCGCTGAGCTACGTAACCGAAGAGAGCAGACCATGAATACCATAAAAAAACACCCGCAGCTCGATGGCGATATCGGCTGGTATGAAATGTCGCCCTATAAAGATGAGATATTGGGTAAAACCCACAGTGGCCAATCAAACTATGACTTTGTCATCATTGGTGCAGGTTATACCGGTATGGCCACTGCCTCCCGCCTTGCTGAACACTACCCACAAAGCAAGATTGCCATCGTCGAAGCCTTGCGTGTTGGTCAGGGCGCATCAGGGCGAAATTCAGGCTATGTTGTTGATCTGCCGCTAAGTGCCGTGGGTGACAATATTAACGCCAGCAAAGAGCAACAAAGCTTTGCCTTAAACAAGTTTGCCATCGAGTGTTTGCGTGAGAAAGTGAATGCGCACAATCTAGCAGTGGACTGGTGCGATAGCGGCAAATACGCCGCAATTCACGAAACCAAACATATACCGATACTGAATAACTTCGCCCGCATGCTTGATGCGATTAACGAACCTTACGAGCGGCTTGATCAAGCGGAATCTACCACGCGACTGGGCACAGAATTTTATACCCATTCGATTTACACCCAAGGCATGGTCGTTGTTAACCCGGCGTCACTGATTATGGGGTTAGCCAAAATCCTGCCGAACAACGTCGACCTGTTTGAAAACGCCCCCGTGCGCCGTATAGATTTAGACGGCACACCAACTCTGCACTTCGATCACGGCAGTATCTGTGCGGGCAAGCTTGTATTTGCGGCTAATGCCTTTAATGAAAGTTTAAAAGCCGGTAACAATCGTATAGCTCCAATGATTACCTATTCCAGCATAACCCGCCCATTAAGTGGCAAGGAGCTGGAAGCGTTTAAAGGGATTAACGAATATGCGATTCGCTCCGCTCATGCGGCGGGCACCAGTATCCGATTTACAGCCGATAAGCGTCTGTTGATTCGCAACAGTATTCGTGCGGCCTTAATGGATAATCGCAAGGCCTTTAACAAAGCGCGGCAAAAACACCAGCAGTCGCTAGTCAATCGCTTCCCCCACCTGGCCCACGCGGGTTTTGAATATACCTGGTCAGGTAATATTTGTATCACCCTGAACAAGGATCCCCTGTTTGAGCAGATTGGCGAACACACCTATTCCGTTGCCGGTATGAACGGTGCCGGTGTGGCCAAAGGAACCTACCTGGGCCACTACATGGCGGACTTTATCGCTGGCGTGGAAAGCCCTGAGCTGAGCTTTATCCAACAGCACAGCCAACCCAGTTGGGTGCCTCCAGAGCCGTTTCGTCATATCGGCGCCAGCCTGGCTGCGGGTTATGAGGAATATTCTGCCGGCAAGGACGTTTAATCCCCTTGGCGAACGACAAGCTGTCATATCCGCCCAACATAATGATGGGCGCATGTTGATCAAAGCGACAATACCCGTACGCCATACCCTATCTATACTTAAAACAACCCCATCGAAAATAAGAGGCTACCCGAATGCTAACCCCCAGAGACGTGAAAACCGTTGCTGACGCTAAAAAGATTGTCGAAGAACGCCAGCTTACCCATGTAAAAGTGGGTTTGTTTGATAACGATGGGGTTATGCGTGGCAAGTATATGAGCAAAGAGAAGTTCTTCTCTTCGCTCGACGGGGGCTTCGCTTTTTGCGATGTGGTGCTGGGCTGGGACTCCCAAGACCAACTCTATGAGAATACCGATGTCACCTTTACCGGCTGGCACACCGGCTACCCGGATGCTCCGGTACGCGTCCTGCCAGAGAGCTGCCGCGATATACCCTTTGAACCCGACATGCTGTTATTCCTCTGTGAATTTGACGGCAAAGCCGCCGAGATTTGCCCACGCAATACCCTCGCCCGTGTGCTGAAAAAATGCGACGACCTGGGCTTTGATGCCTATGCAGCTTTTGAGTACGAGTTCTTTATGTTTAACGAAACTCCGCACTCGGCACGGGAAAAGAACTATCGCAACCTGGAGCCCCTGTCGCCAGGTTTCTTCGGCTACTCCATGATTCGCAATTCTGTGCATGCCGACATCTACCAAGAGCTGTTGGAGCTGGGCGAAAAAATGGATTTCCCGATTGAGGGTATTCATACCGAAACTGGCCCCGGCGTACTCGAAGCCGCACTTGCCGTAGATAGCGCCCAAGCCGCCGCCGACAAAGCTGCGCTGTTTAAAACCTTTACCAAGGTGTGGGCTCAGCGCCGCGAGATGATGGCCACCTTTATGGCCAAGTGGTCCAACGACTACCCGGGTCAGTCCGGGCATATCCATATGTCCCTGCGCCATAAAGACGGTTCCGGTTCAGCCTTCTATGATGCTGATCAGCCCATGCATATGAGCAAACTGCAACGCCATTTTATCGCCGGCCAACAAAAACTGATGCCAGAACTGCTGGCGATGATGGCACAGACCGTTAATGCTTATTCCCGTTTAATCCCCGGATTTTGGGCACCGACCGATGCCACCTGGGGTTGTGAAAACCGCACCACCGCGTTGCGCGTTATCCCAGGTTCAGATAAATCCCAACGGGTGGAATTCCGTTTAGGCTCGGCCGATGCCAATCCCTATATCGCGTTAGCGGCATCACTGGGTGCCGGGCTCTATGGTATCGAGCATCAACTGGAACCCGACGATATGGTAACGGGTAATGCTTACGACCAGGACCATCCTCCACAACTGGCACTGCCCCGTTCGATTACCGAAGCCGCCGCTGCCCTTCGCAACTCGGAAGCCGCCAGTGAGTTATTCGGTAGTGAGTTTGTGCAGCACTACGCGGCTAGCCGCGAATGGGAAGCTCGCGAGCACAACAAACATATTACCGACTGGGAACTGCAACGTTACTTCGAAATTATTTAATCACTTTATAGCAAAGACAAAAACGTATTATTGATACCATTATGAGTTCACTACAAAAAACCCTATCACCAATCGATGGCTCCGTTTACGTTGAACGCCACCACGCAACACAGAGTGAAATCGAAGCCGCACAAAACTTGGCCAAACAAGCACAAACGCAATGGCGAAATACGAGTTTGGCCGAACGCCAAGCTATTTGTCGCAAGGCCGTTAACGCGTTTACAAGTAAACGTGACGACATTGCCAAAGAACTGAGCTGGCAAATGGGCCGTCCGATTCGTTATGCCGCCGGCGAAGTTAACGGTTTTGAAGAACGCGCAAGTCATATGATCGATATTGCCGAAGAAGCCCTAGCTACACTGCAGCTGCAAGAGAAAACAGGCTTTAACCGTTATATCAAAAAAGTCCCCGTGGGCGTGGTGTTTGTCGTTGCCCCATGGAACTACCCTTATCTCACAGCTATTAACGCGATTATGCCAGCCATACTGGCGGGTAATAGCGTGATTTTGAAACACTCCGCGCAAACCCCGTTATGCGCCGAACGTATTGCCGAAGCCTTTAACGCAGCGGGCTTGCCCGAAGGCGTATTCCAGTATTTGCATATGACCCACGACGATACAGAGGCCTTGATCCAATCACCTGGTATCAACTATGTCGCCTTTACTGGCTCCGTACCCGGTGGCGCTATGGTGGAACGCGCCGCGGCGGGCCGCTTTATTGGTGTTGGTCTGGAACTAGGCGGTAAAGACCCCGCCTATGTGCGCGAAGATGCCGACCTTAACCACGCTGTAGAAACTACCATTGATGGTGCATTTTTTAATTCCGGCCAGTCCTGCTGTGGTATCGAACGTATCTATGTCCATGAAGCCGTCTATGAACAGTTCGTTGAACAGGCCGTAGCCCTGGTCAAGCAGTATAAACTGGGCCGCTCCGATGATGACGAAACAACCTTGGGCCCGGTCGTACGCGCATCGGCTGCCGAGTTTGTACGCGGTCAAGTTGAAGACGCCATAACACAAGGCGCTACAGCACATATCGATGCGGCAGATTTCCCCATGGATAAAGTCGGCAGCGCTTATCTGGCACCACAAGTGCTTACCAATGTAAATCACAACATGCGTGTCATGACCGAAGAATCATTTGGCCCGGTTGTGGGAATACAGAAGGTTAGCTCCGATGCTGAAGCGATTGAGCTGATGAATGATAGCGAGTTTGGCTTAACCGCATCGATTTTCACACAGGATATCGATACGGGTGTCACTTTAGGTGAACAAGTAAATACCGGTACTTTTTTTGTGAATCGCTGCGATTATCTCGATCCCGCCCTGGCCTGGACCGGCGTTAAGAATTCCGGCCGCGGCTGTACTTTATCCAAGCTGGGCTTTGATGCGTTTGTTCGCCCTAAATCTTTCCATATTAAGACTGAGCTGTAGACTAAGACATGAGTGATTTACACGCTAACTGGAATTATCCCAACAGTATTCACACCGGTGCAGGCCGCATTCAGGAACTGCCTGAACTTTGCCAACAACTAGGCATGCAGGCGCCGCTGTTAATTACCGATCCGGGATTGGCTACACTGCCTATGGTTGAAGATGCCGTATCTCTGTGTACCGGTAAGGGCTTAAACTGTCAATTATTCTCAAACATACAAGGTAATCCTACCGGTGGCAATGTAGAAGACGGTGTGCAAGCTTACCGAGCCGGAAACCACGATGGTGTAATTGCCTTCGGTGGTGGTTCTGCGCTGGATGCCGGTAAAGCCGTTGCCCTGATGGTAGGCCAAGATCGTCCTATTTGGGATTTTGAAGATGTCGGCGATAACTGGACCCGCGTCAATGCCGATGGCATTGTACCAATTATTGCCATTCCGACTACCGCCGGAACCGGTTCAGAAGTCGGTCGCGCCTCAGTTATTACCGATGCCGACAATCATATTAAAAAAATCATCTTCCATCCGAAAATGTTACCGTCTGTTGTGATTTTGGATCCAGAATTAACCGCAGGTCTGCCAGACCATATCACCGCGGCTACCGGTATGGATGCCCTCTCACACAATCTGGAAGCGCTGTGCTCGCCGTTTTACCACCCAATGGCGGAAGGTATCGCGATTGAAGGTATTCGCTTGGTAAAAGATTTCCTGCCGCAGGCGGTAGCCGATGGACATAATATCGAAGCACGTACACAGATGCTGGTAGCCTCCACTATGGGAGCTACAGCGTTTCAAAAAGGCCTGGGCGGCATGCACGCCTTGGCTCACCCGCTAGGTGCTGTGTATAACGCCCACCACGGTTTGTTAAATGCGATTTTGATGCCTTATGTTCTTAAAGCTAACCGCAGTGCGATTGAAGAGCGCATTGAACGTTTAAGCCGCTATCTTAATCTTGACAATCCCGGTTTCGATACATTTCTGCAATGGGTACTGGAACTCCGTCAGCAACTTAAAATTCCTCACACTTTGCAGGACATCAATATCACTGCCGACGAAGCTGAACGTATAGGCGCGATGGCCGCCGAAGATCCCTCAGCCGGAGGTAACCCGATCGCCTTTGATGCGCAAACCTACGCCACGATTTTCCGCAACGCCGTAAACGGTGAGCTCTAAGACACAGGAAGCACAATGAGAATAGGCCTTTTGCAGTGCGATGAAGTCCTCGAAGACTTACAGCCGGAGTTTGGTACTTATCCGAAAATGTTTACTGACTTGTTTGAGCGCGTCTCACAAGACATTGAATGGATTGTCTATAACGCCGTAGACGGTGAATTACCAGATGACATAGATGCCTGTGATGGTTATATCACCACAGGCAGTCGTTATGGTGTCAATGACGGTGATGACTGGATTGACCGGCTACAAGATTTTCTCTCATCCCTGGTATCGGCGAATAAGAAGTATGTTGGCATTTGTTTTGGTCACCAATTACTGGCGAAAGCGCTGGGAGGAACCGTTGAGCGCTCTCCCAAAGGCTGGGGTGTAGGTGTGTCCTTCAATCAGGTGAATCATCAAAAAGACTGGATGATGCCGTTTCAGGATTCTATGGACCTGGTTGTTAGTCATCAGGATCAGGTTATCAATTTACCGGAACATGCTGAGGTTTTGGCCAGCAGTAATTTTTGTCCATTCTATATCGTTCAATATTCTCCTAACCTAATGAGTGTTCAGGGCCACCCTGAGTTCAGTAAGGAGTATTCCAGTGAGTTAATGAATCGACGTCGTGATCGGATTCCTCCGGCGCGCGGGCGTGAAGGGCAGGCCTCTTTGAGTGCTCAGGTTGATGATATATTAATGGCTACCTGGATAGTAAATTTCTTTAATTCCTCTCTGTAAAGTTAGTGCTATTGATCCGGTTTACCCAAGGGCGGATAGCACCTATTCCCGGCTGCAAGACGTGTACCGGGGCGATCGCACTGCGGAACTCGCAAACGACGCTCAGACAGTCCTCGTAAACGCTCCTCGCCCCGGCACACGTCTTAAACGCAGCCTGACTGGTCATAGGCACCATCCCCCCTTGGGTAAACCTACCTGCTGATAAATAAATTCTATTTAGTCGTTGCACATAGAGAGGAGGCAGTCGGGTGGAGCTGATCGTAGCAATCAGCCCATTGCTTAAGCGGTCGGAAAAAGTCAGGGTAGTCGCGAAGGTTGTCTGAGCGTTTTATGCGAGTTTACGTAGCGCTGGCTTTTTCCGGCCGCTTATGGGCGCGAAGATCAGCTTCACCCGACTGCCTCCGGATTTATTTATCCATACTAGGCCAGAAACAAAAAATGCCAGCACAAGGCTGGCATTTTTAATCAGGGTTTTCGTTTGATTTAGAACATTTTATTCAATGTAATCCCATAAGTACGTGGTTCACCAGCTGCTGTCAGAAGACGACCATCCTGCAACGGCGCATCAAAGGTACTACCTTTGTAATCTTCATCTAGAACGTTACGTCCCCACAAAGTAATCATCAGATCACTGTCCACAAAATCAACACCGGCACGTAAATTCAGCAGACCGTAGTCTTTCTGTTCTTTCAGTGGATCAGTGTCGTTACCCTGAACTAAACCGGACAGGAAGGTATATTCACCGTACACATAGGCATCGATACCATCTGCCAAGCTGAAGCTCTGTTTAACTCCCAGATTAACCGCATGCTCAGGCGTCAGCGGTAATTTATCACCTGAGCGATCACAAGATTCACCATCAGCATTGGTATCTGGATCAGCGACACCGGTGTGTACTGGGGTTGCTGTCCAACAGTTACCATTATCGAACTCTGAATACTCAGCATGGGTATAAGCGTAATTAAAGCTAACTTCGGTATTTTGAGCAGGAACCCAGAACAACTCCAACTCACCACCATAACTTTCCAGCTCACCCGCATTCTGTAACAGGAATCCGGTACCGGTAAAGGTATTTGCCTGGAAGTCTTCTACGGTGGTGTAGTGTAATGCTGCATTAATACGTAATGCTTGTTCAGGGAATTCTGTCTTTAAACCAACCTCTAAAGATTCAGAGGTTTCTGCATCGAAGACCGGATTAAATCCTGCAGCAATTCTATCGGTATTGGTACCACCTGATTTATAGCCGGTACCGTAAGATACATAAACCATGGTTTCTTCAGTGGCCAACCAACTCAGTTTGATGGTACCGGTAACCTGGCTATCACTTAGTGAAGCATTGATATTATCTCTGGGCGTCATGCCTGAGAATAAGTAGCCACCCCAGCCTGACTGCGAAAACGGCGCAAAGGCACTGAAGTCTGTCATGCCGTTAGTCAGGGCCAAAAGAGCTGTATTATCACCACCGAAAGCATCGCCCAGTGCACCAAAAGCTGCGGCGTATGCGGCCTCAGATGTAGGATCGGTAGGCGTCCAATCTTCATTAAAGATTGTGGTCATATCTTTTTCTTCGTCGGTATAACGAAGACCGGCTGTCAGTATCAACTCCTCTGTCAGGTTGTAATCAAACTGACCGAAGATAGCCCAGCTTTCATGCTCCTGCTTAGCGGTATGACCAGCGACCATACTGGAGAGAAATACATCATCCGTTGCAGCAGGAACAGCGCCAGCACCGCCTGGGCCTACAATACCATTGTATAGATTCTGAAAATCAGTGAAGGTGGATGAACCACTGCCAAGACCAAGCTTAACCACTTCGTTCAGGTCCGCACCTGCTGTCAACGAAGCATCAAGATCCAAATCCTGCTGGAAGTAGTAAGCGCCGACAACTGCATTCATCTTGTCGCCAGTGTAAGTGATGCGGAACTCTTGCGAGAATGTCGTCGACTCTGCTTCATCAACAGAGGTCAGCATATCAAGATCAGTAAAATCCGAATCGGACAGAGAGTCAGAATCAAACTTTCGATAAGCGGTGATAGAAGTCAGGGTATAATCGTCGGAGACATCCCAGTTAACCTCAGCAGACAAACCACGGTCGCGAGACTTTGATTCGGGCACAAAATTCAATGCGGTTTCAAAGTCACCAGTGGTATCCCCCGGAAAAACCGTTCCACCCAAGCCAGCAACAATAGCATCAGAGCCAGGACCACCGGCAGTAGTCAGAGTATCGATTGTCGAAGATACACCACAGCAGTTCTCATCAATCACCGCGTAATCGGCAATCAAGCGCACGGAGAGATCATCAGTTGGGGTATAGAGTGCTTGCAGGCGTACACCTTCACGGTCACGATTATTCAGCTCTTCGCTGCCAAAACCTTTTACATCGTAGAGGCCATCACGCTCACTTCTAAACACAGTACCGCGAACAGCCAGTACATCTTCAATCACTGACAGATTACCCGCAGCGGAAGCATTGATCTGACCGTAGTTGCCCGCAGTAACCGATGCATAACCATTAGCCTCATGACTGGGAGCAACCGTGCGGAACTGGATAGCACCAGCCGGGGTGTTTTTACCAAACAGGGTGCCCTGCGGACCACGCAGAATTTCTACCGCTTCGACATCGATCATTTCACCAATCATGGCACTTTGACGCGCACGGTATACGCCATCGACATACATGCCTACGGCAGATTCCAAACCAAAGTTTTGGCCTGAGGTGCCAATACCACGCACCCGGAATCCGGATGAGCTGTTGTTTTGCTCTTGGACGGTCTGCAGGCCTGGAGCGCTGTTTTTCAGGTCGAAAATATCTTTTACAACTGCCTCTTGCAGCTGCTCACCGCTGAAGGCAGACACCGCAATGGGTACATCCTGCAAGTTCTGCTCACGCTTCTGGGCAGTTACAACAATCTCTTCTAACAAAAAGGCATCATCATTACCTTGTGCGCTAACACCATGGCTCGCCAAGGCAATTGAGGCTGCCAATAGGGATACAGGGGCAGCAAATCGTTTCTTGTGTGAATTCACGGGCTCTTCTCCACGTAATCGTTATTAATATATGTGTCCTGAGGCTATACCCCTGCTCTAAAGGGCTCCCTAGTAAAAGAGATGATGACTCAGGCTATAGCTATCCTAGGGAAATCGTGGATTTGGGACTTGGTAAGCGGAGACAGAAAAAAGACAATTTGTGTCAGAATAATTGGCACAGATGGCCAATCAGCGGGCAAAAAAAAAGGGGCCAAAAGGCCCCCAGGACAACGATTCCTAAAAAACAATGAGAGTAAGCAGCTTTGACACTGCTTGTCATTGCGAGAGATAAGAAGGTAGATATTCGTTTTAGTCTTCGGCGTACTCACTGAGAGGTAAGCAAGAGCACATCAGGTTTTTATCGCCATAGACATTATCCAGGCGCCCTACGGGTGACCAGTACTTAGCATCACGCAGATAAGCTAACGGATAGGCTGCCAGAGAACGCGGGTAAGATTGTGTCCACTCATCTGCCGTTACCACTTCAGCAGTGTGTGGGGCGTTAACCAGTGGATTGCTATCGGCCGGGAATTCACCTGCCTCCACCTGACGAATTTCTTCGCGAATGGCCAGCATGGCATCACAGAAACGATCCATTTCAACCAGTGGTTCACTTTCGGTTGGTTCAACCATCAGTGTGCCCGCCACCGGGAATGACATGGTCGGTGCATGGAAGCCGTAATCGATTAAACGCTTGGCGACATCATCAACAGTAACGCCGGAGCTTTCCTTGATAGGACGCAGATCCAGAATACATTCGTGGGCTACTCGACCATTGGCACCGGTGTAGAGTACCGGATAGGCATCGCCTAAACGTTTGGCAATATAATTGGCATTCAGCATGGCTACTTCGGTGGCGTTGCGTAAACCTTCAGCGCCCATCATGCGAATATACATCCAGGTGATTGGCAGGATGCTGGCACTGCCCCAAGGCGCAGCTGATACCACAGAGGTTTTGTTTTCCAGCTCACCGTGTCCTGGCAGGAAAGGCGCCAGGTGCTCACCCACGGCAGTTGGACCAACACCGGGACCACCACCACCGTGCGGAATACAAAAAGTTTTGTGTAAGTTCAGATGCGATACATCGCCACCGAATTTACCTGGCTGACATAAACCCACCATCGCATTGAGGTTAGCGCCATCGACATAGACTTGACCGCCGTGACCGTGAATAATCTCGGCCAGCTCGCCAATACCTTCTTCGAATACACCGTGAGTGGATGGGTAGGTCACCATAATGGCGGAAAGATTATCGCTATGCAGTTCAGCTTTTTCGCGCAGATCATTGAGATCCACATTACCATTTTCATCACAACCAACCACAACCACTTTCATGCCGCACATTTGTGCAGATGCTGGGTTGGTGCCGTGAGCTGAACTTGGGATCAAACAAATATTACGATGTTCTTCACCACGGCTCTTGTGGTATGCACGAATGGCTAACAAACCTGCATACTCACCTTGAGAACCCGCGTTGGGCTGCAGTGAAACGGCATCGTAACCGGTGACCGCACACAACATGCTTTCCAGCTGTTCGATCATTTCACGGTAACCGCGGGTTTGCTCCTGCGGCGCGAAAGGATGAATACTGTTAAATTCTGGCCAGGTGACCGGCAGCATTTCTGCCGTGGCATTGAGTTTCATTGTGCAGGAGCCTAGCGGAATCATCGAGCGATCCAGGGCAATATCTTTATCGCTTAGCTTGCGGATATAGCGCAACATATCCGTCTCTGAATGATAACGATTAAAGACCGGATGGGTTAAGGCCTCGCTCTCACGAATCAATGCCGATGGAATGGCGGAGATCGCCAGCTCAGTATCAGTCTCTGGCGTTGTGCCCAGGAAGATCACCCACAGCAGCTTAATATCTTCTACGCTGGTGGTTTCATCCAGAGAAACACCTACATGGGCATCATCAATAACACGCAGGTTAATACCCGCCGCTTGAGCTGCACTGTGAATGGCGGAAGTTTTATCACCGGTCTTAACAGTCAGCGTATCGAACCAACTACTATTAACCAGTTCCGCTCCGCCTTCTTGTAAACCAGTAGCCAACAAGGTGGTTAATCGATGGGCACGCTCGGCAATACGGCGCAAACCATCAGGGCCATGGTAAACGGCGTACATACTGGCGATCACTGCCAGCAGTACTTGCGCGGTACAAATATTCGAGGTCGCTTTTTCACGACGGATATGTTGCTCACGGGTTTGCAGTGCCAAACGCAGTGCAGCCTTGCCTTGAGCATCGATAGAAGAACCAACCAAACGGCCCGGCAGAGAACGCTTGTACTTTTCACTGGTTGCCATATACGCAGCGTGAGGGCCACCAAAACCAAACGGCACGCCAAAACGTTGGGTATTACCGATAGCCACATCAGCGCCCAAATCACCCGGTGACTTCAGCAGCATCAAGCTGAGAATATCGGCGGCCATAATCACTAACGCTTTTTTATTGTGCGCAGTATCAATGACTTCACGGAAGTCACGCACTTCACCACTGGCACCCGGGTATTGCAGCAATACACCAAATACATCCTGTTCAGCCAAATCCGTTTGCGGATTACCGATTACCACGTCGATATCCAGCGGCTCGGCGCGGGTTTGAATAATATCGATGGTTTGCGGCAGACAATCCTGATCGACAAAGAAGGTCATGGATTTGGACTTCGACATACGCTGACACAGGGTCATGGCTTCTGCTGCTGCAGTACCTTCATCCAGCATGGAAGCGTTGGCGATATCCATACCGGTTAAATCGCTGACCATGGTTTGGAAGTTTAATAATGCTTCCAAACGGCCTTGAGATATCTCTGGCTGATAAGGCGTATAGGCTGTATACCAAGCCGGGTTTTCCAGGATATTGCGCTGAAT
The DNA here is from genome assembly GCF_042854845.1 of Maricurvus nonylphenolicus. GTDB lineage: Bacteria > Pseudomonadota > Gammaproteobacteria > Pseudomonadales > Cellvibrionaceae > Maricurvus > Maricurvus nonylphenolicus. The sequence goes on along the minus strand of NZ_AP031498.1, from coordinate 767,160 downwards.
AACAAACGGCGTTTTAGTGTTGTAATAACCTTGGCCAATAAAACTTTTCAAGACCTGGTTTTTGTTCGCCAATTGACGTAATTCTTCCAGCGCCTGGGTTTCAGTCATCGACTGACCGAGTTCCAGCGCACTTTGCATACGAATGCTGTCTGGTACGACAGAATCAATAAATGCATTCAGAGAATCTGAACCCAGTGCTTTCAGCATATGCTGCTGATCCGCCGCATCGGGACCAATATGGCGAGCAATAAACTCAGCGTTATTTTGCAATTCGGTTTGCGTCAAGGTTTTATCCAGCATGGCGCGTCTCAATTAATAATATTCTTTTCAGGATGTGTCGAAATTTTTGCTTATTCAGCAATCAGAGCCTGGTAGGCTTCTTCTGACATAAGTTCTGCCAGACTTTCGCCGTCGGCCAAGGTCGCCTTGAAAATCCAGCCTTCACCCATGGCATCGTTATTGATCAATTCAGGATCGTCGGACAGGGCATCGTTAACGGCCGTAACGGTGCAGGTTACCGGCAGGGAGATATCACCGGCGGCTTTTACGGATTCGATTACTACCGCTTCGTCACCGCTGGCGTATTCGGTATCCACTTCTGGTAGCTCAACAAAGACTACATCGCCTAATTGTTGTTGGGCGTGGTCGGTGATGCCTACGGTGATTTCGTTGCCTTCTTGTTTGATCCACTCGTGGTGTTCGGTGTATTTAATCTCGGACATGTTATTCCCCAATATCTAATTTAATATTTTATACAGATTTCTTTATTAGTCTGTGCCATTCCGAAACGGTATATATCTATCCACAATGGATTCCCGCTTTCGCGGGAATGGCAGTAGGTTAATTAACCTCGGTAGTAACGCTGTGGTACGAACGGTGTTTTTGCGACGGTTAGCTTGCGTGGTTTGCCTCGTACAATGGCCTGCACTTCGGTGCCGACTTTCGCGTGCTCGATATCAACATAACCCATGGCTACGGGTGCGCCCAAGGTTGGGCCAAAACCACCGCTGGTTACTTGACCAATCTTCTTACCATCGGCATCAACAATTTCTGCGCCTTCGCGTACCGGCGCTTTACCCTCTACCGCAAAACCCACGCGCTTTTTGCTTACGCCATTGGCAATATCTGCAAAGATACGTTCTTCGCCGATAAATCCACCGGCATTGCTGCCATCGGCGCGACGTGTTTTGGTGATTGACCAAATCAGCGAAGCTTCAATCGGCGAGGTTTCTTCGTTCATATCATGGCCGTAAAGACACAGGCCGGCCTCCAAGCGCAGGGAGTCACGGGCGCCCAGACCAATCAGCTTTACCAGCTCGTTGCTCAGCAACGCATTAACCAGACTTTCTACATGTTGAGCAGGTACAGAAATTTCGAAACCGTCTTCACCGGTATAACCGGAACGGGTAACAAAACATTCAACACCATTGATCAGGGTGTGAGTGCCGTTCATAAAGGTCAGTTTGCAGGCGTCGCTGGAGAAATCCGCCATCACGTCCTTTGCCATGGGGCCCTGCAGGGCGACAAGGGCTTGGTTATCTAAAATTTCCTGCTCGCAGTTTGGTAGGTGCTTTGCAAGGTGAGCGAAATCGTTTTCTTTACAGGCCGCATTAACCACCAGGAAGAAGGTATCGGCGTCCCAACGAGTAACAATCAGATCATCCATAATGCCGCCGTCGGCATTGGTCAGCACTCCGTAAACCTGTTGATTATCTTTTAAGGCCTGCAGCTCGACAGGAATAAGAGCCTCCAATTGCTGAGCGACATTACTACCGCGCACAATCACTTGGCCCATATGAGATACATCAAACAAACCGGCCTTTTCACGGGTATGCAGATGCTCTTTAACGATGCCATCACTGTACTGCACCGGCATTTCATAACCGGTAAAGGGCACCATGCGGGCACCTTGCTGTACATGCAGATCATAAAGCGGAGTCTTATTCAAAGGCGCATCGTTAGTCATAAGGCTTATCTCAGAGATTTAACTTTCAAAATGGGTTTAACATTCAATAATATTGACCGGCACTTCAACGACATTCACTGCCAGGCCGCCGCGTGCCGTTTCTTTGTATTTATCCTGCATATCACGACCGGTATCGCGCATGGTTTTAATCACTTTATCGAGTGAGACAAAGTGCGAGCCGTCACCACGCAACGCCATACGTGCTGCAGTAATGGCTTTAATTGCTGCCATAGCATTACGTTCAATACAGGGCACCTGCACCAAGCCACCCACGGGGTCACAGGTCAATCCCAGGTTGTGTTCCATGGCAATTTCTGCGGCGTTTTCAACTTGTGCGGGCGTACCACCCAGCACTTCGGTTAACGCACCAGCCGCCATAGAACAAGCCGAACCCACCTCACCCTGGCAGCCGACTTCTGCGCCGCTAATAGACGCATTCTTTTTGTAGATGGTGCCGATTGCTGCCGCCGTTAATAAAAAGCGGATAATGCCATTTTCATTGGCGCCGCTGATAAAGCGAATGTAGTAATGCAATACCGCTGGGATAATCCCAGCTGCACCGTTGGTGGGTGCAGTGACGACTCGACCACCGGCAGCGTTTTCTTCATTCACTGCCAAGGCATACAAGGTTACCCAGTCCATTGCGGTTAATGGGTCGGCAAGACTCGCCTCAGGGTGTTGCATTAACTGGCGATATAACGCCGCCGCCCGGCGCTTTACTTTTAATCCTCCACCGAGCACACCCTCATTTTTAATACCCTGCTCAACACACTCATGCATCACGTGCCAAATATGTAACAGGCCTGCGCGTGTTTGCTCGCGACTGCGCCAAGCGGTTTCATTGGCCAGCATCACATCTGAAATCGGCAAGTGATGCCGGGCGCAAATTTTCAGTAGTTCATTGGCCGAATCAAATGGATAGGTTAGCTCGCGGGCATCCTCGACTACTTTGTCTTCGCCCATGGCGTCTTCTTCGACAACAAAACCACCGCCAACAGAATAAAAAATCCGGCTGCTGATAATTTTTTCACCGTCACCATAAGCAGTAAATTTCATGCCGTTTGCATGCAGGGGTAAGCTTTCTCGTCGATGCAACAACAAGTCGCCATCAAGATCGAAGTGAATATCCCGCTGACCATTTAATCGTAAGCGTTGGTTTTCACGCAGCGACGCCAAGCGCGGTGCCACCACAGCAATGTCTACGGTTTCCGGATCCTCACCTTCGAGCCCTATCACCACCGCTTTGGGCGTGCCATGACCATTACCCGTAGCCCCTAGTGAGCCGTACATTTCGGCACACACGCGCTGAACTTTCGGTAAATTTCCCCCCAAGGACTCTGCAAACTGCTTGGCCGCCCGCATGGGACCCACGGTGTGCGAACTGGAAGGGCCTATGCCAATACTGAATAAATCAAAAACACTGATTGCCATAGTTCTCTACCTCTTTCCACAATCCCAAAACAGGCTAACTCCCTCAGTGGGACTGACGTTATGTAGACAATGATAGTGCGCCAGCTGGGATTTTATAAATTAATAGTTATAATCAGCGCATAAGTATTTCAAATGCCAGGTCTGTTATGCGCAATCTCCCTATGGACACACTAAGAGCCTTCGTCACCGTAGTAGAGGTGGGCGGCTTTACCCAGGCAGGCGAAATCCTCGGCCGCTCCCAGCCAGCAATTAGCTTACAAATCAAGAAGTTAGAAGACCTGGTCGAGCAGAAGTTACTGCTGCGGGTGGGCGCCAATATCGAACTCACCGATGCCGGAAAGAGCCTGCTCAACTACGCCAAGCGTATACTCGCCATTAATGATGAAGCTATTGCCAGCTTTAATGCCAACGAGATGTCCGGCAGTATTCGCCTGGGCCTGCCCAGTGAATTTGCCCTGACACTGCTGCCAAAAATCCTTAGCCGCTTTTGTCAGACCTACCCCAATGTCACCCTGGAAGTGACCAGTGACTTAAGCCGTAACCTCACCAGCGACTTCCACAAACAACGCTTCGATCTGGTACTGGCACTGCACTCCGATCCAGACAAAAGTACACAGGATTTAATTACCACCGATGAACTGGTGTGGGTCGGCAACCCGGACTTACCTGCGGCGACCAATAAAGCACTACCCCTGATTGCCGCACCCGACGGCTGTATTTATCGCAACCGTGTTATCGAACGCCTGAATCAAAAGGCCATTCCCTGGCAGATCGTTTTTACCATTCCCGACCTGACCGGTATCCGTACCGCTATCGAGGAAGGCCTTGGCATTACTGCTCTGGCCAAGAGTACGGTGCCGCAAGAATTAAGCATTCTGAAAACGTCTGATCAACTGCCGCAACTGGGAAAAATCGGCATCAGTTTACTCAGTAACGACTCCAGTGAAGCCAGCCTGCGTTTGAGTGAATACCTGCAAGCAGGACTAAGCCACGTGTAACGCAATTAGCAACACAAATCCCCGCATTTAAATAACTCATAAGCTGACGTTGCGGTCAGCCCCCTTCCCCAAGGTAATTTCTATATACTCTGACGCAAAAAATTATTGCCACTAATTAAAACTAAAAGGCTTAAAACAATAGGTAACGGGGACTATGCAAGACGCAGTAAATTTTCTTAGTGGGCTTATTTGGAGCCCAGCACTGGTTTTTTTGTGCTTGGGGGCGGGGTTATTCTTTTCCATCGTCACACGTTTTGCACAGGTTCGACACTTCAAAGAAATGTGGCGCCTGCTGTTATCCAATGAAGAATCCAAACAGGGCATTTCCTCATTCCAGGCGTTAACCGTTTCCCTCTCCGGTCGAGTAGGTACTGGCAACATTGCCGGTGTGGCAGCGGCTATTGGCTTTGGTGGCCCCGGTGCTATTTTCTGGATGTGGCTAGTGGCCTTTCTTGGTGCAGCAACGTCCTATATCGAATGTACCCTGGGCCAAATTTATAAAGAAGAACAGGACGGTCAGTACCGCGGTGGGCCCGCTTACTACATCGAAAAAGCCACCGGCCATAAATGGTATGCCGCCATCTTCGCTATTGCGACCGTAATCTCCTGCGGCATGCTCTTACCGGGCGTGCAATCCAACAGCATGGGTAACGCTGTAGAAATCGCCTTTGGCAGTGGCGAGATGATCTCTACCGGTTTTGGCGACTTAAGCTTTGCCAAAATAATTACCGGTAGCATTGTTGTATTACTGCTGGGTTTTATTATTTTCGGCGGCGTAAAACGTATCGCCCATGTTACCCAGGTAGTCGTTCCGTTTATGGCACTGGGCTACATCATTACCGCCTGCATCGTGATTGGCCTGCATATTCAGGAACTGCCGGGGATTTTCCAACTGATTTTGGCCGATGCCTTTAGCCCTATGGCCGGCATTGGTGCAGTAATTGGCTGGGGTGTAAAACGCGGTGTGTATTCCAATGAAGCCGGCCAGGGTATGGGGCCACACTCTGCAGCGGCAGCTGAAGTTGATCACCCAGCACAGCAAGGTTTGGTACAGGCGTTCTCCGTATACGTTGATACCCTGTTTGTGTGCACCGCCACGGCGCTGATGATTTTAATCACCGGCTCTTACAATGTGCACGGTGCTGATGATCAATTACTCGTTAACAACCTAAATGCCACACTTGCCGCCAATAGCCCAGCCTATACCCAGGCTGCGATGGAATCGATTTTCCCGAGTGTCGGCAATTTGGTCGTAGCCGTTGCGCTTTTCTTCTTTTCTTTCACGACGATTTTGGCTTACTACTATATCGCCGAAACCAATATGGCCTACCTGCAGCGCTACCTGAAAATACCTAGCCTGCTGTTTTTACTGAAACTTGTTTTGATGGCAGCAACTTTTTACGGTGCAATTCGAACAGCAAACCTGGCGTGGGGACTTGGCGATATTGGTGTAGGGTTAATGGCCTGGCTGAATATTATTGCCATTATCTTTATCTTCTTAAGTGCTAAACCCGCAGTTAAAGCACTAAAAGATTATGAAGCTCAACAGAAAGAGGGAGTAGACAAGTTTTCATTCTCTCCCCAAAAACTAGGAATAAGCAATGCCAAGTTCTGGGAAAAGAAAGAGAAAGAATAACTGAAAGTGATATTAAGTTTGAGCGGGCATGGATTCCATGCCCTACTCTTCGATCAATTCCTGTAGCTTTTGCGGCTGAGCAATTTGCACATCACCATACTCAATCGTGACCCAGCCATTTTTCTCCCACTCTTTTAACACCCGAAAAATACTTTGCCGGGTTACCCCCAGACAAGCCGCCAAATCTTCCTGTGACAACTTGATACCGTACTGCTGCCTGGCCCGGTGCATACGCAACATATTGCTTGCCAGTCGCACACTAACTGGCAGGAAAGCCGACTCTTCCATAACCTGCCCCGCCAAACGCAAGCGCCTACAGAACACGGGCATAAAGTAGCGGTACAACTCCGGCTGTCTATCGAGGAGGCCGACAAAATCGGCCCGCCGTAACACCATAACTTTAGTATTACCAATCACCATGGCCGACTGACCACGTGGCGCGCCATCAATAGCGGAGGTTTCGCCAAACCATTGGCCCGGCGTCACCAGCCCAAAGAAAAAGAACTTGCCGTTGGGGTCCTCACCAATCAGCTTAATGGCACCTTCAAGAACCCCAAACATCGCCGCAGATTCATCACCCTGTTGGTAGATCATTTCGCCGTCACGAAATGTCTGAGTACGGCTCATATCCGCCAGTTGCTGCTTAATATTATCGGGAAAATCACGAAACAAGCCGCTTTCATCAAGCTGCTCTCGAATGGTTTGGGCCATATATCACTCACCACAGGGCACACCGGGATAAGCCGCAATGTAACATTTTTAACGGTAGCGGCTCAGGGAATCCCTATCATAACGATAAAACCCAGTAAGAGTGAATCATTATGAGTACCCGCATACCCCGCAGTAAAGACAACGACTACACCAAGGAAATGGCCGACGAACGTCGCGCCTTTGCCACCGAGAAAACCGGTGCCAGCCTTGAGCACGTTGGCAACTACTCCTTTGACCCTGCCATCACCGCGGGCAATATCGAGAACTTTATGGGTGTGGCCCAGGTACCCATCGGCCTGGCGGGCCCTCTACTGGTCAACGGTGAGCACGCCCAGGGGGAGTTCTATATCCCAATGGCCACCGCAGAAGGCACCCTGGTTGCCAGTTATAACCGCGGTATGCGCCTGCTGCGTGAAGCAGGTGGTGTAAAGGTGTCTGTGGTAGACGACGCCATGCAGCGTGCCCCGGTATTCTTGTTCGACGATGCCCGTGAAGCCCGTGCTTTCGGCGAGTGGGTAACCGAGAACTTTGATGCCATCAAAGACGCCGCTGAGTCGACCACCAAATCCGGCAAGCTGCGCAATATCGAGCAGTATGCCGCCGCCCGTATGCAATACCTGCGCTTCAACTTCACCACCGGTGATGCGGCCGGCCAAAATATGGTGGGTAAAGCCACCTTCTTCGCCTGTGAGTGGATTAAAGCCAACTACCCAGAGAAGATTAACCGCTACATCTTGTCTGGCGCGATGGATACCGATAAGAAGCACTCCCAGCTGAATACTCTACACAGCCGTGGTAAGCGTGTTATTGCCGAAGCCACCATTCCCGGCCACCTGATCAGATCCATTATGGGTACCACTGCTGAGTCGCTGTTTAAGATGCGTGCGATCAGCCAGGTGGGTAACTTTATGGCGGGCTCTGTAAATACCGGCGCCCACTCTGCTAACGGTATTACTGCCATGTTTATCGCCACCGGTCAGGATGTGGCCAACGTGGCAGAGTCCTCTGCAGCGATTACCTTTGCCGACCTCGATGACGATGATAACTACTATATCGCCATCACCATCCCGTCCCTGATCATCGCCTCGTTTGGCGGTGGTACCGGTCTGGCGACGCAAAATGAATGCCTGAAAATGCTGGGCTGTGATGGCTCCGGTAAAGCCCACAAACTGGCTGAAATTATCGGCGGTGTTGTACTGGCCGGCGAGCTGTCCCTGAGCAGTGCCGTACTGGCGGGTGACTGGGTAAGCAGTCACGATGCCCTGGGCCGTAACCGCTAATACCTAAAGGCGAAAGTCTCTGTCGTAGAGTGATTTGGGCGGTGAGTGATCACCGCCTTTTTTGTGTCTAACTCTCCGGTATTTGGGCATAAACCCGGAGCCAGCCGGGGGAAGCTGTTCTCCGCGCCCATAAGCGGCAGGAAAAAGTCAGCGCTACGCCCATCCTTTTACAAGACGCAAAAAACGCTCAGACAACCTCCGCGACTACCCTGACTTTTTCCTGCCGCTTAAGCAATGGGCTGATTGCTCCAAACAGCTTCCCCCGACTGGCTCCTACCTCTGTGCAATCCCCTTAACGCAACGCTATCGATACGAGCAAAACACTTCTTTACAGTCCATGACGTCTATCAACCAACCGATGTCGTCGAATGACCAGAGTGGCCAGCTTACAAACCCGATAATGCTATGCTTAAACAAATTCTAATAAGATGAGAGTAACCATGGGCATATACAAACATCTAGTGCCAGGCCTGCTGGCCGCCGCCATCAGCAGCCAGGTGAGTGCAGAAGAACCGACAAAACTGTTATTTGGCGATACCCACCTGCACACCTCCTACTCGTTTGATGCCTACCTCAATAAAAACCAAACTGCTGATCCCGATACCGCCTATCGCTGGGCCAAGGGCATGCCAGTAATCCACCCCTACAACCGCGCTAAAGTACAGATTCAAACACCGCTGGATTTTCTGGTGGTGGCGGATCACGCCGAGCTGATGGGGGTAATCCGTGCGGTCAATAATGGCACTGCTGAACTGGAAGATATGGGCCTGTGGGGCAACTTCAAACGCTGGCTTACCACCTATGTGATCAATGATGCGATTGAAAACGAAAGCGGCGCTAAAGTCTTCAATGAGATCCTGCCCAGGAAGCCCCAGCAGGCAACACAAGATCCGGTGCTGAACCCGGATAATGAATTACCCATCCCAGCATTCGGCGACACCACTAAAACCGAAACCACCGCCTGGAAAGAAATTGTTGATGCCGCCGAACGCCACAATGATCCCGGCACCTTTACTACCTTCCACGGCTGGGAGTGGAGCTCGATTCCGGTAGGTGCCAACTTGCACCGTATTGTCTTTACCCCGGATTCGGCCGAACAATCGAAACAGTTTTTACCCTATGGCTCTGATCAAAGCCAATACCCGGAAGACCTGTGGACCTGGCTGGAAGAAACCCAAGTCCGTACTGGCTCGCGCTTTGTGGCCATTCCCCATAACAGCAATATTTCCAAAGGCTTTATGTATGCGGAAACCACGCTAAAGGGTGCAGAGATAACCCCGGAGTACGCCAAGCGTCGTCTGAAGTGGGAACCGGTTTCTGAAGTAACGCAAATTAAAGGCGATTCTGAAACCCACCCGAATCTGTCACCGGATGATGAGTTTGCCGATTTTGAAACCTACAGCTACTACATCCAGCAAGCTTCTGAAGATTATCGTGTAGCGCCTGCTGATTATATGCGTTCCGGTTTAAAAACCGGTCTGGCCATTGAAGAAAAAATTGGCACCAACCCATACCAGTTTGGCGTTATTGGTTCGACAGATTCTCACTCTGGGCTCGCCAGTGCTGAAGAAGATAACTTCTGGGGCAAGTTTGCCCGTGACTCCACCCCGGAAACCAAAGTCTCCAAGGACAAATTGGGCGGCAGTAAAAATACCGGTTGGAGTATGGCCTCATCCGGTTTGGCAGCGGTATGGGCCAAAGAGAATACCCGCGATGCTATCTTTGATGCTTTCCAGCGCAAGGAAGTCTATGCGACTACCGGCACACGCTTAAGTGTACGTGTATTCGGTGGCTGGGATATGGATGAAAGCTCTTTGAGTGCAGATGACTTTGCCGAGCAAGGCTACCAGCAAGGTGTTCCCATGGGCGGAACCCTGAGTGCCAATCAGGAAGGTAAAGCACCGCAATTCTTAATCCGTGCGGTGAAAGACCCCAATGATGCCAACCTCGATCGTGTACAGGTAATCAAAGGCTGGATTGATGGCAATGGTGAGCAACGTGAAAAGATCTTCAACGTTGCCTGGTCCGGTGACCGTCAGCTGGATAGTAATGGCAAACTCGATGCAGTTGGCAATACCGTGAACCTGGAAACCGCGCAATACGATAACTCCATCGGTGCTCCAGAGCTGACCACCCGCTGGCAAGATCCGGATTTCGATCCGGCCCAGCGCGCTTTCTACTATGTACGCGTGCTGCAGATCCCAACACCGCGCCACGGTCTGTATGACGCCGTTGCCCTACAACAACCACAGGAAGGGCCAGCCACCATTCAGGAACGCGCCTATACCTCCCCTATCTGGTATAAGCCCTAAGCTTCCCCTTCTCCACACTCTCAGCAAACCTGGGCTGCACTTAGCCCAGGTGATCTGGGGCCTGCCCACACTACTTCAAAGCGCCATTTCTGGCCGGTCTCTGTCATCAGATGACGAGAGCTTCCCGCTGTCAGCTGGGAAAATATATCTCCTAAAAATTCATAAAAATGACCACGGTTCCAGCCTTGGCCCATATTCAGGAGAGAAGACGCATCATGACGAGACTCACAGCCCTGGCGGCAGCATTAAGCTGCGCTATTGCCCATTCCACCAGTGCCAGCGAACCCACCCAGCTGCTCTGGGGTGATACCCACCTGCACACCTCATACTCATTTGACGCCTTTTTGAACCAGAACCGCTCGGCCGATCCTGATACCGCCTACCGCTGGGCCAAAGGCCTACCGGTTATCCACCCTTACCACCGCGCCAAGGTGCAGGTAGAAACCCCGCTGGATTTTCTGGTGGTGGCCGACCACGCCGAGATGATGGGCGTGATGCGTGCGATTGAAAACAATACTGCGGAACTGGATGACCTGGGGCTGATTGGTAACCTCAAGCGCTGGTTTGCCATTCGCGTATTACGCGGCGCCATGGAATCTGGCAATGAAGGCAGTGATGTTTTTGTTTCCTTCCTGCCGAAGAAAGCAGCGAACCCCAGTGGCGACCCGGTACAGGATGCCGGCGGCGATGTGATTGGCGACCCTATCTTTGGTGACACCACCAAAACCGAAACCACCGCCTGGGGCGATATTGTCGATGCAGCGGAGCGCCACAATGAACCGGGCAAGTTCACCACGCTGATTGGCTGGGAGTGGAGCTCCATTCCCACCGGCGCCAACCTGCACCGCGTAGTCTTCACTCCAGACGGCGGCGATATTGCCAAAAAATTCCTGCCTTACGGCTCCGACCAAAGCCAATACCCACAGGCCCTGTGGCAGTGGTTGGAAGATACTCAGGCACGCACCGGCGCACGCTTTATTGCCATCCCGCATAACTCGAATATTTCCAAAGGTTACATGTTTGCCGAGACCACCTTACGCAATGAGCCCATGGATCTCGACTACATTAAAACCCGTATGAAGTGGGAACCGGTTGCCGAAGTCACACAAATTAAAGGCGATTCAGAAACTCACCCAGCAGTTTCTCCGAACGATGAGTTCGCCGATTTCGAAACCTATTCTCACTATATACAACAGGATAAAGAAGAATACGTCGCCAAACCTGCCGACTATGTTCGCGGCGGTTTAAAACAAGGTCTAGCCATTGAACAAAAAGTCGGTGCCAATCCTTATAAATTCGGCATGATCGGTTCAACCGATGCCCATACCGGTATTGCCTCCGCGGAAGAGGATAACTTCTGGGGCAAGCTTGCACTGGATTCAACGCCAGAATCCAAGAAACTGTTTCCAGAGATGGATGAGGAATCAGACCTTGAAAACATGGGCGCAAACGGTTGGAGCATGAGCGCCTCCGGCTTGGCGGCTGTCTGGGCAAAAGAAAATACCCGCGATGAAATCTTTGCCGCCTTCCAGCGTAAAGAAGTCTACGCTACCACAGGCCCACGTATTCAGGTGCGTTTATTTGGCGGCTGGGAATTCCCGGACAACGCCGACCAAGCTGAAAACCTGGCTGATATCGGTTATGCCAATGGTGTACCTATGGGTGGCGACTTAAATCGTGAAGATGCGCAAAACCGTCAGCCGCAATTTTTGGTTCATGCTGTTAAAGATCCCAAATCCGCCAATCTGGATCGCGTACAAATCATTAAAGGCTGGGTCGACAGCAAAGGTCAGCAACACGAACAGGTGTATAACGTAGCCTGGTCTGATGAACGTGAACTGGGGGCTGATGGTAAGTTACCCGCGGTAGGCAATACCGTTGATCTAAAAACCGGTGCCTATACCAATAATATTGGCAGTACGCAGCTGACTACGGTTTGGACGGATCCTGATTTTGATGCTGAGCAGCGTGCTTTCTACTATGTACGTGTATTGCAGATTCCTACGCCGCGTCATTCTTTATACGATGCAATTGCGCTGCAGTCGGAAGTTCCTGCGGAAGGGCCTGCGACGATTCAAGAGCGGGCTTATACCTCGCCTATTTGGTATACCCCCTAAAATGTTAAGTCCGGGTTAGGGTTTCTTAATCCGGCTGGCTGCAAGGGGGTTCTATTTGAAACTCGCAATTGCCATCCTGTTTTTTTACAAGCAGCGCTCGTCGCCGACGTCCCTGTCGTCGACGGTTTCAAATAGAACCCCCTTACACCCACCCTACCTTTGTACAAACCTGCGCTTTATTTACTTCGAATCGTAAGTGCTCAATAGGAATCTTGTGCAGTGGGAGTGTAGGTATGCTGGGGGCTTTTACAAAACCGTCAGCGACAGGGAAGTCGCTGACGAGCCCCAGGGATGGGTTTATGCGTGTTTTGTAAAAGCCCCCAGCGTACCTGCACGGACTACGAAGTCCGAACAATACCCACAAAAAAAATTAGGCCTCAGGAGGAAAACCTTCCAAAACCTTAGCAACAATCTCTTTGGTTGCCTGCTGTCTCTCTTCGACAGTCATATTATTTTTCAACCGACCTTCAGCCGTTCCCCGCCAAACCAACTTATCGGTTTTTGCATCAACCACATCAATAATCAGCGTCCCCTCTTCATATTGATAGGTGACCACTTCAGGTTCTGAGCGATAAGCCATGCTGTAACCGTAACGATAATAACCGCGGCGATATCCCATGGAGAATCCTGGAGCCATACCACTGTAGCTGTTATAGGTGCGGATATCAGTCTTTTCTTCTGTCGTCACACCGTAGTTGACCAGGAAGTCAACCTGACCACCGTTCTCTAATTGATAGCCTTTAGAACCTAACACTTCATCGACACTGCTGCGGATTCGGCCATCCAAAATATCATTGGCATGATTTTTTGAAGAACCGTGCCAGTGGTAACTGCGCAATTGGGTAAAATCGAAACCAGCCTTGTAGTCGCTATCAATATCTACCTGACTGCCACAGCCCACCAATAGCAGAACCATGCCCAAGCAGCTGATACACCAAGTACTTACTTTCAAAATTCTCTTCATCTTTCTGTCCCTTTAAGAATACTGAGATATTGTTAGCGCATTTTACCCAGCACGGCATGATGTACATCAACTTCCGGGTAAATGTCGCCTAAGGAAGGACATAGTACTGGCTACACAGCTGAAATGGGAAGATCAGTGGCGGAATTTCCCCAACAGGAAATCCTTCAACATCACAAAGTCAGAAATAAAACTGTAAAACGGATAGTCAAAGGTCGCGGGTTTATTCTTTTCAAATACAAAGTGACCAACCCATGCCCAGGCATAGCCCTGAACAATCGCCACGAGAATCAGACTATAGGTTTGTGAATAGATGGCATAGGCCATCAACATCAGGGCGATGGTCGTACCAATATAATGCAACGCACGACATACCGGATCACTGTGCTCGGCCAGGTAAAATTCATAGAATTCGCTGTAGCTGGTAAACTTCTTTGCTTCGGCCATTATCTCTCTCCTCGTTATTCTCCAAGTGTAGTGTATCGAGACGAAAGGCCAGAGACTGTATATTCGATAACATTTGTTCATACAAAGTACCCCATGCTAAGTACCACACTCTCTACCTTCCTACTGATCTTCCTCGCTGAAATGGGGGATAAAAGCCAATTGGTCTGCATGCTGTTGGCCAGCCGCCACCGTGGCCTGCCGGTATTTATAGGGGCTATAGCGGCCTTTGCCCTACTTAACCTGGTGGCTGTGGCGGTTGGTGCCAGTCTGGCCCACACCTTACCCATAGGCCCCATCAAGGGCCTTGTAGCACTGTTATTTCTGGCGTTTGGGATAAGTGCCCTACTGACTCAGGAAGAAGATGAAGAAGATATAACAGAGGCCGTAGGCTACAGTGTTCTGGTAACGGCCTTCTTGATGATCTTTATGGCAGAACTGGGCGATAAAACCCAGCTAACGGTCGCAGGCTTGGGGGCAAGCGCTTCACCTCTGGGGGTTTTTATAGGGGCAACCCTGGCATTGGCCGTCACTACCCTGCTGGGTATTCTCGGCGGCCAATGGCTTCTGAAGAAACTCAGTCCTACCCTGTTGCACCGTATGGCAGGAGTATTATTTTTACTGATCGGCAGCTGGCTGCTGTGGAGTGTATGGCCCACACTCCTGGCAAGCTTTTAAGCTAGCGGGTTGCGGTAATATAGCCAAGATAGCGATCTCGAATACGACGTACGTATTCCACCGGTTCACTACCCCGCACATAACCAAAGCGCGCTAAACGAAAATAGCGCGGCTCCGATAGCAACAGCATGGCCTCCTCGGTATGCCCAAACCAGCGGTTGGGGTCTTTACCCAACTTCTTGGCCAGGCGACGGGCATCGCGTACATGGCCGGTGCCCGCATTGTAGGCTGCCAGGGTAAAGTACAGACGTTCCTGAAAATCCATTTCACCAGGGAAGCGATCGCGTAGCCAATTCATATAGGTAATGCCTGCGCCAATGCCGTTGGCCGGCACGGTCAGTTCACTGTATCCCATCTCTCTGGCGGTACGTGGCAATACCTGCATCAATCCCTGTGCTCCGGCAAACGATTTGGCATTGGTATCAAAGCGGCTCTCTTGATACATCTGCGAAATAATTAAACGCCAGTCCATATTGTTGGCTTCAGCCAGGGGTTTAACGATGTCATCGTAGGGGGAAAGATCCTGACCCGAGGTTACCCGATGGGCAGAATGCTTTTTAATCTTGCGCTTGTTTTTAAAGTATTTATTAAAGGTAACGTTGTAGAAAAGGCCGCGATATTGCTTATCGATAAAACGATTTAACTCAGCGGTCAATGCCGTCTGTTCTGGGCGAAGTATCCAGCTAATGGGGGATTTTTCGCTAAAGTTAAGGTTGATATGCAGGGGCTTGTCGTGCGCCAGTTCTACTGCCAGAAGATGACTGTCTGCCAGGGTAAAATCGAACTCTCCCTGTTCCAGTAGCTGAATCAACTTCTCTGTGGTGGTGTTAGGGTACTCCACCAGTTCTACATCAATCCCCTGTTGCTGCAGCTCTTTCAGCTGCGTGTAAAACACAGTATTGGGGTTCACCCCCACACGATAGCCAGCCAAGGCTTCAACGCTTTCAACCTTGGGACCACTGGTCATACTCACCAGCTGCTCTACCACTTTTAGGTAGGGGTCAGAAAAAGCCAAACCCTGAGCTGCCCGCTCTTCGCTCTGTGTCAGAGAGGCAGCAATCACATCACCCTCCCCCTTTTTTAAGGCTTCAAACAATTCGGGGATGCTGTCTTTCATAATCACGGCAAGGTGCAGATTATGCTGACTGGCAAACTTCTTCATCAGATCATAATCAAAGCCCATCAACTCACCGCGCCACATAAAATAGCTGGCGGGATTATTGAGGGTGAGCATACGCAGGCGGCCCTGGTTTTTGATGGTTTCCCAATCGCGTTTTGAGGCTTCACGGGTAGCCGTCACGATATGGTGCTCAACTAAAAATTTATTGAGTTCATTGCGCAACTGTGGGTTACCTTTGCGCACGGCCCAGGCGATAGAGCGATTACGTTTTAATACCGCGCCCTGTTGCAAGGTGGGGTATTTGCCCAATAACGCACGGGCAACATCACTGTCGATAACTGTCGCCTGATATTCACCGCTGACAATAGCATCAAGAATATCACCTTCACTCAATGCCGAATCGACAACCGTTAACTGAAACAGATCGGGCTCATCAACCAGTAGTTTTTGTAGCGTTTCCAGGTAGGCATTGCCCGCCGGTACGGCAACGGTTAACCCCTGCAGATCATCTTCGTCATCCAGATCGAGGGACTTTAACCCGACAACCACCTCATTGACCTGATTGAGACTTTTGGAAAAGCTGGCCTGTTCGCGGCGCGCCTTGGTGACCGTCATATTGGTCACCACGATATCGCCCTTGCCCGCATTCAATGTCGGCAGTAAATCTTCAAAGCGATCGACAAACACCCACTGCACATCGAGCTGTAACTGTTCGGCAAACGCACTGGCAATGTCCTGATAGGTTTGAATCGCCACACCATCGCGGGGCAAGCCATCGGCGCCGTCAAAGCGAGGGGCAATTAAGCGCAAGGTGTTGTGCTGGCGGATAGCCTCCAGGTCTCCAAGCTCGATATATTCCCTCTGAACCTCAACCGGTGCTTCCTTTTCTTTGCTCTTCTCGGTGTCATCCGTTGAAGATCCACAAGCGCCCAAAAACAGTGTAATCAATAACAGCCAGTAAAATCGCATAGGTCATCCCGAACCTTATTGGTGTTTATGCTAAAAGTTCCTGACAGTATCCCATATTGATCGGATTCTGCATAAAGCTGAGGAGCCAGAGCACCTATACTAAAGGGTGTGACTGTTGTGAGGTCTCCGCCATGATTATGCTCATTTCGGACATCGACCAGAGCGCAACCCCCGAGGATATTGAAAGCCTTATCCACGAGTATTGCACCCCCACCGGCTATGAGATTCTGGATAGCTCCAAGGAAGATAGTTCCAAGGAAACCAGCCTCAGTGTTGCAGTGGATGTCAGCGGCCCGAATCAGTATGTGGAACAACTGGCTGAGCGCATAGACGGCCGCGAATGGAAAGGCCATCGCCTGCACGCTCACCCCATGCTGTTTTTCCAGCACCTGCGCAAACAACCGCATATCTGGCACCGTCATTAGTGGAGACGTCGCCCGCTGTCGCCCCTGGCGCGCAATTGCTACAATAGTAGGGTTATGTTTGTAGTATCTGAATAGACATTCATGAAGCCCACGAAAACCAAAGCCGAGTTACGCAATGAAATCGCCAGCCATACCGCACGTTTTATCGAGCGCGGAGGAGCTGTAGATGCGGTAATCCCCGGTGAAAGTGGCCGTGAGCTGGGGCAGGCCTTGCCCCCCGTCGCCTTCGAGAAGAAGCCAGAAACCACACGCACCCCGGTTCAAGACGTGGTGAAGGCCATTGAGGCCCGTAAACACCCTCCCCGCAAGGAAAAGCTCAAGTCGAAAAAGCCCAAGAAGATTCTGATTACCGATGATTTTGGGGACCCGGTGCGCTGGGTGTGGTCTGAAGACTGATAGCTGAAAGCCTGGGCCTGACTCGACTAGCCAAGCGACCTGATAAAGGCGATCACCTGATCCAGGGCATCACGCATATCATCAGATAACTGATTAAGCTCCTGCCAATCCTGATTCGGCGCCGCCGTTTCCAATGACTCACAGACATCTGCCAGATTGCCCGCACCCACAGTCCGGGAAGAGGATTTCAGCTTGTGAGCGAGCGTCTTAACCCCTTCAGCACTCTTGTCCGCCAAGGCTTCATCAAGTTCACACAAATAGGGGGTGGCACTGTTGGCAAACTCTTCCAAAATGGCCTGCCGCAACTCGGCATCATCACCAAACATGGACTCCAGCTGGCTCAAATCTAGGGGCTGATCAGTCAAGCGCTTTTCTCTCTCAAGGTTTTGTTGTTCTTCTAGGCCTCATACTAGCATAGGATTTATGCACAAAAGCCATAGCGCCTCAGTTGAGGCGCCAGATCTTGGTGGCATATCTTTGGTGGCATAGTACCGCTTCTGCAACCATACTGATTATTACACCGTGACTTTGCATCATGACTTGGCCATCCCCCGCTTGGGGCAAGCGGCTTCAGGAACATCAAGGAATCATTAAGGATCAGTGCATGACCGCGCTTTGCGATCTCTCTTGCTTAATTGTTGATGATGACAATTTTATGCTGTTGGCGCTAAGCAAGCTCCTCAATTCCATTGGCATAAAGCGAGTTGTCACCTGTGATAACGCTCAAGACGCACTCAAACATGTCGCCAATCGCAACAACCAGTACGACATCATCATCACCGACCTGAATATGCCGCAGATGGATGGTATTCAACTGCTGCGCCACCTCAGTAGCTTGGGGATGAATTTCAGCGTGATTTTGGTCAGCGGTGAAGACCCGCGCCTGCTGGAATCGGTGAAAAGCCTGGGTGAACAGCAAAACCTCAATATTCTGGGGTCACTCAACAAGCCCGTAAGGCGCGATAATCTCGAAGCCCTGCTGGAAAGCTACCAGCCTCACTGTACAACGGCCCCGAAAGGCCCGGCATCGATGGTGTTTGCCACGGAACTGCAGGCAGCCATTACCAATGAGGACATCGAAATCCACCTGCAACCCCAGGTGTCACTGGATGACAAGCGCATCGTCGGCGTTGAAGCCCTGGCGCGCTGGAACCACCCGGAAAAAGGCAATATCTCGCCCAATATTTTTATTGGTATTGCGGAAAAGCACGGCATGATCCGCGAACTAACCGATATCGTGTTGCAAAAAAGTATTCAAGAGGCCGCCCGACTGCGTAACCTGGGTTTTAATATCACCATGTCGGTTAACTTCTCGGCCCAGGTGCTGTGCTCGCTGGAACTGCCAGAAATCCTCTCCGAAACCCTCTCCAGCTCCGGTCTGGAACCCAGCCATATAATTGTCGAAGTGACCGAAAGCTCCCTGGCTGACGACAGGAACACCATGCTCGATATCCTCACCCGCATGCGCCTCAAGGGTTTTGGATTGTCGATTGATGACTTTGGTACCGGGTTTTCCTCCCTGGAGCAGTTATGCCAAATTCCGTTTACCGAGCTGAAAATAGACCGCTCATTTGTCCACCAGGCCAATAACAACAAGGCCAGCCAGGCGATTCTGGAATCCAGCATTGCCCTGGCGAAAAAACTGCAAATCAAATCGGTTGCAGAAGGGGTGGAAACCGATGAAGACCTGGCACTGGTCAAACAGCTAGGCTGTGACTATATGCAGGGCTACTACACCGCCAGGCCCATGCCAGCAGGCGACTTTACCCTGTGGGTCAAAGACTATATCAAGCAGCTTGCCTGAAGTTAGCGCCTGAGTGAAGTTAGCGCCTGAGGTGAGTGAGTACTAAATGACGCCGTGAGCAGTGGCAATCCAGTAGCTCACGCCCCCCATCCCAAACAACACAATCCATATCCCCAGTAACAACCACCACAGATTGGAGGTCCGATGATTGTGCTGGCGCTGTGGTTTATCGAGGTATTGATCTACGCGGGCCTGGTCTTCCGGTGTGAGCTGCGAGGTCATAATCCACCTGTGGCTTTTATTCTTGGGGTTCTTATTCTTTGTCACCCACACTACCCGGCAAATATCGACTTGGCAATCCTAGAAGGAGAAGCTTACCCCCAGGGTTAGGCCATCAAAGTTTAAATCCGCTGAGTACTTCAAGCCGCCCTCATCGTAAGACACCTGCGATTCCTCAACGTCCGCTTTGCTGCTCCAGAAGGTTGTCAGCTTGCTATTGCTATAACTGAATAAATTCATCCCCTCATCGGCGGACTCTGTATTGTTTTCGCCCTGCATAAAATGATTCACGTTGGCGTACACCTCCTCCTTGCCGCCAGCATGGGCCACCTGAAACGGGGCCAGCGAAAAGGCCAGTGCCACGGAGGCACAGCGTAAATAGTTTTGCCAACGCAGATTACGCTTCAGCTGCTTGGCCGAGACAAAGCCCAACTGAATCAGAATATCCCCCAATTGCCGGTGGGGTTCGCGGTTCTGTACAAGCACCGCCAACGACAACTGGTGATCATCCAATTGATGACGTTGAACCATTAATGCCCCCAGGCGAGGAACCTGAGGCGGATAAGGCGTAGCTGAGGACCACATAACTACCTCCGGCCTGCAGCGAATGTGAGTGTTTACTCTGCCAAACTTTGAAAGTAAGTGCACCGGGACTTTAAGACTTTTTTTGCCTTACCAGATAAGCCCTTAATCCTATTCAATAGGCATAAAAAAACCCCACACCGGTTACCCGGGTGGGGTGAAGTCTCGATGGATATACGAGTCGAAACTTTCTACAAAAGCCTAGTCTTCAAAAAACAGAAGCCAGGCCTTAACCAATTAACAAAAGTAACTAAGGATTAAAACAAATCAGCATCCAGCTCCATCAGGGTGCTGCTACCGGCCTTGATGTTTGCACTCAGGGCCTGGGTTTCAGACAGCTGACGCTGGTAGAAGAAACGCGCTACCTTCAGCTTCACAGCGTAGAACTCATCACCGCTGTCCAGCTTGGCCAGGGCAACCTTGGCCATCTTGGCCCACATGTAGGCGTAAGCGGTGAAACCAAACAGGTGCAGGTAATCGTTAGCCGCAGCGCCGATAGCGTTGGCATCTTCTTTAGCCTGATCGATAACATGTGCAGTAACATCTTTCAGGTTGTTGATCTCGGCCTGCAGCGGCTGAATAAACTCGGCCATTGCCGCATCATCGCTGTTAGCGTCGATAAAGGACTGAACTTCAGCAGCGAAGGTTTCCAGATCCTTACCACCGTTGGCCACAACCTTACGGCCCATCAGATCCATCGCCTGGATACCGTTGGCACCTTCGTAAATCTGGGTAATACGTACGTCGCGAACCAGTTGCTCCTGGCCCCACTCACGGATAAAGCCGTGGCCGCCGAAGATTTGCTGGCCGGTAACGGTAGTTTCCAGCGCCTTGTCAGACAGGAAGGCTTTGGCTACAGGCGTCAGCAGGGCAACCATACCGGCGGCGGCTTTCTTGTCGTCTGCGTTGTCGCTGAATTTGGTGATGTCCAACCACTTACCCACGTAAGTAGAGAACGCACGTGCACCTTCAGTTTGTGCGCGCATAGCCAGCAGCATGCGACGAACATCCGGGTGTACGATAATTGGGTCAGCCGCCTTCTCAGGGAACTTCTTGCCTTCCGGGCTACGGCTCTGCAGACGGTCACGGGCGTATTCAACCGCATTCTGGTAAGACATTTCAGCCGCACCCAGTGCCTGAATACCTACTACCAGACGCTCGTAGTTCATCATGGTAAACATACAGGCAAGACCCTGGTTCACTTCACCCACCAGCCAGCCTTTGGCTTCGTCGAAGTTCATGACACAGGTGGCAGAACCTTTAATACCCATCTTCTTCTCGATAGAACCACAGCTCAGGCTGTTACGCTCCCCCAGAGAACCGTCTTCGTTCACCATAATCTTGGGAACCAGGAACAGGGAGATACCTTTAGGGCCAGCAGGCGCATCCGGCAGTTTGGCCAGCACCAGGTGGATAATGTTCTCCGCCATGTCGTGCTCACCCCAAGTAATAAAGATCTTGGTACCGGTGATGTTGTAAGAACCGTCGCCATTTTCGGTAGCTTTGGTGCGGATAATACCCAGATCAGTACCGGCGTGTGGCTCGGTCAGATCCATAGCACCGGACCAAACGCCGGAGTACATGTTAGGCAGGTATTTTTCTTTCAGCTCATCCGTACCGTGAGCATTGATCGACAGGCAAGCACCGGCGGTCAGCATAGGCGCCAGACCGAAAGACATACTGCCCGCTTGCAGCATTTCTTCTACCTGAGCAGTCAGGGTCTTGGGCATACCCATGCCGCCGTACTCTGGGTTACCACCCAGGCCGTTCCAGCCACCTTCACAGAAGGCTTGGTAAGCTTCTTTAAAACCGTGTGGCGCGGTCACTTCACCGTCATTCCACTGAGAGCCCTGCTCGTCAGATTCGCGGTTCAGAGGGGCAATTTCCTGCTCGATCAGCTTGGCGGCTTCTTCGAGGATGGCATCGGCGGTATCCGGATCAACCACGTCCTGGGTGCCAGGCAGAGATGCCCACAACTTATCGGCTTCGAAAACCTCATTCAGTACAAAGCGCATATCGCGCAGGGGAGCCTTATACTCAGCCATGATGGCAAACCTCTCAGTGCGTAATCGTCAGGCCTCCGATTCAGCCGCATATCTGGCCACCGGAGGTATTAGCTAAAAAACATACAAACAAGTGTTTGAAACATAAGTTTATTTAATCGACCTGTCAAGTTTTTCAAACAGGCGTTTGGATGCCAAAACCGGCTTCAGCCCACGGTTTACGGGGCCTTACTAACAGCATAGTCAATAAGCTAAAGACCGGAGAGGAAGTCAGGAAAGAACGAAATTCCGAGACGGAAGTCGCGTAAAACAGGGCTGTCGACTAGACAGTTTGGTCAAAAATCCCACCCGTTGGGGCAACAGGCTGGGACACACCAATCTCAATCAGGCGACGATTAAGGTCGATATTGCGGTTATTGATCTCGGCAAAACGGTCAGCAGCGGTTTCCACCGTCTCTGCTTGGGTATCGGCCAGGGCTTCATCACGCTCACGACGGCGCTCTTCTTCACGCTCAGCCCGCTCGGCTTCTTCGGCCTCACGTCTGGCCTGAATAGCTTCGTCCGCTTCTGCTTCAGCCTGGCGTTCTTGCAAACGCTGCTCTGCAATATCCTGACGCGCCTCAAGCTCCAACTGGGCGGCTTGAGAAGCAACTCGGCGATCCTGATCTGAAGGCTCAGCAGGGGCCAGCGCAGCACTTCTTGCCTGACGCGCGATTTCCAGCGTGGCCTCGGGATCACCCGCCACCTCGCTTAAATTGATAGACACCTCACCGCTGACAGCGTAGTTCACACCATCGGGGCCACGCTCGAATTGATAAGTAGGGGGCCCAGTTAAGGTTCCACCAACCGAACTATGGGCGCGCTCGTGAGCTCGCACTTCCGCATCACGGGCCGAAAGCTGACGAATCTCCTGCTGCTCCTGAGCTTGAACCTGGCGTTCAGCCTGATCCTGCTGGCGCTGTTGATCGGCGTCATCATTATTGCCTCGAGAACCTTCATCCTGGGAGCGGTCATCCAGGCGCTGGCGTTGATCCAGCTCTCCAGGGCGCTCATCGGGGCTACGACGATTCTCGGTACGCGCTAATTCGGAGGATTCTTCAACGGGATTAAAGGGGGTGTTGCGACTGTCGGCGTTTTCTTCGCCCACGGGCTGACGCCCCAGTGGACTAAAGGGGGAGACGGCATTGGCAAAATTCGATGGCACATTGGGATTAATCATGCCGTTACCTGCTCTACTGCAATCTCCTGAGAATGTGGGTTGGCTATTAAGCCTTAATATCCAAAATAGAACCGATCATCTCATCACCTACTTTGACCACATTGGCCGAGGCATCAAAGATGTTTTGCTCGATCTTCATATTGATCAGCGGTTCTACCAGATCCTGTGTACTACCGGTACCTTCACGAGAGGCCTGAAGCGTTCCAGCCTGGGCAATTTCGTTGGCGGACTGATTAATGGACTGCGAGCTCTGCTGCAAACCACGTAAACCAATACCAAGTACCGAACTTCCCGAGCCAATTTCCATAAGCCAACCTCGTCATAAACAAATAACCGATAGGCGTCTGCATCCACAGACACACTTACTGTAAGTTTACCCGGTCTCTGGGCAAAAAACACACAGCACTCGACCAAAAAACCGAATCTTTAAGACGGTTTTTGTTTATAAAGCCTTAGAAACCAACGACTTGGGTATATAAAGAGTCTGAGGCTATGAAGGTTTTGGTTTTGATAGGTGCTTTATCCCCGGTTTACCCATGGGGGAGGAAAGTTATTCCCGGCTGCAAGACTTGCCCTAGGGCGCTCGCACTGCGGAACTCGCTTAAAAACGCTCAGACAGTCCTCGTCAACGCTCCCGCCCTAGGGCAAGTCTTAAACGCAGCCTGACTGGTCATAACCTTCCTCCCCCATGGGTAAACCTACCTTTTGCCAAATAAATTAAATTGGGATTAGCACAGAGTGAGGATCCGGTCGGGTGAAGCTTCTCGTAGCAATCAGCCCATCGTTTAAGCGGCAGGAAAAAGTCAGGGTAGTCGCGGAGGTTGTCTGAACGTTTTGTGTGAGTTTACGTAGCGCTGACTTTTTCCTGCCGCTTATGGGCGCGAAGAGAAGCTTCACCCGAGCGGATCCGGATTTATGTATCCACAATCCCAGAGCGCAAAAAAACAAAAAAGCGCCACCCCGAGAGAAGAGCAGCGCCGAACGGTTATTTAAGAGCAAATAACCAGAGAGAAGTATTTAGAAGCGGTAACTCGCCTCAATACCAATAGTGCGAGGACGCCCAACCTGAGCCGTCATACCACCGCCACTCAACGACAAGTTTGTCATGTAGTTCTTGGTAATTTGATCAGTCAGGTTTTTACCGGTTAGTGCCACCTGCCAGGTATCATCAGTAGACGCCAAGGCAACGCGAGCGTTAAAGATGGTAACCGCCGCTTGTTCAGAACGTTTATCCAAGTTGTTTGCCACGTAGTGATTGTCTTTAAAGTTGGCATCGAGTGTAGAACGTAACTCCAGCGCATCGGTCAGCATAAAGCTGTGGTTTGCACTTAGGTTAACCGTCCACTCCGGCGTGTGATTATTTTCACTGCCGTCAAAAATACAGTTACCACTTGGGCTGGTTTCAAAATCGCCTTCACCCGGACATGGGCCTTCCTGATAATCGATCCACTCGAAATCCAGATACGCCAGACCAGCGGTAAGCAGAAGGTTTTCAGTCGCGCGCCAGCGGCCATCCATTTCCACACCACGTACCGTTGCTTCACCGGCATTCAACACATTGAAACCAAAAGTACCGTCATAAACACTGACTTGCATGTCGGTGTAATTGGTATGGAACATCGCCACATTCAATTCACCAGCACCATCAAGAACAGACATCTTGGCACCGATTTCCAGCGTCTCAGCTTCTTCCTGATCAAACTCGAAGTTATCACCACCTAAAGACAGAGAGCCATAACTACGTCCCAGGAAGTCAGTAGCGCCAGCCCCAAAGCCGTTACCACCACGGGCATCAAAACCACCGGCCTTGTAACCTTCTGAGTAGGTCGCGTACAACATGATGTCATCGTTAAAGTCGTACTGAATATTTAGCGATGGCGTCCAGTTAGATTTGTCAGACTTACCGTTAAGTGCGTGATCCTGCATGCTGTAACCCAGGCTGGCAATTGGGCCGTAAGCATCACCGTTAGCAGCCAATAACGTTGATACGGGTAAACCCATCAAAGGCCCGGAAGGAATAGTCACGTTGTCCTGCGAGGTACCCGGTGCAATATTTAATGAGTAAGCTTCCTGTGAGCGGCTACCTTCTTTTTCGTCTTCGGTATAACGCAGCCCCAAGGTAACACGCAAGGTATCAGAGATATTCCAGGTGGCTTGACCAAACAGCGCAAGGGTATCAGAGTCCTGTTCGAATGGACGTCGCAACAAAGAATCAAAATACACATTGGCAGGGTTCAGCGCAGAAATTTGCAAGCTGGCATCTTCACTGTAACGCTGCTCGGAGGTTTGGAAGAAAGCACCCACAATATAATCGATGGTTTCACCACCTGGGGATGTTAGACGGAACTCCTGGCTGAACTGCTCAAACTCTTCAGTCATGTCCAAAGACACCACAGCCAACTCAGAGTTATCGGCGTCATAGTTGTCTTCCCGGTAATCATACTCAGAAAAACCGGTGATCGAGGTGAGGGTAAAATCACCCAACGCATAGTCGAGCTTTAATACCACGGTATCACTATCGAATTCCATTTCGTTATCTTCGTTGGAATAGGTTTTGTAATCCAACTTGGCATCATCCTGCAAACCTGCCACCTTAGATGGATAGGTACCCAGGTCTACGACTTGTGTAGGGCGACCATTGCGATCCAGGCGCGCGGATTCCAGTTTCAATTCAGCCAGCAAATCATCATTTGGCTCCCACACCAAGGTCAGGCGTGCGGCTTGTTCATCAATGGCTGGGGTATCCTCACCGCGCACAACGTTTCTGATGTAACCGTCTTCCTGGCGATCGCGTAACGCCAAGCGCGCTTTTAGCGTATCGGTTAACGGGCCGGATACATAACCATTCACTTCGCGTTCATTGTTTTTATCGGCGTAGCTTGCACTGATCATACCTTCAAATTCATCGGTCGGTTTTGCACTCACCAAACTGATCGCACCGGCAATAGAACTCTGGCCAAATAAAATACTCTGCGGGCCGCGCAATACTTCAATACGCTCTAAATCCATAAACGACGCGCGAGACTGCAAGCTGCGGCCCATATAAATACCGTCGGAATAGGTACCTACCGATTGCTCAAAGCCCTGGTTGGCGCTGGAACCAATACCGCGAATAAACATCTGCGGTACCAGACCACCTTCTACAATTTTCAGGTTAGGCACATAGGCCGATAAATCCTGCAGGTTTTCGATACCGGCTTCAGACAGTTTTTCACCACCCACAGCACTCACAGAAATAGGCACATCCTGAAGACTTTCTGCACGCTTTTGTGCGGTAACAATAACCTCTTCCAGGGTAAACTCTTCTGCCACAGACAGCTGTGCAGATCCTGCAGCAGCCATAACAGCCAACGCCAATGGTGCTTGCTTTAAGCGATTAATTATCGGATAGAAATTAGAACTCATAGGGTCTCTCCACTTCTTACTCTCTTATATTTTTATGGTGATATTTTAAACAGCGGAGAACAGGTTAGCGGTTAGCCAATTGCAATTGTTGTCAATTGACGACACCTTTTTATGAATCAGAAATACCGCTTTACTGAACCCAAAAACTAAAAAGCCCGGCCAATGGCCGGGCAAGTCGCAAGAGAGCATTGCGCAAGAAAGAAAGGATTAGCGTTTTACTACCGGAGGCACATACTGTTCGATAGACTCGGTATTTAGTGCGCCAACTTTTGGCATATACATTCTCAAATTCAAACGGAACATTTCACCTTTGGGAGTAGGTAACCAGTTATCGGTGCCTTCAGCCGGTGGTTCCGCTTGAATATATAACGTCAGCGAGCCGTCTTTGTTGTATTTCAGGCTAGGGGTACGATCACCAATGCTGTAACGCTGCATCGGGTTTTCTACCAGGTTGTAATCATCGGTGTAACCGGTCAGCGACCAGAAAGCATCAACCGGTGGCAGATGATCAGCACTAAAGTGCAGCGTATACTTGTTGTCACCATTCAAACTTTCGCCTTTACCATCGTGGTAGGTATGAAAGTAAACACCTTCTGCAGCACTGTGTACGACCAACCCTTGAATGGAACCTTCAGCACGGGCCAGGTAATCCTGGTGATAGCGACCACCGACTAAATCCACATTCCACATATTGTTGGATTTATGGCCACGGTATTTAACTTTCCACGCCACAACATCTTTAGCGGCTTTAATCGAGCGCTGCATACCGCGCTTAATCGCCGGGTCTATCGTGCCTGGATCAAATGCCTTATCCAGACTCATACCCAGGTGCGCAAAACTGTGCCAGATGGCTTTGGCTTCAGGTGTCTGTGGCGGGTTATTCTGTGCAAACTCAACAATGCGTCGAAACTCCTGTAGCTCACCTTTGGTATTGGGTTTCGGAAAATCCTGACTGTGAATAAAAACTTTTTTGCCTAGCTCCGCAGACAAAGGACGGGTCATAAACTGATTCTGTAATGCAATCACATTATCGGTATCTTCAGGCCCTTCCACCAAAATACGAATGGCAAAAAAACCTTCGTTAGTGGGTACATGTATCGCCGTCATATCTTTAGGAAGTTCACCCTTCCATCCAGGCCCAACCAGCACATACCTTCCAGCCTTGGCATTGGTAGCTCGCGTCCCGAGATAAGCTACGTTACTTAAATAACCATCCACAATCTGAACAGAATAGTAACGGTCTTTAATATCAGGAACCGTAATCACTAAGGGCTCATCACGCAATTGATAAAACGCGGAGCTGTACATAGTGTCATTGTTTGGGGTTACACCCAGCTTAAGATCCGGCGTAGAAAGCTCATGAACATGCACAATCTCATTGTATTGCGCACCATCCTCTCCTGAGGCGCTAAAGCTATCGACACCTTGTTTTGCATAGGCCTTAGCCATACGGTTTAGACCGTAACGAAACTCTTCAAAGCGTAGCGATGGCAGCCCATACAAGTAAGCTTGCATGCCCAGGCTGTAACCCAATTCTTCCTTGGCCCTTTCATCACGCTCAGCACTTTTACTGGCGCGCAAGTCTTTAGCAGGGCTCAGATCTACCACGGGCATTTCTGAATTCACCCTGGCAACAGAAGTACCTGCCGACGCAGATGCAGCAACCATACTAGCCCCTAGCACGGCGGCAAACAGTGTTTGGGAAAAACGGTTTTTGGTTTTCATCACTCAACTCCACTCTAAACTCATAGCATCTACAATAGAGATCAGGAGACTCAAATAATTAGCAATAAACGACATTGCAATTCAGCGGTTTCTGGGACATGCTAAACAACCCACCACCAAATTAAATGCCATATTGACGCCCACTGCGATGACTGATTTTGTTATAAGAGGAGTTGCTCTGAACGGTTTTGAAACCGTTCTGGATGAGTTGGGAGGCAACAGCCAGGCCCTGACCGACGCACTTGATCTCCCTCCGGTTAAAACGCTTATAAATCAGGAAGTTATTGATTACAAATACTTTGTACGGCTAATGAATGCCGCCGCAGAACAAACGGAAAATCCTTACTTTGGTTACCTAGTGTCACAAAGAAAAGACCCGCGTTTGCAGTACGGTATTATCAGTCTGGTGGCTCAAACATCCTCCTCCCTGGGCGAAGCCATACGTTATTTTATTCACTACCTGAAACTGCAAACTCGCACGTCTGCATCAGACCTTCACATCGAAGGTAACAAGGCATTTTGGAAACACACCATCCACTACCCGGGAGAGGAATCTTTATTTCAAGTCTATTTTCATGCGATGGGCGTGGGTTTAAGTATTCTTAGGATTCTCACACAAGACAGCGTCAAACCCGAAGCCTTGCACTGCTCATTTAAAGAACCTGAAGGAAGTCATCTTTTACGCCGCTATTTTAAGATGCCTATTTTCTACAATGCAGGTTTTGATGCCCTGGAAATTGCCAGCAGCCATTTAACACAACCACTGGCAGAAGCCGATCCGGATCGGCAAAAAGCGTTACTGGAAGAAATCAATTCCATTGTTACCGACAATAGCCACGATTTTGCACTGAAGTTAAAAACCATTATTGCCCGCGCGATGGATATTGGTGACCCATCTATCGATCGGGTTGCCAAATTTCTCGCCTGCAACAAGCGCACCCTGCAACGCAAATTGGATAAAATGGGATTAAGCTACAAACAGCTTTTGGATGATGTGCGCCTGGCCCGAGCCAAGCATTATCTACAGTATTCCAACCTGTCGCTGATCAATATCGCCGACCTGCTGGACTATAACGATCAGAGTTCTTTTTCGAGATTCTTCAACAAACAGGAAGGGCTTTCGCCACTGAAGTGGCGAAAGCAAAACCAGAAAAGCCCTTAGCGAAGATTAATCGCGCTTAGCGTCCAGACCAACGCGGTTTACGTTTTTGTGCAAACGCCAGTGAGCCCTCAAAGAAATCTTCACTGTTTAGCAGGTTATCAAACGCGGTATGTGGCATAGTGACCGCATCATCGGCACTGGCACAACGAGAGGTTTCGTTCAACACTTCCATACTGCTACGTACAGAAACCGGAGAAACCAGACATACCATTTCTGCCAGCTCTACCGCTTTATCCATTACACTATCAGCTGGAACCGCATAGTTAATTAAACCAAGGTCCAACGCTTTATCAGCATCCACCGGCTCACCGGTAATCATCATCTCCATGGCTTTCTTTAAACCAATTTGACGTGTTAAGCGCTGCACACCTCCGGCACCGGCAAACAAGCCTACTTTCACTTCCGGCAGACCAAACTTGGCCTGATCGGAAGCCACAATCATATCGCAGGCCATAGCGATTTCGAGACCGCCACCCAGTGCCAAACCATTCACGGCAGCAATTACCGGCTTGGTGCGATTCGTGCGACTGGTCAAACCGGCAAAACCGGTTTTGGGAATCCACATTTCCTGACCGGAAGCCAGGTACTTCATATCGTTACCCGCCGAGAAGGATTCACTACCAGCGCCAGTAATAATCGCTACCCACAGGGTTTTATCTTTTTCGAAAGCATTGAATACGCCTTCCAATTCCTGATTAGCAGGTGGACTTAAGGCATTACGGGCTTCAGGGCGGTTGATGGTAACTTTGAGAATATGACCGTCACGCTCAACCTGACAGAATTCATAACTGTCCTGGAACGTATCCACAACTGCTGGGGTAAACTTGTATAACTGCTCTTCATTAAAGGCAAAGCGGTTACCTTTCGGATCGGCCTCAACATACACCGTGGCATCGAGCACATCACCTTCCACCATACGCGCCAGGGTATCACTGTCTAAAAACGCATTTACTGCATAGAAGCGTTTGTCGTTATGTTTTAGTCGACCAATAATCACACTGTTTAATGGATTACCCTGGAAATAATTGATGGTGTACGCCTCAAGAACAGCTTCACCATTGGGCGTGTAATCAACTTCTGGCTTAGGATCACGATCAACCTTAGCCTGCCAGATAGTACTGCTGCTCGGAGTCCAAGCCTCGGCCGGAGGCTGAGTCGAATAAATACCTACCGAGTGCTTGGACATCCAGCCGCCGTTACCGTAGGCCAAACCAAAACTGCCCTGATCTTGACGCAGGGTTTCGACAAGCGATGCAATACCATGCATGGTGTAGTTATTACCCGGCCCACCAAAAAACGCCAAACCACCGGTTTGGGTCATCGAGCGCGGATCATCTTTACCAATGCCTAAAATTGTTTGCGCCTCTGACACCACAATCGGGAAACAACTGTAGATATCAAAATGGGCAATATCGGCGCTGGTTTTCGCCGCCGAGGCCAGAGCACCTTTAAAGGCCTGCTCCATCGCCATAGAGTGGCCGATATGATCACGTTCTAACAAAACGCGATCCTTGGTATCAGTATATCCGTGAAGATAAACCCACTTGGATTCATCAATATTCAGCGCCTTGGCCTTGCCTACGGTTGTGAGCAAGAGTGCCGCAGCCTGATTGACACCGTCTTTGGCAACCAGGTGTTTCGGATAAGGTGATACCACCATGCTATTTTTATCACTGACCGTAATCAGTTCTTCAGCACTGTAACTTTGGCGATAGGTCGCATAGGGGTTATCAGCTGCAACCTGGGATAACTTGGAAAAACACTCTCCCATCTCACGGCTGTAGCTTTGCAGATCACGCGCATAATCACCGCGGCGCGCATTTTCCATCAATCCGTAAAACTGAATGGGCTGCATTAACTTGTGTTCGAACTCAACCCGGGTAATCAGATGATCGCCATCGGTTAAACCACGATCTTCCAGCTGGCCATCAACCTTTTCACGCCAATCGAGTTTTACTTTTTGCTTACCGGCCACCTTAATATTGGCCATAACTTCGCCACCGGCCAGCAAAACCATTTCACACTCACCGGCATGTAACTTCTCAAAAAACTCGCCCACCAGTTTTTGCGGTGATTGGCCTCCGACAATTTCGTACACGGCATGCTTGGGATTGGCTTCAATACGATTAGCTACCGAGCGAGGGAAATTATTTGAGCCACCAAAGGGGCAAGCCCAGGTAGGGGTTGAGTCGGCAAAGGTGCGTACACCTACAACTGTGTCAATGGCTTGTGCAAGGGAAGCATCACCGGCATCCAGCAATGCAGCCTTGGCCGCCTGCCCAGCTAAATCCGCATGGGATGACGCCTGGGTCAGGTCTTCAGGCACAGGCTCAATCACCTGGCCTACACCAACCAAAATCGGGGTATTATCTGTTATAGAACTCATAGATAACTCCAAAAAATCTATCTACTTACCAGCCTTTATTATCTATCTGCCAGTAAAGGTTTTATTCACTCTTCGGGCGACGCTGTACCGCCATTTTGGCCTCATAACTACAAACAACCTGCTTGTCTTGATTGAGACCTTTAATTTCAGAGGTTACCACACCGTAGTTTGCGTCCTTCTCTTCCAGCTTAATAACTGTCGCAACGGCGGTAAGGGTATCACCGATTTTAGTCGGTGCGGTAAAGCGCATACGATCAATGCCATAGGCGGCAATAAAATAGGTAGGTAAACTGTAGGGCACCTGTACGCACAAACCATTCACCAGTGAGAATACCAAAGGCCCGTGGGCAATCCGCTCACCAAACAGGGATTCTTTGGCAAACTCAACATCAGTATGCAAAGGATGCCAATCACCCGTCAAACCTGCATACAAGTTAATATCACCTTCGGTAACAGTGCGCCCCTTGCTCTCCACGCTTTCATGCATGGTGTAATCTTCGAAGTATTCTTTAATTTTTATCGTTGTCATGCATCACTCTCATTATGTAACAGGCCCAATGGGTATAAGCTCAAAGCTATGGTGGGCTTTCACGACAGAGAGAACAATGGCTTAAACTGTTAGTTTTTCTGGCCGAATTTTGCAGAAATACTTGTTGTGGATAATATTCAGGCAGTGACTAATAAGTCATACAAAAGCGCTTTACTAGATTTTGTGTGACTCCCCGGTTTAGCCAAGGGTGGGTAGCACCTATTCCCGACTGCAAGACTTGTCACGGGGCGGGCGCACTGCGGAACTCGCTGGCGCTCAAACAGTCCTCGTAAACGCGCCCACCCCGTGACAAGCCTTAAACGCAGCCTGATTGGTCATAGGCACCACCCACCCTTGGCTAAACCTACCTTCTGGAATATTAAATTAGTTGAGTAGTTGCACAGAGTGAGTACAACGAAGGGGTCTGACCCAGTGGGTCAGACCCCGGCCTAGTTATTGGCACCCTCCCCCCATGGGTAATCCCACCTTCAGAGAAATAAATAACTATAAGTTCTAGCACATAGTGAGGAGTCAGTCGGGTGGAGCTGCTCGTAGCAATCAGCCCATCGTTTAAGCGGCCGGAAAAAGTCAGGGTAGTCGCGGAGGTTGTCTGAACGTTTTTTGTGAGTTTACGGAGCGCTGACTTTTTCCGGCCGCTTATGGGCGCGAAGAGCAGCTTCACCCGACTGACACCGGATTAAAAACTACAAAACCCCAGATACAAAAAAGGCCCCTAAAAAGGGGCCACAAAAAACGGGTTGTAGGCTTAGAAAGAGAGCATACCCGTCAGAGAGATCGTTCTTGGCGCATTAAAGAAGCCGATATAAGAACCGGTCATTCCCGGAGTATCTGCCGCAAAATTGCGCACTTCTTTATCCGTCAGGTTTTTCGCCACCAGGGCGACTTCCCACTCACCAGTGGCCGGACCAACACCTAAACGCAGGTTGTAAATCGTATTGGCAGATTCCTCGGCGTTAGGATCAAGATCATTGGTCAGGTATTGATTGTCGGTAAAGTTCATATCAACACGCGAACGTAACTCCAGATCATTAACCAATGGCTGAACATGATCCAACGCCAGGCTCGCTGACCATTCGGGTGAGAAGATTAACTCACGACCACCGAGGTCCTGTGAACAGTTTTGCGTTGCGGAATCCTGCTCCACAGTACAAGGCGCTCCCTCAAACTCGTCGTAACGAGCGTTTAGGTAAGCTGCTGAACCGGATAGCGTCAGGCTTTCGTTTAAGCGCCACATACCGTCCACTTCCAGACCTTGAGACGTTGCTGTACCCGCATTACCCACGGTAAAACCGTTCTGGGTAAAGGTACTTACTTGCAAGTCTTCAAACTCCGTATAGAAGTAAGCAAAGTTCAGGCGTGCCGCACCATCCAACAGTGTGGTTTTACCACCGATCTCGTAGGAGGTTGCTTTTTCCTGGTCGAAACCGAAAGGATTACCGCCGTTGTTGGGATCATCCATACCGGATTCGTTGAAGCCGCCACCCTTGTAACCAATCGAGGCACTGGTATACAGCATGACATCTTCACTCAGATTCCAGCTGATGTTAACAGATGGTGTCCACTGCTCTTCACGCAGGTCATCTTTAATGGTATGAGGATCTGCACCGGTAGATAGCGCCAACATGGTTGCATTCAGAATGTAATCCGGATCGGTTACGGCCATGGCACCGCCGGTATCACGATCGCGAATCACAACCTTACGCTCAGATTCTTTTTCTTCCAGGGAGTAACGCAAACCAAATGTTGCATCAACGTCATCGGTTACGTGCCAGGTTAATTGACCGAAGACGGCGTAGGTATCAGACTCCTGATCAAATGTACGAGTTGTGCCAATATCCGGTAAGGTCGCCAAAGTGTGGAGCGTTGGAATTACTGGAGGGAAATTCACAGCGCCAGCAAACAGGCCTTCACCCGCAAGCGCGGCTGACAAGGCAATATCCAGATCCTGGCGGTAACCCGCAATACTGGAAATATTAATATCCTGCTGATCGCTGGTTTCCAATTCATTAGTTTGGAAATAGAAACCGGCAATATAATCAAACTTTTCGCCGATGGGCGAGGTGATACGGAATTCCTGACTGAACTGCTCAAAGTCTTGCTCAGCATTACGAGCCAAATAATCGAGTGGAGAGAAATCCACATCCTGGCGATCAGAAGCATCATAGGCGGAATAACCGGTGATCGACGTCAGGGTATATTCACCCCAATCATGTTCAATGGTTAATACCAGGTTCTCAGTATCAGTCTTGGACTTATCCTGATCCATAGATTGCTTGTATTCGTCGGTACTGAACGCAGGATCACTCAGCGCCATTAAATCAGCATAATCACCGGTCGAGGTTGGCGCCAGGAATCCACCATTGGCATTTGCCGCATCACGTAAAGCTGCCAGACCCGCATTATTCGGGAACAATAATGGCCCCGCCAACGCACCATTCAACGCTGCCAGCGCACCAGGGTTTACCATGACTTCTGGTAAAGCCTGGGTTTGGGTGATGCGGGTCTGATTGCCATCAACGTCAAAGCTTCCCACTTCGGCCTTCAAGGTAACCTGAGTATCGTCATTCAAATCCCAAACCAAGGTACCGCGCACAACCTGCTCTTCGTTTTCAGGGCCGTCATCACCGGTTAAGGTGTTATCAAAGTAACCGCCGGTTTGTGCCTGACTTACCGCCAAACGACCAAACAGGGTATCGGTCAAACCACCGGAAACCACGCCAGAGATTTTATGCTGATCATAGCGCGGCTCAATCTCGGCCTTAACGCTGGCTTCAAACTCATCGGTTGGCTTGGCGGTAGAAATATTGATGGCACCGGCAATGGTATTTTTACCAAACAGAATCCCCTGTGGGCCACGCAGTACTTCTACGCGTTCCAAATCCAAAAACGGCGCACGGAACTGACGGTCACGGCCGCCGTAAACGCCATCAATATACATACCTACGGACTGTTCAAAACCCGCATTGGCACCGGAACCAAAACCACGAATATAAATATTGGTAGACGTGGTACCCTGGTTAATCGTCAGGTTAGGAACATAGCTGGCCATATCGTCCAGCCCGGTCATATTAAGATCAGAAATCATTTCACCACTGACAGCATTTACTGACAGGGGTACATCCTGCAGGCTCTGCGCACGTTTTTGTGCCGTAACAATAATTTCTTCTAACTCGAAAGTTTCAGCGGTAGTCACACTGGCCTGAAAAGACAGGCTCGCGATCGCCACCGCTAGAGGTAGCTGCTTTTTAATATCCATCGCACTCTCCTGGATTTATTGTTATCTCTATTATTTATATCTATTTTTAATGCTCCGCATTAACCCATGCGGGATGGGCCAGTTAGATAGCGCACACAACTTGTGCCGGCAACTGGCAAACCGACGCAATAAGAATTAGCAATAGGAATTACAAGGATCGAGAGATTAGCTCTTTCATAATCTCGTTAGTGCCACCGTAGATTTTCTGCACCCGGCTGTCGGCATAAAAGCGGGCAATAGGATATTCCCACATATAACCGTAACCACCGTGCAACTGCAGGCATTCATCGACGATTTCGCACTGTTTCTGAGTACTCCACCACTTGGCCATGGAGACTTTC
Source organism: Maricurvus nonylphenolicus (assembly GCF_042854845.1). Classification (GTDB taxonomy): domain Bacteria; phylum Pseudomonadota; class Gammaproteobacteria; order Pseudomonadales; family Cellvibrionaceae; genus Maricurvus; species Maricurvus nonylphenolicus. Next base: position 731,064 of record NZ_AP031498.1, on the reverse strand, counting down.
TCTGCGGTCAACTCACTGCGCACCTGCTCGGCGATACACTCATTGACAAACGAACGCATAATGGTAGCTTCGGTTTTACATTCCGCCAACTTGAAGCGGGTATTCTGGAACGACATCACCGACTTACCGAAAGCCTCACGTTCCTTTACATAAGCAACAGTTTCTTCGATGGCCATCTCAGCAACGGTGGCAGCAGTACAGGCAATACTTAAACGCTCTTGCGGCAGGTTTTGCATCAGCTGGTAAAAACCCTGGCCTTCTTCATTACCCAGCAAGTTAGCCTGAGGTACACGCACGTTATCGAAAAACAGCTCCGAGGTATCCGCTTCTTTCAAACCAATTTTTTCAAGATTACGACCGCGCTGAAACCCGGACTCTACCTGCGTAGAATCCACAACAATCAGCGATACGCCTTCGGCACCTTTGGAGGAATCGGTTTTACAGACCAGCACAATCAGTTCAGCATGCTGCCCATTACTGATAAAGGTTTTGGCGCCATTGATGATGTAATCATTACCCTCTTTCTTGGCGGTGGTTTTGATTCCCTGCAGATCAGAACCGGCACCAGGCTCGGTCATTGCGACCGCACCAACCAGCTCCCCGGTCGCCATCAGCGGTAACCAGTCACGCTTTTGTTCTTCACGGCCACAGTTCAAAATGTAGTGCGCCACAATCTGACTATGCACGGTGTTACCGCCACCAACAGAAGCAGCCGCACCGCCACGCATCATGGCATCGAGAATAACGGCCTCATGAAAATAGTTACCGCCAGCACCGCCGTACTCTTCAGGAATACTCGCGCACAACAACCCCGCCTGCCCAGCTTGACGCCAGGCGTCACGATCACACAAACCGTTCTTTTCCCACTCTTCACGCTTGGGATCAAACTCGGACTTGGTAAACCCGTAGGCAGCGTCGTGCAGAATACGCAACTCATCGTCCATCCAACTGGCGTTTAAAATACTCATGGAGCCTTACCTCTCTCTTACATCTAAAACTTTCTTTTATTTATGCGCTCCATCATGAGCGAGTGGGCCCAAGCTGCCAGTGACCGAGGAGCGCATATTGACTACCAGCAGTGCTCACCTGGCTAAAACACTTGTTTCATTCCATGGAAACTCACGTTTCCTGCAATTGCCGGATTAACTGTTCACCTTCGCGATAACTCATAAAATAGGGCACCGGATACAACACAGCCTCTTTTAATGCCTCCTTGACCAAACCACGAATATCCTGCGTTTGAATCTGACTAAAAGTCATCGGCATACCAATTTCTTGCTGCAAGTTACGCAGAGCGGCAATAAATTCTTCAGCTTTTACCTGTTCCGAATCACCCGCTGAAGCAACCCCAATCAGATCAGCCAACTCGGCCAGCTTGGCACCAGCCTGCTTAAGACTTAACTGCAATACCTGCGGCATAACCGCCGAAATCGCCACACCATGGGGAATTTTGTATTGGCCACCAATTTGGTGAGCAAAGGCATGCACATTACCCACACCGCCATCATTCAATGACAAACCGGCGTAGTAAGATGCCAACGCCAGGGATTCACGCGCCTGCATATCACTGCCGTTTTCACAGGCCTTGGGCAGGTAATCAAAAATTAATTTAATCGCTGTTCCTGAAAGGCTTTTAACCTGATTATTTGACCAGCGACCGATATAGGTTTCGATCGCATGGGATAATGCATCCATCCCCGTTGACGCAGTAACCGAAGGTGGCATACCCGTTAATAACTCAGCATCAAGCGCTACAGCCTGCGGCACAATCTTTGGATCAGCCATCACGCCTTTTTGATGGGTTTCAGGATCGGAAATAACCGCGGCAATACTGACCTCAGAACCCGTACCCGATGTGGTAGGAATCGCAAAAAGTGGTAAAGCGTCTTGTTTTACTTTCAAAATGCCAATCAGCTTTTCAATACCACCATTGGTGGCTGCTGAAGCCACACCTTTAGCCGTATCGATAGATGAACCGCCACCCATCGCCACAATCGCATCGCAACCATGTTGCTTAACCAGTGCCAAGCCATCATTCACCATAGCTACCGTGGGATCAGGCAAGACACCATCATAGATAACAACCTCACCACCATGACCAGCCATACCTTCAACAACACGATTAGCCAACCCCAGATCAACCAGGATCTTGTCGGTGATTAACAAAACCTTTTTATGCCCCAAGCGGTGAATATGATCACATAACTGCTGGGTACTACCCGCACCAGAAAAAGTAATTTGATTAGGTAAAACCAGAAAACGCTGAATAACAGACAGCACACCGGTTGTTGCTCGGTTGAGCGCAGATTGCATCACTCGCACAGTAGATTCCTCAGAGGCTCTTAAGGGTTAGAACAAAAGTAGCTTCTACTGTAGAGCGATATACGGGGAGAGATAATGCCTGTGGCGATCACAATTACTGTTAATTGTGAACATTGGCTAGGAATAGAGTTTTGGTTTTTAATCCGGAGGCATCCGGTACAGCTGCTCTTCGCGCCCATAAGCGGCCGGAAAAAGTCAGCGCTACGCCTTGTCTTTACAAGAGTCGCAAAAAACGCTCAAACAACCTCCGCGACTACCCTGACTTTTTCCGGCCGCTTAAGCAATGGGCTGATTGCTCCGATCAGCTCCACCGGCCTGCCTCCTCACTATGTGCAACGCCCAAAAGAAATTAATGTTGCAGAAGGTAGGTTTACCCAAGGGGGAGAGCTCCTATGACCAGTCAGGCTGCGCTTAAGACTTGTACTGGGGCGAGGAGCGTTTACGAGGACTGTTTGAGCGTTTTACAGCGAGTTCCGCAAGTGCGACCGCCCCAGTACAAGTCTTGCAGCCGGGAATAGGGGCTCTCCCCCTTGGGTAAACCGGCGTCGCAGCACAAAACTAATTCAGGCAGTTTTCTTTTTAGATTTAGCCGTAAAACGCGCTACTCGTTCCTCCATATCGGCACAAGCACCAGGACTCACCGTATACTCAAGATCCAACCCTTCATGAATCCGCAAGCCATCGCTGTTTTCCAGAATCTGCTTACAAACCCGATGACTCTCCGCCGAGTTTTCCGTCACCAACTCAGCGTAAGCACGAGTTTCCTCTACCAAAGATTCAGCGGTGAACACCCGGTCAGCCAGTCCTATTTCCAAAGCTTCAACCGCTTCAATAGTGCGACTACTGAACATCATATCCTTAGCCTTGGCCAAACCAACGCGACGCGGTAAACGCTGAGTCATACCCCACACCGGAGTCAGTCCCCACTTACTGTGAGTATCAGCTAGCTTGGTACGATCATCGATAAAAATTAAATCTGCTGCCAACGCCAATTCCAAGGCACCGGTAAAACAATAGCCGTGTACCCGGGCTATTACCGGCATGGGTAAACTGGCCAAAGCTTCAAGCGTTGAAGCTTCAAAATCTGCATGCTCCAGCTCTTCCCCACCAGCAATATCATTAAGGTCATGACCCGCAGAGAAGGCTTTACCGGCACCACATAAAATCACACAGCCAATATCGTCTCCCGCTTCTTTAATCGACTCAATGGCCTGGCGTAATTCAGCAAACACATCGTGGTTTAAGGCATTTAATACCTCAGGTCGATTTAAGGTCAGTGTACAAATACGACCTTCACGCTCAAACGTAATAAGAGCTCCCATAGACAATACTCCAGCTAACCTGCAATACAGGCATTAATAATTCTTTACACTTGAGCAATAGTAGTCAGCGGCACTCTCAATCACCATGACTTCAGGGCGCAGAATCTATAGCCCTTCTTCACATGTCTTACAGGGTTAGAAAACCTGCTCACTGGCGCCAGTGTAACCGTGAGGCACGCACAGTACATTGATAGCCAGAGTGAGAAAACGATAGCTGTAATGATGTATTGAGAGAGGGGTAAATAATGAGAAGATACCTGCATAGTCTGCGAACCAAGCTACTGGTATTGGCCAGCGTGCTAATCTGCAGCCAAATGGCACTGGCAGCTAAAACCGACAAACCGAATATTCTGGTTATCTGGGGAGATGATATTGGTATGTACAATATCAGCGCCTATCACCGCGGCATGCTGGGTAACCGTACCCCCAATATTGATCGCATCGCTCAGGAAGGTGCTCTGTACACCGATTACTATGCCGAGCAAAGCTGCACCGCCGGCCGCTCTTCTTTTATTACCGGCCAACACCCATTTCGCACCGGCTTGTTAAAAGTGGGTATGCCCGGTTCTGACAAAGGCTTGAGCCCTGAAGACCCCACCATTGCCGAGTTGCTAAAACCTTTAGGTTATGCCACCGGTCAGTTCGGTAAAAACCATCTGGGTGACAAGGACGAGTTTCTGCCCAGTAATCATGGCTTTGACGAATTCTTTGGCAACCTTTATCACCTTAACGCCGAGGAAGAGCCAGAAACGTATTTTTACCCGAAAGATCCCGCCTTCCATAAGCGCTATGGGCCTCGTGGTGTAATTCGCTCCTACGCCGATGGTCGCATTGAAGATACCGGCCCGCTAACCCGCAAGCGTATGGAGACCGCCGACCAGGAATTTGCCGATGCCGCCATGAACTTTATGGAAAAGTCACACAAGGCCGACAAACCTTTCTTTTTATGGTTTAACTCGACACGTATGCACGTATGGACGCGCCTGGCGAAAAAATGGCGTGGCAGCTCCGGTTACGGTTTGTATGCCGACGGTATGATGGAGCACGATTTTCATGTGGGCCAGCTGCTGGATAAATTGAAAGAGCTGGGCATTGATGAAAACACCATCGTGGTTTACTCCACCGACAACGGCTCACAAACCAACACCTACCCCGACGGCGGCATGGAACCCTTTAAAGGTGAAAAAGGTACCACCTGGGAAGGCGGTTTCCGCGCGCCCGCTATGGTTCGTTGGCCCGGCGTTGTTAAACCCGGCACTGTCATCAATGATGTAACTCACCATATGGATTGGCTACCCACCTTTATGACGGCGGCCGGCGTTCCCAATATTGCAGGTAAACTAAAGCAAGGTTACCAAGCGGGCGATAAGCACTTCAAAGTACATCTTGATGGTTACGATCAAACTGACCGCTTAACCGGCAAAGGTCCGCACAAACGTCAGGAAGTGTTTTTCTTTGACGACAACGCCAGTCTTAATGCGATTCGTTGGCGTGACTGGAAAATCCACTTTTCCATTATGCCCAACGGTTGGGGCGGACAAGTTGAACGTCTGAATTTCCCCATCGCCATGAATTTGCGTACCGACCCATTTGAGACCTCCATGGATTCGCAAATGTACACACGCTTTATGGCTGACAATCTGTGGCTGTTTGTGCCGACACAGGAGCTGGTGGGCAAGTGGTTAATGACGTTTAGACAATTCCCGCCACGACAACCCTCAGCCAGCTTTACCATCGACAAAATTTTGCAGCAAATGCAGATGGCCAGCCAGCAGGCTGCGCGGGCAAAGGCGATGGGTAGATAAAAATTAGGGGGGCTCTTTATGGCATCCCGTAACTACATAATCTATAAACTACAAGATAACCAATAACGAGACAGCGATGAGCACACAACAGAGTCAATCACAGATATCAGAACGATTTCCCACACCGCTGGAAAAGTTCTACGAGAATGAAAAACGCCTGGCCTCGGTTCCCTGCTTTGTTCAGCCCTACCCGAATGGCCGCGTTGAAACCTTAACCTGGGCAGAACAATGTCAACAGGTTAGGTCCATGGCCGCCTACCTGAAATCCCTAAACCTGGAACCGGGTAGTCGCATCGCTATTATGTCCAGCAACTGCGCCCACTGGATTATGGCGGACTTTGCCATCTGGATGGCTGGCCATATCTCCGTCCCCCTCTACCCTATATTGTCACCAAACAGTATCCGTCAAATATTGGAGCACAGTGATAGCAAAGTGCTGTTTGTTGGCAAGCTGGATAACTGGGAACATATGTCGACCGGTGTACCAGAATCTGTTAAACAAATTAGCCTGCCCATTACTGCCGCCAAGGTTGATGATAAGTGGAATGATATTATTCTTCGCACCGAACCTATGCAGGAAAGTCCGATCCGTAAACGTGAAGACTTGGCTACGATTATTTACACCTCCGGCACTACCGGTATGCCCAAAGGGGTTATGCATTCCTTTGCCACCCTGGCAACCGTCGGTGTACTGACCGGCCAGCTTTACGATGCCAACGCCAAAGATCGCATGCTGTCATATTTGCCGCTGGCTCATGTGGCCGAGCGCGCCGCGGTAGAGATTAATCAGATTTACCAGGAATTTACCGTTTACTTCTCTAACTCACTGGAAACCTTTGCCGATGATCTTCGCCGCGCAGAACCGACGCTGTTTTTTGCCGTACCGCGTATCTGGGTTAAATTACAGCAACGCGTGTTTGAACAGGTTCCCGAGAAGAAACTCAACCACTTATTGAAAATACCTGTGGTAGGTGGCTATATTCGTCGCAAGCTCACCAAAGCCCTGGGCATGAATAAAGTGCGTATTGGCCTGAGTGGTGCAGCACCATTATCCACCTCATTGCTTAGCTGGTATCACTCCATTGGCGTCCCCATTCTGGAAGGTTATGCCATGAGTGAAAACTTTGCCTATTCCCACACCACGCAACTGGGAGAATCTAAAATTGGCTATGTGGGTACAACTAACCCCCATGTAACCTGCAAGATTGCCAGTAACGGTGAAATTCGTATCAAGTCACCCACCAATATGATGGGTTACTACCTGGAGCCAGAGTTAACCGCCGAAGCCTTTGATGAAGAAGGATATTTAAAAACCGGCGACAAAGGTGACATCGATGCCCAGGGACGCCTGAAAATCACAGGCCGTATCAAAGAAATTTTCAAAACCAGTAAAGGTAAATACGTAGCCCCGGCTCCCATTGAAGATTTACTGTTGCGCAATACCTATCTGGAGCAAATCTGTGTGACTGGTGCTGACCTACCACAACCCATTGCGCTGGCAACACTGTCTGAGCAGGCGGTTAAGGCTGCCAGCAATGATCCTTCTTTTCGAGAGGAGCTGAGCCAGGCACTTGAAAATCTGATTCAGGATACCAACAACCAATTGGATCAACATGAAAATATCAGCTCACTGGTTCTGTTTAAGGATTTGTGGACAGTAGAAAATAACTTTATGACCCCGACATTAAAAATCAAACGCCCGCAGATTGAGTCCGCCTACAAAGAACAGTTTGAAAACTGGTCCACCACCGGCGACCGCGTGCTGTGGGCCGATTAATGGAACGTCTCTGACCATTAGATTCACCGAGGTTTTTATGTCTGGATTTACCCATCATGACGTTCCCGATCAAACCGGCAAGGTTTTCTTTATCACAGGCGCCAACACCGGGATTGGATTTGAAGCAGCAAAAGTACTTGCGGGCCGCAATGCCCGCGTACTGATTGGCTGTCGCAATCCGCAAAAAGCGCAAGCCGCCATTGCCAGTATCCGAGAGTCCAATCCCAACGCCGACCTTGATATTGTGCCGCTAGATTTATCCGATCTGGAATCGGTTAAGCAGGCAGCCGCTATCGTCAATCAGGAAACACGACTCGATGTCCTGATTAACAATGCTGGCATTATGGTACCGCCTCTGGAATATACCGCCCAGGGGATTGAGAGTCAGTTGGGTGTTAACCATATAGGCCCGTTTACACTTACCTGTTTATTATTGGATAAATTGGAGGCCACACCGGGCTCGCGCATTGTTAACACTACCAGCCTGGCGGCACGTTATGGCCGTATCCATTTCGATGATATTAATGCTGAACAGGGTTATGACACCAATGCACGCTACAGCCAAAGCAAACTGGCAAATTTGCTCTTTTCCTTTGAGCTACAACGGCGCTTACAAAATAAGGGCTCGAAGGTGATATCCATTGCCTGCCACCCGGGCATTGCCGATACCAAACTATCCCGCCATATGTCAGGACTGTTTCGCTTTTTTACACCATTGGTGAGACTGCTCTGCAATACACCTCTGCAAGGTGCCTGGCCAACCCTACAGGCCGCTACAGCCCCCGAACTTACAGGAGGCGAACTGTGCGGCCCCGGCAAGCGCAAACAAACCGCAGGACCGGCAAAAACTTATCAGCTCAATTCCATCGCCAACGACAAACCAACGGCATTAGCGCTGTGGAATAAATCCATTGAGCTATCGGGAGTCAATGCCAATCTCTAGTAGCCACTAGCAGGCCGAGAATTGACAGACACCCCTCGCGTACTGTCTACTTGAAGTCTTCTGCAACTGGCTTGTTCTGGCGTTACGAGTATGGAAATCAATACGGTCCCGGTCATCTATGTTAAAGCCATGCTTGACTCGGCACTACGTAATGGCTGTGACTTGGCAACGCTATTGGAAAAAGCCAACATTGCCCCCGAGATTTTAGCCGCCGATAAATCCCGTGTTCCCGCAGAAAGCTACTCCCAACTCTCGCGGGAAATTATTGACACCCTGCAGGATGAAACCCATGGCTTTTTAGGTTCGCCCATGCGACCCGGCACCTTTGCCATGATGGGTTATGCGTGTATTCACTGCCCAACCCTGGGACAGTTTCTACAACGGGGTTTGGACTTCTATCACATTGTCACCGATAGCTTGCAACTAAAACTAACGGTGGAGGATGAAATAGCACACTATGCGCTTAGCCACCAAGGCGGCGCATCCGATCCCAACAATGTGATGCCGATTTCCATGCTGGCGATTATTCATCGCCTGTCGAGCTGGATCATCGGTCAAAACCTGAAGTTGCACTCTGTCAGCTTTACCCATGCCCGGCCCGCTCACGCCAACGAGTACAATCTACTGTTTAAAGCACCGATTCAGTTTGACCAGCCGGAAAACTGTCTGCAATTTAGTACCAGCTATTTGGAAATGCCAAATACGCAGACAGAACAAACCCTGGAAGAGTTTTTATCGATCCCATCGCTGAATCTGATGATGATTCCTGATTATCAGAACAGCCTGGTTGAAAAGATCCGGCTGATGATCAAAAAAGATGTGGAAACCCACTTCCCGGATCTTGAATGGGTGGCCGAACAGCTGGAACTCTCTTCAGCGACCCTACGCCGCCGCTTACGCACGGAAGGCACCTCCTACCAGGCCATTAAGGATGATATTCGCCGCGATACCGCCATCTATTACTTAAGCCGTGGCGCTTTCAGTATTGAGCAGGTAGCCGAGAAAGTCGGCTTTACCGAGGCGACCTCCTTTTACCGGGCCTTTAAGCGTTGGACCGGGGTTACCCCACGGGACTATATTAAGAAGTAAGATTAAGAAGTAAGATCAAGAAATAAGCTCAAGAAATAGCCACCCCTTTACACCCCCCGGCAAACAGCCGATACTCACTCCTCAAGCAACCCTAATCATTGCAGAGGTATTACAACCCCCATGGTGCTGCTTACCATTTACCTGGTTTTGGCCATTGGCGTATCGTTTATATGCTCCATTGCCGAAGCCGTAATTCTCAGTGTTACCACCGCTTATGTCAGCGTTCAGGAAGAGCAAGGCCATCCCTCAGCCAAGATTCTTAAAACCCTGAAGGATAATATCAATCATCCGCTGGCGGCGATTCTGACGCTCAATACCATTGCCCATACCGTAGGTGCGGCAGGCGTTGGCGCCCAGGCCACCAAGGTATTTGGCGATCATGTGCTGGGGATTACCTCAGCAATTCTGACGTTTTTGATCCTGGTGTTCTCCGAAATTATCCCCAAGACCCTGGGCGCACACTACTGGCGCCAGCTTGCCCCCATGACGGCTTACTGCCTGAAGGGTCTGATCTGGATTCTGTACCCGTTTGTCAAAATGTCCCAGCTGCTAACCAAGGGGCTATCAGACGAACCGTCACTGACCGGTTTTGACCGCGATGAATTTGCGGCTATGGCATCTCTGGGTGAAGAGGAAGGCCAACTGACCGAGAAAGAATCCAATATCCTCAAGAACCTGTTTTATCTCAGCAAGGCGACTGTCAACGATATTATGACACCGCGTACCGTGGTCTTTTCTTTACCCGAAAGCACCACCGTGGGTGAATTTGTCGAGCAGAATAAACAGTCGCCGTTTTCGCGGATTCCTGTGTATAAAAAGAATGCCGACCACATTAACGGCTTTGTATTGCGCAGTGATTTATTACTGGCTCAGGCCCAGGGCCGCCAGGATGAAACCCTGCACGATTTTTGCCGCGACCTGCCCGCCATTATTGAAAACACCGATATTTTCCACGCTTTTGAAGAGTTCACCAGCGCCGACAGCCATATGATGATGGTGGTTAACGAGTACGGCGATATCGAAGGTCTGATTACCCTGGAAGACATTTTTGAAACCCTGATTGGCATGGAGATTGTCGATGAAAGCGATCGCATCGCCGACATGCAAAAGCTGGCCAAGGAACGCTGGAAAAAGAAAGCCCGCGATATGGGCGTCAAGTCGTAACTGTGAAGAAACAACGCATCATCGTTGCCGGTGCCGGCCCAGCAGGAACGGTAACAGCGCTGAAGCTATCTCAATTAGGTTATAGTGTTACAGTCATTGCGTTACCCCGCCCCTTTTCTGCCTGTGAAGGTATCTCCGAGCGGGTCTTGCAGGGATTACAAAATGCAGGCCTGCATAAGGCCCTTGCAACCATCGCTGCACCATCCAGGCGTAATGCCAACTGGAACGGCAGCAACTCCGAAGCCAATACCGAGAGACTCATTCGCCGTGACCTGTTTGATCAGGCATTACTCCAGTCCCTGCAAGAAACAGGCATCGATGTTATCAACGGTAGAGTCAATAAGGTTGAAGTTAACGTAGAGAGATGTGTTGTTTCCGGTAAGGATACCCACAATCTGCCAATTCAACTTGAAGGTGATTTTTTTGTTGAAGCCCGCGGCCGGAGTACTCCTTCAGGTAAACAACCCCGGATGCGCGGCCCCGAAACAGTTTCCCTGTTGCAACACTGGCAAGGTGATCCTGTAACCGCGCAGTCGATGGCCACCAGTTTTACCGATGGCTGGGCCTGGATGGCACAGTTTAGTGATGGCAGCCGCTACACCCAAATCACCGTGGCAGCCGATGCCAAAGACTTTCCGTCCAAGTCCGGCTTGCAAGAGTACTTTCTCAAGCGCCTTAAACAACTTCCAGAGGCACTGCCTTTCTATCAAGGTGCAACACCTCGAGGCGAGTTGGTAGCACGAAGCTCCACCGCCATCCTGACCCACAACCCAATTGACGACGCATCAATACGTATCGGTGATGCAGCGCTTGCGGTCGACCCATTATCTGGCAATGGTATTTTTCAGGCGTTATCCACAGCCCTGGTTGCGCCTGCTGTGATAAATACCATCCTCCAAAAACCACATAGTAAAGCCATAGCTCAGCAGTTTTACCGCGAACGTGTGACTCACGCCTTTATGCGCTTTGCCCGCATGGGTAGAGATTTCTATAAAATGGAAACTCGCTGGCCTGAGCAGGCATTCTGGCAACAACGACAAACCTGGCCTGACCAACAGCCTATGCATGAGCCCGTTGTACCTCAACAGGTATCAGTGGTGGAGCGGCCTGTGGTAAAAGAGGATTTGATCGAACTGGAGGACGTCGTTATTACCCCCGACCAACCACTGGGGATTTGGCATCTTGCTGGCATTGCCCTGGCCCCGATTGTGAAGGACCTGCAAACTCAGCCACTTGTAGATAATGAAACCCTTGCCTCACGCTTGCGAGCAAAAGGGTTTGACGGACCAAGACTGCAAGCACTAACCTCGTGGCTATCAGATCAGGGCATTGCCTAACATTACCCGTATATCCTATTGATAACGCTTTAAAATCGCCTTCATCTCTCCTGAACGCCACATAGCATCTATTCTCTTATCAAAATGCCGCATCATGGAGCTGACCTCGTCGGTAAGATCCGGAGATGGGCTAAACGCCATATACAAGCTGGTTTCACTGAAACACCCTGCGGACACAACACGCCCAGCAAGGCCCTCTTTTTTAATTTCTAATTGTGTTGAATGATAGGTAAAGATAAAGGTATCCAACCGACCCGACGTCAGCATTCTTAAACTGCGTTTGATATAACTGCCGTCATAGTATGAACTGATTTGAAATTGGTGACGGTTATCATTCTTGTACTGATCAATTTCACGAATAAACACATCATTGACCATACCAATTTTTAACCCTTCCAAAGAGTGAGTCCCCGTAAATTGCCAATGATCTTCAGCCCTGCGAAAAAAACACATTTTCTGAACCCCGACTTCACGCTCGGGGAATAACAGGTTTGGCGCCTCATCTTTTGTCGGCGCTAATAAAGCATGCAACTCACCAGAGCGAACCTGCATGATACCGCGGGTCCAGGGGTATTCATAAAACGCCAATTGATAGGGGCCTTCGGCAAAGACGGTGTTAACAATCTCAATAATATAACCAGGCTGATTCTTATTACGGCAAATCTGTGGGCACCAGTCGATAATTGCGACTTTAAGAACATGTTTTTGCCTAGAAGGATCGACGGCAGCAGCGGCCAAACACAAGCTACCTGCAATAATCAGGATGAGAAGTCTTGTAAACCCTATAACGGCCGAGCCATAAGCCATGAGTTCCACCCTTCGCTTATCCCCTATACGATAGCTGCACCTATATGATAACTAGCCCTCCACCATACAAGACATTCAGTATTAACCGACGCGTTTTTCCACGCCCCAATAATCTGCTTTTTGCGCTAGACAGTGAAGGACATCTTTTAGTTTAGCACTACCTCCTTTGCCTAGATGCTGCGCTATATGGCCCGTTAAATAGGCAGTTCCCACACTTGCCCCCACAACCCCCTCTACCGGTGACCTAACACAGGCCCCAAAGTCTGCCTGAGCGGAATCCAGAAAAGAGATCTCATCGACGCTACAGCGTGCGTCACCGGTAGCTCGAATGATACCGGGATAAGCCGAAGGGTAAACAGCAGCCCCTTGGGCGGGTGATGCGGCAACCAACACGACTCCCCGAGCGATGGCGCGCTCACAGGCAAGACGCACCACCGGTCGATCCTGCCTCAAGCCCAGACTCAAGTTAATCACTTGAGTGCCCTGCTCAACCAACCAATCCAGAGCGGCTGCGACCTGCTCTGGCGTTGTCGCCCACTTGTCACGAAAAACCTGGGCAACCAAAAAACGTGATTCCGGTGCAATGGACTGAATAACGTTCAACATCGCCGAGCCATGACCCAATTGATCAGCTCGAGGCTCAGTTGATAACACCCTGTCCTGGCACCATTGAAAAGCTCGCGCATTATCTACATAAACGCCCAACTCTGATACAAAACCGGAATCTACCACACCCACTCGTGTTACCTGCGATGACAAAGGGTTAATCATACGAACCCCCACCATCCACACTCGTCATCACAATACGCCCCTGTTCAATCGTTAATAGCCAATCGGCATTATCCAGCGGTGTTTCACGATGACTCACAACTAATCGTGTGCAATCTGCAAACTGTCTGTCGATCACATCCATAACCTGCCGCTCAGCAGCGAGATCTACCGCCGACGTGGCCTCGTCCAAAATCAGCACTGTAGGCTTTTGCAGTAATGCACGCGCCAATGCAATACGCTGGCGCTGCCCACCGGAAAGATTCATGCCTCGCTCACCGATAGGTGTATCAATGCCATCAGGTAATGTTGCGACCAATTCTGTTAACTGTGCCTGCTCAACAGCGGCCATCAGCGCCTCATCACTGGCCGCAGGATTGGCGTAACGAATATTCTCTGCCAAGGTACCGCGCAACAAGACGATATCCTGCGCAACAACAGCCAACTGGCGACGCCAATCGGCCAGAACACAATCGCGAAGATCATAGCCGTCAATCGTGATCCGCCCCTGCTGGGGATCATAGTGACGTAACAAAAGATCCACCAGCGTTGTTTTGCCTGTCCCCGAGGGACCATGGATACCTACTTTACTGCCCGCAGGAATTTGAACATTGGCGCCACGCAATATGGTTTGCTGCGAGCCTGGATAAGTAAACACCACATCCTCAAAAGCCAACTGACCCTGCCAATGCTTACAAGTCACTTCCCGTTGCGTATTGCGATTAATATCTGCCGTAGCCTGGGTTAACGCTTGCACACGAGACAAGCTGACACGCATACGCGAAACTGATAAATACAATCCCAACAGCGTTTGCACCGGCCCTACCGCCATGCCTAAATACGTGGAGAATGCTATCAAGGCACCTAGCGCCATCTGCCCCTCAATAACCCAATAGCCACCAACAAGAAATACCAAAGCCCGAGAAGCCGATGTCAAGGTACTGGGTACAGCCTGAGTCGCAAACTCCGTCATCTGCAGCTGTAACAGATTACGTAAATAGCCGCGATTTAATGAAGATAGACGCCGGGCTTCCTCTTCCTCTCGGGCTACGGTTTGAATAAATTTAAGACTACCCAGCGTTTCGACTAAAAATGAAGACAGATCCGCCGATCGCTCACGCATCTTACGAACGAGTTTTTCAACCCTTGGCCGCATCATGCGTAAGTAGAGCCATTCCACAGGTAATAATATCAAGGCAATAAGCGCTAAACGCCAGTTCAGCCAGAACAGTAATCCCACCGAACCGATTAACCCGATCACACCACTAAACGCAGCAAATATGCCATCAAGCGCAAAGCGTTGTATTTCAGCCACATCGCCATCAACGCGAGACAACACATCGCCAAGGCGCTGGCGTGCATAAAAAGCCGGGGATAAGGTTTGCAAATGTCGGTATACCGACTCCCGTAACCTAAACAATATCTTGGCAGAAATCAGGGTATGCCAGTAACGGGTTAAACCGGATATTAGTGTAGATATAAACCCCACACCCAATAACATCATGGCAATGTGTGTGAGCGCAGAAAAGTCTTTTGCCAGTAGACCACTGTCGATAAGCTCCTTGGTTAACCAGGGCTGTACCAACACAAGAGATGAAGCAAACACGGAAACCAGAGCCAAGCCAAGCACACTGGCACGATGGGGCATTACAAAAGCAAAAATCCAGCCCAATTCTTTTTTAAGCTTATGGTTTTCGGCGTTGAGACCTTCAGCCTCTAGCGTATGATTTTCAACATCGACCGACATCGCTGAGGATGAAGGCACAGTACCGACTGATAATGACATAACGACTTCCGGCGGTTTACGTTGTTTGACACACCTGAATCAGGTGGCCTTACTGAAATTTCCCCCAAGTCATACAGAAAAAATGCCCCGCGTAATGCGGGGCCAATTGGGTTTGCGAATAAAGAGTGAGAACCCGAATGCTGTTTAATACCAGTTATAACTCAAACTTGCCCCCCACCAACGTGGCGCGCCGTAGTAGTTTTCAGCCATACCAAAACCACCATCAGCCGGGTGAGCTGCCAAGTCGAACACCATGGTGCGGTATTCCTTATCCGTCACGTTGTTAACAAAGGCTGCAACTGTCCAACTTTCATCTTCACTGGTATAGGAAATTCGCGCGTTACTGATGGTATAGGCGTCTTCCTTACCCACCGGTGAATTCTTCAGCTGGAAGTAGTGATCATCCATGTAAGTAAAATCAGCCTGTACCGCTAACATGCCGGAGAATACAGGCCACTCATAACGAACCAGGCCATTAATGTTCCACTCGGGCGTCAACACAGCCGTGCGGTCAACCAACTCACCACTGGGCAGCTGATACGCATCTTCAACGGTGTTATCGATATAACCTACACCTAACAATACATCCAGTCCCTGCATCGGTGAGGCTTGCAGTTCCAGCTCACCACCCTGCACCTTGGCATCGGTGTTAAATACATACTGCGTTAATCCCTCAAGACGGAATGCCTGGTAATCGTTGTAGTCGTAGTAGTACATGGCACCGTTAAGCTGTACCAAGCCTTCAAACAACACGGACTTGAAACCGACCTCATAAGCATTCAGCACTTCTTCATCGAATTTCATATCCTGCGGATCGCCATTGGCGGATATGCCATCGATCAGATCGGTAGAATCCAGCGGCGCATTAAAACCGCCCGCCTTGATGCCACGGTTGTAACTGGCGTATAGCAAGATGTCATCATTAACATGCCAATCCAGTTGCAACTTGGCGGTAATCAGATCCTCATCGATTTCACCGGGGTCACTGCCCGCCGGTAAATCTACGCCAGCACTGGAAGCGCCATCCTTACCGTAACTAAAATAGGTACCACCCAGGCCCAAGACATCTGGATCGGTAATAGTCAGATCATTGGGGGAAACAAAAGACACCAGGGACGAATTGTACTCCGTGGTTTTCTGTTCTCGTGACCAGCGCAAGCCAGCAATAAAGGCCACATCTTCGGTCAAATCAAATTCAACCTGGCCAAATACCGCGTAGGATTCTGTCTCGGTTTCAAACGGGCTGCTTAAGCCAACACCCGTACCTGCCAGCGACGTTGCCAATGCGGCGGAGAAAAAGTTTTCCGCTGGACCACCATTAGAAAAATCACCATCAATCTTCAGGTAATAACCGCCAGTCACCCAACGCATAGACTCGGTTTCTCCGCTTAAGCGAACCTCCTGGGAGAATTGATCCAAATCACTGGTGAGGAAAAAGTTAAAGAAGTCATTGGGGCTGGCATCGGAGTCTTCAATATAGTCTTTTTCCAAATGCCAGAAATCGGTAATCACAGCCAGATCAAAACTTTCAAAGCCCCAACTCAGATTACTGGTCAGTCCCCAGGTTTCAATCTTGTTATGGCCGATGAAGTTGTATGAACCTTCGTGCACTCCATCGTTAGGCTCCTGATAAGAGGTCGCCGATGAACCCGGCTCACCGGTTAAATCGGGGCCATTGTAGTGCTCACCCAGTCCAGTAGCAGGATTAATACGCGCGGAGCTATGCTCAAAGAAACCGGAATCGATATCTTGCTCAGAAGCACGGGCACTGATTAACCACTCCGCTTCATCATTGAGATTAAACAGCAGCTGACCACGCACCGCCCAATCATCACCATTGTTAAGATCCTTACCGATGTTATTTTTGATATAAGGATCATGCTTATTTTTCACAAATGAAAAACGCCCGGCTATATCTTCAGTGATAGGACCACTGATAGCACCTTCAACTTTTCTTTGATTGTATTCACCAATGGTTAAATCGGTATAGGCCTCAAATTCCTGGGTTGGCTTTTTGGTGATGTAGTGCACCAGACCACCGGTTGCATTACGTCCAAACAACGTTCCCTGTGGACCACGTAAAACTTCGGTACGCTCTATATCAAACAGCTGGAAACCGGCGCCTGAAGCAGCACTGACATAAGCTTCATCAACATAGATGGCGACAGGGGATTCCTGGTGATCACCCGAGAAATCGTTTTGACCGACACCACGTACACTAACGAAAAAGGACGAAGGACCATTGGGCTGGATGGTGGTGACGCCAGGTGACATAGCAGTGACCTGCTGTGCATTGGAATAACCTAACTCCTTAAGCTGGTCACCGGAGAATGCGGTGACGGCAATACCGATATCCTGGGCACTCTGTTCACGTTTTTGTGCGGTTACCACGACTTCTTCAAGATCAAATACTGCAGCAGACGTTCCAACACTCACCGAGGCGGTGCTCATCGCAATAGCGCTCGCCAGTAGCGTTGGCTGTAAGCTCATCAGTTTTTTCATCTTACTCTCCTCATTGTTGCTTTGATAAATATTTATTATTTTTCGCAAACACTGTAATCATTATTTTCTAGATAGCTCCCCGGATTACTCGAAAGAACTACTTACATCCATTTTAGATCTACTGTCCTAATTTACACATAAACACTATAGCCACAACCAACCTTTTAGATCAACCGTCCTATATTATTTTTATTTTATTAAACCAGAGAACCTTTATCTCCAATAGTTATTTTGAAGCCGTTAGATTTGATCCGTATGCATCGCCCTGAGGCGAGTAAACCACTTTATCCACAGGTAGAGAAAATACCTGTGGAGTAGCCATAGACATATCTCCACCCGGCAGGACCAGATTGCTTAATTTAGTCAATGTCTCGGCATCGTAAATAGCGATATCGTTATAGGTTCCGCCTAAATAGATTTTGCTGCCATCCGTGGAAAAGTTAATACAGTAATAAGTTCGATCCAGGTCAACCTTTTTGATGCCCTGTTGCTTCGAGACGCTGTTACGCTTTAGCTGAGTAAGCACCTGATAAAACTCATCCGGGTGTCCGGGCCTATGCATGCCGGTAAAATAGACCTCCTCCAAATCCGAGAAGTCTTTTACTTCTGTTTTGCCGGTGGCAAGGTCTACCCGCTCGAATCCCCATTTCCATTCTGTGGTTTCCGGGTTAGCAGTACCATCCGTATATTTAGCCACTGTGTACATTCGCACAAATTCGTTATTGACACTGCCCACCGGCCATACGGTGAGAATATCCGGTTGTCCGTAGCCCTTACGCTGACTGGTACGACTGGCAATAGCCACAGCCAATGCTCCGGAATCAGGATCTATTACATAGACATCTGGCCCCGATAAATACACACGCCCGTCATGACCCGTGGCCATAATATTAATTTGTCGCGGTACATAAAAAGATTTGGCCGGTTTAGCGCCCACGCCATCTTTTGCCCGATAGGCCACAAACCGCGGATCCATGACCTGATAGTGATCATTCATAATTCGCACAGGATTGTGAACGGTATAAATTTCTTCTCCGTCAGGACTTACCGCTAATGAAGCAATACTTTTAATTCGTTCGTTGCCAGAGGTGAAGCTGGCATCAAAGACCAAATCACAGTTATTTATCTTGACACCGAAAATACGATCAAACCGCCCACCCAAAACATAAGCCGTTAACTTATCGGGTGACATCACTACCGTACCAGGCGCCACACTCGAAGGTAGTTTGCAGGTGCGAACAATAGTTTCAGTGTGTAAATCGATAAAGTGAAGATTGTTCGGCCGATTTACAGCTACCATATAATCCCGAATCACATAATCCCGGGCTACAGAATCCACCGCTACTGAACTCGACGTCCAAGCCAACAGTAGCAAGCACAACACCACCGGTTCACAACCCACTATTTTATTTAGCCGTTTTAGCATCATCTTAACTCCCCTACTTTTTATCACCGGGAAAGACTTCACCCAGCTTGCGCCAATCCTCTCCCGCCGAATCTGCACCTTTGCCCCAATCCGGGTAGGTATTCATAATGTCCGGCACTTGTGCCGGCCACCAGCAGGGATCAGCACAACCGTATAGATCCGACTCCATCGGCTGACACAAGCCGGCCACACCGCCAAAGGCGTCGACTTCCCAGCCCGGATCCGTGGTACCTGTGCAGCCCACAATACTCTGCATGGCGACAACTTCTTCAAGCCCTTGTTTTTCACCACGCCCATCGGTCTTTTCTACGGCAGCATCCAATAGCTGCGCCTTCTTATTCATTGGTTTTAAATGTTTCATTATGTTCAACCTCGACGAGGAGCAATGTAAGTATCCATAAAGTCTGGATTGGCCTGAGTAATTTCGCTGTAGGCTTTGAGACCAAAATCTATCCAGTCTCGCATCAAGTCACAGTAGTGGTACACAGGTTTTTGTGGATCACTGTAACGGGCATAACTTTCGTGATAACAACCACCGGAACAAAGGTTACGAATCCAGCATGTATTGCAGCCTTTATCGGTTCTATCCATGCGAGTTTCTAAAAAGCCGGTTAAGGCTTCACGATCCAAACCTTCAGAAACTGAACCAAACAATGGTAGATCCGACCCGGTAAAACGGTGGCAAAGGTTAACGCCACCACTATGATCAATGGCGACCATGCCTGCGCCCGCACCGCAAGGCAGTGCTTTTTTGGTTCCTTCATGAATATCGGTGAGCATCTGGTGCATATTGGAAAAACCAATACTTTGGCCTTTCGCTGCCGCATCAATATAGCGCCGGCCCAGGGCTTTCATATTACTAAAGACAGCTTCCAGCTCTTGCTCTGATAAATTGTAATAACTGATATCGCCAGACGTGACCGGTGCAAACCCCACCTCACTAAAGCCTAGCTCGTTAAACAGGTGGTCCCAAATATTTTCAATATCCGTTACGCCCTTGGTCAGCGTGACGCGAGCACCAATCGGCCTGGCCGAATAGCCCTGCATCAGCATCTCGATCTTACGGCGCACAACATCATAAGTACCTTGACCACTTACCGTGATTCTATTTTTGTCATGTACGGCTTTTGGACCATCGATACTGATGGCGACACCAATCCGATGCTCGTTGAGATAAGCTACAATCTCTTCAGTTAACATCGTGGCATTGGTTGTTAGTGAAAAATCGATGGGCCGATTTATCTCTGCAAAGCGTTTTTCAGCATAACTGACTACATCCCGAATTAACGGCATATTGCTAAGCGGCTCACCGCCAAAAAATACGATATTGTAGCGAGGCTGATCCGGAGATTCCGTGAGCATCATTTCGATTGATTGCTTGGCCGTCTCAAAGCTCATCTTCTGGCCATTATTCGGCTTATCCAGATCCTCTTTGTAACAATAACTGCAACTCAGATTGCAACCGGTATTCACGTTGAGTACCAATGTTGCCAAGGGAATCTGTTCCAGCGATTTTACCTCGGAATTAAAGGCCTCTACCCCATCACTGCTGATAAGTTTTAAATCACCCAGTTGCGCAACGGTATCGACTATCTCACTGGACGGGCAAGGCTCTGCCAGCTTGCCCAACAAGCTCATCACTGACTCACCTTGTGGGTTATCACACGCCTCTAGAATGTGTGAAGAGACAGCATCCAATTCAAATAAACCACTGGTTGGCACATGGAAAAGCATTTCACGGTCATCAACGGTAAAGCGATGGCTATTGTTGGCTACGGTTCGAACGATGCTATTCATATAAACCTCTCATATAAATTTCTCTATCGCGTATTCGTGTTAACGAATCGGTGGATTGTTCCAACGCTGAACCGTTACGATCAATTCACTGGTTCCCTTTACCAATTGCTCTCCATCCAAGACCTCGGCTATCACGCTAAGATGCCCTGCATTATTGGTTTTAAACTTACGCTTGGGGTTTGGCCCTGCATCCCCTGGCGTAAAGACACCGGTTTTAGCGTTTATCACACCGGCAAATTCCACATCGCGGTCTTCCTCTGCCTTGGCGCTGAAGGCGGCTATACGCCAGGTCGCCGGTAACACCCCGATCTTCAGATCATCACTGGTACCTGCTATACCATCTTTACCCGCGGCATAACCCACAGCCTCAAAGGCGGCTTTAACTTTGCCCTGACTACCGCCACCATCACCGACTCTCGCAACGGCATATCCCGGCTCGATGCGTATTTCGCTGACGCGGTCGTAAATCGTAATCGCATTAGTCTTTTTTACGTTGCCTACGGAAACTGAAGCATTGAAAGCTGTAGCCGTTTTTCCCGCTCTAACCTGAACAAGAATTTCATCCTCAGAACGTGCAATTTCTGACACCAATTCCAATCCTTCACCGAGCGTTACAGCGCCTTTCAGGTTGGCTCCACGAATAGAGATAACAGCTTCATTTCCCGCGGCAATATAATTCGGGCTCATCGCCAGAAGTTTGCTTTCATCACCACGTACACCGTGAATATCCACCCCTAACTCTTCGTGATCACTGAGATACATACGCCCGCTTAACGATTTTCCATCCTCACTTAACGCAAATACCTGTTTGTAACGCTGCTCTCCCGCGGCCAATGATCCGCGCCACTCGTAACCGCTGTATAGGACTAGCTCACCTTCACCTTTAAGCTTCTCACCATTGGCAAACTCGCCTGTAAAGTGCATAGATGCTTTGCCTTTATTTAATCCGGCCACAGTGACATCGCCCTGAAAATCTCCCTTACCTGGCATGCTGCCAACCAAGCGCCAGCGGCCTTCAATATTTTGCTTCTTCTCTTGCTGCCAATCGCTCCAGGCTTCAGACTCCAATGGGTATTTCTCGCCTAGATAGGGAACCACTTCATTCAGCGCAATACCCAGCCAATCCCGATCTCGCCCCATGGCAGAGAACTCAACACTTGGCCACTGCCCTAAATGGAAATGCACCAGATGACGCCACTCACTTTCTTCCCGACGCTGTAATCCCACTCTGGCCTCGGAATGACAGCGGGCACACATTTCCGCAAGCTCGGGCTGACGCTGTTCGGAATGATTCAGTCGACGCTCAAGAATATAGCGGTAAGGCTTTGATTCGCTGGGCGCCAGTCCCTGGGTATCGGCCAAATGCTGTACCAATGCCGCACGCTCTTTTTCACTGATCTGCAACCCATGCATTACCTGCATACGCCCAATAGTCATCAACCAGCCTTCCGGGCTTTTGCGTTGATGACTGATTCGACTGAGCTTTAGCGGTTCAAAGCTTTCAGGGATGTGACACCCCATACATTTTTGTTGAAGGATCTTTTCACTGGCATCGCCCGCGTTAGCAAAGAACAACAACGTCAATACCGGAACAATCCATATTACGCTTTGCAAAAGATTTCGCTTTACCTCAACCACATCTCTCTCCCAACGCTTTAACTTTTTAATAGTGCGATATGCCGAACAATCAGGCACAACCTGGCCCACCACATCGCTTGGTAACGTTTTAGTTTTGGCGGATTGCTCGTCGCTAATCCGCCACTTGGTGTTTCTACGTCGGAGTTAGCCGGCGATTGCTGTTTCGATATCGCCCATTTCAATACTCGGATCCGAGTCATAGGCAACATAGGTGTATTGCACCAAATTCTTTGGCCCAATATTTTCAGAAGTCGAACTACCACCAAAGAAGCCGGTGCCTACAGCGCCAGTTTCAGGCAAGTTAGTTGAAAGGCCAGCATTGCCCGTCATACCGGCGGTATTGATAGAGATACGGCACACAGGTAGGGCCGCGGTATATTTCACCACCACTTCGGGATCTGCCGTATGTAATACCGCCGAATGGCCCTTACCCATAATGTCCAGCATGGCTTGTGCGTTTTCGATCGCCGCATCAACGCCGCCCTCGATCACGTAAAAGCCCAAGACCGGGAACATTTTTTCCTTGCTGACGGGTTCGTCCTGACCGATATGATCGATTTCCATGACAATGGATTTAGCCTCAGCAGGGACTTCAATGCCGACCTGTTCACCAATCCATTGTGGGCTTTTACCTAAAGCGGCGGGATTGTTAACACCACCCGGGAACAGGAAATCACGCAACAGTTGGTTCTCTTCGCCCTCAACAAACCAACCATTACCGGCAATCATTGCATCTTTTAATTCTGCCGCAATTTCACGCTCAGCCAATACCACTGACTCACAGGTACACGGTAATCCATAATCAAAACTGTTCCCGACAATGACATCGGTTCCGGCTTTTTTAATATCAGCGGTGCTATCAACATACGCCGCCACGTTACCAGCGCCCACACCGACAGCAGGGTTGCCGGAACTATAGGCGGCATGCACCAGCGCCGGCCCACCCGTTGCCATGATCAAGGCTGTACGGGAATCCTGCATCAACATGTTGACCAGTGTGATATTGGGCTCTTCCAGAATCTGTACACAACCTTTGGGGGCACCCGCTTTCTCGGCGACTTCAGCCAAAAAATGCGCAGCATGGTTACAGCATTCTTTAGCCGCCGGATGCGGGCACAAGATAACTGAATTGCGCGCAACCAGATTGGCGATCACTTTAAAATTTACGGTCATGATTGGATTGGTACAGGGCATTGGTGCCAATACCACGCCAGCAGGCTTGGGAATGGCGATTACCTTCTTTTCGAAGTCGATCTTTGATTCAACAAACTCGGATATATCATAGGTATCACGCAGGCCAACAGACGTTGCCAAATTTTTCGCAATTTTATCCTGAACATTACCATAACCGGTTTCACGAACCGCCCAATCGGCATAGAACTCAGCCTTTTCTGCAGCCGCTTCTACGACAGCATCGACTATTTTCTGTGTTTGAGTCACATCAAACTGACTGAACAATTTGGCCGCGTTTTCAGCCGTTGAATAAAGTTCGTCAATTTCCTGCAACAGATGGTTTTCTACTGTCATGATAAGTCTCTCCTCGTTTGGATCTGCGGGTGCAACCGCTTATTAATCGCATACCTGCTTTGCGTTATTTTTAGGACGCACGATCTATTTTGAAAAATCGTAACAAACTAAAACAAAAAATAAAATAGATCAGGCGTCCTAAATTGTAATTAAATGCTTCTTAAGCAAGAAAATTTTGCTATCTAGAAATTTGCCGTTATGCAATTTCGCTATAAAATTTGACCAGTCGTCCTAAATTGAGGAAAATCCCAATTGGTATTTCGCCACGCTATAGAAGGAAGATTCACCCATGCGCTCTATCAATCTGCAGAACCGGCCTGGTACCGGCACCTACAATAAAGGCCAGGAGAGAATTGGGCAGATACTCGAAGCCGCCAGGGATATCCTGATAGACAATGGCTACAGCGGTCTAAGCATGCGTAAGATCGCTACGGCTGTAGGCATCACCATTGGCAACCTGCACTACTACTACCCCAGCAAGAAAGATTTGCTCGCCGATTTACTAGATCATGTTATTAGCGGTTATCTTGAAGCGTTCGAAACCGCACGTAGCCAAGCGGGCACATCACTTGAAGACCAGTTTCTTGCGGTTATAAGCTTTATTATTGATGACCTTAATACCCGCGAAACCACTTACTTCTTCCCGGAACTCTGGGCCATGGCCAACCATGATGAAGTCGCCGCAGAGCGTATGCATGAGCTTTACCACAAAGCACGCCTGGACTTGAATGACCTAATAGAAAAGCTGAATCCCACGCTGACAAAAAATGAACGCGAGCAAGTCGCCCTGTTTATCTCTGCCTCGATGGAAGGTCTGACCCCATTTATTGGCAACGGTAAACCCTGGGAAAAGAAAACCCCCGGAATCAAGAATATTGCCAAGAAGAGCTTTCTGCATCTGGTAAAAAATATTACCAGTGAAGAAATTAAAGGATTAAAAAACTAGGTGCCCTAACTACAACTCGCAGGGCACACCGCTGTAGCGCTGCTTCTCATCTGCCGTAACCCTGACACAGGGATGGCTGGCATCGTGGGTTAGAAAGAGTCGTCCATTGCGGGCGACCAAGTCCCGGAGCAATGTGGTTTTCTCATTAATCAGCAACTCGGGGAAGCGATCGTATCCCATACCAATAGCGGTATGCACCCAGGGGGCTGCCGGAATTAAGTCAGCACTAAAAACAAGGGGACCGTCAGGTGTGGTAATTTCAGTCAACATCAAACCCGGCGTGTGTCCATCTGAAAAATGAAAACGCAACTTGCCGTTTAGCAGCGTTGTTGCTTCATCCTCAATCACTCGTAATCTACCTGAATCAGCCAACTGTTGATTCAGTGTCTTGATAAAGGATGCCCTATCACGCGCATGCGGATTTCTGGCTCGCTCCCAGTTTGTGGAAGACACAATAAACTCAGCATTCGGAAACAGCAGGCTTGGCTCCTCCCCCTCCTGCCATTGCGACAACAAGCCACCAGCATGATCAAAGTGCAGATGAGACAAAATAACCCGGTCTATGTCGGCATGCTGCAAGCCAACCTGAGCCAGGTTATCCAATAAACAGTGGCTGGCTTCTGTAATGCCGTAACGTTTGCGCAGCTCGGGTTCAAAGAAGGCGCCAACGCCTGCCTCCAAAAGGATATTCTCACCATCGCTCTGAATAAGTAGTGCTCGGCACGCCAGCGGAATACGATTGAGTTCATCCGGCTCAATCCAGCGGGACCACAGCGCCTTGGGCGCATTACCAAACATGGCGCCACCATCTAACTTTTGAGTATTGCCCTCAATAGCAGTCAATTTCATTGATCTCCCCCCCAACAAACGCAACGGATCCAATATAGGACATTCGACCCATATTTTTATACTAACAAAAACAGAGGGACATGAGAATCCCTCTGTTTTTGGGTAAAGAATAGAGACTGTAAGAAAAAGTCTAACCTAGTGGAGCCCAGCGTAAATCAGGTCAACAAGATCAGGCACGGCCAAAGAAGACGTTAATCAGTCGCGAAACACCCACAACCAAATCCGTTTCGAAATCTTCCTTATCCTGCTTAAACAGTGACAGGTACTTTTCTGCCTGAGCCTCAGTGATTCTCTTGTTGCCTACCCCATATTCGATTTCAGGTTTGCTTTTATCGTAACGGGGAACAAACTGCCAGCGCACAAAGTGCTCCAAACGAGAACCCAACTCCTGCTGCGCCATAGCACAATAGGCTTCTACATGGTCCATACCGTCAGGCCCCAGAGATCCGGGCTCGACTCTAAATATCACGCTTAGCTTTTTATTATTATCAAGCGAAGAAACAGACATAAATTATCCAAGGGTGGTTGCTTATTAAAATCTAATCGTCAGATAGCAAGGGATCAATATCCAAACAATCCGCTACAGCGTCTTTATTGGCATTTTCCAGGAAAGGCACTTCGCCTAACAGAGGCGCCTGAATCAATGTTTTTAACGTCATCAGGTTTTCTTCGTAGCAGCTCATTTCCGGATCTACTCGGTTAGCCACCCAGCCCGCCACCTTTAAACCATCACGCTCAATGGCCTCTGCCGTTAAGATCGCATGGTTAATACAACCCAGGCGCATACCTACTACCATGACAACGGGCAGGTTTAGTTCGATGGCCAAATCTGCCAGGGTTTCGCGTGGATTTAAGGGCACTCGCCAACCACCTGCGCCTTCAATTACCACAAAGTCGCTGGATTGCATGAGGATGCCGTTACAAAAACCGGTCAGACGAGATACTGACAGTGTTTTATTTTCACGCATGGCAGCAATATGCGGTGCGATGGGTGGCTCAAAGGCGATAGGGTTAACCTGGCTGTAGGGTAATTCCAGGCTCATGGCGTCGATCAGCGTTAGTGCATCTTCATTACGCAGACCCTGTTCGGTTTGCTCGCAGCCGGCGGCGATGGGTTTCATGGCGACTGTGCGTAGGCCTTTACGGTTGGCGGCTTCCAAAATGCCTGCACCAATTAGGGTTTTACCTACGTCGGTGTCGGTGCCGGAGATGAAGAATTTTTTTTTGGCCATTAGAACTCCGTTTTAACGTTTCGGTTCTCTCTAAACTACAGAGTCATACCTGCGAAGGCAGGTATCCAGTGTCCTTTTACCTAGTCACGCTGAAGACACTGGATTCCCGCCTGCGCGGGAATGACATAAATGGGCTATGCACTACGGCTGGCAGAAAGGTAATACACTTCATAAGTCGCAGGAAGACTGCCATCATCACGTCGGAATGACTCGTATGCTGTTTTAAATGCTTTTAACCGCGCCCGCCCGGTTAAACCGCCACTCTGCCCACTATTCATATTGTGCGCACCCAAGGCTTTTAACTCATGAGTTAATTGCTTCAGTTCGGCAAAACTTAAGGTAATGGTCTCCGTTTCAATAGAAACGTTTTCAAAACCTGCACCCACCATCGCTGCCTGCAATTTTTCTGCAGCTTCAAAGTGGTTTACATGGGCATAGTGGTCCACCGCTTTCCAGGCATCACGTAACTCATACAGCGTTTGCGGCCCCAGGGTTGCGATACGTAATTGACCACCGGGTGACAACACACGATGCAACTCGCCAAACAACTGCGGTAACTGACTGCACCACTGAATCGCCAAACTTGAAAAAATATGTTGCACGCTACTATCTGCGAGCGGCAGATACTCCGCATCAGCACACATCCAGTGTTGCACATTACTGTGATTCTCACGGGCAAATCGCAGCATGCCTTCGGCTATATCCAGCCCCACCACCTGGCAGCGCTGACTGAGAGGCCCGGTAAAATAACCGGTACCGGCACCAACATCTAACAGAGTTTCTGCTGATTCTATTTCTGGCAGTCGGGTTAATAAGTTATTACCCACTTGGCGCTGCAGATCAGCGACACTGTCATAGGTTTCCGCTGCGCGACTAAAGGATTGTGCGACTTTGCGTTTTTCCACATCGTATTGGGCGCGCTGGAAAAATGCTTTTACCGCATCGACAACACGCTGCGGTTGTGACCAATGCGGTGCATGACCACATTGCTGAAAAATTTGTACCTGCTGTTTGGGTAAAGCGCTGACAGCCTCGGCAGCAGATGCGGGAACCAGACTGTCATTATCACCAAAGATATGTAACCCGGGCACATCCAAGTCTGTCTTACGATTATCAAACTGCCCCAATAACTGCAACGCCTGCAACCAGTGTTCAGCCTGCTTATCGGCAAAAGATTCTGCTGCTGCTTGGCGTAAGGCTTTTATCTGTGCCTTTTCATCACTATCACCCTTGGCCATTAAGCCGCAGAAACGTTTTAGCGTGACCTCAGGCGCCTTGCCGAAACCATCACAAAACGCCGTAAACGTTTCGGCTTCCATAGCCTCAGGCCAGGACTTATCGGCAACAAAACGCAGATTGCTTGCCAGGGTAATTAACCGCGTGACTCGCTCGGGATGCTGCGCGGCTAACCGGGTTGCCAACATACCACCCAGTGACCAGCCCATATAAGCGGCGCGTGGCGGTAACTGCTCCATTAACTGCTGCAGCCATTGATCTATCGCGCAGAATTCACTGTCAGCAAAGCCCGGCAAATCCACCAGTACTAAATGACAAAACTCATTCAGCGGTGCCAGCACCGGTAACCAACTGCGGCTGTCACTGCCCCAGCCGTGTAATAACACCAATGGCTCGGCTAACAGCGTTTCACCA
The DNA here is from genome assembly GCF_042854845.1 of Maricurvus nonylphenolicus. Classification (GTDB taxonomy): domain Bacteria; phylum Pseudomonadota; class Gammaproteobacteria; order Pseudomonadales; family Cellvibrionaceae; genus Maricurvus; species Maricurvus nonylphenolicus. The sequence continues at coordinate 702,377 of NZ_AP031498.1, read as the reverse complement.
GTAGCAGGTAGTGTGCGAACCGATAAGGGGGGCAACGCAGGATTAGAGACAACCATTATTCAGAGTCTCCACGGTTGGCCTGTACTGCATCACCCAATGCAGACAATAAATCTTCAACCTGCCTCTCGGTATGATTGGCGCTAAAGGTAATGCGCAAACGGGCACTACCACGAGGCACGGTTGGCGGGCGAATAGCGCCAACCAAAAAACCATTTTTTTCCAAGTGGGCAGCGACGGCCATAGTACGAGCTTCATCACCCAATACCACCGGTTGAATCGGTGTTGGCGAGGGCATTAATTGCAGCCCTAAATTTTCAGCGCCCGCACGAAACTGTTTAATACGCTGCACCAGATTGTCTCGGCGCCAATGCTCCTCTTGCAACAGTTTTAAACTGGCGCGCGTTGCAGCAGCCACAGCAGGTGGCATGGCGGTGGTATAGATATAACTGCGGGCTTCCTGAATCAGGGTTTCAATTAATACTTCACTACCCGCGACAAAAGCGCCAAAGGTGCCGAAGGCTTTACCCAGAGTGCCCATCAAGATGGGGAGCTTATCCTCCGACAAACCAAAGTGCTCGGCACAACCGCCACCGTTTTTACCCAGGCAGCCAAAGCCGTGGGCATCATCAATCATTAGCCAGGCATTGTGGCGCTCGGCGATATCTACCATCTCCGGCAAACGAGCAACATCACCATCCATACTGAAGACACCATCAACCACAATCAGTTTGCGATTGGCATCACTGGCTTGTACTCGCTGTTCCAGGCTTTTTACATCGTTATGCAAAAAACGCTGAAAGCGCGCACCACTTAACAGGCCCGCATCCAACAGGGAGGCGTGATTGAGTTTATCTTCAAACACTGCATCGCCTTTGCCGATCAACGCATTGACGGTGCCAATGTTGGCCATATAACCGGTGGAAAATAATAACGCACGGGGACGGCCGGTAAACGCCGCTAACTCTTCTTCCAGCGCATGGTGCACGACACTGTGGCCATTGACCAAATGCGAAGCACCGCTACCCACACCATATTGCGAGGCAGCCGCTTGCATGGCCTCAATCACTTTTGGGTGATTGGCCAATCCGAGGTAATCGTTAGAGCTAAAACCGGTAAACGTTTTGCCATCTACCTGCACCCGCGTGCCCTGGGCAGAAGCCAGTACACGACGGGAACGGTAAAGATGTTCGCGCTTGCGCGCAGTCAAGGCCGGTGCTAACTGCTGGTCAATATCCACAGCAGATGTTCACTGTTTGTTAAAAAACGCTGTAGGCACTGTTTACTTGGCAGCGTTGTAGAAGAACTGATCGTTCTTGGCTTCTTCAATGGAAGCCATCACCGCTTGCTCCTGCTCTTCTTCATCCTGTTCGGTTTCATACTTCTCAGGATTAATACCCAAACGGTCGAACAACATCATGTCTTTGTTCTTTTTCGGGTTAGCGGTGGTCAGCAGTTTCTCGCCGTAGAAAATGGAGTTGGCGCCAGCCAGGAAGGCCAGAGACTGCAGCTGGTCGTTCATTTCTTCACGACCGGCAGACAGACGCACATGGGATTTCGGCATAATAATGCGCGCAACCGCAATGGTGCGAATAAAATCGAATGGATCCAGATCTTCTTCCTGTGCCAGTGGCGTGCCTTCAACACGTACCAGCATATTTACCGGCACAGATTCTGGATGTTGTTGCATGGTGGCCAATTGATGCAGCAGACCAACACGATCTTTTTGACCTTCACCCATACCCACAATACCGCCAGAACACACTTTCATGCCCGCGGCGCGAACATTGCCCAGGGTATCGAGACGATCCTGATAGGTACGGGTGGTAATAATGTCACCGTAGAATTCCGGCGAGGTATCCAGGTTGTGGTTGTAGTAATCCAGACCGGCATCGGACAGTTCCTGCGCCTGATCTTCGCTAACCATGCCCAGGGTCATACAGGTTTCCAGACCCAGCTCTTTAACGCCTTTAACCATGGAGGTAACGTAAGGCATATCTTTTTTCTTCGGTGAGCGCCAGGCAGCGCCCATGCAGAAGCGTGTCGCGCCGCCGGCTTTTGCCGCCTTGGCTTCTTCAATCACCGCTTCTACTTTCATCAGTTTTTCTTTTTCCAGACCGGTATCGTAGCGCGCACTCTGTGGGCAGTACTTACAATCTTCCGGGCAGGCACCGGTTTTGATCGAACACAGAGTGCTTACCTGAACTTCGTTGGGATCAAAGTTGGCACGGTGAACTGTTTGCGCCTGGAACATCAGATCGCTAAATGGCAGGTTAAACAGTGCGTCTACTTCAGCGCGGGTCCAGTCGTGGCGAACAGGTGTGGACATGATCAAAACCTCAGTCATCAAATTTGACCGCAAACGGCTGCCAGGCAGTTAAAAGTTACTGCTTTTGACTGATTGCTCAGGGTATAGGAAGCAGGCAGAGTTAAGGTTGCGGCGTTTAATTCTATTGTTGTGCTAATGATAACGTCAGCCCCAAAGCTGTCAACCCAAAGACACCCAAAAGGTTAACAGGCATCACGAAAGCGCACTTTTCCACATCTTCCTCATGCCCCAAAAAACCATAATACTCCTTTTAAATCATATAGTTAATAGTTTCATACCGAATAGGTGCTGCTTCTGCCATAGCAGTCACCCGCAAACCGGTATTGCCTGCCAGGCTTGCCTGGAGGACCTACCCTGGCAAATGACCGGCTGCCAGCAATGTGCCCTGCCTTTACCCGTTTCCCCAGAGGCAGACAGCGCCCTGATCTGCGGTGAATGCCTGCATAACCCACCGCCCTTTACCCACACCAGCGCCGCCTTTCGCTACCTGCCACCAATAAGTGACCAGATCACTCGCTTTAAACACCAACGTGACCTGGTTGCTGGCCGCTTTCTATCTACTCAACTGGCGCAGCAACTCAGGTTGGATTACGAGTATCAAGCCTGGCCCGATGCGATTACCGCCGTCCCCTTGCACTGGCAACGCCAGCTGTGGCGCGGCTTCAATCAGGCGGCTTATATCAGTCGCCAGCTTAGCCTGGAGCTTAAAATCCCCCTGTTACACTGCTGCCGCCGCAAGAAGGCAACGGTTAAGCAACAACAACTCAGCCGCAAGCAACGCCTAAAAAACCTGCGTCAAAGCTTCGAAATAATGACCAATGCAAAAGACCTGCACCTGGCCTTAATTGATGATGTGATGACCACCGGTACCACAGCGAGAGAATTGAGTTCTATACTCTTGAAGGCTGGAGCCAAACGGGTTGATGTATGGGTGCTGGCTCGCACACCCACACCAGGCACATAACCCTGTTGCCAGGGGTTTGACCAATGACTTATTAGTCAATAATGCCGCACAAATTCCACGGGCAAAACGGCCAACAGTCAAGCCAAAAAAGACAAATCGTTAGACCCGAGGCCCCCTTTTAGGGCAAAATGTCGGCAAACAACTATTACAAACAACCGTTTAAGACCTGTGTCCAAAAACGGCTTATTGAAGTACTTTTATCACTCGCGGAAACCCTATGACTCACAATATCGTTATCAGTGGCAGTGGCCTCTGGACTCCGGAACATACCGTTACCAACGAAGAGCTGGTAGACAGCTACAACGCCTGGGCAGAGCGTTATAACAGCGAAAATGCCCAAGCTATCGAAGAAGGTGTTCTGGAAGCCAAGCCCTACTCGTCTGCCGCCTTTGTCGAAAAAGCCTCCGGCATTAAAAGCCGCTACGCCTACAGTAAAGAAGGTATTCTGGATATCGACCGCATGCGCCCGGAAATCGAAGAGCGCAGCGATGAAGAGTTATCCCAACAGGCTGAGATGGCGGTAAAAGCTGCCCGCATTGCCATGCAGGAAGCCAATAAAACCGCTGAAGATATTGGCGCCGTGATTGTCAGCTGCGCCTATACCCAGCGCTCTTACCCGGCCATTGCCATTGAAGTGCAAAAAGAGCTGGGCATCGAAGGCTTCGGCTTCGATATGCTGGTTGCCTGCTCTGCCGCCACCTTCGGCCTGCAGCGCGCCTATGAAATGGTTGCCGCAGGTACCGCTAAATGCGTATTGGTTATCAACCCGGAGCTGACCTCACCGCAAGTTAACTACTGCGATCGCGACAGCCACTTTATTTTCGGTGATGTATCCACCGCCACTATTGTTGAAAAAGCAGACACCTGTACCGCCGAGCACAGCTACGATGTTCTGAGCACCAAAGCGGTCACCAGCTTCTCCAACAATATCCGCTCCAACTTTGGCTATATTACCCACGCCACCGACGCCGATCCGTACAGCGCCGACAAGCTGTTCCATCAAAACGGCCGCAAGGTGTTTAAAGAAGTCTGCCCAATGGCGGCACAACATATTTCAGATCATATTGGCGCCCACGACCTGGGAGCCGACAATATCGACCGCTGGTGGCTACATCAGGCCAATATCAATATGAATATCCTGATCACCAAAAAGCTGCTGGGCCGTGAAGCGACTGCTGAAGAAGCGCCGATTGTGCTGGATACCTATGCCAATACCGCCTCTGCCGGTTCACTGATTGCGTTTAACCTCAATCACAAAGACCTGAAAGCCGGTGATCACGGCGTGATCTGCTCCTTCGGTGCCGGTTACTCCATCGGCAGCCTGGTGCTGCGCAAGCGCTAATCGAAAGCCTGGAAAAGCCGGGGTCTGACCCTGCGGGTCAGACCCCACCTACGAAGTGCGTTACATGTTTCGAGACGGGGTACGACCCGCAGGGTCGGACCCCTTGTGCCACACCAGAACAACGCACAGTAACAAAACGTTATACAATAGGGCTCCCTGATGGGGGCCCTTTTTTATTACCGAGACAGTTTATGGACAACACCGAACATCCCTACAGCGCACTCACGCCAGACACCGTACTGGATGCCATCGAAGCCAAGGGATTTCGCTGTGACGGCCGCATCTTCCCCTTAAACAGCTACGAAAACCGCGTTTACCAAATCGGCATTGAAGATGAGCAACCGCTGATCGCCAAATTCTATCGCCCCAACCGCTGGAGCGAAGCGCAAATCCGCGAAGAGCAGGCCTTTAGCTTCGAGCTGGCCGAACAGGAATGGCCGGTAGTCACACCCAGCAAAGACAGCAATGGCGAAAGCCTACATAGCTTTGGCGATTTTCACTTCGCCCTGTTTGAACGTAAAGGCGGCCACGCCCCCGAGCTGGATAATCTGGAAAACCTCAAAGTCCTCGGCCGCTGCATGGGCCGCTTGCATGCGGTTGGCATTGAAAAACCTTTCGCGCATCGCCCCGGCATTGATGTACAAAGTTACGCCATCGACAGCTACCGCTTCCTGTTGGACAACAATTTTATCCCCGCCGAGCTGGAAACCGCTTACCGCACACTGGCCGAAGATTTAATCGAACGCCTGCAACAAAGCTTCGCGGAAGTGAAATACGAGCCCATCCGCCTGCACGGTGATTGCCACCCGGGCAATATCCTCTGGCGCGATATGGGCGATACCGATAACGCCCCACACTTTGTCGACTTTGATGATTGTCGAATGGGCCCAGCGGTGCAGGATATCTGGATGCTCTTAAGTGGCGAGCGTCATCAGCAACAGGCACAGTTGGAAGCCATACTCAGCGGTTACCGCCAATTCTGCTTTTTTGATGCCCGCGAGCTACGCTTAATCGAGCCCCTGCGTACGCTACGTTTAATGAACTACGCCGCCTGGTTGGCACGCCGCTGGAATGACCCGGCGTTTCCACAAAACTTCCCCTGGTTTAACACCGAGCGCTACTGGTCAGAACATATCCTCACCTTGCGTGAACAACTGGCCGCGCTGCAGGAACCACCACTGGAAATTCTTAACTAAAGCTCAGATAATTATTTAATGAATCAGCAGTGAGCAACGATTATGGCAATTGATATGGACGCCCCCTGGCAATGCATCCGTCAGGAAGCCCAACAGCAAGCCGAGAAAGAGCCAATCCTGGCCAGTTTTCTGCACGCCACAATCTTGAACCACAAAGATTTGCAAGATGCACTGAGCTTCCATCTGGCCAACAAACTCGACAGCCCCACCGCCTCAGCCATGCTGATTCGCGAAGTGGCCAAGGAAGCCATGGCCAGTGACCCGAGCATTGCCGAAGCCGTGGTGGCCGACATCCTCGCCGTCGACGAGCGAGACAGCGCCTGCTGCTCACTGGCCACGCCGTTTTTATACTTTAAAGGTTTCCATGCGCTACAGGCCTATCGCATCGCCCATTGGTTGTGGACTAATAACCGTCGTTCACTGGCTCTGTTTTTGCAAAACCGTATTTCTGAAGTGTTTGATGTGGATATTCATCCGGCCGCCAAAATCGGTAAAGGCCTGCTGATTGATCACGCCACCGGTTTGGTCATTGGTGAAACCGCCGTCGTGGGTGATAACGTGTCCATTATGCAATCGGTTACCCTCGGCGGTACCGGTAAAGAAGCCGGCGACCGTCATCCGAAAGTTAAAGACGGTGTACTGATTGCGGCAGGCGCCAAAATTCTTGGCAATATTGAGATTGGCGTAGGTGCAAAAATTGCAGCCGGCAGCGTGGTATTAAAACCCGTTCCACCTCACACCACCGTCGCCGGTGTGCCCGCAAAAATTATCGGCACCCCAAGCAGCCAACAGCCCGCCCTAGATATGGACCAAAGCCTCTAACCCGGCACAAAGCCAGGGGTCCGACCCTACGGGTCGTACCCCGCCCTCTCACACTAAAGCATTAGCACAAGGGGTCCGACCCTGCGGGTCGTACCCCGTCTCGAAAAAAACACCGCACTTCGAACTGGGGTCTGACTCGCAGGGTCAGACCCCGCTCTGTACTTTTTTCCACCCCAACCCAATGTCCAAACAGTCACAAATAAAAAACACTTTTTCTTGCACTGCAATATTTTTGCAATAAAATACCGACCGCTGCCAAGAAGGCAGCATTAAAGGAACAACAGTAAGAAAAGGACTCTCATGCAATTCCCAACGTCTACCCGTTTAGGCGGGTTTCTAGGTTTCCAACTATTCGCTTTATTATTACTTGCCTCCTGGTTAATACCAGCAACCGGTGAGTTATGGCAACAGTGGAACAACGCAACCTATTATTTTTTAAATGGCAGCCTGGCAGCAAACGAACAGTGGTCTCTGCTGTGGGCCGTGATGAATAATCGCTCCGCCGATTTAATTCCTGTTATCGCCATTTTTCCGCTACTACTCAAAAGCGATTTAATTTTTAAAAGCACCGAAGTACGCCAAGGTTTTATCGGCCTGTGTTTACTGATGTTTGTGATGTTAATTTTCAGAACCATCCTAGACAAAACTGCCAAAACCATGGGCTGGACGGGCAACAGTCCCTCACTGGAACTGACGCCGTTTATTTCACTCGATGCACTTTACCCGCACCTGTCGCCAAAAGATTCTGCAGGCTCGAGCTTTCCCGGTGACCACGCCTCAGTCTTAATTATCATTGCCACTTATGCACTACTGCATAAGTTTAACCGTTGGAGTTTGTTGCTCACCGCACTTGCCATCGTATTTATACTGCCGCGTTTATTTAGCGGTGCCCACTGGCTAACAGACCAGGTTATTGGCGGATCATTAATTGCCTTTTTCACCATCGCCTGGGGACGCTACACGCCCTACCTTGCCTGGGCCACTCCGCGGGTTGATAGACAGCTGGAAGCGCTGTTTGTGTGGATCCGTAAATTTCCGATTATCGGTGAATGGCAGCTGTTTGCTGCGCCCTTATCCAACCGATAAAAAATTGCCCATCGATTTTATGCATAACCACCGAATGCACTCCGGTGGTTATGTGTATTCACATTTATTAGAGACAAAACATGTCAACAAACTCTACCTCATCAGCCAGCAAAAACTACCTGGCACTTGGGCTTAAAGGCATCGCCATGGGCGCCGCCGATGTCGTCCCCGGCGTATCCGGCGGCACCATCGCCTTTATCAGCGGAATTTATGATGAACTGCTCGATAGTCTTAAGCAGATCAACCCAAGCGCACTTCATACGTTATTCACCAAAGGCATAGCTGCCTGCTGGACACAAATCAACGGCACATTTTTAACCGTCCTGTTTAGCGGCATACTCATCAGCGTTCTCTCTTTAGCCAAAGTGATTGACTACGCACTGGAAACGGCCCCCATTCTGGTGTGGGCATTCTTTTTTGGTTTGGTACTAGCCTCTATCCTGCATATGATCAGAACGATTCAAGGCTGGGGATATAAAGAATTTTTAGCCGTTATCATTGGCACTGCAGTAGCAGGCAGCATAACCCTATCGGGCGCAACGCAACTGCCCACAGGCTATGGCTATATATTCTTTGCAGGCATGCTGGCAATTTGCGCGATGATCTTACCGGGCATTTCAGGCAGTTTTATTCTGTTACTACTGGGGTTGTACCCAACCATCATTACGGCAATCACTGAATTCAATATTATTTTGCTCGGTATTTTTGCCGCCGGCTGCGCCTGTGGCCTGCTCAGCTTTTCACGCTTCCTGTCCTGGTGCCTGCACAGCTATCGCCAACCAACCCTTGCGCTACTGACCGGGTTTCTTATCGGCTCACTAAACGCCCTCTGGCCATGGAAACAAGCAATTGAAACAACCATCAATCGCCACGGGGAAGAAATCCCCCTGATACAAGAAAACCTATTGCCGTGGGTCTGGGCCGATATCACATCCCAAAGCCACCAACTACTGCCGGCCTGTGCATTGGCTATTGTCGGGATGATTCTGGTACTTGGTTTTGAAACCTGGTCGAAACAACAAGAGCCACAAGCGTCCCAACTTAACTAGTAAAATATTTAACCCTGGAGCAAACCTCCAGGGTTAATTGCTTACGCAATAGCGTTGACGACCATTCTGCGCGTGTCAGCGGGATCAATTACGCCATCAATTTCCAAGAACGCAGCTGCTTCTGTGGCTTTGCCTCTTTCGTACATAGCCGCCAGTAATTCTTCAAATAAGGCATCACGCTCTTCATCGGTTGCCGCGGCTTCCAGTTCTTTTTTAAAGCCCAAACGCACAGCGCCTTCCAACCCCATCGCGCCAAATTCACCGGTGGGCCAGGCGGCGCTGTAAATGGATTTTGCAAAAGAACCACCGGCCATAGCCATGGCACCCAGGCCGTAGGCTTTGCGCAGGAAGATGGTGACGATGGGCACACGCATTTTTGCACCGGCGGTGAACATGGAACCCATGCGACGGGCGGCGCCTTCTTTTTCACTGTCGGGGCCGACCATAAATCCTGGGGTGTCACACAGGGACAACAATGGAATACCAAAGTCGCTACACAGCGTCATAAATTCTCCGGCCTTTTCTGCTGCGACTGTGTCGATGGCACCGCCGAGGACTTTACAGTCGTTACAGATTACACCGAAGGGTTTACCTTCAATGCGGATAAAACCGGTGATAATCGCTGCACCATAATCGCGTCGCAGTTCGGTGAAGGATAATTTGTCGGCCAGCGAGGTAATAATGTTGCGCACGTCGTAAGTAAAACGGCGGTCTTCCGGCAACAGGGTTCGCAACTGGGCCTGCTCGCTGCAGTGCCAGGTATCGATTGGGCCCTGGAAATAACCGAGCACTTTTTTCGCCAGCGCTGTTGCGTGGGCTTCATCGTCGGCAACGATATCCACAACACCGTTGCTTGATTGCACATCAATGGGGCCTATGTCGGTGGCGGCAAAGCTGCCCAGGCCACCACCTTCAATCATCGCCGGGCCGGCCATACCAATCCAGGATTCCTTGGTGGCAATGGTAATATCCGCACCGCCAAACAGTGCCGCATTACCGGCAAAGTTATAACCGTTGGCCACAGCAATACGCGGTACCTGCCCACTCAATTCTGACCAGGCCACCCAGGTCATTAAATGCAAACCACCAATTTGGGTTTGTACATCGGTATCGCCGGGGCGGCCACCGCCACCTTCGGTATACATAATCACGGGCAGCTGCTGCTCTTTGGCCACTTCCAGCATGCGGTCAATTTTGTGGTGATGAAAATAACCCTGAGTGCCCGCCAGTACCGAGTAGTCGTTAATCACCAGTGCCGTGCGACTGGTTTTGCCGGGGAACTGTTTACTATTAATAGAAGCCGTACCGGTGATAACACCGTCAGCGGCGGTGCGGGTTTTCAGGTCTTCGTAATCGCGCCGACCTCGCTGGGCGGCCACCGCCATTTGGCCGTATTCAACAAAGGTTTCCGGGTCGGCCAAATCTGCAAGGTTTTCACGGGCGGTGCGGAAGCCTCGCTTATGGCGCTTGGCCACATCGCTTTCACGGCCAGTGTCGAGGGTTTGGGTCACCCGCGCATAATAATCTTGCAGCGCCGGGTTTAGGGTCTCAGGAGTATCAGCCTCAGCTTCGGCAGCCTTATCAATGCCACTATCATCCAGCGGCAACACGTCCATCACAGCATCGTCTTTTTGCAGGGTCTGGCCTTCACTGACATACAGCTGCTTTACCTGCCCTGCCATCGGCGCCTTGATTTGTGTCTGTACTTTCATGGACTCTACCAGGGCAACAACCGCCCCACGGCTGACGCTATCCCCCACCTTGACCAAGACTTGTACAACCACAGACGCCACCGGCGCTTTAATACTGACTCTATTCGGCATGTTCCCCTCCCTTTATATGCCCGGCATTATGGCATGGTCGACGGCGAGTTACTTACCCCAGGCTGACTGGGTGTTCATTTACCCCCACGTTATATCACTCCCGCCAAGCGTTGCTGCACAAATAACTACCTATCCCAATATACCGCTTTGAAATCAATGGGTTATGACCTGTTTCAGCGCATTAACACAGATTAGGCACCTTGAGCATTTGTAAGAACTGGCATTTATCTTTAACCCAGAGCTGGTACATTGAGAGTCAGCCAAGCATGGCGTGGGGTATACCCTTTCTGATGATGGAATAAAGGCCTGAAAATCCGTAGAATTGGCTGTTCGAAGCGCCAAAAGCGCTGAAAAGCCAACGGATTGCCAGTGGTTTGGCCCAAAACCTAACCGCTGAAGCTAATAAAAACAAAAGAAACAACGCCATGCTAGCCAGTGGCAAGGGTTATTGATGTTTACATCCACTTACACGCCGTCTGTGAATACCCGCGGGAGCGCTGCCATCGCATTATGGCTGTGCCTACTGGGCAGTGTTGGCGCGCTGGGCTGGACGCTTTATAAAGACATCACCACAACCCGCATTACCCCTCAGGCAGCAGCCAATCCAAGTGTTCAGCTATCCCAATCCCCTGTAGAACCGGTCAACTTCAGCGCGGTGCAATTATTTGGCGTTGCCAGTATACAACCGACGGCAGTGGCACAGCAGGATATTCCTGACACCCGCTTAAAGCTTGAACTCAAAGGTGCATTTAGCAGTAGCGATACCAGTCGCGCCAGTGCCTTGGTTTCTGAAAAGGGGAAAACAGCCAAGCGTTACTATGTGAATGAAAGCCTGCCCGGCGGTGCCGTATTAACCCAGGTCAGCAGTGATCACATCACCCTGTCGCGCGGCGGTCAGCTGGAAATATTACGTTTCCCCAAACCGGTTAGCAGCGGTGTAACCACACCGCAAAGTTTTGCGGCTAATAATGCTGCACCAGCACCGCGTCGTAACAGCAATACAAATTCACGGACCGAATCTATTAAAGAGCGCTTAATGCGCCTTCGTCAAAATAAGAATTAATCACATGAACGTCGTACTTTCTAAGTCGGCCCTGCGCCGATATACGCTTGCTACTGCCATCGCCCTGGGGCTATCTGCTAGCAGTTTGCCTTTTAGCAATAGCGCTTTTGCCCAACAAACACAACCGTCTGCTGCAACAAGCGAAACCGTTACCCTGGCGCTGGACAATGCCGACGTTCGCGATCTGATCCGCTGGGCTCAGGACGTTACCCAGAAAAGCATTATTGTTCACCCCAATGTAAAGGGTAAGGTCACAGTCATGGCCGGCGACCCCATGACGCGCGGTGAAGCCTATCAGGTATTTTTATCAGTATTACAGGTACACGGTTTTGCCACGGTTGAAACCGACAACTCGTTAAAAATTATTCCCGACGCCCTGGCCAAACAATCTTCCGTCCCCCTGATCGAAAAGCAAAATCAGTCAGGCCAGGAAGATGTGGTTGTACGTATTCTCAAAGTTAGAAACGTTTCCGCCACCCAGCTGGTTAATTTATTGCGCCCGCTGGTGCCACAGGTGAGTCACCTGGCCGCCTACCCTGCCACCAATGCACTAATCATTGCCGATCGCGCCAGTAATATTGGCAAGGTGATGGAGATAGTCTCGCGCCTGGACAAGGTCGGCGTGGTGGATATTGAACTGCTGCCGCTGGAGTTTGCCAGCGCCAAAGAAGTGCTCAGTGTAATCAACAAGCTACTGCCTAAAGCGCAGGGTAAAGGAGCGGAAGGCGCCAGCGGTTTACAGCTGGCGGTTGATGAGCGCTCCAACAGTTTACTGCTCACGGGTGACCCCGCCACACGCCAGCAAATTCGCAAACTGGTAAAACGCCTGGACCAACCGCTGTCCGGTGAAGGCAATACTCAGGTATTCCACTTAAATTACGCCAACGCCAAAGATCTGGTGGAAGTACTGGAGAGCGTCAGCGGTAGCGTCCAGAAAAACGAGAAAGACCAAAGTACCGCCAATATCGAAGTAAGCATTAAAGCCAATGAAGCGCTGAATGCATTGATTGTTACCGCACCACCTTCGGTACTGAACACCATGAAAGGTGTGATAGCCAAACTGGATGTGCGTCGCCCGCAGGTACTGGTTGAAGCGTTAATTGTTGAAGTGAACGAAGATTTGGGTCATGACTTTGGCGTTGAGTGGTCAACCGATTCCAATGCCAATGTTCGCGGTGGCTTTAGTGCCTTCCCCACCATTACCTCGCGCCCGGATTTACCACCCGATCTCACGTTTAATTCCGGTTTTAATCTAGGCTACTTCCGCGGTGGTGAATTGCGCGCATTGATTAATGCCCTGGCCACTGAATCCCAAGCCAATATTTTATCCACGCCGACCATTATGGCGCTGGACAATGAAGAAGCCAGTATTCTGGTGGGCCAGAATGTCCCCTTTATTACTGGCAGTGAAGCCCGCGAAGGTGACGACCCTTTCCAAACCATTGAACGGCAGGATGTGGGCATCACCTTAAAAGTTAAACCACGCATCAATCGCGACAACTCCGTAACACTGGATATTGAACAAAGCGTGGAAAGTGTGACCGAAAGCGCCGAAGCCTCTGACATTATTACCAATAAACGCGAAATCAAAACCCGCGTCTTGATTGGCAATAACGAAACTCTGGTACTGGGCGGCCTGATTCGCGATGAAGTGGAAGAGGCGGAAAAGAAAGTGCCTTTCCTCGGTGATATTCCGGTAATGGGCAGACTGTTTAAAAGTACCAGCACCAATACCGTAAAACGTAATTTGATGGTGTTTATTCACCCGACGATTTTGGCCGAAGCCGACAGTGGTTACGAGTTAACCCGCGAGCGCTACTTCGACATGCAAGATCGCCAGCGCAACTTCCGCAAGAAAATTGAAACCTATTTTGTTCCTGGTGAGCTACCGGTTTTACCTGACTTAGACGCTGAAACCAAAAATGCCAAAGAGGCAAACAATGAGTGAGGCCGCAACAGATACCAGCGATGAGCTAAGCTCACCTGCGACTGAAGCCCCACAACTGCCTTTTGGTTTTGCCAAACGTTTTGGTGTAGTGGTAGGCGTAGATGCCAACGATTCTACGGTCTATTGCCGCGAGCCCTTGCCACTTAATATCATTGCCGAAGTGCAGCGCAACCTAGGCCTGACATTAGGCTGGCAACTGCGTTTTGTCCAAGTCGATGCCGCCGAGTTTGATACCCTGCTAGCCCGCGCCTACGAGCGCGATTCCAGCCAGGCTATGCAAATGGTAGAAGGCCTGGGCGATGAAATGGATTTAGCCAGCCTGGCCGATTCAGTACCCGAAACCGAAGACCTGCTGGAGCAGGAAGACGACGCCCCGATTATCCGCCTGATTAATGCCCTGCTGAGCGAAGCCATTAAACAAGGCGCCTCCGATATTCATATCGAAACCTTTGAACGCCGTTTGGTGGTACGTTTTCGGGTCGACGGTATGTTGCGTGAAATCGTGCAGCCCAAACGTGCACTGGCACCATTACTGGTTTCACGTATCAAGGTGATGTCAAAACTGGATATCGCCGAAAAACGTGTACCGCAAGATGGCCGCATTTCCCTGCGCATTGGTGGCCGCGAAGTGGATGTGCGGGTTTCTACTATGCCGTCCAACAGTGGCGAGCGAGTGGTGCTGCGTTTGCTGGATAAACAGGCAGGCCGCCTGGATTTATCCCACCTGGGCATGCAACCCCGCGATAAAGCATTGTTTGCCGAACTGCTGCACCACCCGCACGGTATTTTATTGGTGACCGGCCCCACCGGCTCCGGTAAAACCACCACCCTGTACGCGGGCCTGAGCAGCATTAACACCAACCACAAAAATATTCTTACCGTCGAAGACCCGATCGAATATCAACTGGAAGGCATTGGCCAAACGCAGGTTAACACCAAAGCCGATATGACCTTTGCCCGCAGTCTGCGCGCCATGTTGCGTCAGGATCCGGATGTGGTGATGGTGGGCGAGATCCGCGATTTGGAAACCGTCGAGATTGCGATTCAAGCCAGTTTAACCGGCCATTTGGTGCTTTCTACGCTACATACCAATACCGCTGTCGGCGCCATTACCCGTTTGGCTGATATGGGTGTTGAACCCTTCTTATTATCCTCCAGTGTGATTGGTATTTTGGCGCAGCGACTGGTACGGATTCTGTGCCCACATTGTAAAGAAGCGCACACAGCTGATGAGGCCGAGTGTGAATTCCTCGGTGTCGATGTCTCTCAACCTCAATCTCAACCTCCTACTCTGTATCGCCCCAAAGGCTGCGATGAATGTAATCAGCAAGGCTACAGCGGTCGAACCGGTATTTACGAGTTAATCGCTATTGATGATGAATTACGCACACTTATTCACAACGGTGCCGCCGAAGCCGAACTGATTGCCAGCGCGCGACGTAAAGGCCCCAGTATTCGTGACGACGGGCGCGCCCGTATTCTCAACGGTGAAACCACGGTTGAAGAAGTCTTGCGCGTGACGCAAGAAGGCTAAGGGAAGTTAAGGGCGCATTATGGCTGTATTCGACTACCAGGCACTTAATACCCAAGGCCAAACCCGCAAGGGCAGCATGGAAGCCGACAGTGCGCGCCAGGCACGCCAGCAATTGCGCGATCAAGGTTTAATTCCTCTGTTACTGGAAGAAGCCGCCGAAAAACATCAGGGCCGCAAGTTTTCCCTAAGCGGTTTTAAGATCAGCGGCCCTACACTCAGTGCCCGTGAGCTTGCTCTGGTAACCCGCCAACTGGCGACACTGATTCAATCGGCATTGCCACTGGAAGAATCCCTGGCCGCCATTGCGCAACAAAGTGAAAGCGCGCGGGTAAAAAGTTTAATGCTGGCGGTGCGCAGTAAAGTGCTGGAAGGCCATTCACTGGCCAATAGTTTGGGAGAATTCCCTCGCGCCTTTCCCAAACTCTATCGCGCCACCGTGGCAGCTGGCGAACACTCCGGCCATCTCGACAAGGTCATGAACCGTCTGGCCGACCATACCGAAACCAGCCATGCCTTCCGCCAAAAAGTACAAATGGCGATGGTATACCCTATTTTGCTGTTAGTGATGGCTGTTGCCATTGTTGCGGGTTTGATGGTTTATGTTGTGCCGGATGTGATTAAAGTATTTGTTGGTACCGGACAGGAGCTTCCAGCACTGACTCGCGGCCTGGTGGCCATCAGCGATTTTATTGGCACCTGGGGCTGGCTCTGCCTACCCGTTATCTTATTACTGGCTGTTGGCGGTGGCGCCTTGTTACGGCAGCCACATATTCGTCTGCGTTTTCACCGCCAGCTACTGCACTTTCCTTTTATTAAACGTTTAAGCCGCGGTTTTAATGCCGCACGCTACGCCAGCACCCTGAGTATTTTAAGCAGCAGTGGTGTTCCGTTAGTCGACGGTATGAAGATTGCCACCCAGGTACTCAGTAATGAATTCCTGAAGGACAAATTACAAACCGCCACACAGCAGGTGACCGAAGGTGGTAGCTTGCACCAGGCCTTGGACGATACCGGTTACTTTCCACCGATGATGTTGCACATGATCGCCAGCGGCGAAGCCAGTGGTGAGTTAGATTCTATGCTGGAACGCACAGCTTCTCATCAGGAAAGTGATTTACAGAATTTTATTACCGTAGTTGTCGGGTTGTTTGAACCCATCATGCTGCTGTTTATGGGCGTAACGGTCATGCTGATTGTTATGGCGATCCTGTTGCCTATTTTAAATTTGAACCAATTGGTGGGGTAACTTACGTTGTCATTCCTGCGCAGGCAGGAATCCAGTGTCCTTAAGCTCCTACGCAAAAGACACTAGGCTCCTGCCTACGCAGGAGCGACGAGCAAGTAAGCAGCCACCGAGAAAGTATAGTATCTATTTAGAGAGTGAATTATGAATACTAAAAAACAAAAGGGATTTACCTTAATCGAAATTATGGTTGTCGTGGTTATTCTCGGCATCCTGGGTGCCTTGGTGGTACCGAATATTTTGGGGCGCACCGGTGAAGCCCGTGCTACAGCGGCGAAAAGTGATATCCAAAGTATCAGCAATGCCCTGGATCTTTATAAACTCGATAATCACAGCTACCCAAGTACCGATCAGGGACTTGAAGCACTGGTAACACAACCCAGCGGTTACCCTGAAGCCAAAAACTGGAACCCGGACGGTTACTTAAAGCGCTTGCCACAAGACCCATGGGGCAATGATTACCAGTATGTTAGCCCTGGCAGTAACGGTGCCTTCGACTTGTACTCTCTGGGTGCCGACAGCCGTGAAGGTGGTGAAGGTGATGCTGCCGACGTCACCAACTGGGATGCCGATTCCCGGCAGTAATGCCTCAATATCGCCATGGCCTGCCACTCTCTTTCCGCACGACAGAATAAGCCATCACGCCATGGCGGCTTTACTCTGCTGGAAATTCTGGTGGTGGTCACCATTATTGGTATTCTTGCCGGGCTGGCGACACTCGCCATTGGCGGTACCGACAGACGCGAACTGCAGCATGAAGCCCAGCGTTTGCATCAACTCTTCAACCTGGCCACAGACGAAGCCACTTTTAATCACAGCAACTTTGGTTTTAGCCTGACTGAAACAGGCTATGCTTTTTTTCGCTTTGACGAAGATAAAGAACAGTGGCTTTCACTCGATGAAAAACCCTGGCGAGCCTATACCCTGCCGCCGTTTGCCAAGCTGAATTTAGAACTGCAGGGTGAAGCTGGCACACTTGGAGACGCACGTGGGGACGCATTTAGGGATAAGAACAACAAGAATTCCCAACAACCTACCGTCATGATTTTGGCCAGTGGGGAGTTAACGCCGTTTCGTATTGAATTTTCCCTGCGCGAAGAAGCCACACAACTCGCATTGATTAGCTCCGATGGTTTTAATCTTCCCTCCCTGCAGCTGGGAGGCAATGATGATTAAAACAGGCCAACGCGGTTTTACCCTTTTAGAAGTCTTAGTGGCTCTGGCTATTTTTGCCGTATGTGCAGCCACCCTGTTAAAACAAAGTGGCCAGGCTACTCGGCAGGCTCACACGCTGGAAACTCGCACCCTGGCCAACTGGATTGCCCAAAACCGCTTACAGGCGTTACGTTTAGAACCCAACAATCTGCGCCCCGGCAATCAGTCGCAAGTCAGTGAATATGCCCGGCGTCGCTGGCAGGTGCATACACAGACACATACCACCAGTACACCAACGCTATTTCGTATCGTCGTCACTGTTACTGAAGAAACCAGTACTGGTGACAGCGCATCTGCACCCTTCTCCCTCAGCGGCTTTATTGGCAAGCACTAACGGGAGAATATGACATGACGAAGCGAAACCTATCAGGCTTTACTCTACTGGAGTTAATGATTGCCTTAAGCATATTTTCGGTGATGGGACTTGCCGCCTATCGACTGTTAAGCGGGGAAACCCATTTGCAATCAGAACTGCAACAACACAGCCAGCAATTGCAACAATGGCAACGCGGCATGCGCCGCTTAACCGTCGATTTACAACAAATCGCTCCTCGCCCGGTTCGCCTTGAATACGGCGATACGGAAGCTGCACTGATTGGTAACAGCGACAGCCTTCACTTTACCCGCTACGGCTGGAGCAACCCACTACATAAAACCCGCAGCCAACTGCAGCGCATTGAATTACGCTTGGCCAGCGCTGAAGATTCTGACACACGTTTTTTACAACGTGTTAGTTGGGCTGTACTCGATCGCGCACCGGACTCAGAACCTTTATCACAACACCTGCTGCCCAAGATAAACGATATCAGCTGGCGTTATATGGACGACGAAAAGCAGTGGCATAGCCAATGGCCCACTTCAGCGTCCACAGGCAATGAGTCAGAAAGTTCTTCATCAAAAACAGAAAAACTGCCGCTAGCCATCGAAGTCACCTTGCAAAGCGAACAGTTTGGTGAGGTTACCCGACTGGTAGTGTTGCGCTCTTTTGTAGAGGATAAAACCTGATGCAAAAGATTCACAGCCGACCATATCGCCAACAGGGCGTGGCCTTAATCACCATTATGTTGATTTTTACCATCGTCACAGTGATGGTAACTTCTGCGGTCAGCCGTGGCAGCCTTGATATCCGCCGTACCAGTTTTTTGTTAAGCGATAGCCAGGCGTTTGAATATGCCCTGGGTGGTGAAGCCCTGGCCCGCCAATGGTTATACGAAGACCTGATGGGTGAAAATCGCCAGCCTCACGACCATACCGGTGAGCGCTGGTATCAAGCCAACGTCTTTGAGCCAGAGCTGGGCCGTATTCGCCTGGTTATTCGCGATATGGAATCTCGCTTTAATCTAAACAATCTGGTCGACAGCGAAGGCAAAACCAATAGCGAAGCCCTAGCCACACTGCGTAACCTGCTTAACGAATTACAACTCAACCCGGATCTCGCCATACAACTGGCAGACTGGATTGACAGCAACCAGAACCCACAAACCTTCGATAGCGAAGACACCCACTTCTTGGGCCAGGAGCCGGCTTATCGCAGTGCCGATCAGCATATCGCCGACACCTCCGAGCTGTTGTCATTGGGCCGCTTAACTAAAACCGAATGGCAAACACTCGAACCCTTTATTACCAGTGTTAAAGCAACCACACTGATTAATCCCAATACCGCCAGTGCCACGATACTATCCAGCCTCAACAGTAAACTGGATGGATCAAAAGTGGTTAATGAACGGGAGAGTAAGGAAAGCGGTTTTACCACCGTGGAAGAATTTATGGCCGCTGATAGCACCGCAGGTGTTGAGCTTAAAGCCGAAACCTTCTCTGTAACCAGCGAATATTTTGAGGTCTGGACCCACGCCAGTTTTACCGAGCGCAACCTGTATCTGCGTAGCCAACTTCATCGCGACCGAACTTCCGGTACAATCACCTTATTGGGGCGCAGCTTGCAACGCCCGCCCAAGCTGATTCGCGAGCGTTTGCAACAACTTGACTCTCAAGTATCCGATAGCACGGAGACTTGATCATACAATGAATAAAAACTGTCAGCGGCAACACTATGCTAATAAGTGAGATAGCGAAAAATACACAAAGCGATCACCTTCTGATTCACCTGCCGGTGGATTTTGAAGCCTCGCCAGAAAGCAGCACTATTGGCTGGGTGCATATCCCAGCAGGGGCTGAGGCTGCGCAATGCCCCTGGCAACACAGCACGCTATCGGAGTTGCCAACACTGAGCGATAGCAGCTTGATCACCGTGCTGATTCCGACAGAATGGTTACTGCTGAGCAAGGTGGACCTACCCCAGCCATTCTCAAGTAAACAGCGCAAGCAACTCCTACAGGCGCTGCCATTTTTAGTTGAAGAACAGCTTGCCGCAGATATCGAAGAACAGCACCTTGCGATCTCGAACATTCAAAATCAGCAGGTAGATATTGCTGTTATTGAACGTCAACGCCTGCAAAATCTTCTGGCTTGCCTGCAAGACTATCAGCTAGCTGCTGATGCCCTGATACCCGATGCACTGACACTGCCTATTAACGCCGACAATGCATCTTCAGCCAGCCTATTGCTGGAACCAACACGTGCCAGCTTGCGTACTAGCGCCAACACTGCTGTCAGCATTGATCAAAACAACCTCGCAGCATTACTCGACAGCTGGGAACCCAATGGCAGTGATGGCGAGCTGACTGTACTGAGTACTGATGCTGCCCGCCTGGAAAGCCATCGCGTACAATTGCAAACCAGTGCCAGCGCGAGCGGAATAGATTTACACATTACAGACACCAGCGATTACACCATAAGCTCTACGATTACAGACTGGCAAACGGATCTTAACTTGCTGCAAGGTGAATTTGCGGCAACTAAAAAGCAGGCGAAAACCCATACCAATTTACGCCTGCCTGCCATCGCCGCCTCGGTAGGCGTAGTACTCTACGTTGGCTACCTGCTGGCAAGCGGCATGTATTTTTCCTGGCAAGCCGACAAACAATATCAGGACACCCTGGCCCTGTATCGCAGCTACTTCCCCAGCGACCGCCGCATCGTTAACGTTCGCACTCAAACCCGCAATCACCTTAGCGGCAGCCATGCCCAACAGGGCGATCAGTTCCTCAACCTATTGGGACAATTTATTAAGCAATGGCAACCACAAGCCAGTGATTTGCAGATGCAACAAATTCGCTTTAATCGCCAACGCAGCGAACTGATTATCGAGCTTAACAGCAAATCCATTGATCAACTCGACCAGCTGCGCAACCAACTGAGCAGCCAGGGATTAAACTCAGAACTGCTATCTGCCATTGAAGAAAACCAGGGTATTCGTGGCCGTATAAAACTCACTACGAAAAATGGAGGCCAGAGCTAATGTCTGAAGCAAAAAACCAACTACTGGCCGCACTGCAACCCTACCGCCAACGCTGGCAACAATTGGGCGACCGTGACCGCCTGGCCCTGAGCTTACTGGGCGGATTTTTTGCCGTGCTGATTATGCTGTACGGCATTATTCTGCCCAGCTACGACTTCCATCAGCAATCCCGTGACCGCTATCTGGCTGACACAGAATTGCTACACTGGCTGCAAAATCAAGAAACAGCTGTACAACAAATTCAACAGCTGCCAGCCAAACAATCCCGCCCAACAAACCAGTCGCCACTAACCTTTGTTACCCAAAGCGCCAAACAGCATCAATTGAGTTTAAAGCGCGTCCAACCGGAAGGTAGTAAAAAACTGCGACTGTGGCTGGAGGCCGCTCCGATGGATAAAACCCTGGCCTGGTTAAAAAGCCTAACCGAAGGCGGTTTGGTGATTGACGATATCAGTATCGAGCGTCAACCGCAGCCGGGACTGGCGAATATTCGGGCGACCTTAATCACTCGCTAACCAAAACAAACGATCACAAAAAAGCCAGGCATAAGCCTGGCTTTTTACATTCAGACGTCCGATGTAAAATTATTCACCGGGCAGGTATGACTCCAATTGATAGTCATAACCGCTGACAACCAATACGCGCCTTACAACACCGATATCACGACAGAGTGTATTAGCTTCTAACGCCCTTAAGGTTGGCATTCCTTCTGAACCTGCCGATTCCTCGCGCACGGAGACCGTCACACAATCCTCAAACGTTCCCGCTGGCACCGTCACGGAATCCAGCTTTGATAACAAGGTACTGGTACGCAATACCGTCACCGTATTTAACGGGTTGCCCTGAAAGCGATCTTCTACGCTATAAACTCCGCCCCAGCTTTCACCAATACGTACTTTCTGTGGAAAAAACTGAACCGTTGGCGAATAAGTTTGTTCAAAACCAGGAATTTGCGGTACCTGCATAACATTGACTGCCAACCCTTCACCTTCCGATATAGGTTTATAGCTAATAGCTAAATCATAACCACAGGGAGCACCCGTCACAGAATTGGAGTGACTAATATTATGGGTAAGCACATCATCGGTCCAACGAGCCTGCACCAAACGATTGTCACACTCTCCCGGAGCATTGTGCCCATTTTGATCAACCAAGCGGCGGTCATAATTGTTGTTAAAGAAATTATACTCGTCGATATCAACAACATCTGGCTGTGCATCCGCCAGTTCTTCGACAATCCCCGTTAACTCTTTGAAGTCCTGAAAATGTTGTTTAATAAACGAGAAGGGGCCTTTATTCCAGCGGTGGTTATCAGCCCAGGCAGCCGAAGCCGCAAGTGATAAAGATAAAGTAATGGCAGAAAATTGAAGCGCTTTGCGCATTTGACTACTCCCTTAGAAAATTCCATGGTTATTTATTATTGTATCTATCTTGCAAGAACAAGACGCGCATTAAGGTTAGCACAGCCAGTTTTTATCGCCAACAACAAGAAAAGCACGCCAGTGGCGTGCTACAAATCGAGGTTTTAGGCAAATTTAAGCAGAAGAGTTGGCAGCTTTCACAACGAAAGCTCACATTGAATAGTGTAAAAGCATCAACATTACAGAGCGAATTTAAACGCGACTAAAAGGAAATGCCAACACCTGCTCCAGCGAATCAACACCCTGCTGCAACATTAATAAACGATCCACC
The DNA here is from genome assembly GCF_042854845.1 of Maricurvus nonylphenolicus. Classification (GTDB taxonomy): domain Bacteria; phylum Pseudomonadota; class Gammaproteobacteria; order Pseudomonadales; family Cellvibrionaceae; genus Maricurvus; species Maricurvus nonylphenolicus. The sequence goes on along the minus strand of NZ_AP031498.1, from coordinate 679,716 downwards.
CCCAAAGCTACACCTGCAGCATCCGGCATACCGTTAGCCAATGCATCCAATAGCAAGCCGTCACTTGGGTTATTTGGTAAATTCAATTCCTGACGACGTAACTGATCCTGCTTAAAGCGCTCAGCCTGCTCCTGAACATCGGTCAACTCCCAATAACCGTTGGCCAACTCAATGCCTTTTACATAAGCCTCAAAACGCTTTGCGACTTTTTGTCCGCGGCGATCTTTTTCAATTCGGGCCAAGGCACATTGACTGGCTGGGTAGTCATATATAAAGACCAACCCTTCACCCAACTGTGGCTCGATCACATGGGTCATTAAAATATCGAGCCAAGTATCGCGGTTATCGTCATCCCAATCGAGTTCAACGTGCTGCTTTGCTAAGGCTCGTAAAGTTTCCAAACTGGCGGAGTGTGGATCAATCGATAAAACGCGCTGAAAAATGTCGCGATAACTTAATCGTTCAACCGAAGTAATTGGCATCACCTGCTGAATCAGCGCCTCGACTTCATCCATCAATTGGTGATCGTCAAACCCCGGTCGGTACCATTCCAGCATGGTAAATTCCGGATTGTGTTTACGCCCCACTTCGCCATTACGGAACGCCTTACCCAAACTGAAAATCGGTCCACTGCCAGCGCACAACAAGCGCTTCATAAAAAATTCGGGGGAGGTCTGCAGGAAGACATCGTCATCACCGCAGCGGGCAACAATGGAATCGATATGCGGGTCGGTTACTGTGGCTTTGGCCAATACCGGAACGTCGATTTCCAACACATTGCGTTGCGCGAAAAAATTGCGAAGGGTTTGATAGAGCGCGGCACGTGCGCGAAGTTGTTCAAGACTGGCAGAGGGCAGCCAAAAAGATGGAGTCATAGGAGTATCCAGAAAGGAAAATCCCCGCCCTTATAATACGCCCCTGCATAAATACAGGGGCGATTACTCAGCATTAATATCGAAGGCCACAGGATACCCAATGCACTCGCTTTGCTCGCGGGGCAGGCTCTTCCCGCCTACGCGGGAATGACATTAATGTAACTTGTGCCAAGACGTGAAATTTAGTCCTTGGCGCGGCCCAGATATTCACCGGTACGGGTATCAACGCGGATCACGTCACCTTCGTTCATAAACAAAGGTACTTTAACCACGGCGCCAGTCGATAGAGTCGCAGGCTTGGTGCCACCTTGAGCGGTATCACCTTTCAGGCCTGGATCAGTTTCTACAACTGCCAGCTCAACATGGTTAGGCGGTGTTACGGCCAGAGGCGCACCGTTAAACAGGGTAACAACAACGGTGTCCTGCTCTTTCAGCCACTTGGCGGCATCGCCTACGGCTTTTTCGTCAGCCTGGTGCTGCTCAAAGGTAGACGGCTCCATAAAGTGCCAGAACTCACCGTCGGTGTAGAGGTACTCCATGTCGTGATCCATCACATCGGCGGCTTCCAGGGTTTCGCCGGACTTAAAGGTACGCTCCCACTGGCGACCGGTGGTCAGGTTCTTCAACTTAACACGGTTGAAGGCCTGGCCCTTACCTGGCTTAACAAACTCGTTATCCACGATGGCACAGGGATCGCCATCGAGCATTACTTTCATACCGCTACGGAATTCATTGGTGGAAAATGTACCCATTATGTTTCTCGCTATATCAACTTACGCAGACCGCTCAGAGCCGCCGATAACTTACTGTTTTTAAAGGCTTATTACTTACAAACAGCTCGCAAGCAAAAGCCGTAGAGGCACAGGCCGAGCCTTCACCTCTAATAAAGTGGCGCTATTGTACAGCAAGCCAGCAGTGAAGATAACCGAGAGTGAACAGGCCCTAGGAGCCTTTGTTATAAATCTCCAACCCGGCCACATAGGTGCGCTCCACCTTGATATCCTTCAGGGTTTTGGGAAACAGCAACGGGTTCTTATCGAGTACTACCAAATCCGCCTGCTTGCCCGCCTCGATAGAGCCTAGGTCCTGCTCACGGAAAATCTGCCAGGCAGCTTCAATGGTCACCGCCCGCAGGGCCTCCATCACCGTCAAGCGCTGATGTTCACCGACCACAAACCCCGAGCGGGTCTCGCGATTGACCGCACTCCACACCAAAAACAGAGGCTCCATAGGCACGATCGGTGTATCCAGATGAATGGTATAGGGCAGATCAATATTGGCCGCCGATCGGGCAGGGCTCATATTGGCAGCACGTTCGGGCCCCATAAAAATGTTGCGGTGTCTGTCTCCCCAATAGTAAGTATGGGCGGAGAAAAAGCTTGGGGTTATCCCCAGTTCTTTCATCGCCAATAGCTGATCCTCGCGGGCCATTTGCGCGTGAATCAAAATCAAACGCGGGTCCGCAACCGGATGCTTCTGCTGGGCTTCAGTAAAGGCGGTAATAATGTCATCCATAGCGCCGTCACCATTGCCATGAATAGCCATTTGAAAGCCCGCGCGATGGTATTTTTCAACCCAATCTCTCAGCTCCGGCAGTGGCGTACGCGGATAACCGCGATAATCTTCATCACCATGAAATGGCTGGTGGTAAGGCTTGGACAAATAACCGGTATAGCCTTGAATACTGCCATCGGCGATTAACTTAATCGCCCCGACGTTAAACAAGTCAGTGTCATAATCGGCGACCGCTTCAGGCGTCTCAAGCAACTCCGCCCCCCACTCATCAAACAGCGGCCACACCTCCAGACGGAAAGGAATCAACCCCAAACGGCTGGCCAGGGACAAGCCCTCACCCAGCATTTTTGGTGTTGCTCCACTTTGCGCCGTGGTTACCCCCTGGGATGCATATTCATCTGCGGCATAGCTCAGCATTTTTAAAAACTTGATGGCGCTAATATCTGTTGCCTGCATCTGCAGATCTACTGCAGCGGTTTCTTCCAGTAAACCGTTTAAACGCCCTTCGCTGTCACGACCGTAAACACCGCCCTCAGGGTCAGCACTTTCCTGACTAATACCCGCCATTGCCAGGGCGCGGGAATTGGCCACCGCCAAGTGACCCGATGCATGCATCAGCAATACTGGTCGATCTGAAGCCACCATATCCAGTTCATCACGGCTTGGATGGCGCTTTTCGGCCAACAGGGTATCGTCATAACCATAGCCAAATACCCATTCATCCTCAGCCACTTGCGCAGCCTCATGGCCAACCCGCTTCAACAACTGGTCGATGGATTTCACAGAACCTATCGGTGGGCTAGCCAGGTTTATGGCAAAAGCGTCCATCCCTGATCCTGGAAAATGCCCGTGAGCATCAATAAAACCCGGCATCAGGGTTTTACCTTGCAGATCATGAATCACAGCATCTGGCCCGGCTAACGCCTTAATGGCATCACTGCTGCCAACGGCAGCTATGCGGTCACCTTCAAGCAGCACCGCTTCAGCCTGATTATTTTGCCTATCCATGGTCAGCACCACACCATTGATAAAGGCCTGACTGGCCTCTGGCGCTGGCCGCTTAAACACCTGATAAGCGGTGATAACAACCACAAGCGAGAGCAATAACCCGCCAAGTAACAGCTTTTTAACCATATTTATTCATCCCGCACAAATACTCTCAAAAGGAGTATCTTCAGAATATACAGAATACTCCCAGCGGGAGTAAAGTGTTAAAATCCCCGCCTCAACAACTAGATCCCTAGCCATGGCTCAATTAACAACAACGTCTTATGCATTGCTGGCCCTGTTGGCCCGCCGCCCCTGGACGGCCTACGATATTACCCAGTATATGAAGCTCAGCCCGCTACGTAGGGTGTGGCCTAAAGCTGAAAGCCGTATCTATGCCGAACCCAAACGCCTGTTAACCGAAGGCCTGGCCGAAGCCAATGAGCAATACAACGGCAAACGCAAAAGCACGGTCTACAGCATTACCGATGCCGGGCGGGAAGCCCTAAGCCAGTGGCTAAAAAGTCCCAGTGGCCACCTGGAGTACAAATACGAAATTCTGGTGAAATTGCTTAGTGCCGATCACGGCACACGCGAGGATGTTCGCGCCCTATTGGATGAGGCCAAAGAGCAAGCCCTGCTTGAAGCGCAGCTACTGAGAGAAGGCTTGGAGATTGTGTTGGAACAGGGTTTTAAAATGCCGGAAATGGCGGAATTTAATACCTGGATTATGCGTTTCATTATTAGAGATGTACAAGGCCGCCTGCAGTGGATCGCTGAGATGCGCCAACGTCTGCCGGAGCTTGCCGCCAAGGCTCCCGGTGGGGACGAAGCCAAAGCCCGCAAAATCTATCACGAAGAAATCCAATACCTGGACCAACTTCTGGAGCGCGACTGGTAGAATGGCCAGCTTGCATCAACTATCTGCATCAACATTTTTTAAGCCGGGTACCGCAGCCACATGATTCCCCAAACCCTACAGGTTAGTCAGCTTGCCAGCTGGCAAGACGAACTTAATAACCTGATTCGCTCCCCTGAAGAACTGTTTGATTTATTGCAGCTGCCGCAAGACGGTTTGGAGCAGGCTCGCCTGGCCTGCAAGGATTTCCCCCTGCGTGTACCACGCCCCTATGCCAGCCGCATTCAGCCGGGAAACTTGCAAGACCCGCTTTTACAACAGGTTTTGCCTTTAGGTGCCGAACTGCAAGCCGCCCCCGGCTACAGCCATGACCCGTTGGAAGAGGCCGACAGCAATCCCGTTGCCGGGCTTATCCACAAGTACAAAAGCCGGGTTTTGCTGATCACCTCACCGAGCTGCGCTATTCACTGTCGCTACTGCTTCCGTCGCCACTTTCCCTACGACGAAAACAAACCGGGACGCAGCCAGTGGCAACAGGCTCTCGATTATATCGCTGCCGACAATGCTATTAATGAAGTCATCTACAGCGGTGGCGATCCTCTAAGCAGCAACGACAAACAACTCGCCTGGTTAACCCAACAGATCGCCGCCATCCCTCATATTAAGCGTCTAAGGATTCATACCCGCTTGCCGATAATGATCCCGCAGCGCATAACTGCTGACTGCCTGCGTTGGTTAAGTGAAACTCGCCTGCAGACAATCATGGTGCTACATATCAACCATGCCCAGGAGATTGACGACGACGTCAGAGGTGCGCTGGCCAAGCTGCAACAACACGGGGTCACCCTGTTAAATCAGGCAGTACTGTTAAAGGGCATTAATGATGAGCTAAGCACCCAGGTAGCGCTTAGTGAGAGCCTGTTTGCCAGTGGCGTGCTGCCCTATTACCTGCATTTGCTGGATAAGGTCGAAGGGGCTGCGCATTTTGATATCCGTCGTGACCAGGCATTAAAACTGCATAAAGCCATGCAGGCACAGCTACCCGGTTTTTTGGTGCCTAAACTGGTACAGGAAGTTGCTGGAGCCCCCTCGAAGGTCATGGTCGAAGCCGGTGGCTAAGACTGTCGCCTAATTCAACCTACAGGGGTAGAATGGCTGGCAGCATTTGTAGGTTTGGCCAAAATACCGTATGTTTTCGGGCTAGCCTGAATAGATAACTATAATGAATATATGGACTTAGCGATAATCGACCGGAATGAACGCCGATAAGCACCTACTTTCCCTGCTGGCTAATCTCAAGCTGCCTACCCAGGAGCTCAGCACCCTGAGCTTTTGTCAGAGCAGTAAAGCTGATCGCGTGCGTCGCTGGGCCGAGGAGCTGCCCGCCACACGTATTACGCAAACCAGTGCCATGCTGTATCAGGCGCTGCCGGAAGTCACACGCCTTAAAACGCCCGCAGACAATCGCCTGGCCATGCTGGAAAGTTTACGCCCTTATGTGCAGCAATGTATTCAGGGGCTGGCGAAAAGCTTCCTTAATCAACCGCTGATTCTGCCTGAAGGCGCCATGAAAACAGCCGTTGTAGCCCAGGCCCTGCAAAAGCACATGAGCAATGGCTATATGCTGGCCGCCAAGGAATACCTGCTTAAACCTGAAAAATTTCGCAAGACTCACACTGAACAGATATCGCTGAGCCTGCATCGTGCCTTGACCGGCATGGGCCTGCAACTGCTGCGCAGCTACCAGCTATACACCCAGGCTCCGATTCAATTGTGGGCCGAAAGCCACACCTTGTACCGCGTGGCCGAAGAAGAAAATCTGCTCAAACATCCCGTTAACGATGAGCTGCTGGAACAAGCTAAAGCCAATACCATTGAGCAGGTTTATATGCGCATGCTGCTACTGAGCTGCGCCAATTCCAATCAGCTTAACCAAACCGATGTTGGCATTCTGTATCGCGCTCTGGAAGAGTGGAGTAAACACGTTCATCTGAGCCAGGAACCCGATAACAATATTTTTGCCGTCAACCTCTCAGGCAATATGCCGCCCAATTACAGCAAGCGCTTTAACACCGACGGTCAGGTTGAACTTCGCACACTGGATCTGGACAGTTTGAATTACGAACTGAACCAACTGGCAAAAGGCCAGGCCAGCCATAAAATCAAACGCCCGCCACTGATGAACGAGGCACTGTTTAAACACTGCCTCAAGGTATGGGGCCAGATTCACGAGCGGGATAATGCCCGGCGCCCCGCTACCGGCGGCATGGATGTTATTGTCGGCCTAAGTGCTCTGCACTTCTACACCTGTGAAGAACAGGAGTTTCACGCCTTTCTGCATCACCCCAAACAACGCAGTAAAGCGGTCAAGAAATCCCCGGATTTTAACGCCGCCAAACTTGCCACAGAACACGATCCCTGGGCCCAGGCGTTTGTCAGCGATGTAGAACCACCGGGTAAAGCCCCGCATATGGCGGACGAAGAAGCCCGGGAAATGTACCCCATCCACAAGGTCGAACGCATTGATGCCAGCCCCGGCGGCTACTGCCTGCAATGGCATGAGGCCATCCCATCACAGGTACGTTCCGGTGAACTGCTGGGCTTGCGCGAACCTAACCGCAAGCACTGGAATATCGGTGTTATTCGCTGGGTCAAACAAAACCGCGGCGGCACCCTGCTGGGCATTCAACTGCTGGCCCCTAACGCCGAAGCTTACGCCATTCAATTAATTAACAAGAGCGGTGAGAACGGTGAATTTATGCGGGCGCTATTTTTACCCGCCAATAAAGCCCTCAAGCAACAGGCCTCGCTGCTCGCTCCCTCTGTGCCCTTCCAGGCGCAGAACAAGGTCCGACTGAACCATCACGGCATTACGGATACTGCCCACCTGACCGAGTGCATTTTCTCGACCAGTGCCATGAGTCAGTTCTACTTCCGTCAACTGGAAAACACGAGCGGAGAGGGTCAGGCTCAGCAACAACAAGCTGACGATTTCAACTCCGACTGGTAAGTCATCTCAACAATTGGGTCTAAAATGTAATACAGGTCTCAGACCCGACAAGATAATTGATATAAAGCATTGCGATCTAATCGGTCTCAAGTACTATGTCAAAATTCAGACTATCGACTAGAATTGATAACTGGTTGATATAAAAGATGTGCGGCAGCGCAAACTATTTACGTGTTGCGCTACTCACCACGCAATGACGCAATTCGGCGCCTGAAATACGCGCGGTTAAGGACAATCCGTAAGGATACTGGTTACAAGCTGTATGAACCCAAACGATACCATCCGCCTGCTGATTCTTAACGACTCCCGTTCTGAAGCAGAGCGCCTGATCAGCATGCTCAACAATGCTGGCCGCCCCAACCGCGCCCAGCATGTCGACAGCGAGGAAGCACTTACTAAGCTTCTGCAGGACCAGGCCTGGGATCTGCTCATTGGCCACGATAAAACCACCAATGTTGAGCCACACAACGCCGTCCGCCAAATTAAGCGCCTGGGCAAAGATGTGCCCATGATATTGCTCACCGACGAGGAAGGCAGCCAGGCAGTGGTTGAAGGCATCAAGGCCGGCGCGACCGATGTTGTGCAACTCGATGAAGACCAACACCTGCTGTTGGTTATCAGCCGCGAACTGGAAAACCGCGAGCAACGCCAACAGCGTCGTCGCTCCGATCGCCGTCTGAAAGAAGCCGAACGCCGCAGCCAGCAATTGCTCGACAGTTCCCGCGATGCCATTGCCTATGTGCAGGACGGCATGTATCTGTACGCCAACCAATCCTTTGCCGAAGACTTTGGCTACGACGATATTGACGATATCGAATGTATGCCCGTCATCGATATGGTGAGCGAAGCTGACCAGGACAAGGTCAAACAATTCCTTAAGGATTTTGCCCTAAAAGGTGAAGAGGCGGAGCTGACGGAACTGTCCTTTAATGGCATCACCCAAGACGAAAGCGAACGCCCACTTACCATCAAGATTGCCAACGCTATCTACGATGAAGAACCCTGTGTCCAGTTCCTGATCCCCGCCAAACAGGCAGGTGACAGCGAGGAGCTGGCCGCCGAACTGCAGAAAATTAAAGACCAGGATCTGGTCACCGGTCTCTTCAACCGCACCTATCTGATCGAACAGCTGGAACTGGCTGTCGATAAAGCCGCCCACGGTGAAGCCCACGGCGCCCTGATTTATCTGGAAATCGACCGCTTTGAAGAGCAGGTGCATTCAGTGATGAGCGCTGCAGACTCCGATCTGGTGCTGGGTGATATTGCCGCCTTACTGGGTAAGTACAGCCGCGACGATGAAACCCTGGCGCGCTTCGGCGATGACAACTATATGCTGCTAATCCCCAGCATCAAAGCCGATCAAGCCCTGGCGCGAGCCCACGAAATATCCAGCGCCATGGCCGACCATATTGTCGACATCGATAACAAAACGCTACAGCTGTCCCTCAGTATTGGTATCGCACTGATTAACGAAACGGCCAACAAAGGCCAGGAAATCATCGATCAAACCAAAAAGGCTGCCACCAGCAGCGGGGAAGACAAAGCCGAGAACGAACCCCATATTGCGCTCTACGAGCCTGAGATCAGCGATGAAGAGCGCAGTGAGCAGGATGTCATCAAAGCCGTTCAGGCCGCCTTGGACAACAACCGTTTCCGTTTACTGTTCCAGCCCATTATCAGCTTGCGCGGCTCCGAAACCGAGCACTACGAAGTCCTGCTGCGTATGCTCAATGATAATGACGAGGAAATCTCACCCAATGAATTCCTCGACGCAGCAGCAAGCGTGGGCCTGAGTACCAAAATTGATCGCTGGGTAATTCTGGAAGCGATTAAAATCCTGTCGGAGCACCGCGGCAAAGGCAACAACACACACCTGATCGTAAACCTCAGCCATCAATCCCTGTGCGATGACAGTCTGCTGGCCTGGCTCGGCGTTGCCTTTAAAGCCGCCAAACTGCCCCATGACAGCCTGATCTTCCAGTGTGGCGAAGTTGATATCACCAATCACCTCAACGCCGCCAAAGCCTTCTTCGCAGGGCTGGCGGAGATGAAGAGCAAGAGCTCGATCAGTAACTTTGGCTGTTCACTGAATCCGTTTAACACACTTAAGCATGTGGATTGCGATTACGTGAAAGTCGACGGTTCCTTCACCCAGGATATTCAAAAGCACAACGAAGATCCGGAAACCCTGTCCAACCTGATCAAACAGCTACACGAATCGGAAAAAATCACCGTCGTGCCCTTTGTGGAAAACGCCAATGTTCTCTCCACCCTGTGGCAGGCTGGCGTTCACTATATTCAGGGGCACTACCTGCAGGGACCTGCAGCGGAGATGAGTTACGACTTCAATATGGAAGGCTAATTCGGAAGTGCGGTGCTAACTGGGGTCCGACCCTGCGGGTCGTACCCCACGTAAGAATACCCAAGCTCTGTCGCTTCGAATGGGGTCTGACCCGCAGGGTCAGACCCCGGACATCAGTACCCCACCTAAGAAAACCTAAACGTCGCGGTCGCGGAAACCGATCAAGTACAGAATGGCATCCAGTCCCAGGTTGGAAATAGACTGCTTCGCCGACGCCTTCACCAACGGCTTGGCGCGGAAGGCAATACCCAAGCCAGCAATACTCAACATGGGTAAATCATTGGCTCCATCACCCACAGCAATCACCTGCTCCAGCGAAATATTTTCCTTCGCCGCCAGCTCGCGCAGCAACTCGGCTTTACGCTCGCCGTTAACCACGGTGCCTTTAACCTCGCCTGTCACCTTGCCGTCGACAATGTCCAGCTCATTGGCATAGACATAATCGATACCCAGCTTTTCCTGCAGGTAACGGCCAAAGTAATTAAAACCACCAGAGAGAATGGCGGTTTTATAACCCAGGTTACGCAAGGTACTGATCAGATGCGCAGCCCCTTCGGTGATAGACAATTGCTCAGCGATCTCCGCCAGCACACTTTCGTCCAGGCCTTTAAGCAGCGCCATACGCTTGGCAAAGCTCTCGTTAAAGTCCAGCTCACCGCGCATGGCCGCTTCGGTGATTTCCACCACCTGCTCACCAACTCCTGCCGCCTTGGCCAGCTCATCGATCACTTCGGCTTCGATCAAGGTGGAATCCATATCGAAACACACCAGGCGACGATTGCGACGGAAGATATTGTCTTCCTGGAAAGCCACATCGGCGTCTAACCGACTGGAGAGTTCCATAAAATCACTGCGCAGCTCACCCAGGTCTGCCGGTGTGCCGCGTGCAGAAAACTCGACACAGGCCTTGGAATACTCATCGACCTCATTGAGGCTAATACGCCCGGACAGGCGATTAATATTATCGATATTTAATCCGTGCTTGGCCGCTACCGCCGTCACTTCAGAAATCTGTCCCGCAGTCACCTTGCGTGATAGCAGGGTGACGATATGGCGATCTTTACCCTGATGCGTCACCCACTCGGCGTAGCGATCTTCACTGATAGGTTCAAAGCGAACCTGCATGCCCATATCGTGAGCCCGCAGCAACACATCCTTAAACACAGGGGAAGACTCGCTTTCCGGCGGTACTTCCACCAGCAAGCCCAGGCTCAAGCTATCGTGAATGACCGCCTGACCGATATCCAGAATATTGGCTTGGTACTTGGCCAGGATGGAGGTAATAGCAGACGTTACACCGGGCTTATCTTCACCGGTCACACTGATTAATAGAATCTCTTTCACAAACGGGCTTCTTTACACTGATGCGTTTAACTGGCCATAAATTGACCGCTTTTGTCGCTGGCCACTATTTTCCTCGCCACGTCATTATCATCCGATAAAATAAATGGCACAAAACAATAGGCACGAACGCCAAACACTGATTAAATTGGCCATCCCTGCAGGGTGGCCCGCGCTATTGTAGCTTAGTCAGCCTCACAAGATAACTCACATAATAACAACGATAACTAAACGCGGGACTGCCAGCCCAGTATTATGAAGCCCATAGCCGCCCTTTTCAGCCGCTCACCCTGGCTGCCGCTTTGCCTAGGCCTATTACTCGGTATTGTTGCCGCCACTGGCCTGCAGTTAAGCACTCAGCAACAAACGCTGGCACAGCAGGATGAACACTATGGCCAGGCGCTGGCTGCACTGGCTGCTCGCCAGGCGGTAGACGCCACCCTTAACCATGACCTGGTTAGCCTGCAGGTGATCCTGCGCGATATCGCCGAAAACCCACGTATCGACAACGCTACCATCCACGATGTGGAAAACCGTTTACTGGTACAGGCCGGCAGCACCCCCAACCTCAATGCCAGCCCCGATGCCCTGAACTTCAGTGCGCCGATTACCTTTCACAACAGCGTTGCCGGTTATGTCACCCTGTCCCTGCAACAACCCGATCACGCGACCATTGCCCCCGTCACTCTCAGCTTGGGGCTGATCGTACTGATTGCCATACTGATCATCGGCGCCAAACCTGCAAGAAACAACCAAACGGCAAACAATTCAACAGACGATTCGGCCGACAATAGCCACCAAGAAACCCCAACAAAGTCCAACCCCGCAGGCAGCATCCCCATCGCCAACCTGAAACCGATGATGAGCGATATGCCCGCCAAAAAGCACACGGTGGATCTAAACCTTTACCTTAAAAACCTCAGCGACCTCAAGCGTCAACTCAGCAGCCCACTGCTAAAACAGTTACTCGACAGCCTTGAACAACAGGTAAAAGGCGTATGCGCCCTCTATAAAGGGCAGGTACAAGCCCAGGTAAATTCCGCCCACAGCCATATCCAGATTAAATTCCGCGGTGCCGATATCGACAGCAGCGCCTTTAACGCCCTGTGCTGCGCCCACCTGTTGCAGCGCTTTTCTGATACCCAAAGCAAAGGCATTAAGCTGCAACTCAACGCCAGCATTACCCCCGAACGACAAAGCCACTCACTTATGGAGCAAATTAGTGGCCATGAGCAATTGCTGGCCCACGAATCACTGATTACCTCCCAAACCGCGGGTAGCCTGTTAATTGAGCAAGCCCTGTTCGATAACGCGGCCCTGGAAGATCGCATCCAAAGCACTGACCTCAATCAATACTGGCTACAGGTTGAACAGGTCCAAGCCCCTTACTCGGAATTACTCGACAAGCAGTTCGAGCAATTAAAAGAATTGCATTCTTGAGCAGCCTTTCAACTTTTCTTTCCGTAAATATGAAACAATGTGACTGACCGGTCACTGTTTTTGCTAGGAAAATAGTTTTTTAGCGATTACTCTAAAAACCGACACCACAGATTATTGCCGGTATACGAGAGTGCAACATTAATACCGAGCAATAAGCGCGTCGCTTCTGTTAGCGGCTAGCCAAGCTGGTACAGGTGGTTTGTCGCTATATGGTCGTAATAATAAATATAAGTACGGAGATCATATGACTCACTCACACTCTAGCTCCATTCAAAGAGAGACACGTTCGCATCTATTTACCGTTTCCGCTCTGGCCCTGGCCATTGCAAGCACTAGCGTGAGTGCACAGGAAACATCCGATCAACCCCAACGTGGTTCTGCCTTATCTATTTTGGAAGAAGTCACGGTAACAGCACGTAAGCGTGAAGAGAGCGCTCAGGACGTGCCACTATCCATCAGTGCTTTTGGCTCAGAGCAGATCGATGCCTTGAAGGTACGCGACCTGACCAACCTGTCCGTAGGCATGCCCAACGTAGCCCTGGATGATATCGGCACCTCCCGCGGTACCGCCAACTTCTCTATCCGTGGCCTGGGTATTAACAGCTCCATTCCATCCATTGATCCTACGGTAGGTATCTTTGTTGATGGCGTGTATATGGGCGTGAATAACGGCATTATTCTCGACACTTTTGATTTGGAAAGTATCGAAGTGTTGCGTGGTCCACAGGGGATTCTGTTTGGCCGTAATGTAACCGGCGGTGCGGTTTTGATGAAAACCAAACGTCCGGGTGATGAGCTGGAAGTCAAAGTCCGGACTGCCGTTGAAGGCGGTGGTGAAGAATTAAACACCTATGCAATGAGTAGCATCAGTGGGCCTATCACCGACTCTTTAGGGGGTAAACTGGTTCTCTACTACAACAACGATGATGGCTGGTTTGAAAACTTAGCCACCAACGATGAGTTTGGTGAAAACCGGACCAAAATGGCGCGCGGGGTTTTGGATTGGGATCCGACAGATAAATTAAATGTTATTGCGCGCTATGAGTATAGTGAATCAGATGGGGATGGGCCTGCCTCACAGAGTCATACCAATGGAAGCGGCGTGCCAAACGCAGTCAATAATTATGATCGCGATAGCTTTAACTTTTCGGTTGATGAAGAAGGGTTCCTAAAGACTCGGACTAACTTCCTAGCCTTAGAAGCTAACTACGACGTCGAATTCGGCGATGGTACTGTGACTGGTATTTTCGGATGGAGAGATAATACTCAGACCGGCATCGGTGATATTGATGCATCTTCCCAGCCTTATTTCCATGCCCCCTCATGGCTCGAAGCAGAGCAATATAGCTATGAGTTAAGATACAACGGCCAATTTGATAAGCTAAACCTAACAGCGGGCATCTATCACTTCACTAACGAAATCGATTATCACGAACGAAGATTATTAGCACAAATACCTGCTGTACTTGGCGGAATCCAATACGACGGTGGTGGTGAATATGAAGTCGAAACCACAGGTGTGTTCATCGCTGGCGACTACGACCTTAGCGAACGCTTAACATTGTCAGCAGGCTTGAGATATACCAAAGAAGAAAAAGAAGCAAAGCTTGCCTCGTTGAATGAAAATATTACAACCTTAGTTCCAACTTTCCCCCTACTTGGACCACGAGACGACGAATGTAATATCGTTACAAACGGCGACTGTCCTTTCGATTTTGTTGATGATGAAGATTGGAGTAACTGGTCTCCGAAAGTAGGCCTTACTTACGATCTAGACGAAGAAACCATTGTTTACACACACTGGTCTAGAGGTTTCCGTTCTGGTGGCTATAACCTACGAAATACTTCTTTCACAGTACCCCCTGCATCTTTCGACGAGGAGCAAGTAGACAACTTTGAAGTTGGTATCAAGAGAGAAATTGGTCAGAAAGGCCGCATAAATGCCGCTCTTTTCTATAATAAAATTGATGATATGCAACGTGAGCTAAATCTTCCTAACGAGGGAGCAGGTGTTGTACAGCTTGTTCGCAATACAGCCGACGCATCCATTGTTGGTTTAGAGATTGACGGCATGTACGCAATAACAGAGCAGCTACTTCTCACTGCATCAGTGGGTTATATAGACGCAGAATACGATGACGTTAAAGAAGACCTGAATGGTGACAACGTTGTAGATAGCGCAGATGAAAAGCTTGACCTTCCAAGGGCCGCTGAATGGACGTATAGCATTGGTTTAAGCCATGACCTTCCTCTTGGGGATGTTGGTTACATTACTTCTCGTATCAATTACGCCTACCGAGATGAATCTGCCTACACCGATAGTAATTTGGGCTTTATCGACAAGCAAAAAATCCTCGATGCAGGCATCGACTTCTACAGTAACGACGGCCACTGGAACATTGGTCTCTACGGTCGTAACTTACTAGATGAAGTCAAACATGGTGGCGATACGCAACTTCCGGATGACATTGCAGGAGTTCCAACCGGCGGCACCTTCTCCCCACTCGCCAAAGGCCGAGTCTACGGCTTGGATGTAACCTACACCTTCTAAAACTATTTTGCTTTACCTACGCAGTACCCTCTTACAGCCGCCTTCGGGCGGCTGCTTTTGTTTTAACTCCCCTTAACTCCACAAATCAATCGGCGCTCGATTCATAATCACCTGCAGAATATCCACAAGGGTGACAATACCAACCAGATTTTCCTCACTATCCAATACCGGCATAGCGCCCACCTTGTGCCCAGTCATAGCCGCTGCCAGTTCTCGAATCTCGGACATAGGTCCAACGGTTAGCACCCGCCGAGTCATCACTTCCACAACCGTTCGCTGCTCACTCAAAGGGTGATCCAATACCATGGTTGATGTTGCACGCAAAAGGTCCCGCTCAGACACCAGACCGCACAGCTGTTGCGATCCATTGATAACCGGAATATGGCGAAAGCCTTTTTGCTTAAATAATTCCCAGGCTCTCTGTAAGGTTGCGGACTCCGGCAGGGTGACGACAGGCGCCTGCATAATATCCTTGGCGTAATACACCGGCTTGCGCTGTGGCTCACCGTCATGAATTTCCTGGTAGGGTGCAGCCTGTCCCTTGCCTTTATGACCTTGGCCCGGCAACGTCTGGGCAGGCATACCGCTCTCTTTGACCTGGTCGCGCTCGCTAAGGCGATTGGAGGCCGCCAACTCGTTAAGCTGATTCACATCACGGGGCGGAAATATGTCATACCAGGGAGTCTGAGTTCGCACCCCATAGTCGTACACTACCAATGTCATAACCACTTCCCTCACCTGACGGGCATACTCCCAGTGTACACCCCCTATTTGTCACAAGACAGTCATACAGCTGTCATCCCAGCTTCATGCCAATCGCTTAATTTTGTCGCAATTGTGAAAAGATATTGTGAACAGACAGAGCCTAGCTATGATTGATATCGAACAAGCGGTTGCCAATAAATTCCCAAACTTTAAGAGCCAACCCGACCTGATTAAAAAGCCCGTCGTTTCTTTCCTGCGCTCTCTCACCAAAGAGAAGGATATTAACGCCTTCTTACAGGCTAACGACGATGCCGACGCCCTGGATTTTATCGATCGCGTATTTGAGTACTTTAACTTTAGCTACGCCATCACCACCCAGGATCGCCAGAATATCCCCGCGCAGGGCCGTGTGGTGATCATTGCCAACCATCCCATTGGCTCCCTTGATGGCTTGGCGCTATTGCGCCAGGTGAGTGAAGTCCGCCGCGATGTGAAGATTATCGGCAATGATATGCTGATGCATTTTACCGCCCTGCATAGTCTGCTAATCCCGCTGGACAATATGACCGGGGGCAGTGCCCTGCGTAGCTTCCGCCGCAGCCTCGAAGCACTGAATAACGACGAAGCCGTGATCGTTTTCCCGGCCGGAGAAGTCTCTCGCGCCCATCCTACCGGTGTTAAAGATGGCCGCTGGCTGCCGGGTTTTCTGAATCTGGCCCGCCGCGCCAAAGCGCCGGTACTGCCCATTCATGTTAAGGCCAAGAATTCGCTGCTGTTCTACAGCGCCTCCATGCTGTACAAACCTTTGGGCACCGCCCTGCTGGCCCAGGAAATGTTTAACAAACAATCGGCCACCATTCACTTCCGCGTCGGCGAGCCCATCCCTGCAGAAGCACTGCAAAGTGACAAACTCAATGACAAGGCATTAATTAAACGCCTGAAAAAACACCTGTACAAAATCGGTCGCAAACGTAAGCCGATTTTTGAAACCGTTAAAACCATTGCCCACCCGGAAGATCGTTGCGAACTGCGTGAAGAATTGGAACAGGCCGAATTGCTGGGTCAGACCCGCGATAACAACGGCATTTATCTGGCCAACCACCAGCAAGCACCAACACTGATGCGCGAAATTGGCCGCCTGCGTGAAGTCGCCTTCCGCAAGGTTGGCGAGGGCACCGGCGCCAAACGCGACCTTGACCGCTACGACCGCGACTACCACCACCTGGTACTCTGGGACAGCAAAGCATTAGAGGTTGCCGGCTCCTACCGCATTGGTGAAACACGCAAGCTGATCGATCAACACGGCGAGCAAGGTATTTACACCCGCACTCTGTTTAACTTCCAGCCGGACTTCCGCAGTTATTTACAAGAAGGCCTGGAATTGGGGCGCAGCTTTGTGAATCCAAAATACTGGGGTAAAAACAGCCTGGATTATCTGTGGCAGGGTATCGGTGCTTATTTACGCCACAACCCGGAAGTTCGCTATATGATTGGCCCGGTCAGCATCAGCGCCAGCTATCCCAAGCAATTGGTAGATCACCTGGTGTATTACTACGAGCTGCACTACGCCTCCCCACAAGCCCTGGCTAGCGCTAAACAACCGTACTTCCTTGACCCAGCTCATCGCCAACAACTGGCGACCGAGTACGACGGCCTGGATCGCGACAGCGGTTTTGCCCACCTGCAATCGGTGTTTGCCGAACAAGGTCAAAAGGTACCGGTACTGTTAAAACAATATGCCGCTCTGTTTGAGCCGGGCGGATTCCAACTGCTGGCATTCAGCATCGATCCAGACTTCAGTGACTGTTTGGATGGCCTGTTTCTGGCCGACCTGACCAAACTCAAACCCGCCAAGCGCAAGCGCTACCTGGGTGAGTAAAACAGGCGAATAAACTGCGATGTAAGAGAAGTGAGGGGTCCGACCCTGCGGGTCGTACCCCGGATTAAGAACTAAGAACTCCCCGAACGCAGTTTTAAATATGGGGTCTGACCCGCAGGGTCAGACCCCGCCCTTTGGTTTATTTGTCGCGATATTGGCTCGGCGTTATGTCAAACCAACGCTTAAACGCCCGACGAAAATTCGCACTGTCGTGATACCCCAACAACCCAGCGATACTCTCAACGGAAAGCGCTGAGTCCTTTAAATACCTGGCAGCCAAGGACGCAAAAATCTCATCCCGCAATTGACGGTAACTGCTACCCTCTTTCTCCAGCCGCCGCGCCAGAGTTCGCTTGGTGATAAACATCGCCGCCGCTACAGCATCTTCTGACAACTGCCCTGGAGGATGTGTGAGCATATACGCCTTCACACGATCAGCCGTTGTTGCCCGCTCCTTGGGCAACTGATTTAACATCAGCTGGCACTGTTGCAATGCCATATCATAATTTTCATGATCGGCTGTCGCGTTGACCGTAGCCAGTAATTCCAGCGGAATTAACAGCGTATTGCGTGAAGACTCAAAACGTATAGGGCAAGGGATATACTGCGGATAGAGGGACCGATAAGCAGGGGCGGCATAGTCCAGGCAGAGCTGCCCCTCATGCAGCGGCCGCCCCAGAATAAATTCTATCAACGACAAGAGCGCCAGACTGATCGCTTCCAGAATACTGCGCCTGACTACCGACTCAGCATCCAGCGCCAAATGGAAATCGCAGTACAGCCACTGTTCATCCGTTTGCATATCCAACCGCACAAAATACATCCGGGTTGGCAGAAATTCCTGAAACGCCTCAATGGCGGTTCTTAGATCCGGACTACTGTTAGCCAGAAATCCCATCGCCCCATGGGTAGGTGGTGTCAGACGTTTGCCCACCAGCAAACCAAAGCCTTTATCACCCACCAGACGCAGGGCATTACGAATAATCTGAATTTGTTGCGGGCCGGTCAGCAAGGTCGCATCAGAGGTCAGCTGTGCAGGCGTCAATGCAACTCCCGCCAACAGCTCACCCAAGGACCGTTCCTGTAAACCAATCACAGTAGCAATCAAGCGAGAATAGCTTGTCGGGATACAAGCATTGTCTGTTGAAGGCGAAGTGGTAACTGTCATGGGAGTCTGTTCGCTGTTAGCAACCGGCAGGCATGATGAACGCCTACCCTATCAAGTCAGTGACGAGACAACAGCCCCAGTGTCTTTTAATAACCCCCAAAAGTCAAAAAATGACCTGCCCCAGTCAACGCGCAATTCCTACTATAAATACACATCAATAACGGACACCCGAGGAGAGAGAGATGGCCAAAATTACCTTTATTGAGCACAACGGTTCTGCACACGAAGTGGAAGCCAGCGAAGGGCAAACCCTGATGCAAGCAGCCCTGGATAATGCCGTACCCGGCATCGATGCCGATTGTGGCGGCAGCTGCGCCTGTGGCACCTGCCACGTCATTATCAGCCCCGAGTGGGCCGAAAAGATAGAAGCAGCCAATGACACCGAAACCAGCATGATCGATATGACACCGGAAAAGCAGGACCACTCACGTCTGGCTTGCCAGGTTGAACTTAACGAAGCCCACGATGGGCTGGTTGTAAATCTGCCTGAATTCCAGATGTAAACCAGCCAGGTGAATCAAATTATAAAAATACAAGAGAGAGATTATGAACGCACAGTTTAAACCGTCATCAGTCTACCCCGTCCTACCCAACCCCAACGATGTGGCCTTGCACGAAATAGATGTCAGTGACCCCCGTCTACTGGCCAGCGGTGAATGGGAAACCTACTTTAAACGCCTGCGCGACGAAGACCCGGTACACTATATTGAAGACAGCCCCTTTGGCCCATTTTGGTCTGTCACGCGCTTTGAAGATATTTTATTTGTCGACCGCAACCATCAGTTGTTTTCTTCCGAGCCGGTGATTGTCATTGGTGATCGCCCCGAGGATATGTTGCTCGATATGTTTATCGCCATGGATCCCCCCAAACACGACAAGCAACGCCAGGCGGTCCAAGGGGTTGTAGCTCCCGCCAACTTGGCGCAACTGGAAGGCCTGATTCGCTCTCGCGTTGAAGACATTCTCGACAACCTACCCACGGATAAAGAATTCAACTGGGTTGAAGAAGTGTCTATTGAATTGACCGCGCGCATGCTGGCAACGTTATTTGGCATGCCGCAGGAAGACCGTCACAAGTTAATTTACTGGTCCGATATGGCGACCGCCGACCCTGCATTAACCGGTGGCGAAGCCGATCGCGACGAAGTGTTACAGGCAATGCACGAGTGTGCCACCTACTTCTCTCAACTCTGGCTGCAACGCAAAGAAGAAATAAAAGCAGGTAACAAGTCCTACGATTTGATTAGCCTGCTGCTGAGCAACGATGACACCAGGGACTTGATCGATCGGCCAATGGAATTTCTCGGTAATCTGTTACTACTGATTGTTGGTGGCAACGATACAACTCGTAACTCAATTACCGGCGGCATCAAATTTCTCAATGAGTTCCCGAAAGAATACGAAAAACTGCGCGCTGACCACAGCCTGATTCCCAATATGGTATCCGAGATTATTCGCTTTCAAACGCCGCTGGCCCATATGCGCCGCCTTGCCACTCAAGATGTAGAACTGGCAGGAAAAACCATTAAAAAAGGCGACAAGGTCGTCATGTGGTATGTATCGGGTAACCGCGATGAACGAGCTATCGATACCCCGGATCAATTTACCATCGATCGCCCCAATGCCCGCCATCATTTATCCTTTGGCTTTGGCGTGCATCGCTGTATGGGAAACCGTTTGGCTGAAATGCAATTGCGGATTTTATGGGAAGAAATTCTGCAGCGTTTTGAAACTATCGAGGTCGTTGGCGAAACAGAACACGTGCTATCAAACTTCGTTAAAGGTTATACAAAGCTTCCTGTACAACTGCATAAAAAATAGTAGTCAACACAAATATCGTAGCCACATGATTTACAGCACCGGCCATAAAAAGCCGGTGTTGTATCTTGTACAACTCAATAGAAAAGGTAACTTTTTCCTGGCGGTATCTGTTCACGCAGATGCTCAGCAAACCCTTCTGCAATGTCCTGGTGCTTGCTATTAAGCAAGGGAAACGCCTCTTCTACCAACAATACCTTTAACGGATACAGCTCTGTATTGAACTGGATACTTTGTACCGCCTGATTAACCCTCTCCGTTGAATCGATATAAATATCCAGCCGTTTGGCAGCCAGCATTTTCACCCCTTGCTCGACATGAATCACTTTATGCAGATGACTTGGTGGTACATCCCGAAGGTATTGCTCCATATTCAAGAGGCCATAGCGATATCCCACGCGCAATTTTTGCTGAATAATATCCTCAACCCCGTTGACCTCCAGCTGCGCACGGTGGCCCCAGGCTTGAAACTCTACCCGCATCACAGGAACATCAATGATAATCAGCCGCTGCTGATCAAATGCATTCAGAACTTTTTCGGTTCTGGCACAGCTGCCGTCCGTGATGCCCGCATTAAGATTTGCCAATGCTCGTCCAGGTAGTGCCGTAGTCATATAAAACTCTTTGCCCACCTGCTTAAATGCCTTGCGATAAGCGCTAACCATCTTATGAAATAAAGGACTTCTGTCATTTAAAATGCAGTTGAAGTGAATAGTATCCTTTGCTGGCCGATCCAATAATTTCGCCAGTTTCATTTTCAAATAACCCGGATACGACAGAACATGAAATTCTTTTGCCAGCAGCTTTTCAATGGCCTGCGCATCCGCTGCCAAACGGTTATGCAACAGAGGGATGACCGGGTAAGTCCTTAAGATTTCATAGTACTTGGGCTTATCCCTAAAATTAAATTGACTCACCCCCAATACCCGCCCAATCCAAATATCAATCTCTCCCTGACTGAGCGCCAACTTGCCATCATCCAGTGAAGTAAAAACCACTACATTGGTGTGCTGACTGGCTTCTATCACCGCCTCCGATCCCGCAATGCCTTTTAGATAACCCACACGCACCGATGCCGGTATAGGCTTCCCCTTCAACAGCCCTTCAGGAATAGGCTTTTCACTCCAGGCGCCATAGGATAAGGCAGTCATGGAGATATCCAGCTCCAGATACCCCTCAATGCCCTTTAACTTGGCGTAGCCGGGGATATGACCACAGTCACCGTCTGCCTGACCATCCCTCAGCAGGCCTGGCGCCTCATCAGGCCTAATCGCCACCAGCTCAAAGTTGTAACCCAGGCTGTTAAACACCTTGGAATAGGCGTATTCCACGTATTCGTAAAACGGGGCATTGGGTCGTATCACACAGACAAAGTAAACGGTTTTATCCTTCGGGGTGGAAGCCTCACCCGAGGCGCACACACACAGCATGAGGCAAACAAGCCATAACCGCATGTTCGGTGTTTCTGGTCTGATATTCAGCAAATACACACTTTTTGCCCCTGGAGCTCAATGACCCACAAGTCAGCAGATTACATCAAGTATAGCTCTAGCGATCCCGGCCTTTTTATCAATCCAGGCAATCAAATCTGCCCATATTATTCCTAATCACTCTAAGCTTACCTTTACGTTAACGTAAACCTTTGATAATCTTTTCCCATCATTAGCCAATTTGACAGATAGACCTATGGGCTCAGGCAACACCTACTCCATTTCCGATCTCGCCAAAGAGTTCGATATTACGACCCGAACCATCCGCTTTTACGAGGATAAAGGCCTGATCACCCCTGCCCGCCAGGGACAAACCCGTATCTACAGCGCCGCTGACCGTACCAAGCTCAAACTGATTCTGCGCGGTAAACGGCTGGGATTCTCCCTGGAAGAAAGCCGCGACATTGTCGCTATGTACGATCCAGGCAGTAACAACACTGATCAATTGGTCACCCTGATTAACGGTATCCGCAAAAATCGCGCGCAATTGGAACAGCAGCTACACGACCTGGAACTGATGATGGTCGATCTCAACGAATCCGAGCAGCGCTGTATTGATACGCTTCAAGCGTCCGGCGTCAATCCGGACGATGTACTTTAAAACTGTTTATAGATTACGACTTTTAATTTCCTAAACCTTTTATGTCCTAAACATGGGAGAGAGATATGAACACAGGTTACCCCACACTGAACTTCGATCTGGGCGAAGATATCGACATGCTGCGCGACAGTGTTTACAGCTTCGCTCAAGCCGAACTGGCCCCGCGCGCCGAAGAAATTGATCGCAATAACGAATTCCCCATGGATATGTGGAGAAAGTTTGGCGATATGGGCCTGCTAGGTATGACCGTTGAGGAAGAATACGGCGGCACCAATATGGGTTATCTGGCCCACGTCATTGCCATGGAAGAAATTTCCCGCGCTTCCGCATCTGTTGGCCTGTCCTACGGTGCTCACTCCAACCTGTGTGTTAACCAAATTCGTAAAAACGGCACCCACGAACAAAAACTTAAGTACCTGCCCAAGCTTTGTTCCGGTGAACATATTGGCGCCCTGGCCATGTCAGAACCTAACGCCGGTAGTGATGTGGTCAGCATGAAGCTGCGCGCCGAGAAGCAAGGCGACAAGTATGTACTGAACGGTAACAAAATGTGGATCACCAACGGCCCCGATGCCAACACCTATGTGATCTACGCCAAAACCGATATCGAAAAAGGCGCCTGGGGCATGACTGCCTTTATTGTCGAGCGCGACTTCCCCGGTTTCTCCCGCCATCAAAAACTCGACAAGCTGGGTATGCGCGGCTCCAACACCTGTGAACTGGTTTTCGAAGACTGTGAAGTGCCTGTCGAAAATGTACTGGGTAAAGAAGGCGAAGGCGTGAAAGTTTTGATGAGCGGCCTGGACTACGAGCGCACCGTATTGTCCGGTGGACCCGTGGGCATTATGCAAGCCTGTATGGATATCGTTGTACCCTATATCCACGACCGCAAACAGTTCGGCCAATCAATCGGTGAGTTCCAGTTAATGCAAGGCAAAATTGCCGATATGTATACCGAACTCAACGCCTCGCGCGCCTACCTCTATGCGGTAGCCAAAGCCTGTGATCGTGGCGAAGAAAGCCGTAAGGACGCCGCCGCCGTTATTCTCTACACCGCCGAGAAGGCCACCCAAATGGCACTGCAAGCCATCCAGACACTGGGCGGCAATGGTTATATCAACGAATTCCCGACAGGTCGTCTGCTGCGTGATGCCAAGCTGTATGAAATCGGTGCCGGCACCTCGGAAGTTCGCCGTATGCTGATCGGTCGCGAATTATTTAACGAGACAAAATAAAGACCGAAACCAAGTAATAAAACGTTTAAGAACTACTCAGAAACAGAGCTAGCTGGAATCGAGTTATGGCTACGATCAAGTCAAAGATCAACACCCGTACTGCAGACTTTGCCGAAAACGCAGAACATATGCAGCAGCAGGTTAACGACCTGCATGACAAACTGGAGAACATCAAGTTAGGCGGCGGCGAAAAAGCCCGTGCGCGTCACACCTCGCGCGGCAAACTGCTGCCCCGTGAACGGGTTAATACCGTACTCGATCCCGGCTCACCGTTTCTGGAGCTGTCGCAATTGGCCGCCCACGATGTTTACGGGGAAGATATTCCTGCCGCTGGCATTATTACCGGCATCGGTCGCATCAATGGCCAGGAGTGCATGATTGTCGCAAACGATGCGACAGTAAAGGGCGGCACCTACTATCCACTTACGGTAAAAAAACATCTGCGTGCGCAAACCATCGCGCAGGAAAATAATTTACCTTGCATTTACCTGGTTGATTCCGGTGGTGCCAACCTGCCACGCCAGGATAATGTGTTCCCGGATCGCGATCACTTTGGCCATATCTTTTTTAATCAGGCCAATATGTCTGCGCGCAATATTCCGCAAATTGCCGTGGTGATGGGTTCCTGTACTGCTGGTGGTGCCTATGTACCCGCCATGGCCGATGAATCCATTATTGTGAAAGAACAGGGCACTATCTTTTTGGGCGGACCACCGTTAGTAAAAGCTGCTACCGGTGAAGTGGTAAGCGCGGAAGAGCTGGGCGGCGCGGATGTTCACTGCCGCACCTCCGGTGTCGCCGATCACTTTGCCCAGAATGATAACCACGCCCTGCAACTGGCCCGTCAGGCGGTAGCCCGTTTAAATCGCGTCAAACCGATTCAGAATGATGTTAAGCCGGTAAGTGAGCCCAACTACGACCCGAAAGAAATCTACGGCATTATTCCGAAAGATTCTCGCCAACCCTACGATGTCCGCGAAATTATTGCCCGCATTGTCGACGGCTCTGAATTTGATGAATTTAAAGCACTGTTTGGCACAACACTGGTGTGCGGTTTCGCCCGTATCTTTGGCTATCCTGTTGGCATAGTGGCGAACAACGGCATTCTGTTTGGAGAGTCTGCCCAAAAAGGCGCACACTTTATTGAACTCTGTGCGCAGCGAAAGATTCCACTGGTGTTTTTGCAAAACATCACCGGCTTTATGGTGGGCAAGCAGTACGAGTCCGGCGGTATTGCCAAACACGGTGCCAAAATGGTGACCGCAGTCGCCACCGCACAGGTACCCAAGTTTACCGTATTAATTGGCGGTTCCTTCGGTGCCGGTAACTACGGCATGTGTGGCCGTGCCTATGACCCTCGCTTCCTGTTTATGTGGCCTAACGCGCGAATTTCCGTGATGGGTGGCGAACAAGCCGCTGGGGTTTTGGCACAGGTAAAACGTGACCAAAAAACCAAAAACGGCGAAGACTGGTCAGAGCAGGAAGAAGCCGAATTTAAACAGCCCATTATCGACACCTATGAAAAACAGGGTCACCCCTATTACGCCTCTGCCCGCCTTTGGGACGATGGCGTTATCGATCCCGCTGAAACGCGCATGGTGCTGGGCTTATCTATTTCGGCAAGCCTTAACAAAGAAATCGACGATACCCAATTTGGTATTTTCAGAATGTAAGCGGGCAAGCCCATATCAAACAAAAGTGAACAAGAGTGAACAAGAGTGAACAAGAGAGATAAAGAAAAGGTAGAGTTATGACAAACTCAACAGTCACACTTGATATCAGTGATCGCGGTGTTGCCACGGTCACTCTCAATAATCCCGACAAACACAATGCGTTTGACGATGAGATTATTGCGCAATTAACCGAAGCCTTTATTGCGGTCGAAAACAATTCGCAAGCCCGCGTTATGGTGTTAGCGTCGAAAGGTAAAAGCTTTTCCGCTGGGGCAGACCTCAACTGGATGAAGCGCATGGCCAGCTACACCTATGAGGAAAACCTGCGCGACTCTAATGCCTTGGCCACCATGCTGAAAACCTTGAATTTTTTAAGCAAGCCTACGATTGCCCGTGTGCAGGGTGCTGCCTTCGGAGGCGCCGTAGGCCTGGTCAGCTGTTGCGATATGGCCATTGCCAGTGAGCGAGCGACTTTCAGCTTGAGTGAAGTAAAAATTGGTTTAATGCCCGCCACCATCAGCCCTTATGTGGTTGCCGCAATCGGCCAACGCTTTGCCCGTCGTTATTTCAATACCGCTGAGCGCTTTAGTGCTGAAACGGCCGCGCAACTGGGCCTGGTCAGTGAAGTCGTTGTGGAAGATGCACTGGATCCCTGCATCGACATTTTGATCAAAGCATTACTGGCTAATAGCCCTGCCGCCATAAAAGCCTCCAAACAATTGATATTTGACGTTGCCGATCGCGAAGTTACCGACGAACTGATCGGCGAAACCAGCAAGCGCATTGCCGCCATTCGAGTATCTGAAGAAGGCCAGGAAGGTTTAACGGCCTTTTTGGAAAAGCGCCAACCCAGCTGGATTAATTGAGACCGCGAGAAAAGACAATGAAACGTTTTAATAAAATTCTTATTGCCAACCGCGGTGAAATTGCTTGCCGTGTGATTAAGACTGCCCGCAAAATGGGAATCCGCACGGTTGCCGTATACAGTGATGTCGATCGCGATGCCCTGCATGTGAATATGGCCGACGAAGCCGTACACATTGGCGCCGCCCCCTCTCGTGAATCCTATCTGGTTTACGAACGAGTCATCGCCGCCGCCAAACAAACCGGCGCCGAAGCCATTCACCCGGGCTACGGCTTCCTGTCGGAAAATTCCGAATTCTGTAATGCCTGTAAAGAAAACGATCTGGTTTTTATTGGCCCACCCGTCGGTGCCATTGAAGCCATGGGTTCCAAAGCGGCAGCCAAACAAATTATGGAAACCGCCGATGTGCCCCTGGTGCCCGGTTACCACGGCGACGACCAAAGCCGTGACGTTATCAAACAAGCCGCCGACGATATGGGCTACCCGGTATTGCTGAAAGCTGTCGCTGGTGGTGGCGGTAAAGGTATGCGCCAGGTGTGGAGTGAAGCAGAATTTGACGAGGCACTGAACGCCGCCAAACGTGAAGCCATGAACGGTTTTGGCAATGACGATATGCTGGTGGAAAAATATTTAACCCAGCCACGACACGTCGAGATTCAGGTTTTCTGCGACCAACACAGCAACGGCGTTTACCTGTTCGAGCGCGACTGCTCGGTACAGCGCCGCCACCAAAAAGTGATCGAAGAAGCCCCTGCACCAGGCATGACTGCAGAACTGCGTAAAGCGATGGGCGAAGCGGCTATTCGGGCCGCCAAAGCCATTAACTATGAAGGTGCGGGCACGGTAGAGTTTTTGCTCGACCAGGACGGCTCTTTCTACTTTATGGAAATGAATACCCGCTTACAGGTTGAGCACCCGGTAACAGAAATGATCACCGGTCAGGACCTGGTGGAATGGCAACTGCGCGTAGCCGCAGGCGAGCCCCTGCCGCTGACCCAAGAACAACTTTCCATAAGCGGCCACGCGTTTGAAGCGCGGGTATACGCCGAAGATCCGGAAAATGATTTCCTGCCCGCCACCGGCACCCTGTCTTTTTTACAGCCACCGGAAAGCAGCGAACATGTGCGTGTAGATACCGGTGTACGTCAGGGTGATGAAGTCAGCGTCTATTACGACCCCATGATAGCCAAACTGATCGTCTGGGATGAAAATCGCGATACGGCACTGCAACGCTTGGCCAAGGCCCTGAGTGAATACCGCATCAGCGGCATGACCACCAATATTGACTTCCTCTATAACCTGGCCAGCTGCACACCTTTCCGCGATGCACAATTGGATACCGGTTTTATTGAAAAGCACCACGCGGTAATTTTCCACGACAGCCAATACGAAGTCGAAAAAGATTTACCCCTGGCAGCCTTGTACCTGGTGTTAGAACAGGAAGCGGAAGCTCAGCAGAACGCACAGGCCAGCAATGATCCTACCTCCCCCTGGCACGCCACCAATGCCTGGCGCTTAAACGAAGCGCACCTGCACCGCTTTAGCCTGCAATTTCACGAACAGGAATACGAAGTCGCAGTAGAACAACTGGCAAGTGGTTCCGCCACCCGTTACGCCATTACCGTTAATGGCAAACGCATCCATGCACAGGGCAATATCGAAGGCAACATTCTGCACGCCAATCTCGATGGCTACCAGTTGCGTTCGACCGTCGCCGAACATGATGGCAGTTACAGCCTCTACACCCAGGACAGTGCTCTGACCTTTAGTCTGGTACAACCGGATCTGGGCGATCATGATGCGGGCGAAGGTGCCGGTGGACTTGCTGCCCCCATGAATGGCACCATGGTCACCCTGTTAGTTGAGGCCGGTAGTCACGTGAAAAAAGATGACGCCTTGCTGGTAATGGAAGCCATGAAAATGGAACATACTATTCGCGCACCGGCCGACGGCACCGTCAAAGCCTTTTACTATCAACCGGGCGATTTGGTTGACGGTGGCGCAGAACTACTCGATTTTGAATCGCAGTAATGCGCAAAAACGGAATAATATTTAAGAGTTTGATATGACATTTCCCACAGCAGTACGCATCGTAGAAGTCGGTCCACGGGATGGGCTGCAAAATGAAAAGCAACCGATTGAGCCCAGCGTTAAAGTTGAGCTTATCGAGCGATTGGTCGATGCCGGCTTAACCTATATCGAAGCCGGCAGTTTTGTCAGCCCTAAATGGGTACCACAAATGGCCGGCAGCGATGACGTGTTTGCTCAGGTTAAACGTAAGGATAATATTACCTACGCCGCCCTCACCCCCAATCTCAAAGGGTTTGAACGCGCAATTGAAGTTAACGCCAACGAGGTGGCTGTATTTACCGCCGCCTCGGAAGCGTTCAACCAGAAAAACACCAACTGCAGCATTGCAGACAGCCTGGAACGTATAGCACCCATGATTGCTGCGGCAAAGGCCAAGGGACTGCCAGTTCGCGGTTACGTTTCCTGTGTTGTGGGCTGCCCCTATGAAGGTGACATTAAGCCCGAGAAAGTAAAAGAAGTAGCCGTCAAACTGATAGAGATGGGCTGCTACGAGGTTTCACTGGGCGACACCATCGGCGTCGGCACCCCTGCAAGTGTGAAAGCCATGCTGAGCGCTTGCCTGGAAGCCATACCAGCAGACAAACTCGCCGTACACCTTCACGATACCTACGGTCAGGCACTTGCCAATATCTACGCAGCACTGGAAATGGGTATTGCCGTGGTCGACAGCTCCGTTGCTGGCCTGGGAGGCTGCCCTTATGCCAAGGGCGCTTCCGGCAATGTTGCCACCGAAGATGTGGTGTATATGTTAAATGGCCTGGGGATTGATAGCGGTGTGGATCTGGAAGCATTAATTCAGGCAGGTGATTTTATTTGCCAGCAATTAAACCGTGGCAACGGCTCCAAAGTGGCTAATGCTTTACTCGCCAAATGCCAATAAGATAAAACAACTTAAAACCATTGCCTGGTGCAACGCTATACGCCGCCAGGCATATCTTCCATATTGCGCTTGTAGACACCGGGTGCGATACCAAACCAGCGCTTAAACGCCCGCCTGAAATTGGCTTCGTCCGCATAGCCCAATAACACGGCGGTTACCTCTACTGTTAAACGCTCTTCGACAAGATACTTAATCGCTTCCTGCGACAGCCACTTATCCAATAATGCTTGATAAGACGTCCCCAACGCCTTTAAACGACGCTGCAAGGTTCGCCCCGACATGCCCAAGCTGTCAGCCACCGTATGAATATTGCAGAGCTGACCCGACATACGCATCAATTGATTGTTCACCGCCTCTATTGCATTGGAAGGAATATGACGCAGGCTATAGAGGGCGTTACAGCGCTCCAGAGCATCACTGTAAACCTCCTGGTTAGCGCCCAGCATCTTGATCTTCAAATCTTCTTTACTACAAACGAAACGGTTGGCCTCCTGTCCATATTCAATGCGACAGGGAATTATTCGCTCGTAAACCTGATAGTTTTCCGGCTTGGGACGTTTTAACTGTAAATAGAAATCACGCAGAGGCTCATCTGTTGCCGACATCAAGGTTATGGGGATGGTCGATAACATAAAATCCAAAGCCGCTTCCTGGAACTCCCCCATCTCCTCAAAGATCTCAACCTCTATCGCGGAATGATCCCCAAAGTCACGCTGATAAATACGACAAAAGGGGTTCCTCAGCGTCGAGAATTGAACCACCACGGCCATCGCGGCCTCAATATTCGGACTCGCACTGGCAGCAATGCCTACGGGGCCATGAATCGTTGGCGCCAGATTCGCAGCTGCTTTCAGAACAATCGCATCATCACCACTAATGGCGATGGCATTGGCAAGCAAGCGTTTATACTGCGCCACGGTTAAGCCCGTTATTGGCTGGGAGGCTTCATCCAGATCCAAACCGGTACCCACAAGCACGGCCCGTGAGTCTCCGTGGGAACGCCCCACCTCACCGGCCAGTACCCGTGCGTAGATAATTGGAACCAAAGCTGTATTCGTCATAGTACAACCTTAGTGATTTGTACTGCCCAAGCCAAGCCATTTGGCGTCATCTGCACCCCACCTGTCGCCTTTTGACCTTAATAAAATCTGGAAAAGCTCGGAAAATAGACTAAAAAATAATCACCCCTTATAGCCAAGGTGACAGTATGACCGCAGCAGAAAACTTTCCTCCACAGCGCAACCCCAAGGTAGTTGTGATCGGCGCCGGCATGACCGGTGTACTGATGACCATTAAACTACGCGAGGCTGGTATTACAGACGTCACCATACTCGAAAAGAAAGACCGCCTTGGCGGCACCTGGCGTGAAAACACCTATCCGGGCCTGGCCTGCGATATCCCGGCCCATATGTACACCTATTCATTTGAGCCCAATCCCAACTGGTCCCACCGTTTCGCCCATGGCCCGGAGATTCAGAAATACTTCGAACATGTTGGCCGCAAGTACGGTGTCACTGATCGCATCAGCTTCAATGAAGCCGTCACCAGCAGCACCTATAACGATGGCAAATGGACCGTTACCACGTCCAAGGGCAACACCTATATCGCGGACTTTGTGATTAACAGCACCGGTATTTTGCACCACCCCGCCAAACCCAACATTAAGGGCATTGAAAGCTTTGAAGGCAAAATGTTCCATACGGCAGAGTGGGATCACAGCGTCAGCCTGAAAGGCAAACGTGTTGGTATTATTGGCACGGGTTCAACCGCTGCTCAAGCCATCCCGGAAGTTGCCAAAGAGGCAGGCCACTTCTCGATTTTCCAGCGCACGGCCCAGTGGATTCTGCCTCTTGGCAACAAAGAATTCTCCGAAGAGTTTAAGCAAAAGTTGCGTGATAACCCCAACCGCTTACGCCGCCTGCGTTCAGCCTATGTCTGGGGCCTGCAACACCTAATGACCAAAGCCGTAACCGGTCACCAACCGCAACGAGCACTGTTCAGTGCCGCCTGCAAACTCAACCTGCGCTTTAGCATTAAAGATAAAGTGCTACGCAAAAAACTAACGCCGGATTACGCCGTAGGTTGTAAGCGTATTATCATCAACAAAACCTTCTACGATGCGGTACAACGCGATAACGTTGAGTTAGTAACTGACGGTATTACCGAAATCACCCCCAAGGGTATTCGCACCGCAGACGGTAAAGAACACGAGCTGGATGTACTGATTTTGTCCACCGGCTTCAAACCGTTTAACTTTATGCGCCCCATGGATATGCGCGGTAAAGACGGCTTACATATTGATGATGCATGGTCGAGAAAAATTCAAACCTACCGCTCACTGTTTATACCTGAGTTCCCTAACTCGTTCCTGATGCTGGGTCCTAACACCCCCATCGGCAACTACTCAGTTATCGCCATGAGCGAAGTACAGTGTGGCTATATCCTGAAAGTCATCAAGCGCTGGCAACGAGGTGAATTCGACGCAATCGAGCCCAAACCCGAAGCAGTAAAAGCCTTTAATGAATACGTTAAAGCCGGTATGGCTAACACCGTATGGGTAGGCGGCTGTAAGAGCTGGTACCTGGATGATGACGGCGATCCTATTCTGTGGCCCTACACCTGGAAACAATGGGAAAAAGAAATGGAAGAACCTGAAATGGGGGATTTTATTACTGAGAAGTTTCCGACAAAGATAGCTGAAGCCACAGCAGCCTAAATAAAAAAGCCAGCATTATGCTGGCTTTTTTATATGGCCTTTACCAAAAAATGAATAGTACACAATCGGCGGGATTAAGCTTGTGATGTGTCTATACCTTCCTGGACCTTCGGAGGCAGGACGCCGACGCAGAGCGGCCATGGATGGCGAACAGCGTGTCCAGGAAGGTATAGACACATCGCAAGCGCCACAATTTTGTTTAGAACGTCTTCCCGAAAAAACTGAAACTAATTAAGCAAACCATACACACCCAATGCATATGCACGGCGCTTACTTTCACCTAACAAATTATTAGGACGCAATACAGAACCTAATGCCGCATCATCATACTGATAGCGAACATTGCCGGTACCAGAATCAAAACTAACGGCGGTTTCCTGCGGGAAGTGGTAGGCAATTACATCGCCAGGTTCAACACCTACACTGACTTTAAACGGAACCTTTACTAATCCTGGCAAAGAAACATCCAGTAATGGGCTCTGCCAGATAACCACCAGCTTTTTGTCCACGGGACGCAACACTTTTACCGTCATTTTGGTGGGCCGTAAGAAATGGCCACCAACACCGGTTAGACTGCCAGCTTTGGGAATCGG
Source organism: Maricurvus nonylphenolicus (assembly GCF_042854845.1). GTDB lineage: Bacteria > Pseudomonadota > Gammaproteobacteria > Pseudomonadales > Cellvibrionaceae > Maricurvus > Maricurvus nonylphenolicus. Next base: position 647,062 of record NZ_AP031498.1, on the reverse strand, counting down.
GTGACCCAAGTCCACTAGCATTAAAGGTTTAACTTCCGACTCAGAGCGTTCAACCAACTCGCCGCCAACATAATCCAGCAAATTGCCTTCAACCAGGAAATCTTTTAAGCCGTCAATCTGCTGCTGCACAAAACCTCGGACCTGGCCGCGCAGAGTAGAAGACTCTGTGACTCGGGAAGCCTTTTCTGTTCCCAGAACACCAATCACACGATTGAGTTCAGCCACTTCACTTTGCAAGCGTTTTTCCTGGGCTTTTAAGCGATTGATTTCCGCACTGGCCACATCCAGTTCACGCTTAAGGTTTTGATTGGTTGTTTTTAACTGCTGAATATCGGGTGTGGTCTGGCAAGCGGTTAATAATCCCGCCATAACCAACACGCCAGAAAGCCCTAGACGTTTAGTATTTAACATTATTGTCATTTTCCCTATTGTCTTATCGATTCAGGATAAGACGCCTTAAAAACTGGCGTTATTTTTTACCTCAAAGGTCGTCGATGTCAGGCGCTTTTCCCCCAGCACCAAATCGATACTATAACCACCATCCCCAAAACCTTCTACCGGTCGCTCGATGCGAAAGAAGTGCACCCCATCTTGCCCCGAGATAATAACCGGTACCTGGGCAATTTGCAGACTGCGAGAGCCGTCAAATAAAATCGCCTGCACCACCGAACTGTCGGCGGCAAAGTTCTCAAACTGGAAGCCCACATGGATCACCCGATCCACCTGCAACGACGGCTGAGCCTGATCAACGATACTGGATAACGAGGAATTGCTAACCAGTATTTTGGGTACTCGGGGTTGGGTTGCTGCATAGGCTTCTGCAATGGCCTTATCAATATCCTGCTGCAGCGAGAGTAGTCTGGCACTCTGCGGGAACGCAGCTAATGACTCTGTAACCAAACGACTAGCGTGATCCAGCTCACCGTTCATCTGTACTGATTGCGCCACTGCGATTTGCTGCTGCTCAATGGCCTCTAGCTCACGCAGGGCTATAGGATGATTAGCACGCTGCGATAATACCTGGCGATACTGCTCGACCGCATTGCTTCCCACAGGGGCAATCAGTTTACCGGCTCGCTGGTACTTTTGAGCCAATGCCAGGGATTCATCCAAACGTTTTAACGTTTTCACATCCCGGGCGAACTGTTTCAGGGTTTTATCATTGGGTGATAACGCCAAACCTTTTTCCACAGCCCGTGCCGCCTTGCGCCACTGGCCCTGCTCCAACCACTTTTTAGCCACAGCACGGTAACGCTCTGTAACCTTGTTAATCCCTTTATTGAGTTCGGGGTTATTGGGTTCCAGCGCTTTGGCTTTCTGGAAAGCGGTAAACGCCTCGCTGAGCTTATCCGCCGCCAGGGCAGCCTGAGCCTCCTGCAACTGCCCCTGCATTTGCTGGGCTTTGTGCAGGCGTTTCTGCCAACGGCCAAAACGCGGATCCTGTGTTAGGCGTGGAAAGGCTTGCGATGCGGTATCCACTAATAACTGCGCGCGATCCACATCTCGTTGCTCTAATGCCTGGCCCACCTCGCGGCTAAAGAAATCACGCAAGGATTTTAAGCCTTCCCGCACATCTGCATTTTGTGGATGGCGCCCTAACAATTGGCGATAGTTATCTGCCAGCGCTGGCGCAAGGCTTAAATCATCGTTTAGTTGTTCTCGCTGTTGCGCCAATGCATCCAACTGAACTTCAAGAGTCGCTGCCTTTGCAGGAGGTGTTATAGCAGGCGCAGCACTCACTGCATCACTGTCTGATTGCGGTTGTTCTGCAACCGCCTGCTGAACCTCTGGCACTGACTTGTGCTCGGTCACAAGTGATGGATCTTGCGTTTCTGGTTCTGCTACAACCGCCGTGGCATTATCAAATGCCGTTTTAATGTCTTCGTTTGACGCAGCATTAACAGGCTTGAACTGCTGAGCATCCGACGGCGGTTTGTCTTGAACGATCTCTTTACGCAACTCAACGCTTGAATCTGCTGCCAACGATAAACGCGCGTGCTCGGGTAATTTCTGATGATATGCCACAGCCCCCACCACAGCCACGGCAACACCAGCAGCAGCTAACCAGGACCACAGTGGTGTCCGCCCATGCTCAATGATTGTATCAACACGGTCATTAAGATCTGCGGTAATGGCTTGGGTTTTATCTTTAACGACAACCTGGGTTGCCAGTTGGGTTTCGGTGTCAGCATCAACCGCAGGACTAGGCAAGGTGGTCGCACGCGTATCAATCGAGGGCTGGAAATGCTCTACCCGAACCTTGATGACCTCCGCCGCACTGGCCAGCTGATCTTCATCCAATGCATCCAGAGCCGCAATTAACTCATTGCCACTCTGGTAGCGATGATCCGGGTCTTTGGATAAACAGGTATTAATTAACGGCTGAAATACCTGCAATTCCTGCGGCAACCGTGGGATAGGTTCTGAAACATGCTTGATACCGATGGCTACTGCAGAGTCAGCATCAAACGGCACTTCGCCAGCAAGTAACAGGTACAACACAACACCAAGGCTGTAGAGGTCTGCGCGACCATCGACGGCTTTGCCGCGAGCCTGCTCAGGGCTCATATAATGAGGTGTGCCAATCGCCGTCCCGGTTTGGGTCATGCCCATACTGACTTCAGTCGGCCGGGCAATACCGAAGTCCATCAACAGTGCCCTGCCGTCTTCGGCATGCAGCATGATATTTTCCGGCTTCACATCCCGGTGCACATAGCCTTTCTTACCGGCAAAATCCAAGGCCAGAGCAATATCTTTAACCGCTTGTATGCGCTGTGGTAAATCGAGCTGATGTCGTGCCTGTTTTAAATCCTGCCCGGGCACATACTCCATAGATAGGTAGTAGTGATCATCGGCTACGCCCACATCGTATACGGTGACGATATTGGGGTGGACCAAACGACTGACGATTTTGGCTTCGCGAATAAAGCGTTCGGTAAAACCTTCATCCACAGCCATGGCAGGTGATAGCACCTTGAGAGCAACATCACGCTCAAAACTTTCCTGAATGGCCAGGTACACAGCAGCCATCCCCCCCTGGCCTAACAGGCGGGTAATACGGTAGCCGGGAATATTTAATGAGGTGGTATCAACCATAATCTCAGGTTTAATTTCTGGATAGCATCTTGATAGGACCTATCAGACCTTTATCTCCTGCTTATCGACTAATCCTTCAGTGGCTTTATAGTGCAGTGAATTGACTGCACATTTAGTTATTAGGAACGACAAAAAGTACTGGAAAATCAATAACCTATTATTAAAACGAATAAGTTCATCAAGGGTTTACAAAGACTTCTTTTATGCCGTTCTTTGACAGTTTAGTCAACTGCCGCAAAAGGTACGAAAATGGTAATTTTGGGCGCCATAAGCTGCTATAAAAGTGAAAGAGACCACTATTTAAGCGCCAACTGCGAAAGCGGCCCCTATTATTGTTCAGCAAATTCAGGAGGATTAACGGTCGCTCGATGCGACTAATGGGTCAGCGTCTGCGGCCTTGATACCAGAGGGTAAAACCAGAGATAGATAACAAGATCAAACCAATGGCAGCCAAGTCCATCAGCGCCACACCGAAGCCGCTCAAAATTCGACCACTGTGCATATCAAGCATCACTCGCTCCCAACTGATAGCTTCACCCTGATACTGCTCAACTAACGCCTTGCGGATGGTTTCTGGCGATGTCACAGACTGACTCCAGTCACTTTCGCCCTTATCCACAGGACGCCAGGCAAGCTGATCCACATCGCCAATATAACGTTGGGCGCCAGCTTCAAAACACAGGGATTCGCCACAGCGGCCAATACGAGTCAGCGATGTTGGCAACTGATAAACACTGCCGATACGCTCAACAATCTCACCATCGTCAGTCATCAGTATCAGCTCGTCACCACAACCCGCGATCCACAAGCCGGTTATAGAAACGACACCGGCAAAATGACCGCGGCAGTAAGCCAGCTCATCACTATTAAGGTACAGGTAATCACCACCAAGGTGACTGAGATACTGCTCACCAAAGGCATAGGAAGTGATTTCCGGGGCTTCAACGCCATAGAGGGATAGCAACCACTGGTTACGCAACGGGGATTCATCGAGCTTTAGGGCTTCGGTGTGATTGAGTGCGATGCCGGTCACGGAAAGCACTAGCACCAAAATGGCCGCAACCAATCCCAGGCGTCTATGCCAGCGCCATAGAAATGCCCTGACTTGCTGCCGACGTCTGCGTTTCTGTTTGGCTTTTTGATCTGGCGGAGAAGTTGGCTGCTGGGCGTTCACGGTGCTCTATTACTTACCAAAAGGTGTTTGCTGGTGGCAGAAAAGCGCTAGTGTAGCGATTTTCTTTAAGGCACGCACGGACAGCGTCGCCCCGGTAATACCGTCGATATGGCTATCGAGTTTTACACGCTCTTCTTTCTGCTCAAGCTTTACACCAATAAACTGCTTGGTAAAAAAGGGATAACGCACTTCACCACCACGGCTTTCGCGGTATTCCATAATGTGAACCTGATCGATACTGTCACCATCCACAACAACGCCAACGGTGATGGGCAGCTCTTTACCAATCTCTTCAAAAATCCAGGCCGTGCGGTTTTCATGGCCCCAATAGCGAATACGTAAACCTCTCACCGAGTGGTTAAGGATCTTTTCCATATCGACTCTCAGGGTTTTGTTGACCCACAAAGCCTGCCACTTCATTTCCTGGTTAGGAAAGGCAAGTTGATGGAAATCTTCGGTGGTTAGGAATTTGCCCCGTTGCGCCAAGGCATCGAAGGACATCAAACCTATCCATATCAATAAAATCAGTTTTTTCATTTTTTACTTCTACAAACGCACAAAAGGGGCGAGTGATTCGCCCCTTTTGTTTCTATGTTTAATCGTATTAACGACTAACTTAGAAAGACCAACCTACACCCAGGTTGAAGGAATCGTCTTCGGCTCCATCAACAGAGTCGGTAACATCAGCCTTCAGGACAACATTCGGGTGCAGCCAGTAGTTAACACCGTACTGCCATGCTTCGTTGTCCTCAGAGGAGGAATCGCCCGCTGTGTTGTTGTACTCGTAGTAACGAACAAAAGCACCCAGCTTCTCGGTCAGCTTGTAAGAAGGCTCAATGAACCAACCTTCCTGCGAGTCAGCACCTAAAGCTTCGAAGTAATCACCTTCGATATCCCACTCAGCCCACAGAGCGCGCAGACCAAAGTTGCCAGCGTTGTAAGATGCGTGCACTTCGGTCAGTAAAGCATCAGCGTCATCGCTTAAAATACCCTGAGTCACATCTTGCTGATGCTGTAAGGTCAGACCCAGCTCCAGACCAGCAATGCCAGTGTACTTCAGGCGACCGGTGAATGCCCAATCTTCTGCAACAGCCTCAGAGTTACCCTGGCGGCCATCACGTACTTTGAATTTACCCGCATCAGTGTCGATTTTCAGACCACTGTGAACAGAAGCGTTATAGCTCAGACCAGGAACAACTTCACCGTGCAGCTGAACACCGGCTTCCCACCAGGTCGCAGGAATGATGTTTTTCTCAACTGGGTTACGCTCGGTACCGTAGAAAGTATCTGGCTCATGCGTTTCGTTCAGGATACCTACAGGGATCAGGAACTGACCGAACTGTACGCTGTGCTTCTCAGCGTAATCCCACTCAATGTAGGCCTGCTCCAGTTCAACTTTACCTTCTTTACCGGTGTGAGCGTGCTCAACTTCCAGCTCAGAGAAGAAACGCAGGTCATCACGGAACTGGTGACCGAAGAACAATACGAAACGGTGCGCATCAATCTGGTCATCGCCGTCTCTGTGGTTGAAGTGGTGCTCACCGTAACCACCGATAGAAGTCTTCTCAGCCCAGGAAGCCAGTGTAGCCAGCTTGCTGTTGCTAGCCAGAACAGCACCTTGCTCAACTGCATCAGCAGTAGCAGCAACTTTTACTTCGGTTTCTTCGATTTTGGTTTCAGCTTGGTTCAGCTGAGACTTCAGGTTTTTGATTTCAGCTTGCTGCTGCTGAATCAATTTCCACATCTCTTCCATGGATGGGGTTTCAGCCGCTTGCGCGGATACAGTAGCCAGACCGATAGCGGCGGCCAAGAAGGATTTTTTCAACATTTTTTATCTTCCCCAAGATATATATGTGCAAAATAGCGCGCAAATTCTAATAGAAGTGATAGTTGTTATCAATAGCAACTAAGAACACTTTAGATTTGCAGGTGCCACTTTATCCGTATAGACGAAATTATGCGCACTATGGGGGGGTTATAGAATGGGTTGTTTGGATAGATACAAAAAAGCCCTGCAGAGTGCAGGGCTTTTTTAGAAGGGGCAAAGCGCTTGGGGCAGCTTTATTCGGCGCTATCAGCAGCCGCTTCGTCGAGGATAGTCTTCAACTCACCCTTCTCATGCATTTCGGTGACGATGTCGCAGCCACCAATCAGCTCGCCTTTAACCCACAGCTGTGGGAAGGTTGGCCAGTTAGCGTAAGTTGGCAGGTTGGAGCGAATGTCCGGGTTAGACAGGACATCTACATAAGCGAAACGCTGGCCACAGGCCATAATGGCTTGGGAGGTACGCATGGAAAAACCACACTGCGGGGCATTGGGAGAACCCTTCATATACAGAATGATGTCGTTCTCTTCGATTTGCTTTTTGATGGTTTCCATAATATCCATGGGGACATCTAACCTCTAACTTTCTCACGGTGGCAGGTCTGGGCCTATGCATATGAAGGGGCCCATATAATGAAAAACCCAGTAATTCGCTGGGTTATTTAGGCGCTATTTTAACCTAATCCTGCCGCCCCTGTAATACCCCTAAGGGAAAACACCCCAAAATACTCCGCAAGCCCCGTACTATGCGGATTTACAAGCCGCTGATTGTCTTATACTATCTCCCGTCTTCCAGGCAGCACGCGCTGCCTGTTTTTGTTTTTGAAAGCTACATAACGGGTCAGCGACATACGCCTTATGAGCTGATCCACTAACTCGGTTGGAGTAACGACAATGAGCACCCAGGCACTGATGAATACCTACGGCGAGAGAGCTATCACCCTTGTGAAGGGTGAAGGCATGCACCTGTGGGACGATCAGGGCCGACGCTACCTCGATGCACTCAGCGGTATTGCCGTTTGCGCACTGGGCCATTGCCACCCGGCTTTCACTCAGGCGATTACCGAGCAGGCCCAAACCCTGGTGCATGTGTCCAACCTCTACAATATCCAACCGCAGGAAAAGCTGGCCGAGCAACTGTGCTCACAATCCGGTATGGAGAAGGTGTTTTTCTCCAACTCCGGTGCAGAGGCTAATGAAGCGGCGATTAAGATTGCTCGCAAGTACGGCAATGAGAAGGGCATCGATTGCCCAACGATTATTACCATGAACGGCAGCTTCCACGGGCGTACCATGGCCACCCTGTCGGCAACTGGTAACCCGAAAGTTCAGCAGGGCTTTGAGCCGCTGGTCAGTGGTTTTGTTAATGCGCCTTACAATGATGTAGAGGCGGTGAAAGCACTTGCTGAGCAGAACAACAATATCGTTGCTATTCTGGTCGAACCCGTACAAGGTGAGGGCGGTGTAAACGTGCCTGCTGGCGACTACTTAAACCAGCTGCGCGACATCTGCGATCAAAACGACTGGCTGTTAATGCTGGATGAGATTCAGACAGGCAATGGCCGTACAGGTAAGTACTTTGCTTTCCAACACAATGGCATTAAGCCTGATGTGGTGACGACGGCTAAAGGTTTGGGGAACGGTTTACCCATTGGCGCCTGCCTGGCGCAGGGTAAAGCCGCCGAAATTCTGCAACCTGGTAATCATGGCTCAACCTTTGGCGGCAACCCCTTGGCCTGTCACGGCGCCAGCGCCGTCGTAGAAACTCTGGTAAACGACAAGCTGATTGAAAATGCAGAAGCGCAGGGCCAATACTTGCTGAAATCATTTGGTGAAGCTCTGCAGGGTAACGGTAAAGTTGTTGATATCCGTGGCTTGGGCCTAATGGTAGGCATTCAGCTCAATCAGGATTGTCCACAGCTGGTAGCGAAAGCTATGGAAGCAGGATTACTGCTGAATGTCACCGCAGGCAATACCATTCGATTGCTACCACCACTGATTTTGTCGCAAGCCGATGCTGACAACATCGTCGAAAAAGTTATTGCTCTGATCAACGCGTTATAATTAAGGCTTAAGCCTTTTAGCCACACACGGTAAACAATTATGGCTGTTAGACACTTTTTAACTCTTCTCGATTTATCACAAGACGAACTGCGCCAGGTTATCGACCGCGCGATCGAGATGAAAGCCCAACATAAACAGGGCACCGCAGGCGAACCGTTCAAAAATAAAGTACTGGGGATGATTTTTGAAAAATCATCTACCCGTACCCGTGTATCCTTTGAAGCCGGTATGGCTCAGCTGGGTGGCAGCGCACTATTCCTGTCTCCACGCGATACCCAATTGGGTCGCGGTGAGCCGATTGAAGATTCTGCCCGCGTGTTATCGCGCATGGTGGATATCATGATGATCCGTACCTTTGAGCACGACAAGATTGAGCGCTTTGCTCAGTACTCCAGGGTGCCAGTTATTAATGCCCTGACCGATGATTATCACCCCTGTCAGCTGCTGGCCGATATTCAAACCTACAAGGAACAGCGTGGCGATCCCCAGGGCAAGGTCGTAACCTGGGTAGGTGATGGCAACAATATGTGTCACTCCTATATTAACGCTGCACGCCAGTGTGATTTTGAATTACGCATTGCCTGCCCGGAAGGTTTTGATCCAGCACCTGAGTTAGTTGAGGCCAATAAGGATCGTGTAACCATCCTGCGCAACCCAACTGACGCCGTAAAAGGCAGTGACTGGGTTGTAACTGACGTCTGGGCCTCTATGGGGCAGGAAGAAGAGCAGAAAGAACGCGAGCAAAAATTTGCTGGTTACCAGGTTGATCACGAGATGATGAGCCACGCCAATAGCGATGCCATCTTTATGCACTGCTTGCCGGCTCACCGAGGCGAAGAAGTCAGCGCCGATCTATTGGAAGACGACAAAATTTCTGTGGTTTGGGATGAAGCGGAAAACCGTCTGCATGCACAAAAAGCGCTTATCGAATTCCTGCTTCTGAATAACTAAGAAAAGGGGTCTGGCCCTGCGGGTACCCACAACACTTCGTGGGGCAGTCTCTCAGGCCCCATTTAGAACTCCCCCTCAATAGCAAAGAGAAGTACCTATGGATCATCTGCTACAACTCGACAACATCAGCTGTTGTTACGATGATCACACCGTGGTGGAAAACTTCTCTCTCAAAATTACCAAAGGCGATATCTGCTGCCTTCTCGGCCCCAGTGGCTGCGGCAAAACGACGGTCCTTCGCGCTATAGCAGGCTTCCAACCGCTTGCCCAAGGTAGCATCTCACTAGCCGATGAGATTATCTCCACGCGTAAACACATGCTGCCGCCAGAGAAGCGTAAGATCGGCATGGTGTTTCAGGACTACGCCCTATTCCCTCACCTAAGCGTCTGCGACAACATTACCTTTGGCTTACAGCACTACTCAACGCAGGACAAAGAACGGATCTGTCGCGAAATGCTGGCTCTGGTAAAACTCGAAGGACTCGGTGATCGCTTTCCTCACGAGCTTTCTGGTGGTCAACAGCAGCGTATTGCACTGGCTCGGGCACTGGCTCCTCAACCACAACTACTGTTGATGGATGAGCCCTTTTCCAGCCTTGATGTCGATCTGCGTCGCAGCCTGGCAGTGGAAGTCCGCGAAATTCTTAAAAGTCTAAACATTACCGCCATTATGGTGACCCACGATCAGGAAGAGGCCTTTGCCTTCGCCGATAAGATTGGCGTGGTTTACCAAGGTAATATTCAGCAGTGGGCTGCCCCGTTTGATTTATACCATGAACCCAGTACACGCTTTGTCGCGGATTTTGTCGGCCAAGGTGTGTTTCTGCCCGGCCATGCGGTGGATACAAATACTGTGGCTACAGAGCTTGGGTTAATCAGCGGTAACCGTTGCTACGATTGGTTGCCTGATGCGCCTGTTGAAGTGCTACTGCGTCCAGATGATGTAATACACAGTGAAGATAGCATTAAAAAGGGCGAGGTGGTTAATAAAGTCTTTGCTGGCACCTCTACCCTTTACACCCTTAAATTACCAACTGGTAGTCTGGTAGCTTCTGCCTTCCCCAGCCATCATGATTATCAAATAGGTGATCAAGTGGGAATCGACATCGAAGCCGACCATTTGATTGCGTTTAAAGTCGACGAGCGCTAACAGCGCTATCCCTTCCGCTGAAAAAGGTAGTCATCCATAAAATCGCCACTGCGATTAGCGGATTGATACAACTCACACGCCAAACGCTCATCCACATTTTTAAATTCTTCCGGTGTCAAACAAAAACGTTTAGAAAAACCTTTGTGCTTATGATGGTCGAGATTAAATGTTGAGATAGCCAACAACCCGCCCGGTAAAAGTAAATCCGTTAACGCCTTTAACAAAGCAACCGGCGGTTTAAAGTGAGTCATCACAATAGCATCGAACTTTCCCAAATCGGATAGCGCCTCACGTTCATCAAAGTCGATACAAACTGTTTCTACCCGTAATCCACTTTGCACGGAAAACGTTTGTAACCGTTCCAATGCCACATCAGAGATATCTGCAGCTACCAGTTCAGCGCCCCGCTCAGCAAGGTAGAGCGCCGCTGCGCCATCACCACTGGCGATATCTAAAACGCGACCACGGGTCAATACAGAAGCCTTGTCGACAATAAAGCCGGGAGGGTTTGGCTGAGCGAGTGGTTTATTAGAAAAGCGCTGGTTCCAGCGCTGCTTATCTTCTTGCATAGGATAGGTGATGCCTGAAATGGTTAGTTAGGCGTATCTTAGCATGTGCGTTGAATGGGGTCTGACCCCGCCGTTACCATTTCTTTCAGGCAAAGAAAAAGCCCAGCCGGATAACCGACTGGGCTTTTAATTTAAGAGGCTGACGATGACCTACTCTCACATGGGGAAGCCCCACACTACCATCGGCGCTAAATCGTTTCACTACTGAGTTCGGGATGGGATCAGGTGGTTCCAATTCGCTATGGTCGTCAGCCAAACTGGTTTGGATTGGGTTGTAGTCTTATGGCTTATCTGAAGCCTGCTATTGCCAAGTCCAAATAGGGTGGCGGATTGTAAAGTTTTTGTTCGTAAATTATCTACTGCTGTCTTCTGTATTTCAGACTGTGCATATCTTTCTTTGACTTACCTATCCGGATCGCGTTGATGTCGTTTCTCTTTTAACAAGAGTACATCAATCGATTCAGTTATATGGTCAAGCCTCACGGGCAATTAGTACTGGTTAGCTCAACGCCTCACAACGCTTCCACACCCAGCCTATCAACGTCGTAGTCTTCAACGGCCCTTTAGAGGACTTAAAGTCCTAGGGAAAACTCATCTTGAAGGAGGCTTCCCGCTTAGATGCTTTCAGCGGTTATCCCGTCCGAACGTAGCTACCGGGCAATGCGATTGGCATCACAACCCGAACACCAGTGGTTCGTCCACTCCGGTCCTCTCGTACTAGGAGCAGCTCTTCTCAATTTTCCAACGCCCACGGCAGATAGGGACCGAACTGTCTCACGACGTTCTAAACCCAGCTCGCGTACCACTTTAAATGGCGAACAGCCATACCCTTGGGACCGGCTTCAGCCCCAGGATGTGATGAGCCGACATCGAGGTGCCAAACACCGCCGTCGATGTGAACTCTTGGGCGGTATCAGCCTGTTATCCCCGGAGTACCTTTTATCCGTTGAGCGACGGCCCTTCCATACAGAACCGCCGGATCACTATGACCTACTTTCGTACCTGCTCGACTTGTCAGTCTCGCAGTCAAGCACCCTTATGCCATTGCACTCATTGCATGATTTCCGACCATGCTGAGGGTACCTTCGTGCTCCTCCGTTACTCTTTGGGAGGAGACCGCCCCAGTCAAACTACCCACCATACACTGTCCTCGATCCGGATAACGGACCTGAGTTAGAACCCCAAACATACCAGGCTGGTATTTCAAGGACGGCTCCACGCTAACTGGCGTTAA